>NZ_KB235914.1:2166867-3366867 GCF_000332175.1 Pseudanabaena sp. PCC 6802 | reverse complement strand
CAGGTTTATATAGCGACCCTAAATCATTTACGAACGGGGTGCAGGGGGAAAACCCCTGTGTGGGGGCGCAGCCCGCACACCTCCTTTTTCGCAAACATTTGTGATTGCTATATGCAATGCGATCTAGTCAAACAAGCTAACCAGGCAAGTTATGTACAACCCCATTCAAGCGATCGCCGAGGATTTGCTGTATCCGAGCGAAGATGGTAAGCCTATGGCAACCAATCCAGAGCATTTCAACACATACCCCACAAATGCGACAAACAATGCCTCAACGAACGCTTATGTTTGATAATCCTAATTTCTTAGTGCTGGTGCTTGTCAATTTGCTAGTAGTAGCTGGCATTGCGATCGCTCTGCGCTATTCTCAGCCCACAGGTTGGGAATCTAGCCAGGAATCCCCTAGAAGCGATCGCTCGAATGATTTGCAGGATCGATCTCAGGAAGTCGCCGCGCTCAAACAGGAATGCTTAAACCTGCGCGAGCAAATGCAACAACAAAGCGATCGCTTGCTGGCAGAACACCGCGAAACAACTTTTCAAGCGTTGCAATCTTTGTTGACTCAGTACCCAAGTGTGCGACAAATGGCTCAAGCCAAACCGGATTTACCAGCGAAGAATCTGGTTGCTTTATTTACACCGTTGGATAATTTGATGCAGAACTGGGAATACGGATCGATTGGCGAGGCATGGCAGCAAGTAGCCTTCGATCCGCAGCTACATCAGAGCGATCGCGACGATATAGCTCCTGGTGAAATGGTATACGTGCGGTTTGTGGGGTATAAGACTCAGGGCGATCTCATTCTCGTACCTGCAAAAGTGAGCCGGACATTGCCTAAAGTTACGGGTGCTTAGCTATGACTGTTGTGGCGATCGACTTTGGCACTAGCAATACTGTAGTTTGCACCCAAGATCCAGTAACCAAAGCACCTAGAACGCTGCGGTTCGGCAATTTATCGCGCGCGTTTGCAGGGGAGTCCGGGTCAGTCTATGTCGTACCCAGTTTGGTATACATTCGCGATGATGGGTTTGTATTGGGCGAACAAGTGCGATCGCAGCGCCTGGGGGTCTCGCAGCCGCAACGTCTGTTCCAAGCCTTTAAACGAGATTTGATGGCTGAATACAGACCGCCGTCGCGCGTAATCGATCGCAAAGGCTATGATGCCAGGTTGGTATCAGAAATCTTTCTCAAGTCAATTTGGCAGAATGTCTGCCAGCACTTAGGCGAATCGCAACCTGAATGCGCCATCATCACCGTACCCGTTGGTGCATTTGATTCCTACTTAGATTGGTTGAGGGATTTTGCCGAGGAATTGGGAGTCCCCAAAGTACAGTTGGTTGATGAATCAACGGCAGCAGCTTTAGGCTATGCCGTACAGATTCCAGGCTCGATTGTGTTGGTCATCGATTTTGGCGGCGGTACGCTAGATCTGAGTCTCGTGCGTACAACTCCCACCCATAACGTGCAGAAAGTTGTCAAAGCTCAGGTAATTGCTAAGTCCGATGCCTATGTCGGCGGAGTGGACATCGACACCTGGATTGTAGAGCATTACTTGGAACAGATTAGTTCGTCAAGAACTGAGGTGGGAGAGATCGGATGGCTCAATCTTTTGGAAGTGGCAGAGAAACTGAAGATAAAACTATCCAGCGCTCAAGAGGCCAAAGAATCCTGGTTTGATGATGAGAACTTTATATCCCACGAAATAAAACTCGATCGCGCAGAGCTATCAGAGATATTAGAAGCAAGGCAATTGCTCGAACAATTACGCTCTACATTGGATGAAGTTCTGGCGATCGCAATTTCTAAAGGTGTAAGTAAAAGCGAGATCGAGCAGGTATTGCTAGTAGGCGGTAGCTGTCAGATCCCTGCCGTGCAGCAGGCGATCGTTTCCTATTTCGGGCGACAGCGAGTGAGGCTGGATAAACCCTTTGAAGCTGTAGCGCATGGAGCTTTAGTATTAGGCCAGGAAGTTACAGTCGATGATTATCTCAGGCATGGCTATGCCATCCGTCTATGGGAACCGCATACTCGCTCCTATTCCTACTTCCCATTATTCGACAAAGGTACGCGCTATCCTTGTCACAGAGAAGACTTACTAATATTACAGGTGGCACTGGACGGACAAAAAGAGATCGGGCTTGATATCGGTGAAGTGGCAGAAATATCGCAAGCCGAAGTTAGTTATGACTCGAAAGGCCGCATGACTAGCAGTCGATTGCAGCAGAGATCGGATTTCAGATCGTTGATCGATCCGCGTCATGTGATTGCTAAGCAAAACGCACAGGTATGCATCGCCCACCTCGATCCTCCCGGCAAAATTGGTATGGATCGCATTGAAGTGGCATTTGAAGTAAACGAGCAGAGAGCTTTGCTGGCTACAGTTAGAGATCTGCAAACCCAGAAGATCCTGGTCGATCGAGGCGCGATCGCGACCTTAGAGTAATACCCAATCCTCGATCGAGACATCTCTCATTGCCAAATAGCTTGTTCTAGCTGCGCGATCGCGGTCTCCAGATCGTCGTTGACAATTGTCAAATCGAATTCCGGCGCGGCAGCGATCTCTGTTTGAGCGCGTTCGAGACGTTTGGCGATCGCCGCTGCATCATCGGTACCGCGATCGCGAATTCTTTGCTCTAAAACTGCGATCGAAGGAGGAGCAATAAAGATTTTCTGGGCATCTGGAAATGCTCGTGCTACCTTTCTTGCCCCTACTAGCTCAATTTCCAGCAATACTACCTCGCCAGCTTTGACCCATTCTTCAACCGCTTGCCGGGGCGTGCCGTAGAGGTTGCCAGCATACTCCGCCCATTCTAAAAAGGCATCCTCAAGACGCTTTTGCTCGAACTCTTGACGACTTAAGAAGAAATAATCCTTGCCGTGGACTTCCCCTGTCCGAGGCTGACGAGTAGTAGCCGATATGGAGAAAACAAATCGATTGGGGCGACGCTCTGCCAGAATTTTGAGCAGAGTGCCTTTCCCAACTCCACTTGGCCCCGTGACTACAACTAACTTACCATTTTGCTTGTGGCTCGATGAGTCTCGCTCCGGGGTATTAACCCTGTTAGTTGCGCTAATCAGTGGCTCCATCTTTAGTAATTACAAAGCGATTGGCTACGGTTTCGGGTTGAATTGCCGACAGGATCACATGGCTTGAGTCCATGATAATTACAGCCCGAGTACGCCGACCGTAGGTGGCATCAACCAACTGAGCGCGCTCGCGGGCATCACTAATGATACGCTTAATTGGTGCAGACTCAGGGCTGACGATCGCTACAACCCGGCTGGCAGCGACAATGTTCCCGAAACCAATATTGATGAGCTTGATATCCATAGGTTATGAGTGATTTGAGCTTAAAGATGTGTGACTAACTTGATTTTTCTCTGGATTTTGTCATTTATTATAGCTAATCAATTTTATAGTTGGGGATAGGTTATATAACGCTGATTGAAAGACTCTGCCCAAAGACGGAAAATTAGCATGGATGCAAACTAATAAAGGCTGTTTGCGCTAAAGTATTAAATAAAGTCATAACGAGTACGGTTTAGGTGTAAATCATGGTAGAAAACGTTGTAATTATCGGCTCTGGTCCGGCGGGATATACGGCGGCGATTTATGCTGGGCGTGCCAATCTCAAACCTCTAGTATTTGAAGGCTTGCAAGCTGGTGGTGTTCCTGGCGGGCAACTCATGACTACAACCGATGTAGAAAATTTCCCAGGTTTTCCCGTTGGCATTGTCGGCCCAGCCTTGATGAGTGCCATGAAACAGCAAGCCGAGCGATGCGGAGCAGAGTTGGTGACCGAAGATGTCACCTTTGTGGATTTGAGTTCGCGACCGTTTAAAGTTCGCTCCGCGCACCGCGAAGTGGAAACCCACAGCATTATCGTTGCCACTGGAGCCACTGCCCAGCGCTTGCACTTACCCAGCGAGCCGCAATTTTGGAATAAAGGCATTTCGGCCTGTGCGATCTGCGATGGGGCAATTCCCATGTTTCGCGGCGTGGAATTAGCAGTTGTCGGCGGCGGCGATACGGCGGCTGAGGAGGCCATCTTTTTGACTAAATATGGTTCTAAGGTACATCTGCTCGTGCGCCGCGATCGCATGAGAGCCAGTAAAGTCATGCAGGATCGGATATTAAATCACCCCGATATTGAAGTGCATTGGAACACCATTCCGGTCGATGTTTATGGCAATGGGGTCGTGCAGGGCATCAAGCTGCAAAATACAACCGATGGTAGCGAACGCGATCTGCCCGTCGGCGGGTTGTTTTACGCGATCGGTCACAAGCCCAACACGGATTTATTTAAAGGGCAACTGGAGTTGGACGATACAGGCTACATCATCACGCGCGGCAAATCCACCGCTACCAATATTGAGGGCGTATATGCCTGTGGCGACGTGCAAGACCACGAGTATCGTCAAGCGGTTACAGCAGCGGGAACGGGTTGCATGTCGGCTCTAGAAGCAGAAAGATGGCTATCTGCCAAGGGCTTGAGTCAGGAGTTTCACCAGGTACCAGTACCTAAATCGGACGTGGCAGATAACACCACAAGCACTGAGAGTAATGTTGCTGAATTTGAACTCGCGCCTGAGACTTCTATGACCGATACCTATCATGAGGGCAGTATCGCTCTGCGTCAGCTTTACCACGAAACCGACAAACTCATCATGGTGAAATATACGTCACCTCACTGCGGCCCCTGTCACGCGCTCAAACCCATCCTCAAAAAGGTCACCGACGAGTTTGTCGGACAAATGTATGTAGTCGATATAGATATCGAAGCCGACCCCGAAATTGCGGAATCGGCTGGTGTTATCGGCACGCCGACCGTTCAATTTTTCAAAAATAAAGACATGCTAGGCGAAATCCGTGGCGTGAAACAAAAGAGCGAATTTCGCGAAGCGATCGCCATGTATTTGTAACTATTGACCAGTTCTACGTTTTTTGCCTGCAATTCCTGGCTGGGCAGTTGCAGCCCCACTTCGATCTTTATTTCAATATCACTACCGATACGATTAACCGGAAATATTTATAGCCATAAACAGATCTGTTAGGACAGGGGGGTGTGGGGTCTGCGCCCCCACGCAGGGGTTCCACCCCTGCACCCCGTCCTAAGCCTGTTGGCTATAGCTATAAGATCGGGCATTTGGGTGAATGCAGTCGAGCACGAACAAGTTAGATTACAACCAGATTGTCAGGCAATCTACGGTACAAAAAATGCCACAGGAGGAACAGCATGAAGATGCGTAAGCTAGGAAATCAAGGACTGACGGTTTCAGAAATAGGTTTAGGTTGCATGGGCATGTCTGAGTTTTACGGAGCCAGCAACGATCGCGAGTCCATCGCGACAATTCACCGCGCCCTGGACTTGGGCGTGACAATGCTCGATACCGCCGATATGTACGGGCCATTCACAAACGAACAGTTAGTAGGTCAGGCAATCCGCGATCGCCGCGATCGAGTCATTATCGCCACCAAGTTTGCCAATATGCGAGGAGAAGATGGTAGCTTTATCGGCGTAAATGGTAAACCGGAATACGTCAGACAAGCTTGCGATGCCTCGCTCCAACGTCTAGGTGTAGATGTAATCGATCTCTACTACCAGCATCGCGTCGATCCCACCGTTCCCATTGAAGATACGATTGGCGCGATGGCAGAGTTGGTCAAGCAGGGCAAGGTGCGATATTTAGGCATGTCGGAAGCTGGCCCTGCCACGATTCGACGCGCTCATACCGTACATCCAATTACGGCACTGCAAACGGAATATTCTCTGTGGAGTCGCGACCCTGAAGATGAGATTTTAGCAACGGTAAGGGAATTGGGAATTGGATTTGTGGCCTACAGCCCGCTCGGACGTGGCTTCTTATCTGGAACGATTACCAACCCTGACGATCTGGCCGAAAATGATTTTCGCCGTCATTCTCCCCGCTTTCAAGGCGAAAATTTCGCTAAAAACCTGCAAGTAGTGGAAAAAGTAAAAGCGATCGCCACTGCGAAAAACGTCACTCCCAGTCAACTCGCTCTAGCGTGGGTACTGGCTCAAGGAGACGACATCGTTCCTATCCCCGGTACTCGCCGGCAGAAAAATCTGGAAGAGAACGTCGCAGCAACTGATATCGCGCTCACAGATGATGAACTACAGCAGATCGAAGCGGTTGCGCCAAAGGGATTTACCAGCGGCGATCGCTATCCAACTGCGAGCATGAGTTTGCTCAATCGCTAAGAAGAGCAACTGAATCAGATATCTCGCTCGTTCGCTTCACGCTATATCTTCAAAGCCTGACGAGCGAGATGCTTTCGTAATTGCGCAAGAAACTGGAGGTAAGGCCGATAGCATCCCAACAAAGCAAACGGGCATTTGCGGATCGAGAACAGAAAAGCGATTAAACGATCTGAAGATCGAGGTTGAGAGCACCTACTCTAGAAAAAGCGAGCAAAAAATGAATAAAAAGTGAGCATGTTTTGGCCCAAAATGAGCAAAAAGCGAGCATGTTTTGGACTGGAAAGCGATCGGCGATCGGGGGATGATGTGTTTGAAGATTTTCCACCGAGGCTTTAGTTACAGTGGTACCTACCTATTCCCACTACTCCCACTGGGGCGAGAGCCTCCTCAAACACAATCGAAGAGGTAAATGACATGGGCGATACAGTTGATGGTCTCGATCCTCTCACTAGAGCAGGCGATGCAGCTACGATAATAGATCCGCCTGAAGAGGAGCTACTGCTTAACTCCAACAACAATCTCCCCTCGCCACCTACAAGTAATCTGACTCTCTTTCCTGCGTCCGCACCTGCTCCTTCACCTACTGCTGCCCCTGCTCCTCCACTCCCTGCTCCTCCCAAACTTGTTGATGGTGCTGCTTTTTACACCCTCAACGATTCCAATGGAGTATATGGGATAAATTCACGAGGGTTGGGTTTGACTGGTAAAGGGATAGCGATCGGGCAAATTGAGGTAAGACGGCCTGGGCTGCCAGGTTTCGACAAGAATGATGGGAATATGAATGGCATACCTGACTTGGTTCATCCCGACGTTCAACCTAAAAAAGTCTTTTTTCAAGATAATGCAGCCACAGCAGATAGAGCTTTAGAGGTTGGTACTGGTCATGCCATCCTGGTAGCTGGAGTTATGATTGCAAAAGAGAATAGAATGAGAATGAATGGCGCAGGGGTGGCACCAGATGCCGAACTCTACTCCGGAGGCATCGTAGGAGGCAATTTCTCTAAGGATCTCATTACAGTGCAAAATATTGCTCAGCAAAATGACATTCGTGCGATCAACCTCAGTTATGGTTCCCAACTCTCTCCTACAGATAAATTTGACGGCAGTTCCACTTATACTCAATTCTTTGATTGGTCAGCAAGCAAGTACGACATTCTCTATGTGGTAGCGGCTGACGAAAAAGACGAAAAAGGTAATTTCAGCAATAAACTTCCAGTTGACGAGTTTAACGGAGTCACCGTTGGGTTCACCCATGTCAAAGATGGGAAATTCAGTCAAGTAAGCACCGATAACGTCTTCTCTTCAGCAGGACTTCGTGACGTAATCGATCTCGTTGCACCTGGTGAGAAAATTGTAGTACCTTCTCTGGACGGTCAGTTTGTAGGTGCTTCAGGCACTAGTATTGCAACTCCCCATGTCACTGGAACCGTTGCCTTGCTTCAGGAGTTCGGTGATAAACAAATTGCTGCCAAGAAACCTCTTTGGAATGCTAATGCACGACATCATGAAGTGATGAAAAGCGTTCTGATGAATTCAGCCGATAAGGTGGAAGGCATTCTCGGAATGGAAAAGACCATTATTCGACCGGGTGGTTCAAACTGGCTTGATTCTATCGCTTTTGTCAAAAAAGCGGTTCCCCTAGACAGCGTCACAGGAACCGGACAACTTAATGCCAAACGCGCGCTAACCCAATTTGAGCCTGGCGAATCTGGCTATAATGGGCCGGAGGCTAAAGGGGAGGCTACAGTTTCTGCTATTGGATGGGACTACGGAACCACGCAGGCAAAAGACAGCACTAGAACCTATATCTTCGACAAACCACTGAAGAAAGACGGCTACGTTTCCATAACGCTTGCTTGGGATCGGAAAGTGAGCTTAAAGACCGATCTCAATAAAAATGGTGCCTACGATGCAGGTGATGAGTTCAAACAAGACGGTCTGACCAATCTAGATTTATACTTGCTTCCTGAAAAGGAAAACGATCTTGATAAGGCTATTGATTCTTCCATTAGCTCAGCGGAAAGTGTCGAGCATATTTTCTTCAAAATCCCAGAAGAAAACAAGAAATACAAGATCGTAGTGCATCAAAAAGACGCTCCCGTCGGCGCTCAAAATTATGGGTTAGCCTGGTGGGCTGACGCGTCAGACGCTCCCAACCCTCCTAGCCCTCCCAAACCTCCCAGTCCCACTCTCCCGGGCGGTGGCGGCAACGACACCATCATCGGTGGCGGCAACGATACCATCATCGGTGGCGGCAACGATACCATCATCGGTGGCGGCACCGACACCATCATTGGTGGGGGCAGCGTCACTCTTGTCGGTGGAGTGGGTAATGAAACTCTCGTCGGCGGAATTGGTAGCGATACCATCATCGGTGGAGCTGGCAGAGACACTCTGATCGGTGGAGTTGGCAACGATACCATCAACCTCGATCTCGGTAGCGACACCTTCCTCTATACCAATGGCGATGGTATAGATATTATCAACAACTTTTCCATAGGTGCGAATGGAGATTTCATGTCCTTTGAAGGGATTCCATTCATCGATCTTGTTGTGAATGGAGGCAATACCGAACTGCACATGGGTGATGGTATTGCTAACAATACAGGGTTTGGCGCGGGCGATCTACTGGTCACGATGGTAAGAACTACAGGCTTGACAGCAGCCAATATCGATCTCAACGTGGCAGCGACTAACAAGGCACAGTTTCTCTTTGCCTAGTAGACCAAAACAAAAGCTTTGAGGGGGGTGGATACGGTACCCCCCCTCCTAATCAAACCGATCTGCGATGTCGATCGCCTGATGCCAAATCCCGATCTGTTAACCCCTTTTCTCTAAGTCTGCCTGTGCAGACTTTGTTTGTACAGCCGCGACTTCCAGTCGCCAGGCAATAGGAGATCGGGACTAGCACTCATCGTAGGCTTCAATATCCAGCAGGTGGCGATAAGGTTCGACTAGGTCGGGGTTGGTAAAAGCAAGGGTGCGGAGCAGATGCCAATCCTGGAGGCTGGCAAACGCATTCGCGTAGTCGTCATTTTCTAAACGCGCTGCTAACTTAGCCACGTCTTCAGCAGTTAGCTTTGACACATCAATATTTTGAGCTTCATCTTTAGCTTGCTTGGTACTCATGGTTGCGTCCCATCTGAGTCAAAACTACGGTGTAGGCTGGGTAGAATAGCTTGTTTCGAGTCGATCGCGACCTGTTTCAACGGAGAGGGAGGGATTTGAACCCTCGGTACGGAGTTACCTGCCGTACAACAGATTAGCAATCTGCCGCTTTCAACCACTCAGCCACCTCTCCATGCCTGGGAATAGTATCTTATCAGATCGCAAGCATTTGTTGCTACAAAAATTTAGCGGTTCTACTACCAAATCTTCACAACTCGCCTTATGCATAAGTTTTGCCCCCCTTACCCCTTACCCAAAGGGAAACACCAAAGTGGGGGCTATACCCTTGCGACCCCTAAATTATAGAGTTATATGCGGTATCCAGATAGGACGCTATATATTGGTATGAAACCACAGCATTCCCATTTACAACGCCTGGTACTCCAGCCCCAGCAAAGTACGCGGCTCTTAGTGCCATCTGCCCAAATTGAGCTTACTCCCGCCCAACAGCACTATCTGGCACATGTTTTACGCCTCAAACCCGGCGCGGAGTTTATTGCCCTTAACGGCAAAGGACAATGGTGGCGGGCAGAATTGCTGGCGGATCTAAAAACAGCAGCGATCGCTGAAGAAATCATTGCCCATACCGAATTGCCCATACCAGTAACGCTGGCGATCGCTATGCCCAAGGGTAACGGGATGGAAGCAGTCATTCGTACCTGCACCGAGTTAGGTATAAGCCGCATCGTGCCGCTATGGAGCGATCGCACCGTCGTCAAGTCAGGCACCAGCATGGGCGTACAAAAACTAGAACGATGGCAGCGCATCGCCCAGGAAGCCTCAGAACAATCCCTGCGCACCTACGTACCAGAGATCGTCGAGCCGCAAGCTTTTGCTGATTGGTCAATCCAGCCTCATCCTGGCGATCGGGTGCGTAAATTTATCTGTGTTACCCACGGAGATAGATCGCATTTACTGAATTCTATGTTAGAAATTTGCCATCAAAAACAATTAAGCGATGTGATTTGGGTGGTGACAGGGCCAGAAGGAGGTTGGACAAAAGACGAGGAAGAGTTAGCCATAGACCATGATTTCAAGCCAGTGGCGCTGGGCGATCGCATTCTGGCAGCAACCACAGCACCAGTGGTAGCATTATCAATAATCAGTGCCGTAATTAGCACCATTTAGTGCCGAGGAGTGTATCGGTTTCTAGGCTTATGCTCTTACACAATCAAGAATTACTGCGAATCGGTACCAGGGGAAAATCTCTGCATAATATTACAAATGAGGTGGAAGCGATCGTAGCGCGATCCCGCGTACAAACGGGGTTATGCACGGTGTTTGTGATGCATTCCTCAGCTAGCTTAATTATTCAAGAGAACGCCGATCCAGATGTTTTGACAGACCTGGAAACTTTTTTTACTAAACTCGTTCCAGAATATGGGCTAAACTATCGCCATACCGCCGAAGGATCGGATGACATGCCCGCACATATCCGTGCCGCTTTAACTAAGACATCTGAAAATATCCCCATTGCAAGAGGCAGATTAGTCTTAGGAATATGGCAAGGTATCTACGTGTGGGAACATCGCGATCGCGGTCGTACCCGTGAGATTATGGTGCATATTTCGGGGAACTAATGGCATCTCGGACGAAACCACGTACGCGCATAAGAAGGATTAAAACAGCTAGCTGGGTCAAGTGGCTGCTACCCGGACTAGTTGTGAAGCGCTGGTTATTTATTAGCGTTTTAGGAATAACTTTAATTGTTTTGGGATTGGCGATTTCAGTGCGGTTAACCCCTGTTTTTTACTTTACAAGACTGGTGGGTTCGTTAATCGATTTGTTTGCGTCGCGAGTACCGCGACATATCAGCGGGCCAATTGCAATCTTGCTCGGCTTTGTACTGCTCTGGCTGGGACATAAACGGGCTTTAGGCTCGATTACGCAAGTCCTCATGCCAGACAACGATAAGGAACTGGTTGACGTCCTGATCGACCACCGCAAACTCAAGCGAGGTCCCAAATTAGTAACTTTAGGCGGTGGAACTGGCTTATCAAATCTCCTACGCGGCCTCAAGAACTATAGCTCTAATATCACAGCGATCGTTACGGTTGCGGATGATGGTGGTTCCTCGGGGCGATTGCGCCGAGAATATGGTGTTTTACCGCCGGGGGATATTCGTAACTGTCTAGCCGCACTGGCTGATGAGGAAAAACTACTGACTGAGTTATTTCAATATCGCTTTACTACGGGGGAGGGACTGAGCGGTCACAGCTTTGGTAATTTATTTATTACCGCTATGAACGACATCACTGGCGATCTAGATCGGGCGATCGCCGCCAGTTCTAAGGTTTTAGCCGTACGCGGTCGAGTCTTGCCTGCCACCCTAGATCATGTATCGCTGTGGGCAGAGCTACAGGATGGACGTCGTATAGAAGGAGAATCTAATATTCCTGAGGCAAACGGTAAGATTGCACGTATTGGTTGCACTCCCGATAACCCCATTGCTCTACCGCAGGCGGTTGCAGATATTGCCGAAGCTGACTGTATCATTATCGGGCCTGGTAGTTTGTATACCAGCATCTGCCCTAATCTATTGGTACCGGGGATTTTAGAGGCGATCGCTGACAGTCAGGCTCCATGCATCTATGTCTGTAATATCATGAGTCAACCAGGTGAAACTGATGGGTACACGGTTGCCGATTACGTGCGGACTTTAGATCGGGTAGCTGGAGGGCGGTTATTTGATGTTGTTTTAGTCCAGAAGTATAAACCATCCGATCGTGCGCTCCAAAATTATGCAAAATCGGGGGCAACCTTTACAGAGTTAGATCGCGATGGTTTGGTAGAGCTTAACTGTCCGATTTTATTGGCAAATGTCATGCAAGAGATGCCCGATGGGAAAGTGCGCCACGATCCAGATCGGTTGGCAGGTGTTTTGATGCGCTGGTACAATCGACAACAATAACGGATATCTAAGGGCGATATGACGGAAAGACCCTCACTACCGAAAACGTACAGCCTCAGAGTAAAGTCGAGCATATACCAATTAAACGATGTCCAGAAGTGGTTTACTCAATTTGACTGCATACCACATAAGGCATGGTTGCAGTGCAACTTGATCCTGACTGAGGGATTTACCAACGTCATCTGCCATGCCCATGAAAAGCTGCCAGAGGACACCCCAATCGATATTGAAGTTACGCTGTTAGAAGGCGCGTTAGAATTGCGGATCTGGGATTTTGGCCAACCTTTCGATCTCAAGGCCGAGTTAGAAAAGCTGGCTCAACAAAAGTACGATCCTTGGGATATTGACAATATCCCGACGGGGGGAAGGGGGCTAATTATTACCAAATCGGTGTCTGACTATTTCGGCTACGATCGCATGGATGACGGGCGTAACTGCTTTCTGGTTCGCAAAAATTACTGAATAGTTTTTATTGGGGCGCTCTAGATCCATTTGGGTATATTTTACGTACTAGTAACATCAGGTAATACGGAAGGAGCGATCGCTTCAGTTCCTCGTTACCTAGCTATCTCTTGAATGCCTCCGAATCTCGCAATTGTTAATCCAGAAAATTGCAAGGAGAAAAGTCAATGTCTACTAGAAGAAATGTTCCTCACAAAATTGGTTGGCTTGCCGCATTACCCTTGGCACTCCTGACCAGTATCATCATCAGTCCAACGAACGCCTCAGCTAAAGTCAACACCCCAGACAGCACCGTTAATTCTGCGATCGCTATTGACAACACGAGCATCAAGGCTAATCAGTCCTTAACCAACCCGCAACAGTACGTTGCGCATAGATACTATCGCCCCTACTATCGTCCCTACTACAGGTACTACGTACCGCAAAGGCTCTATACCTACAGGTATATCTATAACCCATACACTGGCCTCTACGAATACAGGCTAGTGTACTACTGGCGCTAGTAGATATCGATAGTACTGCACCTGCTTTAACTCTACCTAACATCTCTTAGGTAGAGTTTTTTGCATCTATCTCTTGAAACTCGATCCAACTAGCCTGCGATCGCGCACTAATTGCAACATAAAGCAATATAAAGACGAACCTTTAGTATTGTTTCGCGATCGCGAAGGAAAGTTGGCATGTTTGAGCACCCAATACATCTTTAACTCCACTTGAGATATCCTCAGTGGGGTTCTATCTATAAGAACTCATTAGCAATTTCCAGAAATGCTCTCCTAACACGTAAAAACATCGCAGTCAACAGGGATGAAATTAGGTTCTAAGCAGCATACAGCGTCAGACGGCTGGGGTGTTGGCACCCACGACGTGAATTGTAAAGATGGCAGGATTGAAGTAACCCTTCACTACAAAATCGCGAACGCCTGATAGTTTTACCACCTGCATAGGATCGACTTAAACCCAAAATCTACCCGAATATCTGGGTAGATTTTGGGACTCAATATTTCCGAGATTCTAATAGAATTTTGAATTTTGCATCCAAGCCTCGATCCATCCATCCTACAGTTACGTACTAATGATAACAGATGGGAATGGATGCGAACTAATTAGTGGCTTCCATTCATCTGGGAGAACAAATCGACTTTTACTCAATGTAACATCATAAGGAGAAATAAAATGGCTCATTTACTCGGTACTAATGGCAACGATAACCTCCCAGGTGGTCTAGATAATTCGGGGGACGACATTATGGAGGGAGGCGAAGGTCGCGACACCATTGAAGGTGGCAGTGGCAACGATTCGCTTCTAGGAGGTGATGGCAATGATTTGATTGATGGTGGAGTGGATAATGATACTCTAAGCGGCGGAGATAATAGGGATACTCTAACAGGCGGATTTGGCAATGATTTTCTCCAGGGCGAAAGCGGCAGAGATTTACTAATAGATGTTGAGGGCAGCAACAATCTCAACGGTGGTGTGGGTAACGACACTTTAACCGGCGGTTCTTCTATCGATCCTGGTGCGATTGATACCCTCTTAGGTGGAACGGGAGACGACCTACTACAGCGCCCTACTATTTCTGTTGGCGGTGTTATCTATAACGGGTTTGGAGGAGGTGCCGAAAACGATACGCTAACAGGCGGTAATGGTGCTATAGATCATTTCGTCTTGGGCGATCGCACCGGTATCTTCTATAGTGCTGCTGGTAGCTTTGCCTTAATTGAAAACTTCTCTGAGGCTGATGGAGATAAAATTCGGTTGTTTGGCAATTCCACTAACTATACAGTGGCATTTGGTAATAACTTTGGTGGGTCAGCTTCAGATACAGCATTGTTCGATAGCTCTACTAACGATCTGGTGGCAGTTTTTGTCGATACATCATTAGATCCCACAACTCTTCTATCTGCTGACGCACTTTTTGTGTAGGCAATCTTCAAAAAATCAAATAGTCCTATTACCTCAGTTCTAGTTTTCATATCTCTCGTGCTCTAAATGAGCACGTTTTTCCATGGATAGTCCTGCACCTGCTCGAATTCTACCTTAAATCGCTTAGTTAGAGTTTTTTGTATCTACTTTTTGAAACTAGCGATCCAATTATTGCCCTGGCAAACTGAGATATAGCGTTTTTCAATTGAGAACAGGTTTTATTGACGGGGTGAAGGGGTTTCACACGGCAGTGGCTCTAGCGGGGAACCCCCAAGACCGCCCTGCCTCCCCTTCTTGGGGGCAACGCCCCCAAACCCCCTTCTCGTTTTCATATGAAAACCGCTATATTACAGGGGATATGGCTGTTTTGAGGATCGCTACCTAAAAAATGTACGCTTTATTGTTGCCTTAGCAATAGTTCCTTAATTTCACCTTGATGATTCGGACAAATTTTTGAAGTATTTTTCTCAATGTCTCGATCCATTCATCCCACAGTTGCGTACTAATTACAACAGATAAGAATGGAAGCAGTCAATCACTGGCTTCCATTCCTATCTAGGATAAAAGCAAACAAACGCTTACACAATTAGTAATCAAAGGAATACAACCATGAAACCTAAACTATCTCATCTTTTTCTACTGTTAGCTAGTGCAGTTCCAACTGTGCTAATTCCAGGTCATGCAGGAGCAGTTCCATCTGCCAGCCCTAGCTTTCATGAAGTTAAATCTTCTGTGAACTTTGCCTCTAATACAGTTGAGAAATTGAATCTGCTTGTTCGTGAGGATCTCTTGGTAGCGAAGAGGAATATTCATAGGGATACCTTCAAAGAGGTTCCACCCAAGATGATTCCCACGACAGAAACTAATGGAATCGAAGCCTCACACCCTTCAGCAGTAGATACCTTTAACTCTTTACTGAGTGGAGATACTCTGGTTTAATCAATTTTTGAACCTAGAGAGGTGTAGATATACACTACCTTTCTGAAGAGAGACTGCTGTTTCCCAGTTTCTCTTCAGAATATCCCCATCTTTTGCCAATCCATTCAAATAATTATTAAGCGAACTCACTAGGAGAAAACCGTGAAATCCCAGAAAAGGTTGGTGCAATTTGTCGTTAAAACCTCTAAATTCTGTAACTTACGCTGCCGCTATTGTTATGAATATTCAGAGTTAGGAAATAAAGCAGCGATCGATCTAGAACAATTAGAGCAAATGTATCGTCATATTTACGATTATTATCGTCGACTTGACTGCCCCACTCAAATTGATTTTGTTTGGCACGGTGGGGAACCTTTATTAAACTCCCCAGACTTTTATTGGAAAACATTCGATCTACAGAAAAAGATCTTCGGCGAACTTTCAGATTCAATTTCTAATGCGGTACAGACCAATCTGACAGTATTAAATAAAGAACGAGTGAGACTATTGCGAGATGGCTTCGATAGTGTGGGTGTTTCTGTAGATTTGTTTGGCGGCTTGCGCGTCAATCAAACAGGTGTTGATTCCCTACCTACGGTATTAGCAAATATGGATCGCTTGCACGAAGAAAATATTCGCTTTGGCTGCATCACCGTTCTTACAAAATTAAATCTTCCTCATCTGCGGGAGATTTATAAGTTTTATGAAAAAATGAACCTATCTTGTCGGATATTACCCCTGTTTAAAGGCTCGTTTGATGGGCAACATGATGGGTTTGAAATTAGCCATCATGAGATTCTCAATGCTTTCTGTACGCTAGTTGACTTGTGGCTAGAAAGCGAGAGAACAGTAATGATGATACCAATCGTCGAGCACATAGAGCAAATTCTTCATTACTATAGTCCCAATTCTAAACCATTTTTCTACGACAAACACGAGTGGGAATCAGTTTTTCTAGTAAATACTAATGGCGAAGTTTACAGCTATACAGATGCTTATTCTGGGCTGAGTCACGGCAATATATTTACTACTTCCTTGGAAAGTTTAATTAAAGGAGCATCTCATCATGAAGTTATCGCTGCCGCAGAAGAACGAATGGCAGCTACTTGTTCGACCTGCCCGTTTTTTGGCAGTTGCACTGGTTATCCAGTGGCCGAAGGCAGTAAAGAATATAATGAGTTAGATGAAAGAGGTGTTATTCGGTGCATCGTCACTAAAGGTGTTTTGCAACATGTCGAATATCGCTTGAAACAAGCTGGAATTATCAATCCGGCAACTGGGGAGCTAAATCTCAATCGATTACCTTTGTCAGAAATGCCAGCAGCACTAAGAAGTCCTATATAATTCAGTGCATCTGATGGCTCTAACTCAACAGTAGATGCACTTATGGTGGAATGGCGCTGAAATAAGCAGAGGACATAGATGAAAAAAGTCTTCAAGGCTTGATATATAGCTATAGCCAATAGGCTTAGGACGGGGTGCAGGGGTGGAACCCCTGCGTGGGGGCGCAGCCCCCACACCCCCTGTCTTAACAGATCTGTCTACGGCTATAGATGAATCGAAAGCTTGAAGACCCCAAAATCTATGACTAATTATAATTTCAAGCGCATGGAAATGCTCAAACAAAAATTTGAGCAGAGTACAGGACTACCATTTCGGGATGTTCTGGAAGCAGAAGCGATCGAAGCAATGTGGAACCCCTTCATGGGGGCGTTGCCCCCACTCCCCATCTGTAACCACAACAATTTAAATTGGTATTACTTTAGGGAATTTGGTGTTAGAGATAATTGATGCGAATTTGCATGATATAGGGGCAAACGTCTGTGCACCCCACAAACGCGGCAACTGGGAAGCATCCCAGTTTTGCAATTACCCCTCCGCCTCCGGCACTTCCCCTTGCCAAGGGGACGATGGGTGGGATTATGAACCTGCAAACTTGAGATGTACCCAGCAACTGCACCTTTAGACGAGGATGAGGTCTCGATTAAGATTAAAGCCACTCCCAGCGTTTATCGATGCAAAGCCGACGGGACCTACATTATCAAAGAGATTAGCATCAAATCCAAGTGTCCCGATTCCATTGACATCCTCCGTATAGGAAAATTGATTGATGGAAGCTAGTCCGCCAAAGTTAACAACAATCTTATCGCCCTCTCCAACAAAGTTAGCATCTCTAATGAAGTCAAACTCAAATGAAAATTGGGTACTTGTCCCAATTTCATCCGCGAAAAACAAGAACCGATCGGCTCCCGCACCACCAAATCGGGTGTCGCTGCCTCCACGCCCCATGAGGTCGTCGTTGCCAAACCCACCCACCAGAAAATCGTTTCCATCGTAGCCATTTAAGGTGTCATCGCCGTCGCCACCATCCATATAATCGTTGCCATTGTCAGTAGCGAGGACATCATTGCCAGCACCGCCAAAGAGAGTGTTGTTCCCCGTGCCGCCGATCATGTAATCGTTGTTATTGCCGCCGTCGAGGACATCATTGCCAGCGCCACCAAAGAGTCGATCGTCACCATTGCCGCCAAAGAGTCGATCGTCCAAAGTGCCTGAGTCCAAAGTATCGTTACCATCGCCACCAAACAGGTTGTCCACTGTATTGTTGAAGGTATAACTATCGTTTCCACCACCGCTTGATAAGACTACATTCTCTACGCGATCGAAGGAAAAACTGGAATCTGTAATCAGGTTGGAGTAGTCGATTACGAGCGTATCGTTTCCTGCTCCGCCATCAATATAATCCCCCACACCAGTCAGAGGATTGATTACGTCGTTGCCGTTGTTGCCAAAGATGGAATCTGTTCCCGTAGTACCGAATAAATTATCGTTGCCTGAGGTGCCATTGATAACTGCCATTGCATTTTCTCCTTAGTTTCAGTAAGTTGCGATTTTTGGCTCTCATAGGTTTGGAGCCATGAAATTCAATTTTTTGTCGCAGGGAGATCGCGTGCCCAGCGATCTGTATCTGGCTATAGAGCGCGCCGCGATACATGAAGAGCATTGCTATAGCTATAGCCAATAGGGCTTAGGACGGGGTGCAGGGGTTCCACCCCTGCGTGGGGGTGCAGCCCCCACACCCCCTGTCCTAACAGATCTGTCTACGGCTATAAATTTGAGAGCGAGATTCAGAATCGATCGCTCTGTGATCGATTAAATATTTAGTGTCGCGATATCTGAATCGCGATCGCATTGAACCAATTCCCGTGACCGATGTCGAACGGATAAATTGTTAATTGATTGAATTACCTTTTACTGCATGAGACCAATGTAAATGCTGGTAGTAGTTATGATTGCGATCGCAAACGGATCGTCAAGGAGATCTTCGTCACACCTTAACCTGCATTATTCATGAACCGATATTTACGAGCAAGTGGTTGGTGAAAAAGTGCGCTAAGTCGGTCAGCCAGTTTTTGCGCATGAGCTTTTGTCGCCGCAAGGGAAACAGGCGCTTCAGGATGCCAAACCCGACAAATAAAATCAAAAAACAACGACTATCTTCATGGTTTCATGTAGGATTTCTAGCTGCAAACTACAAATTTGTCATGTTTTCTCGAATCCAACTACGAAACAGCCGAATTAGGGCATTTTCTTTGGTCGTTTTCTTTAACTCCAGAAATCTCTCAAGTCCGGACACTGTTAATAAAGGCAAGGCGACACTGCGATCGCAAACTTGATATTGCTTATCCCTCAGATTATAGATAACCAGCGATCGCCCGTCATAACGCCAAATTTCAGGGATGCCCAGGTTCGCATAAATATCCATGCGATCGATCGAACTACTGCTAATATCAATTTCAATTGCTAAATCCGGTGGTGGATCTATCGTTAAGTCAATTTGTTCTTTATCCCAAACAGCCGATTCATTTTGAATGTAGTAGCACTGATCCGGTTCTAAACCTCTGGCAAGATCTTCGCGATCGCAGGTTCTCGAACCCAAACTACGAATTTCAATGCCCAACTCTTCGGTGAGTGCTTCGACTAAACGCCCTAATAGTTTTTTGTAGGTTTCATGGGGATCTAATGGCATTTTAATTTCTAGTTCGCCGCGATCGTAGGTCAGGCGCATGGCAGGTTGCTGGGCAAAGTCATGAAGCAGGAGCTGATACGTTTGCCAGCTTATATCATGGAGTAAGATGCGATCGGGACTTTGAATTAACGTCGCAGTCATGAGTATTTACCCTTTATTGATAACTGCTTAGGTTCTAAAGAAATGCTTGAAGCCGTTACTTCTCACATTATCATCGATCTGTTCATGAGTATATATTACTATATAGTGGTTTTCAGATAAAAACGAGAAGGGGGTTTGGTGGCGTTGCCCCCAAGAAGGGGAGGCAGGGCGGTCTTGGGGGTTCCCCGCTAGAGCCACTGCCGTGTGGAACCCCTTCACCCCGTCAATAAAACCCGTTCTCAAGTGAAAACCGCTATAATGTCATTGTTTGCTTTGTATCTTAAGTATCGTACAAGTCTAGGGAGGCGCGATTAATTATTGCAATAGACCTGATTTAAGCTCATCCATGAGAAAGTCAATAAAACATTTCACCTTCGCAGATTGAAAACGCCCTCGACGGTAGACAGCTTGAATCGCAAGAGGTTCCGGTTCGTAATCTACCAAAATGACTTTGACAGAGCGATTTTGAATTTCCTTACTATACGCCCACATGGGTGATGTCCCGATCCCAATTCCTGCCAAAACAGCTTCGCAATGTGCCATCGTATTATTCACGCGTAGATTTCCACTCACGGTTACCGTCGTGCCGCGAAACTGCCACTCATTGCCCGTAGACTGATGAGTATAAATAATGCAGTTGTGATGCAGTAAATCGGCTGGCACTTGTGGCTCCCCAAATTTCTCCAAATATTCTACGGAGGCGACGGTAACAAAGCGGGATGTTCCAATTAGTTGCGAAATCAAATTGCGATCCTGAAATTTACCCATTCTGATCGCCACATCTATACTCTCTTCAACTAAATCGACAAAGCGATCGGACATCGTCAGGTCGAGTGTAATATCGGGATAGCGATCGAGAAATCGCTTTAGCCTGGGAAATAGCTCCTGCCGTCCCAACGCCACCGAACAATTGACCCGTAACAGCCCAGATGGATTCTGGCGTTTTCCCACGCTCGACTCTGCCTCAGATAGCACTTCCAGCACATGCTGGCAATGTTCGTAAAAGCGCATCCCTTCGTCAGTCAAATTTACTTTGCGCGTCGATCGCACCAGTAACTGCACGTCCAAATGCTCTTCTAGTGCAGCAATCTGTTTGCTAATTGTGGGCTGAGTTGTATTTATCTCCTTGGCAACAGCCGAGAAACTGCCAAGCTCCACAGTCCGCACAAAACTTTTCATGCACGCAATCAGATCTAGCATCGGGATTAATTCCTAGCAAGAATAAGTCATATTCCATTTTGCCATCTTCTCAAAACTAGGAGAATATAACATCATAAATCTTGTAAGCAAAATCAAAGACAAAAAGGTAATAACTATGATTACGGCAACAGATCTAAGAGCTAATTTTGAAGACATCAAAAACTTAGTGCTACAAGGAAAAGCGATGGAAGCTTTTGAGAAATACTATGCGGATGATGTGGTGATGCAAGAAAATGAAACGCCCGCGACGGTAGGAAAGGATGCCAATCGTCAAAGAGAACTGGATTTCTTTTCTAAGCTAGTTGAATTTCGGACAGCGGAAGTGAAAGCGGTAGCTTATGGTGAAGATGTGATTATTTCAGAATGGTTTGTCGATTACACCCATGCGGAATGGGGTAAGGTAACCCACGATCAGGTATCCGTGCAACGCTGGAGAGATGGCAAGGTAGTCCACGAGCGTTTCTATTACGCCACCTAAAAGGAATCGCTCCTGTTGGTTTAGGGCAGGCATCGTAGTGCTGCCCTTACTGGCGATCGCGAATATTTTTAGCGCCGGAGCAGTGTAACGATTGAGGACTTAGCGATCGCTACTCCGCTCTATAGGTCTTGGGAGTCATGCCTGTAACCTGGCGAAACTGTTGGCTCAGGTGGCTGTGACTGTTAAAGCCACACGAAAGGGCAATATCCACGATCGAGCGATCGGATTGCTTTAATAACTGTTTAGCTCGTTCTATACGCTGCTGGAGCAGGTATTGGTAGGGAGTGGTGCCGATCGCCTGCTTAAATGAACGACTGAAATGAAATTGACTCATTTCGAGCAGTGCTGCTAAATCTGATAGTTTAATATCTCGATCTAGATGAGCGTGGATGTAGTCTAAAACCTGCATGAGTTCGCGCTGCGGTAGCCCCCCCTCGTAGAGTGGTATATGCGGTTTGACAGCCGTATATTGTCTGATCAGGTGTACGGCCAATACATTTGCCAAGGATTCGATGTAGAGTCTGCTGCCTGGATTTTCCTGTTGGAGTTCAGAGAGGAGCATCATAGCGATCGCTTCGATCTGGGGGTCGCGAACCCGAAATTCTGTCAATAGCTCTAAGCGATCGGGGCTACTGTCAATAGTTTCTCTGGCAACATTCTGGATAAATTGAGATGCAATCCGAATCTGCAAATAGCGATCGTCGCTATCCCACCGAGCAAAAAACGGTACCTGGGCAGGCGTAATTGAAATGTGACCTTTCCCGAACAGTCCAGAGAAAGTTTTACCTGCCTGCGTTTGTTGCATGCGAACCGGACGGGGAGAGAGAGAAAAAGAAAGCGTGTGTTCGTCGTGATGTAAAAAGTTGCCCTCACCCGCCGGATTTTGAAATTGCTGAACCAGGATAGTCTCCCAACCTCGATCGCGGCTAGATGAAATGGGTAATCTAGCGCATTCAATTTGATGAGGGATTATTGTTTTCATGATTCCAGTTCAGAATGCTCAAATTACGCATTGTACGCATTGTATTTATAGCTGTAGACAGATCTGTTATAGCGTTTTTCAATGACGAGATGAAGGGGTGGAACCCCTTCTTGGTGGTAACGCCCCCAAACCCCCTGCTCACCTCCAATCTGAAAACCGCTATAACTATATTAGTTTGCTGTAGCAACAGTGCTAAAACTTTGTAGGGTGGACAATGTCCACCCTACAGGCGATCGCTATTTTTTTGCTGGAAATCGCTTTAGCCCCAACGTCTAATTTGCTTCTGCTGGGAACCCCGCCCGGATGTCTTCGATGACACCATCGCGCAGTACTACTTCAACTTGCATCAGGGCGATCAAGTTGTCACCTTTACCAACAGGAAAGAAGCTGTCTAACTGCCCCTGGTTAACCTCTTGCTCCAGTTCCAATACCTGCACCTGATTGAGTTGCTGCAATAATTGGTTTTTCTGCTCTAACACTTCTGACTTGCGTCTGTTGACTTCCAAGCGAATTGACTCAATTTCGCGCGCAACATCAGGCCCAGGTGGCTTAATACTTTGCCGTTCGATTTCCGAGATTGCACGCTGACCCTGCATATCTAGTTGCTGAACTTGCCCATCAGCCTGAGAAATCTGGAACTGAAGTTGCTGTTGCATTTCGTCTTTCCAGCGAGGTGTCACGATTACTTTGACATTCACTGCTCGCTTAACGAGAAGCTGATTAGCAAAATCTATAGAACCCATATTGTCTAGGTAACTTTTAGATAAACATCTTGTCAATAATATCTCGGTAGCGATCGGTGGGTGCGATCGGAATTTTGTGTATCGAGCCTCTGAAACAGCGTAAATACGTACTTCAGGACTCAATTTACACAAAAATCTGAACACTCTCCGATCGGTTACCACATTACGACGAATTTTAAAGGTTTGTGTCATTAAACCATTTTCGATCGTAATTGGCTCTGGTAAAAAGGCAAAGGGGCCGATGCGATCGTTAATCGTGTAGCCGGGGCGGCTTTTGACTTCCCGATTTAGCTCCTCGCGATAGATTGCCTGCACCTTGTCGCTTGCGAGAATTTCCAGCACGTCCCGTAGTTGAGCGCCAGGTGGAATGATGTTTGCAGCTTCGAGGGGGGTAAGGTTTGCCACGATTAAGGCTCCTAACTGCTTGCGATCCTGACCGACAAGTACAATTTGATCGATGTACGGGCTGCGCGTACAGGCATCTTCGATCGCTTGGGGTTCGATATTTTCACCATTAGTTAAAACAATGGTGTCCTTGGCGCGTCCGGTCAGGATCAGATCGTTATTAGCGGTCAGCCAGCCCAGATCGCCAGTGTCGAACCAGCCGTCCGGATCGATCGCCTTAGCAGTAGCTTCGGGATTTTTGTAGTACCCCTGCATAATTTGCGGTCCCCGCGCCATCACCAGACCAATTTTGCCCTGCTCTAGAGGAATGCGACTATCGAGATCGACGATCTGGATCTCTGTATTTCGCAAAGGCACGCCCGCCGTGCCGCGTAGATTCCTATGGGGTCGGCGCGCCGTCAACATGGGCGATGTTTCCGTCAGACCGTAGCCGTTGATGATTTCTATACCTGCCATTTCGTAGAACAGATCGATATGAGGCTGGAGAGAACCACCACCACTGGTGAGGTACTTTACCCTGCCACCGACCGCCTCTCGAATTTTCTCGAACAGAATTTTTTGGGCAAGCCAATATACAGGTGATAGAACCGCCGCCCTTAAGGTCGCTACCAGTTTCGATCCCGCCTCAAGGCTGAGATCGTTCTTGATGCGACGAGCTTTGATGTAGTTCTGGCTCCCAGCCAGCAAAAATTTAATTAGTGCCTGCTTGAACGGCGACTCAGCCGCAAATTTCTTGGAAATGCCTTCGTAGACGCTCTCCCATAGGCGAGGAACTGCCAGCATGAAATGGGGCTTGTATTTCACTAAGTCGGCTTTGATCGATCGCAGGTTGGTGTAGATCTGCGTCATGCCTTGCGACAGAAGGTAGTACTCGCCAGCCCGTTCGTAGGAGTGCCAGGTTGGCAAAATTGATAGGGCAACTTCGCCTGGGAACGGTTGCACCATGTCCTTGCCGCCTTCGACTTGCGTGAGGAGATTGCCGTGCGTCAGCATCACGCCTTTGGGCTTGCCAGTGGTGCCAGAGGTGTAGATCAAAGTTGCTAAGGTATTGCGGTCGATGGGAGGGTTGCCGAGATCGCGGCGGTACGCATCCCCATGGGAATCGCTACCTCGCTCCAGAATTTGTTTGAAATTGTAAGCTCCCTCTGGCGGAGTTTCATCCGAGAGCAAAATAATTGTTTTCAAAGGCAAACTCTGCACGTCAGGCTGGAGCTTTTTGAGCGTGACGATATCTTCAACCACCAACGCGATACTATCGCTATGCTCGATGATGTAGAGCAATTCGGTACGCTCTGCCTGCGAGCTGCGCGTCGCATTGGCAGCACCGATCGCCAGGATGCCCTGGTCGGCAATCAGCCAGCGCGGCGAGTTATCGGCAATTAACGATACCTTATCGCCGAATTGAATTCCAATCGAGCGCAGCCCTGCCCCAAACATTGCTATTTGGTCTACAACTTCGCGATAGCTCAGCTTCACTTCGGGTTTGGCATGGGGATCGTGGAGCGCCAGGGTATCGGGACAGGCTTGGGCAGTTTTTTGCCACACTTGCCACAGGCTAACGGCGGCAGAGTGGTCTAAAAGGTTGGTGTTAAATTTCGATCTAGTGCCTGACATAGCAATGTTTCCTGTGGGTGTATTGATTAGGTGTGCTATAGCAATCACAAATGATTTGTGAAAAAGGGGTTGTGGGGCTGCGCCCCACGCAGGAGTTCTACCCCTGCACCCCGTTCGTATAATGATTAGCATCGCTACAGGTGTACTTTATCCTAGGGATTGCAATAGGAACAATGAGAAGGATCGGCGGTTTTTATACCGTTAGGGAATCGAGTTTCTTGTGTGTATTGGCATTTTTGGCATTGATAAATTTCACATCGAATTAGAGAAGTGGGCAGGGAGCACCAACTGCAAGGCAATCCCGGCAACCGTTTGACAATATCGAAGCCAGGAGTCGAACATTGCGGACAAAGGCTATGGAGTTTAGCAATGAGATTGAGAGTTGCCCGAGCAATCGCTTTCATGCGGGTGGGATTGTACATCGCCCTCATATCGGTTTCCAGGTGAATTGTTTTGGTCGTCGATGTCTGGAGAGCGGATTCTATCGCTTGAGTTAGCTTTTCCTCGCTTGTAATCCCTTTAACGATCTCATCTTTTGCAGTGGCATTTTGGCCGCTCATCACAACCAGGCCATGTTCGGGAAAACCAATCTTTTGCGCGAAGTCGATCGCTTCGGCAATGGTACCAACCTGGTGGTGGTGGTAGTTAGTGTCCGTAGAAATTTCCTCTCCAATAATTTCCAGGTCGTTAGCGCGATCGCGCAGTAAAACTATTTCGCGATTGCAAGCAATGAGGGGCATGGCGGGATGGGGATAAAAACTGCCTTCGCTGGCGATCGCGATCGTTTCACCCGTTAGATTTAAAGCTTCCCGAGCCTTAAGTCTGGCAGCTTCTATTTGAGTCCCCGGTCTTTCGATCTCTCTGGTAAAGGTACCAAAGCGATCCGTGTTGAAATCAGGGGGAACAACTACTTTCATGCCAAATTCGCTTGCCAACAGCGGCGCGATCGCTTTTTCTTTTTGATGCATCGTTGCCAATACGGCAGTGCGATTCTCAAACAGAGAAATAATACGCATAGAATAATCTATTTCAGGGCATCCAACGCCTTCTGATTGACAATACCCTTCTCCGCAGCCAGAAACTGAAAGAACTTTTTGAGTGCAACCCGCAGATCGCTCTCTGTCGCTGAGTCCCATACCTTGCGCTTATACCAGCTTCTAAACTGGCTGTTGACCATTCCCTTTGTAATATCGTCAATTTTTTCGACATCGGTATAGCGGCAGATAAATTCAATAAACATATCCACAATACCAGTATGCTTTCTCACCGTTTTTGCCACGTACTTAGCACCTAGAAAATCTGCAAACTCTTGATTGAGCTGTTCTAGTGATTGTTTGAAAGGTGCTCTTGCCGCTTCAGCTGTCTGGAGCGCAGCAAAGTATTCGTCGATTTTGTTACCTGGAATTACAACCCTACCAGTAAAGACTCTTGCCATAAACTTTTTGCCTCTTCCTTAAAACACAATTGTTTCTAAAGCACTGCAATAGATCCGCATGAACCCAGGATCGTACAACTTAAGTTTACCGCGATCGCAACACCATACAAGCGATTATCAACTGTACGAGCTTTAAAACCTGGATAGAACGACGACCAATGTGGTATCGCAACCATTACAGATGACTTGCCACGCAACTCGGAAGCAACTCCAGCAATCGGTTTAAGCAACATAAGCTGGCATCGCCTCGACACCTAGCTCAGTTCGCCATGCCTCTAGAGGTTTTTCCCAATCATCTTCCCATTTTTGAGCGAGGAATGGCTTTGCCTTAGCACCCATGCGATATCCAGCAGCAATACGATCTAGTAAATACTCCAGGCTTTCTGGCGCTTTAAACAACGTGCTTAGAATGCCGCCTGCCAGCAGTACTACTGCCATCGTGCGTCGCGTTTGAGCCAGCTCAAATGATTTCAAGCCCAATTCGCCAGGAACATCAGTGGTAAATCCTGCCACAATATGCCAAAGATCGTGGGTTTGACGCATTCTCAGCAGCACGTAGCTAATATCATCTTCCACTTCAATCTGACGATAGAAATTTGGATCGAAGCCAGATTCTTTAATATACGCAGCATAGGCATAACCGAGGGAATCTTGTGGGAGCTTTGATAGAGCTTCAATATCTACTTTAGGTGGTGTGTATCGCTCTGCGATTAGCTCAGCAACTCCAGGTTTGGATTTCACGTAATCGACTGCTAATTGCGTTGCTTTCGAGTAACGCAATCCATCTTCGACATCATAAACAGATTCGGTCTGACTGGGATCGCGCAGCAGTGTAACCGCTCCTTTGAGAGTGCTGAGGAAATCGATATTTAATTGTTTGCTTTTACCGAAGAGCATAATGATTTCTCCTTGAGTAGCTTTATTACTGACCTTTTTATAGCCATAGACAGATCTGTTAGGACAGGTGGGGGCGCAGCCCCCACGCAGGGGTTCCACCCCTGCACCCCGTCCTAAGCCTGTTGGCTATAGCTATACATCTCGATCTATATAGCGATTATAATCAGCTCAGGAGTAAGGGCATTGCACTCCTGTGACAGTTATGGAACTGGTATATTTGTAATGCCAAATCCTGGTTTGTTAACCCCCTTTTCTTGGAGTCTGTACAGGCAGACTTCGTTATCGACTTCTGGGGTAATGCCAATCCATTCACCGTCTTCTGTTTCTGCTAAAATTAGTGGAAATGACTCAAATTTTTCATTCAATTCTCTAGGGGCATCATATTTTTCTGCAAAATAAACTTCTACAGTCTTACAGCGCGATCGCAGGAAATCAATAAATTCTAACTGCTTGCGATCTTCTGCTTGCTGCTCTTCTGAAAGATCGCCTGTATGAAATTTGAGATTCTGTGGAAATATATAGCCATAGACAGATCTGTCTATGGCTATAACAAGAATACTATTGCATTCGCCCAGGAGATTATCGAGTTGGTTTATTGCCCTAGCAAAAAGCATAGCAAATAGCTATGCTTGAGATTGTTTTGAATTAAGTGCGATCGCGCGATTACTATAGCTTAACTTCAATATCTACGCCTGCGGCTAGATCGAGCTTCATCAGCGCATCGATAGTCTTGGCAGATGGTTGATAGATGTCGATAATGCGACTGTGCGTGCGGGTTTCAAAATGCTCGCGGGAGTCTTTATCGACGTGTGGCGAGCGCAACAGGCAATAAACGCGACGACGAGTAGGCAATGGGATGGGGCCGATCGCCGCAGCATTAGTGCGATTTGCCGTTTCCACAATCTTCTCGCAGGAGGTATCTAAAAGCTTGTGATCGAAAGCTTTGAGGCGAATCCGAATCTTTTGTTGTTGTAAAGTTGCCATTTCTGAGAAATAAATTTAATGGGCTAATGGGCTAGGGACTAGAATTGGCCAGGAGCATAGATCTGTTCGATCCTAGCCCCTAGCCACCAGCTCTGTTTCGAGAATGTTAGTCTATTTGACGATTTTGGTGACAACACCAGAACCGACCGTGCGACCGCCTTCGCGAATAGCAAAACGCATTTCCTGCTCGATCGCGATCGGGTGGATTAGTTCTACGGTCATCTTGACGCGATCGCCAGGCATAACCATTTCAGCATTGCTACCGTCATCAGCTGTGAATGCGACGATCGTGCCAGTCACGTCCGTAGTACGCACGTAGAACTGAGGGCGATAACCAGCAAAGAATGGAGTCTTACGACCGCCTTCTTTCTCGGTCAAAATGTAGACCTGTGACTCGAACTGAGTGTGAGGCGTGATCGAACCGGGCTTTGCCAGCACCATGCCGCGCTCGACATCGTTCTTTTGGACACCGCGCATCAGTACGCCTACGTTATCGCCAGCCAACCCCTCTTCCAGAGACTTCTGGAACATTTCTAAACCGGTAACGGTGGTAGTGCGAGTATCGCGAATACCGACCATTTCGATCGAATCGCCGATTTTGACCTTACCGCGTTCGATCCGCCCAGTGGCAACAGTACCGCGACCCGTGATCGAGAATACGTCTTCCACTGCCATCAAGAATGGCTTGTCAACCGCACGTTCGGGAGTGGGGATATAGCTATCCACTGCTTCCATCAGCGCATAGACCTTATCTACCCAGGGATTGTCGCCTTTTTGAATTTTGGGATTCGCGGTCAGGGCTTCTACAGCCTTGAGAGCCGAACCTCTGACGATGGGGATATTGTCGCCATCAAAATCATAGGAAGATAGTAGCTCGCGAACTTCTAATTCCACTAGTTCGACCAGTTCTTCTTCGCCTTCCATTTGATCCTCTTTGTTGAGGAATACAACAAGGTTAGGAACGCCCACCTGACGAGCTAAGAGAATGTGCTCGCGCGTTTGTGGCTCGGGACCATCAGCAGCAGAAACCAACAGGATAGCACCATCCATTTGTGCCGCACCAGTGATCATGTTTTTCACGTAGTCAGCGTGCCCGGGGCAGTCAACGTGTGCGTAGTGGCGGTTATCTGTTTGGTACTCCACGTGTGCCGTGTTGATCGTAATACCACGTGCTTTCTCTTCAGGTGCTGCATCGATGTCAGCATATTTTTTGGCCGCAGCTTGCCCGATCGCAGCCAGGGTCATTGTAATTGCAGCAGTCAGAGTGGTCTTACCATGATCGACGTGACCGATAGTACCAATATTGACGTGGGGTTTATTCCGTTCAAACTTTGCGCGTGCCATTTAACTTATATTCCTTATCCTGATTAATTCCTTCAATCTTTACTCTTGCTTTTGGCAATGATGGTTTCAGCCACATTACGTGGCACCTCTTCGTAGTGGCTAAACTCCATGGAGAATATGCCTCTACCCTGGGTCTTGGAGCGAATGTCAGTAGCATAACCAAACATCTGAGCTAAAGGAACCTTCGATGCAATTTTGGCAATGCCCTGTTCAGTGCTCTGGCCCTCGATCTGACCGCGTCGAGAATTGAGATCCCCAATTACAGAACCGAGGAAGTCTTCCGGTACCTCTACTTCAACCTTCATCATAGGTTCAAGCAGAACCGGGCTGGCTTTCATTACAGCTTCCTTAATTGCCATGGAGCCAGCAATTTTGAAAGCCATTTCTGAAGAGTCAACATCATGGTACGAACCGTCAACCAAGGTTGCGCGCAGGTCGATCACGGGATATCCCGCTACGATCCCAGACTCGCAAGCTTCTTTCATACCCTGCTCGGCAGGATTGATGTATTCCTTGGGTACGGAACCACCCACAATCTTAGAAGCAAACTCAAAACCGGTACCGGGTTCGGCAGGTTCCAACTCGATCACGACGTGACCGTATTGACCTTTACCGCCGCTCTGGCGCACAAATTTCCCTTCGGCGCGAACCGGTTTGCGGATAGTCTCGCGGTATGCGACTTGAGGCGCACCCACATTAGCTTCCACTTTAAATTCGCGTAACATCCGATCGACCAGAATCTCTAGGTGCAGTTCGCCCATGCCGGAAATCACGGTCTGGTTGGTCTCTGGATCGACCATGACGCGGAATGTGGGATCTTCTTCCGACAAAGACTGCAAGGCTTTAGAGAGCTTCTCCATGTCTTGTTTGGTCTTGGGTTCTACCGCTACCGAGATTACGGGTTCTGGAATAAACAGCGACTCCAGCACGATTGGTGCGGCATCATCACAAAGGGTGTCACCAGTAAAGGTATCCTTCATGCCCAGCACGGCACCTAAGTCGCCCGCCCTCATCTCGTCTACCTCAATGCGATCGTCGGCTTTGAGGATAATCAGGCGGGAAATGCGTTCCTTCTTATCTTTAGTAGAGTTAAGCACGTAGGAGCCTTTCTTGAGTACGCCGGAGTAGACGCGAATAAAAGTGAGACGACCATAGGGATCGGCCATGATTTTAAAAGCAAGCGCCGACATGGGTGCTTCATCATTGGCTGGTCTTGCATCCGTACTGCCATCGGGAAGTAGACCCTGAATTGACGGTACATCAATTGGGGATGGCAAATAATCAATTACGGCATCTAATAAGAGCTGCACGCCCTTATTCTTAAAGGCAGAGCCACAGGTTATGGGAACGATGGTGCCGTTGATGGTACCAGTCCGCAGTCCATTCCTGATCTCTTCTTCGGTGAGGTCTTCACCTTCTAAATACTTTTCAGTTAAGACATCGTCAGTTTCGGCGACTGATTCGACCAACTTGGCACGGTACTCGTTTGCCTCTTCCAAGACATCTTCAGGGATATCAGTTTCCTGAATATCCGTGCCCAGATCGTTCGTATAAATGAAGGCCCGCATTTTAACGAGATCCACAATGCCTCTGAGTTTATCTTCGCTGCCGATGGGAATTTGGATCGGCACGGCATTGGCACGCAGGCGATCGCGGATTTGACCGTACACCTTAAAGAAGTTAGCACCGGTGCGATCCATCTTATTCACGAAGACGATGCGAGGCACTTTGTAACGGTCGGCCTGCCGCCAAACCGTTTCTGATTGAGGTTGCACGCCACCGACAGAGCAGAATACCGCCACAACTCCGTCCAATACTCTCATAGAACGTTCCACCTCAATGGTGAAATCTACGTGTCCGGGAGTATCGATAATATTAATCTTATGATCTTTCCAACTGGTACTGATGGCAGCCGCAGTGATGGTAATACCGCGCTCGCGCTCTTGCTCCATCCAGTCTGTTACTGCTGTACCCTCGTGCACCTCACCAATTTTGTGCACTACACCAGAATAAAACAAGATACGCTCGGTCGCTGTGGTTTTGCCAGCGTCAATGTGCGCTGCAATCCCAATATTGCGTACTTTATCTAAGGCTATGGTTCGTGCCACGACTGTTTTTCCTCGTAAATGCCAGGAACTTGAAATTTGTATTAAGAATTATAGCTTTTCTCAGACACACTCATAAACCACAGTCTTAAGAACTTACCAAGAATCCATAGATCTCATGTAATAGTGCGTCCCGTTCTTAAGACTAGATCTGTTAGTAACGGTAATGTGCGAATGCCTTGTTAGCTTCCGCCATTCTGTGAGTCTCCTCGCGCTTGCGTACGGTACCGCCTGTTTCGTTAGCGGCATCCATCAACTCGTTAGCCAGTTTGCTTGCCATACTACGTCCGGGACGAGAACGGGAATACTGCACTAGCCAGCGTAACGCCAAAGCAACGCCGCGATCGCTGCGCACTTCCATCGGTACTTGATAGGTAGCACCACCCACCCGTCTGGCTTTCACTTCCACCAGGGGAGTAGCATTGCGGATCGCCCGATCGAAAATCTCAATTGCGGGACTGCCAGTACGCTCGGCGACTGTTTCCATGGCTTCATATACAATCCGAGAGGCAAGGGAGAGCTTGCCGCATTTCATCAGACGCTTAATCAACATATTAACTAAGCGGTTGTTATATACAGCGTCAGGTGGAGTAACGCGCTTAGCGGCTTTGGTACGACGTGACATTTTAGGATACTTAAAATTTAAGAGATTGAGGTTACTTGTGTGTACGTATTCGCTGTGAGAAAGATTTGTTCATAATACGCTACTAAAAGTAGGTGAATTCAGTAGCAATCCTATTAGCAAGCTAATAACAAACAATAAGCAGAGAATTACTTTTTCTTGCCAGCAGGTGCAGCAGCTTGTCCGGGCTTGGGACGCTTGGCTCCGTACTTAGAGCGACCTTGCTTGCGGTCTTTTACCCCAGCAGTGTCAAGCGTACCGCGAATGATGTGATACCTAACACCGGGCAAGTCTTTTACCCGACCGCCCCGAATCATTACTACTGAATGTTCTTGGAGGTTATGCCCAATACCAGGAATGTAGGCTGTAACTTCAAATCCAGAAGTCAAGCGTACGCGTGCGACCTTGCGCAGTGCAGAGTTTGGCTTCTTTGGCGTTGTGGTGTACACGCGCGTACATACGCCCCGACGTTGCGGGCAGCTTTTGAGGGCTGGGGACTTTGTTTTCTGAGTTGCCTTTTGTCGCTCACTACGAATGAGCTGCTGGATAGTGGGCATAAATAGTTAGTGTGGTTGCAGTCTTACATGATTAAATCAACAGCACATCATCATAGCAAAATTAACTAAATTGCGTCAAATTTAGTTTGATGTTTTCATGGCTGCTATGCTTGTATCCGTCTAGTACGCAGAGTGGGCAATGTCCTCCGTCTTAGCTACTGTATAGTCAACGTATATAAACATGTCACCGTATTTATAGATAGGCTTATAGATCGCTCTTTGGCAATGGCACAAAAGCAGCAAATAAAGTCAGATCGAGTTCACCAGATATCGCTCAAGTCAGTCTTGATGGTGCCTTTTGTGGTGCAAATATGTGCTGCAGTCGGTCTGACCGGGTGGTTGTCATGGCGTAACGGGCAAGAAGCCGTTAACAATGTTGCCAATCAATTGCGTCATGAAATTGTGGAGCGCATCGATACCCAGCTCGATCGCTACCTGGCTCTGCCACCCAAGATCAATCGTGCCAATGCCAACGCGATCGATATAGGCATATTCGACCTTAAAGATTTTACCAAGTTGGGTAAATACTTTTGGCAGCAGATGCGTTTGTTTGATGTGGGATATATTAACTTCGCTAATGAAAAACGCGAATTTATTGGTGTGGAGAGACTTGACAATGGGGAATTGCGAATCTCGGAGATTTTGGAGAGCCAGGGGATAGATCGCATCTACACCTATACAACTGATGGGAAAGGGAATCGTCAGGGCTTGCATAGTGTAGAGCGAGACGAACAGGATGTCAGGCAGGAAGGCTGGTATATCAGCGCTGTTAAGGCAGGTAAGCCAACCTGGACTCCCATCTATCAATGGCAAAACCGACAAGTATTATCTGTTTCCCATAGCTACCCTCTTTACGATCGACAGCGACAGCTAATTGGCGTGATTGGCGTGGACTATATTCTCAGTCAAGTTGGTCAATTCCTCCAAAGTCTCAAAGTGGGACAATCAGGTAAAACGATGATCGTCGAGCGTTCCGGGAAAATTGTAGCTAGTTCAACCGACGCGCAACCGTTTATTGTGACGGGATCTGAGGTGAAACGCTTGCACGCTACTGAGAGTAACGATCCGCTGCTCCAGGCAACCGCACAACATCTGCTTGAGAAATTTGGCTCGTTTGACAATTTAGGGAGGGAGCAGGAGCTGGAATTTCTACTTTCAGGCGAGCGACAGTTCGTTCAGATTAGGAATTGGAAAGATGAGTATGGTTTGAACTGGCTGATTATTGTAGTGGTGCCGGAGTCAGACTTCTTAGGGCAAATTTATGCTAATAATCTCACTACACTTGGCCTTTGTTTGCTGGCGTTGGCGATCGCTATATTGTGTGGCTTTCTCATTGCCCGCTGGATCGCTCGCCCCCTGCAGCAATTGGAACGGGCGAGCCATAAGATGGCAGAAGGGGAATTTGGGCAAGAGATCCCAGCCAGCAATATTAAGGAAATATCCGTACTGGCAAAGGCATTCGATCGGATGAGTGCGGAGATTCAACAGTCCCGCGCCCAGTTGGAAGATTATTCGCGATCGCTAGAACAGAAAGTTGAGGAACGCACAAACGAACTCCAAAAAACCAACAAAGCCTTGCAAGCAGAACTGGCTCGTGCCGGTCAGGTGCAGGCGGATCTGTTGCCTAAGACGATTCCCCCCTTACCAGGATTTGAGTTAGCTGCTCGCTGCATTCCTGCTAAAGAAGTGGGCGGGGATTTCTACGATTGGCAGTTATCCTCACCCGATCTATTTAACTTCACATTGGGAGATGTGATGGGTAAAGGTATGCCTGCGGCACTTTTAATGACAACCGTGAGAGCAACTTTACATGCGATCGATTCCCAAAGTTTACCACCGCAGAAAATCCGCAAAATAGATAGTACATTGGAACCAGACTTGGTGCGGGCAGAGAGCTTTGTGACCCTCTTTCAGGGGCAGCTAGATCTGGCAGAACGCCAGCTTAACTATGTAGATGCCGGGCACGGTCACGTCCTGATCCGGCGTGCCGATGGTAGGCTCGAACACTTAGATAAGGGAGGCATGCCCATCGGCATCCTTCCCGATCAAAACTATCAAGGTGGCAGTACGCAATTGCATCGCGGCGATGCCCTGCTCCTCTACAGCGACGGCTTGCTTGAGGTTTTTCCACCCTTGGCAAAAGATGTGAATGCATTGGTAGAGCCTTTAAAAGGAGTCGATGGTGCTGCAGATATTCTCAACCGCCTGATTGGCCTTGCTCCCGATTGCATTTCCCTTCCCGACGACCTCACAGTCGTAGTACTCTACTGTCGGCGTTGAACTTAGGGACTTATCGCTGCCTTCTTTCTAGAGATCTCAATTTGCGTTCTTGCCGAATAGCGATACCATGATTTAGTAGCTAGTACTTTGTTCTTAACTATTAGGAATTTAGGCGGATGAATGAATGGATCGTTAACACCATGAATTCCCTGGGGTATTTGGGAATTGGACTGCTCATGTTTCTAGAAAATCTATTCCCCCCTATTCCTTCCGAACTGATCATGCCCTTGGCAGGCTACACGGCTTCCTTACCTAATACGCAACTCCAGCTAGTACCGTCGATCATCGTAGGTGTAATTGGTACGGTACTGGGTGCTTTTCCTTGGTATTTTGCAGGATCGCTGTTAGGGGCGGAGCGTTTAGGACGGTTGATGGATCGTTACGGTAAGTGGATCGGCATTTCGGGTAAAGATGTTAACAGTTCTAAACATTGGTTTGAGAAGTACGGTACTCGTGGCGTACTGTTTGGTCGCCTCGTGCCAGTAGTGCGCACCCTAATTTCCATTCCCGCAGGTATTGCGCGGATGCCACTGACACCATTTGTCATTTATTCCACAATTGGCACTGCCATTTGGACGACTTTCTTAACGGGAGCTGGCTTTTTGCTGGGCAAAAACTATACCTTGGTGGATGACTATCTCGGGCCTGTTTCCAAGATCGTTTTAGTAATTCTAATCGTGGCGGCGATCGCTTTTATCGTCACTCGCATCCTCAAAAAGAAAAAGGAGTCGCAGCGGGATTTTGACTAAACGCAAACCTGTCGCAGAGTAGGAACGAATGATGGATAGGAGATCGCCGCAGATTCGGCACGATCGATGACGGTTTTGCCATCTGCCATCAGCGCCGCGATCGCTAAGCTCATGGCAACGCGGTGATCGTCGTAACTGTCCACGGCATCTCCCACTAACGGGTTGCCTCCTTTAATTTCTAGACCGTCGGGTAGCTCGCTGATATTTACGCCTAACTTAGAGAGTTCTTTTGCCATCGCTGCAATGCGATCGCTTTCTTTAATGCGTAGTTCGGCGGCATCTTCGATGATGGTAGTGCCTTCGGCAAAGGCAGCCGCAACTGCCAGGATGGGAATTTCGTCAATCAGGCGCGGGATGACCCCACCGCCAATTTTGCAAGCCTTGAGTTTGGTCGATCGAACCCGCAGATCGGCTACGGGTTCGCCAGTTACTTCACGGGCATTTTCCAGCGTGATATCGGCTCCCATTGCTGCCAGTGCCTCCAGAATGCCCGTACGCGTGGGGTTAACGCCAACATTCTGAATTAGCAAATCTGAGTCCGGCACGATCGAACCAGCTACTAACCAAAATGCGGCGGAACTGATATCACCCGGTACGGTAATCTCTTGAGCGATCAAGCGGGCAGGTCCTTTTAGCGACACTGTATTCGTACTGACATCAACGGTCAGATCGGCACCAAAGGCTGCCAGCATCCGTTCGCTGTGATCGCGCGATCGCTCCGGCTCCGTCACGATTGTCTCGCCATTAGTCATTAAGCCTGCTAGCAGCAGACAAGACTTCACCTGTGCGGAAGCAACAGGTGAGTTGTAGCGCATTGGTAACAGGTTTTGCCCTGAGATGGCGAGCGGTGCTTTGGCTCCGCTTTCCCTCCCCCAAATACTGGCACCCATTTGACGCAGTGGGTTGACTACGCGGGACATGGGGCGCGATCGCAACGAGCGATCGCCAGTCACGACAAAAAAACGTCCGGCATGGCTGGCCAGAACGCCCAGCATCAGCCGCATGGTCGTACCGGAGTTCCCAGCATCGAGAATATCCTGTGGCTCCATTAAGTTGCCTAAGCCAATCCCCTGCACGCAAACCAGATCGGAGTTGAGATCGGATATGGTTGCTCCCATCGCCCGAAAACAGGCGGCAGTGCTGCGCGGATCTTCCCCCAACAACAAGCCCCGAATTCGCGTTTCACCTTCCGCCAGGGAACCCAGCATTAAAGCCCGATGGGAAATAGACTTATCCCCTGGTATCGATATGCTACCCCTTAACCCCGATTTTGCCGATCCAGTAGTATCAATAGTGAGGCGCTGGTGCGCCTGCGTTGTGTCGAGATCGATTAATACTTTCATTAAAAGCTTGCAAGTACCTGTTTTTGCCAACCCCACAATCTTGCAACAAAACCAGTGCAATTAACAAGCAACTAATCAGCCCTGCCTTTGAGTTGGATCAGTTCGATCTTGTAGCCATCGGGATCTTCAACAAAAGCAATTTCGGTAGAACCATGTTTCATCGGCCCCGGTTCGCGCGTCACCTTACCACCCAACGATCTGATCGCATCGCAGGCAGTATAGATATTTTCAACTCCCAAAGCCACGTGACCAAAGCCATTACCCAAATCGTAGGATGGCGTATCCCAGTTATGGGTTAGTTCGATGACAGCATTGCTGGCTTCATCGCCGTAGCCGACAAATGCCAGGGTAAATTTGCCATCGGGATAGTCCTTGCGGCGCAACAACTTCATTCCCAAAATATCGCAGTAAAAAGCGATCGAGCGCTCTAAATCGCCAACCCGGAGCATTGTGTGGAGAAGTTTCATAGTTAACCCGTTATAACTCGTTTAGTAGTAGTAAGAGCGTACAAATCGATCGCGCCCGGATGGCGAGATGAACCGCGCGTCTTCAGACTAGACATCCCCAGCAGTACTCGTTTATTGCCATTGGCATCCAGGCTACCAAGACGCTTAAATTGATTTGGGGTATTGATGTATATGGTACTGCTATTGGCTTCGTTGGCAAATTGGTGGCTTTCCTGGAGCGAGTCCGTGAGGATGGCATCGGCATGACCGCTACTGTACTGGTTTATCCAGGCGATCGCCTCAGCGAGGCGATCCACTACCCGAATTGCAATAATGTCGTCAAGATAAGCTTGTCCCCACTGGGTCTCTGCGGCCACTTCGCTGTGCAGGCGATCTATATGCGGGCGACAGTGCGCCACAATGGTGTCGCAGCCCCGCACTGCCAGTCCCTGTTCTTGCAGGCGAATAATCCAGTCCACCAGACCGCGATCGAGCCAGTCGCGATGTACTATGACTTTTTCAATGGCATTGACAGGGTCAGGCTCGCTACTGCGACTGGATTTGACGATCTGGTAAGCATAATCCAGGCTGCTGGTGGGGGAGATATAGGCATAACAGTTACCCATTACCGAAGGCATTACTGCCACAGTTGATTGTTTGCACACCTGCTGGACAAAGCTAGGACGACCGTAGGGAATTGCCAATCGTAAATACTTTTCCTGGGTCAGTAAATCTTTGATGGCACTGCCCTTAGGAGCGATCGCCAGCGTGGCATCGTGTAGGTCGAAACTATGCAGTACATCCTGGATGATATTTGCGATCGCGGTATTGGTGTTAATACTTTCGTTTCCCCCCTTGAGGATCAGGCTGTTCCCCGCCTTTAAACACATACCGGCTGCCACCAGTCCCAGTTGGGGAAATGCCTCATAAACAAATGCCATTGCGCCTAGCGGCACGCGCCTGAAGCCATCGGGGTTGGAAATACCTGCAGATAGAGGATCGGGCAATAATGCTAGTTGCTTAATACAGTCAATTGCGTTTTGGAGGCGTTCCGGTGTTAGTTTCAGCCACTCCAGCAGAATATCAGGTACGGCCATTTCTCGACTGGCCTCAAGATCGAGCGTATTCGCCTCTAATACCTGATTGCGCTGCTGCTTGAAAACTTCTGCGATTTCTTGCAGGATTTGATTCCTCTGCTCGAATTTGACGGAGGCAAGGTACATGGAAGCTGCATGGGATTGATAGACAAAACCCGTTAAATCTTCAGGTACTGGGCTTACTGTATTCATAACTCGATCTTCAACTAAGGTTCCCGACGGCGCAACAGTAATAACCAGTAGACTACTAGAATAATTGGAATAGTAACTACGATCGCAAGCAGAATTCTTCTATCTTGAGTTTGGCTAATAGCTACTAATAATAAAAACATTAATACAACCGATAGCACCATAACTAGCTGTATCGGTAAAAGTTCTCTGGCGTAATTGAAGTTGACATGGCGTACGGGCTGCCAGCGCATGCCATTCCAATACCAAGCACGGCGATAGGGATCTATACCTCCTAGGCGTACTAAGCTGTAGCTATCATCTTCGATCGCAAAAATTAAAGAGCAGCGATCGCAGCCAAAGGCATCAGTCAGCGTAATTGGTTTGAGTTTAGCGCGTTTTGGGCACGGGCAAGGATAGACCTGCGATCGGTCGATTTTTTGCGCCTTTGATTTTGGAGCTTTTGGTAGTTGCACAAAGGGGATGGTAGACCGCTTGCAATTAGGTTCCAGACAGTCTCTGATGAAATTTTAACACTGGCAAATTGTCATATAGCAATCTGAAATAATGTGTGAAAGTTAGCTAGCAGCGGTCAGCGAAGAAATTTCTACCTGTAAATTTTCACTTATATGCTCTATGTACGGGCAGGGGCAGGTTTGGATAGAAGTTATTGACTTTTACCAATAGTGCTTGTACAAAACCTGCCCTTACGTCAGTGAATTTTTTACAACAACCTAAATTTTTTATAGATTGCCATCACTGCCATTCCCAGTTTGCAGTATGATGGATATTCGGTTCGCGGATGTGGCGGAATTGGTAGACGCGCTAGATTTAGGTTCTAGTGTCTTTGACGTGAAGGTTCGAGTCCTTTCATCCGCATAATCAGGGTACGACCAGAACTGGGCAAGGGGAAAGGTTAATTACCTTCTGGCTAACGCTGCCCTCGGGGTGTTCGTCTGTCAGGCTCATGCCCCGAGAACCAATGATGATGAGGTCTGCTCCAACTTCATCGGCAACATCGCAGATGGCAAACGCAGGCTTACCCTGCGCAAGTTTCAGTTCTGCGGCAATCCCTACTTCTTGCAGGGTAGCTTTGACTTTATTCAATAGTTCTGTAGCTTCAGCGGATGCTGCGTTCGCATCTTCACCCTCAGCAGGTTCAACTACAGACAGGACAACCAATCGCGCCTGATATTTTTTTACCATCTCGATCGCCACGTCAGCGGCTTGACGGGCTTCGCGACTTCGATTGACAGGAAACAAGATCGTATTAAACATCTACTCTTAGGTAAGATCTAGAACGACATTAACAAACACAAGTAAAAATTGGAGGATTTTTCCAGTGCCTAAGCAAACTTTAGCAAATTTAACTTCTTCTGACCTCGCGGGCAAGAAAGTTTTGGTTAGGGTTGACTTTAATGTCCCTCAAGATGCAACGGGTGCAATTACGGATGATACCCGTATTCGGGCAGCACTACCAACCATTCAGCATTTGACTAATGCTGGTGCTAAAGTAATTCTAACTAGTCACTTGGGTAGACCAAAAGGTGTTACCGAGAGCCTCCGACTTGACCCGATCGCTACTCGCTTGGCCGAGTTATTAGGGCAACCTGTGGTCAAGTGCGATGACTGCATTGGCGATGATGTAGCAGCTAAAGTTAGCAACTTGGGTAATGGCGGCGTAGCATTGCTGGAAAACGTCCGCTTCTACCCTGAAGAAGAGAAAAACGACCCAGAATTTGCACGGAAGCTTGCTTTGGTGGCAGATATGTATGTCAATGATGCTTTTGGGACTGCTCACCGCGCCCATGCCTCTACCGAAGGCGTGACGAAGTACCTCAGTCCTTCTGTAGCTGGATTCCTGCTGGACAAAGAATTGCAGTACCTCAGCGGTGCGATTGACTCGCCAAAGCGCCCCTTAGCAGCGATCGTGGGTGGTTCTAAAGTATCGAGCAAAATTGGTGTGATCGAAGCATTGCTCGGCAAGGTCGATAAGTTGCTCCTCGGCGGTGGCATGATCTTCACCTTCTACAAAGCCCGTGGCTTAGCAGTAGGTAAATCTTTGGTTGAGGAAGATAAGTTAGATCTAGCGCGATCGCTAGAAGCAATGGCAAAAGAGCGCGGCGTGCAGTTCCTCTTGCCCACAGATGTGGTTGTCGCCGATGACTTCAAGCCCGATGCTAACTCGCAAACCGTCAGCATCAACGGTATTCCCGATGGCTGGATGGGTCTGGATATCGGCCCTGACTCCGTCAAAGTATTTCAAGATGCTTTAGCGGACTGCCAAACCGTCATTTGGAACGGCCCGATGGGTGTATTTGAGTTTGATAAGTTTGCTGTCGGTACCGAAGCGATCGCCCATACCCTAGCCGGTCTAACTGGCAAAGGTGCGATCACGATCATCGGTGGCGGCGATTCCGTAGCAGCAGTAGAAAAAGTAGGCGTGGCCGAACAGATGAGCCATATCTCTACTGGTGGTGGCGCTAGCCTTGAACTGCTGGAAGGCAAAGTCCTCCCCGGCATTGCGGCATTAAACGATGCCTAGTGTCGCAAATCATAAATTTTGCAACATGGGGGAATGGGGGGCTTTGCCCCCAGAAGGGGGTTTCACCCCCTCCACCCCCTCCAAAACTTTGGTTTTGGTGTACTAGCTATAGCTATAGCCAATAGGCTTAGGACGGGGTGCAGGGGTGGACCCCTGCGTGGGGCGCAGCCCCCACACCCCCTGTCCTAACAGATCTGTCTACAGCTATAATTCCCACGCACAAACGGATCGATCGATACCGATAACCGTAGGGGCAGTGCCCCCGTGCCTGACCCCTTTACGGTTACTGGGATCGATCCTAGGACTTAAATATTTTCCATAATCGCTTGCGTTCTCTTGCCTTGACTAATAAACTTCGACTCAATTTGTTCGATTTGCGATTTTGCTCCAACTAAATACTGCGTTCGGCGAAGCTCTACATCCCAGTCGGTGGCGCAAGCACCCAAACCGCGCTGAGTTTGGGCTGAAAACCAACCTCCAAGAAATCCCGCTTCTATGCTGAAGGATTTAGATACAGAGCGCGCCTCCGCTTTGGATATACCTGAGTTCTCAATTGTCACCAGCAAAAGCCCCTGTTTAGCAAAAGAGAAATCCACGGTAATTTGACCTAAGCCATGCACGCCCCAGAGCTGTTGCAAAGTCGCAAAAAATTCAGGAGCATTCATCTCGTCAATGGAGCAGCCGTTATAGACTTCCAATTCTTTGCGCATTCTCTCGTAGAAAGACTTGCCCCAACTGAAGCCAAATGTATAGAAAGCGATGGGAGCTGCTTCTCCAGCTTCTTCGTGCAAGGTGTCGTGAATGCTACTAATTAGTAATTCCGGTAAAGCGATCAAGCGCTTGCCCTGGCGGCTAGCTAACAAGCCTGTGGCGGGGTTGGACTTGACATAAGCTCTTGGGTTAAAGTAACTAGAAGGAATTGACTCCTTCTGTGGGGAGGATAATTCCATCGATTTTCTCCTTGTCAGTTAATATTTACTCGGCGGCCATCATTTCATGGGCAAGCTTCATGTAGGGGCTAAAGAATGCCGCCTGCTCGCCGGGGAGTTGAGATTTGACTGCTTGCCAAAGAAACTTGTAGCCCTGATAGTTCAGTTGCATGGCACGGAAAATATTTTGTTGCCAGTACAGTACTCTATCTTTCAGCATTTCTTCATCTTGTAACAGCATGGCAAGAGCGCAGCAACGCAATCCCAAAGTCATATCTCTTTGGCAGCGATCTACCCCCAGACTATCCATTGGTTTCGATTCGAAGCGATCGCCATTTTTCATCATTGTCACAGCAGCGCTAATAATGTCAGGTTCCTTCTCTTGCAAGGCATTATATGCCGCTTTACGAGCCTTCCAAGAAGAAAGTGCCTTATCCAAAAGCTGAAGATCCTCAGGACTTACGTAATTACCATCCGCTCGCTCGAGGACATTTTCTAATAAAGTAATCATGAATTATTCTCCTTAAATTTGCGATATCTGTAAAACTTGTATCTCCAGTTGGTCTAAGCTGGCGCTACAATCTAGACTTCTAATCCCAATTAATCTTGTCTTCGATAGTAGAGGTTTGAGAAGGTGACTGGAGAGTCTTCCACTGGACGGTCTCCAGTAGATTGCCAACTGTTAAAGAGCGTCGGCGAGGGAATTGTTCTGTTCCCATAATTGGAGGCATGCGATCGGAAGGATATACCGCCTGGATTGAAGAAACTGCCACTTTTGAGTCAGGCTCAGGCATTTCCTCCGTAACAGGGCGAGGTGTAGTTAGCTGCAAGCTTGCGCGTGCATTACCCACCGTTAGAGATTCCGACTCGTCAAATCCAGGGATACTTTTACGGGTAGGTGTTGCTTCTAGAGTTTCTAGAGGTATTTCAGCGCTAATCTTTTGGGGAGCCTGCCACTCTACTTTTGTCATCAAACTCCCAACAGTTAAAGATTCCATTTGATGAATCTTCTCTGCTCCCATTAATGGAGCAATTTTAATGTCAGGCGTATGTGCCACCATCTGGGCGCGTCTACCCCGATTTGGGTAAAGCAAGCGCCTCACCATGCGCCTCAGTTTGCTCCCAATTCCTCTTAGCCAACTCAGAAACAGGCTGAGGAAATCGGTTTTTATTTTTTTGGTCGAGCCGCGATCGCTTTTCATGTCTAACCTTCTTTGACTAGTAGTTCGACTTCAGCGGGAATTTCTTCTGCGAGGAAGCGGTTCTCAATATCCGCTGCTGTTGCGCCGGAAGAAATCCAAAACTCGGTGGCTCGAATGCGTTTTTCTGAACCAATGAGAAAACGACAGAAATCATTACCCATAGAGTAACATTGCACTTCAGTGCTGCTCAGGTTCTTATTAAAGACTACGCTAAAGAATCCTGCTAACAGGCCAGCATAAAGGTGACATACAGGCTTACCGATATTACCTAACGTTTTAGCCACGGCTGAGTCAAACAGATCGACAAAAATGAAGCCATCTTTGAGTGATTGCAGGTCTAACTTCCACGTTCCCCAACCTTGGGCGGTTAGGGGCCACCACCATGTCTCCATGGCAAAGGCGAGATTAGCAGTTTGCAGAGTGAGTTTATAGTACCCCTCCAACCATTCTTCAAATGCGATCGCATCTTGCTTGCCCCAGTTCAGACCGATCGTGTATAGCAGCCAGCCAGCGGACTCACCAACTTCATGCTCTAAGCCTTTGAGCAGAGAAACGATGAATTCTTCTCCTGCTAGAATATTGCGTTGCTGATGATAGTCCCAGATCTCACCTTGCTGCATATCGAAGTTGAAGAAGGTGTATCGGCTGTAGTGACAGACTCTCCAGACAGAGGGCATGGGAACTGGAGGAGTCTGAAAAGTTACGATCTCTTTCGTGGTTTTCATAATTTTAAATACCTTCGTGCAAGGATAATAGAACTCCCATTTCTTTCTCGAACTCGCGGTTTAGTTCTTGCATTTTTTCCAAAGCAGTGCGCAGAATGAGTTTTCCTTCCTGCACCAACACTTCCCCTGTGAATGGGTGCACGAGAGATTGCTGTGCTTTCTTGCCAACCAGTGACTCTAATTCTGCTTCTGAATTTACATATTTCCCCTTGGGAACTTCTAGAACAACGCCGCGATCCAAAACTTTACATTGACAAGCTAGACGGGCATTAGATTGCTCGATCCGCATTAAACTCAATGTCAAACGTTCTTGCTGTGTAGGAGGCGATAAAGCATCCATCCCCTCTTTCACAAAGACATGACAGGTGGCACAACGCCCGTTGCCACCGCAGGCTTTGAGAACGTTAACTTTATTGCTGAGTAATACGTTCAGTAATTGTTCGCCTGTGGCTGCTGTTGTTAATTGGCTGTCAATTTGTAACGGGACAAAAGTATCCACATCTTTAACCGAGGGGAAATTCAAAGACTGTGCCTGTTTCTGGGCGCGAATCACTCCGGTGACATTCTGAATTACGCGCACCAGTTCGTTATGATTGATGGGATCGCTACTAACAACACCACCCAAGCCCTTGCTCTCTGCTAGCGCGTGACGGTAGAACTCAGGGATAACGACTTCATGGGATACTAAAATTACGGGTAACTTATCCCATTCCTTATTACAGAGTTGGAAGATTTCAAAGCAACTACCATTATCGACATTACCTAAAATCAGCAGATCGGCAGCACCGGATGAGAGGGTCTGGACTAGCTCTGTATATTCCGAACAAGGATAGACAATCCACTTGCCAATCCCTTCAATAGTTTTTAGTAGTCTCTGATGGATTGCAGGGTTGGATTCGGCCAGGACTATTCTCAATGTGGCAGCATTATGTCGGGCATCAGCAGAGGAAACAGTGTGTGACTTTTCTTCCGTACGATTAGATTTGGTCATAATTTATTAATATCTCCCCTGTTTGATGGTTTAAATTAATTTGAAATTGCCGATCGCAGCAAGCACTTGTAAGGTAATTACAAAAGTTAATATTAAAAATCAAATACAACTCTTGAATGTAATACTACCCAAATATTTACAAGGCAGTAGCATTTACATGATAATTTATGCTTATGAGTGTTTAGAGATTGGTAATAATCTGTTTGACCTGTTCGGATGGGTTGCTCTGCCGCAAAAGCTCTATGTAATCGGCAATGATGCGATCGCATTCCTTAAGAAAGCCTTTGACCCAAAGCAGTAAACTCTCGAATTGCCTCTCAGTCAGGTTTTCTTGCGGGATATCCTGGCTGACAAAGGAAATTACCCCAGTATGATCGACCGACCAGCATTCCAGCCAGAGATGTTCTGCTGTTAAGCTTTTATGGGCTTTTTTCCAATAATTACCAATCACCAGACCTCCGAAGTACTTGAGACTTATTTCCGAAATTTCATTCAGGGCGGCAAGAGTTTGTTGATAAGTTAAGGTTTGTTGGAAGCGCGAACTCTTACCAGGGCTTGAGGTGGGAATTGGGGCAGCTTTTACCGGCTCTTTTGGTGCAGGTTTGGCATTTTGCGCGATCGCTTGTGGTGGTTTTGGTAGTGGCGGCGGCGGGCTGGGCAGATTCGATGCAGGCTTAGATGCAGGTGCAGGTGGTGGAGCAGGTTCTTGAATTTTTGCAGGCGCAGGAGCAGCTTGAGCTGGTTCGACAGACTGGTCTCGACCCATCAAATTTTGCAACCCTTGCCTGAGTAGATGCAGTTTTGTAGGGGAACCGCTCATGACATCGCAGCCGCCTTTGGCAACTACCCAATCCTTGAAAAATTGGTTGACCTCAAGCGTATGACACAGCAAGATTATCGGCAAATTTTGAAATTTTTGCGCGCACTCGCGAAATACCTCTAAACAACTCGAATCTTCTAAATTGCCAATAATTAACAGATCGGGCACGTGACTGTCCATTGCCCGATTTGTCTCTTGAAGGTTGGCGCATCTGACGATCCGATGTTGGTCTTTGCCTAATTCAGCTACAATTGGCTCGCTAATGGTTGAGTTAGACTCAGCCAGGACAATCTGTAGAAAATCTCGATCTTGAACTTTAGGGTTGCTCCTGTTTGGTGCTTCCATTCCTAATATCCTCATCCTTTACTATCCCCCTGACGCAACTAATTTATGCAGTCAAACAACCGCCTTTTCGGGTGCATCTCAAGTTTGCAGGTTCATAACCCCACCCATCCTCCCCTTGGCAAGGGGAGGTACCGGAGGTGGAGGGGTAATTGCAAAACCGGGATGCTCCCGCCTTTTCCTTATTTTTTACTTTATAGCTATAGCCAATAGGCTTAGGACGGGGTGCAGGGTTTCCACCCCTGCGTGTGGGCGCTGCGCCCACACCCCCTGTAATAACCGATCTGTCTACGGCTATATCCTTACACTATCTTTACCCAAAACTCGCCTGCACTAAATCAGGGTGCAACAAAAATAAATAGTTATATAGCGGTTTTCAGATCGGAAGGAGTAGGGGGGTTGGGGGCGTTGCCCCCAAGAAGGGGAGGCAGGGCGGTCTTGGGGGTTTCCCGCTAGAGCCACTGCCGTGTGGAACCCCTTCACCCCAAAAATAAAACCCGTTCTCAATTGAAAACCGCTATAGCTGGAGAATTGGGGTGAGGATATCGCGCTACTGCCGTGCCACGAGAGTTGCGCGCCACTCTTGCAGGATGCCGCCACCTCATACAGGTGCCAGGGCAGCCGCCAACACCTCCTCAGCAGCAGTTGCAAACACAAACTTCAGGTCGCGTTGCACTTCATCGGGCACGTCCTCCAGATCTGGTTGGTTGCGCTGCGGCAAAATCACCGTTTTTACTCCTGCTCGATAGGCAGCCAGCATTTTTTCACGAATACCGCCTACAGGTAGCACTTTCCCGCGCAGCGTAATTTCGCCAGTCATAGCCACATCGTTCCTTACCAAGCGGCCAGAGGCAAGGGAGGCGATCGCTGCTACCATCGTCACCCCCGCCGAAGGCCCATCTTTAGGAGTTGCCCCTGCAGGTACGTGGACGTGTACCACTTTACCCACAAAGGTTTTGGGGTCGATACCGAGTTTCTCCGCATTGGAATGCACGTAGGATAGAGCCGCCTGCGCCGATTCGCGCATCACATCCCCCAACATCCCTGTCAGTACTAACCGTTCCTCCTGTCCGCCCATCATTGCAGCTTCGACAAACAATACGTCTCCACCTGCGGGAGTCCATGCCAGGCCGGTGGCAATGCCAGGGCGATCGATCCGTTCCACCACTTCATTCTCAAACCGGGGTCGTCGCAAGTAATCTGGAATCTGTTCCGCCTCAATCGTAATTGGGGTTGTCGCACCTTCGACTATTTTGCGAGCCACTTTGCGAATCACAGTACCGATTTCCCGTTCCAAATTGCGTACTCCCGCTTCACGGGTATACTCGCGAATAATACGTTGCAAGTCGGCATCGGGAATCTTGAGTTCGTGCAGCTGCAAACCGTTAGCGCGCAATTGTTTGGGCAGCAGATAGCGACGGGCAATGTGCAGCTTTTCCATTTCCGTGTAACCAGAAAGGCTCAAAATCTCCATGCGATCGAGTAACGGTGATGGAATAGTTTCAATTGTGTTTGCCGTGCAGATAAACAGCACCCTGGACAAGTCAAAGGGAACGCTGAGATAAGTATCCACAAAGGCATGATTCTGAGCTGGATCGAGAACTTCTAAGAGTGCAGCCGCCGGATCGCCTTGAAAGCCTCTGCCTAGCTTATCTACCTCATCAAACATAAACACGGGATCGGCAGTTTCTGCTCGTCGCAAGGCGTGAATCAGGCGACCGGGTAAAGCTCCAATATAGGTACGGCGATGGCCGCGAATTTCGGCTTCGTCGTGAATGCCACCCAGACTGATACGCACGAACTTGCGCCCCATGGCGCGGGCAATGGACTGTCCGAGAGAGGTTTTGCCGACACCGGGCGGTCCCACAAAACACAGGATTGGTTCTCGACGGCTGTCATCAAAAATGCTCTCAGTCATGCTATCAGTTTCTTTGCGATCGGTATTCTCAGTCTCCCGCTGAGATTGAGACTGTAAACCTGACTGAGCCTGACGATCTGCTTTCAGTTTTTTGACCGCTAAGTATTCTAAAATCCGGTCTTTGATCCGTTCCAAGTCATAATGATCTTCATCGAGGATTTGACCCGCACAAACGAGGTCGATCGCGCTGCCAGTCGTGGCATTCCAGGGTAGGCTCACCATCCAGTCGAGATAGGTGCGGATCGTACCATACTCCGGCGATATTGCGGGCAAGCGCTCCAGTCGCGATAATTCTCGGAAGGCTTCTTTGTGCGCTTCTGCAGGTAGATTGGCTGCTTCCATCTGTTGGCGCAACTCTTGAATTTCGGCTTGCTCGGTATCCTCCTCGCCCAGTTCTTGCTGAATCGACTTTAATTGTTCTCTTAAAATATATTCCCGTTGAGTTTTGGAAATTTTTTCCCGGGCATCAGAAGCAATTTGCTGTTGCAACTCCCGGACAGCTAGCTCCTGCTGCATCAAGTTAATCAACCGTTTTAGTTTATCTGCGGTGTCATCCAATTCCAACACTTCCTGCCGCACTGTAGTTTCCATCGGCATCATCGCTGTCACCAGATAGGCAAACATGCGCGGGTCGCTGATATTGTCGCCAGCAGATGCCAGTTCGTCGGGAATATCGTTTGTTAAAGGCACGAGTTTGCGAAACAGGTCGCCCAGGGTACGGCGCAGGGCTTCTATTTCCATATTTACCACCGTGCGTTCGGGCGCTCTGTCAATTCTCGCCACCAGAAACGGTTCTATCTGCAAAAAATCTAGAATCCGAATTCGTTCTAATCCCTGCACGACCAGTTGTAAGGTTCCATCTGGCAACCGCAGGAGTCGGTGGATAATGGCGGCGGTACCGACGCGGTAGATATCGTCTGGCCCCGCTGGATGTGCTTCCGGATCGCGCTGAGCCACTAATGCCAACAGGCGATTGGTACGCATTACCTCATCTACTAGATCGATCGAGCGCTGGTGTCCCACCACAATGGGAGCTACTGCCATGGGTACGACCACGGTATCGATTAGCGGTAAAACCGGAAGCGCGTCGGGAATCTCGGGAATATACTCGTTATTATTTCCAGCATTGCTCGAACCTGCGTGAGTCACGACTCCACCTCCATTTTCGGTAGCATGACGTAGAGAAAACCGCGATCGTAGCGAGCCTGAACGCGATCGCAATCGATCTTATGTTTGAGGGGTACGTCTAGACGAAACGATCCGTATTGAATGTTCACCGCATGATATTGCCGATCTCCCTCGGGCATTTCCCACGCTCTCTCCCCTTCGATCGTCAGGGCATTTTCATAGAGACAAATCTCAAAATCTTCATCTGCTAAACCAGCAATTTCTACTTTGACAATTAACGCTGTGGGGGTTTCGTGCAGGTCGGCAGGGGGGTGCCACTGCGGGTGAGCAAAACTTGCATGCATGCGGCTCCCCCAAGGAGCGGTGGGCGAGGGGGAACCCATTCCAGTAAAAATGCCGGTATAGGAGTAGCTGAGTCTACGATAACGCATAGATTTCCATCCCTGAAGTTGCTGCCGTTCTACCAAGAATTCGATCGATGGGTGCAAAAAACACCAAAAATACGCCCTAAAAAGTTCATTGCATTGTTTCAATGTTTCAAGCGGTAATGCAATAACATGCAACCATTATTGTAGATTTTGCTGCTGGTGATTTCCAGTGGGGTTGGTTTAATCGCACCAGACAACAGTGGGATACCCGTACCCAGCAGGACTGGATGTACTTTTAGAATCATCGCATCGATCGCTGGGAAAAGTGTTGTTGCTAAATTGCCACCGCCACACAGCCAGATATCCTTACCAGGCTGCTGCTTCAATTCTCGGACTAGGGTGACAGGATCGGTAGAAACTAAATTAATATTGGGATCTGGGCTTGCCTGTAGACTGCGAGAGATTAAGTATTGTTGCATCTGGGGATAGGGGTTGGTAATTCCTATCTTTTGACCGATTTCATAGGTTCTGCGCCCCATCAAGACCGTATCAAAATGCTTATTTTCATTATTGGCAGCAATTCCCAGGAGATCGTGTAGGTGCGCTGGCATGGTCTCAGGAAATTCCTGAATTATGTCAGTCATATGTTCGCCTTCCATCAAAAAGAAGTCGAAAGAATCATCACGACCAGCAATAAAGCGATCGACGGTACAAGCAACCAAGTATTTGAGTTGACGCATAAAGTTTTTCTCGTGCGCTCGATCCTAACATAACTGAATTCTGATGTTGAGCTAGCTTGCTTCTCGTTTCTTTAATTAAGAAATGACCTGGTAAACTGGAGCTTTATCAAACTCTTACCTCCTAAGTATTCTCCAGTAATGACTGAATCCGCCATACCACTTTCAGCCCAGGTCGATCGCTCGACCTTAACGCCCATGATGCAGCATTACCTGGATGTCAAGGAGCAGTACCCACAGGCTTTACTGCTGTACCGCTTGGGCGACTTTTACGAAACATTTTTTGAAGATGCCCATACTGTGTCGCGCGTGTTGGAACTGGTGCTGACGGGCAGAGATGGCGGCAAAGAGGCGGGACGCATTCCGATGGCAGGCATTCCCTATCACGCCCTGGAGCGTTATGCCAGCCAGTTAGTGGAAAAAGGCTTTTCCATTGCTATCTGCGACCAGGTGGAAACCGTTGCCGAAGCGCAGGGATTAGTTCGACGCGAAGTGACGCGAGTGATTACGCCCGGCACCGCGATCGAAGAAGGGATGCTGACGGCCAAGAAAAATAACTTCCTAGTAGCGATCGTCTCGGCTTCAGAGAATTGGGGCATCGCCTATGCCGACATTTCCACAGGTGAATTTTTGGCAACGCAACTAAATAGTACGGAGCAGCTAGTACAGGAACTATTGCGATTGCAACCCGCTGAAGTTCTCATCCCTATCGATACACCCAATCCCTTAGGTGGTGGAGTGCCAGCGCTTCCACCGGAGTTGCCGGAACATTTTTGCTATACGATGCGATCGCAGACCCCATTTATTCTCACCGAAGCCAAACAGCGTCTCTTAGAAACGTTTCGAGTGCGATCGCTAGAAGGCTTTGGCTGCGATCGCTTACCTCTAGCAGTAAGAGCAGCAGGCGGTTTATTGGAATATCTCTCCGCTACGCAAAAGAACACTCAGGCTCCTTTGCAAAATCTCTCAACCTACACGGTTAGCGATTATCTTTTGCTCGATTATCAAACGCGCCGCAATTTAGAGATCGTGCAAACCGTACGCGATGGCACCCTTACCGGATCGTTAATCTGGGCATTAGACCAAACCGCCACATCTATGGGCAGTCGGGCTTTGCGCCGCTGGTTGCTACAGCCGCTCAAGGATATCCAGGCGATCGCCGATCGCGCCGATACCGTAGAGGAACTGACCAGAAATCACAGCCTGCGCAAGAATTTACGGAGCAGTTTGAGCCAAATCTATGACATCGAAAGATTGTGCAGTCGTGTGGGAGCGGGTACGGCTAATGCCAGGGATTTAGTGGCGCTGGCGGCATCGCTCGGCAAACTCTCGACAGTCGCAGATGTGGTCGCAGAAGCTCGAACCCCTCACTTGACAGCACTCCAAACCGTATCCCCAGAACTAGAGCAAATCGCCGATTTACTTTGTTCCACATTGGTAGAGGAACCGCCCATCTATCTCACCGATGGTAATCTAATTCGCTCCGGCATCAATCCCCAACTAGACGAACTAAAACAACAGGCAATCGACGATGTGGAATGGCTTTCAGCCCTGGAGAAAACCGAACGAGAGCGCACGGGTATTAACACGCTGAAAGTTGGGTTTAACAAAGCTTTCGGTTATTATATCAGTATCTCTCGAGGTAAGAGCGAGCAAGCACCTGACAACTACATTCGCAAGCAGACGCTCACGAATGAAGAACGCTACATCACGCCAGAGTTAAAGGAACGCGAAGCTCGCATTCTCAACGCCAAGGCAGAGCTAAATCAATTGGAATACGAGCTATTTGTGGAACTGCGCGCGGCGGCGGCCAAACACATCACCAGCATGCGCGCCATCGCCCAAGCATTAGCGGCGGCGGATGTCCTGGCTAGCTTCGCCGAAGTTGCGGTCAAGTATAACTACTGCAAACCTACGATTCAAAACGATCGCGCCATCGAAATTGTCAACGGTCGCCATCCCGTAGTCGAGCAATCCCTACCAGCCGGATTTTTTGTGCCGAATTCCACGCATTTAGGCAGTAAAGCGGGGGATAAATCAGGCGATCGCGCGTCTGAGCGATCGCTGCATCCCGACCTGATAATTCTCACGGGGCCGAACATGAGTGGCAAGAGTATTTTTCTACGTCAGGTGGGATTAATTCAATTGATGGCGCAGGTGGGTAGTTTCGTGCCTGCTCAATCGGCTGCTCTGGGTTTGTGCGATCGCATCTTTACCCGCGTTGGTGCGGTTGACGATCTAGCTACGGGACAATCGACATTTATGGTAGAGATGAACGAGACGGCGAATATTCTCAACCATGCCAAAGAGACATCGCTAGTGTTGTTGGATGAGATCGGGCGCGGTACTTCCACATTTGACGGTATGGCGATCGCGTGGTCGGTAGCGGAGTATATCGCAACTGCGATTAAAGCCCGCAGTATATTTGCCACCCACTATCACGAGTTAAACGAGCTTGCGAGCCTGCTTCCCAATGTCGCTAACTATCAAGTTACGGTTAAGGAACTAGAAGATGAGATTATTTTCTTACATCAAGTCCAGCCCGGTGGCGCGGATCGCTCCTATGGGATTGAAGTGGGGCGTTTGGCCGGACTACCACCGATTGTAATTCAACGAGCCAAGGAATTATTAGTCCAGATCGATCGCAACAGCCATATTGCTACGGGTCTTAGAAATGCAGGCGATCGTAATTCTTCTAAATCAAAATCTCGCCGCGATAAGGATCAACTCACCATTTTTGAAGCCAATGGATGATAAATAATTACCAGTAGCTGCCGTAGTAGTAGGGTGGGCATTGCCCACCTTACGGTTTGAATGACGATCGTGAAGCTTTTGCCCAAGTGCCGATAAGATTGTAGAATATTTGCTATTTGCAATCGCAAGATCGAACAGGAGCGAGCATGGCAGACCTTAATGGTACGATGATGCAGTATTTTCACTGGTATATCCCCGATGATGGCAGCCTGTGGAATGAGGTGGGAAATAGAGCCAGCGAATTGGCTAATACTGGGTTCACTGCCATGTGGTTGCCGCCCGCTTATAAGGGTATAAGCGGTAAATTTGATGTGGGCTACGGAGTCTACGACCTCTACGATCTAGGTGAATTTAACCAACACGGCACGATCCGTACTAAATACGGGACGCGCGCTCAGTTAATTGATGCCACTAAAGCACTCCATGCGGCTGGTCTCCAGGTCTATGCCGATGCGGTACTCAATCATAAAATGGGTGGCGATTTGCCCGAAACCCCCAAAGCAACTCCCTACAGCCAGGACAACCGCCTCACTCCTAAAGGTGGGCTGCAAGAAATCAAAACCTATACGCACTTCAAATTTCCCGGTCGGCAGGGAAAGTACTCTAATTTTGAATGGCACTGGTGGCACTTTGATGCCGTGGACTATAGCGAGTATAACAGCAGCGATCGCGGCACGATCTATCTCCTCGAAGGCAAACAGTTTGATGACTACGTGGCACTGGAGAAAGGCAATTTCTCGTATCTCATGGGTTGCGATCTCGATTTCCAAAGCCAAGAAGTACGCGATGAGATTATCCGTTGGGGTAAGTGGTATCTCGACACTATCAGCATTGATGGATTTCGGCTTGATGCGGTTAAGCATATTTCTGCCTGGTTTTTTCCACAATGGTTAGATGAAATGGAACGCCACGCTGGGAAGGACTTGTTTGTGGTGGGAGAGTACTGGATGCCCGACATTAATACCCTGCAATGGTACATCGGTGCTGTCGGTGGCAGAATGGCAGTGTTTGACGTACCGTTACACTACAACTTCCATTACGCCAGTAAGTCTGGCCCTAACTACGATATGCGACGCATCTTTGATGGCACGCTAATGCAGCAGAACCCCTATTATGCCGTGACATTTGTGGAAAACCACGACTCGCAGCCTTTACAAGCACTAGAGTCTGTGGTCGAGCCGTGGTTCAAACCCCTTGCCTATGCCATCATTTTGCTTCGCCGCGAGGGCTATCCCTGCGTGTTCTATGCTGACTACTATGGGGCAGAATATGAAGACAGCGGGAGAGATGGAAACCGTTACAAAATCATGATGCCATCGCATCGCTGGCTAATTGATAAGTTTCTTTACGCCCGCCGTCACTATGGCTACGGTGCCCAGTACGACTATTTCGATCGTGCCAATACAATTGGTTGGACTAGACTAGGAGATGCAGAACATCCTAAAGCTATGGCAGTACTGATGAGTAATAGCTCGGACGGGATCAAATGGATGGAGGTTGGAAAACCGGATGCTAAGTTTGTAGACCTGACCGAACATATCCAAGAACCCGTGTATACAAATGAATGGGGTTGGGGAGAGTTTGATTGTAAGGGTGGCTCCGTCTCAGTTTGGGTTGAGGTATAACTGTTGTACGTGTCAATGTAACCGCGATGCCTATGCTGATGTCTAATGGATAGTGCCCGTGCTAAAATGTGGTGTCTTCATGCTGTATTGAGCATATGGACGTGTATCGTTCGTAAAGTAGACTACCCAGGAGAGATCTCCATGCAATCTAAAGTTGATATGCCCTAAGAGTTCATGGAACGCCTAAATCAAGAAAATCCAGATTTAAAAACACAGCTAGAGCGATCGCATCAGGAGCAATCGCAGCTAAGGGAGCAGCTTTTACAACTGACCCAATCTCATGCCGATGCTCAAGCTCAGATCGCACAACTGCTCGCTCAGGTACAGGAGGGAGTGCAGTTTCAAGCTGAGATTGCTAAGTTGAAGGCCCAGCTAGCTGAAACCCAGAATCAGCTTTACATATTGCAACAAGATCATGCCCTCTTGCAGTCAGAGTTAGATCGGGCATATTTCGATCTGAAGCGAGTGCAAGCAAGATCCGAATCGGGCAGTACGTCAAGCCAGGAACTGCAATCTTTTGCTACCGTCTCCAGTTTCTCTACACCAAAATTTGAGACAAAAGAGTTGAGCTTTCAAGCGATCGTCATTGATGCCCAGGGGCAGCAAATCGACAATCAGACAAAAACAGCAAATTATTACCAGGAAGACCTTGGTGATGGTATTAAGCTGGATATGATTGCCATCCCTGCTGGTACTTTTATGATGGGATCTCATCCCAAGGAAGAAAAACGGGAAGAAGCAGAATCGCCTTTACATCAGGTCACGCTCAAGGCATTTTATCTGTCAAGGGTGACGGTTACCCAAATGCAATGGCGGGCGGTAGCAGAGCTTCCCCAGGTAGAGCGATCGCTAAACCCCCAACCAGCTACCCCTAAAACCAACAACCATCCGATTGAGTGCGTGTCCTGGTATGATGCGGTGGAGTTTTGCGCCAGACTGGCAAAAAGCACGGGTAGGCCGTATCGTTTGCCGACAGAGGCGGAATGGGAATATGCCTGCCGAGCGGGTACGCAAACACCATTTCATTTCGGGGAAACGATCAGAGCTGATTTAGCCAATTACGATGCCAACCACATCTACGCTAACGGCCCGCAAGGTATATATCGAGAGGGCACAACGCCTGTTGGTAGTTTTGAGGTTGCTAACAACTTTGGGCTATATGACATGCATGGCAATGTTTGGGAGTGGTGCGCGGATTGTTGGCACGACAATTATCAAGGTGCTCCCATTGATGGGAGAGCTTGGGACTTTGGTGGCGATGCCCGCCTGCGCTTGTTGCGCGGTGGTTCCTGGGACTTTAACCCTGGCTACTGCCGCTCGTCTCAACGTGCCAGATATGCAGCGGATCTGAGGTATTTCAACATCAGCTTCCGCATCGCCTGCGACCTGTTCTAATGCCAACACAGCTATAAGGGAGTTGCAGTTTGATAGGATACCAATCGTAGGGGCGAACGGCCGTTCGCCCCTACAGAGGCGCATTCCCGATCGTGGTAGGTTATTTAATTGCGGATCCCTAATCGGTTTTAATCGCCCGATATTTGTAGCAAAACGGTTCTCCGTCGGGGGCCGTCTAGATCGAAAAATAAAACGGACTGCCACGTTCCCAAGGCAAGTTTCGCGCCAACAATCGGAATTACCTCGCTCGTACTGAGCGTCATTGCCATTAGATGGGAATGGGCGTTCATTGGTTCGTCGGGTGGCACTATCCGCAGGTGTAAATCGTTATGCAAGTAGCGATCGCCAGGTGGAGCCAGTTTGTTGAGATACACCTTGATATCGTCTAACAGTCGCGATTCGTACTCGTTGATCGCCAATGCGGTCGTGGTGTGACGCGAAAACACGATCGCTTGACCGTTGCTAATTTGGGTCGATGCCACAAACTCCTCAATTTGGGAAGTAAGATTATGGATGCTTATTCCTGCAGTGGTTTCTAATTCTACAATTTTGCTAAATGTTGGCATATTTCTGCTTAAATCCGATCGGTAAGGCTAATTCTAGCCATTTCCAGTAACAATCCGCATCATCTAAAGATTCCTACTTGACCCCGATTAGCAAAGCTAATTCCAGCCATTTCCAGTAACAATCCACATCCTCAAAGCCAATTTCTCGCAACCATTGCAACTGTGTTTCCACATCCAGCAACTGGTTGGATGGATCTTCAGGCTGTTCGCTGATGCCGATCGCTGCTCGAAACCGCGCGTGTACTTTGGCATTGGGTGAAGCCACATGTTCTAGATTGCAAAAGATGCCACCGGGTTCGAGCACGTCAAAAATTTCACTGTAGAGCGATCGCTTGCGTGCGTGGGTGAGATGGTGAATGGCAAAACTAGAGACCACAGCATCGAATCTGCCCATGCTAGGTAGAGGATCGTCCAGGTTATGAGCAGCTACGCGCACGGAATCATCACCAGCAAACTGGGTTCTTGCTGCTTCTAACATCGTGGGGGAAAAATCCAGCGCAATACTTTGAGCGTGAGGGCGATCGATTTTCAGCAATGACAGCAATCGACCGCTACCAGTGCCTAAGTCCAGAATCCGCTCCACCGTTTTAGGAACGTGCTCCAACAGTACACCTTCGCCCTCAGTGCGATGGGGAATGGCATCGGCCATGCTCAGATAGCGCAGTGCATGTTCGGCAGACGACCAGAGGTTGACCATAGTGAAGTTCCTTACTCTATGCAGAGTATGAGTTTAATAGATGGTTTTTCCTAGATAGCTTCCATATAATATAGCCGTAGATGCCTCAATTTAGGCAAGGGACGTGGAAGTAACACCATATCCCTATGGTCGTAAACCAGGTTTGCAAACAAATTTTACTGAAGATGCGGAATCACATTTCTTGGCAATACGATGAATTTAAGCAAGTTGGGAGGGACTACGGCAGCAAAGCTGAAGTTGATGTCTACGATTCGAGTCACGCGGATTTTCGCGATATTGAAGCTGAAAGCGATCGCGTCCTGGACGTACTCAAAATCGGCTCTACTGACACGCTGATAGATTTTGGATCTGGTACTGGTGTATTTGCCATTCAAGCCGCTCGGCGCTGTAGCAAGGTGTATGCCGTTGATGTTTCGCAGGCTATGCTGGCGCTCGCCAGCACCAGGGCAGGGCAGGCAGGTGTATCGAACATCGAATTCCACCACGCAGGATTTCTCACCTACGAGCATGGCGATCGCCCCGTGGATGCGATCGTGACAACCTTTGCGTTCCATCACCTACCGGATTTTTGGAAGGGGATCGCGCTACAGCGAATGAATTATATGTTGCAGCCTGGCGGACAGCTTTACATCCACGACGTAATTATGGATGCGAATGATGCGCTAGCGAACATCAGTGCGTTCGTACAGAAGCAAGCAGCAGCAGGTGGAGACTTTCTGCGCGAGGATGCCGAAGGACACTTCAGGGAGGAGTATTCCACCTATGATTGGGTAATGGATGGTCTGCTGGCGCGATCGGGTTTTACCGTTAGAAGTAAGCATATAGACGATGGTGTACTCGGCACGTACCTGTGCGCGAAGAATTAACCAATCCTTAGATCTCTCTATTTGTTCTATCTTCAGAAGTTGACTCGAAAATTAATTGATTCTGTTGTGCCACGATCGCTGCTTGGGAGCGATCGCGTACCCCTAGTTTATGCAAAATCGAATGCACGTGCACCCGTACCGTGCCAGGTGTAATGTATAGAACTTTAGCAATTTCTGGATTGCTTTTGCCAACGGCAATCAACGCTAGCACTTCCTGTTCCCGTTGGGTTAGTCCATGAGTCTCGTTGGAAGGTATGTCTGTAGTGGTGGGTAAAGTAGAGCGCTCTAGGCCAGTGCGAATGGTTTCAGTTGCCGTAGCATCCCACCAGGATGCCCCAGATGCAACCGATCGCAATGCTAGAATCAAGGTTTCGGCTGCAATTCCCTTAAGGCAATAACCTTGGGCACCAGCCGCAACCAAACGAGTAATGAGAGCGGTTTGGGAATGGGAAGTCAAAATGAGAATGGGAAGATTGGGATAGCGTTGCTTGATCTGATAGCAGGTTTCAATGCCACCCATACCTGGCAACCCCACATCTAACAAAATAACGTCGAAAGCGTGGGTTCCCGCCAGTTCGATCGCGGTTTCGCCGTCCTCGGCTTCTGCTACAATTTCCAGCTCTGGCTGCTGCTGCAAGCGCACCCGCAATCCCAGACGGAATAGTTCGTCGTCTTCAACCAGAAGAATTCGCAGGGGTTGTGGAGTCATGGGGGGTGGGATGAGGTGAGATGGCTGGAAGTTTAAATCCGAATAAAGCACCGATGGGCGAACGGTTCTCTGCCCAAATTATACCGCCGTGGGCGGCAACGATCTGTCGAGACAGGTAAAGTCCTAAGCCAGTGCCTTTGGCTTGCCGATCGCTGTGCCCCTGATAAAATCGCTCAAATAGATGCGCAAATTCATCTGGTTGAATGCCGGAACCAGTATCCAGGATTTTTACGACTTGATAAGAGGCTTGCGATTCCAGTACGATTTCCACGCGATCGCCGCGACGGGAGTGATTAATTGCATTCACCAGTAAGTTTGTTAACACCCGTTGCAGTTGTAAGGCATCGCCGTTGACCCAGAGCGATCGCCGAAAGTCAGATTCTCCATAACAAAACGATAGATACACCCGACGGCTCGTAGCTAGATCGAGCAATGTACTTGCGGTTTCCTCTGCCAGAGCAGTGAGATCCAGCGAGCTGAGGTGTAAGGTTAAGCCCTCGGTATCATTGCGATAGACATCCAGTAGCGTTTCAAGTAGGCGTAGACTGGTTTGATGGCTGCGGATCATCGTGGCAAATACCGATCGCTGAGCGGAGGAAACCGCACCGAAACTTTCTTGCTGGAGCGCTTTGAGAGTTTCAATTGCACCTAAAAGTGGAGTTTTTAGATCGTGAGTAAGTGTAGAAGTGAAGTCTTCTCGCAACCACATTAGGTTTTCCTTCGCCTGGATTTGCGATTGCTGTTGCGTAATTGCTTCCTGGTAATAGCGATTGCGATCGCTCAAAAAAGCGGTGACCAGTAATGCTATGACAACGATAATGCGATTGGCAATAGTTGATGGATGGATATCAGTACTATCGGGTATCCAGAGGTTCAGTAAGGTGAGGGCGATCGAGATTATAGTTGCTATGATGGTTGAATTTTGGCCCAACTGAGTACTTGCTAGCAAAATAGGCGCAATATAAAGATAACCAAAAATAAATGCAGGTGGTGTGGAGAACTCCAGAATGAAAACGATAGAAAATAATCCCACAACGATCCAAAACCATTTCAATCGACTGGATTGAGCGCGAGCGTTTCGATATAAAGAACCAGGTTTCATCGTGGGTATAGCAGTTTTCAGATAAACGCCGATCTAAACGCTTTTATATCACAGGTATATGCTAAGAACGAGGCAAAGTTATACCTTGTCAATTCTACAAAATCGTTCATGATAGTTGATGAGGAATTTGCTTCATTGCCCATCCGGTTTCAGCGGGAAAATCTCTGGTTGAATCATCAATTATTCTGTTGGAGAAGAACAAAGACTTATGTTGCAAGGATGGTTTCAGATTGCCTTGATGCTGCTGATTGTAGTAGCGATTACTCCCTTTCTGGGTGGATACATGGCGCGCATCTATCTGGGGCAGCGATCGCTGCTCGATCCAATTTTGAATCTGATCGAGTCGCAGATTTATCGCCTGAGCGGATGCCAAGCCCAAGAGAATATGACGGGTTGGCAATATGCTAGAGCCGTGCTGTTTAGTAATGCGGCAATGGCGCTGCTGCTGGCCTCGATTCTGTTTGGGCAGGGGTGGTTGCCCTTTAATCCCACGGGGCTGAGTTCGCCCACCTGGGACACAAACCTGCATACGATTATTTCGTTTATTACCAACACCAATCAACAACACTACTCCGGCGAAACGACCTACGGTTATTTTGCTCAGTTTGCTGGATTGGGCTACATGTTTTTTGTCTCGGCTGCCACCGGAATGGCAGTTGGGGTTGCCTTTATTCGGGGACTGACCGGCAGACCGCTGGGCAACTTTTACGTAGATCTGATTCGGACGATTACGCGGATTCATTTACCGATCGCGATCGTTGGTACGATTGTTTTCATCGCTGCTGGGGTGCCAGAAACCCTAGCAGGCCCAGCGATCGTTCCCACGTTAGAAAATCCAGCTATTAGTCAGGCGATCGCTCGCGGCCCTGTGGCTCACTTCGAGGTGATGAAGGAACTGGGGGAAAATGGCGGTGGATTCTTTGCGATTAACTCCGCTCACCCGTTTGAGAACCCCAATGGCTTTACCAACCTGCTACAAATTGTCGGTATGGTGGCAATTCCTGCGTCATTCATCTACACCTATGGGGTAATTGCCAATCACAAAAAGCAAGCCTGGTTGGTGTACGGGTTGGTGATGGTAATTTTTGTGGTGTTTGTTGCCGTTGGTGCGATCGGCGAGTACAACGGGAATCCCGCTGTCAATGCCCTGTTAGGCAGTCTGGCTCCCAATCTAGAAGGTAAGGAAGTTCGCTTTGGTTGGGCGCAGTCGGCACTATTTTCGGTCATGACAACGGGCACTATGACTGGAGCCGTCAATAGCATGCACGATTCCTTTATGCCCGGTGGTGGCTTTGTCACCCTCTCAAACATGCTGCTGCAAATCGTCTGGGGTGGGCAGGGCACAGGCACGGCTTACCTGTTTGCTTATCTGATTCTGGCGGTGTTTGTTACGGGATTAATGGTGGGACGCACGCCGGAGTTTTTAGGACGCAAGATCGAGAAGCGGGAAGTAGTACTGGCAAGTTTTCTGATTTTGATGGTGCATCCGATCGCGATTTTGCTGCCGGGAGCGATCGCGCTATCTTTCCCGAGTGCGGGGGCAGATGCCGCCCAGGGTCTTTTTAACGGCATCACCAATCCCGGCTTTCACGGCCTGACGCAAGTGCTGTACGAATATGCTTCTGCCGCTGCCAACAATGGTTCTGGGTTTGAAGGATTATCAGACAGTCAACCTGCGCCTGCTGCCCTGTGGTGGAACTTAAGTACGTCATTTAGTCTGCTAGCGGGTCGTTATATCCCGATCGTGGCATTGCTGCTCCTCGCCGATAGCATGTCGCGCAAGCAGCCCGTGCCTTTGACAGTTGGGACTCTCAGAACCGATACGGGATTGTTTACAGGCGTGACGGCAGGCATCATTCTCATCCTCGGGGCGCTCACCTTCTTCCCAGTACTAGCACTTGGACCGATCGCCGAAGCTTTCCAAATTGCTAGAGGTGGCTAACAACATCGGTAGTCCTAAAAAAGTAAGGATACTTATAGCGGTTTTCAGATAAAAACGAGAAGGGGGTTTGGGGGCGCTGCCCCCAAGAAGGGGTGGAACCCCTTCACCCCGTCAATAAAACCCGTTCTCAAGTGAAAAACGCTATAAGGAGATTTCTACGAAACAATATACCCAGGTGTAGGGGCAGGTTTAGCCCAAGCCTAATGGTTTTAACCGAAGATAAACTGCAAAACCTGCCCCCTACGGGGATTTTATTTACTAGTACACCAAAACAAAAGTTTTGGAGGGGGTGGAGGGGTGGAACCCCTTCTGGGGGCTTTGCCCCCATTCCCCCATCTTGCAAAATTTATGATTTGCAACACTAGATCGAAAAAACAACTGATTGAAAAAACTCACACTTATACTTCAGTTCATCATTCCAAACGTTATGCAATCCGATTCTACTTCGACTCGTTCGATTCGGCGACCCCACGGCCCTCGCGATAGTCGCAAGCACACGCCTAAAGTAAAGCTGAGCGGGCTATATCAAAGAGCGATAAAAGAGGCGTTCGTTAAGCTCGATCCTCGCATTGCTGTGAGAAACCCGGTGATGTTCGTGGTTTGGGCGAGCACGATCGTGACTCTACTAGTTACCTTCGATCCCAATCTGTTCGGTACTGTTCGAGCTGACATGAACCAGCAGCGGTTGCTGAACGGCATCATTACCTTCATCTTGTTTTTCACGGTGGTTTTCGCCAATTTTGCGGAAGCCGTAGCGGAAGGACGCGGTAAAGCACAGGCTGACTCGCTGCGATCGACGCGCTCCGATACCACTGCGCAAAAGGTTTTACCCGATGGCAAAACCGAATCAGTCAGTTCGACTGCTCTGCGTCGCGGGGATATCGTTCGCGTGGTTGCAGGCGACATGATTCCGGCGGATGGCGAAGTGATTGAAGGGATTGCATCAGTGGACGAGTCCGCGATTACGGGTGAATCGGCTCCGGTGCTCAAACAACCAGGGACGGACATCATGAGTTCGGTGACGGGCGGCACCCGCATCATTTCCGACCAGTTGCTGCTGAGAATTACTCAAGATCCGGGGCAGGGTTTTATCGATCGCATGATTGCCCTCGTTGAAGGAGCTTCCCGCAAGAAAACACCCAACGAAATTGCTTTGACAGTTTTGCTGGCAGTTTTGACCCAAGTGTTTCTGATTGTGGTGGCAACCGTACCGCCGATCGCGAATTATGTCGCAAATTTCCTCGAAATAACGGTAGGTACGACTACTGCCAATACTTTTCGCTCTGGTGCGAGCGTGGCAATCTTAATTTCGCTGCTCGTGGCGTTGATTCCAACGACGATCGGGGGATTGTTAAGCGCGATCGGGATTGCCGGTATGGATCGAGTAGCGCAATTCAACGTCATCGCCACCTCTGGCCGCGCTGTGGAAGCCTGCGGGGACGTAAATACCCTGGTGCTAGATAAAACTGGAACGATTACATTAGGGAATCGCCTGGCGAGTGAATTTATTCCAGTGAACGGACATTCGTTGCAGGAAATCGCCAATATTTGCCTCGCTGCTAGCGTATTTGATGAAACGCCGGAAGGTCGGTCGATCGTCAAGTTAGCTCAGGAGTTGGGGGCAACTGTCGATATCGATGGCAAAGTTGCAGAAGGGATTGAGTTCTCCGCCCGCACGCGCATGAGCGGTACCGATCTAGATGGACGAGAATATCGCAAAGGTGCTGTCGATGCCATCAAAGGCTTTGTCCGCTCTCGTGGTGGTTATGTACCAGAAGCCCTTGATGAAGCCTACGAGCGCATATCTCACATGGGTGGAACGCCCCTGGCAGTTTGCCAGGGCAGCGATATGTATGGCGCGATCTATCTCAAAGACATCGTGAAACCGGGACTGCGAGAACGCTTCGATCAATTGCGCCGTATGGGGGTAAAAACCATTATGCTTACTGGAGACAATCGCATTACCGCCTCCGTGATTGCCAAAGAAGCAGGCGTAGATGAGTTCATTGCGGAAGCAACTCCCGAAGACAAGATCGATGTAATTCGACAGGAACAGTCGGAAGGGAAGCTGGTTGCGATGACTGGAGATGGCACCAATGATGCACCTGCCCTGGCGCAAGCCAACGTGGGTTTAGCGATGAACTCTGGCACCCAGGCGGCGAAAGAAGCAGCCAACATGGTCGATCTCGATTCCGATCCCACAAAGCTGATCGATCTAGTCACGATCGGCAAACAACTTCTAATCACTCGCGGCGCGCTGACGACTTTCTCGATCGCCAATGACATCGCCAAATATTTCGCCATTATTCCCACCATCTTTGCAACAGCAGGGATTGGGGCGCTCAACATTATGGGATTGAAGAGTGCTGAATCGGCAATCGTTGCGGCACTAATCTACAACGCTCTAATCATTCCTGCGTTGATTCCGTTGGCGCTCAAAGGCGTACAATTCCGTCCCCTCGCCGCCGATCGACTGTTACAGCGAAACATGTCGATCTATGGATTAGGCGGGATTATCGCACCGTTTATTGCAATTAAAGCGATCGATTTGATTTTGCCATTGTCCTAAGGATTACGAATTAAATTAAGTGGGTTTGGGGGCTACACCCCCAAGCAGGGGCACTGCCCCTGCACCCCAATTATCGGTTCTATTTAATCCACGATTCTAAGTTATATGAAAAGCCATCATTCAAACCAATTAAATTCATCGTCCCGAAATTCGATCCGAATTTTTGAAGGTGCAACTCAGATCCGGTCGGTATGGCGCAGACGAAAGCTGCCATTGTATTTATTTATGACTCTCTGTTTTAATCTTGTTGTCGCACCTGTCGTCTATTCAGCTAACAACAACGAACTATCTCGCACCCAAGCCTGGGCGATCGGGGTGCTGGGATTAGCAACGCTGGCGTTGTCTATCTATTTATTCTTTGTCATGTTCGTACCGGAGAAATTCTAATGAGTTTTACACGCGAGATCGGGAGAGCCGTACGTACTACCCTGGTACTTTGGATAATAACTGCCTTAATCTATCCCCTGGCAATGCTTGCGTTTGGGCAAATTGCCTTCCCATTTCAGGCAAATGGTAGCATCCTAACCGATGCCCAAGGGAAAACCGTCGGCTCGGCGTTAATCGGGCAACCTTTTACTAGCGATAGATATTTTAACAGCCGTCCCAGCACGACGAACTACAGCACAGCCGATCCCCAAAAAGATGATGCTGGGATTCTCAAAACAGGAGTTTCGGGTGCAAGCAATTTGGCTCCAAGCAATCCAGATCTAATAGATCGCATCAAAGGAAAGTCCGATCCCAATCCGCAGAAAGCGATCGAAGGCGATATCCCCAGATTGCAAAAAGCAGGTGTAAAGCCAACAGCCGATCTAATCTATACATCCGGCTCCAGTCTCGATCCTCACATCTCCCCAGAAGCGGCGAGAGCGCAAATCGATCGCGTAGCGAAGGCACGGGGACTACAACCAGGTCAGCTTGAAACTCTCATCGCACAAAACACCGACGGTCGTTTCCTAGGTATCTTTGGCGAACCGGGCACGAACGTGTTGAAGCTCAATTTAGCGTTAGATGGATTGAAGAAATAACCTCAAATTTCTCAGACATGTTTGTGCTGCCGATTATCACGAAGCCTTACTCCATATGCATCACTCATCAGATTGTTCTCCAGATAGTACCTATATCCGCTCAGCTCGGCGAGGTAAGCACAAAATCTTTATCGGCATGGCTCCTGGTGTCGGTAAGACATATAAGATGCTGGAAGAAGCCCATCAGCTTAAAGCAGAGGGTATTGATGTAGTTGTAGGACTGCTGGAAACCCACGGACGCAAGGAAACTGCAGACAAAGCCACTGGGATAGAAGTCATTCCCCGGAAGACGATCGCCCAAGCTGGATTAACCTTAACAGAAATGGACACCGACGCAGTTCTGGCGCGATCGCCGCAACTAGTGTTGGTTGATGAACTGGCGCATACCAACGTTCCTGGCTCCGTACGCGAGAAACGCTATCAGGATGTAGAGGTTCTCTTAGAGACTGGTCTCGATGTCTACTCGACTATTAATATTCAGCACATTGAAAGCTTGAACGATCTCGTCGCTCGCATTACTGGCGTGGTAGTGCGAGAGCGCATTCCCGATCGTATCTTGGAAGATGCCGATCAGGTGGTAGTTGTTGATGTCACGCCAGAAACCCTGGAGCAGCGCCTGCTCGACGGTAAGATTTACGCCCCTACCAAAATCCAGCAATCCTTAGAAAATTTCTTTAAACGTCGCAATCTCATCGCCCTACGAGAACTAGCGTTACGCGAAGTTGCCGATACGGTCGAAGAAGAAGCCAATGAACTTACCTTAAGAGAGCAAGCCTGTAGCGTGCACGAACGAGTGTTAGTCTGCGTCTCTACCTACCCCAATGCCATCCAATTGCTGCGCAGAGGCGCTCGCATTGCAAGCTATATGAACGCTCCTTTTTACGTCATCTTTGTCGATAATCCCAATCGCTTCCTCAGTAAAGCAGAATCGCTGCATGTTGAAACATGCGAGAAACTCTGCCATGAATTTGCAGGGAAATTTCTACGCGTGAGTAACACCAATGTTGCAGAAGCGATCGCTGCGGTCGCCGAGCAATATCGCATTACCCAAATTGTGATTGGTGAAACTCAGCAATCTTTCTGGCAAAAGTTAATCAAAGGCTCTTTCACCCAACGTTTGATGGAGCTAATCCGCCGCAAACACATCGATCTGCATATCATTTCTACTGACAAATAGTTGCTTACTAATGCCTTTAGCTCGATCGGCCTCACCTAAACTTAGCCTTGCAAAGCTGAGTTTTTTTTCGCAAAGATTATGATTGAAACTATCTGCCAGGGGTTTGGACGCTGCTACCGCTAATCTGCACGTTAGGAGACTGGATGGTGGGGGCTTGCTGACCGTTCCACTTTTCGACTCGGGCGCGATCGACTCGCAATCGTTCTAATTCCAATAGTTGAGGCGTAATCGAACCTGCCCGCAGGCGATTCGCTTCTGCTTCTGCTTTTGCCTGTTCGATTGTGACCTGCGCTTCCCCTTTCGCCTTTGCTACGTTTGCTGCTGCTTCAGCCTCTACCTTACGGCGATTCGACTCTGCAGTTTGAGCGGCTTGTTGAGCGGCAAATTGTTCGTCGATACTCTTTTGGATGTCTGGTGGCAGGCGGAGGGGAGATAGCAACGAGATATCTTGAACTGCAATAATGGGAAATCGCTTCTGCGTGCAATCAACTACGCTCGTAACTAGTTTTTGTTGGCTAACTGGCAGCATGGCAGGCGTTAGCTTCAGATTTTCAGATACTTCTCCAAAACATTTTCTCAATCCGTTCCTCAGTTCGTTGGCGCGGAATTGCTCTGGAGTCTTACGATAGGTCTCGTAGAATTGGTGTAACTTGGTTTTTGTAGTTCCAGGCAATTGCTCGGAGGTAAATCCAAAGGAGATTCCCACATCTGCCGAGACGGGGCTGCCGCCTACGGAAAACACTATGGCTTCATCATTGGGGGAACCCTCGGTTGGATCTTTGGTGAATTGGTAGGTATTGACGAAAGTGGGGAAGATCACTACTTCTTCGGTGTAGCCGTTATACCAAACTCGACCGGAAACGAGTTGCGCGTTCTCAATTCCTTTTTCTCCGCCGTATAATTGAATTTTTAGTCCAGCGTAACCAGGCTCTACGGTTTTGACGCTGGTACCAGGCACTACGCCACAGGCAGTACTCGTACCTACGATCGCTGCCAAAAGAATAAACTGTCCAAATCTTGATTTCATTTTCTTTGAGGTTGATGCAATAAATCTAGAGGTGTAATGTTGAGAATATCGCGATCGCTTTCGTCCTGAATTGCCATGTATGCTTCTAGTCGTTGACTCATCTCCCGAGATGAAATGCCCAAAAAATCTGTAATTTTCAGGTAAGAATACTCTGGAAACACCCCGATAAACTTATCCCGTGTTTTTATTGTATCAACTATTTTACGGATGATATAGATAATTGAGCTGCCGAACATCAGCGGAATCGCAAACCAGATCGCAAAGCCAATTATTGGTAAATTGGAATTAAGAAATATCGGCGCGATCGCCAGTAAAATCAAACACAAAACCACCTCCCCTATACCTATAGAAACCCATCTTCGTGTTATCCTATTCCTCAACAACTGTCCCTCCCGAATGAATTATTCCTCTTCCATTCTTAACCAGTCTTGTATTTCTTGAGCGAGCCATACTGTCTCTCGTTCGCTGATTTGCCAATCCCTAGAGGAATGAGAATGGTTCTTAATCAAGTATTTCTTATCCTGAGTCTGAATGGCGATCGTAGCATTGGAAGAGATGCTATCTGTATCATCTGCGATAGCATAGCAGATCGCATAATCAATATCAGAGGTTTTACCTTGAATTTCAAAAAAGATAAAATTAAATAAAATTTTTTGAATCACGAATTGTCGCCGATTAAACTCGACATGAGTACATCCATAAGGCTGAAACAAGTTAACTAGAATGAGAGATACAATTACTAAAGGGATAAGTCCAAAAATCCCAGTACTGAGCAATATAAAGGTGATGTGGAATAAAACAGGGGAAGCTATCAGTAATACACAGATGAGTACGCCCAAGCCCAGCCACGAAATCCTCGAACTGGAAAGTTGGATTGCTAAAGTCAATGGGAACTTTCGCCATTTAGTGGGTTCGATTTTGGCAAATCGTCCTGGTATAGTGATAGCAAGTTTGGCTTTTGACTTTTCCAACTTGATAGAGGTTATGTTTGGCAAGAGTGCTTTTAGGTCTTGACGACGTGACTGAGATGTATTCTCTTGTGTTTTGTCCGCTTTGCGTTGCAGGATATCGCCGGACTCGAAGGCAGCAATCGCTTCCCTCGCCGAGCTAAACCTCTGTTTTGCAGATGGCTCTGTCATTTTCGCTATCCATTTCACCAATCTTGGCGGAGCGCTGGTGAGATGCTCGAATTCTATACGGATGTTGTCTTGTGGTAATTCCGCTGGCGAAACTCCCACGAGTAAATGGATAAGCGTCGCGCCGAGCGCGTAGAGATCCGACGCTGCAACGGATTTGCCACCAAACTGCTCGATGGGGGCATAACCGTAGGTGCCAACTATGGTCATGGTTTTGCCCTCCACTGCTGCTTTATCCTGTACCGCGCCAAAGTCCACCAAATAGGTTTGCTGGTTACGATCCAAAATCAAATTACTGGGTTTAATATCTCGATGCAGAACGGGAGGGCTTAGCTCGTGGAGATAAGTGAGAATTTGCAAAACTTGCGTGGCGATCGCGACAATCTCGCTGTCGCTAAATTTTTTGCCCCGATCTAGCAATTCCTTAAGCGACGAGCCAGGAATATATTCCTGCACCAGGCCAAACCAGAGGGTGCGATCGTCAATCGAAAAATAATCGCGGTACTTGGGAATGCGCGGGTGCTTGAGTTGCTGCAAGACCTGAGCTTCGCGCTCGAATAGCTTCAGATCCTGCCATTGCACTTCCTCCCCAAACGCTAGCAGTTTAAGTATTACCGTTTCCTGGCTTTCTAGATCTAAGGCTAACCAGGTTTGCCTGCCAGCATTCCGGCCCAGTTGTTTCTGAACCTGATAGCGATCGTGTAATACTTGATTTGCCTCTAGCATATTTTAGCTGCGAGATTGGAAGGGTTAGTGTTAGCTTCTACTGGTTGACTTATGACCTATATTTCCCAATTATGGCAGATACTACTTCACCCAGGTTTTTAGTGACGAGAAGGTAAACTAAGGTTAGCCATTGCTAAAGTTTAACTTATGCCCCGCTGGTTCAATACCGCTGGCTCTTGCCGCGAGGATATCCACTACATGTTATCTGCAACCCGTCGCGTCCCTGACCTGGAGCGACTGATTGCCCAGGAAACCTACTTTATCATTCATGCCCCGCGACAGGTTGGCAAAACCACAGCTATGCTGTCTTTAGCGAAGCAACTTACAGATAGCGGTCAATATACGGCTGTTATGCTTTCAGTTGAGGTGGGCGCTCCCTTCAGCCACGATATCGGAGGTGCCGAACAGGCAATTTGATGAAGCTCTCATTTCTATCCTCCGTCAACTGCGCGATGGCTATCCCAATCGTCCTCGCGCTTTTCCGCAATCGGTCGGTCTCATCGGCTTGCGAGACGTGCGCGATTATAAAGTCGCCTCCGGTGGCAGCGATTCCTTGCAGGATGCGTCCCGCCGCCTCAACACTTCCAGTCCGTTTAATATCAAAGTGCGATCGCTCACCATGCGCAACTTCAACGCGGAGGAAGTCATCGAACTCTACGCACAACACACGCTGGATACGGGACAGAACTTTACACCGGAAGCAATGGCTCTAGCATTTGAACTGACGCAGGGACAACCCTGGTTGGTAAATGCCCTGGCAAAAGAGGCAGTGGAAGAGTTAGTAACCGACGTATCCATCCCAATTACAACGGAGCACATTCTCCAGGCAAAAGAGATTCTCATTCAACGTCAGGATACACACCTCGATAGTCTGGCGGAACGACTGCGCGAAAATCGCGTCAAAGCGATTATGGAGCCGATTTTAGCGGGACAAGAGTTACCCAATACTCCCAACGACGATCGCCAGTATCTGGTCGATCTGGGATTGCTCGTACGCGATCCAGCCGGAGGCTTAGCGATCGCCAATCCGATTTATCGGGAAGTCTTACCTCGCGTCCTGGCGCTGGGATCGCAAGACAGCTTGGGAGCATCTCAACTTTGCGCTGAGTAATAATGCTTAATATAGATGGGTAGCCAAAAGGGGGAAGAAATCAGAAGATAGGAATACGAGAAACCAACCCCAAGGAGAGCAACCATGACTCCAGAGCAGGAAAAAGAAATGCAAGCGCACGTTCAAGCTATTGCCGCCATCCTTTATCAGAATACACCATCGGAACAACTAACCAGCTTGGAAGGGATCGAAATCGCTGTGCGGCAGCAAATCCTCGAACATGTCAGCCCAGAAATAGGGAGTTTTTATCCGCACAGTTACGGGCACAGAAGCAGGACGCCGCAGGCGAGTGCAAAGCAGCATCGGACAGCTCCACCTCACGCAAAAGCAAGCGCAGAAGCTCAAAGTAGCCCCCTATAGCCAGGTGAGCCCGTATGTGGAAAGATGTAGCCTGATCTTGAGTGCGAATGTATCCTACGAACAAGCCGCCAAAGACTTAGCCATGTTGATGGGAGTGCAAATATCGCGCAGTACACAACAGCGCCTGGTGCATCGCCATGAATTTAGCCCCCTAGAGGTAGAAGAGTCGGTCGAGGAATTAAGTGTCGATGGAGGCAGAATCAGACTGCGCACGCCACTTGGACAGCCAAGTGAGTGGAAGGACTATAAAGCTGTGAACTTGCATGGACAAGCCATATTTGCCACATTTCAAGATAACATTGCCTTAACAGACTGGGTAAATCGACAGCCTTTAGCAGATATGGTTACCTGTATTGGGGATGGACATGATGGGATTTGGAATATTATTGCCCAGATCTCTATACCTGATAGTCGCTATGAAATCTTGGACTGGTTCCATTTGGTGGAAAACCTGCATAAAATTGAGGCTACAGCTCAACTTTTGACTGGGGTCGAAGCTTTTTTGTGGCGGGGTAATGTGACTGCAGCTATTGCTGAGCTCAATCACTTAGCTAGTCCTCAGAGCATCAATTTTATTGCTTATCTGCACAAGCATCGCCATCGTATTCCTGATTATTGGTATTTCCAAACCGAGCAGATTTGCTCTATTGGTTCTGGCGCAGTGGAATCTGCTGTTAAGCAAATCGCTAGACGCATCAAAATCTCTGGCGCTCAATGGAACCGTGATAATGTGCCACAAGTCCTCAAACACCGTTCTGCTTACCTTAATGGCTCTCTTAACCTTGCCTTGCAAAACTGAGATGCTCCCGACAGCTTGCCCATCATCAGTCCCACCTGGCTGAACGAGCGGGGCGAACTGAATACCGATGCGTTACTCGATGCGTTTCTGTCCTTTTGGCTCCAGCACGGCGAAGCGTTGCTCAAGAGCGCCTCCTACCCCGAAATCGCTCCTCATTTGGTATTGATGGCATTTCTCCATCGCGTCGTTTGAAAACAGAAACGCACGCAACCCCAACCGGGCGATCGATTACAGTAATTCGCGCATAATGATACCAATTTAAATTGTTTGGGTTACAGATGGGGGTGTAGGGGCGTTGCCCCTACGAAGGGGTGAAACCCCTTGCCCCCGTTCGATCTGTCTTGCTTACTGTTTAAATTGGTATGAGATTTTCGCAAGAGAACGTACAGTCTTGTAGGGGCAGTGCCCCCGTGCCTGCCCCTACCCCCTGGCAATTATGGAGAGATTGCTGTCACAAATCATAAATCGAAACCTAAATTGGAATGGGTTTGAACTAAGTCAGGGCGTAGGTCGATCGCACGCTGATAAGCCATCAGTGCTAAATCCCTCTCATTCATTTTAACCAGGGCGCTGGCAAGGTTGTAATGGGCATCGGCAAAGTTGGGATTGACGGTAATCGCAGCATGGAGAAACGCGATCGCCTCATCCAATCGATTCAGTTCCGCCAGACTGGTGCCCAGGTTATAGTAAACCTCCTCGAAATTGGGATCGATGTTGAGGGCTTCTTGGTAGCAGATAATTGCATCGCGCAGGTTGTGCTGCTGTAGGAAAGTGTTACCGAGATTGCAGTGGGCATCGGCGTAGTCGGGTTTAATTTGAATCGCTTTTTGAAAATGCGCGATCGCCAGATCGAGTTTATTTTGATTAATGCAAGCCACGCCCAAATCGTTATATTGCTTCGCTGTAATCAGGTCAATTTCCACCATCTCCGCTCGATCGTAGAGTTGAGATGCTGCTTCCACATCACCCTGCGCTAACAGCAAATTGCCCATAGCATGGTAAGCGTCGGCATAGTCCGGTTGCAGCCGCAATGCGGTGTTAAAGAAATTAGCTGCCTCAGTATAGAAATTTCGCTCTTGCAGAAGCTTCCCCACGCTGACGTGGGACTGCGGTGTAAAAAATGCCGGATCGAGCGTCATTGCCTTGCGGTAATACTGGAGTGCAATCTCGATCCAGCCTTGCTCCTCGGCAATACATCCCAACATCCAATTAGCTCTCACCGCATCGGGTTGCAGGACGATCGCTTTCTCATATTGAGACAGAGCTTCTAAGCGACGATTAACGTTATAGAGAGCATCGCCTAGATTGCTAGAAACTTTAGCAACTAAATCGTCATTCGGCTGGAATTGTAATGCTTGCGAGTATGCCGCGATCGCCTCGTCAAACTGCTGCTGAGCTTGGCAAATATCACCCTGAATCGCATATGCCTCCGGTGAATTGGGATCGATATCGATTGCGAGGCGACAGGCAGTCGTTGCTTCCGCTAACCGACCGCTAGAAAAATACGCCGTTGCCTGCAAGCAGACTTGCTTATATGTTTGGCGATCGTCACTTCCCGTTTCAGGCACTATCGTCCCTCGCTTGATAACTCCAGATTTTTAACCAGTTATGCGATCGCACATCCACTAAATTGACGTTTGAACGGAGAATGAAAACCTAAGACAATATCTGATGCAGGAACTCCTTTATCCATGCCGACATAATTATTCCTGAAAACTAATACGACGGTAAATTTCAGTTGTGGAAATTTCTATGTTGAGGCTGTGTAAAGAGATTGACTGCTCCAGGTGTTCGTAGATTTGTAACTGCCAATGCCGATCTTTATCGCGATCGCGATTGTAATATTGCTCGACGTAGGGTTCAGTTTGACTAATGAGCAGGTATTCACAAAAGCTAGGTAACGAACGGTATTTCCTAAATTTTTTACCGCGATCGTAGGCTTCTGTAGACGGGGAGAGAACTTCAGCAATCAATATAGGATTGAGAATTTCGTCGGTGCGATCGCCGTTAAATTCTGGTTTCCCATTACAGATCGTCAAATCCGCATACGTCCCGCACTGAAATTCAGGAATCCAGATCCGCAGATCGCTGTTATACAAACGAAAATCCGTTTCCCTCAACAGGAACCCCAGATAAATTAATAGATTGCTAGCGATCGCGCTATGCGCTTCCGAACCTCCAGACATTGCAAATATCTCCCCATTACGGTACTCGTGTCGCTCCTCAGAGGTTTCCTCAAGCGATCGATACTCATCTAAAGTAAGGAAAAATTTTGCCCGATCCAGGATCGAACCAGGTGGAACAGTCTGAGCAATAGCCACAATCTCACCTCCTGAATGATTTTACCTGACGTGTTTATCTGATGTGTTTATCTCATGTGTTTACCTGCATATAGGAATTGGGAATTGAGATGAAGATTTACAACCATCCAACCCCCAAATCCCTGCACCTGCTAACTAAACAAACTCAGCTTCTATCTGCGTAGTTTGCGGTTGTGGTTGCGGATTGAACTCGAACAGAGAATAGACGACATTGCGACGAATATCGGTCATCATGCCCAGGAATAACTCGTAGCCTTCGCTCTTGTATTCGATCAACGGATCTTTCTGGCCGTAGCCGCGCAAGCCTACCGATTCGCGCAAGCTCTCCATGGCTTGCAGGTGTTCGCGCCAGAGAGTATCTATTTGTTGGAGGATGAAAAAGCGCTCGGCCTGACGCATCAATCCAGGTGAGAGGCTATCGACTTGAGCTTCCTTGATTTCGTAGGCACGGCGCACTTCTTCGCGCAGGAATGCCTGCATCTCTGGCATAAACATGTCGTCCAGGTGTGCTGGCTCTAAATCCTGAAGAAGATTTACGAACTCTTTTACCTTATTCACCATGCTGGTCAAATCCCACTCTTCCGGTGGCAAATCTGGATTGACGTAGGCATTGACGATATCGTCCATCGTGCGCTCCGCGTATTCGATCACGCGATCACGCAGATCCTGCCCCTCCAGCACCCTAAACCGCTCGGCATAGATGGCGCGCCGCTGATTGTTCATCACCTCATCGTATTCAAATACCTGCTTGCGGATGTCGTAGTAATAGGTTTCTACTTTTTTCTGCGCCCCCTCCAGGCTTCTGGTTAACAAGCCGGAGCTAATGGGCATATCCTCTTCCACCTTAAAGGCATCCATTAGGGCGGCAACGCGATCGCCAGCGAAAATGCGCATCAGGTTGTCCTCCAGACTGAGGAAGAAACGGGTGGAACCGGGGTCGCCCTGACGACCGCAGCGACCGCGCAACTGGTTATCGATGCGGCGGGACTCGTGACGCTCGGTGCCGATGACATGCAATCCACCCAGGGAGACAACTTCTTCGTGTTCTTTGCTGGTGAGGCTTTCATACTCGTGCTTGATTTGCGTAGCTGCCGCACGGAGCTTTTGAATTACCACATCGTCGGTGGGTGCTTTTTCCACTGCAACTGCCAGCATATCATCGGCTTCCAGTTCGGTGAGGCTCTGCGCGCCTAAGGTCTTGACGGCATAGTCAACCGCCTCTTTGAGCAATGCCTTGGCATCATTGGAAATTTGACAGGGGAAAAGGCTATCGGAGGCTTTCCATGTCTTGCGCTTCTTGCCGCCCGCCCCGTTAGGGTCAAACCCCTGACCGGCAGTGGGACGATTGGGGAATAGCAGTTGTCCTGCCCCCATGTCCTCATCGTCATCCGGTCGCACGATTTGCGGCATAAAGAATTCCCGCACCTTCAGGCGTGCCATATAGTCAGCATTACCACCCAGGATAATATCCGTACCCCGACCTGCCATATTCGTGGCGATCGTCACTGCCCCCTTCCGTCCGGCTTGCGCCACGATCTCCGATTCGCGTTCCACGTTCTCTGGCTTAGCGTTGAGCAGGTTGTGGGGAATCTTCAGTTCGGTCAATAACCGCGACAGCAGCTCGGACTTTTCCACGCTGGTCGTGCCCACCAGAACGGGGCGACCGAGTTCGTGCATTTCCTGGCATTCCAGCGCCACCGAACGCCATTTACCATCCTCGGTTTTGTAAACTACGTCTGACAGGTCAACCCGACCGCTCTTGCGGTTGGTGGGCATGGTCGTGACTTCCAGATTGTAAATCTTGCCGAATTCCGCTTCTTCGGTCTTGGCCGTTCCGGTCATGCCGCCAAGTTTAGGATAGAGCAGGAAGAAGTTTTGGTAAGTAATCGAAGCCAGGGTTTGGGTCTCATTCTCAATTGGAACTCCCTCTTTTGCCTCGATCGCCTGGTGCAAACCGTCGCTCCAACGACGACCGGGCATCACCCGCCCCGTAAACTCATCGACGATGATTACTTCATCGCCGCGCACGATATAGTTCACGTCTTTGAGGAAGAGTTCTTTTGCCTTAATTGCATTAAAGACATAGTGCGCCCAGGGATTGTCGCGATCGAATAAATCTTGAACGCCGAGCAGCTTTTCGGCTGCTTCAAAGCCATCATCGTTGAGAATGACGTTGCGTTGTTTTTCGTCAACTTCGTAGTGCGTTTCTTTCTCTAGCTGTTTGGCGATCTCCGCCGCACCCATATATTTTTCCGTGGGGCGCTCGACCTGACCGGAAATAATTAAAGGCGTTCGCGCTTCGTCGATCAGGACGGAGTCAACCTCGTCAATGACGCAAAAGTTAAACGGGCGCTGCACCACATCTTCCATTGTGGTTGCCATGTTATCGCGCAGGTAGTCGAAGCCCAATTCGCTGTTAGTGGCGTAGGTAATATCGCAGGCATAGTTGCGCTGCCGTTCCATGGGTTCCATGGCTTGCTGAATTAGCCCGACGCTTAAGCCGAGAAAGCGGTGTACCTGCCCCATCCATTCCGCGTCGCGCCGCGCCAGGTAGTCGTTAACTGTGACGATGTGCACGCCTTTGCCTGTCAGCGCGTTAAGATAACTGGGTAGCGTGGCAACCAGGGTCTTACCTTCCCCAGTTTTCATTTCCGCGATTTCGCCCTTATGCAGGGTCATGCCGCCCAACATTTGCACGTCGTAGTGGCGCAGCCCCAATACCCGCGTAGCCGCCTCTCTGACTACGGCAAATGCTTCGGGTAAAATATCGTCCAGGCTTTCACCTTGCACCAGACGCTGCTTAAATTCATTAGTTTTACCACGTAGTTCTTCATCGCTTAAAGCTTTAATGTCTGCTTCTAGGGAATTGATCAAAGCTAAATCGGGACGAAACTTATCCAGCTTGCGCTTATTGGGATCGCCGATCAAAGACTGAAGGTTTAACATGGCTACCGTAGAAATCAGGGAGTATTAAATAATAAGTTATCAAACAAATATTAAACAAAAATTTGCTCTACTCCCATAGTACCTAATCCACAGTAACTACAGTAACTAATGCACTAACGATCCCCCTTTATGATCCCTCTTTATGATGACAACCCTACGCGGCGGCAGGCTCTGGTTGTCTATGCGCTGATTGCCGTTAACGTTCTGGTTTTTCTGCATCAAATTAGTTTGAGCAACCCCCAACTCGTTCAATTTTTGCGCGCTTGGGCAGTTATTCCCCGCGAATTTTTTGCCTTTACAAACCGCGAGGTCATTACTTTACTAAGCTCGCAGTTTCTACACGGTAGTTGGTTGCACTTGATTGGCAATATGTGGTTTTTGTGGATTTTTGGCAATAACGTTGAGGATCGTTTGGGTAGCGTGAAATTTTTAATTTTTTACCTGATTTGCGGCGCGATCGCTGCCATCACCCAATCCATGTTTTCACCTAGCTCTGGCATCCCGTTAATTGGGGCTAGCGGTGCGATCGCAGGTGTGATGGGTGCCTATATCGTCCGCTTTCCCCGCGCCGAGATTGTGACCCTGGTGCCGATCTTCATCATCCTGACCACGATCAGGATACCAGCGTTATTTTTCCTGGGCATCTGGTTAGTGGGGCAAACAGTTTATGCGGCGATGTCCAACCCAGGTCAACCGGGGGTAGCCTACCTCGCCCACATCAGCGGCTTTGTCGCAGGCATAATTTTATTCAAGCTTTTCGAGGACGATCGTGAAATCTAATTTTGATGTTGATGCAATCGTGCAGGCGAAAACAACTGGAAGGTTTGGCGGACGCTTGACAAATCCCATTGAGATAATGCAAACAGTAGACCTCTTGCAAATTAGCCAACTGAGGAGCCTTGAGAGCGTTCAAAATTGTAGAGACCAGCAATTAGATTGCAACGCAAACCAAAGCGGTGACGACGATTGCGATAGCGTCCAGATAAGATGCGGAAGATCTTCAAGCGGCGATTAACATGCTCAATGCCAACCCGTTGGCGCGCAAGTTGGCGGTTGAACGCTTTCTGCTCAGGCGTAAGCTGACCACCTTTCGGTTTCTTGTGGGGTAAGCGGCAGTAGAGATGCAGTTTCTGGATGCCTTGATAACCCTTGTCCTGCAAACTCTCGGTTTGAGGATGGAAATGGATGCCAGAAGCTTTGAACAGCTTGAAATCATGCCGTCGCCCCTTGCCGAAAAACGTACAGATAATCTGCCCAGTAAGAGCGTCAATTATGAGTTGACATTTGAGCGTGTGCCCTTTCTGTTTGCCGCTATAAAAGGCACGTTGGTGCCGCTTAGGACGCTCAATGCGAGTTTCAGTCACATCAACGTCGCGACTGTAGGTATCCCAAAGCCCCGCACCAACTGGCGCTTCCCAGGTAGTCGAAAGCGACGTGAGCGGATTAAAGTCTCCTCTACCCAATGCACTATTCGACAAACTGTAGACTCGCTGATGCCCCAACTAGTGGCGATGTGAAAGTAGGTGCGATATTCCCGCCAATACTCGAAGGCAACCAATATGCGGTCTTCTAGTCCGAGTTTAGGCTTGGCTCCAGGTGTTGGCGTTGCTCGCCACTCTGGTTTAAGCACTTTCACAATTGCTTTGAACGTATTAGTCTCGATACCAAATCGACGCTTAAAGTGTGCAGCAGGTAGGGTTTGCGCTATTATATAGTTCATCATCAGGACGCTTTTTCGTTATTGCTATGTCCTGATATTTTCCTATCTTGGGGTTCTTTGGCAACTCAACCTCAACCTAATCTGCAAGAGGTCTAGTGCATTGCGTGCGACATTTTGGGTTGAAGCTGCCGCATTTTTTGCGATCGCCAAATGCGAAAGGTATGCCCGGATTTCAGGTGCTCCCATGTCTCTAGGATGCTTCTTGTTGTGATAGAGGATAAAGTCTCGAATGTAGTAGACGTAGGAATCTTCGGTTTTTATGCTCATATGTTTGAGGCGAATAACTTGACGCACCTGGTCAAGTAAGCGAGGCGGCTGCACTTCTGTCATGGCAAATACAGTAGAAGAATTTTCTTGCATAGGATATGACTTATTGTGCCCAGATTCAGAATGTTAAACCGCACATCTGCAGTATAAAGATACAAAATGAGCGTACTAAACCGCAAAAGCGCGGTAAAGCATGTAATTTCTGCGTACTAAACTTCACATCTGAAGTAAAAGATACAAAATGAGCGTACTAAACCGCAAAAGCGCGGTAAAGCATGTAATTTCTGCGTGCTAAACTTCACATCTGCGCTAAAAGATACAGAATGCGTACGCTAAGTTGTAGATATGCAACAAAACATTAAAATATGCGTACTAAACTGCAATTTTGCGGTAAAAAGCCTAAGATGTATGAGTACTATACCGCTAGGTGCGGCTTAATATATAGTTAGACCTATGAAAGAAAAACACTTAAAAGTACCGATTTAGTTTGACTGAAGGCTTCACAAGAATGGTCAAAGTAAGGGGATAGGACAAAGTGAGCAATATTGCAAAATTTGCCGTTACTACACCAGAAGGTCGAAAACAAGCATTTGATTTGATTGATAAGTATGGGTGGGAGTATGGATGGGTTTTAGCTCCTTTATGGTTCTATTGGAAAGCTGGTAATTTTTTAGTAGATGCAGTGCAGTCTCTGACTTCTGGTGCAGTGACCAAGGAGATTGAGTTGCAGACAAAAGCAGCTACTGAAATTATCCGAGTCGCCAAAGAAAATGACGTGGATGAACTTGAGATTACTATGTCTGAAAAAGCAGGGCTGAGCTTAGGAGCGAATGTCGAGGGTTTTCCCATTGAACTGATAGCTGGTAGTTCAGGCAATATGAAATTGAAGGTAAAATACAAAGGTTAAATTCTTTTTTTGAGACAAAATCAGTTTTTCACCATCCTGAGGTTAGCGTGAGCTAGAGCTTTTTGGTAGAATAAGTGGGTGCTAATCTTTGTCTTTAGGCGACAGCCCTGCATCTTCACCCTTTCTAGTCTCAGCAATGGAGCTTTATCAATGCCTTTGACTGAACTCAAGTCTCAAATCCAGGAGCTTTCAAAAATTGATAAGCTGCGGTTGATGCAATTTCTGGCAACAGAGCTTGTGAAAGAAGAAGATGTAAACTTTTTTGTCGAGGGTCAAGAATACCCCATATGGTCTCCATATGGGTGCTCAGAAGCTGCTAACACTTTGATGAGTCTTCTGGCGACAAAGCAAAAAGAACAGAATGCTTAACGGCCAAAAATTTCCCTACAAAATTATTGACACCAGTCCTGGCATGGTTGACCGAATGCCATATGTGCCTATAACGCTGAGTCTCAACGGGCGATCCTTAAACGCCGAAGGTTTACTAGATACGGGCGCAAGTGTTAATGTTTTGCCCTACGAATTGGGTCTACAACTGGGCTTCCTCTGGGAGAGTGAAAATCTTTCGGTTATCTTGGCTGGGAATTTAGCGCGTTTTGAAGCTCGTGCAGTCGTTGTTGAGGCTCAAATCACCCCATTTCCGAGGGTTAATCTGGCATTTGCCTGGACTCAAGCCCCCAATGCACCTTTAATATTAAGACAGGCTAATTTCCTTTTTGAGTTTGATGCTTGTTTTTCTCGCTCACAGTCTGAATTTGAAGTCCGACCAAGGGTGGTTGAATGAGAAGGGAGGGGCTGGGTGAGACACCCGTATAATCGGGTCGAGAAGGGTGTTTAGCCCTTCCCTCCCACACCACCCGGCATGCGGGTCCGCACCGGGCGGTTCATAATCGCCGCGCAAACAAACCTCAAGAAAATCAGGCATAACCCTGGACTTTCATCCAAAGTTCTCGCACTGAAAGCCAACCCTGTTGCTGTAACCACTGATTCGTCATTCCCGTATGGGTTGCCAGAGTCTTTGACAACCGCCAATAGCCTTTGCGACTAATGCCGGTCAAAATCGCCTGTCGCTTACTGGTTCCGAGAGCAAGCAAATGGCGAATACGAGTGCGAGGTCTGCGCCACTGTTGACCGTAACACATGCGAATCCGTCGCCGCAACCAACCATCCAACTGCTCAATTGGACTGTAATGCTGGGAAATGCCGTAGTAGTTCATCCAGCCCCGTAAGTATCGGTTCAATCGTTCCATGCGGTACTCCATTGAAACACCCCAACTACGTGACGTTAAGCCCCGCAGTCGATGTATGAAATCCCGATAGGCTTGGTCTGACCACCAAATCCGAATTCCTCGGAACGTAAATCCCAGAAATTCTAATTTGTCAGTCCTGACCACACGACTTTTCTGCCGATTTACTTTGAGCTTCAGCTTTTGGCTCAGGTATCGGCTGATATTAGCCAACACCCTCTGCCCTGCCCGTCTACTTTTGACCAGAATTACCAAGTCATCCATATAGCGAGCAAAGCGATGTCCTCTTGCCTCTAACTCTTTGTCGAGGTCATCCAACAAGATGTTGGCGAGCAACGGTGACAGTGGCGACCCTTGTGGAGTGCCCCAATCCGTTGCCGCGAAAGTGTGACCGACCATAACTCCCGCTCGCAGATACCGTCCGATTAAACCCAGAAGTACCTTATCGGTTACTTTCCGAGCAATGCGGGACATCAGCATGTCGTGGTCTACATTGTCAAAGAATTTCTCCAAATCAATGTCTACCGCAACTTGATACCCTGCTTTGATGGCGGACTTTACCTGCCGAATTGCTCCGTGGGCAGATCGCTTGGGTCGACTGCCATAGCTTGAGTCCGAAAATCCTGGCTCAAACATTGGCGATAACACTTGTAGAATGGCTTGCTGGATTACCCGGTCTATGACACAAGGTATTCCTAGCTTTCTCTCGCCGCCTCTTGGCTTTGGTATTACTACCTGTCGCACTGGCTGCGGTTGATACGTACCATCCTTCAGGGAAGCGCGAATCTCTGTCCAATGCTCCCTTGCATAGTCGAGGAAATCTCCTATAGTCATACCGTCGATTCCGGCTGCTCCTTGGTTCGATTTCACCCTTCCCCATGCCTGTTGCACATTGTTGCGCTCTAATATTCGCGCCATCAGGTTGTCTAAGGCTGGCTTTATGTCAGCACGCCATCCGTCATCTCCCCCGGTCGGGTTCATCGATGCGTCTGAGTTGTTCATTGCTCCTCCTTATGGCAATTATGTTCTGTCCTTCGTCCTGGATTGGACTACTATGACTTCTGCTGACTTCTGCAAGGCTTGACACCAAGAGTTCCCTCTTAGTGGGCTGTCCTTTTTGCTTTAGGGTTCTGTGGCTTCCTAACCGTTTCCGGCTCTTACCTCATTCAGACTCCCTTTACTCTTAGAACCGCAACCTTACAGACCTCCCCAGATAAGAACGTGAACTGTCCCGCCGCAACCGTGTCATTTACTGTGCCCCTTGAACCAGAGGTTTTGTTGTGTTGTGCCAACTCACCCAGGGGTCTCAGCCTTCTATGACATTTCTGTTCGTCGGCTCGTCGGTTTGCTATCCGGCTTCCTTCAAACACTTCCTCGCGAAAGCACTCTTGCCTTAAGCTAGTAGTGGTCGTCACTCGGATCTGTAAATTGATCATTTGGACGCTGGTTCTCCTACAGGGGACTTTCACCCCATTAGTTCACGCCCATGCTGGGCGTACACCAGGGCTTGCAGCGGATGGCCTCAACACTCTGGTAATGACTCAAAAACCCTTGCCACCGCTGAAGCCCAAGCCGTTAGACCGCAAATTATAGTTATGCGTCATGGCAATGAAAATATCTTCAAAGGTTTTTGCAGCTTCTACAGTCTTTGTATCTCTAATTTTTCTCAATTCATCCACTACTATCGCAGCACCTCTAAAAGAGACTTTTTTAAATCCACAGATTGAAGGGAAGTACATTGATGCTTGTCTTAACTCCTTCAGGTTTCAGGATGGCTGTAATAAACCTGCCCAAAATGAGGTTGCTAATCAATTCTGTCGTTGGAGACGTTATTCAAGTGCATCTCAGTGGCAAAGTCAGGATTTTGGGTGGGGAAATCGAACAATAAATTGGAAATGGATAGAGAGATATACGGATGGGGAATTGCAAGCTAATTTCTTCTCCAATGAAGGTGCTAATCGCTTCACAGTAATTGAATGCAGATAGCTATATTACTCCAACACTATTAGCCAATCTTTCAGGTGCATTAATGAAATGTAATGCACCTTGTTTCTGTTTGTATTGACACTAATTTGAACACAGTTACAATTTTTTAGTTAGACTAGAGTAAGCCCTTGCACTACGCAACTAAATTATAACTTTCAATCTAGGAGCAGCCATGCTAGACATAGAAACTCTTGAACGACGCTTGATAACTCTTGAACAAGTGGTTTTTGACCTCCAGCATAAATTAGACAGTAAGCCTAGCTCCGACAATTGGCTCGAAAAACTCATAGGTTCGATCTCTGATGACTCAGCTTTTCTAGAAGCTCTAGAATATGGACGCGAGTTTCGACAGTCTGACAAACCGATTGATGACGTTGGCAAATAATCGTGAAATATTTGCTTGATACCGACCATATCAGTTTTCTACAGCGCCGTTCCAGTTTAGAGTTTAGTCGATTAACTTTGCGGATGTCGCAACATCCGATCGCAGACTTTGCTTTATCGGTTATTAGGAGAGTGCTCTGATTTTTGTGTAAATTGAGTCCTGAAGTACGTATTTAAGCTGTTTCAGAGGCTCGATACACAAAATTCCGATCGCACCCGTTATTAGTTTTCATGAGCAAGTAATTGGCGCTCACAGCTTCATCAATCGCGCCCAGAACAATACTGATATGGCTCGTGGATATACACTGTTGTTAGAAACTCTTAACGGTTTTGAAAAAGCTCCAGTTTTACCATTTGATGCTACAGCGATCGCAATGTTTGATGAGATGCGAAGTCAGAAGGTTCGTGTGGCTACAATGGACTTGAGAATTGCGGCGATCGCCATTTCCAACAATTTAATTTTGCTCGCCCGAAATACTGGCGATTTCAGTAAAATTACGAACTTAATAATTGAAGCTGACTTTACGCCACCAGAAGCACTTAGCCCAGAACTGCGATCGCATCTCAAATTATCTGATGAATTAGTGGATGAGTTTTTAGCTGCCGATCGATGTCTATTCAGTGTGCCGATGTATAACTTCAGCGTGCCTTCAAATTTCAAAGCCTACATCGATCAAATCGTGCGTGTAGGTCGAACGTTTACGTTTGAGAATGGTCAAGGTAAGGGGCTGGTTAGCGGCAAGAAAGTTATATTCATTGGCGGTGGGTTTAACATGCTGACCATTGCTGACAAGGCAGATTATGCTAATTGAGATCTTTAATTACCTATTAGTAGCACAGCATATTTTTAGATCGTAGCTATAATCTAAGGCGTAAACTTGGTGGACGGACTTTATGTGTGGCATTGTTGGCTATATCGGTGATCGCAACTCCAGTGAAGTACTGGTGGATGGTTTGCGCAAGCTCGAATATCGCGGTTATGATTCTGCTGGCGTGGCAACTATTCCCAAGGGAGCCAGGCGACTGGAGCGCGTCCGTGCCAAAGGTAAGCTAGTTAACCTGGAGGAAAAACTGTCAGCGGTGCGAGATCGAGGCGAGATCGCCCATATTGGTATCGGGCACACGCGTTGGGCCACCCACGGCAAGCCAGAAGAACATAATGCCCATCCTCATACTGATACCATCGAAGCCCTGGCCGTCGTCCAAAATGGCATTGTTGAAAATTTCCATGCCCTGCGCGAGGAGCTAAAGCTCCAAGGACATAAATTTGTCAGCGAAACCGATACAGAAGTAATTCCGCACTTGATTGCCCAGTGTCTGAGCGACCTTGGCTACAAACCAACTGCTGGCAGCGTAGATAATCCTCACGCTCCAGCTCCTCCCTCTACTTTTTTCCTCGAAGCAGTACGACGGGCAGTGAACAAATTAGAGGGCGCTTTTGCCCTCGCGATCATGCATGTGGACTTTCCCAACGAGCTAATCGTAGTGCGCCAGCAAGCACCATTAGTAATTGGTGTGGGCGAAGGTGAAAATTTCTGTGCTTCCGATACGCCTGCTTTGGTAGCTTACACCCGCAAGGTATTGTTATTGGAAAATGGCGAAATTGCCCGCCTTACCCGCGATGCCGTAGAAATCTATAGCTTCCATGGCGATCGCCAGCGCCGCAGCCCCCAAACCCTGAACTGGAACCCCGTGCTGGTTGAAAAGCAGGGATTCAGACACTTCATGCTCAAGGAAATCTACGAACAGCCTGGCGTAGTGCGCATGGGTTTAGCTAAATTTGTCAGCGACGATAACCAGGTTAACCTGGGCATTGACGATGCTGTATTAGAGAATCTTACCAATATCCAGATTTTGGCTTGCGGCACGAGTTGGCACGCCTCGCTAGTGGGCAAATACCTGCTGGAGCAACTCGTGGGCATACCTACTGCCGTGCAATATGCCTCTGAATACCGCTATGCCCCACCACCCTTAATGCCTAATACTCTGACGATCGGCGTGACGCAGTCCGGCGAGACTGCCGATACCCTAGCTGCTCTGGAACTGGCAAAATCGCGGGGCGATCGCTGTCTTGGCATTACCAATCGCCCGGAAAGCTCGATCAGTCGCATTGCCGATCGCATTCTCGATACTCAGGCTGGAATTGAGATCGGTGTGGCTGCCACTAAAACCTTCGTGGCGCAGGTATTGATGTTCTATTTTCTGGCATTAGATTTAGGTCTGCGCCGTCAAACTCTATCGCAGGAGCAAGCCGATCGCATTATCGATGGTCTGCGCCAACTTCCCTCTCAAATTGAAGTAATTTTGGAAGGTCAAGAACGTTATATCGAACAGCTTGCCCATAGTTTCACTCATACCCAGGACTTTATCTATCTTGGACGCGGGATTAACTTCCCCATTGCCTTGGAAGGTTCTTTGAAACTAAAGGAAATCAGCTATATTCACGCGGAAGGTTATCCAGCAGGTGAAATGAAACACGGTCCGATCGCTCTATTGGATGCGGATGTACCTGTAGTGGCGATCGCTACTCCTGGCAGCGTCTATGAGAAGGTTCTATCTAATGCCCAGGAAGCTAGAGCCAGGGAAGCACAGTTGATTGGCGTAGCACCCCTCGACGATCCTGCGGCGGTGGAGATTTTCGATCATCTTTTACCTATCCCAGTAGTAGATGAAATTTTGTCTCCCTTGCTGACCGTGATTCCCCTGCAACTCCTGGCTTACCATATCGCAGCCCATCGCGGCTTAGATGTCGATCAACCGCGCAATCTGGCAAAAAGCGTAACGGTAGAATAGACAATGGGCATAACCTGGGTGCAAGATTAACCCAAGCTTAAGAAAATACGATTAGAAACAAGCCGAGTTAAAGACACGTCATAGGATCGAGATCGTTACCTAAATGGAGATGATACAACTATGACTGCTAAACCCTTATATCTCGGCCTTCTTGCTGCTACCGTAGCTCTTGGGGCGATCGCTCCCGTGGCTTTGGCTAAAACCCCCACGCCATCGCCAACCCCCGCAGCAACAACTCCTGCTAAGACTCCAGCTACTGCAGCCCCCGCTAAACCAACGACCGAAGAGCCTGCAACCTTACCACCAAAAATTCAGCTTACAAAAGAGCAGCAGGCAAAAATGCAAGCTATTCGCACCAAGCGCAACGAGCAAATCGCTGCGGTAATTCCTGCGGATCAACGCGCCAAATTTACGGCTGCGATCAAAGACGAACAGAAGCTGAAGCCTGCACTGCAAGCACTGAAGCTTACCAAGGAACAGCAAATCAAAATTCTGGAAATCGTCAAAAAATCCAATCAGGAGATGATCGCCATTCTCACCCCCCAGCAAATAAAGCAGTTGCAGCAGCTACAGTCTCAGACTAAGAAACCTTAAATGCGAGATTTATCTGGTTGGAATCATACCTGTTAAACGGGCATAGGCGAATAGGCCGCCCGCATCGATTACGGGGCCTACCTCGCCTAAAGATTTTAGGGTAAATGTCTCGCCCAAAGTGTGATTGGTAATTTGGTTTTGCACGAAGTCAATTGTGACTTCGTGGCCTGTTTTGAAGCGATCGCAAAGTCTCTCTTCCGACTCCCAGGGATATAGCTCGCCAGTGGCGGTACTGTTGCGGAAGAAAATGCGGGCGTAGGATTGGGCGACTACGGCTTTGACCCCAGATGCACCTAGAGAGATCGGGGCGTGTTCGCGGGAGGAACCACAACCAAAATTTTCTCCAGCGATAATAATTGGATACTTAGTTTTCATCTCGCCTTCAGCAACAAACTTACCGTAGCGATCGGGCAAGCCGATCATGGCATAGCTGCCCAGCTTTTCGTATTCATCTGGCTTCGACGGTACCAGGGTTAAGTATTCGGCAGGAATAATCTGGTCGGTATCGATATTATCGTCAACCACAAATACGGTGCCGCTAACAGTTTTGCTCATGATTCGGTTTAGATGTCTGGTCAAATTTCTAGCTAGGGTGGACAATGCCCACCTTACAGTACGAGCTCTAATCAAAGTAGAATAACGTCACGACTTTACGTTGCTCTTCTGCATGCTCGCAGGTTCTCAGTAAAGTATGGCTATCGTGAAAAGCAAAACAAATGAGCTGCTGACACTTAGCTATAATTTCCTGATTGCACAAAGTGCTGGCCTCAGCTAGCGTCATTTGATCCCACTCACCGTGCTCGACTAAGTGCATCACATTTTCCAACTGATCGCGAGACTCTGGCGGTTGTCTGCTCAAGCTCTGGGGCAAGATTACGGTCAAAAGGTTAGGATCGGCACGCAGCGCACCGCGAATTATGGCGAAGTTAGTGCCTGTCGCACCGGATGTAATAATCCGATTGCCGGATAGCACCAGAGCGTAGCTCATAAGCTCGATCAGATGCTGGTGTGTAATTGGCACGTGACGAGAGCCCAAAATGGCAACTCGCTTAGACCCCTGCTGCTGGATTGTGGCTAGCTCTTGCAGGAAGTCATCGATCTTTGGTAAGTTAACTGACTGTGTCAAGCAAGCCCCTACTACGATCTACTAATAAGTTGAAAATTTAACATAGCAAAACAATATCACCTATTCCTCAAATTTTGATAGCAAGTTTTGCAGATAAATAATATACTAGTAGGTCTGGAAATTTAGCACCTTAAGGAAGGAGTCATGTCTCGATATCGGGGGCCACGCCTCAGAATAGTTAGACGATTAGGAGAATTGCCCGGTCTTAGTCGCAAGCAACCTAAACATGCCTATCCACCCGGACAGCACGGTCAGGAGCGCAAGAAAAAGTCAGAATACGCAGTGCGTTTAGAAGAAAAGCAAAAACTGCGGTTTAACTATGGTTTGACTGAAACCCAACTACTCCGCTACGTGCGCAGAGCAAGACGAGTGAAGGGCTCAACTGGCTTAGTACTGTTGCAATTGTTAGAGATGCGTCTTGACAATACTGTTTTTCGTTTGGGTATGGCTCCTACCATCCCAGCCGCCAGACAGTTGGTCAATCACGGACATATTACAATTAATGGCAAAGTAGTCTCTATCCCCAGTTATGGTTGTCGCCCTGGCGATGTAGTTGGCGTTAAGGATCGCGATGCATCGCGCAAATTGGTAGAAACTAATCTGGAGTTTCCTGGGTTGGCTAATACCCCAAGTCACCTGGAATTTGATAAGGCTAAGCTGACCGGTAAAGTCAATGGCATTATCGAGCGCGAGTGGATTGCTTTACAAATTAACGAACTACTCGTGATTGAGTACTATTCACGTCAAGCTTAGTTTTTTCTAGATGCTGGGTAAGCTAATTTTGTCTAAGTTATACTGCTGGTTATGCAGTTGAATATTTCTCAAAGCGATCGAACCAACCTGGAGCTACCTATCCCTGATAATTTGGCATCAAGGGGTTGTCCTCGTAGCATTCGCATGGATTTAGATAATCTCGTGCTAGCACTAGAGGCGATCGACTTGCAAGTGACAGATGTCATGCTTTATCTGGTTCCGGAATTAAATTTAGAGGAAACCATTCCCAATCGCGTTAGTTTCTGGCGGCTGCGCAACACCAACCCTTTAAGACGAAACTATCAACGTGCGTCTTTAGAATGGGAAGAGGCAAAAGCGCTAGTGACCCTGATTTGTCATATAGCAGGTCAGATAAACCCCCATTTACGCTTGCTCGTGTCTACCTGCGAACAGATCGATGAAAATAAAATCGATGCCCTGGGATTGCAGCAAAACCGACTCTTTGTTGAGGTATATCTGGAGCAATTTCGATCGCTCTATAAAAGCCGTATGAGATTACCCATAGCCTTGAGCGATGAGGAACTGAAACAATTGTCATTACAATTGCTCAATCAGCTTCTATTTAGTAGTGGTGAGGCGGGGAAGGTTAGATTGTGGCATGGTTTACTTGACGGGGCGATCGCATGACCATTCAACGCACTTACAACTTACCTAACTGCACCCTCTTAATTGAGGGTATCGGTCTCGGCAGCAGCGGTGTCCTGTCTATTTTGACTAACTTTGAATGTAGATTTCAGCACACATCCAAAATTATTACTGGGGGGCGCGAGCTTTTAGATGCTCTCGTTAAATCCGTGGGTCAATACGTCCAGGATTTATCCATTGGCGACCCCGTGGTTACTGAAGTATTGCCAGTGCGCCTGGAGCCGATCGGCCCTCACATACATCGACTGTCCGTCGATCCAAATCGCGACGAGAGTAATAATCCCGATCGCAATCTGGATTTGCAGCCCGTGGAAATTTCGCTCAATGTGGTGCAGCTATTCGATCTGATGGAGGGTATCGATCGGTTGTGTCTAGATCCGCAGACCCTAACAGATCTGCAACTGGTAACCGATACAAGTGAACTTGTCATCCAGTCTAGAGTAAAAGAGCGGCTTGTGCCTGCGGCAATGGGAATAGCTGGCTTTGCGATCGCCGCTTCAGCCATGTTCTTCGTACCGGTTCCAAAACCACAACCGCAGCCGCAGCCACAATCTCAAACTACACAGGTTCAGCCCAAAGCAAGTCCCAAGCCGCCTGAAATTAAGGATGCCGATCTAATTAAAGAGTTGCAAGCCGATCTCAAAAAGCAGATCGACCGCGCCTGGATTGCATCGCCATCGTTTACAAAGCCAGTATCCTATCGGGTGGCGGTCAATGCTAAAGGTGAAATAGTGGGCTACAAGCGTACAAACCCCTTCTTACCCGCACCAGAGGAAGATCTAGAGAAAGAATTACCGCTCAAAAAACTGCTGGTTGTCCCCACTGCCCCCACCACCGGCGGCAGTTCCACCAAGCCCCAACCTACAGCTACATTTCGCGTCACTTTTGAGCCAAAGGGTACCTTTACCATCAAACAGTCTCAATAAACTGGATAAAATCCCCAATAGACTGGATAAAATCGCTTCGCGATCGCGATAGGATCGCTTTATGTTGACTGTACTTGATGCTTTCCCTGCCAAACTCCTGGAGCTAGAAGCCACCGAACTATATCAGGTGCTGGATGGGCCAACCTTAATTCACCTGAAGGGGCAGCAGGAACCACCTTTATTTATATCGGTACTCCTGCATGGCAATGAAAATACGGGATGGCTGGCCGTGCAAACTGTGTTGCGACAGTATCGCGATCGCTCTCTACCGCGCTCTGTATCGCTGTTAATCGGTAACGTAGCAGCAGCACGCGATCGCAAACGGCATCTTGACGAGCAGCCCGACTACAATCGCATCTGGTCGGGGGGAGGCAGTCCAGAACAACAGATGGCGCAGCAGGTAATCGCTCTGATGCGATCGCGTGGAGTATTTGCCAGTATCGACATCCATAACAACACTGGTTTCAACCCCCACTACGGTTGCGTCACCAGGTTAGATCGAAGATTTCTCTATTTAGCACAGTTATTTGCTCCAATTGTGGTGTACTTCACCAGTCCCAAATCCGTGCAGGCTAGTGCTTTTGCCGATCTATGCCCGTCGGTCACCTTGGAATGCGGACAGCCAGGGCAAGTGGCGGGTACTGACCATGTCATGTCTTATTTAGAGACGTGCCTGCGCCTCCAAAACTTTGGCGAACTGTCGCTCGATCGCTTGCATATTTTTCATACCGTGGCGATCGTGAAGGTTCCCAAAGATGCGAGCTTTAGCTTTGGCAGCGAGAACACCGATATTTGTTTCGATCCGCATCTGGATCGGCTGAATTTTCGCGAACTGGCGATCGGGACAAAATTTGCGCGGACTAAATCTAATCCTGAACCTGGCGATCGCCTGTGGCTCGAAGCCTGGGATTTAGAAGATCGCAATGTAGCCAATCGCTTTTTTAACTTCCAGAACGGCGAGATCCGCACGAAAGTACCAGTGATGCCATCAATGCTAACGCTGCGAACCGACATTATCCGGCAGGACTGCCTGTGTTACTTTATGGAACGTTTTGCCTACCAAGAGCCTGTATAAATCATCTCTATCAGTTTCTCTTTCACATATTCGTTAATTAAGGGTTGCTGGGCAAAGCCAGTCGCTGTCTTTTCAATCAGCGATCGACGCTGCAACGAATCCACAATCGTTAGAAACTCTTGTAAGGATTTAGTCGGTAACATATCGGACGAGAGATTTGATAGAGATGGAATCTCCCGCACAACTACTAACCAATACATAAGACGTTTTTCTGCCGCAGACAGGCGCTCGAACAGCCGATCCAGCATCGTTCGAATATCCCCAAACAGCCATCGATTTTGCCCTAGGGTCGCAATAAACTGAGAGATATTACTTGCAAAGAGCTCCTGGACAGATGAAGCTGCGATTTTTAGAATCAGGGGATTGCCTCCATAGCGCTGAACTAATAATTCCCATTCAGACTCTGAACCTCGAAACTCGCCTTTCTCCTTAAAAATATCCTTTGATTCTTCTACTCTCAGTCCCTTCAGGTACAAAGATTTAACGCGCTGACCTTCTAGCATAACGATTTCCCTTAATTGCTCCCGACTGGTCAAAATCAGACAACTCTGATGCTGATATTCACCTATCTGTTTTAGCAATTCACCGTACGCTTCATGACCTTGGGAATAAATACCAGCAAATTTGCCGCTGCACAAAATGGCTTCCACACCATCCAGCACGATCAGGCAATGTTTATTTTGCAGGCATTCCAGCAAGAGTGAAATCTTTCCCTCCATGGTTTCTGGCAAAATTTCTTTGGGCGATCGCGACAACAAGAGTACCAAATCTTGCAGCATCTCATCCAGTGGTGGAGCATTACGCAGGGATCTGTAGATGACACACTCAAAATACGATTGGATCTCCTCAGCTAGTGTTATAGCTAGAGATGTCTTACCTATACCGCCCATACCCAAAATCGATATTATGCGACAGCGATCCTGGACTATCCATTTTTCAAGGGTAACCAATTCATCGACGCGACCATAAAATAGCGAAACGTCTGGTGCTTCAGTCCAGTCTATCCATGCATCATTATGGCGAAGAGCTTTGCTATGACTGTAATCTTCATCTCCAGGATCAGCATCTCGATAGCGCCTGAACATTGAACGTACGTTTTTTTTAGTAACTCTCTCATTGAGAACCTCTGAAAGTGACTGCCATAGCCAGGCTCCGATCTCTTTGATGTAGTCGTAGTCATAGCTTGTTGCGTCAGCAATCTGACTGTAAGTTTTTCCCTCCCATGATTCGCGGAATACTAACTCATAAACCTGCCCGAGCGGTTTATGTGGCAGCAACCTGTCTAGAATTACCAGAGCCTCATCAATTGTCATGTTCGTGAATACCCGTGCTCCAGCAAGCTAGTATACTTGGTGCGCGTTGCGTGCAGAGCAGCAATCTGGTTTCAAATTACCCACTTTTTCCCACTCTGACCCCCACTTTTTTCCACCGCATTAGCCAGTAGCAACGGCATAAGCTTAGATTACCAGATTTCGATGGAGGTGTTGAGGCAATGTCAGCTTTCATTAATGTCATGGAAGAATTGGTTGTGAAATCAGCACGAGAACAGGTAAGTTATTTGTGGGCTGACGAGCAACAACGGGTCAAATTGCCGGAGATTGTAGCTTTTGCCCTGAACCGACTCCCCCCTTTATATGTCACAACGCAATATGGGTGGTTTTTGCAACGTAACTACGCTCGCAGCAAATTTGGGGACAAGATCTTTGACACTGTATGTCGTGCCGTTAGAGCCGTGCAATTTGGCGATCCCCTACACGACAATACGCCCTTACCGGAGTCCGAGATGAATAGTGGGGCAAGAGTTTTAGTTAAGCTGAGTAAGATGCTGGGTAAAGAATGTCTGTTATGGCGAGATGTTCCTAATGCAGTTGTGGATGCTCTTTACAAAAGGACAGGAGATACCTCCTTGGAAAACCTTATGTTAAAAGGCGATCGAAATCCTGTCTTAAGTCCGGTGCAGCGTCATACCATCTTGGATGTTAAATCCTACTTACAGCGTTCCAGGCAGCGCGATCGCCGATGTCAGGCGCTGAGATTGGATACAGTCGATCGCACTCAATATTCAGATCGCCTGGTTATGGATTATCGCGAATTGGAGTCCTACACGTTAAAAGCCCAACTAGGCTATAGTAACGTTCTGGAAAATCTGGTCGTCCTGGTCGCTCGGCACTTACTGCGCAACGTACCGCCATCTATAGTAGAGCAACTGGATATGGCAGAAGTTGCTGCATACGCACTCAACCGCCTCCCTCCACTATATGCCACCAGCGATCGCGGTTACCAACTTCTCTCACAACGCGCTCAATCCGAGCTATCCCAAGAAATTACAGCTCAAGTACGCGAAGCAATTCTCAAGGTGGGACTGTCACCTGCCCTGACAAACTTACCGCTAACTCTCAACAAGTTCGATCGAGAGCAAGAAGTGGCTTTAGTAGAGCTGCAACAAATTTTAGAGCGATCGGATATTACGTGGCAAAACGTTGCTGAAATTGTAGAAAATGCCCTAAGGAAGCCCGAGAGATCGAAGATTGCCGCATAGATAGTGCGGACAATCTTTTCGCTACTCCTCTTTGCTGTAGCGGGGTTATCGATTACTCGTTCTAATTCTCTCGTGTTACCGTTTTCTCTTCCTGATTCTCGGAAAAGTTTTCTGCACCACTAAGCACAGATTAAGACGAACCCACCATCTGTCAAAGACGATTGTCAATCGCCCCATTTATCAAAAGCGGAAGCGATCGCTAGGTTCGTGCAACCATAATAGCAGATGCTTTCATAAGGATTTCTTCCCATAGTCTTTCTCTTACACAGAAACTGATTCCGGAAATTCGTGCTTATCCACATCGCAATCATTTATATATAGCGGTTTTCAGATGCAAACGAGAAAGGGGTTTGGGGGCGTTGCCCCCAAGAAGGGGAGGCAGGGCGGTCTTGGGGTTCCCCGCTAGAGCCACTGCCGTGTGGAACCCCTTCACCCCATCAATAAAACCCGTTCTCAATTGCACCCAGTCAAACTTTTGAGCGTCTCCCTGGCAAAGCTGGGAGCCTACCCAATTTAGTCAAACAGTATTTTGGAGATTATTTAACAAAGCTAAAGAAACCTTTATTACTAACATATCTCAGGCATACTAGATTCTGATGAATGCTAAATTACATGAACTCATCTATAAGTATATTAAGTACTATCGCGGTTTTCAAAATCAGAAAAAGTATGTGTTTTTGGGGTTGCATCCCCAAGCAATGGTTTTACCCATACTGAAGCGCAGAATGAAAATATTTCTGCTGCGCATAAGCACATAAAATAACCTAGGAACTATTCCACTGTTCTCAATACTTAATTAGTACTTAGTTACCCTTTGTTCATGAATATACATACCGTTTCTACTCAACCGTTTACCGATCAAAAGCCTGGGACTTCTGGCTTAAGGAAGCAAGTATCGGTTTTTCAAAAGCGTAACTATCTGGAAAACTTCGTACAGTCAATCTTTGATAGCCTGGATGGCTACCAAGGTCAGACCTTAGTTGTGGGTGGTGACGGTCGCTACTATAACCGTCAGGCCATTCAAATCATCCTCAAAATGGCGGCTGCTAATGGGTTTGGCAGAGTACTGGTAGGTCAAAACGGTATTTTATCCACTCCGGCTGTTTCCTGCGTCATTCGTAAATACCAAGCATTCGGTGGCATTGTCTTGTCCGCCAGTCATAATCCAGGCGGGCCAGATGGGGACTTTGGCATTAAGTACAACATCGGCAATGGCGGCCCCGCCCCAGAAAAGGTGACAGATGCCATTTATGCCCGTACCAAGGTTATTGAGAGCTACAAGATTTTAGAGTCGGCTGACCTCGACCTCGATCGCCTGGGTACAGTGCAAATAGGCTCTACGCAGGTGGAAATCATTGACTCCGTCTCAGATTACGCCGAACTTATGGAGTCGCTGTTTGACTTCGATCGCATTCGCCAACTGTTGACGAGCGGCAATTTTCGCATGTGCGTTGACTCCATGCACGCTGTCACGGGGCCTTACGCCCATGCCATTTTCGAGCAACGCCTGGGTGCGCCCATCGGTACGGTTGTTAACGGCAAACCACTCGAAGACTTTGGTGGCGGGCATCCCGACCCTAACCTGGTGTATGCCCACGATCTCGTTGAGATCGCGTTTGGCGACAATGCGCCTGACTTTGGCGCAGCATCGGATGGAGATGGCGATCGCAACATGATTTTAGGCAAGCGCTTTTTCGTTACACCTAGCGACAGTCTGGCCATCCTGGCTGCCAATGCCAAGCTCGTACCTGGCTACAGCCAGGGCATTGCGGGAGTGGCGCGATCGATGCCGACCAGCCAGGCCGCAGATCGCGTGGCGGCAAAAATTGGCATAGACTGCTACGAAACACCAACTGGCTGGAAATTCTTCGGCAATCTTTTGGATGCGGGTAAGGTTACTCTTTGTGGGGAGGAAAGTTTCGGAACCGGCTCCAACCACGTCCGCGAAAAGGATGGTTTGTGGGCGGTGCTGTTCTGGCTGAATATTCTGGCCGTGCGGCAACAGTCCGTCGAGCAGATCGCGCGCGAACATTGGCAGCAATATGGTCGCAATTATTACTCCCGCCATGACTATGAGGGTGTAGATACTAATAAGGCCAACACGTTGATGTCTAACCTATTGGCAGCTTTACCCAATCTAAAAGGTAAGCAGTTTGATAATTACCAGGTAGATTATGCCGATGACTTTAGTTACCAAGATCCAATCGATCGTAGCATCAGCCAGAATCAAGGCATTCGCATTGGCTTTAGCGATGGGTCGCGCATTGTGTTTCGACTCTCTGGCACGGGCACGCAGGGGGCAACATTGAGGGTCTACTTGGAAAGTTATGAAAGCGATCCTGCCAAACAGCAAAGCGATCCGCAGGTTGCCCTTGCGCCTCTGATCGCGATCGCCGACGAAATAGCCCAGATTCGCACTCTAACAGGCAGAGAGCAACCAACCGTCATCACCTGAGGTGTTTATCGCCTGCAAGACGATCTATCCATAGCGACGATCTAAAATTTAGAAGGAGAAACACATGTCTCAAATTGAGCAACTAGAGCAACTGGAGCAACTGGAGCAAGGCATAGTTTGTAGTAACGTTGTAGAGGACGATCGCACGGGTTTGAGCGTGGATACGTTGAGACGCGCTTTCGCCGATAACCTGTTTTACATCCAGGGCAAATATGACGAGATCGCCACATCCAATGACTATTACATGGCGCTGGCTTATACCTTGCGCGATCGCCTCCTGCAAAGATGGCTTAAAACAGTCAAAACCTATCTCGAACAAAATGTGAAGGTGGTTTACTACCTATCTGCCGAGTTTCTGATGGGCAGGCATCTGGGCAACAGCCTGATCAACATGGAGATATACGAGAAGGTGCGCGAAGCCGTCAAGCAGTCGGGTCTCGACCTGGACGAACTGTTAGAGCAAGAACCAGATCCGGGATTGGGCAATGGTGGCTTGGGTAGACTGGCAGCCTGCTTTTTGGACTCGCTCGCCACGTTGGAAATGCCAGCTATGGGTTATGGCATTCGCTACGAATTCGGGATCTTCCACCAGGGGGTGCAGGATGGCTGGCAGGTGGAAATTCCAGATAAGTGGCTGCGCTATGGCAATCCTTGGGAAATCGAGCGTCCCGATGGCACGGTGGAAGTCAAGTTTGGCGGCCACACAGAACTATTTACCGACGATAAGGGACATTACCGCGTACGTTGGATTCCAGAACAGACGGTGATCGGCATTCCCTTCGATACCCCTGTCCCTGGTTACGACACCAATACGGTAAATACGCTTCGTCTTTGGAAAGCTGAAGCAGGCGAGGACTTTAACTTTCAAGCTTTCAATGCTGGCGACTATGATGGTGCAGTTGCCAGTAAAATGCGCTCTGAAACTATCTCAAAGGTACTCTATCCCAATGACAACACGCCGCAGGGCAGGCAGCTCAGACTAGAACAACAGTTCTTCTTCGTTTCCTGCTCTCTCCAGGACATTATCAGAAGGCACTTAAACCTGAATAAGAGTTTGGATAACCTGCATGAGAGTGCCGCAATCCAACTCAACGACACTCACCCTGCTGTTAGTATTTCCGAACTGATGCGACTCCTGATGGACGAACATCACTTGGATTGGGAAAAAGCATGGCATATTACGCAGAATACATTTGCCTACACCAACCATACGCTGATGCCGGAAGCTCTAGAAAAGTGGCCGGTTAGCTTGTTTGGCAGCCTCTTGCCTCGCAATATGGAAATCATCTATGAAATCAACCATCGCTTCCTGAGCGATGTCAAAACCTGGTATCCCGATGATGATGAGTTACTATCGCGCCTGTCATTAATCGAAGAAGGCGAGAACAAGCAAGTACGTATGGCTCATCTTGCATGTGTTGGCAGTCATGTGGTAAATGGCGTTGCAGCACTGCATACGGACTTACTGAAACAGGATGTTCTGAAAGATTTTTATAAGTTGTGGCCGGAAAAGTTTAAGAACAAAACCAACGGTGTAACCCCCCGCCGCTGGGTGTTATTGTGCAATCCCAAACTATCCGGTTTAATTGACGAGACGCTTGGCAATAAGAGATGGTTGACCCATTTAGAAGCTCTGCGGCAATTAGAAGCCTTTGTTGATGATGAATCATTTCGCGATCGCTGGCAGCAAATCAAGTTACACAATAAGCAGAAACTCGCAGAATACATCGAGAAACACGAGTTTGTTGAGGTAAATCCAGATTCTCTCTTTGATATTCAGGTCAAGCGCATACACGAATACAAGCGCCAGCATTTAGCAATTCTATATGTAATTACTCTGTACAATCGACTCAAAAAGAATCCCCAATTAGATATTCAACCGCGCACGTTCATTTTTGGTGGCAAGGCCGCTCCGGGCTATTATATGGCGAAGCTCATTATCAAGCTGATCAACTCAGTTGCTAGTGTAGTGAATAGAGATCCTGACGTGCACGGTCGTTTGAAAGTCGTGTTCCTTTCTAATTTCAACGCCTCCCTCGGACAGCGCATCTATCCTGCCGCCGATCTATCGGAACAAATTTCCACAGCGGGTAAAGAAGCATCCGGCACGGGCAATATGAAGTTCGCGATGAATGGGGCTTTGACAATTGGTACGCTGGATGGAGCCAATATCGAAATTCGCGAGGAAGTTGGTGAGGAGAATTTCTTCCTGTTTGGTTTGACCGCAGGAGATGTTTACGACATTAAAGCCAAGGGCTACAACCCTCGCAAATACTATGACAGCAATGCCGAGTTGCGCCATGTCATCGATCGCATTGCGATGGGCTACTTCTCTGGTGGCAATACCGATTTGTTTAAGCCCCTGGTGGATTCTCTGATGCACATAGATGACTACATGCTATTTGCTGATTACCAAGCCTACGTTGACTGTCAGGATAAGGTGAGCGAAGCTTATCGCGATCGCAACGGTTGGATAAAAAAATCGATTTTGAACGTAGCGCGCATGGGTAAATTCTCATCCGATCGCACGATTCGCGAGTATTGCGATGAGATTTGGCACGTGAAGCCAGTCAAAATTGAATTAGAGGCTTACGACCAGAGCGAAGCTGGTCTCAAGGTGAAACCCTGGCACCATCTCTAAGAATTGCAATGATATAGCGGTTTTCAGATCGGGAAGAGCAGGGGGTTTGGGGGCGTTGCCCCCAAGAAGGGGAGGCAGGGCGGTCTTGGGGGTTCCCCGCTAGAGCCACTGCCGTGTGGAACCCCTTCACCCCGTCAATAAAACCCGTTCTCAAGTGAAAACTGCTATAGCAACTCTACGGAGAGAGGGGGATTCGAACCCCCGGTTGCTTTCACAACACTCGATTTCAAGTCGAGCGCATTCGACCACTCTGCCATCTCTCCGATTGCCCATTGTAGAGCATATGGGCGCAACTGTCAGCCTAAATACCCAAATGCCCTAAAATTACGCCAGCTATAGCCGTAGACAGATCTGTTAGGACAGGGGGTGTGGGGCTGCGCCCCCACGCAGGGGTTCTACCCCTGCACCCCGTCCTAAGCCTATTGGCTATAGCTATATCATGTCAAAAAATTTGGACTGTCCGAACATCTATTCCAGTCGGCACGATCGCCGCTGTCGATCGGAATCCAGATCGAACCAGGCGTAGGCAAAATGACTAAGACAATTTATCTGCGGATAGGCTTTGCGCAAAGCATCCATCTGTGCCTCTAACGATAGGCGATCGCCATTTCCCCTCCCCCAATAACCTGCAATTACCGGACAAATCGTTTGACTGCCATTAGCTTGCTGCATGACTAAGCCCAACTCATCGACAAGGCAATCTGCTCTGCCGCAGATGGCATAGTTCATAGGTGCCCATTCCGATACGTTTTTAAACTGAGACCAGGGCTGCAATCTGGCATCTGCGCCACGATCGGAGACAAAATTCGCTCTAGGGAAAAATACAGCCCCAGTCCTGATACCTAACTGTCTGGCGGGCATAGTGACGCGATCGAGAAACTCCACAACACCTCGACGAGCATGTGTCATGGATAACCGCCAAAGCTCGCGATTGAGATTGTTGAGATTGCCGTCCAGCTTTATTTCTTGCTGCTGCGATCGCGACTCGTGCGGCAAATACCACAGAAGTATATCTCCGTCGGTTTTCTGTGCCTTCACCTGACCTTTTTGCATGTATTGATAGATTAGTTCCTGCCCTCGCGGGCTAATTGCCCTGTTCAGTAGAGCGCGCGCCGAAGCCTGTCCGTAAATCATCAAATCCCGCACATCGCTAACGATCCCTTCGCTGCGGTGTGGATAGCGAATGTAGTCGAACGCAATGCCGCTGGGTCGCCTTTGCGCCACCTGCCGCACCAGCAAGCTCAGATCGGCTCTTGCTCGCTCGCTATAGGGATCGACGTATATATGTGCCACCTTTGCCTCATCTGGCAATATGGTGGGATCTTGCAAATTTGTCTCGCCGTAGCCATTACGGGCGATCTCGCTACTGCGATCCGCATGCTTCGCGTAGCCGGGGCCAAAATTCATGGAAAATAGCCAGGCGTATACTTCTATGCCTCGACTGCGAGACCTGGCGATCGCCTGTGCCAGCAGATCGCGATTGTCTTTACTAACTACCGACGGCCAAACCGTGGGGTTATCTTTGGGAGGCAACAGGACGCGGCCATCGTAGAACGTACTCAGGTAAATGCGGTTGTAACCAAAATTGGCAATATTATCGAGTACCTGTTCCAGTTGTCCCGCTTTGAGATCGCAGGGATAAAGTCGCAGCCACACCGCCTGCGTCCTCGGCCAATTTTGCTGGCGGCATTGTTGCAGGCGCTGCGCGTGTGCCTTTACCAGTTGACTGTAATATACCTGCGCGGCGCGATCGCCCCTTGTCGCAGCCTGGAGTAAATTAGCCTTGTTAATAATTTCCTCGTTACTGAGTCGGCAAGAAGTCTGCGCCTGCACGGAACCAGATCCCAACCAATTACAAATTACTAATGACAGTAAACCGTACCAGAAGCCTTGTGTGTTTTTCATGGGGGGTGGGAGTTAGGTTATGGAGGGTGGGGGTTGGAGATACCGCAGGGGTTTAGCATTTGTGCGACAGTCTTGGCATCAAACACAAGAATTCATGACAAATGCTAAACCCTTACCGAGGGTTAGGGGTTGGGGTAGGAAAAAATTCCTACCAGATAAACATGCAGTATGCGACAATTGTTAAAAATGATTTAAGATTATTCTTAGCCAAATCACGCGAACTACACGTTTAAGACAGGAGAAGTTTTGTATGGCACTCGTACCTATGCGGTTATTGTTAGATCACGCCGCTGAGAATGATTATGGTATTCCCGCATATAACGTCAACAACATGGAGCAAATCCAGGCGATTATGCAGGCAGCAGCGGAAACAAATAGCCCTGTAATTTTGCAAGCTTCTCGCGGTGCCCGCAAATATGCTGGGGAATTGTTCTTGAAGCACCTGATCTTAGCCGCAGTAGAAACCTATCCTGATATCCCCATCGCCATGCACCAGGATCATGGCAATGGCCCCTCAACATGCTACTCCGCAATTCGTCATGGCTTTACCAGCGTCATGATGGACGGTTCCTTGGAAGAAGATGCCAAAACCCCTTCTAGCTACGAATACAACGTTGAGGTTACTCGTAAGGTTGTAGAAGTAGCCCACGCCGTCGGCGTTAGCGTCGAAGGCGAACTGGGTTGCCTCGGCTCTCTCGAAACCGGTAAAGGTGACAAGGAAGACGGCCACGGTTTTGAAGGCACTCTTTCCCACGATCAACTTTTGACCGATCCCGATGAAGCAGTTGACTTTGTCGAACAAACTGGGGTTGACGCTCTAGCGGTTGCGATCGGTACCAGTCACGGCGCTTACAAGTTTACCCGCAAGCCCACCGGCGAAATTCTAGCGATGGATCGCATTGCTGAAATCCATCGTCGTCTGCCCAACACCCACCTGGTCATGCACGGTTCCTCTTCTGTACCCGAAGATTTGTTGGAACTGATCAACCAGTTTGGCGGTCAAATTCCTGAAACCTATGGCGTACCCGTAGAAGAAATTCAAAAGGGCATCAAGAGCGGCGTGCGTAAGGTCAACATCGACACCGACTGCCGTCTGGCAATCACGGCTGCCGTCCGCGAAGCATTGTCCAAGGCTCCGGCTGAGTTCGACCCACGTCACTTCCTCAAGCCCTCGATCAAGTACATGCAGAAAGTTTGCGCCGATCGCTATAACCAATTTGGTACGGCTGGCAATGCAAGCAAGATCAAGGTCATGGATCTCGACACATTTGCAACCCGCTATGCTAAGGGCGAGCTTTCCAATCCTAAGAAGCGCGTGGCTGTGGGTGTCTAATCATTATCTCAGCATTAAGTCTTGGCTATATCAAACTTAGACCACTTGGTGTAGTCCACTCCTCCTCATAACCATAGAAGAGATACCTAAATAGGTATCTCTTTTTCTTGGATAGTCTCAGTAATTTATACCAATTTATAGCGGTTTTCAGATGAAAACGAGAAGGGGGGGTGGGGGCATTGCCCCCAAACGAAAGGCTACTAACTGCTGCACGATCTTTTCGGGATATTTGGGGGATACATGTTTTATGGCAAGCCTAAAATGGGCATTATTACTATAAAGACCTTGGTACTGTGTATTGGATTGCATTAGCTTGCACTCGCATTGCACTCATAATTGTACTCATAGTTGAGGATGAAATCCGTGTACGATATCTTGTTGCTCAATTGTCGCTTGCTACGCCCCGATCCTCAGGCAGAGCCTGATGTAGTTGATATTGCCATTTCATCTGGCAAAATTGTGGAGATTGCACCCTATATTTCCACAGCCGCTAAGTTTGAGTTAGATCTCAAACAAAAGTTGGTCAGCCCTCCTTTTGTAGAGTCTCATATTCACTTAGATTCCGTTCTAACTGCAGGTCAGCCGCGCTGGAACCAGAGCGGGACGTTATTTGAGGGCATTGATATCTGGCGCGATCGCAAACAAAGCCTCGACCGAGAGGATATCAAAACCAGGGCAATCGCTACGCTACAGCAACAGGCGACGCAGGGAGTATTATTTGCCCGCACTCACGTTGATGTGAGCGAACCTAACCTCACGGCATTGCAAGCCCTATTAGAAGTAAAGGAAGAAGTCAAAGACTGGATGACATTGCAAGTAGTGGCTTTCCCTCAGGATGGCATCTACGGGAGCGATGGCAATGAGGCGCTGTTGGAAAAAGCACTTAAGTTAGGTGCAGATGTGGTGGGCGGGATTCCCCACTACGAATTTACCAGAGAAGACGGACTAAAATCCGTGCAGCGCATTTTTGAGCTGGCCGAGCAGTACGATCGCCTCATCGATATTCATTGCGATGAAATCGACGACGACCAATCGCGATTTTTAGAGGTGGTGGCTGCCTACGCGCAGCGTAGTGGGATGGGAGCAAAGGTGACGGCCAGCCATACCACGGCATTTGGCTCTTATAACAGTGCCTATGCCCAGAAGTTGTTAGGACTGGTGGCGCGATCGCAGATTAATTTTGTCGCCAATCCTCTGATTAACATTACGCTGCAAGGGCGCACCGATACCTATCCCAAACGACGAGGTCTTACGCGCGTCAAGGAGCTATGGCAGGCGGGGATCAATGTCAGCCTGGGTCACGATTGCATTCAAGACTGCTGGTATTCGCTGGGTACGGGCAACATGCTGGATGTAGCATCAATGGTAGTGCATGTTAGCCAAATGACGGGGATGACAGAAATTAATGCCTGTTACGACATGATTACCTGGCATGGTGCTAAAACGCTGAACGTACATGATGCCTATGGCATAGAAGTAGGCAAGCCTGCCAATCTGATCGTGCTGGATGCTAGCGATCGCTTTGATGCGCTTCGCCGCCGCGCCACGGTTTCTTACGTAATTGCCCAGGGGCAGTTAATCGCCAAAACCGAATCGCCAAAGTCTCAATGGCAGCCAACTCTTGATGCTTTGCAAGCTGAAACATCGAGTTCTGATATATCCGAGCCAGATGATATAGGTATTACTCCAGAACCTGCATCAGAAACTACAAATCCAGATAAAGCTATAGAATCTCAGCCAATAGCTAGCGCATCAGAGGGTTCTGAGGATATAGGTGATGAGACCATAGAAGACGAGGGTGTTGGGATTGCAGTATCTGAAGAACGAGATAGAGAAGAGGATACTGTTACCGATCCTGCGATCGAAGTGGAAGTAGAGGATATGGCGATCGCAGTACCCGACAAACGGGACATCGTAGAAGATGAAGAAGATGAAGAGGATACGATCGCTGATTCAGTAGTTGAGGTCGAATCAGATCGGGTTGTGCCTAAAATCAATCCCGGCGAAGATGACTCGCTCTTTACGATTATAGAACTACCCGATCGCCGCGCTCCTCAAGAAGAGCCAGGAGATCCAATTGAAAAAGCCCTGAGTCAACTCGATCGGATGGAATTAAACGGATCTAATCCCATTTATAGCAACGACGATATTTCTGCTTACTCCCTGGACGATCTGGCCGATGAGATGCCTGATGTAGGCGATTCGGTCGAAAAAGCTCTGAATCGACTCGATCGCATGGAATTAAATGGGTCTAAACCCGCTCATAGCAACGACGATATTTCTGCTTACTCCCTAGACGATCTGGCCGATGAGATACCCGATGTGGGCGATTCGGTTGAAAAAGCCCTGAGTCAACTCGACCGGGTGGAATTAAGTGGCTCTAAGGCAGGTAGTAGCGATCTCGACATCTCTGCTTACTCCCTGGGCGATTTGTCCAGTGAGATGCCTGATGTGGAGGAGACAGGAACAGTAGAAGAAGCAGTAGAAACTAGTATTCCCGACTTGGCAGATGAAGATGAAATTGCGAACGATCCTGCTACGATCTACTCAATCGAGCAGTTGGTAAACGAACTCTTTAGTAAAGAGGTGTAGTCCCTGCGATCGCCCCTAGCTATTGTGCTGACAGTTTTAGCTCGTCTAAATTCCACAACGCGCCGCCCAAGGCGGAGTATTTGACGTTCTGAACGCGATCGCGCACGGCTGTCAGAGAAAGCGGTATGACCAGATGAATCAGCGGCAATTGCTCCTGCACTAACTGCTGGTATTCTGCGTAAATTTCTTTGCGCTTGCGATCGTCTACTGTTTTTGCCCCTTGAATCATGAGACTTTCGATTTTCTTCTCCCAGTCCGCTACTTCCCAACCAGGAATAGCAGGTTGACCTGACTTTGGCCCCTGGTTAAATAAGTGCGAGTCTCCCTGTGTTGCCCATAAGTTAAACGAACTATTAGGTTCTATTCCGCCCGTAAAGCCCAAGACGATCGCATCCCATTGTCGTGAATTATCCAGTTTGTCAACCAGAATATTAAAATCGATTCCGACAAAATCAACGGTAATCCCAATCTTATCTAGATCGTTTTTGATTTGCGCTCCCACAGCACCTCTGACTGGGTTACTGCCAGCGTTAGTAAGTAAAGTAAAGCGCACGGGATTGCCCTGTGCATCCTGCAAGCGATTATTCGCATCGTAGCGATAGCCTGCGGCTGTCAGAATTTCTCTTGCCTTTTGCGGATTGTAGTCGTAGGACTTCAATCCATCTTTAGTCGAGCGCCAATAGGGGCTGGGTACGGAAATGGGAGAATTCTGAAGTTCGCCTAAGCCGATGTAAAGATTAGTAACCATTGCATCGCGATTAATCGCATAGGCAACGGCGCGTCTAAAATTGACATCATTAAACCAACGCGATTTTTCTGGCTTAACAAAGGGCTCGTTATTTTTCGGATCGCGCCCCTTGTTTAAATTGAATGTCATGAATAGCTGACCCGTAGAAGGCCCGCCATTATAGATTCTGAACTTATCTCTAGACTCTGCTGCCTTCAGAAGTTGGAAGTCCTTAACCCGCGCGCCGAAAGAAAATATATCCAGCTCCCGAGAGCGAAAGCGCAGGAGTGCCGTATCTGTAGAATCGACGATCTGGAGTACGAATTTATCAATATATGGCTGGGGATGCTTCCAATAGTTGGGATTGGGGCGATAGATAAATCTCTCCCCCGGACGATAGTCGGAGAGTAAATAAGGGCCGCTACCAATAATGCGATCGAGCGGTGTATCTAAAGTCCAGGTGGTCAGGAAATCAGGGTTGCCCTTATTATCAGTCTCATTTATGTTTTTTGCCAGAATATGTTTCGGTAAAATGGAAACACTGCCCGCCGTGCGTAGAAATGGAGCAAATGAATCTGGTAATGTGAAGGCAATCCGTCGATCGTCTAGCTTCTCAATCTTTGGCAGTAATTGCTTTTCTCCAATCCGTAAAACATCGCGACTACCCGTAGGGATTTTCTCATTAAAAATGACATCTCTGAATGTGAATATGACATCGTCCACTGTCTGTGGATGCCCATCTGACCATTTCAAGCCAGAGCGCAATGTAAAGACAACCCGCAAACCGTCATCTGATACCTCTGGCAACTTTTCGGCTAGGTCGGGTTCCAGCTCGCCGGTAATGCCATTGGTAGTTAGCAGGCCATTAAACACTGGCCCCAGTACTTCGGCGCTGGTGGCATCGCTAACCAGAACGGGGTTAAAGGTTTTGGGATCGGAAATGATGAAGTCTACCAGGCGATCGCTCTGAGCCTTTGAAGCAACATCGCATCCTATGAGCAAAATCGAGCAGATTGCTGAGAATACCAGCAAAAATAATACTTTAAATCTAAACCTAGCACTTTGAAAGGGGTTAGATTTGAATCTTGCCTGTTTCCTCATGTTGAACTCCCTACATTCCTACCTGGTTTCCAACTAGTAACACGACTGCATGGGCGGCGATCGCCTCTTTTTGACCCACGGCATCCAGCCCTTCATTCGTTGTCGCCTTCACCCCTATTTGCTCGGGTGTCAACCCCAGTGCTTCTGCAAGGCGATCGCGCATTGGCTTGATGTAAGGCTTTAGTTTAGGAGCTTCAGCGACTACTACGCTATCGATATTACCGATCTGCCACCCTCGATCCTGAATTAGTCGATCGACTTGCTGCAATAATACGATACTATCCGCACCCGCCCACTGCGGATCGCTCGGTGGAAAGTAATGACCGATATCTCCCAATGACAATGCTCCCAGCATGGCATCCATAATCGCGTGAGTGAGGACATCCGCATCGCTATGCCCCAGCAGCCCTTTATCTGAGGGAATATGAATGCCGCCCAAAATTAACTGGCGATCGCTTACCAGACGGTGGATATCGTAGCCATTACCAATGCGAATATTCATGTTTTTGGAGACTGAGTCGTATTGGGTCAAATATAAATCAAATGGATCCGATCGAAACGTAGCATCCAGGATATAGAAGAGTCTGTCACGATCGAAAATTAAGACATAATTAAAGAAGTCAGTTGCTTTGACTATAAATTTTAACTCTTTAAATGAGGGCTGCCCTTCTATCCGAAATATATGCGTAACCTGAGTTTACTTGCTGTTTCTGCATTTGTTTTAGTTCCGATCGCTATTTGCCCGATCGCTCCCAACTTCAGCGCGATCGCCCAAACCAACCCATCCAGGGCTAATATTTCGGAGTTACTGAAACGGGGGCGAGATCTTTGGCAGAAAAACGATATTCCTGGTGCGATCGAAGCATATCGACAAGCGGCAGCACTCGATCCCAAAAACTCGCGCATTCAAACTAGTATTGGCTTTTTACTGACACAGCAGAAAAATTATGCTGATGCGATTAATTTTCTGCAAACTGCCACGCAACTGGACAACCGCAATGTTAGGGCATATGTAGCATTGGGGTACGCCTATACTCAATCAGGTAATTTCCCAGCGGCACTTACCGCTTATCGTTACGCTGCGGCTTTAGAGCCTAAGAACCCGGAAGTGCTACAAAGTATTGGCTATGTCCAGACGCAACAAAACGATCTGTCTGAAGCTACTAAGACCTATCAACAAGTCTTGCAAATGTCGCCCCGAGATGTCAAAGCGTACTTGAATCTGGGCTATGTATTAAAGCGTCAGGGTAACTTTAAAGCCGCTACCGAACTTTACATGCAAGCAGATAAGGTCGCGCCCCTTAATGCCGACATTTGGTTTGCACTCGGCTCAGTTCTTGCCGATCAAAACCAGCCTGAGGAGGCAGTTGCTAAGTATAAGCGCGTCCTTCAGATTAACCCCCGCCATCCCGAAGCTAATCTGGAAATCGGTCGAGTACTACAAAAGCAGGGCGATCTCACGGGCGCGCTGTCTGCCTATCGCCGCGCTGCTTCCTCAAATCGCAAGTCCACTGCTCCCCTCTGGGCGATCGCCAGGTTATATTCACAGCAATATTCGATCGTGGAGGCGATCGTAGAGTTCCGCAAGATTATAGATATAGATCCCAACGATGCGGATGCCCATCTAGAATTGGCTAAAGCCCTTGCTAAGCAACAACGCAAAGACGAAGCAGTCAAAAACGCCGAGCAAGCTGAAAAGCTTTACAATCGCACCAGCAATGCTCAGGGTTTAGCTGAAGCAAGAAAGTTACTAGAAAGCCTGAAGAGTTAGGGTTAAAAAGATCTACATGACTGAAACTGCTACAGGCAAAAATTGCCCAAGAGTCCAAGGATCGACTACAAGCTTCCGGGAAATATGACAGGGATATTGTAACGGCGATCGCGCCAGCTTCCGACTACTGGCTAGCAGAGGAATATCACCAGCAATATTATGAAAAGAAACGCGCCTAAGTCTTGAAATTTAGCTGTCGAGCGCGATCGCCTGACTGATTGCTGCTTTTTCCTTGACGCGGCGTTGATAGTGTTGAATTTCAGCAGGCTTCATGCCGCTGATAATGCTGAAGTTCTCTACATCCATGCCCCGTACCAGCATCTCCACGCCCCAAGTCTGCCTGGCCTGGTACAAGTCCACGGGACTGCCATCGAGCTTGCGTCGCCATTGCGTCCACTGGAGCCAGGAACGCTCTAATTGCTTGAGATCCAGAGGTTGCAGATCGCTACTGAGAAACATATTGATGCGATCGTCTTTGCGCGTTTTCAGGTAATTCGTGAGGGGGTTATTGCTAGCCGAGCCATAGCGCTGTCCCAGAATTTTCTGATTGATCGGGACAGTGCGCTGGTGGGGGCTGTTAGTGCCGACGCGCAAAATTCCCGCTTTGCCATCAACCCAGTAGTCATCGCGGCGCAGACTGATTATTTCTTCAGGTAACAGACCAGCCCCAAATAGGGTATAGGCGATCGCATAATCTAACGCTCCAATGCGCTTTGCCTGCTGGACGATCTCGTGCACCGTGTCCGTCGGCAAATCGGCAACAGGCTCTGTATACGCGGTACGCTCGGTTGGCTCATTAAAGCTGCTATGCCCGCTATGCTCGCTATCGTTGCTATGCCAAGCGATCGTGTCGATCAATGAAGAAATAAACTCTTCCTGGCTCGGCCAAACTGCCTGCGCGTCAGTGGTCAGACAAATGACGGCATAGCCCAAAATGCAAGTATTTACTAGCGTTGCCAATTTTAAGGGCGGTAAGGGCAGATCGACATGGGCGTGGGCGATCGCTTCGCGTAGGGTATTAGAGATCGATTGATTCACCTGCGCTATGCCCTGGGCTAAGGCTTGTCGGCTCTCAACCGGATATTGTCCGGCTTCACCCACAAGCGATCGCATCAGTTCTGGTACGCTCTCTAGCGCCTGCAAAGAACTCTGCATGTAATAGTGCAAGAGCCTCGCTAAATCTCTTTGATTTGAAACTTCAGGTATCATCAGAGACTCCCCAACCTGAGTTAGTAATAAGTACTTCTGCAAACATTCCTGTAATACCGCCAGTAACAGCCCGTGCTTGTTGCCAAAGTGACGAAATAGGGTCACTTCGTTAATCTGCGCGCGATCGGCAATCTGTCTAGTTGTAGTTTCAGTAATGCCATGCCGCGCAAACAGCTCTAAGGCAGTACTGACTATACGTTGCCGGGTGGGTGTGCGAGATGGTGTGCGTGACAATGGCATGAGCAGAAAAATTTTGCAAGTGATACTTGCATTATTCCACATACTAGGGGTAGTCTATTTGTTATGCAAGTAACACTTGCACAAACATCCAACCCAACACGGTTATTACATGACCTCTATCAGCTCTCAACACGCTCCTCAACTCAACTGGACAAATGTCCTTTTTTTTGGTGCTATTCACCTAGTCGCTTTGGCGGCTCCCTGGTATTTTTCCTGGCAAGCTCTTGGCATAATGTTATTTTTGCACTGGCTGCTAGGTAGTGTTGGCATTTGCCTTGGTTACCACCGCATGCTCAGCCATCGTAGTTTTCAAGTACCAAGGTGGCTAGAATACATTATTACAACAATTGGTTCGCTAGCTATGCAAGGTGGACCAATATTTTGGGTAGGTGGGCATCGTCAGCATCATGGCTTTACAGAAGACTTGACTAAAGACCCCTACTCCGCTGAAAAGGGTTTTTGGTGGAGTCATATGATGTGGATTATGTATTCCAAACCAGAACACTTTAAGTTTGAAAATTACAAAAGCTATGCGCCGGACATCGCCGCCGATCCATATTACAGATTTGTAGACCGTAACTTCCTCGCATTTCAAGTTCCCCTAGCAATTTTGCTATATGCCATTGGTTCTACCCAGGGGCTGGGCATGTCTTTTCTAATTTATGGCGTGTTTGTGCGTGCGGTGTTTCTCTGGCACAGCACCTGGCTGATTAACTCTGCCTGCCATAAGTGGGGCTACCGTAATTTTGCGGAAAGCGAAGACCATTCTACCAACCTGTGGTGGGCAGCTCTGCTCACCTATGGTGAAGGCTGGCACAACAACCACCATGCTTTCCCCAAGTCGGCACGTTCTGGCTTGAAGTGGTGGGAAATCGATCTAACTTGGGGTATCATCAGTGCCCTAGAGTCGTTAGGCCTAGCTCAAAAAGTACATCTACCTACACCCTGGCAACCTGCGGTTGAAAAATAAGGTAGCACCCCCGTGCCTTCTTTAAGAGAAATCCCCAAAATCCTGTCAACTTTAGGTTTTCGTTCTTTTCGATACAAAAACTAGACGATCGCTTCGATAAATTCATACTTTGAGGCTATAGCTAGTTAATATAAACCGTGTTTATACTTAGTATCTAGCGAGAGAAGTAAGCTCTTCTCTCGCTTGTTCTGTAATTAGTCAGATCCTCAGATCTTCAGATCGTAGTTATCTTCTAGTAGCTAAGATATATGGATAATCGCCACATTCAGTTTTGCGATCGCTCTGACCGAGTCGATCTAGTTCATTTACAGGAATTATTCAAGCTGGGGGCGTTCTGGGCGCAGGAGCGATCGCTAGAGGGATTGGCAGCAGCGATCGCCAATTCCAATCCCGTCGTTACGGTATGGGATGGAGAAAAACTGATCGGTCACGCCAGAGCCACCAGCGACACTGTTTACCGCGCTACGATTTGGGATGTGGTCATTCATCCCGACTATCGCGGTACGGGTTTGGGGCGCAAACTAGTGCAGACGGTGCTGGCACACCCACAGGTGTGCAACGTAGAGCGCGTATATCTGATGACTACGCACCAGCAAGCATTTTACGAGCACATTGGCTTTGAGCCAAATCAAAGCACGACCTTAGTTTTGCACAATCAGAGCAACTCACCAGTGGAATTGCTCCTCTCGCAGTCCATCACTAACTCCTAGCCGAGCAGTATTAGGTTTATAGGCTTTAGCCCATAGATTAAGACCTTCTCGACAAACGATCGCATCGATAAATCCGGCATCAACTAGCTTATTCCTAAGGGTTTCAGCAGTAAATCCCGTCCGGTGTGCCATGTAATAATTTCCATTGGCGATCGCCACTCCAAGGCCATAAATGATATCAAGCGCTGAGATTCCGCCTGAAGGACTATTGTAAAGAGGAGTTTCTAGTTTCCCTTCAGCTATAAATTCAGCTACCTTCTGAAGATCGGGTAAGGTAATTAATGCTAGTCCTCCTGGTTTGAGGACGCGATAGCACTCTTTGAGGGCGATCGGGACTTCGTGGGGATAAAGATGTTCGATATTGTGGGATGACCAGATGGCATTGACTGCGTTGCTACCCACTGCTGTCATATCAGTTAAAGTGCCGACTATATCGGGTTGCACGCCGGGGTCTATATCGAAGCGGATCTCCTGCCATTCGGGGCTTTGAAAAGCTAGATGCAAGCCAGTTGTAGAATATGGGCCACAGCCGACGTGCAGGACGGTTTTCTTTGCTTCCGAAATTTTAGATCTAATTTCTAGAGTCCATTCTATTTCCCTAATTCTATCGGTAAGACCGGGTAAATTAGAATAAAGAGCTAATGCCTGTTGATATGCTTGTAAGGATTGCTCTAGATGTTTTTGCAAATAGCAACTATTTCCCAAACCCACATATAGATTAGTTTCTAATTCTAAATCGCTTTGCGTTTTCTTTCCCGATTCGGAATTGGTGGCGGCAATTAAAGCGATCGCTTGCTGATAGGACTCGATACTTTTCTCTAGCATTCCCTGGTTGGTAAAAATAGTCGCCAGAGAGTGGTAAGCTCGAATATTCTTGGGATCGATTTCTAATGCCTTTTGACAGCACGATGTCGCTGATGCAAAGTTCTGATTTTGGAAGTGTACCACTCCCAAGTTGAGATAAGCATTGATATGGTCTGGCTGCAATTCAATTACTTGTTTGTAAGTAGCGATCGCCTCTGCATGCTGTCCGCTTTGAGCTAAAGCATTCCCCAGGTTGTAAAGCGCATCTGTATATTGCGGCTCCAGAGCGATCGCTCTGCGAAAACAGAGAATAGCATTATCTAATTTGTTTTGCTGCGCTTGGATAACCCCCAACTGATAATGCGCTTCTGCCAAGTCAGGATCTACTGCTAAAGCCTTAGTCAAGTTGGCGATCGCTAGTTCAGTATTACCAGATGTCAGATAATCCTTAGCGGTTTGTAAATAATCTAATTGCATTGCTCCGACCTTTTTTGAAAACTACACTTATATAAATAAATAGTTAACCAGGAAAGCTTTTATATTTAACTTATAGCGGTTTTCACTTGAGAACGGGTTTTATTTTTGGGGTGAAGGGGTTCCACCCCTTCTTGGGGGCAACGCCCCCAAACCCCCTACTCTTTCTGATCTGAAAACCGCTATAGCGAGAAAAGTAATACCAATTCTTCAAAATTGAACTACACATGAACCTATGTACGGGCGAACGGCCGTTCGCCCCTCCGTCAATCTGTAAATTTATTTTAGGGAATTGGTATAACGTCTGCAGAGATAGCATAATAGTAAATATGCAAAGCATACTTAAACCGACTTTATACGAGCAGGACTACGATCTGTGGCTGCAAACGCAAGTTGCATACTTGCGCGCCGGACTACTCAGCGAAATTGATTTTATTAATTTAGTTGAGGAACTTGAAAGCATGTCTAATCGCCAGAGAAGAGAACTGCAAAGCCGATTGCAAACCCTCCTGGCTCATATCCTGAAACGTAAATATGTGGATAGCCCCTATGACTACAACGGCTGGGACAGGACGATCCGCGAGCAAAGGAAAGAGCTAAAGCTACTACTGAAACACTCACCCAGTCTGCGTAATTATTTTGTTGAAGTATTTCCTGAAGCTTGGCAGGACGCGATCGCTGAAGTACGGGATGAATATTCAAAGACCGAATTTCCAGAAACATGCTTTTTTGACATAGACGTAGATACAGTCCTCACGCAAAAATTTTTTGATTGATTGTGGCTTGTGCAGCAGTGTTTGAGCGCTACAATGAACCACTTAATGGGGACTAGCGAAACAATCGCTCTAGGAGTTAGTCTTCAAGGTTCAAATCACGGCTAAAACTCAAGCATTCAACATGAATAATTCAAAATTGCACGTAGGGCTGCTGTTTGGCGGTCGCTCCGGAGAGCACGAGGTATCAATTGTTTCAGCTAAAGCGATCGCTACGGCTCTGGCACAAAACCCCAGCTACGACGTACGGCCTTTTTATATTCAAAAAGATGGTACCTGGCGATCGCCTCAGGATTCCAGTGTAGTTTTAGAATCGGGAATGGCTCCCGCTGCATCTGCGGAGAGCGCTAATTTCCAGTTGCCGGTTGAAGTCAACGCGATCGATCTGTGGTTTCCCGTGCTGCACGGGCCGAATGGTGAAGATGGCACGGTGCAGGGTTTACTACAACTGATGCAAAAGCCCTATGTGGGTAATGGAGTTCTGGCATCAGCCGTGGGTATGGACAAGATTATGATGAAGTCCGTATTTGCTCAAGCGGGCTTAGCGCAGGTAAAGTACGTGGCACTCAGCCGCGCCAGTTGGCAGCGGCAACCGGAGATTTGGTGCGAGCATATCGAACTGGAACTGGGCTACCCTTGCTTTGTGAAGCCGTCAAATTTGGGATCGTCAGTGGGTATTTCTAAGGTACGCGATCGCGCTCAGCTCATCAATGCGATCGCTTCTGCCATTAGCTACGATGCTCGCGTAATTATCGAGCAAGGGGTGAATGCTAGAGAAATTGAGTGTGCGGTGCTGGGTAACGATCGACCGCAAGCTTCAGTAATAGGTGAAATTACGTTCAAGAGCGACTTCTACGACTATGAAACAAAATACACGCCAGGCATGGCGGATCTGATTATTCCAGCGGTATTGCCCCCAGAAGTCGCTCAAGCGGTGCAGGATATGGCAGTTAGGGCATTCCAAGCAATTGCGGGTGCGGGGCTTGCTCGCGTGGACTTCTTTTATATCGAATCCACGGCCACGGTTCTGATTAATGAAATCAATACCTTTCCAGGTTTTACCGCTACGAGCATGTATCCCAAGCTCTGGGAGGCTACAGGAATTGGATTCCCAGAGCTATGCGATCGCCTGATCGCCTTAGCCCAAGAGTAAGAATGCGATCGCGATGACCCCATATGCCTAACGTTCCTAGAGCTTTCCATGCCAAGGTTAATATCGAACGTCAAGTGCCCATTCCCATGCGAGATGGCATAAATTTGACAGCAGATATCTATCGTCCTAAGGGTGTAGATACACCTCTGCCCGTTTTGTTGATGCGCTTACCCTACGGTCGAGCGATCGCATCGACAGTTACCTACGCGCACCCCAGTTGGTATGCCATGCAGGGATACATCGTGGTAATTCAGGACGTGAGGGGATGCGGGACATCGGCGGGAGAATTCTATCCATTTCGCCACGAATACGAAGATGGCTATGACACGGTACGCTGGTGCGCTCAGCAGCTCGCAGGCACAAATGGCAAAGTGGGCATGTATGGATTCTCCTATCAGGGCGTGACGCAGTTTCAGGCGGCAGTAATGCAGCCACCTGGTCTGGTTACGATTTGCCCCGCTATGGCATCGGCAGATTTTTATCATGGTTGGTTCTATTTTGGTGGCGCGCTCTGTCTGGATTTTGTCCTGGGTTGGGCGTTACAGCTAACGCAAAACCGAGCGCAATTCTTGAAATTGGAGCCGCAGGCGACGAATCTGTTCAATGCCCAGAAACGACTGGTGGAATTACTAGAGACAGCTCCCTTAGAAAGCATCGACGTACTAAAACAAGAACCTTTGGGGCAATTCTTTTTTGATTGGATTCGCAGCGATCGCGCCGATAGCTCTTACTGGCAGGAGTTGAACCCCCTCAGTCGATTCGAGCGCTACGACTTACCTGCTTTGCATATAGCGGGGTGGGCAGATTTATTTATCGCAGGAACGATCGATACTTACATCCACGCGCAACAGCATACAAAGCAACTGCAAAAGCTTGTAGTCGGGCCGTGGCAGCATATGCCCTGGTTGCGACAGGTAGGAGAAATTGATTTTGGCGAGACTGCCGTATCTCAAATTGACGCTCTACAGGTAGACTGGTTTGACTATTGGCTCAAAGGTATTGATAACGGTATCGTCGATCGGGCACCCGTGCGGGTATTTTTAATGGGTAAGAACCAGTGGAGCGATCTACCCAATTGGCCTGGGTCGCAGAGCGATCGCATCGCTAAGGAGATCGAAGACACTACAAACGAGCAATTAGACTTCTATCTACATCCAAATCATCAATTAAAAAATAGCGCACCTCCTACAGATTTCCCACCCGATCTGTACGTTTACGATCCTCGCATTCCCAATCCCAGCACTCCCTACGGCCCGTACGATCAGCGCCTGGTACACCAGCGTTGGGATGTTTTACTTTATCAAAGCGATGTCCTTGTGGAGGAATTAGACATTTGCGGTACGCCAGAATTTCTACTCTATGCCGCCACTACAGCACCTGATACAGATTGGATAATTAAACTAATGGACATCTATCCCGATGGACAACAGATGCTAATATCGATGGGAGTGTTACGTGCCAAATATCGTCATGCTTGGCACGAACCAATCAATATAGAAGCAGATCTGGTTTTAGATTATGCGATCGCTCTACGTCCTACCTGCCATTGCTTTTTGATAGGGCATCGTTTGGGTGTCGCGATCGCGAGTGCGGCTTTCCCTCTAGTCGAACGCCATCCCAATACTCAACAGCCGCCACGTTCAGCATTAGTCAGCAACTATGTGGAAGCCGTACAACAAGTGCACCACAGCCGTAACTTTCCTTCGTGCCTGCGCTTGCCCAAGCTGCTAGTCTGATATAGCTCATAGCCAATAGGCTTAGGACGGGGTGCAGGGGGGGAACCCCTGCGTGGGGGCGCAGCCCCCACACCCCCTGTCCTAACAGATCTGTCTACGGCTATATCAAATCCCGATCTGTTACTCCCTTTTCTCGCAGTCTGCGCAGGCAGGCTTTGTTTGTATAGCCGCGACTTCTAGTCGCCAGCTTCTGCCAATAAAGTTCTGGCGGTTTCTGCGACTCGATCGACCGGATCGTGACTGAGCTGGATCAAAGCTGCACGGGCTTCTGGTCCGCCGATTTGATGCAACGCCTGCGCAAGGCGGTATCTAATTTCCCAGTCGGGGTTGTTAACCAGGGGCAAAATTAGCCCTAAACCTCTTGGATCGCCCAGATCGCCCAAAGCGCCAAGTGCGGCGATTTTAACCAGCTCTGTTTCATGGTTAAGTGCTTCTGCCAAAATCTCGAAGCCGCGTCGATCGCCCAATTCACCTAAAGCCACAATAATACTGAACTGCAACAACCATTCGTTTGTGGAGCGATACACCTCCACCAGAAGATCGAATGCTTCTGTCAGCTTTAGCGCGCCGATTGAGTCCGCCGCCGCCGCCCTTACATCTGTTTCAGAATCGTGGAGGAGTCGGTCGGATAAAAGCGCGAATGCCGCCGATGGATCGTGCTTTCCCACGCTAGCAAGCTGGCTAGTAGCATCGTAGCGAATCCGCGCCTTGGGATCGCTTACTGCCATACAGACAAGCTCAAACCTTTCTGCCAAATCCAGACCGCGCCCTTCATTTAAAGCACGCAGGCGATCGCCAAAATCTTCAGATTGGAGCAGTTCTTGCAAAGATTCAAAGTTAACTGTCATGATTTGTTGACATATTTCTTTAATAAAAGACCATACGGCAAGCCTGTTGTAATTGTTAAGATCTTTCTACGACAAGCCAACCGCCGATCCCTGACAACCGAGTCGCTAATTCTTAATAAGCTAGCGTCTCTAAAGTCTCGCGCAGGTAACGCAAAATCAGGTCATTAAGGGGTTCATCACCTTTGAGATCGTTAACCAGTTTACGTGATTTCTGCCACCGCTCGAAGCCAGAACTATTTGCAATTACTTGCTTCAGGTGTTGCCAAGTTTTTGTATCTTGCATCGGAGGAGTTAACTCAGTACTACCTGGAGGTATATTCATAATAAGGTTACCTAGGCTGTGTGTACACTTACTTTCCGCTGATTTCTCAATGTTTTTGTCGATCGCAAACAAGGAGGCTTCAAAGCTATGGTAGCACTTTGGCTGGAATTGCAGCGCGATCGATGATAGACATAATAACTAATAGGAGATATCGACTAGACTTGATAATATGAACACTGCTAATCCTGCATTCTCGGAGACATCAAACCCTGAAGCAACAAAACTAGAGCCTAGTTTTGCTATACCAGTAACGCTCGTGCTGTTGGCAATACCACTTTTATTGGTACAAGTATGGTTGGGTATCGCGATCGCTATATTTGGTCTATTTCTCCTATTTCAGACCGTAACGTTGCGTCTGTTTTTTACAGCTACTGCTCTGGACATTTATCGTTCTGACACGCTAATTCGCCGATTTCCCTATCAAGATTGGCAAACTTGGCGCATTTTTTCGCCTTCGTTCCCTGTATTGTTTTATTTCAAGGAAGTCAAAAGCATTCACTTCCTGCCAATTTTATTCGATCCCAAAACATTGCAGGCTTGTCTAGAAAAACATCTGCCTCTTAGTCAAAGTCAATGAACTTGTATCTCGGCCTAGATTTTGGCACCTCAGGTGCGAGGGCGATCCTCATTGACTCCAGGGCGCAAGTACATGCTGTGGCTAAACGGTCTTACAACATTGAAAGCGTAGAGACTTGGCAGTCTACCCTATTCGATTTGATCGATCGAATTCCCCCAGAACTGCGCTTTTCCATCAACGCGATCGCGATCGCTGCCACATCAGCCACTATTTTAATCTGCGACTCTTTTGGTCAACCCGTTAGCCAGCCACTGCTCTATCATGATGGGCGCGGTTCTGCCGTACTGGCAAAACTAAGTAGTTTTGTCCCAGAGGGGCATATTGTAATTGGTGCCACATCTAGTTTGGCAAAGCTAGTTTGGTGGTACGAACAGCATCTCAAGCGCCTAGGTAACAACGTCAGCCTGTATTTGCAACATCAAGCCGATCGCATAGGGTTTCTGCTGCATGGAAAACTAGGCGTGAGCGATTACCACAATGCACTCAAGCTGGGTTATGACATCCTGGAACTGCGCTATCCCGACTGGCTGACAAGTTGGCAGAGTTCCATTCAATTACCGCGAGTCCTAACACCAGGCGTGCCGATCGCACCCATCAAGCCAGAGTTGGCAGCAAAATTTGGTCTATCACCCAGTTGCTCGATCTGTGCGGGAACGACCGATAGCACTGCGGCATTTCTGGCAAGTGTCGGTACTGATGCCAGCCCTGGGCAAGCTGTAACCTCGCTAGGATCGACACTAGTCTTGAAGGTACTCAGTCAGGATCGCGTCGAAGATGCTCGCTATGGTATTTACAGCCATCGCCTTGGCGATCGGTGGTTAGTAGGTGGTGCCTCCAACACGGGGGGTAATGCCTTGAGTCAATTTTTCAGCGATCGGGAATTAGTCCAGCTTAGCGAACAGATTAATCCCGACTGGCCCAGCCAATTGGACTACTACCCTCTGTCTAAGCCAGGGGAAAGGTTTCCTGTTAGCGATCCCCAAAAATTACCCAGACTCCAACCTCGACCAGACAATCCCGTAGAATTTCTGCATGGGTTGCTGGAAAGTATTGCCAGAATTGAGGCGGAAGGCTACCGATTGTTGCAATCTTTGGGAGCATCTCCCGTATATTCAGTTTGCAGTATCGGTGGAGGAGCATCAAATCGAACGTGGGAACGGATTAGATCTCGCTACCTGCAAGTACCTTTAATGACAGCGCAACATTCTGAAGCAGCTTACGGCGCAGCCTTGCTAGCCCTGCAAAATGCTCAAAGTGAACCTAGCGTCTAGAGTAGTATGTGTAGGTGGGCATTGCCCGCCCTACTGTCCGAATCGATGTATCGGATGATGTATATGCTTGATATAGTTTATGCTTACTCCTCTTAAACGCCAAAAATTCGATCTGTTAATCCCTACTGTCCCCACTGCCGATCAATATCAATATTACTGGGGAACAAGCCAGGATGTATTCCGCCGCGTATTGATCTCAGTGGCTTTGTTAGTAGTGTTTTCATTGCTATACAACCGCACCCAAGAAAATAGCCCTAATAGTTTTGCCGGGTTGCTGATGTTTGTTTGTGCTGGGTTGGGCGGTCTTTACTGGCTGCTGGGGCCGGTAGCTTCTGCTATGAGGCGTAATGGCAAGCTACGTAGATTTGCCTACGTTGCTTTCTGGGAGGCAAAGGTAACGGATGTTTACTTATCAGAAGAAGTGTTGTCCAAGCAGGAGAGCATTGACGATCGCGGTCGTCTAGAGGTCATTCATAACACCGAAAGCTTTTTGAACGTAGAACTGGGCGATCGCACCGGATTCGCCACCACCTTGCGAGTGCCAATGCAAAGACAATACAAACGCATCCAGCCCAGGCACACAGTCTGCATGCTGCTGCTGTCCAACGATCCCAACTTCAATCGCATCAGCAAAATTACCAGCGATGCGTACATACCTCAAATCAACCTATGGATTAGTGATTATCCCTACCTCAGTCGCGATGCTTTTGTTAGCTTAACTAGGTATATGTTCTCAAGGAATAAACCAATTATTGAAGTCAACCGCAATTAAGTCATTAAAATGCTTAAAAGAATATAAATTTGTGCTTTAAATAACCAAGCAATTTATCGCAGATGATAGGCTGGGATCATGTCTGCACAGGGCTTCTGTAAAACCCAACTTGGTTATGACAATGTTAAATTCCTTTGACGTAAATTCGATCCCCTGCTGTTACCGCAATGAAACAAATACTGTGCAGATTATACGTATTTCCGAGCCTATTTCTGCATATTTTGAGCGTGTAATAATGCCAGGCCAAATTGTTTACTTCAAGGCACCCACGCACAGCGCATTGGAAATCCATACAGCTAAGATGGCTAGTTCAGTGCATGCCGACACATTGCCCTGCGAGCAATTGCATTGTCCTACAAATAGCGTAACCAATAGCAACAATGACTTGCTGAAAAAACAAGATATCTCTGCCAAGTCTAATTCCTTTTCCAAAGCAGCATAGCTCCTCAGTTCGGCAGTGGTTAAGATTTAGCGATCGCAGAAGCGATCGAAATCCTCACGAAGTGCAATAATTTGTAACAGTAGCGCTTGTGAGAGCAGATGCATGGAACCACAAATCACCAATTCTCAAACTAACCAGGTAGTAGATTCAGATCGAGAAGAACTGCATCTTCATGAATGTGCTGTCTGTGGCTATGTTTACGATCCCAACTCTGGAGAAGAGAAGGCCGGGATCGCTCCAGGCACGGCATTCGATTTAGTACGTGAAGATTGGCGCTGCCCTGTTTGTAACTCTAAAAAAAATAAATTCAGGGATATTGGGGTTGCTAACAAACCATCTGGGTTTAAGGAAAACCTGGGCTATGGGTTTGGTGTCAACGTCCTCACTCCAGGCCAGAAAAATTTGCTTATTTTCGGGGCGCTAGCCGTTGGATTCCTTTTCTTTATGAGCTTTTATGCCCTTGATTAGCCTAATCGCAGCCTGTCGAATAGGCTTAGGGCGGTTGCAGGAGTAGAACCCCTGCTTGGGGTCGTAGCCCCTGTACCCTCCTGTACTAGCAGATAGATGTTTCTGCAGCTATAGTTTGGTAAATATTAAGAACAAATTGTTAGGGATTGTCTGGTGAATAAGAAATTCTGGTGTTTATTGACAGTATTACTGGTACTCGTCAACCTTTTGTTTGTGAATGTAAAAGCAGTAATTGCAGATGAAACTGTGGCATGGCATAAGGTTGCACTCCCCACAAAAGCAACGCCCCAAGATTTAGCTTTCACTGGCTCCGATTTTCAGCATGGGTGGCTCGTAGGGTCTGAGAACACTATTCTGGAAACCAATAATGGGGGTAATGACTGGGAAGCCCGCCATCTCGATCTAGGAGACGGTAACTATAGATTTACTTCAGTTAGCTTCTCAGAAAATGAAGGTTGGATTGCTGGCAAACCTGCATTGCTATTACATACCGTTGATGGTGGGCAATCCTGGTCGCGCATTGGTCTTAGCTCAAAGCTACCAGGCGATCCAATGCTGGTCAAAGCTCTGGGGCCTAACTCAGCGGAGATGGCAACTGATATTGGGGCAATCTATCGCACCCAAGATGCGGGGCAAAACTGGACAGCCATGGTTACTCAAGCCGTGGGAACAGTACGCCATCTCAACCGCAATGAAGATGGGCGATATATAGCTATCTCTGCCAAGGGTAACTTTTATTCAACTTGGCAACCTGGAGATGCGGCATGGACGCAGCATAATCGCAACAGTTCTCGGCGCGTCCAAAATATGGGTTACGGTCCTGATGGTCGGACATGGATGCTCAACCGTGGCGGACAGTTGCAATTTAGTAAGCCTGACACTCTAGATGAGTGGGAAAAGCCCCAGTTTCCTCGCGATGCGGAAGGCTACGGCTTGCTCGATTTAGCCTACCAGGATCGAGATAATATCTGGATTGCTGCAGGTAGTTCCAAGCTATTGCATAGCGAAGATAGGGGCGAAACCTGGCACAAAGAGAAGTATTTAGAAGATGTGGGGGCTAATTTTTACAAGATTTTATTCTTAGGAAGCGATCGCGGTTTCATCTTGGGACAATCTGGTACGTTACTCACCTACACAAACCCTTAGTCATTGCTCTTAGGGGCTTGCGGTTAATAATAATTAATTCCCAACCGTAGCCTGTGTCAGGCGTTAGCCGTAACGCATCGCGGTTACCTTTTTTTCATGCAAGTCCCCGATCTCGCAAACCTTTCTCCCGTCTTGGGAGAAGGGATGACGGGTGGCCATTTCTTCGGTAAACTCTCACGCCAAATCCACACGAATTGCTCCTAGCTGTTGGGTTTAACCGTATACATATTCAAGATTTCTCGACCGCGTCGGGTCAATAGCTCAGATCCCTCAAGTAGTAATAAATATTGGCCTTGTCGCAAACAGTTGCGGCAGGCGATCGAGGTGCTACTTTTGTAAAACAGACCGTACATGCTTCCCAAAGTACCGCCAATTAGGCAGCCCATCGCACCTGTTGCAACTGATAATGCTAGTAGTGTCTGATACCAATTTAACGATGGGAACCTTAGATTGAGAAACAATTGCACGACTATACCAGCCGCAACCCCCAAGCCAGTAAATAGAAATATACCTTGCTTGGCGTATCGCCATGCCATTCTTCTAGGTTCTAACAAACCCACACTTTCAGGACTACTAAATCCCCTCCCCACCAATGCTAAATTTTCTGGAGATATGCCATGATTCTGTAGCAACCTATAGGCTTCAAATGCTGATACTTCATCTGGCAGGACAGCAATCATCAATCTGGCGTTTTTCGATCGAGTTGAAGTCACAAATACTGCCTAACCTTAGCTTCAGTAATAAAGATATTTATGAAATTCTACAAAATTTGAGAGACATAATTCTGTACATGCTTTCATAAATTTATGCTCTGTATTCAAAATTTACAATTTATAAAGGTTTTAAGGAACCTGCATGACAATAAGATACCCACGATCTCAAGACAATTCTGCTATTGCTATACATAAGTTTAACGTGATGTGCGACTTTCCCCATCGCCCTCACCCAAAATCCCTCTCCCAGAGCGGGAGAGAGACTTTGGCCGATTCTGGCTCCCCTTCTCCCAAGGCAGGAGAAGGGGCTGGGGGATGAGGGAGTACGTTAGTTGCACATCGCGTTAAGTTTAAGTAATGGATAATCCAAGTGGGTATTGCAAGAAAGCATTCTGCTAACAAAATCCGAGCTTTAGAAATATTGGTACGGCTAAAACGACTGTACCCTCATGCAACCTGCACGCTGACATATAGCACTCCCGTACAGCTTTTAGTAGCTGTCATCCTGTCTGCACAATGTACTGACGATCGCGTCAATCTGGTTACACCGGAACTATTTCGGCGCTTTCCTGATGCCAAGGCGATCGCTGCTGCCAATCTTGACGAATTGATGGAGTTAATTCGTTCCACTGGTTTTTATCGTAACAAGGCAAAGAACATTCAGGCAGCTTGTAGCATAGTTGAGAGCGACTTTGGTGGTGCAGTACCGCAGTCCATGGAGTCGTTACTAAAGCTACCTGGTGTGGCGAGAAAAACTGCCAACGTGGTTCTGGCTCATGCCTTCGGCATCAATGCAGGGGTGACGGTCGATACTCATGTCAAACGCTTATCTCAGCGTCTAGGCATGACTAAGTATGAAGAACCAGTTAAAATAGAGCGAGACTTGATGAACTTGCTGCCCCAAAATGATTGGGAAAACTGGTCGATTCGTCTCATCTACCACGGTAGGTCTGTTTGTAAGGCTCGCAACCCCGACTGTATAAATTGCGATCTTTTAGATCTGTGCCCGACAGGACAAAAATCTGTGGGAGAGCGATCGCGATCGCTCATGCCCCCCATTACATCTTGAGATGCACCCCTAGAAGCTTTGAAAAATCAGAACGCCGAGAATACCTGATGCTACAACAGCTAGCAAAAGATTATTCCAGAATTGACCGGCTCTGGCATCAAACCCGAGGGCAGTATCTTCGCGGCTGGCAGTAAAGAACATGGACCAGGCTTGCGTAGCGCTGAGAGGTGCGAACTGATTGAAATCCGATCTGAAGGCGATGGGGGTATAGAGGTTTTTGCCTTCAAAGTTAAACATAGTTTTCATTAGCGTGCTCCGTGTTTGGTGTGATAAGCGTGCAAAGGTTTATGTAAATAAATGTAACAATTGCTTGACATGGCGGCAATTTGACTTGAGGGGGATTTGTCTTGTCAAAAGTCCATCTCTTGAGGTCTATGCAGTAAGAACTATGCCTAAAGAGACGATCTCGGCCTACACCTTTGAACCTGCGCTAGCATATTGAAGAGCATATTGAAGAGCATATAAATATTGAGGGAGACTTCATTGGTTAATTTAGTTTCTGATTCAACAGCTACGCCAGAGCTTAACGATATTTCACTCCTCGCCCTCGAGCAGCCTCAAGAGTGGGATCTTAGCGATCTATATAAGGGATTTGACGATCCCAATCTGGCTCAGGACTTGCAACAGCTTCAAGATCGTGCTGCGCAGATGAGGCAACTGTACCGAGGTAAGGTCGATAAATTATCTCCTGTTGAGATCCATCAATGCTTGCAGACGTTAGAAGCGATCGCTCAGACATCCGGCTATCTCTACTCGTTCCCGTCTCTAATATTTGCCGCCGACATGCGCAACACGGAGGCAAAGCAATTTCTCGATAAAGTTATGGAAGCTCTCACGGCGATCGAGAATCAACTGCTATTCTTCGATCTGGAATTGCAAAGCATGGAGGCAGAAGATTTCCAGGTATTGCAGTCCGCACCGGAATTGGTGGGTTATCGGCACTATCTCGATCGCATCGCTCAGTTCCGTCCCCACAAGCTATCGGAAGAAATCGAACAAACCCGCAATCAAGATAGCCTGACTGGACGGCAGGCATTTATTCAACTGCGATCGCTGCATATGGGAGCGCAGGAATACGAGCCAGTAGAAACCCCCGATGGCAAGGTTGCCAACACTGAAGCCGACCTCGGGGCTTTGCTCTATCACCCCGATCCGACTATCCGTCACAAAGCTTATCTATCCGTGCGGCAGGTCTTAAAGACGCATAATCTGCTTTATGGATTTATCCTCAATACGGTCAGCCAGGATCATCGCATCGAATCTCAGATGCGCGGCTATGCCACCACACTCCAAAAGCAATTACTGGTAGACGAGGTGTCCGAGCCAGTATTTCGTGCCATTATGGATGGGATGCATCAGCGCATGGCGCTATTTCAGCGCTACTACAAACTCAAGGCGATCGCGCTGGGGCGAGCGATTCGCACCTGCGATTTATACGCACCTTGGCAAACTAACGCCGATGCCGCACCGTTAGAGATTGACTACAAAACAGGTGTAGAGACTCTACTGGCAGCGTTGGAGCAGTTTGATATCAACTACGCTAGACGAGCGGAAGAATTTTTCATCAAAGGTTGGGTCGATGCTAAAGTGCGTCCCGGCAAGCGCGGCGGAGCTTTTTGCTCCTACAGTCACGGTAAGCATAGTTATTTGCTACTTTCTTATACGAATAACTACAATTCGCTGTTCACGCTAGCACATGAAATGGGACATGGCTTGCATTTTGCCTGCATCGAATCGGCACAGTCCTATTTCAACAGCAACCCGCCGATGGTAAGTGCCGAGGTTGCTTCCACGTTTAACGAGTTACTTCTGCTCGACTATTTGCTGAAGTCATCTGCTCACGATCGGCAACTTGCAAAAGCGTTGATTACTCAGCAGTTGGAAGATCAATTGAATTTGCTATTTAGACAAAGCACGATTAGCAGATTGGAGTTAGCAATTCACGAGCGATCGGCAGAGGGTAGCTTCGATCGCACCTTTGTCAACGAAAAGTGGATGGAGCTTTATCAGGAACTGTGCGGTGATGCAGTGGAAGTGTTGCCAGAGCATCAGTACGACTGGGCGAGAGTGGGTCATATTTTCTTCAAACCCTTCTATTGCTATCAATACACCGCCTCAAATATCGTCAGTCTTGCTTGCTATCAAAAATATCGTGAAGTTGGGAAAGACTTTGTTTCTGGCTATTTGGAATTACTTGCCGCTGGCGGTAGTATGAATCAGGTAGAGGCATTGCGGCGATATGTGGATGTCGATTTGGAGAATCCTGTTACGATCGCTAATGCGCTGAATTATGTGGAAGGATTGCTCGATCGCCTGCAAGCAACTCTCTAGGGTCGCCCATCTAACTCTTATTTGGATGAAAATGGGTGTATATCTGCTGTGCCAGTTTTGGCCCGATACCTGGCGTGTCGGCAATTTGCTCGACACTGGCTTGACGGATATATTCAACGGAGTGGAATTTAGCTAGTAGTTGTTTTTGGCGATGGTGTCCCAAGCCCGGAATCTGGTCGAGATAGGAGCGTTGCATCCTTTGACTTCGCTTTTTGCGATGGAAAGTAATGGCAAAGCGGTGCGCCTCGTCGCGCAGCCGCCGCAGCAACTGCACGCCGGGATGATCGGCATCGACATCCAGCGCTCTGGTTGCACCAGGCAGGTAAATCTCCTCCCTCTTTTTTGCTAAACTAATCACTCGCAGATCTTCTGCTAAACCCATTTGCTCGATCGCGCCCATTACGGCTGAAAGCTGTCCTTTCCCACCATCGATCGTAACTAGATCGGGGAAGTCGTCGTCAAAGCGATCGCTTTTTTCTTGCATTTCATTGGTCGGTTCGCCCACTGGCTCTGAGGTATTGGCATATTTGCGAAAGCGCCTGCTAACTACTTCCGCCAGACTGGCAAAATCATCCGAATGCCCGGCAGTAACTTCGGGATTCCTAATTTTGTAATGGCGATAGTGTTGCTTGGCGGGCAGACCATCGATGAATACCACCTGGCTCGCTACGGCATCTGAACCCTGGATGTGCGAGATGTCATAACCTTCGATGCGATGGGGCAGATCGTCCAAATCGAGAATCTCCATTAAGCCTTCTAAACTTTGGATGTTGCGATCGCTTTGTTTTTGCACCCTTGCCAATTCGTATTGAGCGTTACGCTCCACCATCTCAATTAATTCTGCCTTCAGTTGCCGCTGTGGCGTAAAGATACTTACCTTCTTCCCTCTCCTTTCCCCGAGCCAAGCACCCAGAACATCTGCCTCTGGCAATTCTAATTGGGTGTGAATCTCATTGGGAATCTCAATGGGTTCGCAACTTCGATAATGTGCTTCCAGGGTGCGTTGCAAAATCATGGCTGGCAGCTCGCTCTGGCTATCCGCTACAAATGCCAAGCGTCCCACTAATCTACCAGCGCGAATCTGGAATAGCTGAATGCAGCTATGTTGGTCATCGCTAGCGAGGGCGATCGCATCGCGAGAAATCGTATCATCTGGGAGGGATACTTTTTGGTCGGCACCCAGATTTTTTAGTGTATTAATCCGATCGCGAATAAGAGCAGCTTTCTCAAATTCCAGATCTGCCGCTGCTGCTTCCATCTTAGCAGTGAGGTTATCGATCAATTCCCGAGTCCGTCCCTGAAAGATCATGGCGACCTTTCGCATAGTGTCGTGATAGTCTTCTGAGCTAATCAGTTGTTGGCATACGCCAGGACACAGGCCAATATCGTAGTTGAGGCAGGGACGATCCTTGAAGAGGGGTTTGGGGCGCTGACGCAGAGGAAACACGCGCTTGATGATGCCCAATGTCTGTTTCAGATTATGGGTATCGACATATGGGCCGTAGTATTTGTCTCTGGCATTGCCAAGATCGCGGCGGCGGGTAATAAATATGCGGGGATAGGCATCCGACCAGGTGATACAAACATAGGGGTATTTTTTATCATCTTTGAGCAATACGTTGTAGTGGGGTTGGTGTTGCTTGATCAGGTTGTCCTCTAGGGCTAAAGCTTCTGCTTCGGTATCGGTAACGATAAACTCAATTTCGCTGACTAGCTGCACCATCATGGCAATACGCGGCGACAAGTCCTGACTGCTGCGAAAATAGGAACGCACGCGCGCGCGCAGGCTCTTGGACTTACCGATATACAGGATTTGATCCTGGCGATCGCGCATCATGTATACCCCTGGCTCTAGGGGAATTTCTTTCAGGCGTGCTTGTAGCTTTTCAGGATCTTGGAGTAAAGGCAAGGCAGTAATTATAGTCAATAGATAAACAGCTAATTACTCCATGCTAACCTTAAGATACAACGTATAGGAAAGGATCGCGGATCTTAAGCTTTAGGTTGGTTTGCTATCGCTTTCCTCTGAATTAGCTTGCATCTCATTTTGCTATGACACTCAAAGAACTAGAGCCTCAATTACTGGCGCTCTCAGACAATGAAAAAGCTCAAGTCATTCAACTTCTGTCGCAAGGGAAATTCTTCCAAGGTCGAGGAATTGAGAAAACACCGGGTGTATGTGGAGGTAGTGCCTGCATTGCTGGAACTCGTATCACTGTTTGGGGATTGGTGGAAGCTTATCGTATTGGTTATAGCGAAGCCGATTTACTCAGGAGCTATCCACCGCTTTCCGCTACTGATATTGCTAATGCTTGGGCATATGCTAAGGCATTCGCAGATGAAATCGAAGCAGAGATCTTAGCCAATAACAAAATTATGGATGAGGCTCATTAGCATTGCTTGTACAAACGATCGCGATTGGGAAGGATTAGCCCAACGAATTCATGCTGCAATTATTACTGAGGAAGGTTTGCAAGGTAAGTTAATTCGTATTATAAAACCTGCTCAGTAGTTGTTTGACAGATCGCTGGAGAGATCGCAACTCCGTGAAGTTACTGAATGTTGTGATGGCGATCGCTGGCTGTTGCGATAAAAGTCTTTAGTATAAGTTACAGTTGTTACGATAAGGCGATCTTCATGAATAGTAAACACAAGCGTTCGCGGTTGCTCAGTTGGCGCTATGCTGGGATTGGCATTAGCTCTACGTTCTTATTGGCCTTAGCTGGCTGTAACTCTATTCCATTTGCGATCGGCACGCCATCCCCCAGCCCAGTGGCTTCTGCATCTCCATCACCTACAAATGGAACTCCATCCCCATCCCCATCTTCATCACCTACAAATGAGACCCCATCCCCATCCCCATCTCCATCACCTACAAATGGGACTCCATCTCCATCTCCATCACCAACCAGCGATGACTCGCAGAGAGAATTGGATACCAATACGTCTCCGAGGCAAGAATCGGTTAGACTGAGGCAAGCACGAGCCAGACACTTTACTGGCAGTCTCAATCGATTATCTCAGCGCTATTTTATCCAAAACGAGCGCTTTACTGGCGACCTCGATCGGTTATTAAGAGAAATTGGGGGCAAGCCTAATAGCGAAAACTATGACTTTGGCCTCACAATCGTTGATGAGAAAAGAGCAGTCCAAACCATTGTGGTTGCCAAGCGCGATGGGCTAAAGAGCTATACGGGGCTGGCTTATGTGACTGATGGATCGCAAACAAGGTCGATCGTTTGCGAGAGTGATCGCGAGACTCGGGAAAGACCAGCCGCCCCTGAAATTGCTAATAACGAAGCTAAATGTCCTTCGGGATATACGCAGCTCAATTCGAGAAAGTCGTACCAATCCAGATTTTAGATTTTGAGGAGCTTAGGGTGCGATCGCAAACTGCTTGCGCACTGGCTGAATGTTAGGATTATCGTCTACAGAAAGTACAACCTCATAGGTTCCAGTCGGCCATCCTTTATTTGGGATAGTCAGGGATGAAAATGCAACATTGGTTTTGGGATCTGTAATCTCAAAGGTGGCGGTGTCAATGTCAATTTCCTTACCAACAGATCCTTCCAGTAGTCTCCAGCTAAATTTCAACTTACTACCGACTGTTAAAGGAGTAAATGTAGTAGTAACAAATATTTTGGGCGTATCAGTTTTAAAGTTTGGATTATCGCCAGGGCACTGGTCATTTGTTGGCGCATCGCACATTTTGATGTTCTCAAAGGTAGCATTGACTGAGGCTGGGTTTGAGTTAGTAGGACTATTAGAACTGGTAGAAGTATTGGAGGTGCTAGGGTTATTGGAGTTAGTAGGATTGTTGTTGGGATTGCTGGAACTGTTTGTGTTAGCGCCAGCAACGGTAAACTGTTTGCGAATTGGTTGCGAGTTATTTGTATCCAGCGAAAGTACGACTTCGTAGGTGCCCGCCAGCCACCCGTTATTGGGGGCAGACAGAGAAGAAATTACAAAAGTCGTATCTGATTTCGTTTCAAAGGTAACGCTATCAATATCAGTTGCTTTACCCGCTTCGCCTTCCAGATATTTCCAAGCAGCTTTCACCTTGGTTCCAGCAGGAGCAAACTTGAGGTCAGCGGTCACGAACAGCTTGGGGGTATTCTTCTCAAATTTTGTCGTATCGCTTTCGCATGGCTTACCCTCTGCAACAGCCGTACACATTTTGGCATTCTCAAGCGCAGCCGTTGATATATTAAAACTACATCCCGAAACCGCAAAAGCTCCCAAAACTAGTGAAGTAAAAGCTCCTAAGAATTTACGATTGACTTGTTTTCTTAAAATCCCTTGCATGGGCGATCGCCTCTTCATTTTAATTAACTGGGTAAATTGCCTTTTAAATATCTATAAATTATAGAAACAATAATACCGCAGATTTCTCTTCTCATCAACCTTGGTATTGCTCGCTCCGATGCTTAGGATTCATTACTCATTTACTGACTTATAGCGGTTTTCATTTGAGAACGGGTTTTATTTTTGGGGTGAAGGGGTGAAACCCCTTCTTGGGGGCGTTGCCCCAAACCCCCTACTCTTTCCGATCTGAAAACCGCTATACGTAGAGGATCGAAGACTGAAGATGCTGGATTCGATCCCCCAACCCCCTTAAAAAGGGGGCTTGCAAACCTCGATTTTGAAGAATTTGTACTACCAGTTATAGATATCTTCAGAATTAGCATTTAAGTAGGGGCGCTCGATCGCGATGCCTAACGTGAAGAAACTGGCAAAGATTGCCTCCAGACGATCTTCGGGGAGATTTTTGCCTGCCAGCCATGCCTTGAGCAAGCCGTTTGCCACGATTTGACAGCGATTTGTGCCGAAACTTTCTTGCTCGGTGAATTTGAGATCGGGTTCTTCAGCTACAGCAAGACCGGGAGCGAGTTGCTTGGTAAACAAGGGTATTTCTGGTCGGAAATATATCTGGGTTTCAGCATAGAGTGCCTGGAGAGCCTCGCGTACCTGCGGATAAAAGCTTTTCTCAAAGTACAGCACGCCAGAGTCGTAGCGATCGTAGTTTGAGGGATTGTAGAGAACCTTAAATGAGAAAGGTAAGTTTATCGCATTAAGTCTCTGCGTGAGACTTGCCATGACGGCAACTGCACCTTCAGGGCTGAGGTGAAAGTAGATTCTTGCTGTGTCTTGAAGATTGCCTGAGCGATCGCCAGTGCGACTGCTTAGACCTGCATTGCCCACAGACATATAGAAGCCATTTTGTACCAAATTACGCGGCATGCGCAAAGAAAGGCGATCGCCTACAGAAGTAGATGGATTGAAAGGAGCGCTAATTTCGGATAAGTAGCGATCGTCATTAATATGTAGGGTCAGCCCTCCTTTTTCGACAGCCAGGCTTCCATCTTTCTCTTGACGCAACACTTGCCAGCCAGGGTCATCATAGCCCTTGCCGCAGTTACTCTCATGCAATTGATGATAGAATTTGAGATCCATACCTAAAAAGGTATTGTTCTCCAAATCCTGATGCAGCGATAAATTAACTGTATTGTCATCCTTATCGACATCTTTCCTGAAAGCAACTCGCATAGAAGCATTATAGTAAATTCCATAGAGAAATCTTTGCAGTTGCAAGCTTAGGTACTTATGTTGCAGTTCTAATGGAACTGACTGGAAACGCTGTATGGTATCTTCCGGAATTTCTAATGGTTTATAGTTTGGATGGGCAATGCGAAAGTCAGCACCGATCTCAATGTTAGAGGCAATATCATTGAGTGCCTCTAGTAAGCGATCCTGAGAAAGATCGGATAAACGTTCTAGGGGGGGATTGAGAAGCTGCATAAATTTAACTAGTATGAAAACAAACGCAATTAAGTAGATTTCTAATGGATAAAATTTTCTTAGGTGTAGGTTTTGCGGTTAATCTCCGGCTGGAACGATTAGATTTAGGCTAAACCTGCCCTTACGCCAAAAGCATATTTTTCTCATGGGAATCTCCTAAGCAGGAACGCAAAAGAGATGGGAAAGTTTAAAGGCTGCCTCGCCAAAAATAGTGGGAATTGACTGTTCGGGGCGACATAGCAAGCTTTTAGCAACCTGAAGCGTACAAATACCCGCATTGCCAAAAGTTTTCTGGTACTGAATAGCTGCTTGAATTTGTTCGATGAGCGATAGACCGGCGAATTGCACGATGCGCTTGAGGAAATCGGGACGGTACTCGATTAACTCGGGGAAGTGCTTGAGATAAGCTTCTGTAAATGCAGCAATAGAAGGCTGAAGTTTTTCTAGAGGGATCGTAGCCAGCCGCAGTGACTCCTCAATTGACATCGATTTACTGACTACCAGGCTACTCAACCAGAGCTGCAAATAACTGGCAATCAGAGCGCCCAAGTCCCAGGCCGGATCTCCCCAGGTAGAGCGTTCCCAGTCGATCGCTCGAACTATACTATGTTTGCCATTGCCTGAGATATCAACTAGATGGTAATTCCGATCCCAATCTAGATCGAGCAGGATATTGCTGAGCTTGAGATCGCTGTGGATAACGCAGCAGGACTTTGCCGTAGCGATCGCTTCGGAGATTGCTTTACTAAGACTATCGTAACGCTGATAAAGCACGAAAAATTTAATGGCATCGGCGGGAGCCTGTCCGAAAATCTCAGGACTGAGGCGATCGAGCGATCGCATGGCATAGGACGGCAGATCCGGGAAGCGATCTCCGCAATATTCAGTCATAAAATCTCGGTATTCCTGGCAATTGAAAGTAGCCCGATGGATCGATGCCAGGACTACGCCAGTAACCGTTGCAACCTCAGTTGGGTAAGATTTACCCTTGAGATAAAAATCCGATAGGTCGCGGTAGCTGTCCAGATAATTAAATGCAATTACGGAGTCTTGTTCGTTAAAGTGAACTAACTCAGATACCAGCGATCGCAGGTGATATAACCTTGGAACCTGTTCGAGCAACTTGTGAAATCGCCATTCGCGCAAAAATTCTCCCGCTCTTTTACCTGTTGGATTGACCCGCTCTTGCTTCACTAGAAGCTTGCGGCGATTGGGAAAACTCAACAGGAGATTGAAGTTTTTTGCGATTTTGGGTTCGATATGAGTTTGCTCGCGATCGGACTCTTCGCACAGACCCAGATCTCTTAAGTAATCAAATACATTTTGGGAGCTTAATGAAAATGTCATAGGTTAACCACACTCTTGGCGAAGCATTAAATTATCTGTATCCCGGCAAATCTAGCGATCGCTCCCGGTTGTTTTAACGGAAGCGTAAACAGAAGGATCTGCTGCCTGGCGCAACTGCTCGGATGGGAAGTAGGTATCGGTGACAATTTGGGGACAGCGCATGCAGGCTGCTTTGCCTTCTTGCTGCCACCAGCGACAACTGGGACGAATACTGCAAGGGGGTAATGTTTCAGTAACAGTTGTTATATTCTCGACAATGCGAGTGGCAAGGCGGCAATTAGTGCCGTCAAAGTGCTGGCAACCCTTACCAGCACAAGAAGCTGCAAACCGAAAGATCTCAGTAGGTGCTACGGGTTCGGCTAAGGCTAATAGCTCCTCTGTTACTGGTTGAGGTTTAATCAGATGAGCCAGGCGAGGTTCTTCGCTCGTTCCTACAATTACACCAAATACGACGCTGTCTTCCATCTCAGGGCGAGCGCTTGGGCATAGTGGTGATTTATTAATATTATTAGTTTCCATGATTGATATCGGCAGGATAACTTTGAGATAAATCTCAGAAAGCCACTAGCATTCAGCAGTGGCTTTCCAATCGCTTGAGAAATTAAGCCAGAGTAGTCAGATCGACAGGAGGCAGAGCAATAATGCCAATTGGGAAAGGATCTATTTTAATAGGCAATTTTACAGTTGCCAAACCTCCACGCGCATCAAGAGCGCGATTGACAGCAGACTTAATCAAGTCGCCTTCTTTATCATCAATCCCTGCTAGTAAGGAATCAGCTTCAGAAGGATACAGATTTGAAATTGAAATATTAGCCATTGAGATTCTCCTTGTGAGATTTATTTGGTTTCATCTATATCATCCACACTTAAATTAAGAAATTCAAGCTCATAATGCCTCTTTTTAAGACATAATTGTGGACATTTTGTCCAAAGCTTAATCAGTATCTAAGAGTGGATAGGAACCAGTGGGGATCGATACAGAATAGCGATCGTAAAAAATGGGAGCTATAGCGTTTTTCAATTGAGAACAGGTTTTATTGACGGGGTGAAGGGGTTCTACACAGCAGTGGCTCTAGCGGGGAACCCCCAAGATCGCCCTGCCTCCCCTTCTTGGGGGCAACGCCCCCAAACCCCCTTCTCGTTTTTATCTGAAAACCGCTATATACATCTCCCACCAAAATGAACCTGACTTACGGTCTGTGCAAATTGGTCAAAGACGCAAACGAGCTACTAAACTATAGTTGTGAAGGCAAGAATAGTTAAAATCAAAGTGGCGCACGTAGTATTAAGTCCTCCGTTGACGCGATCTAAATCCCTATCTGCAATATCTGTCAGATAACTTTCACAATCTAAGAACAGATCGGAACCAGCCGGAGACAGATTTGAAATTGAAATATTAGCCATTGGGAATCTCCTTGTTGACTATGAATAATACACACTGGTTATGCTTAGCATGGGGACGCTAAACATCCTCCATGCCTGCTCGAACTAGCACGCAGCTAGGCTTAGAAAAGCCAACTCACGAGTTTGTCGATACCCATGCGGATTGCAGTTCCAACGGCAAAACCGACAACGATTGGGCCGCCATAGATAAGAATATTGCCACCAGCAATATCTTCCATCTCCTCAACTGAAAGCATGTCAATACTTTCGTCACCTGTTGGTTGCAAGGTACTAATTGAAATATTAGCCATGAGTAATCTCCATGTAAGAAGTAGATTGTGCAGAACCAAAAAAACGCTTAAGTCTACAATTAGATACTAATCAATTGATTGAATAATTTCTAGTTCTCAATTTAAGCTTTCAAGACATATTTATTGCGATTTAGTCTAATAAAGATATAGCGCTTTTCAGATCGGAAAGAGTAGGGGGTTTGGGGGCGTTGCCCCCAAGAAGGGGTTCTACCCCTTCACCCCAAAAATAAAACCTGTTCTCAAGTGAAAACCGCTATAAGATAAAGTCAGATTTATCGATCGCAAAGCCGTCAACTGAATTCGGTTAGCTATGAAGAATGCGATCGCCATAAGTAGAATAGCGATCGCAAAAACCTATGAACATCCATCTCGTACTAACTAATCATCAAGTTGCTACAGAATAGCAATTGCTCTCTATTGTTAGCTATAGCACTACATTCGTTGTCGGTAATGGAGTAGGAGTTATTAGTCCAGGAGTAAAAGGAGTGACAGGAACGCAAAGCGGTGAGAATTTTGTTGTTGGAAATTCCTGAGTTATAGGCACTGGCACCAAACCGCCATTGATAATAGCAGAAGAGCTTTCCGATATTTCACACATAAAGTTCTCGTCATCAGAAAATAGATCTAAACCAGTTGAGTGCAAGCTAGTAATGTCTATGTTAGCCATTTGAATTCTCCATTTAAGTAATAGTTGACATGGAAACAAGCAATGATGCTATCTCCATACTTGCATTCTAAAAAATGTCATTATTCGTGTAAATTAGTTCCAAAATCTATATGAGAAATAATCAAGACAATAATGTCACACTGACATTTAGCAACATTTCAGGACGTTAGCCTTATGGCTTTGTAATTCAAAAATGGTTGGAAATTGAAACTTTAACTATGAGAGTTTTTCTTTTAAATGCTATGCACATAACTAGTATTTTCTACAACTAACGCCACTACAATTTGATCGCAGGTGGGGGTGATTTATCGCGTCACTATTGACGAAAATGTAAGAGTAACTAGAGTATGAGTAATAGTAGTCGAAGTCAAAAATCCACCATCGATTAGTTCTATATCGCGATCGCTAAGATCGGTCATGTAATCTAAGAATAGATCGGAACCAACTGGAGATAGGTTTAAAATTGAAATTTTAGACATAGAAATTTCCTTTTATTAGTTTTGAGTGTTACTACTATTCTCAGCGGTTGAATAAACGGATTCAATCCCTTGGAATTCTTATTTAAGACATAATTGTAAAATATTAGTCTGAGTTATTGACTGTCCAGTCAATAACTCAGCGATCGCCCAAGGTTTGGGAACAAGATAGAGATGAGTATAGTAGCGATTACAAAAAAGGAAATGGGAGTTTGACAACTCCCATTTATCCATTGCTATAAAGGAAGAAGTCCGATTGTTACTGTAGAAAAACTTGAAATCACCATGAAAGGAGTCCAGAGTCCACCACTTACATGACCCAATTCGCTGTCAGTAACATCAGCCATATAATTTTCTGGATCGGAGAACAAATCGGAGCCAGCATGGTTCAGATTTGCAACTACAATATTCGACATGATAAATCTCCTTTTGAGAATAAATTACTAAGGAGATAAGCAATATTGTTTATCTCCTTAACAGCGTTTTAAAACTATCAATATTGCCAAAGAGTGCAATAAGCTAGTCGTGCTCTAAAAGCAGGGCACAAGCAATTGCAAATACAATAAGAACCCATCCCCCACTTAGGTTAAGTTCGGCATCAGATAAATCTGCTAGATGTAACTCTGAGTTCCTTGATAGATCGGAAATAGAAATATTAGACATGAGAAATCTCCATTTAGGATTAAGTTTACTTCGGAATAAACAGAATGCTCAACTCCGTAATTGTATAATACTTAATTGGAATATCTTCGCAAAGATATTGGAGCTGATTTATTGGATATAAGCAAGATGATAAAGTCTGAAAGATCGCTTACAAGTGCTATTGCATGTCGAGAAAGCACCAATTCTGCTCGCAAGGTTGAGAAATACCCCACAATCAATTACATATAAGTGTCTGGGCACTCAAAAAAAGAGCTACGATATTCCCTTACTAAGGATATCGTAACTCCAGACACTTGTTTGTTGATTGAAAAGCTTTAATTACTGATGTTACGCGGAATCCTTATCTCCTTTAACCTGTACGCACCTTATTATACATAAGGGTCGCAGGGGCGTAGCCCCCGCTCTGGTTTTATTCCCCTCTCCCTGAGGGAGAGGGGCTAGGGGTGAGGGTTTCAGAATCTTCCGCGTAAGGTGAGTTAATTAATTAAAGAACCACAAAATTTTCAACCAAACAGCCAATCGTATAAGGCTGCAGCTCCGAAAGCAACTGCCATTCCACATGGTTCAGAAGAGGCAGCAAGAACGGGTGTGATTCCTCCTTGAGCATTGAGTTCTGTATCAGATAAATCCCTCATATAGCTCTCAGAGTCAGAAAATAGATCGAAACCAGCAAGTTTCAGATCGGAAATTGCGATGTTAGCCATTAGAATTAATCTCCATAGTTTACTTGAGTTTGAATTGTGAACCTGTAGCTCACATAATTCATTTCTATTCCATTTAATCAGGTAGATCAAGCTCGAATAGGTTTTTTGATGGACATGACTCAAGTAGTTATGTCTTGAATAGATCTTAAAGTAAATATTAGCAATCGAGCCGATCGATCTTCCTAAACTTGAAATTTGTCGAAGCTGCGAGGATATAGCGTTTTTCAATTGAGAACAGGTTTTATTGACGGGGTGAAGGGGTTCCACACGGCAGTGGCTCTAGCGGGAAACCCCCAAGACCGCCCTGCTTCCCCTTCTTGGGGGCAACGCCCCCAAACCTCCTTCTCGTTTTCATCTGAAAACTGCTATATCAAGCATAAACTTAGCCTCCGCGCGCAGAATTTGATAGAGCTTCACCTATAGATCGAATTATATTATCTATTGCATCTTGCAAAGATAAACCACCAGTAACACTAGAGAGCTTGTCCTCAGGGATTTCGGACATAAAATTCTCTTCATTGGCAAATAGTGCGCTACTGCTAGATTGCAGATTAGAAATTGAAATACTAGCCATTGTGAACCTCTTTGTAAATGTAAGTCAATGACGGAGCAAACAATATTGTTTGCCAGGTGAGACTATATTAGTGAAGCTGGGCTATACCATAGGAGCAGCAACCTTTGCAACTCCCCCAATACCCCTACCAATACCCCTGAATAGCCTTCCGAAAAACCCTCCTTTCAGACTAAGCTCTTTGCAAGATAAATCTACTAAACTAGTCTCGGAGTTGCGAGATAGATCGGAAATTAAAATATTTGACATTTGGAACCTCTATTCAGGAATATAAAAAATCTAATGAGCCTAGTCACTAAGAATTGTATAAGCACAGGTAACCGAAGAGAAAGTAGCAGAAGTGGCAAGATTAAAAGGTGCCCAGAATCCACTACTAACATGTCCTAAATCGCGATCGCTGACATCAGTCGTATAGTTTCGCTATCCACATGCGGACTGTCTCCAGCAAATGAAAAATCAGTATGATGCCAGTGAAGCTTCAGTCAGATTCACTCTATAATTGCTGTGGAGTTGTAGTCTCCAGTGGTAAGAGTAACAGGAGGAATTGTATCGGGAGGAATTGCCGATCCACCGCCAGCAACGTGCCCTAAATCGCGATCGCTGACATCATTCATATAACTTTCGCTATCTACAAATAGATCGCTGCCAGCAGGCGATAGGTTGGGAATTGATATATTTGCCATATAAATTTTCCTTATTAGGCTCTAGTAGTTATAACAATTGGCGATGTTGGAATCGGTTCTGGAAATGGACCTGGCTCAGGTGGTGTTTTGACTGGCGGAGTAAACTTCCCGCCAAATACCATTGCGAGATCGCTCTCTGATATTTCAGACATAAAGTTCTCGTTACCAGAAAACAAATCCGAACCATTTGAAGACAAGTTAGGAATCAAAAGATTAGACATCGAATTTCTCCTTAAGGAAATTATGTTTGCACTAAGCATGAATTTGCTTACATTTAAAACTGGTAGTCCTAAAGAAGTAAGGATATTTGAAAATTGGGGGTTTGGGGGCTTGCCCCCAAGTAGGGGCGCAGCCCCTACAACCCCGTTCTCGTCATTACTTCTATACCACTACCTTAAAACTTTGTGATGAGATTCTAAAAGTTAGCATTTCAGCAATAATATTACGTGACAGAATCGCCAGGATGTTGTCTTTTCTCACCACGATCGTCATCAAACATCAAATAGCGATCGTGCATTCTGCACTTATCTAGTACAACCTTATACCTCGACAAAGCTCAGGTCATCCTATTAAGGCGCAGGGTCGTTAAAGCCACCAGCAAGAGCCCTAAGAATCGCTTCCCAAAGTCCGCCATTAATGGCAGATGCTTCATCCGGACTGCATTCGACGAATAGCGTAGAATCTTGATTCGCGACCAAATCGGAAATATTGATATTAGACATTTTCTGTCTCCTTAAAATTAATGTGTTTGAACTAAAAAGAAGGTTTACTTCTTTAACTTTCATGTTCTAATATGAGAATATTACCGTCAATACTTCTAAGTTTATTTATCAGACAAATTTGTCAAATTATTGTCCTCGAATTGTTAAAAGGATATGAGAGATTAATCTTTAAATAAGAAAATAGATAGAGATCGCAAATAAAAAAGAAGTTGTAACTTTCTCTGAGTCCAATGTTACTACTATTGATTTTTCCTAAGTGGCTACCGACAACCTCAGTAATATAACTTTCAGTATCAACAGGTATTAAATTGAAGCTATTTGAATATAGATTAGGGATGGAGATAGTAACCATTTGTATTATCCTTGTTAGACTTTATATATGACTGAATCACTAGAATATAGTCTTTGAATCTTTCTGCGATGGGGTCTTCTACTACTTATAGCTGTATGCATATCTATTAAGACAGGGGTGAGTGGGGCGCAGGCCCCACACAAGGGAGGCACCCCTGCACTTCATCACAAACGCGTTGAATACAGCTACATTAGAAGATTATTTCATCGAGCTAGGAAGGCAAGGTCGCTATTTCAAGGGATACAGCCTCTCTAAAGCTGATGTATCTTAATCATTATCAAGAGCGTTACCCTTAAAATTCGTCGAGGTACCGACCAAGATCGTAACCAAAATAGGCACCCGCTGCTCCCCCAAGAACTCCGCCACCAATAGCGCCCGCCGTAGCTCCAACAGCACCCAAGATCTCTGCCCAAAATCCGCCTTCAATAATAGATGCTTCGTCTGGACTACACTCTGCCAATAGCTTAAAATCTTGATTTACGTCGAGATCGGAAATATTGATATTAGACATTTTCTGTCTCCTTAAATTAATGTGTTTGAGCTAAAAAGAAGGGCTACTTCTTTAACTTATATGTTCTAATATGAGAATATTGCCGTCAATACTTCTAAGTTTATTTATCAGACCGATTTGCCTGATTATTGTCCTTGAATTGGTAATGGATATGAGAGATTAATCTTTAAACAAGGAAATGGATAGCGCTCGCAAATAAAAAAGGAGTCGTAACTTTCTCAGAGACAAGTATTACTACTCCTGTAAGTCCTTTTTAGGCATAGAGCTTTTCAAATGCAAGCTTTATATCAGGTATCGTAACCTTTGCAGGATGTATGGTAGGCACGCGACCACCATTAATTTTCCCTAAACTAGCGCTGCATTCATCAGTAATGTAGTTTCCACTGCCAAAAGGATTTAATTCAGAACCATTTGAGTATAGATTAGGGATCGAGATATTAGCCATTTGAATTCTCCCTAATAGGCTTTTGTAGTTATTACAATTGGCGGCGTTGGAATTGGTTCTGGAAATGGAACTGGCTCAGGTGGTGTTTTGACTGGTGGTGTATACTTTCCGCCAAATACCATTGCAAGATCGCTCTCTGATATTTCAGACATAAAGTTCTCGCTACCAGAAAACAAGTCAGAGCCGTTTGAGCATAAATTGGAAATCGCAAGATTAGCCATTGAATTTCTCCTTGAGGAACTAGTTTAATTGATTTAAGGGACTTGCTTGAAAATAAGATGCCCGCGATGCACTACGACTATCGCCTAACACATCCTAGAGAGTGCTCTTATTTTTGTATAAATTAAGTTCCGAAGTACGTATTTACGCTGTTTCAGAGGCTCAATACACAAAGTTCCGATTTAGATCCCGTCCTACGGTGGGAACATTATTTAACCGCGCCTCCCTAACCGCAAGTTAGTGTATGTCTTATATTCTGAAATGAGGTTTTAAAAGTCAATATCTCAGCAACCACTTATGTGACAGAATCACTAGAATATTGTCTTTAAATCTAAGAAGCCATTTAGGAAGTAAAAGGCGCACCAAAAGCAGGTATAAATACTGATGAAGTCTAGTATAAACCTGAAGAGATGCGCCGATCCTATAATACCGATTTATCCAACCAAGAATGGGAAATTATCGCACCCATGCTACCCAAACCATCAAAATGGGGTAGGCCACCCAAAACAAATATGCGAGAGTTACTGAATGCCATTTTCTATATACTCAAAAATGGTTGTACATGGCAGAATCTACCCCATGACTTTCCGCCTTACTCAACGGTCTATTTCTACTGGCAAAGGTGGGAAAGAACTGGGCTACTGGAGGAGATTAATCGCAAATTGAGCCAACAATTTAGGGAAAAGGTTAGTAAAGAGGCGACCCCAAGCTTGGTGAGTATCGATAGCCAGAGTGTGAAGACAACAGAAAGTGCGGGCAGTCGAGGTTTTGATGGCGGTAAGCAAATCAAGGGCAGAAAACGCTTCGCTATGGTTGACACCTTGGGCTTAGTTGTAAAGGTGTTGGTGTGTGCAGCTAACATCGGTGAAAGAGCAGGAGCTAAGCAGTTGTTACAGAATCTCACATCTCCATTACCACGATTAGAGAAAATTCTGGTTGATGCTGGATTCTCTGGTGATGAAATCACACAATGGGTCAACGACAACTTCGGATGGCTTTGGGAAGTTAGCAAACGGGCAGACAATCAGAAAGGTTTTGTAGTGGAGTCAAAGCGTTGGGTGGTAGAGCGAACCTTTGCTTGGTTAGGTAATTGTCGTAGACTAAGCAAGGATTATGAATTTTATGAGCAAATGTCTGAATCGTTTATTTACTTGGCTTTAATCCGCAAAATGCTAAGAAATCTGGCAACTGCGACTTCCTAAATGGGTTCTAAGAGGATGTTTGAAAAGTTTTTATGACTACCTTGTCACCTTAGAGATCCCCTTAAATCTCCCTTATCAAGGGGGGCTAGGGGGGATCGAGCGCAAGGATTTTGACTTTTAAAACAGCCTCTAAGCTAAAAAATGCTTCCACTTGAGGGAAGCATTAAATATTTGGGATTAGTTTGTAGAGTTTTTGTGCGGATTAAATTCTGTAAGCTACTTTAGCAATGCTTTGAAATTTGACAACCGGGCTAATAGAAACTACTGGAGTACCTGGGGAGAATGGAGTAAGTTCCTGGTTGCTTTCTAACAAGCCTCCGCTAACATTGCTAAATTCTTGCTCGTTCAAGTCAGTCATAAAGCTTTCGTCATCAGTAAATAATTCGGAGCCAGTTGGGATTAGGTTTGGAATTGAAATATTAGACATATGAGGTCTCCTAGAGAATTAGTTTTAGCTGGAATTTATTAACAACCTTGTTTTATATTCCAAAATGAGATCTTCAATGTCAACACAGAGATCGCTAATTAATAGACAGAATCACTGGAATATTGTCTTTTAATTTATAGGACTTACGCAAGCAGAGATTTCATGTACTAGCGATATCCTAGCTTTTCTTTTGTGCGGCTGCCAGTGCAGTCTCGATCGCTCGTTCTTTTTGCGGATCGATACCCTGCGCGTAGGGTAAAGGAAACGGAACCTCAATATCTGGCTGCACGCCCTTCCCTTCCAGTCTCACGTTTCCGTTTATCAGTACGTCAGTTACTGCTACATACAGCAAATCTCCATTCGCCATCAAAAAGGGGAATCCTCCCACAACTGCGCCTGCTGTTCTGGTGCCAACCACAGTGCCAAGTCGATTCTGCTGAAGTCCATACGCCAGAATTTCCTTGGCGCTGCGACTGTTCTCATTGACCAACATGACAACAGGCTTATGCCATTGCGCGTGAATCGTCGATCGCTTGCCATCTCGTAAAATGCTGGTCAGGTTTAAGCGATCGCTGCCATAGATATTCAATGCCGTAATTGGCGCTCCACCCCAACCCTCGCGCAGATCTAATACTAAGGCATCTGCATCCTTGATCTGACCGTAAATCAGGTCTTCTTCTAGTTGGCTCTGATATTGCTCTCCAGCATAGGACCAGATATGAGTGTATCCAATTGCTTTCCCAGATCGCTTGATAATCTGAGTGCTGGCTCTTTGTGCCTCCAGGAACATCTTAGTCGTATCGAACATTCGAGGTGTAACCTGAATTGTTTGCAAACTATTGGATGCTGCTGAACGCTGAATCTGTAGGTTGACAGTCTGACCCGCTTTGCCTGAGAACGATTGAGTGGGATGGAAAGGTTGCCCGTCCACACTGAGCAATCGATCTCCGACTAATAGATTTGCTTGCATGGCCGGACTGCCATCCAGGATGGCTCTGACAAAGATTTTGCCATCCAAATTGTGAGTGAATATACCAATGTCGCTGTACTCGATCTTGCCTTTGGGAAAGAAAGGTTGCAGTTGCTTGCGCAAATCTGGAATGCGGGGTTGAAAGATGCCTAAAACCTGATAGTAGGCTGGTTCGTCAGGTGTATAGAGTCGCGTGTGCGATGTCTTTAACTCGGAAAGCATCTGGTTAATCGCGATCGCGGGTGCTTCCTTCGATCGCGCTTCAACTACTCGCGATCGATATTGTCCCCGCAGAGCCTGCCAATCCACGCCGTTAAAGTTGGAATCGTAAAAGCGACTGTTTACTGTCTCCCAAACTTGCTCGAATAGGGCAGTAGCTGGTTGATTACTGCTGAATACCGGAGCGATCGACCAGTACAACAGTCCAAGCAATATGCTGGCGATCGCGACAAAAAAGTATCGGTGCTTGATGGTGGTAGGAAGCTTTAATCGCGGCATTTGAATCCCTTGCTAGCTAGACAACTAGATTGCTCGCCCTCCTTACCACCTCAACGAGAAAATTCAGGTGTGGTAGAGACTGAGGAAACAAGGAACTTACCGCGTGGCACCTACTACCTGAGCATCCGCTCGATCTGATTCCGTGGAGGTGCCAGCAATCCCCTGCAAGGTCAAAACCGAGCAAGGAGCGTGGTGAAGCACGTAGTTGCTAACACTGCCTAGTAGAAGTTCGCTTAGTCCTTTATGTCCTCGTCGCCCCACTACAATCAGCCCTGCTTCCCAACTGCGAGCGATATTGCAAATATTTTTGCCAGGATCGCCGGTGGGCTGTCTAAATTCTACAGTTACACCTAGCTCTCTGGCTTGACTGGCTAGCGATCGCAAAATATCGAGTCCTTGTTGCTCGAATTCCTGCCACTGCTGCTTGTAACTTTCGATCGCTTCTTCATAAAGAGAAGGGTAAACATCTGCGGCACCAGGGAAGATCAGTGTGGGATAACCCTCATCGAGTGGAGATATAACGTGCAAGAGCATCAGCTCGGCATTGTTGAGCTTTGCCAAAGATAAAGCCGTCTCGAAGACTTGCTTGCTGCATTCCGAAGCGTCTATGGCAGCCAGAATTTTGTTAAACATACAACCTCCCTCAAATTCACTGAGAGTTGAAATGCGGAAGCTCGATCGCTTTAGGGTTGTTAGGGTTATATAGACCTCATGTGCAAAAGGCAACCCCTACACTATTGAGTATGACACGTTTATCGGTCAAATAAATCTAAACGAGATATTTTTTAATCCATAGGTATAGCGGTTTTCAATTGAGAACAGGTTTTATTGACGGGGTGAAGGGGTTCCACACGGCAGTGGCTCTAGCGGGGAACCCCCAAGACCGCCCTGCCTCCCCTTCTTGGTGGCAACGCCCCCAAACCCCCTTCTCGTTTTCATCTGAAACCCGCTATACGAGTAAATCCGAACTAAGCTCTAAGAACTTCATTTTGTCTCTTCCAGAAATCTGTTATAGCGGTTTTCAATCAATCTCAACCGCAAATGCTTCGATCTTTTGCCAGATCGTATCCAAGACATTAACCAAACCGTGGTCGCTATCTAGCAGTTCTAGGGTGACATGGGGATGCAAAGCCGCAAAATCCTGACTGACGCTAACTGGTACGACCTCATCGTTAACGCCATGCAAGATCGAAATTGGTAATTCGCGCTGCAAAAGTGTTTCGCTGTGAGTTTGCGCGTCTGCAAAGAATTCATAATGCAGCGGCACGACTTGTTTGAGTCCATAGTGATAGAAATCCGCGCTACCATTAGCTTGCCAGCGCTCGATCTCCTCCGCGCCTAAATTAGCGACTAAACGTTCGTGAAAGCCGAAAGCAGGTGCTAATAACACTAAGCGTTCGACTTCAGGCATCTTACTTGCCATTAGACCAGCCAACAAACCACCCAAGCTAGAGCCAATTACAATTAGTCGTTTGTCGGCGAAGCGATCGCGCAAATAATTTAGTTGCTTTGTCAGGGTGACGCTTGAAAAATCGCTCAGATTCAGATCGGGTACGTGTAGGGTGATGCCACATTCTGCGAAGCGCGATCGTAAAAATTGTGCCTTTGTAGATTGAGTGCCAGACGCAAAGCCATGGAGATAGAGATAAGTAATTGCAGAGTTTATTTCAGTCAACGCCAGAACCCAGGGGTATAAAAATTTGATGCAGAATCAAATTAATTATTATGGGATAAATTGCAATATCATGCTAGTCCCAAGATCGAACTAAGAGGCTTGCATGAAAATAAGATACCCGGACGAAATATCCCGATCGAATAAGTAGCATACTATGGGATTTTTGCTTAAATTTTCCCCCTAGATCGGCAACAAAAATTATTAAAAACTATAGCGTTGCAAAATCTTGTTGAGAAGGGATTCAGAGACGTAAACCTTTACTAGTGGAATAGTACATTTCAAACTAGCTCGCCTGTGTCTATAAATTTATTCACATGCTTTTACTTTTTTTAATGAGATTTTTCTCTCGATCGTAAAAGAATGAGATTTTTAATTAAGAAATCTGGAAGTAATTCTTTAATTGTGAAATCGAACAGATATTCTTAGGAAATATCGAAAATCAATAGCCTTCTTATCATTTTATTTGCAGATGTCAACTGGTTTTTCCTTGCCATTTGTTTGGAGGTCTGGCTTTAGACCGTAACACCAGCATGATGATTTGATATTGGTGAGTTTGATATGGGTAATGTCAGGCGTTTTATCAACTTGCCTAGGGTTCTCGTACATTTTGACAATTACCTGCGCTGCGCTGGCAAACTTTGGCTGACATCAGTATCTAGGAGCAAAATGAGCTATTGCAATTCAGAACACTCTAAGTACACCTACAAAAATTAAAAGAGTCCAAATATGGAACTACAATTACAACTCAGGCTCAACGCATCAAGCACGTTCTTCACGGCTGGTGGCTTTAGCTTCGATGGGATCTCGCCAGCAAACTATGCGATCTTCCGTGGGGAAAGTAACTTGGGTCCGATCACTGGCGAAGGTGTGAGCCAAACTACGCCGACAGGCAGAACAGGATCGCTTCCAGATGGTACCCCTGGAGCGGAGTTGACATTGGTGGGACACTTTGCATCGACGCGCTTCGAGAAAACCGGAGACTTACTCTTAGAAAGAGGCTTTCCTGGTGCCTTTACCGCATATGCAGATCCCCTTACCGGGATCTTCCACGAGGAAGGCGTTGCTACCATCATTGGAGGAACCGGTCGTTTTAAAGGAGCCACTGGAACCGATCGCCTCGTTCAAGATGGGCAAGTTGTGGTAGCCACTGGTAACCCACCTGGCAGTCAAGGTGCCATTGGCTTTTCTCAGGGCACATTTATAATAGACATTACTCTACCAAATGCCACAGCGGATGACGTTGCCTTTTTTAGGGGACCTTTCTTAGCGGTGTTAGATCCAAGTAGTTCGCCAAGCAGCTCGGCACAGCTTACGATGGATATCATAAGCTCTCCTGCTGATTCAATCCTGGCTGCTGGCTTCGTGTAGGTTCGCGCTTGGGAAGAATTAGAAGAATTATAAAGTTATGTTTAGAGTAGGGTGGGCAATGCCCACCCTACTCGTGCTTTGCGATCGCTAAAAGCTATTAGCTATAGAGGTTTTCAGATGAAAACGCGAAAGGGGTTTGGGGGCGTTGCCCCCAAGAAGGGATTCCACCTCTTCACCCCATAAACAAACCCTTTCTCAATTGAAAAGCGCTATAACATTTCAAATTGCTATAGACTTAATTGTTAAACTGTATTATCATCAAAGACTGTGAATTTTTTGAAACTCTCATGAACGCCCAGGCGATTATTCGTTCAGTTGAAGCCAAGCACCTCAAATCGGACATTCCCAAGATTTATGTTGGGGATACTGTCAAAGTGGGTGTCCGAATTCAAGAAGGCGGTAAAGAGCGTACTCAGCCCTACGAGGGCACAGTTATTGCCATGCACAATGGTGGCATAAGTTCCACCATTACCGTGCGCAAGGTGTTTCAAGGAGTTGGTGTAGAGCGAGTTTTTCTCGTGCATTCCCCTAAAATTGAAAGCATCAAGATTGTGCGTCGTGGCAGCGTGCGCCGTGCTAAGCTATATTACTTGCGCGATCGCGTTGGTAAGGCAACTCGCGTTAAACAACGGTTTGACCGCGCAATTTAGCATCAGTCCGGCTGTTTTCGCGCCGAAAACGTGCGTCCTTAGTTCAGTTGGTAGAACGCAGGTCTCCAAAACCTGATGTCGGGGGTTCGAGTCCTCCAGGGCGCGCTCCCCACTTTGAAGTTAAGCAAATTAAGCGCACGAGAGTTGCGGCCATGACTAAGAACGAAGTCAAAGATCTAAAAGATAAAGCTGATAAGTCTAAAGAAGTCTCAGATACCGAGCAAAAAGCTAGCTTTGCTGACTTTTTCAAGGATACTAAGGCTGAGTTAGATAAGGTTGTTTGGCCTTCGCGCCAGCAACTAATCAGCGAGTCGGCGGCTGTTTTACTCATGGTCGTAGCGGCAGCGACATTGATCTACTTGGTCGATGGTCTATTTGGTTGGGTCGCGTTACAGGTATTTCGATAATGTTTGCAGAAGATCGTACCTCAGAAGATGAGTTCAGTCTGTCTGAGGGAACTGACGGAGCGCATTGGTATGTCGTGCAGGTAGCTTCTGGTTGTGAAAAACGCGTAAAAGCTAATTTGGAGCAACGCATCAAAACGCTTGACGTGCAAGAAAAGTTCTTGCAGATAGAAATACCGCAAACGCCTACCATTAAGCTCAAAAAAGATGGCACCCGTCAAACCGCCCAGGAAAAGGTCTTCCCTGGGTATGTTCTCATCCGCATGTACATGGATGATGATGCATGGCAGGTGGTGAAAAATACACCGCACGTCATCAACTTTGTCGGCACCGAGCAGAAGCGTCACTATGGTCGCGGTCGCGGTCACGTTACTCCTCGTCCCATTGGCAATGCTGAGGCAGAGCGAATATTTCGCGTCACGGCAGAGCAAGAACCCGTGGTCAAATTTGATATGGCGGCTGGAGACAAGATTAAGGTTTTGTCCGGGCCATTCAAAGACTTTGAAGGTGAAGTAATTGAAGTTAGCCCAGAACGTAGTAAGCTCAAGGCTTTGCTCTCTATCTTCGGTAGGGATACGCCCGTTGAGTTGGAATTCAACCAGATCGAAAAGCTGAGTTAATCGCGCTAATTTTCGTAGATAAGTTAGGTATGTAATGGCAAAAAAAGTCGTAGCAATAATTAAGCTAGCGATTAATGCTGGCAAAGCCACCCCTGCGCCGCCAATTGGGCCTGCCCTCGGTCAGCATGGCGTGAATATCATGATGTTCTGCAAGGAATACAACGCTCGCACTGCCGATCAGGTCGGTACGATCGTCCCTGTAGAAATTTCTGTATTTGAAGATCGCAGTTTTTCCTTTGTACTGAAAACGCCTCCTGCGTCAGTACTGATTCAGAAAGCTGCTGGAATTGAACGCGGTTCTAGCGAGCCAAATCGCAAGAAAGTGGGATCGATCACCCGCAATCAGTTACGTGAAATTGCCCAAATTAAGTTGCCCGATCTGAATGCTAATGATGTGGAAGCAGCAATGAACATTATTGAAGGCACCGCCAAAAACATGGGCGTGACAATTACCGCTTGAGTAATTCTCAATCCAGGATAATGACAATCCGGGATGTAGAAAGATTGAATCGTCAAGATCGACACTGATTTTCAGTAATTCAAAGTTTATTGGGGGAGAGGTGCAACACTTCGCTATGACCCCGGAGGAAAACCAATGACCAAAAAGATATCAAAGCGCCTTAAAGCCGCGCAAAGCAAGGTAAGACCAGAGGCATATCAGCCATTGGATGCCCTGGAGCTGTTGAAGGAAACTGCAACAGCCAAGTTTCTAGAATCAGCCGAAGCACACGTTCGGCTCGGGATCGATCCCAAATATGCCGACCAGCAGTTGCGCACGACTGTGGCTTTGCCCAAAGGCACGGGGCAAACTATACGGGTGGCAGTGATTGCCCGTGGGGAAAAAGTTGCCGAGGCAACGGCAGCAGGTGCAGATATTGTGGGTTCGGAAGAGCTAATCGACGAAATTAGCAAGGGCATGCTGGACTTTGACCTGCTGATTGCGACTCCAGATGTGATGCCTCAGGTAGCGAAGTTGGGTAAATTGCTCGGGCCGAGAGGTTTAATGCCATCTCCTAAAGGTGGCACCGTGACGTTCGATCTAGCCACAGCGATCGCGGAGTTCAAAGGTGGTAAAATCGAGTTCCGCGCCGATCGCACGGGTATCGTGCATATTCTATTTGGCAAGACCAATTTTGAAGCGCAGGATCTGCTGGCTAACCTTAAAGCATTGCAAGAGACAATCGATCGCAACCGTCCTTCCGGCGCTAAGGGCAGGTACTGGCGATCGCTCTATGTCTCGGCTACAATGGGGCCGTCGATCGAAGTGGACATTAATGCCTTGCGCGATATGAAGCTTGGAGAAGCTGCATAGAAGTAAGAATCCAAAATTAAATAAAACCGCAGACAGCAGGTGTCAGAGCTAATTTAGCAAGACTTAATTTCCTGCCGAGGTAAATCTAAAATTAAGAGTCCTGGCTGCTGAGTTTTGAATGCAAATTCAAATATCTCATGCCAATCTTCATAATTAAGAGCCTCGTCTTGCAGAGAAGTCGAGGTTTTATTTTTTACTAACCAAATTGCCCTATATAAGGAGGTGAGAATACATGGGAAGAAGTCTGGCCGATAAAGAAGCCGCACTAGCAGAGTTAGAAGCACAGCTATCTGACACGCAGATGGTGATGGTAATTGATTACTCCACCCTGAGCGTGGCGGAAATTACCAAGCTCCGCCGCCAACTGCGCCCGACAGGTACGGTATGCAAGGTGGCGAAGAACACGTTGATGCGCAAAGCGATCGCATCTCACGAGCAGTGGCAGCCAATGGAGCAGTTCCTGAAGGGATCGTCGGCTTGCCTGCTGGTTAAGGAAGATATCGCTGGTGCGATCAAAGCCTACCAAGGTTTCCAAAAGGAAACCAAAAAGACGGAGTTGCGCGGTGGCGTGCTCGAAGGTCGCGCTTTAACTCAAGCGGATCTAAAAGCGATCGCCGATCTGCCATCTCGCGAAGTACTGCTGGCACAGATCGCGGGTGCGATTAATGGCGTTGCTACCAAACTGGCTGTCGGTATCAAAGAAGTACCGCAATCTCTGGGCAGAGCAATCAAGGCAATTCACGAAAAAGAAGCTGCCTGATACCAAATCCGCGCTACTTATCCCTCTATATTGCCTGGCGACTGCAAGTCGCCGCTGCGCAAGCAAAGTCTGCCTGCGCTGACTCCAATAAAAGGGGGTAATAAATCGGGATTTTGTATAGCTACTGCAAATAAAACAATACGTAAACAAGAGTAAAAGTAAAGATATGTCTGCTACTACCGACCAAATCATCGAACAACTGAAGACCTTAACCCTGCTCGAAGCTGCTGAGTTAGTTAAGGCAATTGAAGAAACCTTCGGCGTTTCTGCTGCTGCCCCTGTGGGTGGTGTTGTCATGGCTGCCCCCGCTGCGGGTGGCGGCGCTGCTGCTGAAGAAGTTGAAGAAAAGACCTCCTTCGACCTCATATTAGACGAAGTGCCCGCCGATAAGAAGATTGCCGTTCTGAAGATCGTGCGCGAAATTACCGGTTTGGGTCTGAAGGATGCGAAGGATCTAGTCGAAGCTGCACCGAAAACCGTTAAGGAAGGTATGCCCAAAGCTGATGCGGAAGCTGCTAAGAAACAGATCGAAGAAGCTGGCGGTAAAGTCTCCATCAAGTAGATGGACGGGTTTGGGAATTACTCTAATCCCCAAACAAAATTTATCGATAATTGTAGGGGCAGCGCCCCCGTGCCTGCCCTAAACTTCGAGGCGATCGCGGGGGAATCATGCCAAATCCTTACGAATTAGCCCTATATAGCCTGGCGACTAGAAGGTGTGGCTATACAAACACAGTCTGCCTGCGCAGACTGTGAGAAAAGGGGGTAACAGATCGGGATTTGGTATCACCCTACAGGTTTTTCTTATTAGGAAAAGATTTTTATGAGCGATCCACTTTCCGAACTTTTTGCGGTAATCGAGGATCGTCGGGTCAACCCCAAACCCGATTCCTACACCTGTAAGCTGTTTGATGGTGGGGACAATCGCATATTGAAGAAAATAGGCGAAGAAGCGGCAGAAGTGGTAATGGCTTGCAAAGATGACGATCCAGATGCGATCGCCTCAGAAGTGGCAGATTTGCTATATCACACTTTAGTAGCGATGTCCTATCATCATGTCAACGTGCAAAGCGTCTATGAGAAGCTAGCTCAACGTCGCTAAGCACCTGACGTATTGCGAAACACCCGAAAAAAGGTAAAATGATTGTCAAATTCAAGGCTTGATGGTTCAGGTTGAGTATCAACTCCGATCGAGCAAGGTATTTCAGTTAAAGTAAAAAAGTTTGAGCTAACATGCCCGATGCGTATGTTTTGGGATTGGGACAATCCGGGTTTTCCGCCGCCCGTTTACTAAAGGCAAATGGATGGCAAGTCAGAGTAGGCGATCGCGGTTCTACCCCCGAACTTATGCAACGCCGCACGCAACTTCTCAATCAGGACATTCAGGTTGAGCTAGGTCAAGATTTCAGTTTCGATCGCAACGGTTATCGCACGGATTCGATCGTGGTTAGCCCCGGTATTCCATGGGATCATCCCATGCTGCTCCAAGCTAGAGATCTGGGAATTGAGACGATTGGCGAAGTCGAACTAGCATGGCGCTATCTCAGTCAATATCCCTGGGTAGGTATTACTGGCACAAATGGCAAGACCACAACCACTGCACTCACTGCGGCAATTTTTCAAGGCGCTGGTTACAACGCCCCTGCCTGCGGCAATATTGGCAAGGCCATCTGCGAGCTAGCGGAGCCAGGCAGTCCTCCATGGGACTGGATTATTGCCGAGCTTAGCAGCTATCAGATTGAATCGGCTCCTAGCGTCCAGCCTCAAATTGGGGTTTGGACGACATTTACGCCCGATCACCTCAACCGCCACTACACGATCGAAGCGTACTGTAATGTTAAAGCTTCTCTTTTGCGTCGATCGCAGCAAACTGTCTTGAACGGAGACGATCCTTTCCTGGCCGAAAATGGGCGATCGCTATTTCCTGATGCCATCTGGACTAGCTGTACGGGTAGCATGCCGGAAGCCGTCGAGCGCGGCGCGATCGTTCGAGATGATTGGGTAATTTTTGCAGGCTCCCCCGTCCTGCCATTATCGAAATTCAAGTTATTGGGAGAGCATAACAAGCAAAACTTACTGGTAGCTGTTGCCGCCAGCAAGCTAGCAGGGATTGACTCGGAAAGTATCGAGCGATCGGTAGCCCAGTTTAAAGGCGTTCCCCACCGCCTCGAACATATATGCAATTACCAGGGCATTAACCTGATCAACGACAGTAAGGCCACGAACTACGATGCCGCCGAGGTCGGTCTGAAATCTGTAGAAGGGCCGGTAATTCTGATCGCGGGCGGTGAGTCTAAGAAGGGCAATGCCGAAGCCTGGCTCCAGGCGATCGCCCGCAAAGCCGTATTTACTCTATTAATCGGGCAAGCAGCGTCGGAATTTGCGGAACTATTCAACCGCGTTGGATATTCGCACTACGAAGACGTGCAGACGATGGATGCCGCCGTACCCAAAGCGATCGCCCTAGCAGCAGAGCTAAATGCCACGGCAGTTTTACTATCTCCCGCCTGTGCCAGCTTCGATCAATTCGCTAATTTTGAGCAACGCGGCGATCGTTTCCGTCGCCTATGTTTGGCAATTTGTGAAGGTGATAGTTAACCCACGGGTAATCAAATTGTCTGTATGGAACAAGTTAAGATCTTGCATTACACGAGAAAAGTCTCTTAAATAGACCACACAAGTCTCGCTATTGCATAAGCTCATGCTGACCCTCACCGAACGCCTTATTGCCGATCGCCATGTCCAGGTCAATCTCACCCTACCTCTGACTGCTGAGGAGCGTCGTCGCAGCCGCAAGCAATTCACAACGGCTGAGGGGGTTACCGTGAAACTAAATTTAGCCAGAGGCACGGTGTTGCAGCATGGTGACATCTTGGCCGGTGAAGACGTATCTGCCGGCACGAGTCAAACTACGAAACAACTGGTGAGGGTGATTGCCAAACCCGAACCCACGATCGCCGTGACTGCCCGCACACCTCTGGATTTGCTCCGCGCTGCCTACCACCTCGGCAACCGCCACATCCCACTCGAAATCGCGTTAGATCGTCTCAGATTAGAGCCAGATCCCGTTCTAGTCGATATGCTGCAACAAATGGGATTGCACGCCATCGAAGAGATTGCCCCCTTTCAACCAGAAGCTGGAGCCTATGCCAGCCAAGCTCAGCACGCAGACAGCCATCATCATTCCCATGCCTGATGCAATTACCTTGATGCGACTGCTACAACTAGCAAGCTCAACTTTACCTGTGGGAGCCTACAGTTACTCCGAGGGGCTTGAGTATCTGGTGGATTGCGGCACAATTAATAGCCCCGATCGCTTGCATCACTGGCTCGCGCAAGAACTGTCGTGTGGTGCGATTCGGGTGGAAGCAGCGGTTTTGGTAAGGGCTTATGAGGCGATCGCGACTCAAAACCTCAACGCACTTTGGTATTGGAATAACTGGCTGTCCGCTGCCCGCGAAACAGAGGAATTGCGTTACCAGAGCTGGCAAATGGGACAGAGCCTGATGCGCTTGCTGCCGAGCTTGCAGCCAGACTCGGACTTCTCTTTTGCAAACAATCGTAACTGCAATTTCGCGATCGCCTTTGCGATCGCGGCTGCTAACTGGCAGATCGATCGTCATACTGCGGCGATCGCTTACCTCTACAGTTGGGCCAGCAATCTGGTGGGTGCTGGGGTAAAACTGATTCCTTTAGGGCAAACTATGGGGCAGCAAATCCTGAGAGATTTACAACCCCAAATTGCCAATACCGCCCAGCAAGTTATCCAGCCTGGCGATGATGTCCTGGAAGCCTGTACCTGGGGGCTGTCTCTAGCTAGCATGGCACATGAAACCCAATACACCAGACTGTTTCGTAGTTAGCAACGCGATCGCTCAGATTAAAATGCAAATTAAAAGTTACTGTATAGCTATAGTCAACAGGCTTAGGACGGGGTGCAGGGGTGAAACCCCTGCGTGGGGGCGCAGCCATACCCCCTGTCCTAACAGATCTGTCTATGGCTATAAAAAATCCATTGATGTAGAGGGGAATTTATACTATGGACGAGCAATTGATCGATGCGATCGCTAAGAAAGATTTGCACCTGGTCAAAGAATTGCTGGCAGCGGGGGCTAATCCTAATGCTCGTCGGGGCAAGAAGAGTGCGTACCAACTGGTGCCTCGCGGTGCTGATGATATCAAGTGCGCCTTGATCGAAGCGGGCGCTGAAGATCCAGAATTGCGCCATTCGCTAGTTTGGGTAATCGAGCGAGGCAACGTCAATACGGTGCGAGTGCTGATTGCTAAGGGTGCAGATGTGAATGTCTCTACATTTAGCGGGACTCCAATTCAGGTGGCGGCGCGGGGCGGCCATACTGAGATTGTCGAATTACTAATTGCTGTAGGTGCAGATGTGGATGCTGGAAGTGGTATTAGTACGCCTCTGCTAGAAGCCATCGAGCGCGGACATTCAGATATTGCGCTTCATCTAATTGCCGCAGGAGCTGACCCCAATCGGCTGCCAGATTTTGGCGGTACCGCCGCGATCGCATTGGCAGCGGCGCAGGGTTCTCCAACCACAATTCAAGCTCTAATTGCATCTGGTGCAGATCCCAACACTAAAGTACCGCATATTGCGCTCAATCGCTTGCAAATGCAGCAAGAGGCTGCATCTAATCTAAGCTCGGCATTTGGTGCTTTAGAGTCTTTAGGCAAGCTGATGGAATCGTTAGAAGATATAGATGACGATGAAGAAGTATCTAGCGATCGCGTGACCGCGATCCAAAATGAAATAGCTCAAATTGAATCTAGATCGACACCACAAACCACAGAAAGAACAAAATCTGAAGATGCTAGAGATACATTTCCCCTAATTATTGCCTCTCGTTGCCGTCGTGCCGAAGCCGTAGCAAGTTTATTGGCAGCGGGAGCCGACCCGCATCGCAAAGATGGAGAGGGTATGACAGCCTACGATTGGGCAGTTCGGAATGAAGATACCCAAGTGCTAGCGGTGTTGCGTCAGTTTGGGATTACAGAAACAAGACTTGATGTGAATGAGAAACTCATCCTCGCTAGCGAGCAAGGCAATTTGGTACTCGTCCGAGAGTGCTTAGCGCAAGGGGCGAATGCCAATGCCCGCGATGCTCGCAGTCAAAACCGAGATCGAACCGTTCTGATGCTGGCAGCATCTGCCGGCCATTTAGAAATTGCGAACGCCCTACTGGCAGCCGGAGCCGACCCTAATCTTAACGATCTGAGCGATCGCGATGCAAATTCTCACAAAGGACTCAGATCCTTATTGGAACACTCCGATCCAGATACTATTCTCAGTATGGGTTACAGATTTGGCAGGACGGCTCTGATGGTAGCCGCTGCATCCGGGCACCATGAGATTGTACGGCAGCTATTGCGAGCGGGTGCCGAGTCCAACTACAAGGACGCAGTAGACTGTACGGCTCTGGCTTTAGCAGTAGAAAACAACAACCTGCAAGCAGTTGAAGTATTGGTGAGCGGGGGGGCTGATGTGAATCGCGCGATAACCTATGGCAATACCCCTCTGATCCTGGCTTGCCAAAAAGGGGCAGTTGAAATTGGGGAGTTTTTACTGGCGCAAGGTGCCGATCCCATGCAAATGAATCGCGATCGCGAAACCACCCTGATGAAAGCAGCCGCAGCGGGAAGTTTACCCCTAGTGCAAATGCTAATCGCGCGTGGAGTTGACGTAAATGCGATCTCAAAGGGAAGACAAACCGCGATTTCCTTAGCAGCCGGAGCGAGCCATCACGTCGCAGTCGATCGCAACGACTACAGTTCTGGCAATTATTCCAGGGAATATAGCGATGATGGTACCTGTTGGGAATATCAGCCGCTGCCGGAAGATAGCATCATAGAAATCGTCCAGGCTCTACTCCAGGCAGGTGCCGATCCTAATCTCCCCAACTGCGAAGATACGCCTCTAATCGCAGCAGCCCGTAACGGATATTTACAACTGTTGCAGGCTCTGCTCGACCGAGGGGCACGGTTAGATGTCAGGAATCGAGATGGAGATACAGCGACATATATAGCTAAACTTTACAATCGCCAGCAGGTTCTAGAGTTTCTGCGCGCATCAGGTACTGACTTAAGCTCGCTTAAGTCAGAGGAAATAGAAGACATCGATGATGACGAAGATATCGATGATGACGAAGATTGGGGAGCAGATTTGCCGCAACCTGACTTCTCAGAAGCTGCCAATAGCCCTGGCTATCAGCAGGCAGTGGCAGATTTAGCTGAGATGTGCGGCAGTACTCCAGTGGCGATCGATGGGGTACCGGGTTGGTCTTCCATCCACATCAATAGCAAGCAGCGCCAGAATATCAAAACCGAAGAAATCCAAAATCAATTTCTCGCACGCGGTTGTTTTGTCTACGAACCAGATTGCTATCGCGGCGACGGGCCAGAGAAGCTTTGTATTCTACCTACTACTGACAAATATGATGTAATTGCAGTGCATCAAACCAATGGGTGCAATTATAACATCGGGCCGAGCGATGTGGTGGAATGGCTGCGCGATCTCGAAGCCGAGCAACCGTTTATTTTGACTTGTATAGCTCACGATACTTTAGCAGGAAGATTTCTGACAGCGATCGCCGATCCAGAAAGCTTAGCTGAGAAGATGTATGAATTTTGCCCAGATATCGTCGATCAGGGCTGCGGTTCCGTTGAGATATTGGCTGAAAGTCTAGCAGAAAGCGATGCTCTATTTTTCTGGTGGGATTGAGCAATCGCTATATCAATCCACTAGCATCAATAAAGCGACCTTGCAGGTCGCCAGGAGAGGCGTTGGCTACAAAACCTAGGATCCTGTTTTCGGGGGTCACAATAAAGGTATAGCGGTTTGCAGATCGGAAAGAGTAGGGGGTTTGGGGGCGTTGCCCCCAAGAAGGGGTTCTACCCCTTCACCCCGTCAATAAAACCTGTTCTCAATTGAAAAACGCTATACCTCGATAAAATCCATTTCCATCTGGATCGAGTTCCCGTAGCGCTAATGAAAAGCCAGTAGCATTGGCTAATTGCGGATCGCTACCTCCTTGTCCTATAATAGTATCTCCCTCTGTAGTGCCATCCAATAGATCGCCTGCGGAAGTACCTACAAGAACTGCCATAACTCTATTCCTCACCTACTGACTATAGAGTTTTTACGAAAGTCGTATTGATATTAGTTTAGAATGCAATGGATGTCATAAACCACACGATCCTAGCAAATGTATTGCACCAGGATCGTCATTCTTCATGGTTCGTATCCTACTGTTAGCTTAAAAAAGTTGCAGGTTCAGCTTATTTACACATAATTTTTGATTTTTATGTGCGATCGCGATCGCTGACTGACACGATCCAGGAGAGCTATAGCGGTTTTCAGATGAAAACGAGAAGGGGGTAAGGGGTGGAACCCCTTACCCCCTTCAATAGCTGTGATCGCGATCGCTGACTGACACGATCCAGGACAGCTAGCATTTGAGGCGATCGCTTAAAGTCACGCTTACATAAATATTAAAAGCCATGAGCAATAAATCTTCAACTGCACGACTAGGTGCACAGTTGGAAGGCACTTCGGCTCGGTCGCTCAATATGATTAATACGGCAGTTGCTGGCTTCACCATAACTACCTGGTTATATGCCAACGCTGCGTCTCTGCAATGGTTATTTGATGCACTCATCAGTACATCAGCCCTGAATCTTTTACTAATTGGGAGCATCGCGATTGGCCTGGTTATCTTAACTGTGGTGCGGCGTACCAAGCTGGAAATTTCGACTTTACCAGTGATGCGCGCTGCGCCGTTGGCTTTGATGTGGGGGTCAGCGATCGCGGCGATCGCCTTGAGTTGGTTTATCGATATCGAGCAGATTTCAGTGCTGTTATTTCTATTGGGTACCTATGGCTTATTGGGACTATTCATCTCGCCAGCACGCTGGCAGCAAGGTATACCAGTTGCCGCAGCGATCGCTTGCGTAATTCCATTTAGCTTGCAATTTACCAGTGGCTTGGGTTTCACAGTAAGGGTACTCACATCTCATATTGTGGAATACTTGCTTTCAGCACAGCATATCGCAGCAGCATCATCCCACGACATTATTGTTTTAGAGAATGGCATTGCTCATGTTGACTTGCCCTGTAGCGGACTTAAAAGTTTATGGGCGGGAACGCTGTTTTTACTTCTGACTACCTGGTTAGAGAAGCGTAAATTTGGATTCAAATGGTTGCTTGTTTATGCAGCCTGTTTGACGTTGCTGATTGCGGCAAATGTCGGGCGCGTTATGCTTTTGGTAGTAGCTAATAACATCCTGCAACAACCACAGTTAGCTCAAATTCTACACATCCCAGTTGGTCTGATTGGTTTTGTGGGAGCATGTGGAATCTCGTGGCTGCTACTCAGGCTCGTTCCACACTATCCTGCTAGATCGGATTCCGTCCTCCAGCATGAGGATTTACGACAAATAAGAGTGAAATTGCAAAAGCAAACTCGCACTCAGAATATCGTTCTAATTATTTGCCTGATCGGGCTAGCGCTTTTTCCCCGTCCCGTTTTCAGTAATATCCCACCCTTAGCGCTCGGCAATATCCACTGGCCCGACCAAATGCAGTTACAGCCACTACCGCTGACAGAAACCGAACTGGGATTTTTTAATAGTCAACCCACCACTAAAGCAGAAAAACAACGCTTCCAATTTGGTAATCTCTCCGGCTCGATGTTATTGGTCAGCAGTTCGTCCTGGCGCAGCTATCACGCTCCGGAGTTGTGTTTTGTGGGAAATGGATTCAAAGTCGATCGCATGACCCAAGCGAAGATAGCTCCTGACTTCCCAGTGCGCTGGCTTTCATTGCAGGATGGCAAAATGTCGGCAACCTATTGGTTGCAGTCGAGATCGCAAACAACAGATGAGTTCCTCGCTCGTATATGGAGCGATATGAGCCGACAGAGTCGGTCTTGGGTGATGGTTTCGATTTTATTCGATCGAAATCGAAGTCCAGAGCAGCCTGAAATTAATGCCTTTGCGACATCCGTACGCGGTGCGATCGCGCAGGCTTTAGAGTAGGGACAAGTTTGGCGAGCAGTTATCGATTTTTACTAATAGCACATGGTAATTAGTGATGTTATTTAAGATTTTCTTCTGGGTATCGAATATTTGTTTTCTACTGATTGCCTACTTAGGAGTTTTACCCTTTATCGGTGCCAGTTTTTGGGCAGATTTACTGTCAGGCAACCTACCATTCGATCTACTTCTACCATTTATTGGTTTAGTTGGTGCGCCAACTGTTAGTACGATATCCAGAGGTGTTTCTGGCTTAAAAAATAGAAATGAGGGGAGTTTCTCACTCGCAAAACTATATTTTGGCGTGGAAGCCCCGATCGTGTTGTTATGCCTTCTGCGTCTATTCTGGCTGCACGAACTGACACCCGCTACTACGTTCATCTTGCTTTCAGTACTTGTCTGCGTCGCATCGTTTACCTACGAATTATCGCAACCAACAGATCGCACGAACAATGGGAATAAGTTGCTAGCTTGGATGCAAATGGCCGCACACAGCCTCATGTTACTCTTAGGTAGCTATCTGCTCGTTATCTGTCTGTTTTATGCTCTACCCGCGCTTTATCTTGGTGGCATAGGCTTAATTTGGAGTGTTTTCTTCCCGCCACTGCTGCCAGCAGCGATCGCTCTGATTGCCATTCTCATCATGCCATTGGGATTAGCGATCGCGTACGTTCAAGCATGGCGACGATTCCACCACACATTTGCAGAATCGCGCGGAAAGTTAATTGCAAGAGCCGTGACATTGGGAACAATCGGAGCTTGGTTGGGGTTACTGGCAGTAGTTCAGATGCAACCGCAGGATCGAGTATTTGCAATGCTGAGCCAGCCAACTGGAGATGTGAGCAAGCGTCAGGAGCTATTACAGAAATCCAACTTTATCCGTGAGGGTTTGCTCAATGCCTATCTCGCCCGCTATCGCTATCCCATAATTAACGAAGAAAATAGTATTATTGGCGAGTTTTACACCTTTTTGAGATTCCCGACTGAGTTCGTTAATTGGTTACAAAGCGCTCATAATTTTGTCATATCGCCATTTGTATATAACGGTACTGTGAAGGATTCGGCAGAAGCGGAAGCGCTCTACGCACAGTTCTTCGATCGCCCCATTTTAAGAGCGGAGCAGAAAGCCATACAGCTTGCCGTGAATGCGACATTCGATCGAGCTTCGGCCAAGGCAGGCTTGCTGAGCGTGAATCAGAAAAAGGTACTGCTAACCAAGCAGGAAGTGTCGGTTAAAGAACACGGCGACTGGGCAGATGTGGAATTGCACGAAGTCTATATCAACAAAACTTCCCAACAGCAAGAGATATTCTATGCATTCTCATTACCAGAAAGCGCCGTACTCACAGGAGTGTGGTTGGGCGATCGCGATCGCAAGTCTGCCAGTTTCCCTTTTACGGTCTCCACGCGCGGAGCAGCTCAAAAAGTCTACAATACTGAGGTACAGAGGCGTGTAGATCCAGCTTTACTAGAACAAGTAGGCCCGCAAAGCTATCGCCTCAGAGTGTTCCCAATTTTGCCTAATTTCAACAGAGATGCCACGGGGAAACAGTCGGAAATGCACATGTGGATGACCTACAAAGTGATGGGTCAGGTCGGATCGCCAGCTAACGGTTGGCCGTTGCCGCAGCTTGCCGAGCGCCGCAATGTCTTTTGGGATAAGAATACCAAACGCACGTTCAACGGACAAGCGATCGCCTCTGAGGATAAGTGGTTCGAGCCGCTACTACCTGCCAGCAGCCAGATTGCTCCTCAGCAAAGACAGGCGATCTTACCAAATGGCGATCGCGTTGCCGTCAAACCACTGCGCGCACAGGACTATCGCCTGCCTAAGGGCAAACGTTTTGCGATCGTGCTGGATGGTTCTCGCAGTATGGCATCTTATCAAGAAGAAATCCGGAAAAATTTTAAGTGGTTAGAGGCAAAGGTAGAGAAAGATAACGATTTCGATGTATTTATCTCTGCGACTTACGGGGCGAAACCGCAAAGAATCGATAATCTCCAAGACCTTAAGCTGCCTGAAGGTATGTTCTATGGTCTGCTACGTCCCCAAGAGATTCTCCAACAGTTCAGTAAACTACAAGGTAACACCACCTACGATGCTGCGATCGTTCTCACTGACCAGGGCAACTACGAGCTCACCGACGAGAAAGCCTCCGTATCAAAGATAACAGCGCCCTTGTGGATGGTGCATTTGGGCGGTCTACCTGCTGCCTATGATGATGCTACTCTTGATGCGATCTCCAAAAGTGGTGGCGGCGTTGCCTCCTCAGTCGCAGGAGTGCTAGAGCGCACGGCTACCCAGGCAGCTTTAGGCTCATCAGTCCAGAATGTCGCGGATGGCTATGCCTGGTCGTGGGAGTCATCTCCTCATGCATCTGCGTTAGACATCAAATCTGATAATTCCGATCGGAATACATCTAAAGATAACTTCCTACCGTTAGCAGCGAGGCAAGTGGTGAGATACATCAGCCAGGACGCGGATCTTACTCAAGTGTCGGAACTCGATCGCATCCATGCTCTGGCGAAGCGTTACAATATCGTCACGCCCTACTCATCGATGATCGTACTGGTAAACGACGAGCAAAGAGAAGCGCTGAAGAAAGCTGAGAATGAGAGCGATCGCTTCAAGCGCACAGTTGAAGACAATCAACTACCACAACCTTCTAGTGCTACGGGAATACCAACTGCCAATGTGTCTGGAGTACCGGAACCCGACCAATGGCTTCTAATTGGCATAGTCGTGCTTGCTTTAGTGGCGATCGCGTGGCGAACCGATCGGGCTCAGAATATGGAGAATAGTGTAAAGGGTAGCAATCGCTGAGGTAGACTAATTGTAGCGCTTTTCAATTGAGAGCAGGTTTGATTGACGGGGTGAAGGGGTTCCACACGGCAGTGACTCTAGCGGGGAACCCCCAAGACCGCCATGCCTCCCCTTCTTGCGGGCAACGCCCCCAAAACCCCTACTCACATCCGACCTGAAAGCCGCTATAGAATAATCGAACTGAAGTCTCGATCTAAGAAATCGGACTGGTTAGCTGGCGATCGCAATACAAGCAGAGAGCTTTAAGCCCAGGTAGGAAAAATAGAGGTAGGTGGGCTTGGGTGCTACAAAATTTTGGAACGAAGAAGTAATCCGCAAGCCCAACAATAATAAAGCCCCGATCTCCATGACGGTGGCGAGCTTAGTGCCCAGTACTTCTACACTAGTTTTGGTGCTGTCCAGACAGTATTTGGCGTATTCATACAGCAGATCGCTATTTAACTGCTTGCCCTGAGCATTCTTGGCTAACATCCCCGCCAGTAGTTCCCGATCCATGCAATTGCTAACCTAGACATCGTCCAGATCCTAGCAGATGGAGATGGGGTGGCAAGGGTGCAAGAGCGATCGCGCCACCCACTCGCTTGCCACGAGGTTATGGCTTTGCAAGTACCAAAGTGCCAGGTTTTCTATAATATAGGTTTAACTGAAATGTTACGCGGGGTTTCAAGCTCTTCCGCGTAAGATGAATGTTTAAGTCAAGTCAAAAAAGTCAAACAGAGTTTTATGTCTACGATCGCAGTTGCCCCAAAACCTGGAGATATCCTCCGTCAGGCCGATCCGGATCGCCTGCACCGCATTCGCCACACCGCCTCACACGTGATGGCAATGGCAGTACAAAAACTATTCCCAGAAACCAAGGTAACGATTGGCCCATCAACTGAAACTGGCTTTTACTACGACTTTGACCGCAAAGCACCATTCGCGCCCGCCGATCTCAAAGCTATTACCAAGGAGATGAAGCGCATCATCAAGGCTAACTTGCCATTGGTGCGCCAGGAGTTCGAGCGCGAGGCCATTAAAGCTGAGATCGTCAAGCTGAACGAACCCTACAAACTGGAACTATTAGATGCCATCCCCGAGGGACAGATAATTACGCGCTATACGATTGGCGATCCTGCCAAGATTGAAAATCCCTGGTGGGATTTATGTGCGGGGCCGCACCTGGAAACAACGGGCGAAATTAATCCCGATGCGTTTGAGCTAGAAAGTGTCGCCGGAGCCTATTGGCGCGGCGATGAAAAAAATGCCATGTTGCAGCGCATCTACGGTACGGCATGGGAGACCCCCGAGCAGCTAGCTGCCTATAAGGAGCAGATCGAGGAAGCCAAACGCCGCGATCATCGCAAACTAGGTAAGGATTTACAGCTATTCAGCATCCAGGAAGATGCGGGTGGCGGTCTGGTATTCTGGCACCCACGCGGAGCCACCATGCGTAATATCATCGAAAGCTTTTGGAAAGAGACTCATCTCAGCAATGGCTACGAGTTGGTAACCACGCCTCACATGGCTAATCTCGAACTCTGGAAAACTTCAGGACATAACGACTTCTACCGCGAAAGCATGTTTCAGCCTATGGAAGTGGAAGAGCAGGCATATCAAATCAAACCGATGAACTGCCCCTTCCATATCCTGATCTATAAAGATGCCCTCCATTCCTATCGAGAATTGCCGATTCGCTGGGGCGAACTGGGTACGGTGTATCGCTACGAGCGGTCTGGGACGATGCACGGCTTGATGCGCGTGCGCGGCTTCACGCAGGATGACGCTCACATTTTCTGCATGGAGTCACAAATTGCTGAAGAAATTCTGGGTGTCTTGAATCTGGCTGAATTAATTCTCACCACGTTTGGGTTTAACAACTATGAGGTCAATCTTTCTACGCGCCCAGAGAAGTATGTCGGCTCGGAGCAGATCTGGGATAAGGCCACCCAAGCCCTGCGCGATGCCCTCGATCGCAAGGGTTGGAATTATGTAATCGACGAAGGCGGTGGCGCGTTCTACGGGCCTAAAATCGATATTAAGATCGAAGATGCGATCGGACGACGCTGGCAGTGTTCTACGATCCAGGTAGATTTTAATTTGCCAGAACGCTTTGATATGGAATACGTGGGAGAGGATGGCAATCGTCACCGCCCCATTATGATTCACCGCGCTCTGTTTGGCTCCCTGGAGCGTTTCTTCGGTATCCTCGTGGAAAACTATGCAGGGGATTTTCCCCTATGGTTGGCACCAATTCAAGCACGCTTGATCCCCATCTCCGACGCTCAGGTTGACTATGCCCGCGAGGTAGAGCATCTGATGCGTCAGGCAGGGCTGCGAGTGCAAATTGACAATAGCGGCGATCGCATGGCAAAACAAATCCGCAAAGCCGAGCTAGAAAAGATTCCCGTCATGGCAATTATCGGTGCCAAAGAAATGGAGTCAAACACCCTCAGCATTCGCAGCCGCAAGCACGGCGATCTCGGCGCAATTTCTACTACCGAGGCGATCGCCAAAATGCAAAATGCCGTGCAAACTCGCGATTGGCTGTGATGGGAGTTGGAGGTTGGGGTTGGGATGCCCCTTCCCCCCCATAACTGACTCTGATGGCTTTCAGGAAGTTTTTTGGGCAGATTTTCAAGGCTGCCCTTATTTTATTGCTGCGAGAAATTCTGACCGTTGACAAACGATCCGGACTGTAATAATGAATTAAGGGTTCTTAGGTTAAGAATAGGTTAATATATGGTTAAGAGATCTAAATCACTTGTGTTAACAAACGCCGATCGCATATTTTTAACTTTTTGTAGAAGATACTGATGTGTGTCAGGTAGGTTTGGGTATTTTAAAAGGGTTAAGAGTAATTTTAAAAGCGCCTTCAGGGGCAGTTATAAACTATCAGTAACCAGGTTTTAGCTTTTAGATCTCCCGAACTTTTCCTTGAGGTTAAACAAGTACAAAAAGAAGTTTCTAATTTAGGAGGGTTGCCATGAGCAAAATGTCTGAGTTTCTTAATCCATATCACCGCTTTTACGGTGAGTTCACGCCTGAAAACCTGATGTTTGATGCTAATTTGCAAGAATTTGCCCATCGCGTCGGGATTATTTCTGCTTTAGAAAAAGGGGGCAAGATGTCACCTAAAGAGTCTTTCGAGCAAATAGAGTCTTTGTGGCAAAAGCTGAAACTCTCCAAGCATCAGCTTGGCATTGGTAATAGTCGCTCCTGAAAAATTTATGCTTGTATACCAATTAATACAGATAATACAGATCGCAACAAGAGACACGAAAACCGTGTCTCTTGTTGTTTAGATGCTCTTTTAATCAGATTGCAGATGATATTGCTGATAGATCTCCGCAACTGGAATATGCCAAAGCTGTTCTACTGGAAAAGTGTCGGGATCTAGGGTGGAGTTACGACCTCGACAAAAGGCATCCCAACCTGGTTGCCATTGGCGCGATCGCAACCAAAAATGCGTGCCAATTACAACGTTGAACCAGAGCGGCTTGGTCCCAAGAATGAACCACTGTACTTGCTGCTCGCCGACAAAATCGGTATCGTAGCCTAACAGAGCATGCAGTACGTCGTGGATCTGGGCGCGTCTGGGGCCATAGGCGATGGGTTTTAGCTGCCGCGATCGCACGAACGCGGCAAACTCATATCCAAGCGTGCCTGCGGGTAAAGTCTGAAGTTGTCCTAGAGGCGGCACGATCTGGCCGACCCGATCGCTCCACCGCAGCATGGCAGGCTTGAGTGCCCTTAGAAATAGACGTGCGCCTAAATATTGAAAAGAGTCAATAAATTCGTCAATCTCGTGGGGCTGTCGAACGAACTGTATAGATTCGGCTTCGTGAAACGTAACATCCATAGCTAACTTTCTCCCGCGCAAAGCGCAAACCAAATGCAATTAATGCAACTAATTTAGCGATTTGCTGCACTCAGGAGCATCACCAAAACGTCATGAAACCGCTCTAACTTTAGTCACGATTAAAATGAACGAGCAGCGATCGCCTCATCTGTGAAACCAACGCCTACGGAGCAACTCGCACCTACAGCTAAGACACGGCAGGCCATCACACGGGTATCAGCGATCGCAAAAACCTGTTCTCAATTGGAAAACGCTATATAAGCATTCGCAATCGGTTAAGGTATAGCCATAGACAAATCTGTTAGGACAGGGGGTGTGGGGTCTGTGCCCCCACGCAGGGGTTCTACCCCTGCACCCCGTCCTAAGCCTAGTGGCTACAGCTATAGTTCTTAATCTAGTTGAAGGTAGGCAAAAAATATGAAATCTATACTAGCCATAGTAGCTGCGCTTTTTAGCTTGGGTATCACCCACGCTGCTTGGGCTGTGGAATGGGTAGAAATCGATAAAAGTGACGGCTTAAATTATGTCGATAAGGATTCACTACAAAAGAACGGTAGCTCCGTTGTATTTGGTGCTAAAACTGTGCTGCGCGATTCCTCTGGCAATCTAGTTAGAGACATTGAAGGCTACTTATCCGCCGATTGTAATACTAATTCCTATCGAGTTCTCAAATTAAAAAACTTACTGACTGGTGAAACCCTTAATCTTGAAGAAAAAGCCCCTGTAAACAGCGCAGATCCTTCATCCGTCACAGCTAAGTTAATTGCCTACGCCTGTGCTAATAAATAACTGGCCTACACTGTAATTGCTTGCAATCTATCGTTGGGAGAAAGTTACTGAATCGCGTACGCGCTCAGAAGTTGAGAACTTAAAGTCCACACAGGTTGACTCTGTTTGTATAGCCGCGACTTCTATAGCATTTTTCAATTGAGAACAGGTTTTATTGACGGGGTGAAGGGGTTTCACCCCTTCTTGGGGGCAACGCCCCCAAACCCCCTTCTCGTTTTCATCTGAAAACCGCTATAGTCGCCAGTCCATATCGGGATAACTAGATTCTTCCCTAGATCGCGAGCAACTCTCCTGTTGGAAAGCTGCTCGCAAAGTTGCCAGTTGTAAAATAGCTCGACCAGAGACTATTAGAGCTTGGCAAAGAATTCCTTAGAGCCTTTTGGAGTTGGCTTCATGGTATCCTTACCAGGCTCCCAACCTGCAGGGCAAACTTCATCCGGGTGAGCTTGCGTATATTGAATAGCCTTGAGCGTGCGCAGAGTTTCATCGACGCTGCGACCGAATGCCAGATTATTAATCGTGGCATGTTGAATAATTCCAGCTTTATCGATGATAAACAGACCGCGTAAAGCTACGCCAGCCTCTGGATCTAACACATTGTAGGCAGCACTAATTGATTTCTTCAGATCCGCAACTAGAGGATAATTTAAGTCACCCACACCACCAGACTTGCGATCGGTTTGAATCCAAGCAAGGTGGGAAAATTCGCTATCTACGGAGACTCCCAATACCTCAGTATTGAGAGCTTTGAACTCGTCATAGCGATCGCTGAATGCAGTAATTTCCGTGGGGCAAACAAAAGTGAAGTCTAGTGGGTAGAAAAACAACACTACATACTTACCTGCGTAGCCAGACAGCTTCACAGTCTTGAATTCTTGATCCACAACCGCTGTAGCGGAAAAATCAGGAGCGGGTTGACCTACACGTAAACATTCACTCATAGATTAAGGTCCTTATATTGCGTACAAATCCTTTGTTAATACTTTTTAACAATAATTTAACAATAACACAAATTTTAAATTAAGCCATAGTCGTATCGACTTCAGTATAATTTTTTGCCTCCCTCAATATTTCCCTGGATTTTTGTCGATCTCCCCCCAAACTTTCCCTAGATTTTCACGCTTATCGTATTTAGTATTTAGTTGGAGGGGAACAAATCCCCTTGTATTTTTGGTCATCAGCTCAGTGGCGTAAAACCATAGCTCCAAGAATATTGGCAGTTCCCAGGATACAGGGGTGGCTTACGTAATTTTCTAGTGTAGCTGCTATGCTTATGTCGGGAATTGGCACAATAGGTACAGACAGTAAGAATATTTCACCAAACATCTAAACGCACGAGGAAAAACCATGGCACAGGTTAAAGAAGCATTAAAAGAGGCCGATCGCTCGATCGCAGTAACAGCCGAAGCCGTACTAAATGGTAACAATTTGTCATCTGCGCGGCCATGGGGATCGTTCACGGTCTTAGAGGAAGGGCGCGGCTATAAAATTAAGCGGATTGAGGTTAAACCCGGTCACAGACTGAGCTTACAAATGCACCATCACCGCAGCGAGCATTGGATCGTGGTTTCTGGTACGGCAAGAGTTGTCTGTGGCGATCGCGAAACCCTGATCGGTAGCAATCAATCCACCTACGTACCGCAATGCACGGCGCACCGCCTGGAAAACCCCGGTCTAATTCCGCTTGTGATTATTGAAGTGCAAAATGGCGAGTATCTGGGGGAAGATGACATTGTCAGATTTCACGATGACTATTCCCGTGCCGATAGCAAATAATAACTGCCAACAGATTGGTTTATCCACAAGGATGCGGGGGGTGAGCCGCGTAAGAGCAGCCCCCATGCCCTCGACTATAACTATCAATAATATTTGGTAAGAACTGAATATTGACCTTGATTGGGCGATAATTTGTAGGGCGACTATATTCCTCACTTTTATAGCCATAGACAGATCTGTTAGGACATGGGGGTGTGGGGGCTGTGCCCCCACGCAGGGGTTCCACCCCTGCACCCCGTCCTAAGCCTGTTGGCTATAGCTATAAAAGGTGAAGAATAGCGTTGCCAGTTTTTGTATGTTCAAGGAAATAGAGTCAAGGAAACCCACGTGAGCAAAGTTCCACCTTTTGATGTCACTCAGCAATTTCAACAGATTGGTAACGATCTCAATCGGGAGGTGATGGCAGTTCTGGCCTCAGGTCAATATATTGGTGGCCCGCACGTGATGCAGTTTGAGGTGGAATTTGCTGAGTATATTGGTTCCGGGCATGGAATAGCCTGCAACTCCGGTACTGATGCCCTCTACTTAGCGCTGAGAGCCTTGGGGGTTGGCAATGGCGATGAGGTAATTACTTCACCATTTACCTTTTTTGCTAGCGCTGAGGTAATCAGCATGGTAGGTGCAAAGCCTGTATTTGTGGATATTGAGGCAGATAGTTTTAACCTCGATCTCGATCGCTTAGAAGCGGCGATTACCGATCGCACCCGTGCCATCATGCCCGTACATATATTTGGTCGTCCCGTGGACATGACGAGGCTGATGGCAATTGCTGTTGCCAACAACCTCCATGTCATAGAAGATTGTGCCCAGGCAACTGGAGCTACCTGGCAAGGGAAGAGGGTAGGTAGTTTTGGCGATGTCGGTTGTTTTAGTTATTACCCCACTAAAAACCTGGGTGGTTGCGGTGATGGCGGTATGGTGACGACTAATAATGCGGCGATCGCCGAGCAAGTCAAAATCCTGCGCGATCATGGTAGTGCCAAGCGCTACTATCACTCGCATATTGGTATGAATTCCCGCCTGGATGCCATTCAGGCGGCAATTTTGCGGGTCAAATTACCACACCTTAACCGTTGGAACCAACTCAGGCTGGAGATTGCCGATCGCTACGAGCAATTCCTCAAACACGTTCCCCACCTAATTACACCGCCCAAATGTCCTGGTAGTGTTTGGAACCAATACACCATTAGACTGGTTGACTGCGATCGCGATGCCGTCCAGGCCAAGCTCAGAGAACAGGACGTAATCGCAACCACCTACTACCCCCTACCACTGCACTTGCAGGAGGTTTACGCATATTTGGGCTATGAACAGGGCAGTTTTCCAGTTTGCGAAGCCGCGTGCCAGCAAGTATTATCTTTACCTATGTTCCCCGAACTATCAGAAGCTCAGCAAATGATGGTTGTGGACGCACTCAAAACTGCTCTTAGTTAACAGATGTTACGCAGAGCTGCAATCGCTTTTGCTCCGAATAACCTAACTTATAGGGGTCGCAGGGGCGCAGCCCCCGTTTGGGTTCTGTTGCCCTCCCTGATGGCGAAGGGTTAGGGCTAAGATTATTATTTATGACGGTACACCTATGGCAACGGCAACTCTGTTAATCTCATGTGCAGATCGCAAAGGTCTGGTAGCGAAAATTGCGGACTGGCTATTTTCCCATAATGGTAATATTCTCCATGCCGACCAGCATACGGATGCTGCAGCGGGTTTATTTTTGATGCGGGTGGAATGGGAATTAGAAGGCTTTAACTTACAACGACAATTTATTGGTGAAGCCTTCGATCCGTTAGCAGAAGTAATTGATGCCAAATGGCAGTTACATTTCTCTGACTCGGTGCGGCGCATCGCTATTTTTGTCACTAAGCAAGATCACTGTCTCTACGACCTGATTCTGCGCCAGCGATCCGGTGAGTTACAGGCTACAATTCCAGTTGTAATTGGGAATCATCCCGACTTAGAAGCGATCGCGCATAATTTTGGTATTAACTTCCATTACTTACCCGTCACGGCAGACACCAAACAAGCCCAGGAAGCACAGCAACTGGCATTGCTAAAGCAATACGATATCGATTTAGTAGTATTGGCTAAGTACATGCAAATACTTAGCCCTGAATTCCTATCGCAGTTTTCCAATGTAATTAATATTCACCATTCTTTCCTACCAGCTTTCCCTGGTGCGAATCCTTACCAGCGCGCGTACAGTCGCGGCGTCAAGATTATCGGCGCTACTGCCCACTACGTCACTGAAGATCTTGATGAAGGCCCAATTATCGAACAGGATGTGATTAGAATCTCTCATCGCGATTCCGTCTCCGATTTGATTCGCAAAGGCAAGGATCTAGAGAGAATAGTTCTCGCCCGTGCCGTTCGCCTGCATCTCCAGAATCGGGTTCTGGTTTACGGTCAAGCCGCTAGTTCTAACCTGGGGTTACGGACAGTTGTATTTGATTAGTAGTTTTTAATCAATTGCTGTGCCAGTCTAACAAGCGTCATATGAAAACAACATGAGTTTAATTAGTTTACCTACCATAGGAATATCTAATCACCTATCGACTAATTCTTGCAGAGATGGCTATTTCACTTAGCTCCCAAAATCCACACAAATCGTTTCAGCTAGCTAAACTAAGCCGCCAGTCGATCGGGCAAATTGTGGCTAAAACAGTTTCTCTGCTTGGCATTACTACGGTCGTGCTATGTCAAATTCCCACTAGTCAGGCGCAGCCACCAGTATCTCAGGTATCGCAAGCCCATAGCTTGGCGAACCAGCTTCGACTAACTAAGTTAGTAGTCAGTGGGGTGGACAAACTAAAAAATGGGGATTACGATGGCGCGATCGCTGCGTTTAGACAAGTAAGTAACGCCATTCCCCGACAGGATAGCACTGCGACTATGTTTGCCTCCTACGAGCAAATGGGCGCTCGTCGCCGCTCGACATCTCAACAGGCAGCCACAATCATTACCAAACAAGAGTTTCAGAGGCTTAGATTGCTGCTGTTTCTGAGCAATAGGATCGCTGAATTAAAAAAACTACCAAGCCGCTTTACCCCAATCCAAAATTATCGTGGGAATGCTTAAAACTCATGAGAGATTGCACTAATATTTTATCGAGCTGAACGCATCCTGTAAGGAATCGCTTGACTGAATAGGGATAGCGCTTTATTTTCGGGTTTTCTATCAGGACGATCCACCCTGATTTTCCGAATTTTCTCGATCGTCCCGATTGCCTCGAATCAAATAACGTACTTCCTCAAGCAAGACATTAAATCTTTGGTCGCTTTCAGCCTGACGTTGTTTCATCAGATCTAGTTCTTGCTCGAACATATCCATTCTTTGTTGGTTTTGGGCGGCAATTTGCAGCAATGCTTGAGCGGTTATTCTGACTCCATCTAGACTGTCACGCACCTCGTGAACAGTTGAAGTTAATTCACCTACAGTTGAGCTTAATTCACTAACAGTTGTGCGTAGCTCGCTAACATCCGAGCTTAGTTCGCTAACAGTTGCAGCTAAACCACCAACGGTTGAGGCTAAGCCATCAAGCATTTCGTCTGTCCAGCGGGTAACAGCCATTGTGTTTCTTTTAACGTGTTGCTTTGAGATGCTAACTGCTATTTTAGCGTAAGCTTGCTTGTTCTGCGAGGCATTCTGGCACTTTTGAGAAGGAAGCAAGCTATTTGGCGGATAAGGTCTGAGGAAGTTCTGTGCGGGACATTTCGTGTAGTTACTGGAGTTTAGACTAAAAGGCAACAAGAAGCATCTCGCTAGATAGAAACTAGCGAGAGAGAGGATAAAAGGGAAGAAGTTGAGCTAAGCAGTTGCAGCGGAAGCTTTTTTGAGGGGCTTGGCATAGCGTTTTTTGACAGTAGGATAACGAATCCGTTGGGTTCGTTTTTTCCCAAGAGGCCAACCTGGAGACTTACCGCGAGGTTTAGGGTCAGGGGAAGGAGAGCCAATCCTGACCAAAACTAAAGCAAAAGCATTTGCAACTCGACCAGGAGACAATTTAGTCATCGGTTTCTGCCAAGGCAGAGGAGAGTCTTGGACAAGTTCACGAGCGAGCCACAATTGCCAAGTAAGTAAAGGCATCAAGTCCGACCAAGTCTCCATCTGAGCAGGGGTAGAAAGCTGAGGGATTGTCCAATGGAGACGTTGACGCACCAAGCGATACCAATGCTCAATGGCAAATCTGCGCAGATATTTTTGCCATACCTCACTCAAGATTGGCTCGTCTTTAGCGACCCAAATCAACCACAGGGGTTTCGATTCAGGCATATCAAGACGTTCGACCAGAATGAGTGTAAAGGGATGGTCTGCGGCTTGCTTTAAGTGCAGGTTTGGCCATCGACGAATTTGCAATCGTCCCAGTTTAGGCTCTGCAATTGTGATGTCTGCTTGGGGAATAGACCAAGTGTCAGAGTCTTTGAGGCTAAATTTCTCTCCATGCTTATGGGGTCGCCCATGCCCCTCGTAATCCTTTGGGGCATGATACAGAACCCGGTTGGGGCGTAGCCTGAGCAGCTTGATACACGGGATGTCTGCTGTTTGCTGCAAAAATGGTGCGCACCCATACTCGCCATCCCCCAGGAAAAGCACAGTCCCAGGAATTTCCGCACAAACCAAGCGTAACTGACTAGCGGCTTTCTGAATCGGGTTCTCGAAACTGGTGATCCGCTCATGCCGCAACGGTAAGGCAAAACTCCCTTCTGACTCTGGAATCCAGGCAATTGTGCTGTATCCTTGCCCCACCGTAACAGGTTTGCTTCCTACTCCCGGTTGAGGTTGATGTTCGTAGGTGCGTTCTTGTAATGTCACCGCATAGGGACGCGACCAGGCTGTATGGTCGCCCGCCAATATCGTCACCTCTGCTGCCGGCATTTGCTGTATGTATTGCTTCATCAAGTCTTCACGTGGAGGATGACTATCTTGCAGTGCTTCATAGATACTCGACCACTCCCTCCGAAATAATGGGCTTAACGAAAGTTCCACAAACGATGAAACACTCCGACTCGTCAGTACCGCATCCATCAAGTCGAACAGCGCATCTCTCCCGTTCCCTATAATTTCGTACGTGTACTTGCGAAATTGCTCAAGTTTATCCAAACTAATCATGATGAAGCTGTTGATTTTATAGTCTTTTCAGCTTCCATCATCAAGCGGTCAGTCTGCAATGGCTGGCTGCTTTTTACCACTTTTTAGTCTAAACTCCAGTAGTTATTGACACCAATATCTGGATTCTCGCTTTGCTAGGAGGGTGAGTCACATTGCCCGTAAGATTTACCTGTGCTAGCCACAGCTATTGATGGCAAAGCAAATGTCATCGTGTCTGGAGATGATGATTTACGCGCTGATGATGCTTTGAGAACAGCAATGGAGTCGTATGCAATACAATTGCTTGGCGTTAATTCTTTCTTGAAATGTTTAGAGGGAAATACTAAGGAATTTTAAGCGCGATCGCTTTTCGGTGTTAGGCGTTCTGGTGGGGCGATCGCTGCCTTACACTACGCTAAAATATTTAGCAGGCTATAATAATTGCAACTATCTTGGGGTTAAATGCAGCCAACAGAGGCACAACTTAGAAGCCATTTAGGAAGTAAAAGGCGCACCAAAAGCAGGTATAAATACTGATGAAGTCTAGTATAAACCTGAAGAGATGCGCCGATCCTATAATACCGATTTATCCAACCAAGAATGGGAAATTATCGCACCCATGCTACCCAAACCATCAAAATGGGGTAGGCCACCCAAAACAAATATGCGAGAGTTACTGAATGCCATTTTCTATATACTCAAAAATGGTTGTACATGGCAGAATCTACCCCATGACTTTCCGCCTTACTCAACGGTCTATTTCTACTGGCAAAGGTGGGAAAGAACTGGGCTACTGGAGGAGATTAATCGCAAATTGAGCCAACAATTTAGGGAAAAGGTTAGTAAAGAGGCGACCCCAAGCTTGGTGAGTATCGATAGCCAGAGTGTGAAGACAACAGAAAGTGCGGGCAGTCGAGGTTTTGATGGCGGTAAGCAAATCAAGGGCAGAAAACGCTTCGCTATGGTTGACACCTTGGGCTTAGTTGTAAAGGTGTTGGTGTGTGCAGCTAACATCGGTGAAAGAGCAGGAGCTAAGCAGTTGTTACAGAATCTCACATCTCCATTACCACGATTAGAGAAAATTCTGGTTGATGCTGGATTCTCTGGTGATGAAATCACACAATGGGTCAACGACAACTTCGGATGGCTTTGGGAAGTTAGCAAACGGGCAGACAATCAGAAAGGTTTTGTAGTGGAGTCAAAGCGTTGGGTGGTAGAGCGAACCTTTGCTTGGTTAGGTAATTGTCGTAGACTAAGCAAGGATTATGAATTTTATGAGCAAATGTCTGAATCGTTTATTTACTTGGCTTTAATCCGCAAAATGCTAAGAAATCTGGCAACTGCGACTTCCTAAATGGGTTCTTAGACAACTCTACGAATTGATTCGAGCTAACTGGCAATGGAGCGGACTCCTTTATGACTTTGCACCGGATCCAGACAGTGTTTATCCTGGATGTTACCTAGCTATCTTTGGTACGCCGATGAATCATTCTGAGTGGAAGCTGACGAAAGCCTACTACATATATCCTAACGGCTCTTTCTTGGACGAAGATGATATCTCTGGAGGAAAAAGAGATGAGTAAATTAAATTTTGATACTATGAGTCGCGATGAGTTGGCGCACCATATAGTGGCTTATCGGGATTCTTTGCATGGAATAGAGGCGCGAAGAGCTTTCATTCGTCGCATGGTAGAGAAAGCGAAGAGTCTGGGGATTGAGATCGATCGGTCTGAAGTTCAGACAAAATCCATCAAAAACAATTGAAGCTTATAGATCTTGTAATGCGATCGCTGTGTTTACGAACTAGGCGAATTTAAGCGCGATCGCCCTTTGAGATTATGTTAGATTTATGGGCGATCGCGATTTGGAGCTAAGCAATTTGGCGGATGAGATTAGTGAGAGTTTGTGCTATGTGAGATTTTTGTTGTGTTAAGGGTTGCGAAATAGAAATACATGAATCTTTACTTTAGGGTGCTAATTTGAGTTAAAAATGGTAGCAAAAACGACAGTTTTGCAAGAAATTAGGATATTTGGTCAAACCTTCCCTACTTTTTCACTTTTGAGAGCTAAATTTTTACCAACCCATTTTGTTGCATTGTTCTAAATTGTGATATCTAAATCTAACTGTAAATCCATCGGGGATAGAGTTAATCTATTGGAATTAACATTTGCCTCTAATGCGGAAACTCTAAATCCTCCCAAGCTGAAATTTCGGCTTTCTCAAATACGGTTTTCTTGCATGAGGCGATCGCTCTCTGGATAATTATTTACTGGCGGAGTGGGCGATCGCCTAAATAATCGCTTTTAAGTTTTTGGTGGCAAGGGTCTTGCGATCGCATTGCATCGCGAGGGAACAGTTTAATTACTCTAAAAATGGCTTGAGTTGCTTGCTGTGGCGGCGATTTTTGCCATATTAATTTGAATGCATTTCATCATACTTCTATCTCATTAAAAGGCTAAACACCATACATGAAAACGACATACTTCCTCCAAACCAATCTGTTGGTTGAAACGATGCTGAGTTTGGAGTCAAAGCTTTTGGGCGATCTGAAGCAGGCTCTGCTGGCGGCGCAGGAACGGTTGAGAAGCTTTGCGGGCGATCCTGAATTCATTGCTAAGATGGCGCTGGCGTTTGGCGAGGGGACGGGGGCAAATGCTTTGCAGGTGGCGTGGTTGGCGGGTGATTTTAGTTTGTTGTCTGGGATTGAGATTGTCTCGGCGGCAGAATTGCATGGGGCTAATGGTGCTTATGCGGCATCTACGGATAAGATTTACCTGTCGTTGGAGTTTCTGGGAGCGGCTCAGGATAATCCAGATCGCTTAGCAAATCTATTGCTGGAGGAGTTTGGACATCGACTTGATGCGCGGTTGAATGCAACAGATACACCGGGGGATGAAGGGCGAATTTTCTTGGCGTTAGCACTGGGAGAGAATCTGTCAGTTGAAACGCTTCAGCAGCTTAAGGTATCGGAAGATCGCGGCATTATTCAAGTTGACGGTCAAGCAATTCAAGTAGAGCAGCAAAGTTTTACGGGGACATCGGGGAATGACACGATTGTTGGAACTTCTGAGGATGACGATATTAATCCAGGTACAGGGGCAGACAGCGTTATCGGTGGTGATGGAAATGACAGACTCCTTATCTATAACTCCACAGACACAGCGGATACAAGCATTATCTATACCGACCCCAACAATGGCACGGTTACGGGTGGGGCGAATAATGGTACTGTCTTCCGAGAAATCGAGCGAGTCGATCTCAGGACGGGGAGTGGGAATGACACTATAGATATTACCGCTGCCACTGGTACTCAACCTTTTAATCCAAACTATGTATTTAGCGGTGTGGGGAACGATAGTATAACTGGTAGCTCTGGGGAAGATCAATTACATGGTGAAGCAGGTAATGATTCGATCTTTGGCGCTAACGGGGCAGACTATTTGTACGGCGAAGCGGGTACTAACACAGTTAATGGTGGAGAGGGGAACGATCTCATTTTTTCTATTAGTTCCACCGATGTTATCGACGGTGGTGTGGGGGACGATTATCTGGATCTCAACTACTCTGGGCAAACAAATGGTGTAGCTATTAACTTTGCAGGTACAGGAAATGGTACTACTTCCACAGGTGGCACAATTCAGAATATCGAACAACTAGCATTTACGGGTAGTGCTGGCGATGATAGCGTGGATGCTTCTGCTGCGAACTTGAGTGGCACTAACCCTTTCTTGCCAGTAAGTGCATTGAATGGGAATGCCGGAAATGACTTACTGACTGGCAGTGCTGGTAATGACAACCTCTATGGCGGCGACGGCAATGACTCCTTAAATGGTAGTGCTGGCAATGATTACCTACAGGGCGATGCAGGGTCTAACACAGTTAATGGTGGAGAGGGGAACGATCTCATTTTTTCTTTTAGTTCCACCGATGTTATCGACGGTGGGGCGGGAGAAGATCAACTGGATCTCAACTACTCTGGGCAAGCTAGTGGAGTGGTTATTAACTTTACGAGTACGGGAGGTAGTAATACTACAGGTGGAACAGTTCAGAACATCGAACGATTAGGTTTTACGGGTAGCTCTGGCGATGATAGTGTAGATGCTTCTGCTGCAAACTTCAGTAGTAGCAACCCTTTCATACCAGTAAGCCAGATGAGTAGTGGGGCAGGTAATGATGCCTTGACTGGTAGTGCTGGCAATGACAACCTCTATGGTGGTGCTGACAACGATTCCTTAAATGGTAGTGCTGGTAATGATTACCTCCAGGGCGATGCAGGCAATGACGTTCTCAGGGGTGTAAATTCTAATAGTCCCGACTTTGGTATTGGGGAACAGGACAGGCTGAATGGAGGCGACGGAGCAGATCGTTTTATCTTGGGTAGCTCTGACAGCGTTTACTATGATGATCGCAATACTTCTACCGATGGCAGCAGCGATTACGCCCAGATCGAGGACTTCAATCCCCTGGAAGATAAGGTACAGTTGCGAGGAGCAGCTTCTAACTATCGTTTAGAGGTGTCGGGTGCCAATACCAATCTCTACTTCGATAAGCCAGATACGGAGCCTGACGAACTGATCGCGGTCTTTCAGAATGTCACGGGGTTAAACCTCACCTCTACGGCGTTTGAGTACACCAACCCTGTTGTTACCCCTACCAATACAGTTAGCTTCGGCAGTGCCACCTATAGCTTTAATGAGAATGCAACGGCAGAAGTTACTTTGCTGCGCTCTGGGGATACTTCAAGTCAGACAAGCCTCACGGTTTTCTTAAGCGATGGCACGGCAACTGCACCTGCGGACTACAATAGTACTCCCATACCTGTAACCTTTGGCATTGGCGAAACCTCCAAGACGATAACTATCCCAATAGTTGATGACACGACATCGGAACCGAATGAAACCATAAATCTTGCGATCGCAAATCTCAGCAATAATACGGCTCTGGGAACTCAGAATACCGCTGTCCTGACTATTGTTAATGACGATACAGTCATACCGCCACCGCCGCCACCACCTGCAGGAACTCCAACGATTACTGGATTTCCTATTGGTGCGCTGGGCAGCAATAAGGGGCAAGTAACAATCGCTATTACTGGTGAAAATTTCTCACCCACCAATCTCATTAGCTTGACTGACAGCAGCGGAACCGATCGCGCTGCTAGCAAAGTTTATTGGGTCAGTGGCAGCGAACTCTGGGCAACCTTTGACCTGAATGGATTGGCCAGTAAGAAGTACGATATCACGCTCAAAGATTCTCAAAATACGGTAGCGGCTAAGGATGCCTTTACCGTCAGCAATGGCGCTGTTGGAAACGTGCAGACCAAGCTGAGTTATGGAGCACAGGGAGTAGCAACAGTTACTTACACGAATGTTGGGGAAACAGATATTGCCGCACCACTGCTTAGAGTAAACGCTACCAACGCTCAAGTAGATCTATCGGCACAAACCAGTAGCAGTCCAACTCTCCGCCAGTTACTCGGCCTAAATCTCGGCACAAATCCCAACGGACCGTTGGGAATTTTGGCTCCTGGGCAAAGCGGTCAATTTTCCTTCAAATATACTCCTAACGGCAATGGCTTAATTTCTTTTAATGTCGAGCAAGTGAATCCCAATGAGGCGATCGACTGGGCAGCAATGAAAGCCGAATCTCGCGCTGATTATAGTTTCATCGATCCTGCAGGCTGGGATGCGCTATGGAGTAACCTGACTGCCGACTTAGGTACAACTGCCGGTCAGTTTCAAACCGCAATGGCAGAAAATGCGACCTATTTGAGTCAACTGGGACAGCCGGCCAGCAACTTGAACCGATTATTTGCCTTTGAATGGAAACAAGCAGCCAATACCCTTGCCAATAGGGCTTTACTCAGTACGACCGATTTAGTCGATCCTGCACCGGGACTGTCTTTGACCTTTAGCCGCACCTTCAATCAATCTGTAGCTGAGCGCTACAACTTGGGCACGTTAGGGAGGGGATGGTCTAGCCAGTGGGATTTGCGCGCAACAACAGATAGCAAAGGCAATGTCATCATTCGCAGTGTGGGAGATTTACAGCGCCTGTTCGAGCGGCAAGCCGATGGCACCTTCCGCGAAGTGGGCGGCGCGACGATAACGAGTACGGGTGGGCAATATCGCTTGAAGGAAACAAATGGCTCTGTGTCGCTATTTGGCAGCGATGGCAAGCTGAATTCCTTTGAGGATACCAACGGTAATCGGATTACTCTGGAATACACGGGAGACAGGCTTACCAGGTTAGTTCATACAAATGGAGATAGCTTGACTCTCGCCTACAACGCTCTAGGGCGTATCAGTCAGGTTACCAACTCCGCAGGAGAAGTTAGCAGTTACAACTACGATGCTGCTGGTGAAAATCTACTTTCTGTCACTACTCCTCAGGGAACGACGACCTACACCTACGATACGGGAAGCGTTGCCGCGAAAAAGTATTCTCTCCTGTCGGTGACTTCCGATCTGGGTTATCAGCGCAGTTTTGAATATGACGATAAAGGTCGCCTGACGAAGGAATTTAGCAACGGACAGACCCAAAGCCTCACCTACAGTTACGATAGCGCCGGGGGTGCGACTGTTACTGATAGCACGGGAGCATCACAAACGATTTTATTGGACGACCGTGGTAATAGCGGGCAAATACGGGGCGTTAATAACCAGAATCTCTTATTTCGCTATGATGCGAACGGGAATTTGATTGGTGCAACTCTTCCCAATAGCAGTCAGGCTACCTATAGTTACGATCGCTCCGGTAATTTAACCAGACAAACGGATCTACTTGGTCGAGACACAAAATTCACTTACGACCCCACCTTCAATCAACTCACAAGTTTTACTGACCCCAAAGGGAATGGGATGAGTTACGGCTACGATGCCAACGGCAACATCAACAGGATTACCTACGCCGATGGTAGTTCTCAACAATTCAGCGTGGATGCGGCTGGGAATATCACCAGTTCGGTCAACCGTCGGGGCAGCACGATTCAATATACCTACAATACCAGTGGACAACTGACAAGGAAACAGTTCGCAGATGGATCGAGCGTCACTTACGGCTATGACACGATGGGAAGTCTCACCAGTGTCACCGATGCCACGGGCACCATAAACTTGCAGTACGACGCTGCCATGCGCCTGACAAACATCAGCTATCCCAACGGTCGCTCGCTGCAATATACCTACAATGCCGACGGTCAGCGCACCCAACTGGTGTCTCAAGATGGTTATACGGTTAACTACAGCTACGATTCTGCAGGGCGCTTAAAAAGCTTAACGGATGGAACGGGTCAGAGCATTATCAGCTATGACTACGACAGTGCAGGTCGTCTGACGAGGGAAACCAATGGCAACGGCACGTATACGACCTACGAATACGATCGGCAGAGTCAGTTAACTCGTTTAATCAACTTCAAAGCTGACAACACGGTTAACTCGCGGTTTGAGTACACCTACGACAATTTAGGTCGGCGGACTAGCATGACCACATTAGAGGGAACTTTCCAATATGGTTATGATGCCATCGGTCAGTTGACTTCTGTAATTACGCCCACAAATCGCACCATTAACTATCAATATGATGCTGCCGGAAATCGGGTTGGGGTGACGGATAATGGCTCGGCGACAAGTTACACCAGCAATAGCCTGAATCAGTATACCAATGTTGGGAATGCAGTCTACACCTACGATACGGATGGAAATTTGACTGCGAAAACGGAGGGAGGACAGACATCCACCTATACATACGATGCGGAGAATCGCCTCGTAAAAGTAGTGACTTCGCAGGGGACTTGGGATTATCAATACGATGGCTTGGGAAATCGCATTGCTACTACCCTGAACGGTCAGCGCACGGAATATTTACTCGATCCAACTGGTTTGGGCAATATAGTTGGGGAATATGACAGCAGTGGGAATTTGGTCGCTCACTACAATCAAGGTATTGGTTTAGTCAGTCGGGTAAATGGGAATAATGCAAACTACTATGATGCCGATGCGATCGGCTCCACAGTCGGCCTCACCGCTACCGATGGCAACTACGTCAACCGTTATAGCTATCTACCATTTGGCGAAGATTTAACCAAAACTGAAGGCGTTCCCAATCCCTTCGAGTATGTCGGGCAATTTGGCGTAATGGATGAAGGAAACGGCCTCGATTTCATGCGAGCAAGATTTTACGACTCAAAATTGGGAAGATTTACAGCGATCGATCCAATTGGATTGAATAGTGGGGATGCAAACCTTTACAGGTATGTTTTTAACGATCCAAGCGGGCTCAATGATCCAACTGGACTTTCTATATGTGATTACATTAAGAAGGCTGCTGCTGCTGCTGGTGCTCGTGCCGGAGGTGGTGCTGGTGCTCGTGCCGGAGGTGCTGCTGGTGCTCGTGTAGGACTTGGCGCTGGAGTACGTCTTGGAGTAGTAATAGGAACCGTTTTAGGAGGTCCTTTTGGTGGAGTTCTAGGTGGAGTTCTTGGTGCTGCTGCTGGTGCTGCTGCTGGTCGTTATGCTGGTCGTTATGCTGGTGGTGCTGCTGGTGGTGCTGCTGGTGGTGCTGCTGCTGACGTTATTTGTCCTCCTGAACCCGAATATAATATCCCACCCAATGACTACAGGCCACCAATTCCACCAGAAGCTTTAGACTTTGACTTCAACCCACCCCCAGTCCCTCAACCAACCAGTCAAGGTGACCCCCACCTGACAACCTTTGATGGAATTAATTACGACTTCCAGTCCGTCGGTGAATTCACCCTTTTCAAATCCACCACCGATGACTTTGAAATTCAAACCCGACAACAACCCTGGGGTAGCAGAACTGATGTCTCGGTCAATACTGCCATTGCCCTCAAAATTGGTGGACAGCGCATTGGCTTCGACTTGAACGACGCGAATCCCATACAAGTCAACGGAGTTTCCATAGCTATCCCCGATGGCTCGCTCTACGCAATTGGGCAAAACTTGATTAGTCGAGATGGCAATCAATATAATGTTTTCACTGCCAACGGCGACCAAATTCAGGTCACTTTCAATGCCAGTTACATGGATCTCAGTCTCGGACTTGCCGATAACCGCAAGGGGAAAGTAGTCGGACTCTTAGGCAATAGTAACGATAATATAAACGATGACTTTGCCCTCCGCGATGGCACGGTTATCGGTGGTTCCATTTCCAATACCCAACTCTATGGCGACTATGCCAACAGTTGGCGCATTAATCAAGCCAATTCCCTGTTTGACTACGATGCAGGGCAAAATACCAGCACCTTTACCGACCTAAATTTCCCTAACACTATTACTACCATTAATACCCTGGCTCCAGACGTAAAGGCAGCAGCACTGCAAATTGCCCAAAATGCTGGCATCACCGATCCTGCCTTGTTAGATGCCGCCACCCTCGATCTTGCCCTCACCAACAACGCTCCTGAATTTTTAGATGGATACGTCACTCTCCAGCGAGATATCACCCTCAGCGCTCCCAACACCCTGATCAACCCCGAAGGCTCGGGCACCGAGCATTTATTAAAGCCAGGTGCAGTGATTCCCTACACCATTCGCTTTAGCAACAATACCGCTCAAGGCACATCCCCCGTCGCCCAGGTTAAGATTTCCCAACAACTCGATCCAGACCTCGATCTCAGTACCTTCACATTCAATAACTTTGGCTTTGGTAGTACCACTAGCGATATCCCATTGGGTGAAACAAATTACAGTCAGCGCTTCGACTTGACCAGTCCATCGGGCATCTTAGTTGATGTTGTTGCCGCACTAGACAAAACCACGGGGATTATTACCTGGCAATTCACCACTATCGATCCTGTCACTGGTAACCCGATCGCCGATCCATCTAGAGGTTTCCTACCACCCAACGTTCAGAATGGTTCAGGACAAGGCTTTGTTAGTTACAGCATCCAACCCAAGGCCAATGCAGTTGACGGCACTCGCATCGATGCCCAAGCCACCATTACCTTTGACAACCAAACGCCCATTCAAACCGCACCAGTTTTCAATACGCTATCCCTATCTCCTGGCAAACTCTCATTCCTCACAGCAACGCTGAGCGGCGATGAAGGGAGCAGTGGCAGTGCTGTCAATCAGGTAATTGCTATTGTAGAGCGTACGGGCGGCGATGTCGGTGCCGTAAGCGTTCCCGTACAGTTGACTAGCTCCTCAGGTACAGCTATTGGGGGTAGCGACTACACAAATATTTTTCCCATTACCGTCAACTTTGCCGATGGAGACACAACCAGCAAAACCGTATCCATTCCCATCGCAGGCGATACCACCATAGAACCCGATGAAACCATCAACCTCCAACTTGGAACGCCCACAGGTGGAGCAACCTTAGGGAGTCAGACCACAGCCACCTACACCATTGCGAACGACGATGTTGTAGCACCACAAGTAAATATAGCGGTTTCTCCAAGCACGGCTAGCGAAGCAGGCAAAACAGCGATAACAGTAACGGCTACTGCCTCCAGCAACGTCGTTGGCGATCAGACAGTGAATGTCAACCTTAGCGGCACAAGCATCACTACCGATGACTTCACGGGCACGATTCCCACTCAAATCACAATCCCAGGCGGTCAAAGCACGGGTTCCTTCACGATCGCTATCAACGACGATATCCTGGTGGAAGGTTTAGAAACTGCTACTTTCGCCATTAGCAACCTTTCTACTGGAATTACCCTTGGCAGCACAACATCTGGTTCAGTCGAGATTACCGATAATGATGTTGCACCCACTCCAGAGATAAACGTCACAGGGAACGGTAATAACATTATCGATGGCGATATCGCACCAGACGCAACAGACAACACTGACTACGGCAACACCACAGTCGGCACCGCACTGACGCGCACGTTTACGATTGAGAACACCGGCACCGCCGAACTAACCCTGAACGCGCCAACCCTACCCAACGGCTTCAGCCTCGTCGGCGCAGCCCCCACCAGCATCGCCGCAGGCGGTAGTGCCACGATCGCTGTGCGACTAGATGCAACGGCAACTGGAACCTACACTGGCGAGATCGTCATTCCCAATAACGACAGCGATGAGAATCCCTATAACTTCGCCATTCAAGGGACGGTCAATGCCGCACCCATACCAGAAGTCAACGTCACAGGTAACGGCAACAACATCGTTGATGGCGATACGACTCCCAGCACCACAGACAACACCGACTACGGCAGCACCACAGTCGGTACAGCACTTACACGCACCTTCACGATTGAGAATACAGGCACCGCTGCTCTGACCTTGGGCACTCCAACCCTACCAACTGGCTTCAGCGTCGTCGGTACCTTCCCACCCAGCGTCGCCGCAGGCACCAGTCAGACCATCACCGTACAATTGGATGCCGCAACAGCCGGAACCTACACTGGCGAGATTGTCATTCCCACTAACGATAGCAATGAGAATCCCTATAACTTCGCAATTACAGGCGTAGTTAATCCTGGAATCCAAATAATTAACGGTACCGATGCCAGCGAAACCTTAACTGGCAATAGCTCCGCAAATGCTATTAACGCTCTAGCTGGCAACGACTTCCTGGACGGACGTGGTGGCAACGACTCCCTCAATGGCGGCAATGGTAGCGATACGCTCGATGGTGGCCCCGGCATCGATACGCTCGACGGTGGTAATGGTGGCGATACCTATCTCTGGTTCGCAGGCGACGATCGCGATCGCTATCAAGATAGCGGCACCAGTGGCACGGATAGAATTATTGTCAGCGATACGACCAACTTCGACGGTCTACAGTCACCCTTCAATCGCACTGCATCAGGTATCGATCGCATCGAAAGCGACCTGGGAACCTTCAACATCCGAGGTGACAATACCGCAGCGGATACCTGGGACTTCACTGGTATTACCCTGGTCAGCGCCACGATTCAAGGACGCGGCGGCGATGACAACATTATCGGTTCCAATGGTGCCGAAACCATCCAGGGCGGCGAAGGTAACGATTCTCTAGGCGGCAATGCTGGTAGCGATCTAGTAGACGGTGGTAACGGCAACGATTCTCTTAATGGCGGTGACGGCAGCGACACGCTCGACGGTGGAGCGGGTATCGATACGCTCAACGGCGGTAACAGTGGCGATACCTACCTGTGGTCTATAGGTGATGGCCGCGATCGCTATCAGGACAACGGCATTAGCGGTACCGACAGAATTCTAGTTAGCGGCACTACCAACTTCGATGGTCTACAGTCACAGTTCGATAAAGCCACATCGGGGATCGATCGCATCGAAAGCGATCTGGGAGCCTTCAACATTCGCGGCGACGATACCGCTGGCGACACCTGGGACTTCACGGGCATCACCCTGGTCAGCGCTACGATTCAAGGTCGCGGCGGAAATGACAGCATCATTGGTTCTGGTGGCGCAGACAACATCCAGGGTGGTAATGGTAGCGACAGCCTCAATGGGGGAGCGGGGAACGATACCCTGGCCGGAGGCGCTGATGCGGATACATTCATCTTTAGCAGCACTTTTGGAGTCGATATCATTCAGGACTTCCAAAGTGGTAGCGATCGCATCGCTCTCTCTGCCTTCGCCCTGAGCAGCACTAACCTGGACACCAACAGCGACAATATCATCAACAGCAGTGACAGTGGAGTTGGCAGCCTGGTAGGAGGCAATCTCCAAATTAATCTCACTAATTTTGGTGGCGATCGCATCCGATTCACGGGTTTGACGCAGATCGCTGTGACGGATATCACCTTTAACTAAACAGCAACAGGTTTAAGCGCAGACGCACCAACAATGGGAGCGGTCAAGGCTTCCTCAAGTTCGGCACGGCCAAGGCGTTCTTCTAGAATATCCATCACAGTACGACCAAAATCGTCGCCATTACGCCGCCATGCCTCTAAACACACTTCACCAAAGAAAGAGCCGAGCGGTTCGGGATTCCACAGCAGCTTCTTGGCATTCCACGGCATCATGCTCATGGGATTGTAGTCTGGTTTGAGAATTTCGTTTTTAAAGGCGTACTCTTCTAGATGCGTGTGCGGCTGCAAGCCAATAAAGAAGATGGCAGGCTCTACTTTATCCGCGCCAAAGATGTTCTCTAGCTCGCGGTGGTAAGCGATCGTCTGACGAATCGTATCGCAGGTTTCGTCGATCACGTTAAACGAGTAGTTCACCGAGACCAGGTCGTTAAATCCCGCTGCTTTTAAATCGCGACAGTTTTGCAGGACGTGCCGCAGGTTATACCCCATCCGCATTTTACGCACCAGTTCCTGCGAGCCGCTGGTAATGCCAATTTCAAAGTAATTCATGCCAGTCGCAACCATGAGCTCGCACAACTCTGGCGTGAGGTTATCGGCACGGATATAGGCCGCCCAGTGGATATCGGTCATCCCCGATGCGACGATCTTGCGTAATAGCTCTATGACATCATCTATATATCGCTTGGCAGGGATAAACTGCGCGTCGGTAAACCAGAAGTTACGAATGCCCCGATCGTAAAGCTGTTGCATTTCTCGCACCACCTCATCGGCGGGATTAATGCGTACTTGCTTGCCCTCGATCGTCGTATAAACGCAGTAACAACAGTTGTGGGGACAGCCCCGCTTGGTCTGCACGCCAATATAAAAGTCGCGATCGCGGAAGTAATAGTTAAATTCCGGCCAGATCGACTCAATGTAGTCGTAGTCGCAGGCGCTTTTTTCGATGGGGGCGGGCTGCTCGTAAATCAGGCGATCGCGCGGCTGAGTTTCGCCAACCACATAACAGCGATCGCTCCCTATCTCCCTGCCTTGCACTAATCTTTCCAGAAGCGATTCCCCCTCGCCCACAGATACGATAGTGCCCTTGGGTAAATAGCTTGCCAATTGCTCGTAAAATACGCTAACTGCCCCACCACCAACTACAGCCCTTGCCTGGGGCTGGTAACGACGCGTCCGGGCTAGACCCCGTCGAATCAAACGGGAATTTCGCCACAGTTCCGTATAGTATGACGCAAACAGACGGAGACCATTAAGTGCGCCGCGCAGCTTAATGAAGGGATTGGCGGCGTAATAAAACTCAAAGGCATTTTGGAGCGGATTACCCCCACGCCCTCCAACCGGGGCATAAATTTGAATATCGCGCCAGGAAAACACCAGGAGATTTGGCTGGAACTCATCGATGCTGCGATCTAAAGCCTTATAGAAATCCAAAGGCGGAACCGTACCCAAATCGAAAATCCGCTGTTCGGTCTGTGGGGCTACTTTGCGAACAAAATCTGCTAGATATACTGCTCCAATTGGGAAAATCGGATTGCACGGCAAGCGCACGTACAGGATTTTGTCTGAGGTAGCCATAGGTTTTGGTATTTATAAAGGCAGTAACAAATCTTTATATATCTTTATTATATCTGAGGTATCTTAGCTGAGCGCGCAGAGGTTTAACTAGTTATTGCCATTGGTAGTAGCTTTTACAATCAAGCTCAAACAGGGGTGGTAGCTTTATTTAAGCATAGAAGTCCTGGACGAAATCGAGTGAAAAGCCCATTTCTAAAACTTTTAGTGCGAGACAGCAGTCAGCTTTTTACGGGCTTCTTCTTCAGTTACCTTAGTACACGTGCATGTACGTACTCACTCGCAAACTGCTATACCAGCTTTGGATTTACAGAAATAGTGAGTCAAATTCAGATCGTAAAGTCATGAATGGGTGTGGGGCTAAATCTTATGGTTAAAGCATTTCTCTAGTCTAGGATCCCAAGCATTCTGGTTAAAATACTGGGAATGTCAAAATTAAATTTTTTTAAACTGCTCCTTATTTAATAAATGAATAAAACTATGCCTCAAATTTTAGATCCAGTACCCGGACATAACAGTAAAATAGTTTGCTGCTATGTCAATGCCACCAGCAAAATACAGATTGCTCGCATTACCAACATATCAAATTGGTATTTTGAGCGAGTAGTGTTTCCCGGCCAACATCTGATTTTTGAGGCGGTACCAACCGCTCAGCTAGAAATTCATACGGGGATGATGGCAAGCTCTATACTTTCAGATATGATTCCTTGCGTGCAGTTGCAGGTGCAGGACTCAAGCCCCACTTTACCTAGTTGGGTGCCCATGCACCTTGCGGCCAAACAAAAAACTAAACCAGAACTTATAGGCTAGGCATGGGATTTTTGTCACCTGAATACGGCTTTTTTCTACTCGGTCTCACCTGTCTCTATTGGTTAATTCCCCATCTCCAAACTCGCTTGTTAGTTTTACTAACGGCGAGTTTAGGTTTTTATGCGCAAATCCAGATGCAGTTTGTATGGCTAATGCTTGGCAGTACCGCTGTTAACTTTGGCTTGGGATTAGCGATTAAAAACAGCAGGCAGCGCTTCAAAGCTTTGCTATTAGGATTTGGTATTTGCCTTAACCTGGCAATCTTAATTGGTTTTAAGTACGTACCATTTTTCGCCAGTATTTTGGGCAGTACGACTGGCTGGCAACCTGCCCAAGAGTTGACTAGCTGGGCAAGTAGTAACTTCGTGGCTCCTATCTTCATTAGTTTTTTTACATTTGAAACGATCGCCTACCTGGTTGACGTTTACAAAGGCGAGGCGCGATCGCAAAGTTTTCTTGACTTTGCTGTATATAAAACTCTGTTTGCCAAACTTTTAGCGGGGCCAATCGTACGATACCAGGAGTTTGCACCGCAGTTAGCTTTTCGGCCTCGCCCTTTGCCGGAGCATATTGCTGAAGGGTTATGGCTGATTGGCTGTGGTGCTTTTAAGAAAGCCGTGCTGGCAGACAATTTGGGCACGTTGGTCGATCTTAACTTCAGTAATATCGATCGCGCTGGTAGCGCCGATCTATGGCTCGCTCTGTGTGCTTTTGCCTTACAAATTTACTTTGACTTTAGCGGCTATGTGGATATGGGGCGGGGCAGTGCTTTGTTGTTGGGGTTTAACCTACCGCGCAATTTTGACTTTCCTTACTTTACTAACAGCATCAGTACTTTTTGGCGACGTTGGCACATCACGTTGGGGGACTGGCTGCGAGATTATCTGTACATTCCCTTGGGTGGTTCCAGGCAAGGGAATGTCAGAACCTGTATTAACTTATTAATTGTGATGTTCTTAGCAGGCATCTGGCACGGTGCGAACTGGGGGTTTATAATCTGGGGTGCTTTGCACGGCCTGCTGCTGGTGGGGCACCGCATCACCACGATCGCCTGTGCCCGTTTCAGACGCTTAGCAGCTTTATGGCATTCCTGGGCAGGGCAAATTGTGGCGATCGCGATTACTCAGTTTTTTGTCATAGTTAGCTGGCTGCCATTTCGCTTACCCAACTTTCTGGATGCTCAAACGGCATTTCTCCGCTTGTGGGGCAAGGTGGCAGATCCGCAATTTGCCCAAAAGATCTATCTGGAATCTTTGGGCGTTAGCGCTAGCCAGATCGCACTCCTACTTGTCGGTATTGTAATTGCCATGTTGGTAGCTTACCGTTGCGATCGCGTTCGCTGGCATCTCCACTGGCAGGTCAAGTTATTTTTAGTACCTTTAAGCCTTTATTTGGCTGCCATGTTTAGCCCACAAAAAACCTTGCCATTCATTTATTTTGATTTTTAGCCCTGTCTAAGCCCAACTTGGGAACCAAAGCAAGAGACTTTGATACCAGATTGGAATGGTCAGACCTAGATATATTGGCGACCAGAACAGAAACGCCAGCGCGATCGCGGCCACAATAAATTTGCCGCTCTGTTGCAGAATGGGGATATCCTGGGCACTGCACCAGGCCGTCACGTAGGCGATCGCCATAAATGCGAATACAGAAGCGGGCATGTAGTGGTACAAAAATATGCAGCGACGACTGAGACTCCAGGGTAAATAGTGCCCCGCAAAACTAGCGATTAGGTAGACGGGAATTAAAGTCGGGAAGTCATTAAGTATGAAATTATTTTTAGTCCAACGATCGCGGCTCAGTTTGCGAATTAATTGATACAGCAATACGAACGCACACAGCAGGATCGCGATCGCCCCCAGCCAGTAGAGAATGGGATTGCCCATCGCGTTGATATAGGTAACCGTGCCATCGGCATGAGTTTTGAAATAGTAGGCGATCGGTCGCAACATCCACGGCCAGCCCCACCAGGTAGAGCAGTAGGGATGGACTGGCTCCGATGTATTTGCACCCAGGTTGGCATGAAAATTAAAAATCTGGACGTGCAGGTCGTACAACCCCTTAAACCAGAGGATTAGTGCCTGCACAATCGGAGGAAATTCTAAAATCAACGACCGCAATCGCTCTAGATTGGTGGCAGGATTAATTTGTAGGTGCGGTATCCAAATCGACAAATACGTTCCTACGGCTACCAGAACAACTATAAAAATAACTAGCAGCAATCGCCACAGCTTGAGTCTCTTGCCGTATCGCAACCCCACGATCGCCGCGATCGCGAGCATTCCCAACAAATATGCCAGACCGTTCCACTTCACGCTGCACGACGCACCCAGCATTATGCCCGCCGCGATCGATCGCAACCACCGACATCGCTGTTGCTTGAGCGCCAGCACAAAGCAAACCTGACTGAGCATCCCAAACAGGATAATGAAGATGTTGATCAGCCCCAGGCGCGATTCCACCAACAGCAAGCCATCAAGTGCCGTAAACCAACCCGCTAGTAATGCCCAGGTTGTGGGAGACAGGTACTGAGGACCCAGCCCCATACCAAGTTGATAGGCAAGCGCGCAGGTAATTAGAGGGATGAGAGCACCTGCGATCGCGCTGAAACAGCGATAACCAAAGGGGTTATAGCCAAATATTTGAATTCCCAAGGCAATGATGTATTTGCCGAGGGGTGGGTGCGCGTCGAATAAGGGATTACCCTGCAAATAGTCTGAGGCAAATTTGGGGTAATACACCTCATCAAAGACCAGACCGCCAATGGCATCCAAGCGCCAGAAGCGAACCAGAAACGAAAATAAACCCATGCTGGCAACACTGAGCCAAAAACGGAATTGCGGATCGGTGCGGCAGCGCTGAGCAATGGACATATTTACTATTCATTGATGCGTTACGGCGATCGCCTCGCGCATCCTACAACTAATCCTACGACTAACTATTTCTTCGCTGCCTGTACCTTTGACAGAACATCTTCCATTTCCGATAACTCCACAGCACCAGCAAAACCAACGCCATTCATAAAGAATGTGGGAGTGCTATTTACACCCAGCGATCGCGCCAGTTCGATATCCTTGTCAATGGCGGCTTTAGCTTCAGGGCTGTTGCGATCTTTATTAAATTTAGCCAGATCTAAACCTAACTCCGTTGCCTTTGCCACATAGAGCTTTTCGCCCAACTGTGCCTGATTGGTAAATAAAGCATCGTGAAATTCCCAGAATTTACCCTGCTGGAATGCCGCCCAAGATGCTAGAGCTGATGGCATAGCTTCTTTATGAATTTCCACTAATGGCAGGTGTTTGTATGTCAAGGTCACCCGATCTTTGTGCTTCGCCATGAACTCCTTCACGGTGGCATGTGCTTTGCTACAGAAAGGACACTGAAAATCAGAGAATTCTGCCATCACGATCCTTTGACTGGGAGACCCAGTGACGGGCGATCCGCGAATAATTAAGCTCGGCTCAGCCCTGAGTTGCTCCGAGATTTTATTGCGGGCTTCTTCTTGTTGCTTTCTCTGACTTTGTTGAAATGCTTGTACTGAGTCCAGGATCGCCTGCGGATTTTTCCGAATCACCTCCAGCACCTTGGCTTCAAAGTCGGGATCGACGGGTGTTGCTTTAGCCGACTGTTCCGGGCTTGTCCCACAACTGGTCAGCCAGAATCCCATACCGACAGCTAATAAAACTACCAGTAACCTGCTGGCAATATTTTTAAACCGTAAGGCGGGCAGTGCCAACCCTACAAATTGCCGATTTTTTAGGTGGGTGAATTGGATGGCGATCGCATCCACAAATCTTGCAAATAGAGACGAAATACTCATAAATTTCGATAATTTTGGAACACATCAGAGCTAGACTGCTTGAACGGCGGACAAACCTTATTTTTAAAGTCGCACCCATAAATAGTAGGTTCCTGCCATCCCAAGGGGATTTCAAGCAGATCTCGCACGCCAGTCATAGCTTGTCCGAGGAATAAAAAAATGGCAATGCTGTTGAGCACAGTATGCACTAAACGCCAGCGATTGGAACGATCTTGATAAATATCTTGAATAATGGCGAGAGAAAAGATCATCAGCATGGTTGCCAAAATACCAGAGTAAAAGTGGGACACAAACCACTCATCATCGCGCCGAAATATAGCACCAAACCCCTGACGATTAAACACTTTGTCCTGCAAGCCCAGGATTACCACGCCCATACCCGTAAGAGTAGCAAATACGCCACGCCAGATCCGCTCTCTGGCTTGGTACAGGAATACTAACGATGCGATCGTAGCAATGCCTAAAAGGGCAAGGGTAATTACTTGGAACCGATCTTTATCCCATAGATTTTCTTTAATAATGTATTTAATCGTGGGATGAAGCAGTCCTAACAAGCAAATCCCTACAACCGCGCCTGCGAGGACGCGACCGAGTTTGAGGTGTTCTGGCCCCACTACGGGCGGGATCTTACTTTTGCCGCCATCAACGGTTTGGAGGCGGCGCTGGCGCGCTTGCCAAGCCATATTCAGCGTCATGCCAATTATTGGAAACACAATGGCTACAGCGATCGCCGGGTGCATGAGCCGCAATGCATCTGGTAAATCAATCATTATTATTCCTCTCTTGCTAGCCCTTGCGACGGGCAGATAACAGGTGATACTTGCTAGTACGTCTCATCCTACCAACTGGATGTTAAAAGGCTCCTGAGCTTTAACTGAAATTAACCTGAGAGGAAAAACAACTGATGCCCCACTGCCCAATACTACGCTTGTCTGTCCCAGAAATAAGCATTGAGGAATGCGTCAATATCCCGCTCGAACTGCCATGTATCGGGAAATTGCGCTTGGGGGTAATCTTCGCGCACATTTTTGAGAGCCGATAGCCATGTAGCGTCAAAGGAGATCGTTTTGTTGCAGCACTTAACCTTTCTAGTAGACTACATACATCCAAACTTGATGAGATTCTTGCTGTAGCTCAGCCATCAATACCTATCTTGGGGGAGATAAGAGATCTCTAGCTTCAAGACCTAGTCAAGTAAAAGCAGCCCAAACAGCCGCGCTGTATCGAAATACCCCCAAATAGTCGGTTGAGTGGCAAAACATATCTACATCCGGTGAGCGCGAACATTAGGCATCAGGGGAGAATATGACAGAAGAACCAGACAAACCGAAACGCAGAAGCAAGGTACGGGAGCGTGCAGACGAAATCAAACCGTACCTTTGCAAGAACCTGATTGCAGTCCTAGAAGATCCCCATGACATAAGAAACATTGGGACGGTCATAAGGAACGTAAACGCATTGGGAGTGGAAAAGGCTTACGTGGTAGATCCTAAAGGTGCATTACCGGATGACTGGCATGACATGAGGGAAAAACATTCACTATCTAAGACTTCCGTGTCGGCAATCAAGTGGAGTTTCATTAAGCGCTTCGATAGCACTGAGGCTTGCCTGACACACCTAGAAAAAAACCGCTTTATTTCTATTGTTACATCTCCACACGTGAAGGGAATGAGGAATGAAGTCTTGGATGAGGTGGATTACACCATCTATACCAAGTTAGCAGTATGGTTCGGCAATGAAGCTAGAGGCATTAGTGATGAAGCAGTAAAGCGAAGTGCAATGTGTGTAAGCATCCCTATGTTTGGCACGATCGAGAGCCTGAATCTAGGCACAACATCAGGAATAGTTTTGTACGAAATTACAAAGCAACGTCGTGAATACCAGAAAAAGTATAAATGGCGAAATAAGCGTGGCGAGAAAAGTGATGACTACTTAAAAGAGCTAGATATCAGCGATCGCTGAAAAATTAGCGAGGATTAAGCTATGAGGTCTGGTAATCCATCCGAATTGGTGACGTTTGGCGATGATGAGGCACTGTACGAAAGTATCAAGGTGCTGATTGAGCGATCGCGATCGCAAGTTGTGGCTCAGGTCAATCAAACGTTGGTGCTGACTTACTGGCAGGTTGGTAAAACAATCAAAACAAGCCTGGTGACTGAAGATCGGGCTGAGTATGGCAGCGGCATCGTCGATCGCTTGGCGAAAAAGCTATCCCAAGACTATGGCAATGGATTTGGGCGCGGTAATTTGTTCCGAATGATGCGCTTTTATGAGCGGTTTCCGGATGAGCAGATTGTGCTGACAGTGTCGGCACAATTGAGTTGGTCGCATTTTGTGGAGCTAATTCGGGTGGAGGATGCGCTGAAACGTGAGTTTTATCGACGATGTGCGCGAATGAACGGTGGTCGGTGCGGATGTTGCGAGATCGCATGAATGGCATGTTGTTTGAACGAACGGCGATCGCCAAACAACCAGAAGAGGTCATCCGGCAGGAGTTAGAGCAGTTGAGTCAGCGTCAGATGATGAGTCCACAGTTGTTCATTAAAGATCCCTATTTTCTGGATTTCCTCGACTTGAAGGATAACTTCAGCGAGAAGGATTTGGAGAATGGGATTTTGTATGAGCTAGAGCGGTTTTTGCTGGAGTTGGGCGGTGGGTTTTCCTATATCGATCGCCAGAAGCGGATTCAAATTGGGGGACGGGATTATTATATCGATCTGCTGTTTTATCACCGTAAATTGAAGAGGTTGGTATTGATTGAGCTGAAGCTGGGCGAGTTTTTAGCGGAGCATAAGGGTCAGGTCGAACTGTATTTGAAGTGGTTATCGAAATATGAGCGGGAACCGGGTGAGGAGGAGCCGATCGCGCTGATTCTTTGTGGTGGGAAGGATGCAGAGTTGGTGGAGTTGATGGATTTAGAGCAAGACAATATCCATGTGGCGGAGTATTGGTTGCAGTTGCCGCCAAAGGATGCGATCCAGTCTAAGTTGCGGTTGGCGATCGCGCAGGCAAAGGCACGGTTAGAGTTGCGAGGTGGGGATAATGAGTAGGGCGATCGCCATAAATTTTCGTGATTTTTTTGTAGGAAATTGCAGAATTGTTAAGCTTTGCAAAGTAGAATAAACAAGGAAAAAACGTGAGTGGAAATATGCGGGTTGCGATCGCGGGAGCAGGTCTAGCAGGGTTATCCTGTGCCAAGTATTTAACAGATTTGGGGCATACCCCCATCGTGCTGGAGCGCGAGAACGTGCTGGGCGGTAAAGTTGCCGCCTGGAAAGATGAAGATGGCGATTGGTATGAAACGGGGCTGCATATCTTCTTTGGCGCTTACCGAAATACACTGCAACTGTTTAAAGAGCTGGATATTAGCGATCGCTTGCAGTGGAAACAGCACACCATGCTCTTTAACATGCCAAACCAGGGCGGCAAGCTATCTCGGTATGACTTTCCCCCGATTCCCGCCCCTCTCAACGGCATTGTCGCCATCCTCAGGAATAACGATATGCTGACCTGGGAGGAAAAGATTAAATTTGGCTTGGGGTTACTTCCGGCGATCGTCAACGGGCAGGAATACGTTGAAGCAATGGACAAATACTCCTTTTCCGAGTGGTTGCAACTGCAGGGTGTCCCCAAACGTGTAGAAGAAGAAGTATTCATCGCCATGTCCAAAGCGTTAAATTTTATTAACCCCGGCGAAATCTCCGCCACCGTGATCCTCACCGCCCTCAATCGCTTCCTCCAGGAAACCAATGGCTCGAAAATGGCATTCCTAGATGGTGCCCCACCGGAGCGCCTGTGTCAGCCCATGGTCGATTACTTCACGGCTAGAGGTGGCGAACTCAAGCTACAGACAGCCTTACGAGAAGTTGTCCTCCATGAGGATGGTTCGGTCAAGCATTTTCTCGTCGGTGCGCTTGGGCAGGAAAGTTATTCCCTTGCTGCCGATGTCTACGTTTCCGCCATGCCCATCGATCCGCTCAAGCTCATGTTGCCAGAAACTTGGCGTAAGATGCCGTATTTTGCTAATCTAGACGGTTTAGAGGGTGTACCTGTGATTAACCTGCATTTGTGGTTCGATCGCAAGTTGACCGATGTCGATCACCTGTTGTTCTCGCGATCGCCCTTGCTCAGCGTTTATGCTGACATGAGCAATACCTGCAAGGAGTACGCTAACCCCGATCGCTCCATGCTGGAGCTAGTCCTGGCCCCAGCGGCAGAATGGATTGGCAAGTCCGACGAGGCAATTATTGAGGCTACGATGGTGGAGTTGGCCAAGTTATTCCCAGACCAAATTCCCCATGCCGCAAAATTGCTGAAGTACAAGGTGGTGAAGACTCCGCGATCGGTTTACAAAGCTAAACCGGGCTGTCAAGCACATCGCCCCAGCCAGACTACGCCGATACCCAACTTTTTCCTAACGGGAGATTTTACAATGCAACGTTATCTTGCCAGTATGGAAGGTGCCATACTTTCTGGTAAGCTGACTGCAGAGGCTATTAATCAGCAGCCACCCAACCAAACTGCTCAACCTACTAGAACATCCGATCGAACAATTGCTGCCAGAGCTACTGCCTAATCCGATGGGAATGCGTCCTTCAGTTTCCCTGTCCGAAGCATACGAAATGTGTCGGTGCATCACCGCCAAGTATGCTAAGACTTTTTATCTTGGCACCATGTTAATGTCCGAAGCTAAGCGCCGTGCGATTTGGGCTTTGTACGCTTGGTGCCGTCGTACCGATGAGTTGGTAGATGGCATTCAAGCCGATACTACTACACCACAGACCCTTGCGGACTGGGAAGCTCAGTTAGAATCAGCTTTTAGTGGCAGTCCCGCCAATGCCCCAGATGTCGCCCTCGCGGATACGGTCAAAACATACCCCATTGCGATCCAGCCATTTAAAGACATGATTGCGGGTATGCGGATGGATCTCAACTACGATCGCTACCACACCTACGACGATCTGTATCTGTACTGCTATCGCGTTGCTGGTACCGTCGGGTTAATGTCAGCCGCAGTAATGGGTTTTGAAGCTACCGATCCTGCCACTGTAAATGCGGCTACCGAAGCGGCGATCGCCCTCGGTGTTGCCATGCAACTAACCAATATCCTGCGCGATATTGGCGAAGATGCCAGACGCGGACGCATTTATCTTCCCCTTGAGGAGTTACAAAAATTCAACTACACCGAAAAGGATTTGCTCAACGGCGTAGTTGACGATCGCTGGGTTGGGCTCATGCGCTTCCAGATCGAGCGGGCGCGTAACATGTACGAGCAAGCCGAAAAAGGGGTTTCTGCCCTGTGTCGCGATGCCAGGTGGCCGGTATGGACTTCCTTGATCCTGTACCGCAACATCCTCAATATCATCGAGAAAAACAAATACGAAGTGTTTGGCAATCGCGCCTACGTCCCCACGCCCAACAAAATTGCAACCATTCCTTGGGCGTGGCTGAAAGCACAGACCTCCTGAGCCTATCAACTAAGCAGTTTTCAGATCGGAGGTGAGTAGGGGTGGGGCATTGCCCCCAAAGAAGGGTAGAACCCCTTCACCCCCTCCATAGAACCCGTTCTCAATCGAACAACCCTACATCATGACAGATGCAAGTTACAACGTACCTACTTCCAGTTACGGACTTATGGATGTGGAGGCGGTGCAAAAGACCTTAGGGCGATCGCGGGCATCGATCTATCGCTATGCCAATACCGATCCACAACAGTTGAATCTTTCCTTCGATCCCCGTCGGCTCAATCCCGAACTACGTCAAGATAAAAACGATCCTTTACTCTTCCATCCCACTGAAGTATCGCGGTTTGCTCGCGACGTGCTGAAAATTTCCCAGGTGACTATTCAAGTACAGGAACCGGCTGTTACAGCGACTAATCAACTACTGCAGGACATCCTCACCGAGTTGCGTTCGATCCATAACTTGCTAGAAAAAATTTTGCTAGAAAAGCGTTGAACTTATAGCTATAGCCATAGACAGATCTGTTAGGACAGGGGGTGTGGGAGCTGCGCCTCCACGCAGCAGGGGTGGAACCCCTGCACCCCGTCCTAAGCCTGTTGGCAGCTATATAGTCATACCAAATCCTGGTTTCCTACCCCCCTTTTCTTGGAGTCTGCGCAGGCAGACTTTGTTTGTGTAGCAGCGACTTCCAGTCGCCAGGCAATTAGAGGGGCAATTAATGCGGATTTGGTATCAAATCCCATTCTAGTCGCCAGACAATATAGGGATAATTCAGACGAATTTGGTATTAGCTACTACTATATGTCTTCATCGCTCTTGCCCTCTCGTTTTCGGCGGGCATCTTGCTCGAACCATGCAATAATTTGTGCGGCGCTAAGCTGCTCGACGTGGAGATCGTATGCCTTCGCGATCGGGATCGAAGCTTGCTTGGCCGATATCGTCATTCTTGTCAAAAATTTCTCATAACTAGTAAGATTTGCACCCGTTACCTCGTCTTCCCTAGTATCGGCAAAGTCCAGTTCTACGTCGCGATCGCTACCACTCGACCATTGCAGAAATGCCGCAGCCTCACCTTGTTCGCGCCTGATTTTGGCATCGCTCTCAATCCATGCGACGATCTGACTGGTTTGGAGTTCTTCAACATGTAGCCCGTATGACTGTGCGATATGCGACAACACCCGCACAGAGGAAATGGTAATGCGGGTCATGAACTTTTCCATTGTAGATAGCATGGCACCATCTACGGCATGGGCTTCTTCAGGTGTGAGGAATTTGCGATCGGGTGCCGAATCTTGCGGAGAGCTTACCATACACGTTACTGCGAAAGTCCATTGGCATAGGGGCAAGTTTTGTAAAAGCGATACTATTAAAGGTCAAAGATTTCTGACTAAACTTGCCCTTACTTCAGTCTAAAGCCGAGTACTTGTAAAAAAGCTGACTGCTAAAAGCTAATTTTCAATCGCTTAAAATTTCCGGCTGCGTGAGTTCGTCAGACATTTCAATAATGGCACGCAAAATGGGTTTCATGGCGCGATCGTCATAATCGTCCATCTCATAGCGCCTGTTCTTAGCACGTAATGCTACTTGTACGGTGATGCGGTAGCGATTAGAGGATGCTGCCACTAGATCCTCAACCCGACGAATAATTTGCGACGAATCAACCGTATAACGTTTAGGCATATTTGCTTTCTGACTATGAAAATTTAGTTAGCTTTAATAGCTTAGCCTACATTTGTAGGGTGGGCAGCGCCCACCTTACTCGATCGGCAAATCAGAAATGTAGCCCTCTGGGGGAAGGGCGATCGCTAACTTGAGCAATTCAAGCAGAACGACGTACAAAATAATGCTGTTCTGGTGCTGGGAAGCCAGCAGCGCCAAAGGACTCGCGAATTACTTCGTTGGTGTTAAAGTACACTTGCCAGTAATGCTGGTTATTACAGTAAGGGCGTACCGCCAGCACTGGCCCCGCTAAATTAAATTCTAGAATTTCAACATCTGGGGCAGGCTCTGATAAAACATTGGGAATGTTTGCCAGCCTCTCACGAAGAATGCGAATGGCTTCTTCGTGATTCACAGCATGGTTGAGTTGGGCGACTAAATCGACGCGACGATAGGGGTTAGTTGAGAAATTTTGGATGTTATCGGAAAACAGTTTGTTGTTTCCAACCATAGTCATAACATTATCGAGGGTATCAATTTTAGTCACAAACAACCCAATTTCTCTAACAGTACCTGTTACACCTCCGCCAGTGATAAAGTCACCGACTTTAAACGGTTGCAGCACGATTAAAAAAGCGCCAGCGGCAAAATTGGCTAGTAAACCGCTCCATGCTGCTCCAATCGCAAAGCCAGCAGCAGCTAGTAGGGCGGCAAAGGAGGTGGTTTCAATGCCAAAATACCCCAGAATTGCCACCACTAAGACAATATTGAGCATCACAGCAATGGTTGAACCAGCATAGCTGATCACGGTTGGCTCGACCTGCCTGATCCTCATGCCTCTGGAAGCCAGCTTGATGGCTAGATCGATCAACCATCGTCCCACGAACCAAAAGATAATTGCACCAATTACTTTGATGCCTATCCCTACGCCTATTTCAGTTAATTTACTAGGATCCATATTCTTGCTTGAATTCAGTCTACTAACCAGGGCAATTTGGAGATGACGCAGGACAAAGATGAGTTATCTAGACCTATCTCGATCGCACGACAAATTGCTATTCCTAAGTTCTTGAATAATTTAGCAGATAGCTCTAAAAACTGTACGCTTATGGGGATACATGTCATTTCTCTTTGTATTTTGTTGTATAGCCATAGACCGATCTGTTAAGACAGGTAAGACAGGTGTGTGGGGGCTGTGCCCCGTCCTAAGCCGATTGGCTATAGCTTTTGGCGGTGTTGCCGAAACCAGGATTGTAGCAATTCCTGACATTCAAGCTCCCGTATGCCAGCGATCGCCTGTAGGTGATGGAACGATGCCGCACTATCGGGAATATTAATTACCGTGCGAATTGCCCCAGTTTTAGGATCGTCAGCCCCATAAACGAGAGTGCCGATCCTGGCTTGCACGATCGCGCCCGCACACATAGGACATGGCTCCAGCGTGACGTAGAGGGAACTACCACTTAAATACCAATTTTGACAAGTCCTGGCAGCAGCGCGGATGGCAAGTATTTCTGCATGGGCGGTGGGGTCGCGATCTCGTTCTTTGCGATTTTCCCCCATCCCCAATATCTGTCCGTCTATGCCAAAGATCGCAGCACCAACTGGAATTTCGCCCTGCTCGCCAGCTTGTCGAGCAAGAGCGATCGCTAGATCCATCCGCGCTTGATGTACGTCAAAAGAAATCTCGCCCATAGATACAGACAACTTAATTCATTAGGCAATTTTATAGAATAGAAGTATAGGAGAAGCATTGAAATCCCCGGTACGCAGATAGGATATGAACACCATCAGGCGCTGCAAAAATCTTGGCATCGCGGCGATTGCGATCCTGTTTGGGCTACCAACTTTAGCGGAGCCAACTGCCATCCAGAATTTACCAGACGGCAACTACATTTTCTCCTCTAAATTACCAGATCGCAGCAAGCACCCCGATATTCAACTGGCTGGAGCTGAAATCTACGTGATTCAGAAGGCTGGCGATCGAGTATTTGGTGAGTTTTTTGTGGCTAACTCCAGCGATTTCAGTTGCTTCAGAGGTACTGTCAAAGATAGCGCGATCGTTGGTGAAGCTCTATACCTGCCTTTCCCCATGGACTCTGTAAACAACAAAATTGCCACGCTGCCTTTCCAAGAAAACTTGCAAAACTTTAAGTTACTCGCACCCGACAGCATTCCCTATGCTAAAGGGAGCATACAGCGTTGTCGCGATCGCTTCCTGCGCTACACCAAATCCTAAACTCGACGACCTTCGCAAAACGGAGAAATGGCGCGAGATTCGACTTCAAACGGCCTTGTTTTTCGCAAAGATTCTGACATGCTTTCAGACTCCCAATAGATTTACTGAAGAGATAACTGCTCGCTCCACTCTTTGCGGATTAGAGACGACCAGAATATAAAACCTAGTAATATCCACCCAGTCAGTTCCTCAAACCAGATAAAAACGTGCATTTTCGTAGAGAACGCGGCAACGGAACCAAAAAAGTAATGTGCAATGCCACCCGTGCTTGTAAGAGAATAGATAAATAGGCATAAATAGGCAGCCCAGAAATTCCGTTTTGTATAGAGGATATATCCAATCAGAGAAAACGGTGCTAATACCAGCCAGGCAATATAGACATGGTGCGGCTGCATCCAAACTGGGGCGGGATATTTATCAAAAAAGAGAAAATTATCACTGTAGTGCAAAATCGTTGCCGACAAATTAACGACTAGTAGAATCATTAATGCAACATTACGTTGATTCTTACCTCCGCTCGCAATATTCATGAATTTAATTCTCCTCTTTAATTCCTATTTAATCCCTAGACATGAAATATATTCATTCAGATGCGCGATCGCTCTATGCATATGCGTAATATCGCCATACAGTTTGCTCAACATCACTGCTCCTTCTATAGTCGATATCAAAACTGTCGCCACGACATCAGACTCCACGGAATTACAGATTTCGCCTTTCGCAATACCTTTGTTGACGATCTTGCCAATTAGCGATCGCCAGTTATCCATTGCTGTCTGCACGCGTTGGCGCAGAGCGGGATAAGCGTCATCGCTCTCAACTGCAGTATTCAGGATGGGGCAACCACCTGCAATTGGCGGGTCGTCAAGAATATTTTGGAATTCCACAATTAGAGCTTGGAGGCGCTCGATCGCGTGATGTTTGCCCTTGAGTGCTATTAGCGATCGCTGGGTGGCACGGGCGATCGCGTAGTCAAAAGCCTGTAATGCCAGTTCGTCTTTACTTTTAAAGTGGTTGTAGATACCTCCTTTTTGCAAGCCAGTAACGCGCATAATATCGGACATGGAAGAGCCAGCGTAGCCAAATTGGTTAAACAAAGCGGCTGACTGTTTCAGAATCTTCTCCTTAGTCTCCTGGGCTTTTGGTGGTTTCTTCGGCATTACTGTGACGTTACTATTGGGCACTCAAACTTTGCTTTTACATTTAGATTTGCGGTTAAGCATTAAGCTGGCAATTCACAGACCGAACGGTCTTTTTTAGGTTAACAAAGTTGAGGGGAAATTGCAATAGTCGTGTAGAAAGTTCTGCCAAATTTATGAGGACTTACCCATCATAGTCTAAGAATCCCTCTTTATGTGGTTTTGAATCTTGTCTTCTAAGAGAAAAAGCGATTGAGCGATCTCGCGATTGCCCCCACACTGACTTAGGAGATTTCTACGAAACAATATACCTAGGTGTAGGGGCAGGTTTAGCCCAAGCCTGATGGTTTTAACCAAAGATATAGCATTTTTCAATTGAGAACGGGTTTTATTGATGGGGTAAAGGGGTGGAACCCCTTCTTGGGGGCATTGCCCCCAAACCCCCTACTTGTTCCGATCTGAAAACCGCTATAAACTGCAAAACCTGCCCCCTACGGGGATTTTATTTACTAGAAATCTCCTTAGAGACGGAAATGACAATTGTAATCCATAGGAAATGACAATTAGCAGATGCATGAGATTGAGCTTTGAGATAATCTAAATTCATTGTGATTCAAGAGGTTGCCTTATGGAACTCATGACGACAAATACAACAGAGATTGATGTTCAAAAACAAATCGAATCGATTATTCTCAATGATACAGATAATATTTTCCTTAAAGTAAAGGAATATGTAGCCCAAACAAGTACGATTGATGTCAGTAAGTTTAAATCGATTGCTTGGGTTGACTGCTACGAAGTCTATGTCGATCTTGTTGATTTTAAATACTCCGACGTAGTTACGAACTATACACCTGAGATTGTGGGCGAACGAATCTATACTAACGATACCGGAACGAGCAGTTTAGATGACACTTTCACATACTCGAAAACTCTTACGGAAAGCTTTACTTTTGGCTTTAGTGAGGGATTGAAGGTTGGTGCATCGGCAAAGTTTAAAGCAGGGCTACCGATTATTGGTGAAGGTGAAGTCTCGCTAGATGCTGAAGTATCTTTTACCGCCAATCAATCTTGGACCCAAACAGAGTCTCGCACCTGGTCGCAGAGCACGAAGGTGACGGTGCCGCCGCACTCTGATATAAAAGTAACTGCTTTTATTTCTCAAGCCGACATCAATAGCAAGTTTACAGGGACGGCACGGGCAACCGACGGTCACATCCAGATGGGTGTATACATTGACGACCCAAAGAATATCCAAGACTTAATTATTCCCATTGTGGCAATTTTGACAGACGAGCAGAGAGGGTTCCCCCTGTCAGGAACTTTTGCCGGAGTTGAAGGGGTTCTATCTTATACCAAGGTTGAACCAGTTACTCAAACTTAAAGATTAAATTCAATAGTTGAAGTTCTTGATATGACTTCTTAGAGAATTTACCTTTACTAGAATAGCGGTCTTCGGGTATTTCCGAAGACCTTTGCTTTTATAGCCATAGACAGATCTCTTAGGACAGGGAGTGTGGGGGCTGCGCCCCCACGCAGGGGTGGTAGTGATGCAAAGTAATGTTTCTCCTGTAATCTATAACAGTCAATCATTTTAAGCATATAAATGAACTGCCCCAAATGCGGATCGCCACAAATCATCAAATACGGAAAAACACACTATGGCAAACCAAGATTCAAGTGCCAAGAATGCGGTCGGCAGTTTGTGGAAAATCCCACAAAACAACCCATTGATGCAGCCATCCGCGCTCTCATTGATAAACTGTTGCTCGAACGTCTAGCACTCGCGGCAATCGTCAGAATCACAGGCGTATCGGCGCGGTAGTTACAACTCTATGTCAATCGCAAATACAAAGATGTCCCCCAGCAAGTTGAGGTTAAGCCCAAAGCGGTGGGAAAGCTGACGATTCAGTTAGATGAGATGTGGTCGTTTGTAGGTAGTAAACAGCACAAAAAATGGGTTTGGTTGGCTCTTGATGCTAATACCCGCGAAATTGTGGGGGCCTATATCGGCGATCGCTCTCGTCGCTCCGCCAAGAAGCTATGGCAATCAATACCTGCAGTCTATCGTCAATGTGCGTTATGTTATACCGATTTTTGGGAAGCTTACGCTCTGATTTTGCTGAGGAAGCGCCATCAGGCGGTTGGCAAAGAAACTGGTAAGACCAGCTATATCGAAAGACTTAACAATACTTTGCGGCAAAGAATTGGCAGACTGGTGCGCCAGTCATTATCTTTTTCTAAGAAGTTAGAGAATCATGTAGGAGCTATTTGGTATTTCATAAATCATTACAATGCCTTGCTTCGCGCCTAAACATTACTTTGCATCACTACCGTCCTATTTTCTAACATTCTCGGCTGTGAGTTTTTTTCAGTTTCTTTAGTTGCACATCGCGTGTTTAGAAATCAACAGCATCTCGAACGATCGGACAGGTCATGCAATGTCCACCACCGCGTCCACGACCCAGTTCTGCTCCGACGATCGTGATCACTTCGACGCCCTCTTTGCGGAGAGCGGTATTGGTGAGAGTGTTGCGATCGTAGGCAAAGACGACTCCAGGGGCGATCGCCACCATGTTATTACCGCTATCCCACTGTTGCCGCTCCATGGCATAAGGATTACCAGCGGTTTCTACCACGCGCAGTTTTTTGAAATTCAATGCCGCCGCAACCACATCCACAAATGGTTCCGTTTCTTTGGTCAACTCGTAGCCAGGAGCTTTGTCGCTGGGTCGGAGCGAGAAGGTTACCACTCGATCCATGATTTGGGGAAAGAGAGTGACGACATCGCGATCGCAAAACGTAAACACCGTATCCAGGTGCATCGCCGATCGCAGCTTGGGCATTCCGGCCACAATCACGCGTTCCACTGCACCTTTGGCAAATAGGGCTGCCGCCAGTTGGGTAATTCCCTGGCGGGAGGTGCGCTCGCTCATACCAATCAGCAAATTGCCATTGCCGATGGGCATCACATCGCCGCCTTCGATGGTGGCAGACCCGAAGTTTTGAGTTGGATCGCCCCACCACACATTCACCTTATCCGCTCCAAAGCTGGGATGGAACTTGTAAATGGCGGTGGTCAGCAGCGTTTCTTCGTGGCGAGCGGGCCAATAGAGCGGGTTTAGTGTCACACCGCCATAAATCCAGCAGGTGGTGTCGCGGGTGTATAAAGTGTTGGGCAAGGGGGGCAGCAGATATCCCGCCATGCCAAACTCCTCGCGGGACAGCTTCAGCATTTGACTGCCGAAGTCTTCAGGCATATCGACAACGGAAAGTCCGCCGATCATGAACTCTGCGAGCTGCCGAGAAGGTAGACTTTCCAGAAAGGATCGGACATCCTCCATCAGTCCCACTCCAACTTCATTGGGGGTGATTTGCTGGTCTAACAACCATTTTTTGGCTTCTGGCTTATCCAGAGTTTCCGCCAAGAGATTGTGCATTTCCACGACTTCCACGCCGCGATCGCGCATTTTCAAGACGAAATCGTAGTGGTCGCGCTTAGCGTTATCCACCCACATCACATCATCAAACAGCAAATCGTCGCAATTGGTGGGAGTCAGTCGAGTGTGAGCCAAACCGGGGGCACACACCATCACTTTCCGCAGCGTACCCACTTCTGAATGTACGCCATAAGCAGTGGAACCTTGATTGGACGTAGTCGTGTTGGTTGCAACAGTCATAAAAACTCCGTTCGTTTATTTACAGTTGAGCAAGGCGGTTAAAGTGAGCCTCTCATTCGTTGAAAATATCTGCGTAACACGATCGATTAGATGACGATCCGACCCGTTGCAAACCCGTAAAGGGCTGACAGGGCAGCGATCACAATCACAGAAAAAATAAACCACTCACCGAAGGTAAATACTTTGCGGTTTTGCTCCCGTCGAGCCAGGAAGAATAGAATGGTTCCCGGGGCGAGGATGAGCGCTGACAACTGCAGTTTTCCTAAACCACCCGCTACGAGCATCAAAATCGCATAAAGGGTGGCGATCGCGGCAATTACCAGTTCCTTAGTTCGGTTGGGAGCATCCCGCTCGTAGGTTTCTCGAGTTAAAGCCAATTTCAGCCCGTAACCAGCCACCAACAGGTAGGGAATCAGCGACAGAGAACTGGCTAGCTCTAAAGCCAGTGTGAACGCATTTTGGGAGAACAGGGTCACAATCAAAAATGACTGAACCACAATATTGGTCATCCAAAGCGATATGGATGGCACCTTCTGAGCATTTTCTCGAGTGAGAAAGTGCGGCATGATCTGGTTTTTGGCTGCCATAAATGGGACTTCGGCGGCAAATAAAGTCCATGCCAGGAATGCCCCAAAGACTGAAATCAGCAGACCCACACTGATGAATACATTGCCCCAGCGCCCCACAACCACCTCAAATGCGCCTGCCATGGATGGATTCCTTAAGGCTGCTAGTTCGGTGCGAGGCATCAGACCAAAGGGCAACATTGTCACCAGGATCAGCAAGCAGAGGACTGCCAGGAATCCCAAAATCGTGGCTTTCCCAACATCAGTTCGCTTTTCGGCATACCGAGAGTAAACGCTGGCTCCTTCAATACCGATAAACACGAACACCGTAATGAGCATGGTGTTACGCACCTGAGCAAACAGCGACTCCGCCTCATAGCCCTGCCCACCCAAAAGATTGGCAGAAAAGACATCCAGCTTAAAAGCAAATAGGAGGACGGCAATAAAGATCAGGATCGGCACAATCTTGGCGATCGTGACAATGGTGTTCAATCCAGCGGCCTGCTTCACTCCGCGCAGAATCATAAAGTGAAAAATCCACAGAATGATGGAAGCAGTCGCGATCGCCGGAACGGTGTTGCCGTCGCCAAAGACCGGAAAGAAAGTTCCCAAGGTTGATTTGATCAGGACAAAGTAGGAGACGTTACCGACGCAGGTACTCGACCAAAAAGCCAGCGCTGCCAGGAAGCCAATATAATTCCCAAATCCAGCTTTGGCATAGGCGAAAATACCCGAATCCAGATCGGGTTTGCGTTGCGCCAAGGTTTGGAAGACGAACGCCAGCATCAACATGCCAATGCCTGCAATCACCCAGGCGATTAACCCGCCGATCACTCCCGTCGCACGACCAAATCCAGCAGGTAGCGTAAAGATCCCAGCGCCCACCATCGACCCCACGACGAGGGCAATCAGGGCGTTCAGGGGCAGGGTTTGCTTTTCTGTCATCGGGCTGAAATCCCGATCTGAATATGGACTATAATCCTTGTTTGATGCCATAGGATGCTCCCGTTTACTACTAGCAATAGTCTGGACAGCTTTGGCGACTCTGCTTCCTCCATAATTTATGGAGCTAAAGTGGATTCGAACTGCTACCCCTCTCAATGCCACTGAGATGCGCTACCAACTGCGCTATAGCCCTGAATTTTCTGCTTACATGATGATATCACCTAAATTGATACAGGTTTCAAATCTATTAGAATCAATCGATGTCTAACTATTTTTGAGCTATTGCCATGAGGTTGTTTGAGATACCGGAAATTCAAACTCCTCATTAGTTCAGTACGAGGGATCAAGGCTTTCAGCCTTTTAGTTGAACATCGCGTATAAAAGAGTTATATAAAGGAGATTCATTGAGATAAATACCTTTTTACTTCAATGTTCTGAAATCTGATAGCTTCTCACCTTAACCAGATGGCTGCATGACATCCGTGTTAGGATTTTCAGGAGGTAGGGCAGAAGGTGGCTGAGGGGGCTTACCTTTGACTTTCCCCGCCAAGGTCTTAATCACCACGTACAGCACTGGCAACATCAACAGATTCATGATGGTAGCAGTCAGTACGCCACCAAAAACGGCATAGCCGACCGACCAACGGGAATTTGCCCCCGCCCCTGAGGCGATCAGCAGCACAGAGAATCCCGCTAAGTCTGAGGCTGCGGTCATTAAAATCGGTCGAAACCGCTGTCCAAAAGCACTAAGAATGCCTTGCGTGTAGCTCGCTCCCTTCAGAACGGCCTGGTTGGCTAGCTCTACAACCAAAATTGCATTTTTACTGGAGAGACCAATCAGCATTAGCAGAGCAATTTGGCAAAAGACATTATTCTCCAAACCCCGCGCCATAGTGAATGCCAAAGCCCCCAGCATGGCTAAGGGTACGACGATCAGGATGATGAACGGGTCAATAAAGCTTTCGTACAGCGCCGACAACACCAGGAACACAACCAACAGCCCCAGACCAAAGATAATTGGTGCCAGTCTACCAGATGCAATTTGTTCTCTGGCCGAGCCGTACCATTCGTAGCTTGTGCCGGGGAGTGCCTTTTCCTTAAAAGCTTGCACCATGCCCTCCATCGCCTGTCCGCTACTATAGCCGGGTGCGGGGTTGCCAACAATATCAACCGAACGAAAAATATTGAAGTGGTTAATTACCTGAGGTCCCGTAGTTTTCTCGATCGTGACGAATTCGCTCAAAGCTACCATCTGGTTATCCTGGGAACGGACATAAATTTGCTTGATATCTGAAGGAGAGCTGCGAAACTTTGCATCCGACTGGACATAGACCTGGTAATAACGCGGGCCAAAGGAAAACTGGTTCACAAAACTAGACCCCAGATAGGTTCCTAAGGTAGCCATCGCATCGTTGAAATTGACATTGAGGGATTGCAGGCGATCGCGGTCGATCTTAATCTCTAACTGAGGCGCACTGGGAGGCGTGGGCGAAAAAATATTTCTTGCCCCAATGACTGGATTGGTTCTGGCCCGATCGACGATTGAGTTGGCATTGGCGACAAATTGATCGAAGGTCAAAGTGCCGCCAGTGCTATCCAGAAATTGCATCTCACTGCCGCCAAATCTGCCTAGCCCAAGGATGGCAGGTATATTTAATGCTGTAACCCGTGCATCCGTAATCGATGCCAAATCTCGATTGACGCGCTCCAATAGACCGTCAATTTGCTGTTCTGGCCTTGTGCGCTGACTCCAGGGTTTAAGCGAAACATATAAAGAGCCAGCGTTGGGAATACTTCCCCTGTTACTGAAACCGGACACGACGGTGACGTATTCAATTTCGTCGTAGGTTTTCAATTTTTGCCAAATCTGGTTTGCCACCTTATTGGTATAGCTGAGAGAAGCACCAGGAGGAGCGTTAATAATCCCCAGAAATACCCCCTGGTCTTCTTGGGGGACAAATCCAGTGGGTAGAGCCTGAAATAAAAATATGGTTGTGGCAATCAGAAGTCCAAAACCGACCAACACGAGGTAACGGATGCGAATTAGGAATGTTACTACCGCAAGGTAGCGTTCTCTGAACCGATCGAAGCTGCGGTTAAAAGCATTAAAGAAACCGCCCATAAACCCAGTCTTTTCTCCGTGGGTGTGGGGGAGCATCACAAGGCCACCAATACTGGGGTTGAAAGTCAGCCCGTTAAAGGCAGAGACCAACAGCGCAAAGGCAATGATCAGGGCAAACTGCTTGTAAATAATCCCGGTCGTACCGGGGAAAAAAGCTACGGGCACAAATACCGCCATCAATACCATGGTGGTGCCAACGATCGCTCGTGTCAGCACTTGCATGACATCAAAGGCTGCCTGTCGGGGCGAAATGCCCGGGCTACTGTCCAGCTTTTCGACAATGGCTTCGACCACCACAATACCATCGTCCACCAACATTCCTGTCCCCAGGATCAGACCCAATAGGGTAAGGGTATTGAGTGAAAAGCCGGAGACATAGGCGATCGCCAGAGATCCCACCAGTGCTACGGGCATGGAAATAATGGGAACCACCAGGGCGCGCCAATCCTGGAGAAAGATGTAGATCACGATCACCACCAGAGCCACCGCTTTCACTAACGTCCATATCACTTCAGTAGTGGCCTGATTCACAAATAGGGTAGTGTCGAAAACTGGCACAGCCGCTAACCCTGGTGGAAAATTTTGCTTCAACTCGGCTAGTTTCTGTTTGACTGCTTCCGCCACAACCAGGGCATTGGCATCTGACTCTTGAAAAATCAGCATGGTCATTCCCTGGTGACCGTTCGTAAAGGAGGCAGTGTTGTAGTTCTGCGCTCCCAGTTCTGCCCGTCCGACATCTTTCAGCTTCACCAGGTCACCGTTGGGCTGAACTCTTAGTACGATGTTTTCAAAGTCCCTGACATCCTTTAGCTGGGTTGCCGAGGGAATAGTGAACACGAAGGTTTGATCCTCAGCGGTAGGAGATTGTCCGATCCCCCCCAAACCAATGAGCGGGTTTTGCTCTTGTATTCTGCGGGTGACATCTTGAGAGGTTAAGCCCCGCGCCGCCAACGCTTTGGGGTCGAGCCAGATCCGCATGGCATAGAGGAGTTCGCCACCGCTTAAGACTTGAGAGATGCCGGGAATCCGGGTAATTTGATCCTTGATTTGGAGATCGACGTAGTTACTAATAAATTTGGGATCGAGGGAGTCATCGGGGGAATAGATGCCAATGCCCAAAAGGATAGCAGGAGAGGTTTTCTCCACTCTCACACCCAGTTGTTGCACCTGAACTGGCAGCAGAGGAGAGGCAATTCCCACCCGGTTTTGCACGTCCACTTGGGCCAGATTTTGATTCTGGTCGGGTCTGAAATAGGCAGTAATGAGCGACAGTCCCGTAGCCGTGCTATTGGAAGTCATGTACTGCATGTTGCTGGCCCCGTTGATCTGTCGCTCTAGAGGCGTGGTAACGGTATTTTCTACTGTAATCGCATCCCCTCCAGTCAGGCTAGCAGCCACCTGGATCGTCACCGGCGTCAGGGGCGGCAGATAGCTGATTGGCAATAGAGGGATACAAATGGCACCCACCAACACGATCAACAGGGTGCAAACCGTTGTCAATATGGGACGCTTAATAAAATTGCTGGAGAACGATAGTAACATCTATGTCGGTGCGCTCCTAAGATTCCGGTCTGATCGGGGTACCATTCCTCAAGCTGAGAATGTTCGACACGGCGATCGTATCGCCGGGCTTTAGACCCTCGATCGCTTGGTAGTTCTGCCCTTGAATTTCTCCCACTTTGATGAGTCGCTGACAGACGATTAGATCGCTGACGAGGGGTGGTTCTCCTTCTCGGCAAGGGGTTTTCTGGGCGACAAAGACAAAAGCCTGACCGCCGATCTGTGCAACTGCTGTAACGGGAATCAAAACTCCCGATCGACGGTTCCAGGTCACTCTTGCCTTGACGTTCTGATTGTCTCGCAACCTGCCATTGGGGTTGGGAAAACGGGCACGAGTGGTGATGGATTGGGCAGAATTGTTGACGACAGGAGAAATAAAAGCAATACTGCCTTCCGACGATAACACCTCATTGGATTGGGGGTCTATCAGAGATACGGACACCCCCTGTCGCAATTGGTTGGCGTAGGTCGTCGGCACTGGAATGACCAGATCGAAGAAATCATTCTGATTGATCGTCGTTAAGACTTGTCCGGCGGTAATATAGTCCCCAACCCGAACGTTGAAATTCCCAATCACCCCATTAATAGGAGACCTAATCTGCTTTAGCTGATAAGGCACCAGAGCAGTATTTACTTGAGTCTTAGCATTACGCAGATTGGCTTGAGCCTGATTGACTGCTGCTCTGCTAGCTCGAATCACTTTATCCTGAGCCCTGAGTTGGGCGATGTTAATATCGACTCTTTTAGTTTTCTCATCCAAAGAAACTTGAGGCGCAACCCCTTCATCGACCAGCGTCTTAGCTCGCTGAAAGTTAGTCTTATTAAACTCCAACTCAGACTCAATAGTCCCCCGCTGGGCAATGGTCTGTTCCAAATTTGCTTCGGCTGATTTCAAAGCCATTTCGGCAGCATTAACTTGGGCGTTCACGCCTGCTAGTTGAGGAGCAGTTTGAGCGGGCTCCAGTCGAAACAACAGTTCTCCCTGTTGGACTCGCTGTCCGAAAATCACGGGAATCTCGGTAATTTCCCCCTCGATCTGGGCTCTTAGCTGCACCTTTTTGACAGCTTCCAAATTGCCGACAAACTCGGTGGCATCCTCCAGCACATTCGAATCTAATCGTTGTAGTTTTACCGGTATAGCTTGAGGACTTCTAACCACAGGCTGGTTACCTGCACAGCCTCCCAAACCGAATAAAATCAGCACCCCCAAGAGGAATTCACTGCCACTCCAGGAGCCAGCAGATGGGAATAATACTCTGTTGCAATATTTCATCGCCAGTTGGATAAGTTGGATAATATAGCGGTTTTCAGATCGGAACAAGTAGGGGGTTTGGGGGCGTTGCCCCCAAGAAGGGGTGGAACCCCTTCACCCCATCAATAAAACCCGTTCTCAATTAAAAAGTGCTATATAAGAGAAATTAAAACACAATACCTCGTACAAATTCAATCATCTGCACCTTCAATTCCAGTAGATTTCCAACCGGAAGCAACTCATGTCGCAATGTCAAAAAGAGCGGATGCTCTATTACTATACCTCATAAACTGATGCCATAGTCTGCTAATAATCAATCTACTAACTAATAGATGTTCCTTGCGTCGATCGCATGAGTCGCTGGAGTTGCTGACTTTCGAGTTCCAGAACCCGACGGGCAAAATCAGGGTCATCGACAAGGAGGTCATCGAAGGCATCAACAGAGATTGCCAAAATACGAGTCCTTGCGCTATCTGCGAGAATGGTATTTTCAAGGTTGCTGTGCGTCAAAACCTCCAATTCATCTAACAGTTGGCCGGGATGCAGCCTTTCGATGCGAACACCATCGGCAAGCTGGTAGTGAATTTTGACCTCCCCTTCGAGCGACAACAGCAACTCCCGACAGGTATCCCCTGCTTCTGTGATCGCTTCGTCTAATGAGTAAGTTCTTATTTCAGAGCGATCGCCAAGTGCCATCAAGGTTTCGGTTCGGACAAGATGAAAGAAATCGTTGTTAAACAAATAAACCAATTTCTCTAGCTTGGAAAAATCCATGAGGGCAGGTGAGGGCGGCAAAGCCAGTAGGTGTGCGGCGGTGTCTCGGACAAGCAATGAATGCGGCTCGTGCCGCAGATCGCGAGCCAGGCTCTGAGCGAGTTCTGTATCCAATTGCGCGATCGCATAAAGCGCCGTCGCTTGTACCAAAGGATTGTCGTGTTGTCGTAAAAGTTCTAAATAGCTCAAGGTTTCTTGAGTAGGAGATTCGGGATTGCTGGGAATCGGGAATTCTGCTGGCTGCGTCAAAGTTCGGGCGATCTCAGGATGCAGGCGATTTTGCCAGAGTTTGGGGTTCACCCGTTCTATGACAATTTGGGGAGCGCGCTGTTTCAGGGATTGCGCGATCGTCAATGCCGGTGGACTATCTTGCAGCGCGATCAGGATTTTCAAAATCGATTGCACGATCGGTTTTTGTTTGCGATCTACGCTGTCACGTAACAGTGTTACTACTGCTGGCTGCCTCTGAAGGCTGGGGTGATGCAAGGCGCGATCGCAGGCAATCCACTCAGTTAATTGAGCCAATAAAAATTCAGCTTTTTGAACTATATCGGCATTGGGAGAAAGCCCTCTCAAAATCCCGTCGTCTTCTTCTGCCGAAATTCCATACTCGCGTTGCAGGGAGCGAATTTCGATCGAATCTTGCTGAGATGGCTCAAATGTTGTCAAATCGGGCTGTCTTTGTTTTAGCCTCATCAATCGTTCCAGGGATTTTTGGTAGCCGCTTAAGCGAATCTGATTTTCTAACGTCCGTTGACGTTGTGGGTTGAGTAATTCTGGGTCTTCGATGCCCAATTCTTCTAGCACCTCACGGTGTTCGTCATCGGAAATACCCAACTCCTGGCGCATTTGCTGCAAAACCTCCAGACTGTTGGAGTAGTTCACATGGCCTTCTTCTAAAGCTTCCTGCAACACGCCTTTATATGCTTCGTGGCGCTTTTCACGGGTAAAACCAGGCAGCACTTTTGCCAACACGTACACTTCATTGGCATTGAGATCCGCAAGAGAACGGCCCTCTAAGAACTGCGAAACGTCCAGTTGCAATTTCTCCAATTGTTTGCGAAATCGACTGGCGAGATTCTCGCGAGCATAGAGATCTCGACTGCGCCGCCAGGTCTTTTGCAGCCAAAGCGTACTGAAGAAGACAATACTGACATCAAACCCATATTGCACCCACAACGGCAGCAATTGCATGAGGGGACGGCCCGCAAAGAAGAAAAAGAAGTTGAAAACACCAAAGGTGCAAATGGCAAACAGGCGATGTCGAATCAGTTCGGGGGACAGATTTAGGTGATACCGCTGACGATTGGATATTGCATAGTTTTCAATCGATCGCCCAACGAGAACCCCGATTGCCGTAAACCCGCCCAGCACCAGCGGCACCGCGAACAGTTTTGGGATATTGATAGCCTGACCGAATAGATAGAGTCCCGGATTCATCAGGGAAGCGAGTTGATTGGGGTCGCGATTCCAAGCACCGGAAAAGTAATAATCCCAGTTACCCGCGTATAAATAGTAATAAACAAAATAACCAATTACCAAGCCCACGTAGCCGTAGCGCACCAGAGATTCTGTCGGCTTGTTCAGTCCATCCCAATAGGCTCGTTCGGAATCGATATCAAAACAAGGACTTTGACAGGCCACACAAGCACTTTGTTCTGTGCCATCCGGCAGAACCGTGCGGCACATCGATTGGGTAATCTTTTGGTCGCTCGTGTGCGCCTTGCTTCCCAACAAACCACTCGGTTCGCTAAAAATCGTTTGCACGGGTGCCATCGGGCAGAAATACTGACACCAGGACTTGCCCCCATAAAAGTAGCCAACCGCAATTGCCGCTGCGATCGTAAACGAGATCCACAACCCCAGCACGAGGCGATCGGCGTTGAAAAACAAAATCCGCCCGCATATTCCCACAAACAGCCAGCTAAATTGCACGTAGAGAGAGTTCCTGCCCAGACAGGATTCGGGTTTAACCTTTGCCAGTTCGTAGCGCACTTTCCCGGTTTGTTTGTTCTCCCGTTTGAACTGTCGTTGCCAACCTAGAGCGCGGGGGATTTGGGATAGAAACGATAAGGGACAAATTCGCCGCCACAATTCGTGACCGAACACCAGCAAAATAAAGATGCCCGACGGAACGATCGCTCCCCAGAACAGAGTTGCTCCCAAGGGGTAAGGTTGTTCTGTCAAACATTTACCCTGCACCCGCACGCATACATCAGTGAGTCGCAAGGGACTCCAGGGATGATCTGGCTTGGTTAGTGCCGATGTCCAGGGATCGTAAAACAAAGAAGCGACGATCGAGAGCCACCCGCACGTCAATAACCAGCGAACCCAGTGCATCTGTCGCTCATGCATGTGAGAAAACATAAATATAATTTTTCTGGGTAGTTCTCTACCACATAAATTGTCAGTTATTATATCCTAAGCGTTTGAGATTATCTAGCCTATTTTTGCCCTTCAGTCAGTCTAATTGGCTTTTCCTGTAGGATAAGGTACGCTAGAAGCCTTAATCATGACGCTTTTACTCTTGACATCGTTAATAAAGCCATCAAACGATATAGTTATTGAACTTAACTCCCGCTTCTTATAGCGTTTTTTAATTGAGAACAGGTTTGATGGATGGGGTGAAGGGGTGGAACCCCTTCTTGGGGGCAACGCCCCCAAACCCCCTTCTCGTTTTCATCTGAAAACCGCTATAAGCCTACTGCTAGCGATCGCTTCAGCCACATCTCTTTACCGTTGACAAGCGAGATTGAAGCTGTGTACCATAAACAATTACTATGGGAAATTAAAGATTAATGATAGAGGCAAGTCTACAGGAAGTTCTCATCGAAGAGAACTTGAAGCGATTTTTACTCGTGCTTTCGATAGCTTTGAGCGTGGCAATCCTACCACAGGTTTTTAGCTGGCTTCGTCGAATTCCCTATACATTGCTACTGGTGATTGTGGGATTAGGACTTGCTTTGGCAGATGTGCGATTGATCGAACTCTCGCCCGAATTGATTCTATTAATTTTTCTACCGCCTTTGCTATTTGAAGCATCATGGAACCTGAAATGGACAATGTTAAAGCGGGATTTAATTCCAATTTCTCTTTATGCGAGCCTGGGTGTTTTCATTACCATTGCAGGGATTGCCATTAGCCTAAATCAATTCGTCGGTTTTTCTTTGACAACTGCGTTATTGATAGGTGCCAGCCTATCTGCAACCGATCCTGTCTCGGTGACGGCTTTGTTCCGATCTCTGGGTGTTGGCAAGCGACTAACGACTTTGATGGAAGGAGAAAGTTTGTTTAATGATGGGGTGGCAGTAGTTGCCTTTGGATTTCTGGCGGCATTCTCTCAGGGAGCTGCAAATTTAGCGCTTCAGCCCATTTTGACTCAGTTGATTGCGGTAGTTGGGATTGGGTTGGCGGTTGGCGGACTGATTGGATTTGGGACATCTTATCTAACCCAGAGGCTTGATTTACCGCTAGTGGAGCAGTCGTTAACTCTAGTTGTTGCCTATAGCGCTTTCGTGATTTCGGAAGAATTAGGGGGATCGGGGGTGATTGGGGTAGTTACCACGGGACTCATCTTAGGCAACTTTGGCTCTCTTATCGGCATGAGTCCTCGTACCCGTATCATTGTGAGTGAGTTTTGGGAATTTTTAGCTTTTTTCGTGAATTCGATTGTCTTCTTGCTCATTGGTACTCAAGTTCGCTTTGCGAATTTGGGTGAAAATTTGGGCGCGATCGCTGCAGCGATCGCCGCGATAATTTTGACTCGGGCGATCGTTATTTACGGACTGGGGGGATTGAGCAACTATTTCGCGCATTCTGCTATTCCCTTACCCAAACAGACTGTGTTGTGGTGGGGAGGATTACGGGGTGCCGTGACCATTGCCTTGGTATTGAGCGTGCCCGATAGCTTTGCGGGACGTGAGGTGGTAATTGCAACTGTTTTTGGAACCGTGCTATTTACGCTACTCGTCCAAGGTCTGACGATTCAACCCATGCTCCAAAAACTTAATCTGCTGGGCGACCAATCGATACGCCAGCAGTATTTAGCGGTCATTGCCCGTCAGGCTGCTTTGAGACGAGTGCGGCAAAGATTGAGCGACGTAGAGCAGCAGCTCGGTGTCGAGTCTAAATTTTATCTCAAGCAAGTATGGTTGGTTGAGGAAGAGCTAACCCGACTACAAGCCGAAATTGAACAGCTTCAGACAAACTACCCTGACCTCCAGACGATCGTTGCGGAGCAACTGCAAGCAGAACTTCTGTCCATCGAGGCTGACACCTACGCTGAGTTTGTGAGATTGGGGCGATTGAATCAAGAATTGCCTCTCTTTTTGAGGGTTGAGACCATAGAAGAGTCATCCTAGGATTAGAGCGTGTTTGAGAAGTTTAGGGCAGAAAAAAGGTACGAATTGAGTGCAAACGTATCCTAGGAACGAGCCACCAGAGACTTAGCCATATAGCAATTTGAACGGCAAACACGACAGATCGAACGGGGTGAAGGGGTAGAACACGGCAGTGGCTCTAGCGGGGAACCCCCAAGACCGCCCTGCCTCCCCTTCGTGGGGGCAACGCCCCCACTCCCCATCCGTAACCACAACAATTTAAATTGGTATTACGCGCTCAAATTGCCATACTCTGCAACCAATCTTTGATATTGGCAGCCAGCCACATGGCTTCTTCGGCAGTGAGAATATTGCCACGATAAGTGCCGCGATCGCTTGCGGCATCGAGAACTGCATAGCCGAGGAGAAATTGAGGTAAAGGTTCTGCCCTCTGCTACCGCCCGATCCTGCACCGCGCCAAAGTCTACTAGATATACGCGATCGCCCTCGTCCAGCAAGATATTACCAGGCTTGATATCCCGATGCAGTAAGGGCGGCGAGAGTTCGTGCAGGTAGAACAAAATCTCCAGGATTGCCCGTGCGATGCCGTATACCTGAGCAACCGAGAAGCGATCGCCGCGATCGAGCCGTTCCTGCAACGATGTACCGGGGATATATTCCTGCACCAGACCAAACCACAGGGCGCGATCGTCAATGGCAAAGTAGTCGCGATACTTGGGAATGCAGGGATGGTCGAGTTGCTGCAATACCTGGGCTTCGCGCTCGAATAGCTTGAGATCGTCCCATTAGACCTCTTGCAAATTAGCCAACTGAGGAGCCTTGAGAGCGTTCAAAATTGTAGAGACCAGCAATTAGATTGCAACGCAAACCAAAGCGGTGACGACGATTGCGATAGCGTCCAGATAAGATGCGGAAGATCTTCAAGCGGCGATTAACATGCTCAATGCCAACCCGTTGGCGCGCAAGTTGGCGGTTGAACGCTTTCTGCTCAGGCGTAAGCTGACCACCTTTCGGTTTCTTGTGGGGTAAGCGGCAGTAGAGATGCAGTTTCTGGATGCCTTGATAACCCTTGTCCTGCAAACTCTCGGTTTGAGGATGGAAATGGATGCCAGAAGCTTTGAACAGCTTGAAATCATGCCGTCGCCCCTTGCCGAAAAACGTACAGATAATCTGCCCAGTAAGAGCGTCAATTATGAGTTGACATTTGAGCGTGTGCCCTTTCTGTTTGCCGCTATAAAAGGCACGTTGGTGCCGCTTAGGACGCTCAATGCGAGTTTCAGTCACATCAACGATCGCGACTGTAGGTATCCCAAAGCCCCGCACCAACTGGCGCTTCCCAGGTAGTCGAAAGCGACGTGAGCGGATTAAAGTCTCCTCTACCCAATGCACTATTCGACAAACTGTAGACTCGCTGATGCCCCAACTAGTGGCGATGTGAAAGTAGGTGCGATATTCCCGCCAATACTCGAAGGCAACCAATATGCGGTCTTCTAGTCCGAGTTTAGGCTTGGCTCCAGGTGTTGGCGTTGCTCGCCACTCTGGTTTAAGCACTTTCACAATTGCTTTGAACGTATTAGTCTCGATACCAAATCGACGCTTAAAGTGTGCAGCAGGTAGGGTTTGCGCTATTATATAGTTCATCATCAGGACGCTTTTTCGTTATTGCTATGTCCTGATATTTTCCTATCTTGGGGTTCTTTGGCAACTCAACCTCAACCTAATCTGCAAGAGGTCTATTGTACGTCGCCACCAAAAGTCAGGAGTTTGACCACTACGGGTTCGTCCTGTTCGAGATCTCGCGCTAACCAGGTTTGTCGCCCGGCATTTTTGCCTAATTGACGATCGAGTTGGTAGCGATCGCGCAAAATCGTGTTGGCATCAAGCATACTTATGTCGATCCTAAAAGGGGTCTGGCGATCGCAAAGCGATCGCTGAATGGATAACAGCACATTGCCTCATGCGATCGCTGCCCGTAAAAAGGTAGTTATTTTTAGGTAGCTTTCCCAAGAAAGCCTGACAAAATGACACAATTCTGCTAACCTTTCTGTAAAACTTTACCCATCAGTTCTAAGAGCTGTAAATGACTAAGGTATTAGCATTTACCAACAACAAAGGTGGCACGGGGAAATCTACCCTGTGCTCGAATTCAGCACATCTGGTCGCACGGAATGGAGCCAGAGTACTGGTCATTGACATGACTTCACAGACGACCTGTAGCAGTTTGTTCTTGGGCAAGGTTGACACACTGGATGAGTCTGATACAATCCTGGCGTTCCTAAAGAAACGACCCGATAAACATATTGAGGAGGTTATCTTTGAGTCGCCCAAGGGACTTGATGCAGTTTCTGCCCATGTCTCGATGGCAGAGGCAGTTACGCAGCTAGCAGCTATGCAGATGGGCAAAGAGGGAGTACTTAATCGTGAAATTGAAAGGATCAAAGATCAGTACGACTACATATTCATTGACAGCCCTGGCGATCTCAATGAATTAACAGCGAACGCGCTGGTGCCGGCTGACAAGATATTTATTCCAACTCGGCTAAATCGCACCGATTTTCAATGCACCGAAACAACCATTCGTTTTATTCAGGAGGCAGAGAATTTTATCGGGCCGCGCAAAGTCAAAGTTTTGATTAATATGTTGGACGATCGCTATAAGCCAGGAGGAATTTGGGCGAACTCCCATACCGGCGAGCTTTACAGTCAGGCTCAGAAAACCTTTAGTGACGTGCTCTCGCCCGTGACGATTCCTGATAGCACTGATATTCGTACTGCCTTCGATCGCGGCTTGACAATCGTGGAATATAAACCTGGTGAAGCAGCCGCAAAACGCATCCAAGAACTAGTAAACCGTGAGGTGTTAAGTGTCTGAATCCAATCTGGCTCGGAGCCTTTTCTCCGCTTCCAAAAATTCACCGCCGCAGAAAAAAAATACAGGTTCTACTGAGCCGGAAATTTCAGAGGGAAAAACCAAGCCTAGTTCTACTGAAGATTGCGATCGTCAGTTGCAAGCTTTAACCCTGGAGGTTGACATTTTGGAGAAGAATGTCGCTAAATGGGAGTCGGAATATCAGGCTAAATGCGAATACATCGAGCTACTAGAGCAGGAAATAGCTCAGTTGCATAGCGATCGCGATCGTCGCGTCCAGGCACTCACCGCGCAGGTCGAACAAGCTGAGTCTATGGTGCAATATTACCAGGCGGCATGGGAACAGGAAAAGCAGGAACTACTAGCTAGTCTGGCCGCACCCAACCAGCAGGATTTACAGATCCTGGCCGATCGCGAAGCCCAGATTTTGCAATTGCAGGTGGAAAAAGATCGCTTGGAAACAGCACAAACGCAATTAGCTGCTGAGTTAAAGGTGGCTTTACAAGACTTGCAAACCAGACAGCAAACCATACAGACGTTGCAGCAACAAGTGGATGCGGCTGATTCTGGCAAGCAAAAGGAGTTGGTGGAATTGCAGATTTGTCAGCAAACCGTACAGCAACTGCAACAGCAGCTAAATATTGCCAATTTATGTAAAGAAGAATTGGAAGCTCAACGCACCAAACAAAATTCTGTCCAGGCAAGGTTGCAGCAATCGCTCCAGCTAGCAGAAGCAGAGCACTCCACAACTCAAGCTCGTCTCCAGGAACTCGAACAGCAAATCCACGATTTGCAAGAGCAGGTATTGCAACAGGCATGTCAGACAGCAGAGTACGAAGCCGCAATTCAACATTGGAAGGATAAAGCTTTAGGACACCAGCGTCATGCTATGCAGCTCAGCAGCACTCTAGATCGGTTCCTAGAGCAGTCTAAAGAGCCTGATGTCATGGAAGACTTGCAGACAAAGACAGCTCTACCGGTGCCTGAAATTCCTGTGCGCTCCGAAACTCGTTCTGAAGCGATCGGTAGTAGTAAACCAGCTTCGCCGACGATCGCAAAGGCCAAAGAGTCGCGCAGCCCTGGCAATAATAAGATTGACTTGCCGTCATTTCTCGTCCGTCAAAGGTAATAGAAACCGTTGTGCAATAGCGTCCGATCGAGGATAGAGGATAGTAATTATCTAATTTTTTTCATTCTCACTCCTCGATAAATAATTACATCCTCATCATCGTCATCCGTAACCGATCGCTGTGGGGAAGCAGGCCGCTCGTCCGGCATTGGAGGTGGTTCCACGCCTCCCGGCAGTTGGCTTGTGCGCATCTTAACGCCTCTATATACGATCGCTGTTGGATCGGCCATATCGGCTGCGCTCGACTGCGGCGGAGAGGCAGATCGATCGGATGCTGGCAGTTCTGGTTTTGTATCTGATATTTCGCTAGTATGAATCTTCGCATCCTGATATGCAATTACAGTTGCTTCATCGCGATCGCTTTCATCGGACTGGATTTCAAAGCGTTCTCGATCTTCCACTTTCTCCATATCTTTTCCGCTCAACTGCTGAGCTTCAAGCTGAGCTTCAATTGGAAGTGGCTCAAATGCTGGCGTGTCGATGTCCCTAAGCTTCATGCTTGCCAACGGCAATAAGCGGCTCGCGACTAATTGGAGGGGGTCGGGCAGAAAATCGCATACCAAAATATCAGCAATCGTTTGGATGTTCGCCATGAAATTCTCTTGATAAAGCTTAGGTAAGACATCAATAGCGCCTCGTCGCTTCGCCCACCCACGTTCGATGTCTGAGATCTGTTCTAACTTAGGGCTAAGAACAACAACTTTAGTCTCCACCTGGTTTTTCCAGATCCAGCGGCATACCGTTTCAGCTTGGGGACATTCAGAAAACCGACCAGGAGGGCGACTTTTAATCCCAATATCTATGAGAATTAGATCTGGTAAAGAAATTTGCAGCCTCTTCATGGTATCGAGGAGGTCGGCGATCTCAACATGCGTTTCTACCTGGTTTATACTCACATCCTGAGTCTCTAAAGCAGCCTTCCAGGCTTTACCTTGTTGCAGATCTTGGTGTGCGATCAGAACTGTTCTTTTATGCTTTGCCATCATATTTGTAAGACTGTTTGGAGTTCATCGTTGAAATTTATGGATCGAAAGCTGCACAGGTCGATTCCTCTCAACCTCCCACGAAGGGGATTAAGGCTTTAGCATTCAAGTGTCTGAGTTCTATCTTCTTATTGATTAAGAATTGATATTTTTAAGCTGATGTTACCCAGAACCCCAATTTTCTTTAACATAAGAGCATCTTCAATAGCGAGATCGCCGATGTCTTCCTACCCGATTTGCGCGCTCATATCAAATCCGCGTTACGCGTTAATTATCCCTAATATAGCGATCGTAAATCATTATATGAACGGGGTGCAGGGGTAGAACCCCTGCGTGGGGGCGCAGCCCCCACACCCTCTTTTTCACAAATCATTTGTGATTGCTATATTGCCTGGCGACTAGAAGTCGCGGCTACACAAACAAAGTCTGCCTGCGCAGACTCTGAGGAAGGGGGGTAACAAACCAATATCAGCCTGAACCTTAGAAAAAAGCATCGCTGCTCGATATGCCAAATCCCCCATAAGCGTCTCGGAACGGGGCTTTTGAACTGGCTGCCATATCAAGCACGTTGCTGGGTAGGACAAAATGGGTAACGCGTTCATTGAACTAGAAACTGCGCATACACTCTATAGTGCAATTTTACGGCTTAAAATTATGTACTCTTCGTTACATATCAGTCAAATCTAGCGAAAATTAGTCAAAGCTATAACAAATTAGAACAAATTAAAGCGCCTGAGGTGGGTGGCGATCGCTTCGGGTAACTGCTTCGCTAAAGATTTGTAGTCTTTGACAACTAGACGCTGAAACACTGGCAAGTCAAAGGGAAATGTCCCTTGATTGCCATCATCCACTTGAATTAGTAGAATCTGATCGAGGCGTTTAACCTGCATGGCATACCCTACCTCCACGCACACCTGCGGGCTGAGCAAGAGTTGGGGCGGCTCCGAGTCAATCGTAGCGATGGGACTCACATCTCCCACAAACAGCAAACTGCGCCGCAGCTTAGACATCAAAGCGCTATTCAGCTTGATGGGCTGGTCGGTCATGCGATGAGATTGCTCTAGAGAAAGACTAAAGCGCGATTTCTTATTTAGACTGTCAATACTAGTTACTAAAGCTTCGCGGATAATATCGCTGGTGTCGGCACGCTGAGTTTGATAGCTGAAAAATACTGTCGGTTCCAGGTTTACGAAGGTGTCGTGTTTGGTGAAATATATCTCGTGGCTAATTAAATCGATATTAGAGATAACGTAACTACCGCTACCTTCAATGTAGAACTCAACGGTATCCCCCCCCAGGTAACGTTGAAACCATTCCGAACTACTTACAACTTCAATCTCATCTAGAAAATCTGCGCGCAAAGCAGACTTAAGCAGACTATTTTTAGCTAACCTGAGGTCGTGGGGACGATCTGAGAGCGATCGCAATGGCTCGTATTCAGGCACATACCAAGCCTTAAGCGAAATAATTGCCATATGCAACCTACTCCCAAAACCGCATTTGATAGACTTTAAGATCGACTAGAGAATTTATTTAGTCGATCTAGAAGACTGTTTAGTCTTCATAGATTCGGCACTCAGCCGCATCTGGATTGTCATCGCAGTACTGTTGCAGTGAGTTCTTACCCTTTTCTTGCTTCTGGTGAGAAGCTTCAGCTTGCAATTCTTCTACCGCGTCCCAAGCGGCTGCGCATTCCTTTGAACCAGGGCCGTTAGCTTCGCAAGCTTCGCGAGCGCCTTGAAGTTCTTCTTGGATTTTTTCTTGAATGTTAGTCGTCATAGGTTTTCTAAGTTAACTCAAATTGATCTTAACAGAACCACTAAGTAGCTTAACTGCATCTTTTGGCTTAAAACGTTACCAAAAGCTTAAGTTTTGGTATACCTCCAGGCACAACTGCTGACTAATTAACAGTTAAAGACTTGCGTGCTTGGCATACTGTTCAGTAGTAACTTTTATTGGTTACTATCTGACAAGCATTGCGCTTAACATACCCGCTAACACCGTAAAACCGATCGCCACATTCTGCCCAAAAATACGTTGATATATATCAGGTGCTGGCTCGGGCTGACTTAGTTGCACGCACTGCCACAGCCAGACTACAGCGGCGATCGCGCAGGTAAGCAGGTAAATGTAACCTAATTGCAGATCCCAACCCAGCCATAGTAATAGGGCAGTTGTAAGGGCGAAAAATAATGCGATCGCGCCCACTACATAATCCCCAAAGAAAATAGCGCTCGATTTCACGCCCACTCGCAGATCGTCGGCGCGATCGCTCATGGCATAGACCGTATCGAAGCCCATCGTCCACGCGACTGTTGCGCCCCATAGCCCCCAGGTATGCACGTCTAGCTTACCGATCAGCGCCGCCCAGGGAATTAGCACGGCAAATCCCCAGGCGATCGCCAGGACGAGCTGGGGTAAAGGGAAAACACGCTTGCAGGCGGGATAGATCGCAATGACGGGCACGGCAGCAAAGCACAGGCTAAAACTAAGGGGATTGAGGTAAGTAGCCAGTAAAAAAGCACAGATCGCAGCTACTGCCAGCACCGCAATACCTACTTTAATTGAGAGCGATTTGGCCGCGAGGGGACGAGTTTTTGTGCGTTCTACTTGCACGTCAATATCGCGATCCCACAGATCGTTAATGACGCAACCTGCGGCACTGGTAGCAAGGGAGCCAACTATAACTACGGCTAGTAGATCCAATGGCGGCAACTGGCTCTGCGTTCTCGCTGCCAGCACCAAAGACCAGAGAGCTGGGATCGCTAGGATCAGCCTACCCGCTGGCTTATGCCAACGGAGTAAGCGCACGATCTGGCTAAATGTAGATTCAGAATATGCAGGCTCAGCAGTCGTCATAAGTATTTATACTAATTTAAACAGTAAACACGACAGATCGAACGGGGTGAAGGGGTGGAACCCCTTCGTGGGGGCAACGCCCCCACCCCCCATCCGTAACCACAACAATTTAAATTGGTATTAGTTACAGATTAGTTACAGATTAGTTACAGATTTAGCGATTCTCATGTGGCTCCACCAGCAAATATAGCAATAATTTTAGGAGCAGCGTTGCCGAACTATAGGCAAAACGGAGGGTTAGGCAGACGCGAAAATGCAATGAGTTGCTAACGACTTATAACTCCCAATCTATTTATTGCTTCTGTGCGGATTGCAGCAAGTAGTTGTTGTAGGGTTTCGGGATTTACGTGTCCGCCAAATACCTGGCGATCGCAGGCTTGAGAGAGAAAATCGAGTACTTCGGGGGGTGGCTTGATGGTCAATCCGTGCTTGATCTGCAACTCTAACTGCTGCACGCCATTTAATACGGGCCAACTACCATATTGCTCGCTCAGACTTGGAATAGCTTGTCCTCCCCCATCGAAATATTGCAAAGATAAGTTGCGGTAACTGGGATAGGTTTCGTTACCTGAATAGCCATGTAATTCAGCGATCGCCCACTGGCATAACTCCACCTGCCCGCTAGCCTCAGCAAACGTATTTAGCTCGAGCAGGGCTGCGCTCAGTGGTTCAGTTTCCAGGGCGACTAACACGGCATCAAGACTGGAAGGATTGTCTGGCATATCTCGCTAGCAGGGAGTAAGAAGGCAGGACATTAGGCATCCTGGCATACTAGAGTATTAAAGAGTATAAAGGTACGTGAGTTTACCACTTGTAATCTAGACAAAATAAGCAAACCAATGTCAGCCCCATCACCTGAAATCGCTCCTGAAACAACTGAAATGAGTAATAGCGCCCGTACCCGACAAATGCTTGGTATGAAAGGTGCCGACGTGCAAGAAACTTCCATCTGGAAAATCCGCCTGCAACTCATGAAGCCAATTACCTGGATTCCGCTGATCTGGGGGGTAGTGTGCGGGGCGGCTTCATCTGGTAACTACACCTGGACGTTGGAAAATGTGGCGATCGCCGCTGCTTGTATGCTGATGTCGGGGCCGTTGCTAGCTGGCTATACCCAAACCATGAACGACTTTTACGATCGCGAGATCGATGCCATTAACGAACCCTATCGCCCCATTCCCTCAGGTGCTATCCCTCTCCAGCAAGCGATCTCCCAAATCTGGATTTTGTTATTGGCGGGTCTGGCTGTCGCATTTGGGCTGGATCTGTGGGCCGGGCACGATTTTCCGATTATGACCGCTCTGGCGATCGGCGGCTCTTTCGTTTCCTTTATTTATTCTGCGCCGCCTCTGAAGCTCAAGCAAAATGGTTGGTTGGGTAACTATGCCCTCGGGGCTAGCTACATCGCCCTACCCTGGTGGGCGGGACACGCCTTGTTTGGCGAATTGAACTGGACAGTAGTAGCACTGACGCTGTTTTATAGTTTGGCAGGTCTGGGGATTGCGGTGGTGAATGACTTTAAGAGTGTTGAAGGCGATCGCGCTCTTGGGTTAAAATCGCTGCCCGTGATGTTTGGCGTTGAAACAGCCGCCTTAATTTCCGCCACAATGATTGATGTTTTCCAAATCGGTATTGCCGTTTATCTGGTGTTTGTTGGCGAACAGCTACTTGCCAGCCTGCTCTTACTGCTAGTGATTCCCCAAATTACATTTCAGGATATGTACTTCCTGCGCGACCCGCTCAAAAATGACGTGAAATACCAAGCTAGCGCCCAGCCTTTTCTGGTCATCGGTATGCTGGTAGCGGGCATTGCCATGGGTCATGCGGGGATTTAACAGAACCAAATACCAGGGAGACGGTGTGCGTTATGATGGCAGTTGTCCCAAAAACTCTATGCTCTGACTAACTGCCTCAACTAACCAGGATGGAAACAATAACCGCATATGGGTAAACAAAGCCGACTGCTCACCATAATTCTGGCACTCGTACTTGCCTCTGTCTACTGGATTGCCACCCACCCGCCCCGTTTGGGCTTAGACCTGCGCGGGGGGGCGCTGATTACCCTACAGGCAGAACCTAACCCCAAGCGGGGCATTAACCAGATTACGCCCAAAAACCTGGAAGCTGCTAAGTTTGTAGTCGAACAACGCATTAACGGTTTAGGGGTATCAGAGGCATCGGTGCAGATTAGCGGTGACGATCGCTTGCTAGTGCAACTACCGGGAGTTAATGACACGGCTCAGGCAGAAAAGGTGATTGGCACAACGGCGCAGCTAGAATTCCGCCAGCAAAAACCAGGAACTGAGGGTGAATTTCTAGTCAGGCGACAGGAAAGTCAGAATCTCCAAATTCAACAGTCGGTACTTGGCTCGCTCGATCGAGATGCGATCGCGAAGAAAAGAGCGGAGTTGGAACAAGCTGGAGATAAAGAAGCACTAACTAAATTCGATGAGGATTTCCAAAAGAGAGAAGAAGCGATCGCCAAAATCGCTGCTGAAGTCAAAAAGAATAGAGAAAACATTGAGAACTTATTTGCTTCCACAGGGCTGACAGGGGAACGCCTCAAGGATGCATTCGCTACACCCACAGATCAAACTCAATCTAGTTGGGATGTCAGCCTGGCATTTGACGAGCGCGGTGGCGAGTTATTTGCCAAAATGACTGGGGAACTTGGCGGTACAGGTCGCAGCATTGGTATATTCCTGGATGATAAACTGATTAGTTCTCCAATCGTCCCAGTGGAATTTCAAGGCAAAGGCATTACCGGTGGTGGCGGCAGGATCGAAATGAGAACCACCATTCAAGAGGCAACTACCTTAGCACTGCAACTGCGAGCAGGAGCCTTACCCGTACCAGTCAAGATTGTGGAAAACTATACAGTGGGAGCTACGCTGGGTGCTGATAGCGTGCAGAGCAGTATCTATGCTGGTGTAGGCGGGTTGCTTCTGGTGTTGGTGTTTATGGTCGCCTATTACCGCGTTCCAGGCATGGTGGCAGACATTGCCTTGATCGTGTACTCGATTATCACTTTCGCCCTGTTCAGTCTATTAGGCGTAACCCTCACTCTACCAGGCATCGCTGGCTATATTCTCAGTATTGGGATTGCGGTCGATGCCAACGTGCTGATTTTCGAGCGCACGCGCGAGGAATTACTAGCGGGTAGAACGCTCTACAAGTCTGTAGAAGCAGGATTTAACCGTGCTTGGGCAAGTATTTTGGATAGCAACATCACAACCCTCATCTCTTGTGCTGCCCTATTCTGGTTGGGTTCAGGTCTGGTCAAGGGTTTTGCGGTTACCTTAGCAGTTGGCGTGGCAGTGAGCATGTTCACTGCAATTACCTGCAGCCGCGCTCTTCTACTGGCGGTAATCAGCAATCCCGATTTCCGCAAACCAGAATTGTACGGCGTGAAGGCTTTTGGCAAATCCACCGCACAGCTTCAGGATAAGTCTAGAGAAATCGCAGACAAGGCAGATAAGGCAGATAAGAATGATGAAACGAAGGGAGTCACGCCATGAAGCTGGATGTCATTAAATACCGACATATTTATCTCTGGGCATCAACCTTAGCAATCCTGGTGGGTCTTGCCGCCATGCTATTTTCTTGGCAACAAACGGGCTTGCCCTTAAAACCAGCAATTGATTTTACTGGTGGCAACCGCCTCACAGTGGGATTAGTGTGCGAAAGCCAGGGGAACTGCGGCCCGCCCATTGACATATCAGTTGTACGCCGCGTCATGACCGAGCAAGGCTTTGCCGATAGCGTAATTCAGTTGGCAGACCAGGAGGGACAAAAGGGCAGGGGCGTGTCCGTGCAAACAGGTGCCCTGGACGAACTGAAAAGCGCACAGTTACGAGCGTCTCTTGAAAAAGCTCTGAGTCAGTACGGCAAAATCGATCCCAAGCGATCGCAAACTACTAAAGTCGGCCCCGCCGTAGGGAAAGAATTACTGAACAACGGTCTGTTGGCATTACTCCTATCATTTGCAGGCATTGCCATTTATTTGGCGGTGCGATTTCAGCCAGACTATGCCTTCTTTGCGATCGTGGCTTTACTCCACGACGTTCTGGTCACGGTTGGTGTATTTGCCATTCTGGGGCTAACTATAGGTGTGGAAGTTGATAGCTTATTCATCGTGGCCATGCTAACCATTATCGGGTTCTCGGTCAACGATACGGTGGTAATTTACGATCGCATCCGCGAGAATCTCAAACTAATTGGCGATAAATACAGCTTTAACGAGCTAGTCAATATATCCGTCAATCAGACTCTAGCGCGATCGATCAACACGACTTTGACGGCTCTATTATCGCTAGTCGCAATCTTTCTATTTGGCGGTGCGACGCTCAAGTATTTTGCCCTGGCGCTAATTATTGGATTTGCTTCCGGTGCCTATTCCAGCATTTTTAATGCCAGCATTCTACTTGCCTGGTGGCGCAATCGGCGTAACAAGCCCACCGATAAAGCCCTCCTGGAAGCAGATGCACAGTAATTTTACATTTCTTCCAAAGTAGCAGATGTCATGATACTGGATGAGGAAAAGGTAATGGATCGGCAGATTAGCAAGCTGATTGAGGTGCAAACGCGAATGCGATGGACGTTTGTCCTATTTTTGTGGCTCACCTTGGGCAGTTTTTGCCTCTGGTGGTTGCGCGATGATATTGCACTCTGGATAGAATTTTTTACCTGGTCAGCCGTCCGGGTTAGCCTGCAATACAACCGCCTGGTCTTTTTAGGATTGGGCTTGTGCGTGGCGATGACTCTCTCGACTTTAATTTGGCAAAGCTGGCATATCCTCTGGGGTATCCGTCGCAGCGAATATCGATCGCTGGCCAGACAGGTGGCAGAAATTCAGCAGGCAGGTTCCCAGCACCCCCTATGGAAATGGGTGTGTAAGGAGCCGGATTGAGATATGCATTGGAAGTAGATGTTCTGTATGCTACGGCTCAGAAATGAGATTTTGCAATAACGATGGAAGAATACCGTATATACCCCTCATAACTCAGGAGTGCGGCGCTTTAGTTTTGCTAGCTGCACTGGGGTTTGAGGACTTTCAGCCTCTTCCACATAATAAGGCAAGTCAATAAAATAGTCCGCCACACGAACAATGACGATCGCTATTTCTGCTACCGTAAATTGGTGTATATTTGCCAACCCCAAGTTACGAAGTAAGCGTTATGGATATTTTCGAGCTAGATGAACTAGAAGACTCGGTTAGCCACTTGTTATTGTCTGCGAAGGCAGAGCTAGAGCAAAAACGACTGCAACAACAGCGCGATCGCCAGGTGCAGGAAGCTGTCAACCAAATCGAGAGCAGGCTCAAGCCCTTGCTCGAAAAAATAGAGCTGATGTTGCAAGAATATGAACTAGAAGGAGTGAATAATGGTACTACCAGAGAACTGCTACAGCAAAAAGCAGAAGATATTAGGAAAGAAATAGCCGAAGCTCCGATCTTAGCGGCACAGGTAGCAGATCGGCAGCTTATCTTACAAGAAGAAAGATTATTAGACGAGCGAATAGCAGTACAAACTACACAATGGCGGCACGAACTAAAAGCAGATCTCTTGGAAATGATCGAAGCCCAGCATGATTTTTTCAGCGCGACGGATGCGTCGATCGCGATTCGCGGTTACATAGCCGATCTCAAAGCCGTAGGCGCGCTCGAAGAAGTTGTCGAAGCATTGATCGATCAAATTAACTCGTACAGCGAAGAAGGCCCCGTCGCCAAACTGCGTGGCAGTCACGAGCAAACCATTAACTTTATTTACAACAAAGCGCTAGAGAATCGTTCCCGCGTCGATCGCGCCCCCGACGTACAGCCAGCCACCCGCCACCGTAAATCTGAAAAAAGACCCAACCTCTACACCGACCTGCGCGGTAAGGTAGTAGTGTTTGGCGGTCACGATCGCCTGGAAACCGCTGTCAAAAATCGCCTGCGAGATTCCGAAGTTAATTTAATCTGGTGTACGGAACAGGGCGGCCTGCAACTAGCAGCGCAGGGGGAAAGCCACATCGCCAGCGCCGACCTGATTATGATCGTGACGGGCTATGCCAGTCATTCTTTAACTGAAAGGGCGATCGAAACCTGCAAGCGGGTTGGCAAAACGCCTGAAATTATCAATACTACAGGTATGACCAGGGTACTGGAAACGATTGAATCTGGTTTGAAAGCACGTTTATTAGCCAAGCGGTGGAATCATTCTAGTCTGTAAGAGATTTATGCGCGTCATTTTCTTTGGTACACCGGAGTTTGCCGTACCAACCTTGTCAAAATTGCTAACAGAGCCAGATTTTGAAGTAATTGGCGCAGTTACGCAGCCCGATACACGGCGAGGACGCGGCAACCAAACCACTCCTTCCCCTGTTAAAGCATTGGCTTTGCAGTACCCCAATCTCAAAATCTGGCAACCCGAACGCCTGAAAAAAGATGCCGCCACCCTCAAAGAGATCGCAGAGGCAAATGCCGATGTATTTGTCGTTGTCGCCTACGGTCAAATTTTGTCGCAGGCAATTCTCGATCTGCCCAAACTCGGTTGTATTAACGTGCATGGCTCCCTGCTACCTAAATATCGCGGTGCCGCACCCATTCAGTGGGCGATCGCCCTGGGTGAGACAGTCGCTGGTATTACTACCATGCAGATGGATGCGGGGATCGATACAGGAGCAATGTTGCTGAAAGAGAGTTTGCCAATCGCCCCAGACGATAATGCCGAAACCCTATCTCAGAAACTGGCCGTCCTGGGCGCGGATCTATTGATTCAAACGCTCAGACAACTGGACACAATTGTCCCCGAAGCGCAAGACGACAGTACCTCCACCTACGTGCCAGTCATTTCTAAGTCCGATCTGCAATTAGACTGGAGGAAGTCGGCGGTGGAACTACGCGATCGCATTCGTGGCTTTTACCCCAACTGTCACACCAACTACGGCGATCTGCGCGTTAAGATTACTGCTTCAGAAGTATCAGATACTCTTACTAAGACCGCAGAGCCTCCAGTTGGTACAGTAATCGAGTTGCGCAAAAATATCGGTTTCCTCGTACAGACTGGTGCAGGAACGCTGTTAGTGAAAGAAGTACAACCTGCAGGGAAGCGATCGCAAACGGGCTGGGACTTTGCTAACGGTACCAGATTAAAAATCGGCGATGTCTTCTCGTTTGTTTAACTCCAAACATTTTTGGCAGCACAATGCCAGGTAGTGCTAGTCTATATATGGCCTGGATCTATGCGATTTCAACGCCCAAACTGTGTCAGGGTCGGAAGACAGCAGCACTACGGGATGCTTGAAATAGGCGTAGTACCCGGGCTACTTTTTTGCGATCGACTGATACCTCATTCGCACCAATTATCCCTGCATTGCCTGGTGACTGAAAGTCGCGGCTACACGAGCAAAGTCTGTCTGCGCAGACTTCAAGTATAGCCATATACAGATCTGTTAGGACAGGGGGTGTGGGGGCTGCGCCCCCACGCAGGGGTTCCACCCCTGCACCCCGTCCTAAGCCTGTTGGCTATAGCTATAAAGGGGGTAAATGAAAAAGATTTGGTATGACTGCTAATAGCGAACAGTCAACAGCAACACAAAACTGATATTGCACTGATATACCAGCTTGTGAGTTAGCGATCGCACCTGATATTACATGTGGTGGGCAATGCCCGCCCTACCTATGGCTTCAAACAAGCCGAGCGCTGAAAGCTAACAGCTAATAGCTATAAACAACCAACTGAGGAGAGATTCATGGGTAGAGCAAATAAAGTTGTACTGGCTTATTCTGGTGGGGTAGACACGTCCGTCTGTATTCCCTACCTCAAGCAGGAATGGGGGGTCAAGGAAGTAATTACCCTGGCTGCCGATCTCGGTCAGGGAGATGAACTCGAACCGATTCGACTCAAGGCGCTGTCATCCGGTGCCGAGGTTTCTCTAGTTAGAGATGTCACTGCCGAGTTCGTGCGCGACTACGCTTTTCCTGCTATCCAGGCCAATACGCTCTACGAAAATCGCTATCCCCTCTCTACTGCTTTAGCGCGTCCCTTAATTGCCAAAATTCTGGTGGAAGCCGCAGCAGAATATGGTGCCGATGCCGTCGCCCACGGCTGCACGGGCAAAGGCAACGATCAAGTTCGCTTCGATGTTTCGATCGCTGCTTTAAATCCCAACCTCAAAGTATTAGCCCCCGCTAGAGAATGGGGCATGAGTCGCGAGGAAACTATTGCCTACGGCGAAAAGTTTGGCATTCCTTCCCCTGTCAAAAAATCCTCCCCCTACAGTATCGATCGCAACCTCCTGGGACGCAGCATCGAAGCAGGCATTCTCGAAGATGCCTGGAGCGAACCGCCCGAAGAAATTTACCTGCTCACGAAAGCGATCGCCGATACGCCCGACGAGCCAACCTATACGGAAATTACCTTCGAGCGCGGCGTACCCGTGGCGCTAGATGGCAACGCGCGATCGCCAGTGGAAATGATTGCGGAGCTAAACGCGATCGCGGGCGGTCACGGTGTGGGGCGCATTGACATGATGGAAAACCGCCTCGTGGGGATTAAGTCGCGGGAAATCTACGAAGCACCGGCGATGGTGGTATTAATTCAAGCCCATCGCGACCTGGAAAGCCTCACGCTCACTTCGGATCTGGCGCAATACAAGCGCGGTATCGAAGATACCTACGCCAAAATGATCTATAACGGCTTGTGGTACAGTCCGCTGAAAACAGCGCTGGATGCTTTTATTCAAAGCAGTCAGGAACGAGTTTCCGGCGTGGTGCGCGTCAAGTTCTTTAAGGGTAATGCCACAATTGTGGGCAGGAAATCCGCCTATAGCCTTTACGATGAGGATCTCGCCACCTACACCTCAGCCGATCGATTCGACCATAAAGCCGCCGAAGGTTTCATCTATGTATGGGGAATGCCAACGCGAGTCTGGGCGCAAAAAATGCGAGGTGACTGACCTATGACCATTGCAACCGATCGATCGCTACAACAAACGCCACTTAGCTTTGATGAGTTTCTCGCCCGCTATGGCGGCGATAACCGCTATGAACTGATTGATGGAGAGGTGTTCGACTTGGAACCAACAGGTCCGCATGAAGAAGTCGCAGCCTTCATTACCGCAAAGGTCTGTGTCGCGATCGATCGCATGGGTTTGTCCTGGTTTGTCCTGCAACGGGGGATATTGCGCCCTTCTAACGCTGGCATGACAGCATTTCGGCCTGACGTTGCCGTTGTCGATCGCAACGAACTTGTCAAGGAACCACTCTGGTCTGCCCAGTCGATTCTGATGCTGGGTAGTTCGATTAAATTTGTGGCGGAAGTTGTTAGTAGTAACTGGCAAAATGACTATGCCCGTAAGGTCGAAGACTACGCGGCTTTGGGCATCCCCGAATATTGGATTGCAGATTACGCAGGTAATGGTGGTACTCGACACATTGGCAAGCCCAAACAACCCACCCTCTCTATCTGTACTCTAGTAAATGGAGAGTATGAGATTCAGCAGGTTCGGGGCAGTCAAACCATCGTCTCTCCAAGCTTCCCAGGCTTGCAGTTGACGGCTGAACAGGTTTTGAGTGCTGGCGCGTAAGGGTATGTGGCGTGATGCTAGAATCAGGCTTGTGAAATCTGGCGATCGGTGCCTGAGCTACAGTGAAAGGATAGCGGAAAAGTCTGATGTATAGCGACACCCCTAGAAAGGCAGAGATCGTATTTTACGAAGGTCGTCCCGCTGTAATTGGTAGCGTACCAAGGCTAGCGATCGCGATCGTTACCCTGGGGATAGGGTGGCTTTATTTTTGGATTACTACCAATACCACCCATTACCTGATCACGTCGCAACGCATCCTGGTCGAGACGGGTTTACTATCGCGCCAAACCAACACGCTAGAGCTTTATCTGATCGATGACATCGATTTGGAAAAGCCGTTTGGACAGCGGTTAATGGGTACGGGTAACATAATCCTGCGTACCCAAGATCGCAGCACGCCAGAGTTGCATCTAGAACGTTTACCCCTGAACGTACGCGAGCTTTACGAGCAGATGCGCCCGGCGATCGAGGAATCAAAATATTGGCAGCGCATCCGCAGTCGCGAAGGCTAATCACCAAGCAGAGGCTAGGAATGCTAGGCTAGGATAAAGCAAGCTTTACCCTTCTTAACTTACGACGTTGAGCAATGACTTCATCCCCATCCGTGCGCGAACTACCCCTATTTCCACTGCCTGAGGTAGTACTTTTTCCCAACCAGTCTCTACCACTACATATTTTTGAGTTTCGCTATCGCATGATGATCAATACAGTGCTTGAGGAAGATCGCACTTTTGGCGTGCTTATGTGGGACTCAGAGCGCAATCGACCCATGAATGTCGGCTGTTCGGCTAAAATCCTGCAATATCATCGCCTTCCTGACGATCGCTTCAAGATTCTCACCGTCGGGCAGCAGCGGTTTCGCGTTCTAGAATACACCCGCGAAACTCCTTACCGCGTTGGGTTAGTAGAGTTTATCGACGACAATCCTGGCGATGACAGTCCCTATTTGTTAGCAACTGAAGTGCGCGAACTGCTCGATGATGTGGTACGACTGTCGCAAAAACTAACCGAGCAGGAAATCGAGCTACCCCAAATTCCTCGCAGTCCGATTGAATTATCGTACTGGATTGCTAGCAATTTTCACGGTGCCAGTGGCGAACAGCAAGCTTTGCTGGAAACCCAGGATACCGCCGCCAGACTGCGTCGCGAAGCTGAAATTCTCTCCTCCACCCGCAGTCAACTTGCCGCTCGTACAGTTTTGAAAGAGACATTTAACGAATGAGCAAATAGCTTGCAGCGGCCAGCTTTGGGGTATTCCTAAGTAACTGATGTTACAACGATGTCACAGATAACTTGTGCGTACACCTTAGCCCTGAGGGAGAGGGGCAGCACGAGGCTTCGCCTCGCTAGCTGCGCGGTGGGGTGAGTGTTTCAGTATCTTCTACGTAAGGTGAATAAGTAAGTAAGGATATTTAAAGGTTGGGGGTTTGGGGGATTGCCACCCAGTAGGGGCGCAGTCCCTACAACCCCACTTTCATTATTACTTCTATGCCACTGCTAGCTTTTTCGAGTAGATATTTCGATGTGTCAAAATAGAGACAGATAAGACTGAAGATATTAGATAAATCATAAATCAGCAAATAGCGATCGGGATTTTATAAAGTGCTACCAAGGCTCAAAAATCACAAAGCCGATCGCTGACCGCTGATAGCCAGAAAGTCTTATACCTGCGAGCTAAAAATTATGAAAATCGGCGTGCCTAAAGAGATTAAAGATCGTGAGTTTCGCGTCGGTTTAACCCCTGCGGCGATCGCTACTCTAGTCGAACGTTCCCATGCGGTGAAGGTAGAGACTGGTGCGGGTATGGGTGCCGGATTTTCCGATCGCGATTACGAAGCAGTGGGTGCGGCGATCGCCAGTAGCGCCCAAGAAGTTTACGCTCAGGATATGGTGGTTAAGGTCAAGGAACCTTTGCCCTCGGAATACGAACTGCTGCACGATCGACTCGTACTATTTACCTATTTGCATCTCGCCGCCAGCCACGATCTAACGGCGGCATTAATGCGATCGGGTGCCACCTGCATTGCCTACGAAACCGTGCAGTTAGCGAACGGACAGTTACCACTGCTCACACCCATGAGTATTATTGCCGGACGTTTGTCTGTACAATTTGGCGCGCATTTCCTCACCAAGCAACAAGGTGGTAGCGGCGTGCTACTGGGCGGCATTCCTGGCGTGCGCCCCGGTCGCGTTGTCGTACTTGGCGGTGGTGTAGTGGGTACGGAAGCAGCTCGTATGGCTGTAGGTTTGGGCGCAAGGGTACAGATTCTGGACGTGAATTTGACTCGTTTAAGCGAGTTGGAAATTATTTTTGGCTCGCGAGTAGAGTTACTGTATAGCACGCCCAGCAATATTACCGAAACCGTGAAGGATGCCGATCTGGTGGTTGGAGCAGTGCTGGTAACGGGTAAACGCGCTCCCGTCTTGGTTTCTAAGGATCTGGTTAGTAATATGCGATCGCATTCCGTCATCGTTGATGTTGCCGTCGATCAAGGTGGCTGCATCGAAACCATGCGTCCCACCTCCCACAGCCAACCCGTCTACGAAATGGCGGGAGTACTGCACTACGGCGTACCCAATATGCCCGGAGCAGTACCGTGGACGGCAACGCAAGCGCTGGTAAATTCGACCTTGCCGTATGTGAAAATGCTTAGTGATCGCGGCTTAGATGCCCTGGAAGACCCCGCCCTTGCCAAGGGATTAAATATCAAGAACGGTCGAATAATGCATCCTGCTGTAGCAGAAGCCTTTCCAGATCTAGCTTAGATATAGCCATAGGCAGATCTGTAAAGCACAATTAACCTGCTTTTTAGTTCGCGCTTATCCCTACCTGCTAATCCCTCTAACTCATCCACCAAATGCTCGATGTCAATGTTTTGCAGATCGCCCCGTTTCAGTTGAGCGCTCGTTTCTTCTAACCACAGATTTAGGTCAGTCTCGTACCCGATCTTTTGCAGCATAGCTGTTAGCAAATTGTGACTGAATTATACATCGAAGCCTTTCCAGATTTTGTAGATGTAGCGATGACCCTGGTTGACTGACAAAACTTTTTGCTTGGCGGTTGTAGACGCGAATCGGCTTCTCGCAAAGTAACCGCAGCTACAAGAGCGAAATCCACTTGTGCGGATTGTCAGAACCCTTGGTGCATGTAGTCTGCGGAGGCAGACTTTGTTCTTGCAGGCTCGAATTTATTCGCCAGCGCCCATTAACGAATTCATGGGTATTTATGACTTTTGTCAGTCAACCAGTCTAGTGTTCTGTCAAGGATTTTTTGATGGGTTGAAAAACCTCAAAAAACACACTCAGCTAACTTCTCAACTTCGGGCTACCCATCATCTAAAAGTTGACAGACTACTAGGTGTCGCAAGCTGCTTTAAGATTTAAGATGGCATATTATTTCCGAAGTCGGAGCAGCACTGAATGGCTGGGCGTATTCGAGCCAAAAAATACCGCAAGCGGGTCGTGTTCTGGTTGCTAAGTAAGGATCGAGCCGAGGCAGGTGGACATCACCCAAAACATGCCTGGTGGCAGGTTATGTGTCTGACAGGTGTTGATTACTTCTCGACACTGGGTTACCAGCCTGGAATTGCAGCTTTAGCCGCAGGTGCTCTCTCTCCCATCGCAACTTTAATTTTGGTATTGCTTACTCTCTTAGGAGCCTTACCCATCTATCGACAGGTTGCCACTATAAGTCCCCATGGAGAGGGGTCGATTGCCATGCTCGAACGCCTCCTCTCCTGGTGGCAGGGCAAGTTATTCGTGCTTTGTCTGCTGGGTTTCTTAGCAACTGATTTTATTATCACCATTACCCTTTCAGCAGCTGATGCCACGGCTCACATCGTCGAGAATCCTCTGGCACCAGCATTCCTAGACGGTCAGTCCGTCAGCATCACGCTTTTTCTCATTGGTTTACTAGGAGCAGTATTTCTCAAGGGTTTCCGCGAAGCGATCGGGATTGCTGTTTTTCTAGTTGCAGCCTACTTGTTGTTAAACTTTATTGTTATTTGTGCTGGTATTCAGCATGTCTGGCAAAACCCGTCGGTTATTAACGATTGGCAGCGACTCTTATTTGCCGAGCATAGTAATCCTCTAGCTATGTTGGGTGCTGCTGCTTTCCTGTTCCCAAAATTAGCGTTGGGACTATCTGGTTTTGAGACTGGGGTGGCGGTCATGCCTCTGGTCAAGGGCAATCCCAACGATACAGAGGCACATCCTCGCGGTCGGGTACTCAACACGTATAAACTCCTGACTCTGGCGGCTGCGATCATGAGCGTCTTCCTGTTGTCAAGCAGTCTGGTGACCACGTTGCTGATTCCTCTCTCCGAATTCCAACCCGGTGGTGCTGCTAGCGGTCGCGCCCTTGCCTATTTAGCTCACAAATACTTGGGGAATTTCGTTGGTACGCTTTACGATCTCAGTACGATTTGCATTCTCTGGTTTGCTGGTGCATCTGCAATGGCAGGGCTGCTCAATATCGTCCCACGCTATCTGCCCCGCTACGGCATGGCTCCCAACTGGGCGCGTTACTCGCGCCCTCTCGTCCTGGTCTATACAGCGATCGCTTTTGCAGTCACGATTCTATTTAATGCTAATGTCGATGCCCAGGGTGGAGCCTATGCCACGGGCGTGTTGGTATTGATGAGTTCTGCGGCATTTGCGGTTACTTTGGCTGCTTATTATCGGCGATCGCGTCGCGGCACGATAGTTTTTAGCCTGATTACATTAGTGTTTCTATACACTACCGTTCTCAATATTTTTGAGAGACCGGACGGTGTCAAAATTGCGGCTTTCTTCATCGGTGCAATCGTACTCACTTCGCTAATTTCGCGGGTCTGGCGATCGACTGAGATTCGGGCAGAGCAGGTTCAACTAGACGATACAGCTCGCGACTTCATTACAGCAGCAAGTCATCATGCCGTCCGCATAATTGCGCATCGTCCTCGAACAGGTACTCTTGAGGAATATCTCTTCAAAGAAACTGAAATGCGTTCCGATAACCACATTCCTGGGAGCGATCCAGTCATGTTTTTGGAAGTTAAGATATCTGACGCCTCCGAATTTGTCGAAACAATACAGGTAGAAGGCGTACAAATTGGTAACTATCCCATTCTACGAGCTCGTAGTGCCGCCGTACCCAATGCGATCGCCGCCATCCTGCTGGAAATCCGCGATCGAACAGGTAACATACCACATGCCTACTTCGGCTGGGCAGAAGGCAATCCCGTGCAGTATTTGTTGCGGTTCCTCTTATTTGGCGAAGGGGATACAGCAGTCATAACCCGTGAAGTACTGCGCAGAGCAGAGAAGAACCCGGAAAACCGCCCGTCTATACACGTTGGAGGATAAAGGATTATGCCGATCGCCCAAACCGAACTTCATAAACCTCTTGCTCTTTTTCCGTCACGATTTCCAGATCGGATTTAGGGTAGGAAACGCACAACAACACGTAACCCTTAGCATCGAGTTCTTCGCCCATACCGCCCACGCCCATGCCCTGGCTTTGATCGACTTCGCCGCTGGTTAACTGAGCGGCGCAGCTAGTACAAACGCCCGCATAACACGAACAGGGTAGTTCCACGCCTTGCTCGTGGGCTGCCTCTAGAACTGACTGGTTTTCAGGTACGGAGATCTCGTAGACCTGACCTTGATGGTGTAACTTAGCAGTAAAAGTCTGACTCATACAAAAACTGATAGGATGATCGAGTTATTTTAGCTCCCGATCTGTTTTAACACTCGATTTTAACACTCGATCGTTCTCTACCATCCTTGGAACCTATGCAAGTCCGAAGTATCGCCCGCGAACTCGCCCTCCTCACTATCAGTCAACTCCCCACCCAGCGTCAAAATCTCGACAAAAAAACAATCGATGACATGGTAATCGCAGCGGTGCGATCGCTTACCGAAGAGGTCAAAGAAATGCTAGCTACTGCCAGTGCCGAACTGCAACGCGGACAGGAAAAACTGCTCAACAGCCACACCCGTGCCGCCGACATTGACGCTTCCAGAGAATTTGTGAACGAGTCGATTACTCTCACCCAAACAGCGATTAACCGCGTGGGTATCGCGCTGGATTTCCCGCAGCTATTTGAAGTGTCGCGCCAGACTGAAATCCGCGCCTATACCGTAGAGATTTTACACAAAGTACATGAAGAAAGAGCGCAGATCGATGCCATCCTCAACAATGCTTTGATCGATTGGCAACTCAAGAGGCTAGCAGAAATCGACCGCCAGATTCTGCGCATTGCGGTAGCAGATATGGTCTTTTTGGGAACGCCACACCAAATAGCCATCAACGAGGCAGTAGAACTGGCTAAGCGCTACAGTGTCGAAGATGGCTATCGGTTTATTAATGGGGTGCTACGGTCAGTACGCGATCGCCTCAAAGCCGAGAAATAAGGCTTGCGATCGCGCTACTAACGACCAGTCTTAGCCGCATAGCGCATTTGCGCGCGTTGGCCAGGAGGCATATTCTTGACTGCTCTGCGAGCATTTTCCTCATTTTGCAATGCCTTAACCAGTTCTTCGGCTTCAGCTTCAAGCGTCATCAAGTAGTCCGCTTCAGGCATGATTGAATTTTCCGCTACAGGTTCTGACTTGTGGGCTAAACCTAGCTCGTACATATAGGTTGAGAGCTTCATAAAGCGAGGGTGTGGTACGGTAAACAGACCAAAAGTTTTACGATATTCCTCCGAGCCAGTCATCTCGCTAATTACTTTGGATGTACCCTGCTTCATGAGAATGTCCATATACATCTCAACTTCATACCTATCCTTAGGAGTGCGCCCGAGGAAGTGCTTAAAACAACCTTCTACGAACTTTAGATTGGAACTATTATAGAGAAATTGATTGAGATAGAGACTCGAATTACCTAGTGCTTGTAGGAAATGGCGGATTCCCAGCTTACCACTGAGAAAATCTTTCTCCTGGCTAGCCAGCATCTTACGCTCGGACTCATAGGGCTGTCTCTCTAATACCTGAGCGTAGATTCGTCGCAGGGCAATTTGCCGTTCTTCTAGGGTAGAATTGCGCTCTAGGGTAATGATTCGAGTATCGTTCATGGTTGTAGGTTCCTTAAATAGTGATGATTTCTTTGGAGTAACTCGGATAGCATAGAAGTAAAAGCTACTAAGGGAAACGCGGTTAAATAATGTCCCCACCGTGGGATGCATCAGGCGATCGCCGTAACGCTATTGTGGGTATCTTATTTTCACGTAATTCCCTAACTTCTAGCCAGCATCGCTACAATCATATCCGTGTAGGGCTTGGCTAGGGTTGCACATTCAGATGGGAACTTCTTATCGATCAGCTTCTGGAGATTTTGATAAACAGTCGAGCAGTCAGCTGCTACGGAGTAGCTATTGAGGATGTTGGTTAACCAGTCAATCAGTTGATCGCGAAAGAAATCCTCATCATTGCGTAAAATAGATATAGCCATGTAGCGTAAGGTCTCAGTCATGTCATATCTACACCTAGCTGCTTGGCGCTGATACAAGGCGGGATACTCTTTGGCAATTTTATCCATTGATTTATCTAGAAATTCTTCCGCAGTATCGCGTAACAGCTTATAGGTTGTTAACCTGGTATTAAAGCTACCAGCATATATTTCTATTTGTGACAAGTCTCCGTTGGTAAGGTAAGACTTTTCAATCGTTTTAGCTTTATCTTCAAGCAGGCGAGTAATTGTTCTCATTTAAGTTCCACTGATTAGACAATAGCTTTACTAACTTTACTTAGGGTTTGAGCGCGCGTAGCTAAGGCGTTAGCTTTCCCCCACAAACATATAAGTACCCGTCTGTGAGTTAGAAGATGACATCGTTAATGAAAGTTAACATTATCTTTTGCCTCAAAGATGCATCAAATGGTCTATTTTGCGATAAATCGCCAACTCAGCCAGCGATCGCACCTAATATAATGTCTGCTGAGCTAATGTTACGTATATGTAACAATTAACTAAAAAGCAGCAATTCTAATGGAGCGATGAGACCACTAATGCAGCCAGCGTTATTGATTCAAGATTTGCGCAAATCTTACGACAAGGCGATCGCTGTCGATGGGATTTCACTGACCGTTGCGCCGGGACAAATTTACGGTCTGTTAGGCCCAAATGGTGCGGGTAAAACCACCACCCTACGCTGTATTTGCACCCTGACAGCCCCAGACTCCGGTGTAGTTAAAGTATGCAGCGAGAGCGATCCTAGAGTTATCAGGCAACGCTTAGGCTACGTGGCGCAGGAAGTTGCCCTTGACAAAGTATTGACTGGGCGCGAGTTGCTAGAATTTCATGCCGCGCTTTACCACATATCACCTGCGCTGATTAAGTCAAGAATTGACTCCGTCCTGGAACTATTACAACTGGGCGAATATGCCGATCGCTTATCTGGAACTTATTCCGGTGGCTTAAAGAAGCGCCTCGACCTCGCTGCCGGACTGCTACACCAACCCCAAGTTTTGGTTTTAGACGAACCCACAGTGGGGCTAGATATTCAGACCAGGCTGGCGATCTGGGATTTTCTGCGTCAGTTACGCAACTCCGGCGTGACGATTTTGCTCACCAGTCATTACTTAGAGGAAATAGATGCCCTCGCCGATCGCGTCGCCATTATCGATCGCGGCAAGATTATCGCTGAAGGTACGCCAACGGAATTAAAGTCTCAAGTGGGAGGCGATCGCCTCACAGTCCGCATTCGCGAATTTGCCGAGCGCCAAGAAGCCGAACGGGCACTAGCTAGCCTCAATAGTCTGGATTTTGTCAAAAGCGGTTTAATTAACTCAGCTCAAGGTAATGCGATTAACCTGGTAATTGCACCCAATCTAGATGCAGTTAGCCAGATTCAAACCGCGCTTGCCCAAGCAGGCATGAATGTATTTAGCCTTACCCAATCCCGCCCCAGCCTGGACGATGTATTTTTAGCTGCCACGGGTCAGACCATCCAGGACGTGGAAATTGCCCAAGCCGAAGAAATCTTAGCCACAAAAAAACGAAGAAAGTAGCATAGATTTCAATTGTTCTGTGTTATATTCATAAAGCGCAAAAAACAGCCGGGATAGCTCAGTTGGTAGAGCAGAGGACTGAAAATCCTCGTGTCACGAGTTCAAGTCTCGTTCCTGGCATAACTGAACACTAGATATAGCGTAGGTTTCAGAGATTTTAACCATCCAGACACTAGGATATTAGCTGTCCTATTGTCCTAGAGTGTCCTATTTTTTGGATTAACTTAATCCATTAACTTAATGCTCTAGCATAAGAAACTGACATAAACCCTTTTGATGAGCATTTTTACTTAGTTGTAAGCCGCCTCAATCGTTGGTTCTCATGTCAAAAAGACCACGGAGCAATTAGAGAGGCTCTTGCAAGCAGAAGGGACTGCGGCGATCGCTGTCGCCCGTTTATTAGACGATCCATCTGCCACTACTCCCATCTTGCTATTTGCGACATTAGGTAAAATGGAAGCGGCCCATAATTCTGGACAAACCGCTGTAGTCTTCACCAGCCGTCAGAAACTGGCATTTAAGGACGTACGGATACGTCTAGCTTTTAGTCAAGCGGTTTCGGCTTTGTTAATGGATGTCGTGCGCGGACTACCAGCGGATATTAGCTTTTTGATTAGTAAGGGAGGGATTACAACGATGTATTGAGTATGGGTTTGGCTTTGCCGGCGGCGTGTTTACTAGGTCGAATTCTGGTAGGTTGCTCAGTAGTCACCACTCCATCAAATCATCCACAGTTTCCGAATCCACCTGTGGTATTGTTCCCTGGCAATGTGGGCGACGCTGATGCTTTGGCAACTGTCTATCAACGATTAGTTAGAAGCCACCTAATAAATTAATGAGGAAAGTATGTCTGACCGCAATTTGGAGATTCTTGAAAAAGCTAAGCAATGGTTTAGAGACACTATTGCGATAAATCACATAGCTAATACGAAAAAATTAAAAAAATCCTCGGAATTTAACATCAATCCTTTTTTGGCTGTCTATTTAGCAAACTTTTTGACGGGTAATTCATCAGCCTTGAGCATTGCCAAAGCATTGATTTATCCAAGAGCCTTAGGTACATCCATAACTACATCATTTGGCACAAATATACAAAAATTCACAAATGACGTACTCGAGTCTTTTGGCAGTACAACTTCGGGAATTGATATTGAGTTCATCGATCAGATTGATAATCAAAAAAAGTTCTGCCAATTAAAAGCCGGACCAAATACTATAAACAGCGACGATGTTGAAACTATTGCCGATCATTTTAGTTCAGCCATCCGTCTAGCTCGAACAAATAACGTTAGGATTAGTTTTGACGATATGATTGTTGGCGTGATTTATGGAAGGAGAAATGAACTTAGCGGGCATTATAAAAGAATTACTAGTCAGTACCACTATCATGTCTATGTCGGAAAAGAATTTTGGCACCGTCTGACAGGAGATCCTGAGTTTTACGAGAAACTAATTTCTGCGATAGGTTCAGTTGCTACTGAAGCTGATTACAGCCGAGAACTTGATGAAGTCATCAAACAACTTGCAGAGCAAGAAGTCATTAACCAACTTTCAGAGCAAGAAGACAAGTAAAACTCCACGCAGTTGAGTTTGCAATATAGTGGAGAATCATCTATATTTATAACCATGATCAATGTTTTATTGTACAAGCCATGATTCCTGAGTACTATTCTATTGCCCAAGTTGCTGATATCTTAGGTATTTCAAAGGAGACACTCAGAAGATGGGATGATAGCGGTAAGCTAGTTCCTATAAGGCATCCTGAGAGCAATTACCGTTTGTATCATTTTTCTCAGTTGGACAACTTTGAAGAAGCTAAATGTCTATTCAATAGTTCTTGGGATCAAGAACTTCTCTCAAAACCAGTAAAATCCTTTAAATTGATTGAGCTATTTGCGGGAGCGGGTGGGCTTGCAATAGGAATGGAAAAAGCTGGCTTTTCTTCAGTACTACTTAATGAAATAGATAGAGATGCATGTAATACTTTGCGAAGAAATCGCCCTGCCTGGAATATTTTAGAAGGAGATATTACAAAAATAGATTTTTCCGAGTATGGAGGGGTCATCGATATCATTTCTGGAGGATTCCCATGCCAATCTTTTTCATATGCCGGTAAAAAGCTCGGGTTTGAGGATATTCGAGGCACTTTATTTTTTGAGTTTGCAAGAGCTGTCAAAGAAACTTCTCCCAAAGTTTTTCTTGCTGAGAATGTTCGAGGTTTGCTTAAGCACGATGAAGGGAGAACCTTAGAAGCAATATCTGGTGTTATTGACGAACTTGGTTATTATCTGGTTCCTCCAAGAGTTCTCAAAGCTATGTTCTATCAAGTTCCGCAAAAAAGAGAACGCCTTTTTTTAGTTTGTATACGAAAGGATCTTGCTAAAGATGTGGAATTTATTTGGCCTTCTCCTTACAAACGTATTATGACACTGAGAGATGCGCTAAAAGCTGGTGAACTATATCCAAATGACGTGCCAAAATCAGAAGGACAAAGATATCCTAGACGTAAAGCAGAGATTATGTCTTATGTTCCTGAGGGTGGTTACTGGCGTGACTTGCCCAATGAGTTGCAACGCGAATATATGATGAAGAGCTACTTCCTGGGTGGAGGGAAAACAGGTATGGCTCGACGATTGGCTTGGGATGAACCCAGCTTGACTTTAACTTGTGCTCCTGCCCAAAAACAAACAGAAAGATGCCATCCTGAAGAAACAAGGCCATTAACTGTTAGGGAGTATGCAAGGATACAAACATTCCCAGATGATTGGTCATTTTCAGGTTCAATACCATCTCAGTATAAACAAATAGGTAATGCTGTCCCTGTAAATCTTGCATATGCAGTTGGTAGAGCCTTAGTAAGATTGCTAAATGATATTGAAAAAACAGATACTTTTCCTTCCAAAAAGAATATTCTCAATAAAGAAATCAGTTGCTTTGGTCGTTTAGCTTTGCGCTAGTTCTACGACAAACCCTTTCAGACAGGGCTAATTTGGTTAATTCCCTCCGTCAAGTAATGGCCAACTCTCCTAATTGATCGCGGCATAAATCGTTATAGCTAAGTTCTTGCTACACTTAAAATAATTGTTAGTTTAGCCCTACACTAACTATGACTATACTGGATGCTACCATAGCCAAAATCGAACAACTGCCCAGGAAGTGAGCGATTATATTGACTTTCTGTTGCTAAAACAAGATGATAAGTGCTGGCAACAGTGGATGCAGTTCAGTGAGTCTCTGACAACAAGCGAATCTAATTTTAGCGATCATCTCAAGAACCTAGAAGATTATGAAGAACGTCTGGCACATGGAGAAATTAAGGCGTAGAAGTCATTAGAGGGGGACGTGGTACTCTGTGACCTCAATCCAGTAGTTGGCACAGAACTGTCAGGTATAAGACCAGTTGTAGTTACTCAGAATGGATTTACTTACTACCGAATCGGGATGCGATCGCACCAATAATTCCGTGGATTATCAAGTTTAGGTATTTTTGAGAATAAGAAAAACCATGTAAAATTGACTCAGGAGGATAAATTTATGAATCTTAGATCGGTTTCTGCTCATTTTAATGGGGAGCACATTCTTTTAGACGAAAAAATTGAATTAGAGCCAAATACAAAGCTGATTGTTACGGTACTTCCAAAACACGATCGCGATCGAGAAGAATGGCTTGATTTGTCTAGCAAAAGACTTGAAGATGCCTATGAACCAGATGAAGAAGATTATTCTCTAGATTTAATTAAAGAAGTCAATCCTTTATATGAAGGAAGGTGATGTCATCCTCACGCCAGTCGCGCAAGCTGATGGGAAGATCAAAAATCGCCCAGCAGTTATTTTGCGTGAAATACCACCTTACAAAGATTTCCTCGTTTGTGGCATCAGTACCCAGTTAAACCAACTAGTTCAAGGTTTTGATGAGATTATTTCTCCAGGGGATGCAGATTTTGTTTCTAGTGGATTAAGGTCTGAATCCTTGATTAGGTTGGGCTTTTTGGCAGTATTGCCACGAAGAAGTATCCTTGGTTCAATTGGTTCGATTTCACCAGAGCGACATAAGAGGTTGCTAAAAACGCTAAGTGACTATCTAATTAGATGAGTAAGACTAGCTATTTTTATCTTGAAACCATGATGGAAATTGTCATATTCTCATCGCAATTAAACTCGGCGTTCTTTTGCTCATTTGAAAATTGAACGATCGCTCCGATAAGTTTCAGAGTTGGGCTGAATAGACAAGCGATCGCGTCATTACCAAATTGACGGTAAGCAGTTTTACTAGCTAACGAATCAGGATGCGATCGCACCAATGATTCTGTGAATTACCAAATTAATAATACCAATTCTTCAAAGGTATACTACAGATAGTATACCCCCTAGATTTGAAGGCAGAGAGTATGGCAGGAGCGTACAAATTAGAAATCAGTCAGAGTGAGGCAGAACTCAAAAGCTTGTTATGCCAACAAAAAACGGTACGAGCTAGAGAGCGAGTGCAACTGTTGTACTTATTGAAGACGAAGCAAGCAGAAACCGTGCAAGCTGCCGCTGCCATGTTAGGACGCAATCGAGTCACGGTGCAGGATTGGCTGCGACTGTACCGCGAAGGCGGCATTGAGAGCCTACTGCACCAGAAAAAAGGTGGCGGACGACCGCGCAAAATTCCGGAATGGGCAGTATCGAGTTTGCAGCAGCGCTTGCAAACAGGGGAAGGGTTTGATAGCTATGGCGCGATTTGCGAGTGGTTAGAGGAAAGTCTAGGCGTATCAGCCGCATACAAGACCGTACACAAGTTGGTGCACGATCGCCTGCAAGCTTCACCCAAAGTAGCACGACTGCAAAGTGCGGCATTGGCAGAGGAGTAGTTGGACAGCTAAAAAAAACTGGTAGAGAATCTGGCGATACTGGTATTGGTTAGTCTGTCCACAGCTATATTTCTGCATCTGGTGTCAGAGCGCTTTGTTAGTGTCTGAACTTACCCTAGCTCGATAGAGTAACTTTCCCTGCTTTGTATAGCCTACATAGCGCACGATCGCAGGCGAGCCAACCTCAGCTTCGCCATCCATTAGTTCGTGCCAGTGGGGGTCATAGCTAACTCGTTCTCCCACCTGAGCAATGCGTTCGATGCCCCATGCTTTGAGCAACTCATCGAGAGGACGCAACAAAGGGATGAGATTGCGGGCAGGCATGGCGGAATTGTTTTGCGCAGCATAGGCAGCGGTTGGCAATTGCAATAACATCGATTCCAATTTTTCTAAGGTTGCCTGCTCAAACTCAGCACGTAGCTCTTGTCTTTGCTGAATGAGTTTTTCCTGCAAGTGCTTGGATTCGATCTCGCGTTCGATTGCCATATCTCCAGAGATATCGTTATTAAGATCGAGAGTAGATATTACGTCACCTGCCCCTCGATAATTTACATCATCAGTAATTGACTCAGATAGCAAATTACTGAAAATGTTCATAAATGCGGACAGATCGGTTTTGAGTAACTGGCTCAGCCGCATCAGATCCTGATATTTGAGGCTCTCGGCGCGACCTTGCCGAATTGTATCAACGGCGCGGCGAGATATACGGGCGCGATCGCGCAGTTCCCTAAAGCTAGGAACACCTGCGGCTTGCATAAGGCCGCGTAGCTCATCTGTACGGTCAAGCATGTCAGTAATTCGATAGTAATTAAATTTTAGTGATTGACTACAATGTCATAATCAAATATAAATATGATTATTGTACTTTTATTGTACTTAAACGCAATGGCACCAAAATCTAAGGCAGCACCAGCACCCCAGTCGAAAGTTAGCCCTGAGAAGCAAAAAGCTCTCGACCTGGTACTACAAAAAATTGAGAAAGATCACGGTAAGGGCGCAATTATGCGTCTGGGCGATGCGGTAGGGATGCGCGTGGAGACGATTCCCAGCGGTGCTCTGACCCTAGACCTGGCACTAGGTGGTGGGTTACCGAGGGGAAGGGTTATCGAGATTTACGGGCCTGAGAGTTCCGGTAAAACCACATTAGTATTGCACGCGATCGCGGAGGTACAGCGCCAGGGTGGAGTAGCTGCTTTTGTCGATGCCGAACACGCCCTCGATCCCACCTATGCCGCCAGGGTTGGCGTTGATATTGAAAACCTACTGGTGTCCCAGCCCGATACTGGTGAAATGGCTCTGGAAATAGTCGATAACCTCGTGCGATCGATGGCGGTGGATCTAGTCGCGATCGACTCCGTAGCTGCCCTGGTGCCTAAAGCCGAAATTGAGGGTGAAATGGGCGACTCGCATATGGGCTTGCAAGCCAGGTTGATGAGTCAGGCTCTGCGTAAAATTACTGGGAGCATTGGGCGCTCGAACTGCACGGTAATTTTCCTCAACCAACTACGCCAAAAAATCGGCGTTACCTACGGTTCCCCCGAAACCACTACTGGCGGTACCGCTTTGAAGTTCTATGCTTCCGTGCGCCTCGACATTCGCCGCATTCAGACGCTCAAAAAAGGTACGGAAGAATTTGGCATTCGCGCTAAGGTAAAGGTGGCAAAAAATAAAGTAGCTCCGCCTTTCCGCATCGCCGAATTTGACATTATTTTTGGTAAGGGTATTTCTACGTTGGGCTGCTTGCTAGATCTAGCAGAAGAAATGGCGATCGTCGTACGCAAGGGGGCTTGGTACAGCTACAAAGGGGAAAATGTCGCCCAAGGTCGAGACAATACGATTAAATATCTGGAAGATAAGTCTGAAATTGCCCAGGAAATAGAACAATTGGTACGCGAAAAGCTAGCTTCTGGAGTCGTGGTGTCTGCTACAAAGGTTGCTCCCAGTGAAGAAGAAGAAGAGGAAATGCCACCAATGGACGATCTCTAACTCAGATTAATTCTAAATTACTGATGTTACGCAGAGCACAATTTCCCTCATCCCCCAACCTCTTCTCCCCTTTTGGGAGAAGGGGAGTAAGTCAGTAGGCAACATTCTTGCAAAATGTACCGATACACGCCAGGGGCTGCACCTCCGTGCCTGCCCCTTGAAGAATTCGAGCAATATGATTACAAGCAAAGCGGGCGATCGCATCAAGATCGTACAAGGCGACATTACCCAACAAGCATTAGATGCCATGGTTAATCAATTGCGATCTATACGTTCCATAAGTAAACCTTCTACCTGCCATTTAATAATCTGAAGTAAGTAATTGTAACTATCAGCTAAAGTGGAATCAGAAGATTTAAAAAAAAATTTATGAGGAAGCGCTTATTTACCGATTTTGATGGGCCAATTATGGACGTGTCAGAACGGTATTTCCAGGTTTATAAATTTTGCCTCAAGCAAACAAAATTAGCAGGTCAAACCGTTACACCCCTCAGCAAGCGGGAATTCTGGGCACTCAAACGCGCTCAAGTCAATGAAAAAGACATAGCCCTGAAGTCTGGCCTGGTAGAACCAGGTCAAGCAGAACAGTTTGCCCAGCTAAGACGTTCCACCGTGCATACCGATTCATACTTCAAGCACGATCTAATTATTGAAGGGGCGATCGCGGCTTTAGAAAAAGCACAAGACGCTGGCATTGAACTTGCTGTAATGACAATGCGCCGCGAGCGCGAACTGCTACCGGTCTTGCATCAATATAATTTGACTAGATTTTTCCCCTCCGAGCGGCGCTTTTACTTGAGCAATGACTACGTCAAGACGGGCGATACCAAGGACAAGCCCAAGTTAATGAAGCGGGCGATCGCTACGCTACCAAAAGCAGATCGTCAGTGGATAGTTGGCGATACCGAAGCTGACATTGAGGCTGGCAAACAGCATGGCGTAAGCACTATCGGGATTCTCAGCGGTATTCGGAACGAGACTCAACTACGCTTGCAAAACCCCGATGCGATCGAACCGCACCTCATAGATGCTATAGAACTGGCGATCGCTAGTTAAGTCATCCCCGACTGAAGAACTCGCGCGCGGCTGTAGATAGAATTTAGGGTGGGCAATGCCCACCCTAAAGTGTGTAGTTAGGACAGTTATAGCCGTAAACAGATCTGTGTAGGACAGCGGGTGCGTGGGCTTTGCGCCCACTCAGGGATTCCGCCCCTGCACCCGTCCTAAGCCTGTCGGCTATAGCTATAACTTCTTTTCCGGATATCGCCTGAGTTCAAATAGTCCCCCTTTTAGCCATTTCAGCGAATAAAGCCTGTTGCCCCAAGTACAACAGATGCAGGTCAGCAAGTAGTTTTTTGGCAGCTTCCAGATCTATATCCTGGATTTGGTGGCAAAACTTGGTATGAGCAAACTGCTTCTCAAGCGACATCTCGTTCATAGTACTACCCCTCTTGTTAGTCAATTAGGACTTAACTCGTTAATTCGTACGCCATAGTAAAACGGAACTGATAAAGGAAAAGAAGCTTTTATCACAATTGTGTTCCTTTTTGTACTTGCGTTACATTTCTTTAGAAACATCTTAACATGTCTAAATAATAAGTCTATATACCTATAGATCGATGTAGCAAAAACTACCTTCGTTTTCAGGTTTAATAAGAGTAGTTTTTATTAAGGAGATTTCTTGTAAATATAGCCGTAGACAGATCTGTAGGGTAGAAGGCTCTACCCCTACAACTATTGGGTATATTCTATGGTTAAAAAATTGACAATAAAAAAAGAAAGCCAGGTAGCCAAACTAAATACTACTATTTATCTACCTGCGACCTGGCTTCTTAAGACTTCCTAGAGAGGAGAACACTATATTTAGAAATTAACACTAATAAGAATTACTGTCAATAAAAAAATTATTGTCGATCGCTCGTTCTCCTGCTTCTCTAACGCAGGCTTGTATCTGCCAGAGCGGTACTTGATGCTGGCGTGCCAGGCGAGCACAGTCATCGTATTCGGGTTGCACTGTGTACGTGCGATCGCCGCGTTGGGCGATCTTGACTCGTGCCTTACCATAGGTGGTTTCGACCTCGCGGACGGCACGAGGCAAGATTGCTCTTTCCTGCAAGCGAATCCGAATTCCTAAAGTGCTGGTTTCGCGAAACAGGATGTCTTGGCAGGCGATCGCGCGATCGCGCTGACAAATAACCGTAATTAGGGTGCCGGATCGCAATTTTTTCATGCCCACTGGTTGCACAAATACATCTAATGCCCCAGCGCCTAGTAACTCCTCCATCGTATAAGCGATCGCTTGAGGGCTTAGATCGTCAACTTGAGTTTCCAAAACCGCCACCATCTCTACTTTGGCGATCGCGCTCGTCTCATTAGTCTCCGCAAGCAGCGAGTTAGTTACCTGCGCGCTCAGATTACTCGCGTAATTAGAGTTAATATCAGGCGCGTTTAGTATTTTTTTTTAGATGCTTGTTTGCTAACTTTGCCCTTGATTGGTTTACCGATCCACAAACGCACGATATTGGGGATGGGGAGTTCGCGATCGCCCGCCCCTAAACCCACCGTTTGCAATTTCATATCTGGTGGTGCGCCAAATCGATCGCTCAAGCTAACAGCTAGGGCAGCACCAGTAGGCGTTACTAATTCCTCCTCAATACCATTGCTGAATATCGGGACCTGGTACATTTGCCATAATTGCAAAGTTGCGGGTGCGGGTACGGGTAACCTACCATGCTCGCAGTTGACGAAACCTCCCCCAGTTGGCAAAGCCGAGCAGAATACCTTTTCCACGCCTAGCCAGTCTAGCCCGGCGCAAGTACAAACAATGTCTGTAATGGCATCAAGCGCACCCACTTCGTGAAAATGCACCTGTTCGGGCGGAATGCCGTGGACTTTGCCCTCAGCGATCGCTAATTGACGAAATGCGTTCAAACTCCATCGCTCCACCTGTGGTGGCAAATTAGCAGTACGGATAATTTGCTCGATCTCGCTGAGGTGACGATGGTGATGATGTTCGGTATATTGATGTGCTTCTTTACGAGCTTCTGGGCGATCGCTAGAAGCATCCTCCTGTAACCCGATCGAATTAACATGAACCTTCGTTGCCGCTTGACCGCAGCGATGTACTAATTCTGCATGAAGCGTGACTTCGCGATCTAAACCCAACTGCTGCAAAATTTGGCTGAAATAATCTAAAGGCACACCTGCACTGACAAGCGCCCCCAAACACATATCTCCGGCAATCCCTACGGAACAATCCCAATAAGCGATTTTTGGCATTTACATTTATTTAAAGTACTAACTATGCTAAAACCACATTAAAATCACCCAATTACCTACTTTTGTAAACCTTGCCATCCGGCATGATCGTACCGCTCAGGCTAGCCTGTTCCATCGAGGCACCGTTAAGATTAGCATTGGTTAAATTTGCCAGGCTCAAGTCAGCACCGTCAAGATTTGCCATTTGTAAGTCTGCATCGTTCATAAACGCTCCACTCAGATTGGTAATGCTGAGATTGGCACGTTCTAATTTAGCCATGCTGAGATCGGCTTTACTCAAATGGGCGCACTTGAGATTGGCTCCACTGAGATCTGCTCTACTGAGATCCGCTCTATTGAGATAAGCTTGACGGAGGTCGGCATCGCTCAGATCCGCTTTGCTAAGGTTTGTCATGCTCAAATGAGCCTCATTGAGGTAAGCGTCCCTGAGATTAGCACCACTGAGGTTGGCACCGCTCAAAATGGCACTGCCAAGATTTGTTCTGCTGAGGATGGCATCGTAGAGGTAGGCTTCACTGAGATTTGCCATAATCAAATTAGACATGCTCAGGGTTGCTTTTGCCAATGAAGCACCGGAAAGATTGGCACGGCTCAGGATAGCACTGTTGAGATTGGCTTTGTCCAAGATCGCACCGCTGAGATTAGTACCAATTAAATTGGAACCACTGAGGTCGGCACTACTGAGGTCGGCACTACTGAGGTCGGCACCGCTGAGGTTTGCTTGTCTGAGATTTTTGCCTTTAAGTTTGCCGCCTTTGAGATTAACTTTACTGAGGTTAGCTCGACTGAACACCACATCTGTTAACTGTGCTTGTCCTAGATTGGCACCGCTAAATATGGCCCCATCCAGATTGGCGTTTTGGAGCAAGGTACCGCTAAGATTGGCATTGCTGAGGTTAGCCCCACTTAGATCGGCATTACTGAAATTAGCATTACTGAGGTTAGCTCCACTCAGATCGGCACCCTTGAGATCGGTATCGCTACAGTTGGTCCCCCCTAAATTTACCCCACTGAGGTTGGCTCCCCCTAGCTTAAGACAGCTTAGATCGACTTTGCTGAGATCTAACTTTTCTTCAGATCCGCTATTTTGCCTCCACTTGTTCCAAGCATCAGCCCCAACTTTGATTTGCTTACTGTGTTTAAAGTTTGCCATTGCTTGGAAATTTAAGATCTTGTTAGTAATTTAGTTAGTAATTAGGGATATAGCAATCCGAAATGATTCGTGTAAGTTAGCGATCGGCGGTCAGCGAGGAAATTTTACAACTCAAATAGGATTGATGTATTGAAGAGGAGTAATTTTAGATTAGGCAAAAAAGCCCCCATACTCGAATTCAGTTGCACTTAATTTATGTTCGAAATGTCTCAAGCAAGTTCCACAAATATAGTATCAAGCCTGAGGAAATATTGTCGCCGATCGCCGTAACCAATTTTCCTTTATGCTTGGCATTGCAGGATGTTAGTAAAAATCATGAAATTTAAGGCAGGAATTTACGTTACCTTACGTCCCTCTGTACTCGACCCAGCCGGTACCGCCGTGCAACACGCCCTCCAACAAATGAATTATGATGTGGAATCGGTTCGGATCGGAAAATATATTGAAATAGCCCTTGATGCTACAGATGAGTCAACTGCCAACGAGCAACTGCACCGAGCTTGTGATGAGTTGTTGACAAATCCCGTAATCGAAAACTATCGATTTGAGCTAACCAACCAGGCTTAAAAATTTAAGCCTGGAATTGTTAGTTATTAATGAGTTGAGATACATTGATGTCTTCCTAGCAAATTATGAAATTTGGTGTTGTAGTTTTTCCTGGTTCTAATTGCGATCGCGATGTCGTCACAGTAACTAGCGGCATTTTCCATCTGCCCACGCGCGCGATCTGGCATGAGGAAACGGATATTAGCGATATTGATGTAGTAGTAATTCCAGGTGGATTTAGTTATGGGGATTACCTGCGTTGCGGCGCGATCGCCCGCTTTGCACCCGTGATGAATTCCATCAAAGCACATGCCGATCGAGGCAAGTACGTGTTGGGGATATGTAATGGTTTCCAGATTTTGACTGAATCGGGGTTGTTGCCAGGTGCGTTAGTACGCAATCGCGATCTGCATTTCATTTGCGATCGCGTGCCGTTGCGCGTAGAACGCGACGACTTAGCCTGGACGAATGCTTATATCAAGGAGCAAATTGTCACTTTACCGATCGCCCACGGTGAGGGTTGTTATTACGCCGATCCCGATACTTTAAAGAGCTTAGAAGATAATAACCAGATCGTTTGGCGATATTGCGATCGCAACGGTAATGCGACGGAAGCCGCTAATCCCAATGGTTCCATGCACAATATTGCTGGCATCTGCAACCGTGAAGGCAACGTCCTGGGTATGATGCCCCACCCCGAACGCGCCGCCGATGGACTGCTAGGGAGTACTGAAGGGAGAGGATTATTTCAAAGTTTGCTCTCTCAAAAAGTGGCAGTCTAAGGACGATCCGCCGAGATTTTATGATGGTTGGCACGAACAGTAAAAGACAAAACAAAAACGCCTTTTTATTGCGTTCTAATATTGTTCGCGGATTGCTTGCCAAAGTCGTGAAAGTGCGAAACCACATAGGAAAATAAATGACACATCGAACCTCCAAAATTATTTACACGTTTACAGATGAAGCGCCTGCTTTGGCAACATATTCTTTCCTGCCAATTGTTAAGGCATTTGCAGATGCAGCCCTGGTCGCTGTCGAGACGAGCGACATTTCACTAGCGGGGCGTATTATCGCTAATTTCCCCGAAAGTTTGACGGAAACCCAACGGCAACCCGATGCCCTCGCTCAATTGGGCGAACTCGCGCAAACTCCCGAAGCCAATATCATTAAGCTCCCAAACATCAGTGCTTCTGTTCCCCAACTAATAGCTGCGATCCAGGAATTGCAAGCGCAGGGATATGACATTCCCGACTACCCCGCCGACCCCAAACATGAAGCCGAGGCAGCGATTAAAGCCCGCTATGCCAAAGTATTGGGGAGTGCGGTCAATCCGGTTTTGCGCGAAGGGAACTCCGATCGCCGAGTTGCGGCGGCGGTGAAGCAGTACGCCCAAAAACACCCGCACCCTGTTGGTGCCTGGACGGCAGATTCGCGATCGCATGTCGTCCACATGGAAGATAGAGATTTTTATGGCAGCGAACAATCGGTTGTCATAGAGCAGGAAGGCAATGTCAAAATCGAGTTGGTTGCAGAAGATGGTTCGATAACAGTACTCAAGGAAAAAACGCCTGTATTGACCGGGGAAGTTATCGATGCTGCCGTCATGAGCATCCAAGCGTTGCGCGCCTTCTACGAAAAAGAGATCGATGCCGCTAAAACAGAAGATATTCTCCTGTCTCTACACGTCAAAGCAACGATGATGAAGATCTCCGATCCGATTCTGTTCGGGCACGCCGTCACCATCTACTACAAGGATGTGTTTGCCAAATACACCGACACCTTTACCAAACTGGGTGTAAATCCCAACAATGGCATTGGCGATGTTTATACCAAAATCCAAGCTTTGCCTGATGAGCAACGAGCAGCGATCGAAGCGGATTTGCAAGCCACTTACGAGACCCGTCCCAAGCTGGCAATGGTTAACTCTGATAAAGGCATTACCAACCTCCACGTTCCCAGCGATATTATTATCGATGCTTCTATGGCTGCTGCCATCCGCAGTTCTGGGAAAATGTGGGGGCCAGACGGCAAGCTGCACGACACAAAAGCGATGATTCCCGATCGCTGCTACGCCAGGATGTACCAGGCCATTATTGAGTTCTGCCAAGAGCGCGGTGCGTTCGATGTCACGACGATGGGAAATGTTGCCAATGTCGGATTGATGGCGCAAAAGGCTGAAGAGTATGGATCTCATGATAAAACCTTTGAAATTACCGCGAAGGGAACGGTTCGCGTTATCGATACCACAGGAAGAATCTTGATGGCACACGATGTCGAAAAAGGCGATATTTGGCGCATGTGTCAAACTAAGGATTTACCCATCCAGGATTGGGTGAAGTTGGCTGTCAGTCGCGCCAGAGCAACGGGATCGCCTGCCATCTTCTGGCTCGATGCGAACCGCGCTCACGATGCCAACATCATCACCAAGGTCGAACGCTATCTCGCCAATTTCGACACTACAGGTCTCGAAATCGAGATTATGCCACCTGTGGAGGCCATGCGCTTCACCTGCGATCGCATTAAGGCAGGCAAAGATGTAATTTCGGTCACGGGCAACGTTTTGCGGGATTATTTAACTGACCTCTTTCCCATTCTCGAACTCGGCACCAGTGCCAAAATGCTTTCGATCGTACCATTGCTGGCTGGAGGTGGTTTATTTGAGACGGGGGCGGGCGGTTCTGCTCCCAAGCACGTCCAGCAATTTCTCAGCGAAGGCCATCTCCGGTGGGATTCCTTGGGTGAGTTTTTAGCCCTCGCCGTGGCATTGGAAGATTTGGGACATAAGACAAACAATGAGAACGCTTTGATTTTGAGCGAAGCTCTAGACAAGGCCAATAGCCAATATTTGGAAAACGCAAAATCTCCCTCATCTAAAGTTCACGAGATAGACAATCGCGGCAGCCATTTCTATTTAGCCATGTATTGGGCACAGGCCTTAGCCGAGCAAGATAGAAATGCGGAATTAAAAGCCAAGTTTGCCAAACTTGCCCAGCATCTCAGTGAAAATGAGGAGACTATTCTGAACGAACTCAACGCAGCCCAAGGGAGTCCAGTCGCTATCGGCGGATACTATCATCCCGACCCTGAGGCAACTAGCAAGGCAATGCGCCCCAGTATAACGCTGAATGCAGCGTTAGCGTTTGTTGCCTAGCCTTCATCATAGGCTGCTTCTGAGACCGCCAGGTAGAGTAGGGAGTCTGGGGGCGTTACCCAGAAGGGTGGTTCACTTCCTCCACCCCCTCCAAAACTTTTGTGTTGGCGTACTAGTGTTGCAAATCATAAATTTTGCAACATGGGGGAATGGGGGCAAAGCCCCCAGAAGGGGGTTTCACTCCCTCCACCCCCTCCAAAACTTTTGTGTTGGCGTACTAGTTTTTGAGTGCGAAGATCTTGTTAATCGTATCTTCGACTATGCGATCTGGGGTCGAGGCACCGGAAGTGATGCCAACCTTGATTTTACCTGCGGGTAACCAGTTGGTGGATTGCTCGATCGCTTTACCTAGGGGTTTATGCTCGATCGCTTCGGCGGAAATAATTCGCTCCGCACTGTCGATGTGGTAGGAAGGCAAGCCACGCTCGATCGCAATTTCCTGTAAATGCGTAGTATTCGATGAATTGTAGCCGCCAATCACTATCATCAGGTCGAGCGGCTGCTCCACAATTTTCAGCATGGCATCCTGGCGCTCTTGGGTGGCATCGCAGATCGTGTTAAAAGCCAGGAAATGCTCGTTGAGATGTTCGATGCCGTATTTCTGCATGATCGTGCGCTCGAATAGCTTGCCGATCGCTTCGGTTTCGCCTTTTAGCATTGTCGTTTGATTGGCTACCCCAATTCGCTCCAGATCGCGATCGGGATCGAATCCTTGGGACATGGCACGGCTGAACTTAGCCAAAAATTCGGCGCGATCGCCACCGTGCAGCATGTAATTGGCGACGTATTCGGCTTCTTTGAGGTTGAGTACGACTAAATAGCGATCGGCATAGGAACTGGTCGCGATCGTTTCTTCGTGGTTGTATTTACCGTGCACGATCGAGGTGAAATCAGCTTTTTTGTGCTTTTCCACCCGATTCCATACCTTCGATACCCACGGGCAAGTAGTGTCTACGATCGTGCAGCCGAGATCGTTCAGTAATTGGGTTTCCTGCAAGCTGGCACCAAACGCAGGCAAAATCACCACATCGCCCTGCACCACGCCGGAGAAGTCCTTGTGACCGGCAGCATCGACGTTTATGAACTGCACGTTCATTTGTCTCAAGCGCTCGTTCACCAGGGGGTTATGAATGATCTCGTTGGTAATCCAGATTCTTTCGGTGGGGAATTGGGTGCGGGCTTCATAGGCGATCGCGATCGCCCGTTCTACACCCCAACAAAAGCCAAACGACTGTGCCAGGTAAATCGTGACATCGCCCTGGGTATAGATGTAGTTCTGGGCGCGAATGTTTTGAATTAAGTCGCTGTGGTACTCGGTTTTCATCGTACCTTCAGCTTCTTCCTCATGCCCAAAGCCGTGGCGGTGATAGTTGGGCGACTGATGCAGCGATCTTCGGAATGCTTGCGTATCTAAAGTGGGGCTGTTGGGCGTAGTATCCATTAGCGTATTAGGGATTATTCTTAACCTTTGCTGCTTTGTATTATATCGGAGTCGGCGATCGCAAGCTTAATCGCGATTGTTAAAAGATTCGTCTAAACCGAAGCTTAACTAATCAGATTTCCATTCTTTTTCTGGAATCATAGCTGTAGTCATAATGTTCCTTAAAGTGCCAATTGGTAAGTCTCTGCCTTGATGATACGGAACAATGACTTGCTTCTCTCGATCTGCACTCCGCCACTTGCGATGGCTACCTTTTTGTGAAATCAGTTCAAAACCATACTTACGCAACAAGCGCTCAACCACTTCAGCATTCATTCTACGCAAGCGGGTCATCCAACTACTACCTCACGGATGATTTCACCTGGGAGAAGTTCTAGGTTATCTGGCTGTAAATAAAGTTCAATTGCTTCGCGTATATTACTGAGTGCTTCTTCCTCTGTAGTACCAGCAGAGATACATCCTGGCAACTCCGGGCACCAGACAGCCCAGTCATTAGTTTCTGGGTCAGGTTCGAGAACAACTCGCCATTTCATAGGAAAAAGCAACTTAACTGTATTGTAAGCAGTAGCATTATAGCAAAACCTTATTCTGCATATAGGCACATCCGGTAGTCTTCTGCCATCCTGCACGTACGTACCAGCGTCGCATAAATTTCGAGATAATCCTCCTTGTGACAATCGTACAAATCATAAAGTTCATCTACCATCTCAAATTTTTCTCGTCCTTCTGCTGCAAGATAATCCAGGCTGCAAGCATGATGGCCTTCTAGTGGTGTACTGGGTAAGTTGATAGGGGTCACATATTTAGGTTTGTAATTCTCATCCCACAGCGGAATGAATATATCGGCAGATATATCGGGGAAAAAACGATATGGCATACTCTGCCACCAGTTTGGATATTCTTCTAGAATAGAGCTACTCAGATCCTCACCAAAGTAGTCATCGTATGGAATCCATGTAATGACTGAGTCTTTGCAAAAAAACATGTATACCTGACCGTCAATTACTTCTGACAGTTCGGGAATTTGATGAATGGTGCAAAATCTCTGCAAGACATCAAACTTTTGCTCGCTAGGCAAAGCCTTGAGGATCGTGTCGCTCAAGCCAAGTCGATAAACTAAGGTCATGCTTGCTCCTTTGTCTTGAATCAGGTTGCTATGGCAATCGGTTATTATCTTAACTTTTCGCGTTAATGGGTATGGGGGACGATCGGGCTATGCGGTCATTGGTAGCGTGGTAAACTGCAAAGAGCAATGCGATCGATTAACATCACATCAGAGTTTCGCAAGAGGACTAAAAAGCATGTCAGTACTAGGGAATTATCTACAAGGAGTACAGCATTTTGGTGTAACCGTTGACGATATGGCAAAATCCATCGAGTTTTACATCGATATTTTAGGCGGCAAGATCGCGATGAGCGGTGATGGATTTGTAGGCGAGGTAGTCCACAACACGATGTTTCAGAAAGAGGATTTAGAAGCAATAGAACGAGGTATTGATGCGAGAGAGCTTGGGATCCCAGATGTTAGGGATGGCTCGAAAGAAGCATTAGATGTCAGATTTGTATCCTTTGGCAATACCGTTGTCGAACTCATCCATTTCCGCGATGCCAAGTTGAATCCTAATGCCCCAAACGCAATCAAAAAGCTCCCTAGCGGTGTTGGCTATGCCAATGCCAGTCACATCTCTTTTCATGTCAAGGATGATGTGGATCTAAATAAGTTTGCCATTACGCTGGAGGAAGAATGTCTAAAACGAGGAATTAACGTCGCCTGCAATCGAATTCTCACTGTCAGATCGGAAGCAGAAAGAAGACAAGTTGCCCTTAAGTACACCGCCAACAAATTTTGGAACGATCCCAATCCCGACTACTTTGTGGAAGGATACTCGGACTCAGACTTTGGTGACTTTCATGGCTGGTCGTTGTTTTACTGCAAAGGACCAAATGGCGAGCAATTAGAGTTCAACCAGGTAACCCGCAGATCGAAAGAGCTTTTCATCAAAGCCCAGCGGGAATATAACCAGGAAATGGGAACGAGTTTTGTATGGCCCTCGGCAACTTCGCTTTGAGAGGGACGATACCAAATCCGCGTTAATTATCCCTCATATTGCCTGGCGGCTAGAAATCGCGACTACACGAGCAAAGTCCGCCTGCGCGGACTTCAACTAAAGCTCAAAGTTAAAGCCCTTTTGCTTGAGCTGGGCATATTTATGTTCGTCGAACTGATAGAGTCGCGCAGCGCGATGGGGCACGTCAGATTGCAGTTCGTCCAGTTCTACCAAAAGCTGCATGCCTAAGATTTTTTTGCGAAAATTGCGCTTGTCTAATGGCTGTTCCAGGATAGTTTCGTAAAGCTTTTGTAATTGGGAGAGGGTAAATTTTTGTGGGAGCAGTTCAAATCCAATCGGTTCGTAGCGTACCTTTCCTTTCAGCCTGGCTAGGGCAGTAGCGAGAATTCGATCGTGGTCGAATGCTAATTTGGGTGGATCTGCCACTGGGAACCATGCTGCATCTTTTGCATCCGTGGCAGCGTGAATGTTATGTTCGCTGAGGTTAATCAGGGCGTAATAGGCAACCGTGACTACGCGATCGCGTGGATCTCTCTTCACATCACCAAACGTATAAAGCTGTTCTAAAAAGACTTGCTCGACTCCCGTCTCTTCAAGCAGTTCTCTGCGGGCAGCCTCCTCCAAGGATTCATCCATCCTCACAAATCCGCCCGGCAGTGCCCATCGATCGGCAAAGGGAGGAATGCCCCGTCGGATAAACAGCACTTTTAGATCGCGATCGTCCAAGCCAAATACAACGCAATCAACTGTAAGGGCAGGTCTGGGAAATTCGTAGGTGTAACTCATGGGCGGGAAGAACTGGATAGGACTGCCTTTCAAGTTCAGTTCTTGAAAGGAATTGGAGAAAATGCGAAAGAAAGTATTGGGTTAGTTTTATATCGACACTATACTATCGGTGTACTATTTACACTATGCATCAATATAGAATTATGTCAAGCTTATCGCTGCCAGCCGGTAGTTCTCTGCGCCTATTCGATAATGTTGGTGCGGTTGATTTCCATCTAACCGGATCGTCCGATATAATTACGCCAAAGATTTCCGGTGGAGGTTCCAGCAGCAGTTCCTTTGGGATGGTTGTAGACATCAGTAACCATACCTAAGGAATTAGGAAGCACTAATGCTAGTACTCCTCCTTTGGCAAGCGATCGCCCCACAACAACGGATAATCGCAGTGCCGGATTCGGGGAAGTTGAGGGTAGTTCTGCGTATGCGAAAGATCCGTATGCCAGTCTGCCTTTGAGTCCGGTTGCTCCGATCGCTCCTACTACGACTTTGGGGGGCGATCGCACGCCGCCAGAACCAGCTACAGCGGTTTTCATCTGAAAACCGCTGTAGCGGACGCAAATCCTGCAAGGCGATCGGCAGATCGCTTCCTCTGTTTGTCCTGACTTGAAACTTACAGCAGAACCGTGCTGATGCAAGCCAGACGGTGGATGGTTCCATCCAGAGTCAAATTACAGTGCGGTTTCGGACTGACTTGCGAACTGCTCGAGCGCGATCGCTACGTGCGTCCAGTGAGTGCCGCCTTGCAGAAACGCAATATAAGGCGGACGTAATGGCCCATCAGCGGAAAGTTCTGAAGTACTGCCATCAATAAACGTGCCTCCAGCCATCACTAATTCGCTCTCGTATCCCGGCATATTCCCCGGCACTGGATCGACATAGGAATCGATGGGAGAACATTTCTGGATCGTGCGACAGAATCGAATCAATTTCTCCGGCGATCCCAATCTAATCGCCTGAATGACATCGCGACGGGGCGCAAATGGAAGAGGATTGACTTGATATCCCAACTTATCAAATACCACTGCCGCTAAATGATTGCCCTTCATGGCTTCACCTACCATCTGGGGTGAGAGAAAGAGTCCCTGAAACATGAGGCGATTTTGTTCCAAAGTCGCGCCGCCCGTGGTGCCAATTCCCGGTGCCGTGAGCCGACAAGCTGCCGCTTCCACATATTCGGTTTTGCCTGCCACATACCCCCCCGCCGTGGCGATCGTGCCACCTGGGTTTTTAATCAGCGAACCTGCGATCAGATCGGCTCCCACAGCCGTCGGCTCGCAGCCCTCAACGAATTCGCCGTAGCAATTATCAACAAAACAAACCGTATTGGGATTCTGCGATTTCACCAGTTCCACGATCCTGGCGATGTCGGCGATCGCCAGACTAGCTCGCCAATCATAGCCGCAGGAGCGCTGAATTAAGACCATGCGCGTATTGGGGCGTACCGCTGTTGCCAAGGCCTGCCAATCTACTTCGCCATTAGTGGTTAGATCGACCTGCCGATAGCCGATGCCAAAATCGCGTAACGACCCCTGACCGGAGCCGCGATAACCAATTACCTGCTCCAAGGTATCGTAGGGCGCGCCAACGACCGAGAGTAATTCATCACCTGGTCGCAGTATGCCAAACAGACAGCAGGCGATCGCATGGGTGCCGGAAACGAACTGCACGCGCACAGCAGCAGCTTCCGCGCCTACGATTTGGGCAAATACTTTATCCAATACTTCTCTGCCCAGATCGTCGTGCCCGTAGCCGGAAACACTGGCGAAGTGATGCGCCCCTACACGATGTTCGCGAAATGCTTGTAATACTCGGCTGAGATTTTGTTTGACCTGTAGATCGACTGCGGCAAATGTCGGGGAAAGTGCGGCGATCGCCTGTTCGATAACTGAATCAACACCTGAAGAAGACAGCATAAAAGATTGCTTGATATTACCTTGACATCTTAAGTAGTTTATGAGACAAATCTCTGTCATATCTGAGGAGTGTGGAAAATTATGGCAGTTATTCTTGGCACCCCATTTAGCGATTTGCTATTCGGGACAGATGTGGACGATCTAGTGCGTGGGTTTGAAGGTGACGATTTTGCCTTTGGTCAGGCGGGTGATGATGTCATACAGGGCAATCCTGGGATCGATGTTCTATACGGTAATATTGGCAACGATACGCTCTACGGTGGCTTTAGCAATGACCTTCTCTTTGGTGGCAAGGGTAGTGATGTTTTATTTGGCGATCGCGGCGATGATACTCTTCTTGGTAATCGCGGCGCAGATTTTCTCCAAGGTGGCGAGGGTAGCGATCTTTTCGTAATTGGGCCTGGCACGGGTGGCAGTTCTTTTCAGGAAGCAGACATTATCTCAGATTTTAGAAATGGCGAGGACTTAATTGGCTTAGCAGACGGTCTGAACTTTAGGGATTTAAATATTGTTGCAGGCGTAGCTGATAATATCGGCAACACAATTATTGAAAATAATTTTACAGGTGAGATCCTTGCCATTCTACAAGGTGTCAACCGTGGTGATATCGGCTCAGGTAACTTTACTACATTTCTACCTCCAAGTTTCAATCCTGCGTTGCCCACGGTCAATGTGGCGGCAACTGACGCAAGCGCAACCGAAGGGGTATTTGAAGATGGCGTATTTACCTTCACCCGCACGAATACAAGTGGGAATCTGACGGTAAATTATGTCGTTTCGGGGACGGCATTAAATGGTACGGACTACTTAAATATTCCCAATGCCGTCACAATCCCCGAGGGACAATCATCCGCCACCGTTAAGATCTCAGCATTTGATGAGGGGATTGCCGAACCAAATGAGACCGCTGTCATAGATATTAGTCCCAGCGTTGCTTACAATGTCGGTTCTCCTAGCAACGCGACAGTAACAATTATAGATGCTGGCGGCGGCGGCGGTGGCGGCGGTGGCGGGCCATCAACCGTACCTACGGCAGGTGCCGATTTGTTGACTGGTACGACTAACGCAGATAATATCGACGGTCTAGCTGGCAACGATACTATCCGAGGTTTGGAAGGCGCTGATACGCTGCTTGGCAATGATGATAATGATATCCTTCAAGGCGGCGATGGTAATGATGCCCTGACTGGTGGTAATGGCGCTGATACCATTACTGGCAATGTAGGTGCCGACTCTCTTACTGGTGGTGCTGGTGTGGATAGGTTCTTCTATAACGCTCCTGGTGATGGTGGTGACACGATCGCAGACTTTGCTTTAGGAGAAGATCTCATCTTTGTTTCTGCTACAGGATTCAGTGGAGGGCTTGTTGCTGGAGCATTACCAGGAACTGCTTTTGCCTCTGGTGCGGGTCTTGTAACCGCAGCGAACGCTGATATCAGATTTATTTACGACACTACTGGAGGTGTTCTGAATTTTGATGCTGATGGCAATGCTGCTGTATCTTCACCTGTGCAAATCGCAACGCTGACTGGCAATCCGTTAATCACAGCAGCATCTATCCAGGTGTTTTAGCTGAACCCAACCCAATTCTCCTAAAAAAGGAGATTTCTCATAAGCAAGATCTCTGTAGGGGCAATTCCCTCACGGTTGCCCCAAATCTAGGGCAGGCACGGGGGCGCTGCCGCTACCTTTTTCCCTGTAGGGATTTGATTTAATCGCAATTCCCTTTTTCGCCCGATCGCATTACATTTCTTAATATTTCGAGTAAGATCGTTGCCTGAGACACGATCGGGCAACGATTGAAAGTTTATGGCGAAACGGCGGCGCGTAATTGTAGTGGGAGCAGGTATCGGTGGGCTGACGGCGGGGGCGCTATTGGCGCATCGCGGCTATGAGGTGGTTATGTTCGATCTGGCTGATGTCCCTGGTGGCTGTGCCTCTACATTCAAGCGTAAAGGTTTTACCTTTGATGTGGGGGCAACCCAGGTGGCAGGTTTGGAACCGGGAGGCATTCATCACCGCATCTTTACGGAATTAGGCGTAGAATTGCCTGCTGCTACCTACTGCGATCCTGCTTGTGCCGTCTATTTGCCAGGGGAAACGGAACCAATTAACATTTGGCGCGATCGCACCAAATGGCAAGCGGAAAGACAAAGGCAGTTTCCTGGTAGCGAACCATTTTGGCAGTTTCTGGCGGAATTATTTGAACCGAGCTGGGCATTTCAGTCTCGCGATCCCATTCTGCCGCCGCGCAGCCTGTGGGATCTGTGGCAATTAGTAAAAGCCGTGCGACTCGATACCTTAACGACCGTTCCCTATACTTTCTCGACCGTGGGCGACGCTCTGCGCGGTTTTGGGTTAGAGCGCGATCGTCGCCTCCGCACGTTTCTCGATCTGCAACTCAAACTCTACTCGCAGGTAAATGCTGAGGAAACTGCCCTTCTATATGCCGCAACATCATTAGCTCTATCGCAGTCACCCTTGGGGCTATTTCATCTCAAGGGTAGCATGCAAGTATTGAACGATCGCCTCGTGCAAGCCCTGAAACGCGATGGCGGTAAGTTATACATGCAGCATCTGGTAGAAGCGATCGATATCCCAGACCGCCAAGATCGCAATAATGCAATGCGCGTTAAAGTACGCAATCGACGCACGGGAGAAACCTGGTGGGAAAGCGCAGATGAAGTAGTCGCCAACGTCACGGTGCAGAATCTGGTGCAATTACTGGGCGATAAAGCGCCGCGTGGTTATCGCGATCGCGTTCGGAAACTAAAGCCCGCATCGGTTGCCTTTGTAGCATATTTGGGTGTCGATCGCGCTGCCATTCCGTCAGGATGTCCGCCGCACCTACAATTTCTAGATAGCTACGACTCCAACCGATCTCTGTTCGTTTCCGTCAGCCAGGACGGCGACGGGCGGGCACCTGTAGGTAAAGCAACGATTATTGCGTCGGAATTTACCGATGCTGCCGAGTGGTGGGCAAACGATGACTATCAGGCCATGAAGCAAAGGTATATGGAACGGGCGATCGCTCAACTCGGGCAATTCTTCCACCTGGAAGGGAATATCGTGCATGCTGAGGCAGCAACACCGCGTACGTTTGCCCGCTATACGGCACGGGAGCAGGGCTTTGTGGGGGGGATTGGTATGCGCGTATCGACATTTGGCCCGTTTGGTTTTGCCAACCGTACGCCCGTCAAGCATGTGTGGTTAGTGGGGGACAGCACGCATCCTGGCGAGGGGACAGCGGGGACGAGCTACTCGGCGTTGACAGTAGTGAGGCAAATTGTCAGGGGTTAAGCATTTGCCCGATAATTTTGGCATCAAATGCAGGCGTTCCGCGCAAATGCTTAACCCGTACGCGGTAAAATTAATTTTATTTAATTTTATGGTTTTTGGGTTAGGGAATTTGTGAGATTGAGGAGCAGTAATCGTTGTGTTGATGTTAAACCCGTGGTTCGAGCGATCGCAATAATGCGGTCGGCGATGCGGGCAGTGGCTGGCGGGGTCTTGGTGTGGGCGATTTCTACTCCTCCAGTCCTAGCTCAAGCAAATCGCTCTGTCAATCCTCCTGCTGTCCCGCAGGTTCCCAAGACTCTCAACGTCGCAACTAGAGTAGGCGTGCCTCCATTTGTGTTTGAGGAGAACGGAGAGCTAAAAGGTTTTAGCATTGAGTTGTGGCAGAAAATTTCGGAAGAACTGGGCGTACAGTACAAGTTTGCTCGAAATTCCAATGTGAGGGATTTGCTCAATGCGGTGAAGACAGATAAGGTCGATGTGGGTATTGCCGCCATTTCAATCACTTCGGATCGCGAAGAGCAGTTCGATTTCTCATATCCCATGTTTGAATCGGGCTTGCAAATTATGGTACTGGCAAAATCCACTGGGAGCAGTAGTCCCAACTTCCTCTCATTATTTTTCTCTCCTTCTCTCTTACAGCTATTTGGGATTATGATCCTGATCGTGCTTGTGCCAGCACATATAATTTGGTTTTCCGAGCGCGGACGCGATGGCGGTATGGAAATTTCGCATTCCTATTTTCCTGGTATTTTTCAGGCGTGTTGGTGGGCAGCCGCCACGCTCGCCACGCAAGCCGATTCTATGCCAAAGGCGGTAGTGGGTAGAATTGTGGCCGTAATCTGGATGTTTACGAGTGTCGTATTTGTGGCTTACTTTACCGCAACTGTGACAACCTCCCTCACAGTCCAGCAACTTCAAAGTAATATTAAAGGCCCAGACGATCTGCCAGGGAAAGTTGTTGCCACCACTAAAGGTAGCACTTCAGCTAAGTACCTGAGCGATCGCAACATTCAGAAATTAGAATTTACCAACATTAATGATGCGTACGACAGCCTGCTGAAAGGCGAAGCGGACGCAATTGTCTTTGATTCCCCCGTATTGATGTACTACGCAGCGCATCAAGGGAAAGGGAGAGTACAGGTTGTGGGGGAAGTTTTTCAGAAAGAGAATTATGGCATTGTCTTTGCCACCAATAGCCCCCTGCGCAAGCCTGTTAATAATGCTCTATTAACTTTGCAAGAGAAAGGGATCTATCAGCAGCTCTACGATAAATGGTTTCGCGATCGGTAGATACGGTTGCGATCCCACAAATGCTGCGGTGAGGTAAAATGCCCATATTCAGGTAGCCACCGTACTACAGAGCTTGAATCATGGCAAAAAAATCCAGAGGTTTTGGCGAACTTGTCAGCCAGAAACAAAGCGATCGATTTCACCAGAAATCGATGGAAAAGTTCCAGCAAAAGTTACGAAAAGGAGAATGGGGCGAAAATTTTGCAGGCATAATAACGAACCCGAAAGGCGAAGTCAAAATGTCTGAGGTTTTGGAAGCATTTGCCGAACCCTATCTGGACTTTGCCAGAAATCGGGTGCAGCGGGAGAAGTTGTTTGGTATTGCAGTAACTGCCTGGAACCTGGCGCTTATGCCTGAGAACAAGCGACAGCTCGCGCTTGACCAGTCGCTCGAAGCAGGTTTAAACGGGAACGATCCACTGGTTAAGCAGGATATACGGGAGATAATTGAGGAACTGATTGCGCGAAAACTGAAACTATTCGCCAAAAATAAGCGCTTTATCGTTGATTTTCAATTGCAAGATACGGGCAAGACATTCCATCTCTCTGTTGCCTCGACACTAGAAAATCCCCCGGAATAGTAGTAGCTAAAACTATGAACTTACCAAAAACAGCAAAATTAGCAAAAGTATCGATCGCGCTCGCAGTAGCAGTACTGGTGAATTGGTCGCTGCCTGGTACGACCGTCTTTGCTTCAAATCCTGCCACTGAGGCATTCGAGCTTGGTGTAGAAAAATTGCAGCGCAAGGACTATAAAGGTGCGATCGCTAATTTCACTCAAGCAATTCAAGCCGATCCCAAACTAACCGATGCTTATATACAGCGAGGGATAGCGCGACATGAGTTAGAGGAATACGACAGCGCGATCGCTGATTTTAATAAGGTTTTAGAAATCGATGCAACTAACCCCGTAGCAATTTACAATCGCGGTGAAGCCAAATTTCATTTACAGGACTTGAAGGGAGCGATCGCCGACTTTGACAAAGCGATCGAAGTGCGTCCCAATTATGCAAGAGCGTATAGCGATCGCGGCGTGGCTCATGGAGTGCTGGGCAATTTGCCCAAATCCTTAGCCGATCTTAACCGAGCCATTGAAATCGATCCAAATTACACCGATGCTTATTACAATCGCGGCAAGGCGCGCACTGGCTTGAGCGATCCCAAGGGCGCGATCGCCGACTACAGCAAAGCGATAGAACTCAACCCTAAATTGGCAGATGCCTATGCCAATCGCGGCATTTTGCTCTACGGCATGGGGAAAAAAACAGAAGCGATCGCCGACTTGCAGAATGCCGCCAATCTATTCCAGCAACAAAATAATCGAGATGGATACCAACAAACGCTAAGAATTATGCAGCAGGTGCGTTCTGCCTCAGATTCCAAATAACATAGCCTAAATAGTCGATCCGCCTTGCATTACCATTTCACCCGTGGATTGAGGGTTTCTCTGTGCCGGTTCGACTGTAATTGCTACGGTTCCTGTCTTGGATAAAAAGCGATCTAAAGGAACCTGTAACCATACTTTACCCTGAGAATCTGGGACAAACTCGGCACACTCCACTTTTTTGCCATCGACGATCGCCCATAGACGATAAACTTTTCCCTGGGGTAAGGGAGTCAGATTTTGAATTGCGATCGTGGCGGTCTGGCTGCTTGGGGTAATTGTAATACTGCCCGAGGCGGTAGGAGTTGCTCCCATTCCCTTCAGCGCTAGTAAGCGATTGTCGGGTTGCCGTAACATTGCCACCAGCGCGCGATACTGAGATGCATCCGATCGCGCGCTGGCAAGCTCCTGGCGCAGGCGGTAGCTATCGAGACCCAACGCAACTGCAATAGTCGCCGCTACACCACTCAGAATTGCCAACCATCTACTTAGGGGTGCCCAAATTTGCCGTTGACTCGGTGGCAGAGCGATCGCGTTACGTGCCAGTTCTAGCCGGAATTGGTTTTGCGGCTGCTCGTCGATCTGTGCCAGGAGTCTAGAGCGTAAGCCTGCTGATGGCGAAGACTCCGGCAGTGACATGGGAATTAATGCTAGAGTTTCTTGTAAAGAATTTACCTCGGCAAATAGCTCGGGATGAGAGATCAAAAGTTGATTCACTTCTTCCACTTCTTCCGGTGAAAGATCCCCCAAAACATAACCTGCTAAAAGTTCCTCCCAAGCTTCAAATTGTTCCCTATCCACCATATCTAATCCACCAAGTCCTTCAAGATGTGTCTGAGTTTTAGCAATCCTTGCCGCGATCGCGTTTTTACCGTGCCTAAGGGAATATCTAGATTCTGCGAAATTTCTGACTGGCTGTGACCGTCGTAGTATGCCATTTCTAGAATCTGACGTTGATTTTCCGGTAGGGAAGATAGGGCATCCCGAACCCGACTGGAGATTTCTGTTGCTGCCGCTTTGTCCATCGGCGTACTCAAGCTGACGGTCGTATCGATGCGACCCCATTTTTGCAAGAACTGCTGTTGTGACTTCGCCTTGCGCAGACGGTCGATGGATCTGGTGCGAGCGATCGTTAGCAGAAAAGCTGACATTGAACCTCGCTTGGCATTGTAAGCAGTTGTACGCTCTAGCGCTAAAAACACCTCTTGAGTCAAATCTTCAGCTTCTTGGGTATTGCAGAGAATGCGCAGTCCTAAACGGTAGACCAATTCACCATAGCGATCGTAGAGAATCGCTAAAGCATGGCGATCTCCTGAACGCAAGGCTTGAAACACCTCAGCATCAGTTCGTTCCGATAAAGTCATTGCAACACCAGTAGCTAGTATCATTTTACAAGCTTAAAGTGCTCTGTCTTCATAACTCCGCTCCTAGCTCCAGGGTTCTATACGCAATATACGCATCTGGCATTCAAACGGATTGCTTTCAGAAAGAAATTGTGCCTGAATGCTGGGCAAAAATCGAGTATCTGAACCCGAATCTTCCCCTCATTGTTATAGCGGTTTTCAGATGAAAACGAGAAGGGGGTTTGGGGGCGTTGCCCCCAAGAAGGGGTTCCACCCCTTCACCCCGTCAATAAAACCTGTTCTCAATTGAAAAACGCTATAATGTGTTTCTTCGTGGGAATCTCTAATGGGATAGAATCACAGATACTCTCTACCCATCAGGGGTTGCAAAACATCAGGCAGTTTAACACGTCCATCGGGCTGCTGGTAGTTTTCCAAAACGGCAGCCATAGTTCTGCCCACAGCCAGTGCCGAGCCATTTAGGGTATGGATCAATTCCGTGCCTTTTTTACCCTTAGTCTTGAAGCGCAGATTCGCTCGCCGCGCTTGGAAATCGCCAAAATTGGAACAGCTAGAGATTTCACGATATTGATTTGCCGATGGCAGCCATACTTCCAGGTCGTAGCATTTCGCGGCGCTAAAGCCCAGATCTCCAGTGCACAATTCGATGACGCGATAAGGAAGTTGCAAGGCTTGTAGAATCGCTTCCGCATCTGCCACCAACTGTTCGTGCTCCTGAGCAGAGGTATCGGGATGGACAAACTTCACCAACTCCACTTTATTGAACTGATGCAGGCGAATCAACCCCCGCGTATCGCGACCATAGCTACCCGCCTCGCGCCGGAAGCAGGGCGTATAGGCGCAGTGGTAGATTGGCAGATCTTCCGCTGCTAGAATTTCATCGCGATAGAGGTTAGTAACTGGAACCTCCGCTGTTGGAATTAGCCACAGATCGTCATCGCCGCATTTAAACGACTCTTCCTTAAATTTAGGTAGCTGGCCCGTTCCTCTTAGCGAAGCCGAGTTAACTAAAAGCGGTGGCAAAATCTCTTGATAGTTGTGGGCTGTATGGGTATTGAGCATGAACTGAATCAACGCTCTCTCCAAAGCCGCTCCCGCTCCTGAAAGCGAGACAAACCGGGTCTGCGCGATTTTGACCGCACGCTCGAAATTCATCACACCGAGTTTTTCGCCGATTTCCCAATGGGATAGCACCTCATGCTGAGGCTTATATTCATCGCCCCAGCGCCGCACTTCCACATTCTCAGTTTCGTTTTTCCCAATGGGCGTAGTATCGCTAGGCAGATTTGGGATTTCTAACAGTCGCGTTTCGATTTGTTCGCGCAGAGATTTCTCCTGCGGCTCTAGGGAGGCAATTTCCTGTTTGATCTGATTGGCTTTATCTCTCAGCGCCTGTAGTTCGGCATCTCCATCTCCAGATGCTTCTTTAGATTGAGACTTCATTTTTTGTCCCACCTGCTTGCCGATGTCATTGCTTTCGGCTTGCAGTTGCGATCGCTTCGTCTCTAACTCTCGCATCGAGCGATCCAGATCGACAATCGGGGTTAAATCAAAATTTCCACCTCTGAGGTTGAGTTTGGTTTGAATCTCGGCGGTTTGCGATCGCAGTTGCTTGATATCTAACACGGTATGCTCTTGGCTAAGTTAAGGCAAAATTTAGCTTAGCCTATTTTGTCGAGTACTTGATACCTGGTATACAGTACGAAATTCGAGTCAGCTCTAACCTGTAACTTGATGGCACGTTTTAACTCAAATTCTGTCAAGATATGCAAATTTTGCTTAAGTTTATCGTACCTCGATGCAATTTAAGCATATTTTCCATGCGTTCTGCCGTCGTTTATACTAGAGTTATGAGAGTTTGTCGTCTTAACAACCAGAAGTTGCTATGCCAGAAAATGCGGGTCAAAATAAAACAGGCAAGCCTATAGAGGTGGATCCTGCTCTCCTTGCAGAATTAGCTGAGGTGACCAACGATCCCAATCAAGTCATTGATACTGCTATTCGGCAATGGCTCCAGCGCCGTGCGATTAAGGAAGCAGACAACTCTCGTCCTTTAACTATGAACCCCGTCGTGCCGCCTCGTGGTGAATGGAACGATTAAGGCAATTCACAAGATAGTGCATAAATATCCAATATATTGTAGGGACAGTGCTTCCGTGCTCGCCCTCAAACAATTGTAGCGATCGCGAGTGAATTGTTCGTACAGTTTTTTATCAACAATCAATGACAATTAAGCCAGTTTATATTATTGGGGCGGGGCCGGGAGATCCGGAACTAATCACGGTTAAAGGTAGAAATATTTTGGCACGGGCAGATGTAGTGATTTATGCGAATTCGCTCGTACCTAAACAAATGCTGGACGTTTGTCGCAGCGATGCTGAATTAATCCCAACTGCAAATAAAACTTTAGAAGAAATCATGCCTCTGGTTTTGGCTGGCGCGCGATCGCAAAAACTAGTCGCGCGCTTGCACGATGGCGACCCTAGTCTTTATGGTGCTATTCACGAGCAAATTATCGCGCTCAATGAAGCTGGAATTGCATTTGAGATTATTCCCGGTGTCAGTGCGTTTCAACTCGCAGCCGCCAGATTGCAAGTTGAATTAACGATTCCCGATCTGGTGCAGACAATTATCCTCACGCGCATTAGCGGTCGCACCCAGGTTCCGGAGCGAGAGGAACTATCTAGTCTGGCCGCGCATCAAGCTTCCCTATGCCTGTATCTCAGCGCCCGACACGTCGAGCATGCCCAAGCAAAGTTGCTAGAACACTACCCCGCCGATACGACAGTGGCAATTTGCTACCGCCTTGGCTGGCCCGATGAAAAGCTCGTACTCGTGCCGCTGACGGAAATGGCAGCAGCCACCAGTCAAGAGGATTTGATTCGGACTACTATGTATTTAGTCAGCCCGGCTTTGGGTAAAGTGCAGGGGCGATCGCGCCTCTACCACCCCACACACGATCACCTATTCAGACCTAAAAGTCTTGAGATTTAATTCGGACGACAATGAACAATGCCAATTTCCATTGCTTTTATAGCCCATGACACCCAGAAAGATGATGCGATCGCTCTGGCGCAAAAATACCGCACGACCTTATCTCGCTACAATTTAATTGCTACTGCCAATACGGGGAAACGGCTGCAAACTGCGACTGGTTTGACTGTCGAGTTAATGCGATCGCGCCGAGAAGGGGGCGACATTGAAATTGCCGCTCGGATAATTGCTGGTGAGATTGCCTGCGTCATTTGCCTTTTCGATCCCGATAGCGCTCAATTTCTCTCACCGGATCTCTTGACTTTATTGCGGGTGTGTCAGATCCATAATGTCCCCTTAGCAACTAATCTGGCGACAGCCGATACCGTTCTGCAAGCATTAGCGAAAAGCCGCCTCGCCTATCTGATTTTTAATCCGGTCGCGGGACAGGGAAATCCCGACGCAGATCTGGCTCTGATCCGCCAAATCCTGGAACCTCAGGTGCAACTTAAGGTTATTTTCACCCAACCAGATCGCAATCCTGCCGATCGGGCAAAAGCGGCGATCGCCGCGATTCAGGCGGGTAACTCGACAGATCCCAATACCGACTTTATCATTGCCTCCGGCGGTGACGGTACTGTTTCCGCAGTTGCCAATGCCCTGATCGGAACGGAAATTCCACTTGGGATTATTCCCAGAGGTACTGCCAATGCTTTCTCTGTAGCGCTGGGAATTCCGACAGGACTGAAACAAGCGTGCGAAACGATTCTGACGGGGAATACTTGCATTGTGGACGCGGCTCGTTGCAACGATTGTCCCATGATTTTGCTAGCTGGGATTGGTTTTGAAGCGGAAACGGTCGAACGGGCAAGTCGCGATATGAAAAATCTCTTGGGGCCTTTGGCATACCTGGTAGCAGGTGCGCAGCAGCTTTTAGAGCAGAAACCGTTCGCCGTGGCAGTGGAAATTGATGGTTCGGTCAGTCAGTTTCAATGTGCGGCTATCACTATTGCCAACGCTGCGCCTCCAACTTCCGTACTGGCGCAGGGATTGGGAGAAGTCATTCCCCACGATGGCTTACTTGATGTCACGATTGGGATTTCGAGAAGTGAGAATCTCAACTTATCCGATCGCCTGCTAGCGATCGACACCATCGGCAAGCTATTTGCTTCGGCACTGGTAAAAACTCCTATCGAGCACGAGGATTTGGTTTGTCTCCGAACTGCCAAAATCAAAGTTACAGCAACTCCACCTCAAAAAGTGGTAGTGGATGGTGAGATAATTGGTACGACTCCAGTGGAAGTAGAGTGCATTCCAGGTGGTTTGACCATACTTGCTCCACTGGCTAGCAATCTCAGTTCAGTTTATGGATAACGCAATTATTTATAGCCATAGACAGATCTGTTAGGACAGGGGGTGTGGGGGCTGCGCCCCCACGCAGGGGTTCCACCCCTGCACCCCATCCTAAGCCTGTTGGCTATAGCTATATATTCCCATTGGCATTCTCGCGATCGCTCTCTTCAGGGAATTTGGCAGTTGCAGGGATAATATAGCGTTACAATAGTCTTTAATACCATACATTACGCAAACCGCGTGGCTTCAGCGATAAAAGCATTTCGAGTTTATGCGTTGATGGACTCGACATCGAGACGGTTACGCCTAAGCCGCGAATTCTCCCCAGGATCGCATTTACTTCGGGATTAATTTCGGATTTAGTCTCTTTTGGTAGGTATTTGTCGATTGCAGCCCAGGTTTTGTCCATATCAAGATAGAAGTAGCCCAGATTTGGCTTAGACAGCGAAGCGATCGCTGCTTGGAAATCCGAGTTGAGGGTTAATGGCTCGTTGTAACGATTTGTCATCCTGCGGACTAATTGCTCGCCAATCGTCACAAACAGTGTATTGTTAGCGTACCAACCATAACTGACGATTGGTTCGGGCGCGCCAGGCAATGTCCATTGAGTTACGGAAACACCCTTTATATTCCTGGTTGCTATGGTTACGAGTCCATAACCACTGGCAAGTTTTTCTACCTTCTGGAATAATAAATTTGCCGTGCGGCGATCGCTGGTCTGCTGAATAAATATAGGGGCAGTACCAAATTCACCAAGAATGCCTTCCTTAACTGGAATCGCACCAAAGGCAAACTCCCCATCCATCCAGCCAAAAATATCCTTATCTAGATCGAGTTGTAATGGGAAAGACTGAAGACCCTGTCTGGCTGTATCGAGTAGACTTTTTAACTCTGGGAAACTTTGGACATCTCGGTTAAACTGCCGCCAGCGATCGCTAATGTTACTACCTGTGACCAGGGCAAATGTGTCAAAAGGTAGCTGGGCAACTACCTTCCCAGGCGCAGGCTGAAATTCCCATGCTAAATCTGAGGTCAGTCTAGATGTAACTTTCGTCCTGATGCCAGCACTATCTATACCAACACCCAGGTTGACTGACTTTACTTTTTTGAGTTGCGCTAAAAACTGAGGTGGAAGCTCAGTCGGATCGGTACTTTGGGCATCGATCTGCTGGATCGACTCGGCAAAATTCGGCATGTAAAGTTGGAAAATGGGATTCTCAATCTCAACTTTGTCTGTAACTAGAGCAGGGACAATCGATCCACCATCTTTGTAAGTGTCGATCGCTTGTTCTAGAGCAGTTACTCTATCTGAGAGTACTAGAAAGCGATCGGCCAGGGCATAAACAAACGAACTCCCATACTCGCGATCGATTTGGACGATCTCAATACCCTTATAGTTTTTTTGTGCTACTACCCTGCCACCATCTCGGACTTTCTCCTTGTCTAGATATTTGGCAACAGCAGCAAGATCCTTGACCTCAGTAACTAGGATGAAATGGTACTTGCTTTCTGTCTTTGGTTGCGAACCTATAGAGTTAGGTAGAATTGCCATCGTGACATTGCCTAACCAGGGTTGAATTTCTTTCGCATAATCGTTCTTCGGAAAGCCAGTTCTTAGAAACGCTGCGACTTCGCGATCGAATATTCTTTTAGTCTTCGGCGTGTGAAACCGCTCTAGCTGAGACCATGCCTTACCATCCGTCGGAATTGAAATTGCCATCAAAGCCTTTTTGGGTATAAACCTATTCGATTCAGAGATTCCGGCAAAGCTTAATTCAGAGCTTGCTGGTATCCGGCTCTCCGCCAAGGCAATACTCCCCATACCGCCATACATCACAATTGCCGCACCAAAAACGGGAGTCATGAGATGAAATTGCTGCTTGGGCATTGTTGTTAATTGTCCGATCGGATTGACTGCATTACTTAGTGTAACCTTCTACCGTTCGTTTAAGGTATCTGGGCTGATTCATTAATTTTGTAGCTATTGATTACCCTGGTCATTGGTTCGCGCAGATCTTCAAATTGACGATCCAATACACCAATTGTTAAGAGGGAGGCTTTGTCACCTACTTTTTGAATATAGCTATTACCCTGTATTCGATCCGTTGCACCTTGAATCGTTTCTAAATAGCCCCAAACAATCAGCGTACTGCCATCTGATTGGACGATTGGGTTTTCCACATAAAAGCCAGGTTTAGAACCAAAGGTATTTCTTAAAAAGGTTTGCAGAAATTCAGGGGCTTTGTCAGCAGAGAGATTATCACCATTGAAGATGTTCACTGAGATGAGAGCATTTCTGGTGGAATCGAACCATAATGCAATTACTTCCCCTGATTTACTGTTATCTGTTAGCGTCCAACCTGTTGGAATATCAATTTCAAAGAGTCCATTCTTATATGTGAAAGGTTGGGGGTTCTCTGCCCTTACTTTGAGGAATCGATCGGGCGAACTCGTGCCAGTTGCAGGTGTAGAAGCTTTAACTAGTGTTTTTAGTTCCGGAACATTGCCTGTAGGAGTAGAAGTTGGCTCAGTGGTGGGAGTAGATGTCGCAACAGTAGTGGGAGAACTAGTAGGAGAAGCGGATGGTGATGGCGAGGTGGTGGGGGTTCCGGGAAGAATCCTTTGTACTAGCAAACCAACAGCCGACCAATTACTGAAAATTCCTACTCCAAGTGCGATCGCAACCCCTAAGCCGACGAAATAACCAAGGTTATTTCTCGGTTGCTTTGGGGCTTCAACTGTAGGTTGACCGGTAAATTGGCCAAAGCCTACAGGCTGATAATTCTGGGGGTTTTGATAATTCTGATAGGCAGGTTCTCTAGCAGCAGGTGTAGTAGCAGGGATACCAACTGCGGTTGGCGGCACGCTATTAGCAGTTACTGGTGGTGGCGATGCCAAAGGTGGTGTAGGAGGCGATGCAACTGTTGGCGGCACGACAGGAGGAGTAGGATTGGACGCAGGCGTGACAATAGTAGTTGTATCCGCAGTTTGCAAATCTTGTAAAACCTGGGCCGCACTTTGGTAGCGATCGCGCACTTCTCTTTGCAGCAATCTATCCATGACCAGACCCAACTGGGGTGAAATTGGCGTGGTGACATATTGCCGCCAGTTCGACGTCCAGGTATAGCCATCACTAGCCCACGGCTCATATGGATTTGTACCGCTTACAAGCTGGAAACAGGTTGCGCCAAGCGCGTATAGATCGCTAGCATAGCTGGCTTTACCTTCATTGAGCTGTTCTAGTGGGGCATACCCATACGAGCCAAGCTGAGTGCCCGCTGCCCCTGCCGCACTAACTACGGTTTGCGATATTAGCTTGGCTACGCCAAAGTCAATCAGAACTGGCTTGCCATCACTGGAGCGCCGCATAATATTTTCAGGCTTAATATCGCGGTGAATTACGCCCCGTGCATGGGTAAATTGCAAAACTGGCAAGATATCAGTAAGTAACTGGGTAACTTGAGCATCGTTAAACGGGCCATTTTGCTGCAATTCCTTCAGCAGATTTTGCCCCTTAATAAACTGCTGTACTAGATAGAGGTAGCTGCCTTCTTCAAAATAGGCTAGTAGCGTCGGTATCTGGGGATGCTCTCCCAGTTGCTGTAACTGCTGAGCTTCTTGTCTAAATAGCTCTACTGCTTTTTGGGCTGCCCAGGTGCCTTGCGCTTGATATGCTAGTTGCTTAACAATGCAGTGTTCGTTGAGCTTATCGGTATCTTCTGCCAGGTAGGTTTTCCCAAAACCACCCCTACCAATTGGTTCTATTACCTTAAAGCGACCGCGCAGTAATGTTGTTAGGGCAGTACCGCAGTTTTGGCAGTAGTTAAGATTATCGGGATTGATGGGGCGATCGCAGTCGGGGTTAAGACAGCAAAGCATTGTTAAGTGAAACAATAATGGGCTACTTGCATTTTAATGCATTCCCAAAGCCCTCAACTGTAGCCCCGAACTGTAGGGTGGGCATTGCCCACCTTACAAATTGCTTTTGGGGTTTGATTTAGAGACAAGCTAGAAACTAAAACCTTTGACGGTGTCAAAGAAAAATTTGGCATTCTCCTCAGGGGTAGTGGATAAGATGCCATGCCCCAAGTTCATAATGTGTCCGGTCTTGCCTGCCTTTTGAATAACTTCCAAAATGCGATCGCGAATATATGGCTGCGGGCCAAACAGCACGCACGGATCGAGGTTACCCTGTACGGCAATATTGCCCAGCTTGGCTCTGGCTTCTGCCATATCCACCGTCCAGTCAAGGCTGACAATGTCTACGCCTGACTTGGGCATCCGTTCTAAAATACCCGCACTGCTGTTGATATAAAGGATCAGCGGCGTGTCCGGATGGGTTGCTTTGACCTCATCTACCACCATTTTCTCGTAGGGTAGTGCAAATGTTTCGTAGTCGCTAGGGCTGAGTTGCCCTGCCCAAGAGTCAAATAATTGCACGACCTGAGCGCCACAATCGATTTGAAAGCGCACGTAGGTGGCGATCGATTTCGCCAGTTTGGCTAAAAAGCTATGCAACATCTCTGGCTCGGAGTATGCCATCGCCTTAATGATCGTGTAATCCTTTGAGCTTTTACCTTCAATAGCATAGGCAGCTAAAGTCCAAGGCGCTCCCACAAACCCCAATAAAGTCGCCCGATCGCCAATCTCATGCTTTAAGGTGGTCAAGATCTTGCGAATAAATGGTAAGGATGTTTCTGGGTCAAGCTCTCGCAAGGCATCGATCTGGGCTTTAGTGCGAATGGGGGGATCGATCGCGGGGCCACGGCTTTCAACGATTTCAAAGTCAATCCCCATTCCTGGCAATGGTGTCAGGATATCTGAAAACATGATGACACCATCAGGATGAAAAGCACGAAATGGTTGCAGAGAAATTTCTACCGCTAGCTCGGGAATCTCCGATCGCTCGCGAAACGTAGGGTACTTCTGCCTCAGCTCGCGATATGCCTGCATATAGCGACCCGCTTGTCGCATCATCCATACGGGTGGGCGATCTAGCTCCTCACCTCTGGCAGCTCTAATTAGGCGGTCATTACCTCCCATAATTAAACATTCCTTATATATCCCTGTACAAATTTGTATAGCAACGAAGTTTTCCTGCTAGTGCCAAAAAGCCTTAGTGTCAGTACGTCCTGCTGTGTATTCGATATAGTACCACTACGAGGCTTTCATCCCGATCGCCATCGAGCGAATGTGGGGCTAAAATGCTGTTTGAATCAAACATTCTGTGCAGCAAAATGGGAGCCTGTAGATTTTTTAAGATATATTATGAACATTAAAGATTCATATATTTACTTTTTCGTAAGGCTGCCAAAGTCGGATTCTATCTAAGTCTCAAATCAAGTTGTGAATAATGAAGGACTAAATACGGCTTCAACTCCACAGCAACTATTGCTGCAATTGGTCTGGGCGGCAATTATTGCGATAGCTTTGTGCTGCTTTGTCGCCCTTGCTATTTACCTCAGACCTCAACCGGACGACTACACGAAATCGGTCTTGTCTTTATCTGGCGATCCGGTGAAGGGCAGGTCTATATTTGTAATGAACTGCGTTGATTGTCACGGTCAATGGGCGGCAGGCAAAGTCGGACCAAGTTTGGAAAGGGTCTCCGATCGCCTGTCCAAAATCCGACTGATTCATCAGGTGGTCAGTGGCGAAACTCCGCCCATGCCGCAATTTCAGCCAAAACCGCAGGAAATGGCAGATTTATTGAGCTATCTAGAGAAGCTTTGAAATATAGGGCGGACATTGCCCACCTGGTTACCTGCGGATGTACTTAACGTAGATTTCGTCGCGATTGTCGTCGTCATCGTCGTCATCGTCATCGTCGTCATCGTCATCGTCGTCATCTTGAATGGTGGTTTTGCTGCCCGATCGCGGATAAGTGGTATAGAGATCTTCGTCTTCGTCTTGCAGCGATCGCTTAGCTGTTTGGCCGGGATTATCTTTTACGCCACTATCGTTAGTACTGCTAGCGGTATTAGCCGCGCTAGTGGCAGTGGTTGCAGAATTGCGGCGACCGAGCGCGTTAGCAATGGCATTAGCGATCGCAGCAGCTAATGCCCCACTAAGAAATGCCGCCAACATGGCAAAACTAAGCGGTATAGAAATCGTAGATTGCCCCAGGAAATAAACTGTTACCAGTGGTTGCAGGTTTTGCAGCAATATCGCCGCCGCACAGGCGATCGCCGCCGTCAATCCAATTAGCTGAGCGATCGGTGGCCGATCGGAATTGTCCAAATTATCGTTCATGGTTTACTTCTCCCCTGCCAGCGTTGAATCAGATCGGAGTCAATGTCCAGTTGATCGAATACGCGGGCAATCACAAAATCTACCAGATCTTCAATCGTACGGGGTTGATGGTACCAGGCGGGTATAGCAGGGACGATCCTGACTCCGGCCTCAGCCAGCGCGGTCAGATTGCGGAGGTGTATGAGGCTGAAAGGTGTTTCTCTAGGTACGACCACTAGTTTACGCCCTTCTTTAATATGCACGTCGGCAGCGCGTTCGAGTAAATCGGAACTCAAGCCCTGCGCAATTTTAGCAACTGTCGCCATACTACAGGGAATTACCACCATCCCCATCGTGCGAAACGAACCGCTAGCAAGATTGGCTCCCACATCAGACCAGGCATGGCAGTTGAGCGCTCCACCATTTTCCTCACAGCGATCGCGCCAGAATTGCTCCTGTTGCTTGGGATTGACAGGCATTGCCATTTCGTGCTCTGACTGCCACACCATAATGGCCGCTTTTGAAGCTACCAGTTCGACATGATAGCCATTCGCCAGCAGGAATTTTAGAGATCGCACCGCATAGATCGTGCCCGATGCTCCCGAGATGCCAAGAGCGATCGGTTGACTTTTAGCAGGGTGGCGATCGCTATTTACTTTACTAACCATTCGTTACCAACAAAATTTCAGGCTTGCTACTTAGATTACTGTTGTATAGCTATAGCCAACAGGCTTAGGACGGGGTGCAGGGGTGGAACCCCTGCGTGGGGGCTGCGCCCCCACACCCCCATGTCCTAACAGATAAGAAGCTCCATATTCTACGTTTATGTAGAGCTAGGCAAGGAATTGGAATACACTCCTAGTAGAAAAGACGATCCCAATACCAACTACAAATTATTTGTAAATTGCAATATGTTTTTTGCTCAAACTCAAAGACAGCTCGATCTACAGGAGTATGTAGCCGAAAGTCTTAACATAACAGTGGTTGTTTATACCTAGTCATGCATTCTTATGTTTAATTTGCGATCGCCTCGGATTGACTTTACGGGGTTCTATTTTCTCTTGATTTGCCTTGAGATAGTTATCTAGCTCTGCAAGTTTTACCTGTTCTGTTTTTCCATCTTTCAGATAAACAGTAGTTGTAATTTCCGCCATTTCATCTGGGGTTTCCTGAACTGGGTCAATAAGCGATTTGGTCATTGAATGCTCCTGGAAGGCTGAATTAGCAGGCACTAAATCTTAGACATTAGGCTGACAAAGATACTACATTTAATTACATGATTACATGATTATAGACACGATTGACAAAAACATAATGCACTGGTTCAGGTATGGGGTTACTCTCCATTTTGATGCATATAGGGGTTAAACTGATCTAGCTGCCAAATAGCAATATTCGCACTATCATGTCCGATCGCCAATCAGATCTTCAAGCCGTTACTACTGCCGTTGCTAATCTCTACGATACCTATCCTTTCCCGCCCGATCCAATTATAGATGAGGCTCCGCCAGGATATAACTGGCGCTGGAGTTGGCCGGCGGCCTATGGATTTTGTACGGGTGGTTTGTTACCCCAAAACACCTCACCGCGCATTCTCGATGCAGGTTGTGGCAGTGGTGTCAGTACGGAGTATTTAGCGCACCTGAATCCTACCGCAAATATAGTGGCGGTGGATATTAGTCCTGGGACGTTAGCAGTAGCGCGGGAAAGAATCAACCGTAGCGCCCCAGGGGGCGATCGCACGATCGAATTCCATCACTTAAGCATTTACGACCTGGCGCAAATTGAAGGCGAGTTTGATGCGATTAACTGCGTGGGCGTACTGCACCATATGTCCGACCCCAAGAAAGGTATCGAAGCTTTAGCCAGCAAACTAGCTCCAGGTGGGATTTTACATATTTTTGTCTATGCTGCCATCGGTCGCTGGGAAATCAGATTGATGCAAGAGGCGATCGCCATCCTGCAAGCACAACAGCAAACATCAGATGTCAAGCGCGGCGTGCAATTAGGGCGCGATCTATTTGCTGCCTTACCGCCATCGAATCGATTGGTACAGCGGGAAAAGACCCGCTGGCAGTTAGAGAATACTCGCGATGAATGCTTTGCTGACATGTACGTGCATCCCCATGAAATCGACTACACGATTGACTCGTTGTTCGATCTGATCGGCGTGTCTGGACTGGAGTTTGTGGGGTTCTCCAATCCACAAACATGGCAGCTCGATCGACTGTTGGGCAATAACCCCGAATTACTAGCGCAAGCGCAAGCTTTACCCGAACGACCAAAATATCGCCTCATCGAACTGCTAGATACCGATATCGCTCACTACGAATTTTTCCTCTCTCGTCCGCCTTTGCCTAAGGCAGATTGGAGCGTAGATAGGCACATCTTAGATGTTATCCCGCAGAGACATCCCTGTTTGAGTGGATGGGAGAGTAAATGTTTGTTCGATCCGGATTATCAAATAGCTCACCTATCCGATTTGGATTTCCAATTTATGCAAGCCTGCGATCGCGGGGTTACAGTATCGGAAATTTTGGCAAGTTACCCAGAGATGAGTGTAGATTTAGTGCGATCGCTCTTACAGCGTCGATTAATCTTGCTCCCCGCAGCCTGAGTACGCACAATCGATTGTCAAAATATTCGTGAAGTCCCACAAAAAACATTTCTAGCTTTTATACTAAGAAAAGTAACAATAAATAATGATCGTGAATACTGTTCGTACTGTCTCTGATACCAAGCGCGATTTTCACAAGGCATTTCCCAAGCCGGTTAATTCCGTATATCGCCGCGTCATTGACGAGCTGTTAGTTGAGGTGCATTTGCTCGTCGTGAATCAAAACTTTGCGTATGACCCCATCTTTGCGCTTGGCTTAACGACAGCATTCGATAAATTTACGGCTGGCTATCAACCTGAAGCAGACAGTCAGGCTATTTTCACTGCCATGTGCCAAGCACTGCTGCTCGATCGCGATCGCCTGCGCCAGGACGCAGAGCGTTTGAACGAGTTAGTAATGAGATCTCCAGGTGAGGTAAAAAATCTGCTTACTACTTTAGAGTCAGTAGTTAACCTCGATCCGCTCACGGGACAGATACGAGCGATCGCCGCGAATCAAAAATTTAAGTACAGCCGCCTGTTTGCCATTGGTTTATATGCATTGCTGGAAACTGCCGAACCAGAAGCGATCGCCAAAAACGATCGGCGACAGGAGATTTTAAAGCAAGTGGGCACAACCTTGAATCTTGGCGAAGACAGACTAACCAAAGATATCGATCTATATTGCTCTACTCTGGAAAAAGTAGAGCAATCGCGCCAAATGATGGCCGATCTAGTGGAAGCAGAACGCAAGAAACGAGAGAAGCTAACTGCGAAAACAGATCCTCAAAGCTCTGAGAACCAGGACAATTCATCAACATCTGAGAACCAGGAAAGCCCGCTAGCCTAGATTTATCAAAATAGTTCTAATTGTTATGGTTGGTACGAGCGCCTGAAAAAAAGATTGGCAATGTGCTAACCTACTTCTTGACAAATCTTTAGACCTATACCAAATGATTACTGCGCAAAGAAGTGTTTTGAGAAGGGTTTTCCCAGTTGCGATCGCCTCTACGTTATTGAGTTTCTTGGCGGTTGCCTGTGGTGAAAGTAAGGTTGCCCAATGCAACAAATTTACTACTGTTGCTAACAAAGCTAAAGATTTTGCTAATAACTCGGAAGCTCTTAAAGGTGAAAGAGATCCAAACAAAATAGCTGATAAAATCGGGCAACTTGCCGATCGGCTTGACAGTCTCAACAACGACATGAAGGCAGTTAGCCTGAGCGATGACAAGCTCAAATCTTTCCAAACTCAGTATGCCGATCTAGTCAGTATCGGAGCAAAGGATATGCGCAGCCTGGCTGGTGCTATTAAAAACAGGAACGCGGCAGAATTAGAGCGTAGCTCCAGGAGCTTGCAAGACGTGGGGCCGAAGTTAATCAACGTTGACCAGCAGCTAAACAGCTATTGCAAGAGTTAAATAGCTATTGCTCTGCTGCAAGGAAACACAGCCCCTTTACCAGATACCTGAAATTGAAATAGTTAATCAATGGTTAAGAAGGTATAAAAAGCTGTATCTCGTAATACTATTAGCTACTAATCGCGGTGCTTTAATTCACAGTGGCTTAGCTCTAACAGGCTCCTAATTACATGCGTTTCGCGTCATGTTTTTGCGATCGCGATAGGTCAAATTGCGAGGTGTACCAATCCGAATTTTTAATAAAACTAATTACTTGTAACGTCTTGAGTCTCTAAGAAGTTCAAAGTGTAAGTTGGTTTGATTACCAAAACCTGCTTGGCAGCGATCGCACCAGGATTCTAAGTTTTAGCTAGCCTCAACATTTTAAAGATCGTGAACGATTAAAGACGCTGTGTATTGAACACCAACCTAACTATGAGGAGCAACTTTAAATAACATGGCTATGCAATTTAATAGGCGTAGGTTTTTAGTTTACGGATCGGCTGCACTAGGAACTAGCATGCTGATCAAGTCCTGTGGTTCGAGCGAACAACCAACAGCTACTACTTCTCCTGCTGCTACTTCTCCTGCTGCCACTACCACAACTGCCGCTACTCCAGCAACTACCACATCAGGCAATACAATTAAGGTTGGTATTTTGCATTCCTTAAGCGGCACTATGTCAATTAGCGAGAAGAGCGTAGTTGATGCCGAGCAGTTAGCCATCAAGGAAATTAATGCCAAAGGTGGTGTCCTGGGCAAGCAGATCGAGGCCATTGTAGAAGATGGAGCCTCTAACTGGGATACCTTCAAAGAAAAGGCAACCAAGCTAATCGAACAGGATAAAGTGGCAACCGTATTTGGTTGCTGGACATCGGCAAGCCGCAAGAACGTCCTGCCTGTATTCGAGTCCAAGAACCACATGCTGTGGTACCCCGTGCAGTATGAAGGACAAGAATGTTCCAAGAATATTTTCTACACTGGTGCAGCACCAAACCAGCAAATCGAGCCATCGGTTGATTGGCTGCTAGAGAAAAAAGGCAAGGAATTTTTCCTCGTTGGCTCCAACTATGTCTTTCCTCGAACTGCTAATAACATCATCAAGGCTCAGCTAGCCGCCAAAGGTGGCAAGGTAGTTGGCGAAGACTATCTGGAATTGGGTAGTACGGAAGTAACGCCGATTATTACTAAAATCAAAACCGCCTTGCCCAACGGCGGAGTCATTTACAACACGCTGAACGGCGACAGTAATGTTGCTTTCTTTAAGCAATTGCAGGGGGCAGGGTTGAAGCCGGATAAGTACCCAGTCATGTCGGTCAGCATTGCCGAGGAAGAAGTCAAAGCGATCGGCGTGGAATTTTTGAAAGGGCACTATGCTGCTTGGAACTACTTCCAGTCAGTAGATACGCCTGCGAACAAGAAATTTGTCGAAGCATTCCAAAAGGAATATGGTAAAGATCGCCCGACCAACGACCCGATGGAAGCTGCCTACATCATGGTCTATATCTGGAAGCAGGCTGTAGAAAAGGCTGGTACCGCCGACGATCTCGAAAAAGTAAGAGAAGCTGCCTACGGTCAAACCTTTGATGCCCCTGAAGGCAAGGTAACTATGAACAACAACCATCACCTTTCCAAGTTCGTGCGGATTGGTGAAATTGCCGAAGACGGTCAGTTTAAGATCGTGTATGAAACTCCGAAAGTGGTCGATCCGCTACCTTGGAATCAGTTCGTGGCGGAAACGAAAGGCTATGGCTGTAACTGGGCTGATAAATCTAAGGGCGGGAAGTATAAAATTTAATACTCCTCCTTCTCGATCGTATTGATAGATTATGAGCTTGGGTTGCATGGTTAATCCAGGCTCATCTTTATAAGTTTGTTTAGTAGGGTGGGCAATGCCCACCCTACTGGTGTCCCGAAATACTGGGTTAATTACTATTTGCGATGGGAGCAGAAAGTCATTGGAGATCTTGGTTAAGGTATTAGAGACTTTATTTAATGGGATTAGTATTGGTTCGGTTTTGTTAATCGCGGCATTGGGATTGGCGATCGCCTTTGGACTGATGGGAGTAATCAACATGGCACATGGCGAACTGATCATGCTGGGTGCATACACTACCTATGTCGTTCAAATTGCAGCTAAGCCTTTCGAGAACAGTTACATTATCGATATTTTTCAGACAATACGGATCTCCTTCTACGACCTCTACATCATTCTGGCAATACCGCTGGCTTTCCTGGTAACGGCTCTGGTGGGTCTGGTCTTGGAAAAAGGCGTAATTCGGCATCTCTACGGACGACCGTTAGAAACCCTTCTGGCAACCTGGGGTGTGAGTTTAATCTTGCAGCAGTTTATCCGCAGCGTGAATTTGGTCTTGGCAATCTCGCTGGCTATCTTTTGCTTGCTGTTTTTTGGGGCAACGTGGATCTTGCAGCGCTTAGATCGCATCACGGCGTGGACAAAACCTGGGCTGCTGGCTCTATCTACCGGAATTGCCGTCGCTACGGGCTGGTTTCTGGCTCAGACCTATAAGTTAGCCGTGACCAAGCCCTGGTTTGGCGCGCAGGGTGTAGCAGTTACGGCACCGAAATGGTTGCGGGGCGGTGTAGAACTAGGATTTCAGTTACCTTACACTCGACTATTTATCATTGGGTTAACCGCGTTATGCGTTTTAGGAATTTACCTGTTTTTGCAGCGATCGTCCTGGGGATTGCGCATGCGGGCAGTAACCCAAAATCGTAATATGAGCGCCTGCTTGGGGATTCCCACCAAAACAGTAGATGCCCTTACCTTTGCCCTAGGCTCCGGTCTGGCCGGTATTGCAGGTGTGGCAGTAAGCCTAATTGGTTCTGTCAGTCCTAATACTGGTCAGGACTATATTGTGGAAACTTTTATGGTGGTTGTGGTTGGTGGGGTTGGTAAGTTGGTGGGTAGCATTGTCGGCGCTATGGCAATCGGGATCGCTTCTTACATAATTGGTTCGGGTATTCTGATACCGTTATTCTCATTCGCACCACCTCTAGTTGAGTTCTTTAAGGTTTTTGCCGATGCCAACATGGCAAAAGTAATGGTATTTATCCTGATCGTTATCTTCTTGCAAGTTAAACCCACGGGTTTATTTCCTGAAAAGGGTCGTACGGTCGATGCCTAACGCGGTTTCTTATAAATTAATAAATAAATGACTTCTGAAGTTGCACCAAAGCCCACAGCTTCCAATTGGCAAAAACGTAAGCTGCTGCTCGAAGTAGCGATTGTTGTAGCGATCGCCCTGGTTCTGATCCTCGTGATGCCCAGACTGCTAAATAACTTCTGGCTGGAACTGCTAGGCAAATTTCTCGCCTATGCGATCGTGGCTCTGGGTATAGATTTGATCTGGGGCTATACGGGCTTGCTCAGTCTGGGACATGGCATATTTTTTGGTTTGGGTGGTTATGCCCTCGCCATGCACATTAAACTCCAGATCCCTCCCGATGCCACCAGCCAGTTACCGGATTTTATGAGCCTGTATGGTAGCGTCACGGAACTACCCTGGTTTTGGAGTCCCTTTCGCTCGTTTGCATTTGCCGCTGCCGCAACTGTAATTCTGCCTGCGTTAGTGGGCGGACTGCTGGGCTATACGATCTTCCGCAATCGCATCCGAGGCGTTTACTTTTCCATCTTGACTCAAGCCGCAACGATCATCTTTGTTTATTTCCTGAACGGTCAGTTGCTTTTCTTTAACGGCACCAATGGTTTGACAGATTTTAAAACTATCCTGGGAGCAACCGCCAGCGCGCCCAGTACCAAATATGTCTTCTACTGCCTGACGATCGCCTTCCTCGCGCTTGCCTATGCCCTGTGTCGCTGGCTCACCAGTGGCACTTTCGGTCGCCTGCTAGTAGCGATTCGCGATGATGAGAGTCGAGTGAGATTTTCTGGTTACAATCCTACGGGCTATAAGGTTCTGGTATTTGCAGTTTCTGCCGCTCTCGCTGGCTTAGGTGGGGCGCTATACACGGGACTTAACGGTTCCGTCTCGCCGCGTGCAATGGGAATTCTCATTTCGATTGAAATGGTAATTTGGGTAGCTGTAGGCGGTCGTGCCACTCTAGTCGGTGCCGTACTGGGCACTGTCATGGTTAATTCGGCCAAGAACCTACTGTCAGAGAAGTTCCCCGATATCTGGTTGTTCTTCCTTGGTGGACTTTTCTTGCTGGTGGTGATGGGATTGCCGAATGGCGTTGTCGGTTGGCTGAGAACTGAGGGTATCGAGCGATTCAGAATTTTACTGGGCAAGCGCAGAATCTCCACTACCTATCCCAGTTTAGAAGACAACTTAGAGGAAGTTTCCAGTTTAGAAGTAAGCGATCCAAGCAGTTATGAAAGCAAAGATTCTAGAAATTGAAAACCTCACTGTCAGCTTTGACGGTTTCAAAGCTCTCAACGATCTAAACTTTAGTATGGATGAGGGCGAATTGCGCGTAGTGATCGGCCCCAATGGTGCTGGTAAGACCACTTTTTTGGATATCATCACCGGTAAGGTAAAACCCACGCAAGGTAAGGTTTTATTTAAGGGCAGAAACCTGCGATCGCTCTCCGAGGATCGGATTGCCGCTCAAGGGATTGGCAGGAAATTCCAAACACCCAGAGTTTATCTCAATCTCACGCCTAGGGAAAATCTAGAATTGTCCTACAACCGTCGCAAGGATGTGTTTGGCACGCTATTTAAGCACAAATCGGCGACAGAGAAACGCCAGGTTAGCGATTTACTAGACAAAATCGGACTTAGTCGTAAAGCCAACATGCAATCGGCTTTGCTCTCACACGGGGAGAAACAATGGCTAGAAATCGGCATGACGATCGCTCAAGCTCCCGAACTGCTTCTGGTTGACGAACCCGTTGCTGGCTTAACCGATGCTGAAACAGAAGCTACGGGCGAACTCTTGCTCTCCTTAGCTGAAAAGCACTCCATTATCGTCATCGAACACGATATGGAATTTGTGCGGCAGCTCGACCGCAAGGTAACTGTATTGCATGAGGGTTCTGTTCTCTGCGAAGGCAGCATTGCCGAAGTTCAGAACGATCCCCGCGTAATTGAAGTATATCTGGGCAAGCAGACATAATACCAAATCCTTTTGATTTTCCCCCTTTTACTTTGAGTCCGCAAAGGCGGACTTTGCTTGTGTAGCCGCGACTTTCAGTCGCCAAGCAGTATAGCGGTTTTCAGATAAAACGAGAAGGGGGTTTGGGGGCGTTGCCCCCAAGAAGGGGTTCCACCCCTTCACCCCGTCAATAAAACCTGTTCTCAATTGAAAAACGCTATATAGGGATAACTCGTGCGGATTTGGTATGACTAATTCAAACACCTGGAAAGACCGTATTTCTCTAGAGATTCCAAGGGAACGTCCGGTAGATTTCTGCGCATCTCATCCCATTGGCTGCAACTCTGTAAAGCCTCCAATACAATCGGCAACGGCTCGGCAAAAATATTCTGAAAGTTAGCCTCCCCAGCTAATCGAATCTCGTAGGCAAGTTTCTCTACTGGTGGCGCGAACTGAGCGTCAATATCCGAGCGATTGCCACGCGCATCAACTCGATACCAGCCAAACTCTGGCAAGTAGATCGCATTGTAACCGTGCAAACTATAGGGTTCGCCATCGTCATAGACGCTCAATCTTTGATAGCAAAAGCCAGCCGGAATAGCGATCGCCCTCAGTAATGCCGCTAGTAAATGGCTCTTGGCAAAGCAATATCCCGTTCCATACTTCAGCACGTCCGAAGCGCGCCAGGTGACGGGGTTCATCTTGTAATCGCTACTGTGTTGAATCCGATCGCGCACCCATTCAAAACAAGCTTTTGCCTTTGCGGTGGGCGATGTATATGCGGATGCAACCTGCTGGGCTAACTGCAAAATTGTCGGGTGCTGCCAGTCAATTACATCACTAACCTGGAGGTATGAATTCATTAGGAACAAGCCAATAGGTTTATGCATGGAGTGATGTCTGTTGCGATTATAGCGCGTCTCACTAATTGCAATCTACAGCTAATTAATCTGGTAGTGAGACAAGCACTTCAAGATTGACGCATCTAGTCAATTAACCCCTCTTCCCTAGCACGTTTGCCAGTCTGCACGCGAATATTTTTACCAGGTTCGGGGTATACAGCCAAAGCATCCTGCATTTTGCTCCAGTAATTGCGTACCGTGCGCTCCGAGACTTTCATGTAGTCGGCGATCGCTTTGTCGGTTAATGCTTCGTTAAAAGCCAGGTGCAGCACCTCCAACCACTCTTCTCTGACCTCAACGCCCGTACGAATTTCGCGGGGGGTATAGTTGAGTCCCTGTACCGCCCAATCCACCCTGGTTAGCATCTCGGAAATCGACATGGATTTACTGACGACGGTAAACCCACCCTCATGGGAATCGATCGCGGGACGCAAGCGCACCAAAGGCATCGGATCGATGCTGTGCACCACAATATTGAGTTGCTTGTATTTGGTCATCAGATGGCGCAGCAGTTGCAACCCCACATCGCTGAGCGCCTCCCCCCCATGCTCCTGTGGCATGGATAAGTCCATCACCACCAGATCGGGCTGGTTTCTGTCTGCCAGATCGATGGCATTGCGCGCATTTTGTGCGGTCAAAATTTCCGCTTCTGGGTATTGTTGTTGAAGCGGCCCCACAGTTCCACCTAGAACTGTTTCTTGATCGTCCACTACAAGAATCTGTTTAACCATGACTATGATTGACTGATGATGATGCGATCGCTTTCTAGCCGGAGAGCTATATCGAGCAAATTGCTTTGCAAACATAACTGGTATAGCTTTTCTATACAATAGGCAGAGGGATGAAAAACTTCATAGCCTCCAACTATTTAGACTGATTATGCCGACATAGTGCTGCCAAGTGTACTGCCAAATTAACCAATCGTTACCATTTATATTTCACTAATTTCGATTACCGCTAACTAGCACGATATGCCAACTTTAATGAAATTGTCTGCCCCTAAGTTCCGATTTTCCAAGTTTTTTTTGATGGTTTTAGTTGGCTTAGTTATTAGTGGTAGCGTATCGGCAATTTGGACGCGCCTGGCCGAATCGCCTGACAGAGCTAAAGCTTTGCCCAGTTCAACTAACCCGCATCAAGATGTCAATGGCTGGCCGATAGTGCAAGCTCCTGCTGGCAATCCTGAAATTTGGGAGTGTGAAGTGGCGATTGTGGGTGGTTCGCTTGGTGGTGTGGCGGCAGCTTACCACTCTATGGAAACAGGGGTGCGGACTTGCTTGATCGAGCTGACCCCCATGTTAGGCGGACAGGTAAGCTCGCAAGGGGTGAGCGCGATCGACGAATCGCTGCTGATGCGCAAGCAACATGCTTTCTCTACCAGTTGGATGCGGTTTAAAAATGCGATCGCCGCGCAGACCGCTCTGCCACCTGCCCTTGCCCATGCTAATCCCAGCGCTCTGGTCGCTCATACCAACAGTTGCTGGGTAGGTACCCTCTGCTTTCCTCCCACCGCAGGTGCTGCGGCTGCCGAGACAATCCTTAAAGAAGCTGCTACTCTGGCACCAGGTAGTCGTTGGGGTACAGAAATCGCCTTTAAAGGGGCTGACTTTAACCGTAGTGGCGATCGCATCCTGGCAATTCACGCAGTCAGGCGTAAAGCGCGCAATCCCAACTACCTACCAATGGGAAGGCTGTCACGCGAACTGTCCTCCTGGTATCGCTGGGAAAGCGATGCCGTATTTGTGAAAACCCCAATCAAGCTCCAACCACCCCCTGGTAAGGACATGATCGTAATTGATGCCACGGACACGGGCGAGTTGATTGGCTGGGCTAATATCCCGCACCGTCTTGGGACGGAAGGCTTTGCTACTACAGGTGAATTACATGCCGTAGCGGATAATTCAGATTGCACGCAGGCATTCACATTCCCATTTGCACTGATAGTGAGAGATGATAAAGGAGAATCGCTTAAGCGACTCAAGCAAGTACAACCAGGACTATCGAAACAAGAACATCGCGAGGACTATGACTTAGGACGCTATCCCATGTTTGGCCCCAGCAGCATGTTTAACTATCGCCGCATTATCAGCATGGTACGCACTAATCCGTTTAAATCCTATCCTTCCACTGGAGATGTCACGATCGTAAACTGGAACAAGGGCAATGACTGGGGGGTTATGAGTCCACCTTTGATTATGACGGATTGGGAAATTCAGGCTTCTGGGCAGCGTCAAAACTGGTTGGGCGGTCTAAATTTAGATGCGCTCAAGGAAGGCGAGAATCATGCTTTACTGTTTTCAGAATGGCTGGTTGAGAAATATACTACACCTCAATTCCCCCTTTCTCATTTATCAGGCAGAGGTACGCCCATGCCTACTGAGTCAGGCTTGAGCATCTATCCTTATATTCGTGAAGGCAGGCGCATTCTAGGCAGGCCGGCATACGGTCAGGCGCAGTTTTTCTTAAGGGAACAGGATATCCGTAAAGATCTCTCTAGTGCCAGGAATTTCCGCAGTTCTGTAGTTGGTATTACTCACTATGCGATCGACATTCACGGCTGCCGATATCGTAACTGGGAACCATCGCGATCGGCCAGTTCTGCACCTGTGGGGGAAGAATCCGTTCGTCCCATTTCTATCCCTTTAGAGGGTTTAATCCCCCAGAAAATTGATAATCTCCTCATCGGTGGTAAAAGTATTGCAGTGACCCATATTGTTAATGCCTCTACTAGAATTCATGTGGGTGAATGGTCGGTAGGTGCAGCGGCGGGGGCAACTGCGGCTTGGATTTTGCGCCAGGGCGATCCCAGCCTTACTCCTCAAGCTGTGGTGACTCGATGGTTCATGCTGCCGCGATTGCAGTACCACCTCAGTTCCCAAGGTATTGTGTTGCAGTGGTAGCTGCACCCGATCTCGCGATCTGGTTGCAGTGAGAGTGTAGAGGATACAGAGGATACGCACTGGAGGGGGGATCATTCCTGCAACCCGTCTTAACGCGATTTCGTATAGCTATAGCGGTTTTCAGATGAAAACGAGAAGGGGGTTTGGGGGCGTTGCCCCCAAGAAGGGGAGGCAGGGCGGTCTTGGGGGTTTCCCGCTAGAGCCACTGCCGTGTGAAACCCCTTCACCCTGTCAGTAAAACCTGTTCTCAATTGAAAAACGCTATAATACCCGCCACGCCAAAATATTATTATGGTCGCCAGTAATAATGTTAGTATTCACAAAAATATAATGAAATAAGCAAAAGGTATATGGCATATATTTTAGCTACGTACCTAAATGAGCTTCTTTCTAACGCACCCAATCCATAAATGACTGTAAAAGAAGTATTTCGCCGCACAAAAATTGTTGCCACAATTGGGCCTGCAACTAGCAGCCCTGAGATGATCCGCAAGCTGATTGAGGCGGGTGCGACCACGATGAGGCTTAATTTCTCGCACGGCACTCATGCCGATCACCACCGCAATATTTGCACTATTCGTCAGATTTCATCGGAGCTGAACCAACCCGTTGCCATTCTCCAGGATCTGCAAGGTCCCAAGATTCGTCTGGGCAGGTTTGCAAATGGCTCGATAATCCTGAATAAGGGGGATATGTTTACGCTTACCAGTCGAGATGTGGACTGCAACCAGACGATTAGCTCGGTTAGCTATGACAAGTTGGCGCGAGAGGTGCCAGTCGGAGCCACGATCATGCTGGATGATGGCAAGGTAGAAATGCAGGTAGAGAGCGCTGACTTAGAATCTGAGAGCTTGCACTGCCGTACTGTTATTGGTGGCGTGTTATCAGATTGTAAGGGTGTCAACTTTCCCAACGTTCACCTCTCGGTGAAAGCCATGACCGATAAGGATCGTGAAGACCTGCGCTTTGGTTTAACTGAAGGGGTGGACTGGGTAGCGCTCAGTTTTGTGTGCAATCCAGAGGATATCAAAGAGATTAAAGATCTGATTGCTGCTTCGGGCAAGAGTGCCAATGTAATTGCCAAAATCGAAAAACACGAAGCGATCGCTCAAATGCACGAAATCCTCTCCCTCTGCGATGGCGTCATGGTTGCTAGAGGGGATCTAGGCGTAGAGATGCCAGCCGAAGAAGTTCCACTCTTACAAAAACGTCTGATCAGAACAGCCAATCAGCTTGGCAAACCCGTGATCACGGCAACTCAGATGTTGGATAGTATGGTAAGCAATCCCCGACCGACTAGAGCAGAGATTTCTGACGTTGCCAACGCCATTATTGATGGAACCGATGCCGTGATGCTCTCTAATGAAACTGCGGTAGGTAAGTATCCCATTCAAGCCGTGGAAACGATGGATAAAATCGCTCAACGCATTGAAAAAGAGCATAATCTCCATCCCGTTCAGAGCGAGGGTAGCTCCGTTCCCAATGCTATTAGCGATGCGGTCGGTAAAATTGCCGTCCAACTCAACGCTACTGCGATCGTCACCCTGACCAAAACTGGTGCTACGGCACGTAATGTCAGCAAATACCGTCCCCCTATTCCTATCTTGGCCGTGACCTCTCAGGTGGATGTGGCGAGGCAATTGCAACTGGTGTGGGGCGTACAGCCTCTCATGCTCCTATCTTTACCATCGGCTCGCCAAAATTTTGAAGCAGCTATAAACATAGCTCAAGAGCGCAAGTTAGTCACAGCCGGAGATCTGGTTGTCATGACTGCTGGCACGTTGCCCGGTGTAGCTGGTTCCACCGATTTAATTAAGGTCGAGTTTGTTTCTGCCGTCGTAGGCAAGGGGTTAGGTGTTGGGCAAGGTGTGGTTAGCGGTCGCGCCCGCGTTGCTAGTAATTATCTTGATGTCAAAGACTTCCATCCCAAGGAGATTCTAGTTGTCAAGCATACTGATGTCGACTATGTCGAAGTCATTCGTAACGCTGCTGCGATCGTTACCGAAGAATCGAGCTTAGATTCTCATGCGGTCGTAATTGGCCGGAAATTGGGTATTCCAGTGATGGTAGGAGTGGCAAAAGCCACGCAAAATATTCGCGATGGCGAACGCCTGACCGTAGATTTTCATAAAGGTCTGGTTTATTCTGGCTCTGCGGCAAAGGACGTTTAATAACGTTTTCAAAAAACTGCGTTGCAGTTTTTTGAAAACGTTGAAATCGAAAAAAGGAGAACTTCAGAAATTGCCACTGAAACTTTTATTTGTCTGTTTGGGAAATATTTGCCGATCGCCCTCGGCGGAAAATATTATGAACCATCTGGTGGCACGATCTGGTCTGGGCGATCGCATTATCTGCGATTCGGCTGGTACGGCGGGCTATCACGTCGGCTCGCCACCGGATCGACGCATGCATGCCGCCGCCCGCAAACGCGGATTGGAGATGACTGGCTCGGCGCGGCAGTTTGTCCGCCAGGATTTTGAGAAATTCGATCTGATCCTGGCTATGGATCGAGAGAACTATCGCGATATTCTCCGACTCGATCGAGATGGTATTTACCGAGATAAGGTACAACTAATGTGTGGCTATTGCAGCCGCTTTGACGATCGCGACGTACCCGATCCCTACTATGGTGGTGCTGATGGCTTTGACTATGTCATCGACCTGCTTTTTGACGCTTGCGAAGGACTGTTGAGTACCATAACCTCAGAGCAAGATCTAGAGGCGTATTGATTATGAATACTTTACCGGACAGCGATTTTCAGAAGGAAGTTTTAGATAGCCTCAACAAGTTAACCATTGATGTTGAGAAGTTTAACGACCGCCTCAATAGGTTAACCACAGACGTGGAGAAGTTGACCAGCAATAATGAAAAGTTCAACGATCGCTTCGGTAACTACTGGAGTTTAGACTAAAAAGTGGTAAAAAGCAGCCAGCCATTGCAGACTGACCGCTTGATGATGGAAGCTGAAAAGACTATAAAATCAACAGCTTCATCATGATTAGTTTGGATAAACTTGAGCAATTTCGCAAGTACACGTACGAAATTATAGGGAACGGGAGAGATGCGCTGTTCGACTTGATGGATGCGGTACTGACGAGTCGGAGTGTTTCATCGTTTGTGGAACTTTCGTTAAGCCCATTATTTCGGAGGGAGTGGTCGAGTATCTATGAAGCACTGCAAGATAGTCATCCTCCACGTGAAGACTTGATGAAGCAATACATACAGCAAATGCCGGCAGCAGAGGTGACGATATTGGCGGGCGACCATACAGCCTGGTCGCGTCCCTATGCGGTGACATTACAAGAACGCACCTACGAACATCAACCTCAACCGGGAGTAGGAAGCAAACCTGTTACGGTGGGGCAAGGATACAGCACAATTGCCTGGATTCCAGAGTCAGAAGGGAGTTTTGCCTTACCGTTGCGGCATGAGCGGATCACCAGTTTCGAGAACCCGATTCAGAAAGCCGCTAGTCAGTTACGCTTGGTTTGTGCGGAAATTCCTGGGACTGTGCTTTTCCTGGGGGATGGCGAGTATGGGTGCGCACCATTTTTGCAGCAAACAGCAGACATCCCGTGTATCAAGCTGCTCAGGCTACGCCCCAACCGGGTTCTGTATCATGCCCCAAAGGATTACGAGGGGCATGGGCGACCCCATAAGCATGGAGAGAAATTTAGCCTCAAAGACTCTGACACTTGGTCTATTCCCCAAGCAGACATCACAATTGCAGAGCCTAAACTGGGACGATTGCAAATTCGTCGATGGCCAAACCTGCACTTAAAGCAAGCCGCAGACCATCCCTTTACACTCATTCTGGTCGAACGTCTTGATATGCCTGAATCGAAACCCCTGTGGTTGATTTGGGTCGCTAAAGACGAGCCAATCTTGAGTGAGGTATGGCAAAAATATCTGCGCAGATTTGCCATTGAGCATTGGTATCGCTTGGTGCGTCAACGTCTCCATTGGACAATCCCTCAGCTTTCTACCCCTGCTCAGATGGAGACTTGGTCGGACTTGATGCCTTTACTTACTTGGCAATTGTGGCTCGCTCGTGAACTTGTCCAAGACTCTCCTCTGCCTTGGCAGAAACCGATGACTAAATTGTCTCCTGGTCGAGTTGCAAATGCTTTTGCTTTAGTTTTGGTCAGGATTGGCTCTCCTTCCCCTGACCCTAAACCTCGCGGTAAGTCTCCAGGTTGGCCTCTTGGGAAAAAACGAACCCAACGGATTCGTTATCCTACTGTCAAAAAACGCTATGCCAAGCCCCTCAAAAAAGCTTCCGCTGCAACTGCTTAGCTCAACTTCTTCCCTTTTATCCTCTCTCTCGCTAGTTTCTATCTAGCGAGATGCTTCTTGTTGCCTTTTAGTCTAAACTCCAGTAACTACCAGCAAGCTACCCAGTGGGTAGTGCAACTTGCCTTCACATTGATTGCCAGCGCCACGATTACAGTGATTATTACGTCAGTTCTTCGCAGGTAGTAGATTCCTACAAAAGCCCTGCTGATTCATATAAACGACGCAGTGTCGCCATAATTTTTTTGTCGTAGTCGGGGTCTGCCGCCCAGCGTCCTGTTAGTTGGCTTACTAATGGTGCGATCCCGCGCGTGACAAACCTAAAACGCGGATCGACGAGGGATTGCACCAACGGTGCCGTGCTGGCATAGGCTTTGAGGTGCTGAATTTGCGCTCGCACGCCCGTACGTTGGTCTGGAAAACTAGGTCCCTGTGCCCCACTGCCAACCGCCCCCAGCCCTGCAAAATTGTTTTGGCTGGGTTTGACATCGCCGCCGAATCGTAAAAAACCCGTCTCCACGCACATCTGACAGAAGGCAATATCATAGTTAACCCCCTCAATCGTGGCTTCCTCGCGGTAGAGGTTGGCAATATCTTTATATTGAGCCAGTGCATCATCGTTGTTGTGCTTCAAAAACATCAGCATCTGGATTTCTGTGGTGTGCCCATGCCCCATAATTCGATCGATCTGACCGCTACAGAACTTGAGAATGCTCCTGACAAACACCGTGCGGGTTTTCGGTTCCCAAGATACGCTCAGGTTGTAGTCGCGCAGGGCGATCGCCTGCACGTAAATCACATTTTTGACTCTAAGGCGGCGGACTTTGGGGGCTTGAGCTACATCGATGTTGAGGCGATCGACCAGATCGATGGGAATATAGGCATTGCCGGAGACAATAATTGCCTTTTCCTCATAGATCTGCCCGTTGAGGTCAATGGTAGCTTCGGGATAAATAATAGGCGCAGGCGGCGTGGTAACAGTAGGGGTTTCCCCAACTGGCTTTGTCTCTAGCGTGATTTCCGTGACTTCGCGCAGCCAGGCTTGCAGGCCATCAGCTAAACCGATCGCGAGATCGCGCCGCCTTGTTTGGATCAGACGCAGATCTTGAGGGTTGGTCAAGAACCCTAACTCAACCAGCATTGATGGTGGGATGACATCGCGACAAAAGCCAAGCCTGCCCACAGCAGCAGCCGTATCTGGTTGAGAGCCGCGACTGGGTAATTCTGGCACCCGTCGGATGATTGAGTTGATCAGCATTTCTGCCTGGCGCTTGCGATCGCCATTATTGGCGATGTAGTAGGCAGAAGTGCCCCGCGCACTAGGATCGCTTGCCGCATCCATGTGAATTTCTAGCGCTATATCTTGCCGAGATGCTCTAGCATTAATCCAGGCGATCGTGCCGACTAAGCTAAGATCGTCATCAGGAGACTCAACTGCAATTCCTCGCGAGCGCAGCTCCGTTACGATCAAATCGCGGGTAGCAATCAGTTCTTCCGCTTCTGTAGTGCTGCTGGCGATCGCGCCAGGATCGCGCAACGTACCTTCAAACCCACCGTGACCTGCTGATATAAATACCTTACCCATGTCCGTGCCCCACTAGGGAAAAAGAACCATAAAGGAGCCTGTGCCCCTGCGACCCTCAAGTCTTAATTTAACTGCATTTAACTGCGTCCATCGAGATTATAGTTTTGCTTATAGCGGTTTTCAGATAAAAACGAGAAGGGGGTTTGGGGGCGTTGCCCCCAAGAAGGGGTTCCACCCCTTACCCCGTCAATAAAATCTGTTCTCAATTGAAAAACGCTATAACATCAGCGATCGACAAAACTACCTGCAATTGTAAACTTTCCGGCTTTTAAAGCAAGCGCTAAAGATATGAAAAAAAGAGTAAATCTTACCTTCCCCAAAAGCACAATTCACGTACCCGTCGCCTATCGCTTGGCAAAAGATTTTAATGTAGCCGCTAATATTATTCGCGCTCAAGTAGCTCCCAACCAAATGGGCAAGATGGTTTTAGAGCTACTGGGCGACATCGATCAAATTGAGTCGGCGGTGGAATGGATGCGATCGCAGGATATCGAAGTGTCTTTACACGGTCGCGAGATCGCGATCGACCGAGATCTATGCGTGGACTGCGGTCTGTGCACGGGCGTTTGCCCTAGCGGCGCTTTGCAACTAGAGCCACAAACCTTTAAACTCAATTTCGCGCGATCGCGCTGCATCGTTTGCGAGCAATGCATCCCTGCCTGCCCCGTCGATGCGATTTCAATAAATCTTTAGGGATTTTACCCCGGTGGGAGCAATGCTCCCACTCCTCCCTTTCAAACCGGGGCGCTTGCGACAACAGCTATCTAAACGACATTTGCCACGCTGGGAATAGAGCGATACAACTCTAAATATTGCTTGGCAGAAGTATCCCAACTAAAGTCGCCTGCCATGCCTCGCTGTTGCAGCTTACGCCAATCGTTTTTAAAGCGGAAGCCTTCCCAAGCTCTTACTAAACAGGTATACAGATCGAGCGGCTCGTAGCGATCGAAACAGAATCCGTTGCCAGCTTCGTGCATTGGCTCAAAATGCTGCACCGTATCGACTAGACCGCCCGTACGCCTGACGATGGGAACAGAACCATAACGCAATGCGATCATCTGGCTGATACCACAAGGCTCAAAGCGGCTGGGCATGAGCAAAGCATCTGTACCACCATAGACACGCTGCGATAGGGCAGAGTTAAACAAAATCTGAGCCGACATCCGACCGGGGAACCGCGAAGCTACTTGCCACATTTGCGTCTCGTAGTAGCGCTCGCCCGTACCCAGCACCACAAACTGAGCATCCGTATAGGCTAAGAACCGATCTAAAACTTGAATTAACAGATCTAAGCCTTTCTGCTCGACGAGACGACCGACCATGCCAACCAGGAAGGCAGACTTATTCACCTGTAGTCCAATTTCTTCCTGAAGCGCAATCTTATTGTACATGCGGTCTTCGAGGGTATCTGCCGTATAGTTTTTGGTCAGGTAGCGATCTTTAGCAGGATCTAGCTTAGCCGTATCAATCCCATTGAGAATCCCAGTAGGATTGAGATAAGACAACACGCCATCTAAACCTTCACCGTAGGCAGGTGTCCCAATTTGCTGGGCATAGGTGGGCGAAACCGTATTTACCCGATCGGCAAACTGAACGCCCGCCGCCATCGTATTGTGGGAATGCATGAACCAGGGCACCCATGTCATCTGTTCCAGTCGCCAGCGCCAGGGACCTTGATAGGCCAAGTTGTGAATTGTGAAAACCGTGGCAATGTCTGAGGTTTCGTGCATCCATACAGGAATCATGCCCGTATGCCAATCATGGCAGTGGATAATGTGAGGTTTCCAGAAATTCCAGGCCACCTCAGCACAGGCATTGGCAAATAAAGTAAACCGCCAATCCTCATCCTCGCCGTAGTAAATGCGGGCTGGGATAAACGAACCATGACCAACTAAGTAGAGGGGCACGTCGGTTCCAGGCAGCACAGTTTGAAACAAGTCAAAATCCTGAAACATTGCAGTACCCTGCCATGCCAGTTGAGGAGTTTCAGTTAACTTATCAGGTATCGTGCCGTAATAAGGCATTATAATCCGCACATCATGCCCCATTTTGCGGAGTACTTGGGGTAGAGCACCTACTACGTCTGCCATACCACCAACTTTGGCAATCGGTGATGCTTCTGCTGCCGCAAATAATATTTTCATGCCTTATTTGTTTAAAATCTCCTTTGTTATTTTTATACATAAATGGCACAACAAGATTAATCAATCTATTTTCGTGCTAGTGTGGCAAGTCATAAATTTTGCAACATGGGGGAATAGGGGCAAAGACCCCAGCAGGGGATTTCACCCCCTCCACCCCCTCCAAAAAAAGTTTTGGTGTACTAGAACTCTACTGAATAATCCAAGATTGCGTTCCGAAGCTTTGTAGCACTGACTACTGCTAGCCCGTGCGACCTAGCTATAGGGAGATACCTAGAAGTCGCTTATGCAGACTCAGGTGCTTCTGCATCCACATCTTCATCCTTAATTGCTGGTAGTTCCAAGCAGTAACCTGCCCCATAGACGGTTTTTATGTATTTGGGGTGGCGCGGATCTGGTTCTAGCTTGGTACGGAGATGGCGAATGTGTACTCTGATGGTTTCAATATCGTCATCGGGTTCGTATCCCCACACTTCCTTGAGAATTTCGCTGGGTGAAACTGTTTGCCCATGACGCTGCAATAGACAGTGCAGCAGCTCGAATTCTAAGTGGGTGAGCTTGACGGTATTGTTAAACCAAATAGCTTCAAATCTTTCTGGTACAAGGGTTAGCGAACCATAGTTCAAGATCTCGCTGTGCTTAGCTGCTTGCGGGATGCGATCGGTTCGCCGCAGTAAGGCTCTTACTCGCGCTAGCATTTCCTCTAGCTCAAATGGTTTGGTGAGGTAATCATCGGCACCAGCATTGAAGCCTTCTACTTTGTCCTGGGTCTGTCCCATAGCTGTAAGCATCAGGACTGGGATATCAGCAGTACGCTCATCTCGTCGGAGACGTTGGCATACTGTGAACCCATCGACACGAGGTAACATTAGATCGAGTACGATCATGTCTGGCATTAGTTGAATTGCGAGAGCTTGACCTTTTATACCATCAGAAGCCTGACTGACTTGATAGCCGGCCATTTCAAGGTTTACCGTGACCATTTCCGATATTAGGGGATCATCGTCGATGATGAGGATCCGAGGCATCATTCCGTAGTTTCCGAGTTAGGTAGATCAGATCGAGCAGCAGTTGTAAAAATTTTAATAAATTTTTATGCTTTGTTGATAGTGTATACCACACAAGGCATCATACCTTTACATCGTCCCAGCATGCAAATTAGGTTTACCTGTTTAGGGACTTGACAGTTATGTGTTTGTGGTATGCGATCGGCATGTCCTACGATTCTGCATAATGCAGTTAGGCATGTGCTCCTATACCCCAAAGCTGAAGTTACTTTACTTTGACTGCAACTTCCTCAACATTCTCCTACAATATATGAAGATATGTAAAATCCATAAGATCGATTTTTAAAATTATGCAGCCCACCCCCATGACTCCAGCAGCCGAACTATTCGCGCCGGTAAAAGACGATCTCCGCACTCTAACTGCCAATCTGAAGGATCTGGTTGGGGCAAGGCACCCGATTTTGTACGCAGCCGCAGAGCATTTATTTGAGGGTAAGGGCAAGAGCTTGCGCCCAGCGATCGTGTTGCTGGTGTCTCGCGCCACGACGATCGCCCATGACATTACACCGCGTCACCGTCGCCTGGCTGAAATTACGGAAATGATCCATACTGCGAGTTTGGTGCATGACGATGTGATCGATATGGCGGAGTTACGGCGCGGTATTCCGACTGTTAATAGCAGTTTTGGCAATCGTATTGCGGTGTTGGCGGGAGATTTTTTGTTTGCTCAGTCATCGTGGTACTTAGCTAATTTAGACAATCTGGAAGTGGTAAAGCTTTTGTCTAAGGTAATTACGGATTTTGCTGAGGGGGAAATTCGTCAAAGCTTAACGGCTTTTGATTGTAGTTTAACGCTTGAGGACTATTTGGAAAAAAGTTTCTACAAGACAGCGTCTTTAATTGCGGGTAGCTCAAAAGCGGCAGGGGTGCTGAGCGGTGTTAATAGCATGCAGGCAGAGCAGCTATTTAATTTTGGCAGGCATTTTGGCATTGCCTTCCAGATTGTGGATGATATTTTGGATTTCACCAGTTCTACTGAGACTTTGGGTAAGCCTGCTGGTTCGGATCTACAGCAGGGTAATTTAACCGCACCCGTGCTATTTGCTTTGGAGGAATATCCTCAGCTACAGGAGTTAATTGACGGTGGATTTAACGAGCCGGGCGATTTAGCTAATGCTTTAGCTTTAGTGCAAAAGAGCGATGGCATCCAACGTTCTAGGGATCTAGCTAAGACACATGCCAAGTTAGCAGTTAATGCGATCGAGTGGCTGCCAACATCCGTACACAAGCAGTCCTTGTTAGACGTAACCGATTACATCCTAGAGCGGTTATATTGAGCTATAGCAATCCGAAATGAAGCGATCGGCGGTCAGCTAAGAAATTTCACAATTCATATAGGAGCGCTACATTGCAAGCCCAATAATTAGCTCCAATGACAATATTTATTTATCCTTTCTTCCATACACCTTATCCTTCACCAACCTTTTTTGCTCAGGCTAACCAGAACCGTGCAGCCGAAGCAGATAGACTGAGACTACTTGGCAATTGGCAATATCGGGCTCACCAATTTAAATCTGCGGTTGATTCGTGGCAGAAAGCCCTGATCGTCTATCGAGAAATTAAAGATCGTTCGGGAGAAGCTAAATCTCTACACAATCTAGGACTGGGTCACAACCTGCTCGGACTCCATCAGAAAGCGATCGCCTTTCTAGAAGAATCGCTAACTATTTCCCGAGAACTTAAAGACAACGAGCTAGCAGCTAAATCTCTCAGTACCCTGGGCGATGCTCATAGTGCTTTAGGGCATTACAAGCAAGCCTTAGAAGCCTATCAACAAGCTTTACCGATTTACAAGGAAATAAGCGATCGCAACTGCGCGCAAGACTCCAAAAGTCAGGCTTGCGTTTTTACTCGCAAATGGGAAGAATTCATACGCGCTCGGATCGATAAAATCCAGAAGAGTTTGAAGGCGAAAAGAGTCTCTATAACATTTATGCCTTTAGGCGACTTGTAATTTCAAGAAACTAAGGTATGATCGCCTGCGTCAAGGGAGAGCGTTAAATCTCTAGCGATCGTTAAATTGGGAATATTAGGACTATGCATAAGTTTCAGAGAACTGTTGGGTTGTTCGTGCTGCTCGCCTTTGGGATTCAGCCAGCCGCTGTCTTGGCTGAGGCGACCTTGGCTAATACTTTAAGTAATTCCAGCCTTCCCATTAAGGTAGCGCAACAAACCGCTGCTGTTATCTATGTCTCGCCCAACGGTACTGATGCGGCTGGGGCTGGTTCTCAAACCGCTCCATTTCGTACGATTACTGCTGCTCTCAACTCTAATCCTCAGCCTGGAACGACAATTATGCTGGCAAAGGGTACGTACAGCGTTGAATCTGGTGAAGTATTTCCCCTCAAATTAACACCTGGCGTAAGAATTCAAGGAAATAGCAGTACTAAGGGGGAAGATATCGTAATTAAGGGCGGTGGCGTATTTATCAGCCCTACTTTTGCTCGCCAGAATATTGCCATGCTAGCGGCAAAAAACGCTCAAATCTCTGGGATTACTCTGACTAATAGTAATGCTAGGGGTTATGCACTCTGGGTGGAGTCCAGTCAGGGGGTGCAAATTACCAATAACACTTTTGTCAACACAACCCACGATGGTATATTCCTCACGGGAACGGCCAACGCTACTATTACGAGCAATCTCTTCACTAAAAATAGAGCTAGCGGCATCTCAGCTTTAGGTTCGAGTTTCGGCGATATCAAAGGGAATGAGTTTGACGATACCGGATTCGGGCTGTCGATCGGACAGCGATCGCAGGTCGTAGTTGCTGGCAACCGCATTGTCAACAATGTTGATGGAATTGTAATTTCAAACCTGGCCACTCCAACGCTGCGTGGAAATCTGATTGCGAATAGCAAGCGCAATGGCATAGTCATTCTCAAGGATCGCAACGGTCAACCCAACCCTGACTTAGGCACAGAAGCTAGTCCTGGGATGAATATCATCAAAGGCAATAAGACGATGGATTTACATAATGCTACAAACGTTACCTATAACGTCATAGGTAACGAAGTCGCCAAAAATCGCGTTGCTGGGTCGGTTAATTTAGTCCCTGCCACTTCTCCGCTGTCGCCGCCGCAAATCGTGCCATCAACGGCGACGAAGCCAGTAGCAGCACCTGAGAAGCCGCCAGCCGCAACCAAACCCACGAAACCATCATCCACGAAGCCTGCCGCCAACAAGCCGCCCGCTAAGTCTTCTCAAACTAAGCCCACAGCGGGGGCTAAGTCCAAGCCCACCCAAACCAAGCCCGCTGCTACCCAGCCCAAAAAATCGTCGCAGGCAAAACCAACCGCCGTGACTAAATCCACTACGCCACAGTCGCTCAAACCCGCAAATCCAGATCGGTCTAGCAAGCCCAATTCATAGATAAAGAACAAAATCGATGCCAGGGTAGTCCAGACACTACCCCGTTTGCGGTTGCACTTTGCAATCCACACAACCTCAATCTTGGTTTATTCTGTATGCTCTGGTGCTAGGATGCAACTACGAAAAGTATTGTAAGTACTACGGGGTAAGCTAATGACGGAATTACTCGAACGGGCGATCGCACAATTAAAACGTTATCTCCACACGAGCAAGATGCGATCGCCACTATGATTTTAGAAGAAATCGAGGATGAAGCACTCTGGGATGAGGCATTTGCTCGTTCCCCAGATCTACTCGAGCAATTAGCTGCTGAAGCAATATCTGAATATCAAGCGGGTAAGGTAAGCCCTACCCGATGTAGGGCGGTTCACCATACCTGCGTTTCTCGATAGTTATTGCACAATTAGCTCATGCGATAAATCGAAGTCGCTAAACAACAAATAGAACAACCAGTTTGCTGGTTTGTCTCGATCGCACGATCGCACATAATCGCAGATTTTATCGAGGTATAAGGTCAATGATGATTCGCTTACATCCTTTACATGACTTTGGCACGCTCAGCCGTCAAATCGATCGCGTATTTGAAGAAATAGGTAACATCGATCGCAGTCCTAAAAGTGTAAAAAGCGATTGGGTGCCCAGAGCCGAATTATTAGATAGTCCAGACCAGATCGTTCTGAGAGTCTATCTCCCCGGTGTTGATGCCAACAATCTCGATATTGAGGCAACGAGGGAATCCATTGTAATTTCTGGCGATCGTCCTTACCAAAAGCCCACGGAAGATCGACGCTACTACTGGTCTGAGTTTAACTATGGTAAATTCCATCGCGCTTTCTCACTGCCAGTAGCAGTAGCTCACGATCGAGTTCAAGCGGATTATCGCGATGGAATTCTGACAATAGCGCTACCTAAGTTAGTGACAGAATCTAAAAAGACAGTTAAAGTGCAGGTAGGCGGTCAAACTCAGTCAAAACCAATAGCTGTAGCTGACGCTGGCGATGCCATTGCTGCTTAATATCATATCCCTTAGCCCGCGCAGGCGGGCTTTGTTTGTGTAGCCGCGCCTTCTAGTTGCCAGGGATAATTGATGCGAATTGGCTATTCAGAAAAAGACCCAGTTGGATGATGCGCCACGCTCACTCGCACTTTAATATTTATTCACAGTTATTTTTAGGTTAGTGCGCCCTGTAAGTAAAATTACAGGGTGTTTTTGTTTGCCGTCCAGAAATTGCCTAGTATTTAGGCTCGATCCAGGCTACGATCTTTTTGCAAATTAGTAAATATAGGAAGCCAATCAGGTTGAACTTAAAAACTCGGCTTTGCGTTAGCTGGCGTGGCGGAGCCAATCGCCCCATTCTCGAACGATGCCTTGAAAGATTGCGGCACGGGGAGATTTAGACCTTGGGTGTAGATCTTCGCAGCTATGTATATCTCGATAACCTGCAACCACAACATGCTGCCTATATGGGCACGGTAGCGCTTGGTTTTTTACCATTGCCAGGCGATACCTCGCTGTGGATTGAAATATCGCCTGGGATTGAAATCAATCGCATTACCGATGTGGCACTCAAGTCCGCCTCAGTCCGTCCGGGCGTGCAGGTGGTAGAAAGACTTTACGGTCTCTTGGAAATACATTCCAGCCGTCAAGGCGAAACGCGGGCAGCCGGTAGGGCAATTTTAGAAGCGATCGGAGCCAGGGAACACGACTGCCTGAAGCCACAGGTAGTTTCCAGTCAAATTATCCGCAACATTGATGCCCACCAAACGCAGTTGATTAACCGCACTAGACGCGGCCAAATGATTCTGGCCAGTCAAACTCTATACGTGCTTGAGGTGCAGCCTGCTGCCTATGCAGCTCTAGCTGCCAACGAAGCCGAAAAAGCTGCCCTCATAAACATTTTAGAAATTAATGCTGTAGGCAGTTTTGGGCGCTTGTATCTCGGCGGCGAAGAACGGGATATTTTAGCTGGAGCCGAGGCTGCTCTCACAGCCATTGAAATGTCCCCAGGGCGGGAACATCACTTACACGGACGCAATGAATAATTAGTTATGTCTACAGAGCATCTTGCCGTACTTCAGCTAGGCACTGCGAGATGGATGGAATGGCGCAGGCGCAATCCCCAAGTACATCCTGACCTTGCCAACGCCAATCTGGTTAGTGCCAAACTACCCAATATAGACTTCAGGATGGTGAGTCTTAGATCTGCCAATCTCATTGGCGCAGATCTAAGTCAAAGCGACTTTCAAGGTGCGGATCTCTATGCTGCTAACCTCATAGCTGCCGATCTCAGGGAAGCAAATCTTAGAGGTGCGGATCTTTGTACGGCTAGCCTGTGCCGAGCTAATTTATTTAGAGCAAATCTTCTGGAAGCTGAATTGGGTCATGCTCAAGCGATCGGTGCCAATTTCTACGCAGCGGAATTAATTAATGCTGACCTGGCATACGCCGATCTCAGACAAGCAAAATTAATACTCGCGCATTTGAGCGGTGCCAACCTGCGCAGTGCAAATCTATGCGAAGCCGATCTCCAAGGGGCAGATTTGAGATGGGCGAATCTCAGAAGAGCCAATCTGAGCGGAGCTAATCTATCCCATGCGAACCTGCGCGGTGCAGATCTCAAATATGCAAACTTACAGGGAGCGATCGCGCCAGATGGCAGCCTGTACGACGAATAAGCGATCGCTATTCGGGCGACAAAAGTGTAGCCTGGATTTGTTGCATAAACCAATTAGCGGCAACTGTATTTGTGGTTTCCGCCAGCTTTTCTAGTGCTTGTTCGACTAAACTAATTGACAAGCCAGCGAGTACTCGCGATTCGGAGATCGCTTCGTATGTGCCTGTCGCCGTCAGTACAAATGCAAACAGTCGCAATCCTTTAACATCAGCTACCCAATATTCGGCAATTCCCAGACTAGCGTAGAGGCGCTTTTGTTCGTCAAGGTCTAAACTGAGCGTGGTATCGGAAATCTCTCCTACTAGATCGGGTACGCGATCGCGACTCAAATCAATGCGGCGCGGCTCGCCAGCATTCCATCTAGGGATATTTTCTCCTTTATATAGAACCAGATCCGGCGCACAAGCTTGGGTGTCAGGTCTTTCGAGCAGACAACGCCCAAAAGACTCCAGAACCGGATCGGGGTGTAGAAATGCCCAGAAACCAAATACGATTGTGAGCAAGTCACTAAAGCGAGCGTGGTTTGGCCCTTCGTATCCCATATAAACCCATAACCATCCTTTATTAAAGGCTATTTTGTGGCAATCATCCCGATCTCGTTGCAGCTCGTAGTCATGCCAAGTGGCGTTATACCGCTGGAACGTTTTGGTAGTTGGTTGTTCTAAGGCGATCGTCATGGCTTAGACCTCGCAAACTTGTAGGTTTAGATCGAACACTTTCACTAAGCACATAATAGCGTTTTGCCTATCGACAATTGCGTTGCCTTCTGATAGCTTTTTTGCCTTACATCAAAGAGAGAGCGCATTACAGGACAAACGATCGCGCTTTAAATTAACAAGCAGCTACTTGGAGCCAATTGCAGTCATGACTTTGGTCATGGGGAACTCGATCTCGATCGTGACAGAAGATGCTATCTTGCATCCCAAAGATCGTTCTACACTGTGGACAGGATTTTCTATGAAACTTAGCTGTTGCGATCGCCAACTCCAAAACCGTGAATCAGTATCACCCACAACGCTCTCACCCTTTGCCATTGCTTCTCTATTTAGAGTGGGTGCTTTTAGCGATCGCAATTACTACGGAAATCGCCCCCACACCACTGTATAGGGTACCTCGGTCGGTACCGATCGCTTTTGCGAGTACGATTGGATTTAGTTTAATGGGGTTAGTGCCACCTGGATACATTGCAGCATCCAGCAAGTCTTTTATAGTCGCAGGCAGATCTATGAGAACAGGTAGTGTGGGGGTTACACCACCACACAGGGATTCTACCCCTGCACCCCGTCCTAAGCCTATTGGATATAGCTATATCTATACTGCGATTGAGAGCGGACTGATTTTGATAGCGATTCTCATCGGCGGGATCAGGCTATTCCCACTGCTCTGTCTCGTGTTAGCAATGCGAAGCTGCGTGAGATTTATGCTGCCAGGACGACTGGCGATCGCCTGTGTCAGTTGTGGTTTGTTTGGAGTAGGACTAGGAGAACGCTTTCAGAATACAGTGCTACCTAACATCCGAAATCTACCAGGTATATTATCGATCTTGCAGATTAGTCTGACGCTCTTATTTTTGCTGAGTTTGGTTTTCGTTTTACTGTTGGTGAATGCTTTGCTGGCGGAGCGTCAGAGCCGAGAGAACCTGGCGATCGCTAACGAACAACTGAGAGCCTATGCTCTCCGAATTGAAGATCAAGCTACGCTCCAGGAGCGCAATCGCATTGCCAGAGATATCCACGACTCTCTCGGCCACGTCCTCACAGCATTGAATATTCAACTAGAAACTGCTCTGAAATTAGGGAAAACCAACCCCGAGCGCGCCCACAGCTTTCTAGCTGAAGCCAAGCGACTGGGTTCGACCGCTCTCCAGGAGGTAAGGCGCTCGCTCTCCACCCTGCGTGCCGATCCTTTAGAGGGAAAAGCTTTAGAAGTAGCGATCGATGCGTTGGTTCGAGGATTTCAACGCACAACAGGTATAGCGCCCAAATGCCGCATTCAACTGTCATTCAATTTGCCGATGGAGGTCAATATAGCCATTTATCGCATTGTCCAGGAATCGCTCACTAACATCTGCAAATATGCGATCGATCCCGAAAGTATCGATCCACTCCAGGTTGAAATTCTGCTGGAATCCATGCCATTAGCTATATGTCTCACCATACGAGATAACGGTAGGGGATTTTATGCAGACCGCAATAGAACGGGATTTGGACTGCAAGGAATGCGCGAACGCACGCTAGCATTAGGAGGACGATTTAATCTACGCAGTTCCGCAGGTAATGGTTGTGAAATCTCTGTCCAAATTCCCCTATCGCCAAAAATCGGATAATATCGATCTATTACAATGATATTCCCATTTAATTACTCGCCTTACGCGGAAAATCTGGAAACCCTCACCCCTGCACCCTCTCCCTCAGGGAGAGGGGAATAAAACTAAAATGGGGGCTGCGCCCCTGCGACCTTTGATAATAAGGGTATATATCAATACCGCAAAATTAAACATGAGTAAATCAGAACCTACATCTCAAATTCGCATCATGCTGGTGGACGACCAGAACCTCATTCGCGATGGTCTCAAGGCACTATTGGAATTGGAAGACGATCTGCAAGCGATCGCTGAAGCTGATAACGGACAGTCGGCATTGCAGGCTCTAGAAATGCTTGACAGTCAATCTGCCCTGCCAGATGTCGTACTAATGGATGTGCGGATGCCAATTATGGATGGGGTGGCAGCAACGCAGCAAATTTGCAAAAAGTATGATGGGATTAAAGTACTGGTGCTCACTACATTTGATGATGATGAATACGTCACCGAAGCGCTCCGAGTAGGAGCAACTGGCTACCTGCTTAAAGATACACCATCAGAGGAATTAGCCGCCGCCATCCGTGCCATCCACAAGGGCTATGCCCAATTTGGGCCTGGTATCCTGACCAAGCTATCGACAAAAGTATCGCCCCCCCAACCCGCTCCCACCTCCAATCTGCCTCCTGGCTTTGCCGAACTCACTGCTAGGGAACGGGAGGTATTGCACCTAATTGCATCAGGTGCGAGCAATCGCGAAATTGCAGTCCAGCTCTATATCTCTGAAGGTACCGTCAAGAATCACGTTACTAATATTCTCGGTCGTCTCAACCTGCGCGATCGCACTCAAGCTGCCATCTTCGCCAACTCTATCCTACCCTTATTGGGAAATCCCCCACAAAAATAATTCCCTCCTCTCCTGCATACAATGGACTCCTGTACTGAGCTTTTTAGCTAGAGCTATATGCCTCAAGCGATCGCAGGACAGAGGCAGCATCCGTCGTCCAACCCACAATTCCACCTTGAGCGCGCAGCATGGCAATGGTTGACTGCTTAAACTCAGGGAAATAACTTTCGGTGCCATCTTCAATTAACAAACATTCATAGCCGCGATCGTTGGCTTCGCGCATCGTTGTCTGAACGCAAACTTCTGTAGTTACGCCTGTAAACAAAAGATGTGTGATGCCCTGGTCTTGCAGAATAGACTCCAAATTGGTGCGGCAAAAAGCACCCTTACCTGGTTTCGCGATGACGATTTCTCCAGGCTGGGGTTCCAATTCCGGAATAATGCTATTTCCTTTCTCTCCCACAATCAGAATTCTTCCCATAGGGCCTTCATCGCCAATTTTTAGTTCGGATTTGCCTCGATGCAATTTTGAGGGCGGGCAATCTGATAGATCGGGGGCGTGACATTCGATGGTATGAATTACTGGTAGACCGTGCTTGCGAAAGGCTTCTAATAATTTTTTGACGGTGGGAACGATCGCTTGTAACAGACTCACATCATTTCCCAAAGCTTCGCCAAAACCACCAGGCTCTAAAAAGTCCCGTTGCATATCGATAATTACTAATGCGAACTTCCCTGATGTGGGAAGTTTGTAATCATAGGGTTGAGCCGCGATCGTAGTCATAGATTTAATTAGTAATTGGTAATCTATCGTCAAGGAGTAGGAGTATTTATGAAGTTAATCGATAGAGATATCGCTTTCTTTGAGGTTCGCTCAGCCAGCCAGGATAAGAGCTATTAGACATCTACTTGCATCACGACGGGTTTTTCCCAGATCGCCAAAACAATGCAACCGGATTCACTAGTGACGCTATGACTGGTTTCTGGAGGATTAATCACCAGGGTGCCAGCTACATGGGTGCCGTTGCGATCGCTCTGTTCCCCAGACAAAACAAAAATATGTTCGAAGCCAGAGTGGTTATGTCTGGGAACGCTTGCACCTTTTTGATAGCGCAGTAGAGCCGCGCTCGCTCCCGTACCATCTCCATATAATCGATAGATATCTATGCCTTCTCGAAATGGTTGCCAAGGCAGGTTGTGATGGTTTTGATGGATATTGAATAGATCTTTGAAAATCAAAGCTCGATCTGGTTTTAGCATTATATTTAATTTCAGCTCAATGTCCTGCCATCTTTTGCCCAATTGTGGCAAAGTCAGCCTCAGAGGGCGTACTCTCATAGGTGAACTTGCCACCGCTAATCGTCATAAAGCGATCGGATAACGTTAGAATTTCATCGAGATCTTCGCTGACAAGCAACACTGCTACGCCGCAATTGCGAGCTTCCACAAGCTGTCCGTGAATGTATTCCACCGCATTAAAGTCGAGTCCAAATACAGGATTCGCGACAATTAAGAGATTAATCTTGTTGGCTGAAAGTTCTCTAGCTAACACGGCGCGTTGCACGTTTCCACCTGATAGATTGCCAATCGGAGTGTCAGGAGAAGGAGTTTTGATCGAAAAGACGCTGATGAGATGCTTAGCCATATCTCTAATGGCTTTAAAAATCAACAAGATGCCTTTAGATTGGGGAGGGCGATCGAATGTGCGTAGAGCCAGGTTTTCGGCTACGCTCATATGCGGAACGCAGGCATTGCGTAGAGGCTCTTCTGGCAGGGCATAGACATGATGCTTTTGCATCTCGGCTCTTGTGGCACCATAGACTTCGCCGTTTACCAAAACCTGACCGCCAGTGGGAATGCGTTGTCCGGACAAGACTTCCACCAGTTCCCTCTGCCCGTTTCCAGATATACCAGCAATTCCCACAATTTCTCCACCTCGGATGGTTAAATCTAGTTCTTCTAAAGCAGGGAATCCATTATCTTTATTGGCACACAAACCTTTAACTTCCAGGATTGGTGTTTCGGGATTGGTTTCTGTTTTGGCAACTTTTTTGGGTTCGCGTTTTTCCCCCAACATCATGGCTGCCATGTCAGCTACGGTGAGGTCTTTCACATATCCATGTCCTGCGAATTTACCTTTCCGCAAGACTGTTACTTCATCCACAAATTTCACGATCTCGCGGAATTTATGGCTGATCATGAGTACGCTTAAGCGACTGGCATTGACTTCTTCTCTTAATAGGCCTAAAACTTCGTCTGCTTCCTGTGGGGTGAGTACGGATGTAGGTTCGTCTAAAATTAAAACCCGATTTTTGAGATAAAGTTGTTTGAGAATCTCTAATTTTTGCTTTTGCCCCGCAGCAAGCTGGGAAATCGGTGTATTTAGATCGATCTGGAAAGGTGAAGTTGCCATAAATCGTTCCAATTTCTCATACTCTGCTGACCAGTCGATCGCCATTGGTATATCGGGGCGCACGAGCAACAGGTTTTCAGCCACGGTCATCGCTGGCACAACGGTGAAGTGTTGATAGACCATACCAAGACTGTATTTACATGCATCGCGGGGGCTATTGATTTCACGCGATCGCTTGCCGATCAAAATATCCCCGTGGGTAGCGGGGTGAAAGCCCATCATACATTTCACTAAAGTGCTTTTGCCTGCCCCATTTTCTCCGAGTAGAGCGTGGAAGGTGGCAGGCTTGAGCTTGAGAGAAACTTGCTCGACTGCAGTAAAATTGCCAAACCGCTTGGTTAGATTGACAACCTCAACTTCTGGAGGGAGATCGGATACGCGATCGCGCGTATTAGATTGCGGTTTGGAGCCTGCACCATTGGCTACTGCGGTTGCTACTTCGCTCTCGATCTGACTGACTAAATCCGTTGATTCATGGGATATACTATCTGACATCACTTTTCTCCTTTAGTTAAAAAACTGCCCTCCAACCACTTCGATCTCACAATTGTTTAATTGCTGTAATTAATGCTTCAGAATCAGACACGCTACCAAATACGCCTCCCTGCATCTTGACCATCTTTAATGCTGCTAAATGATTGCCGTGGTCTGTAGCTGCGGTGCAATCTGAGAGTAGCAAGCACTCATAGCCGCGATCGTTGGCATCTCGCATGGTCGTGTGCACGCAGACATCCGTGGTAATCCCTGCCAGAATAATATTTTGAATGCCTTTACGCTTTAATAACAGGTCTAAATCCGTTGCGTAAAACGACCCTTTTCCGGGCTTATCGATTACTGCCTCACTGGGTAAAGGGGCAAGTTCGGGGATAATCTCCCACCCTGGTTCGCCACGGGTTAAGATTTTGCCGCAGGGACCTGGATCGCCAATGCCTGCGCCGATTCGACGCGATCGCCACCGTTTATTTTCAGGTAAATCTGATAAATCGGGTCGGTGCCCCTCGCGCGTATGCATGACATGAAAGCCTTTTTCGCGCATGGCTTGCAGCACGTTTTTAATCGGTTCAATTGGGGCGCGGGTTAAGGAAATGTCATATCCCATTTTGTCTACATAGCCACCAATACCGCAAAAGTCGGTTTGCATGTCGATAATTAAAAAGACGGTATTCTCTGGTTTGAGATCGCCGTTATAGGGATAGGGGTAGGGATCGGCTTCTACGAACATTGTCTGTACAGGCTGTAGGGTGTTCTTAGTTTGGGGTGGGGATCCTGGATGGGCGAAGCATTCGTGTAGATAAGTCTTGCATGATAAAAAAACTCTCTTGCACGAATGCTTCGCCCTTACGCGTCGCTTGTACCTAAAGCACCAGGAGCACCTGCAAGCGTCCGTTTGGGAGAACAGGTAATTATCATGATAATTAGCGTAAATATATACGGAGCGGCGTTGAACAAGTAAGGAAAAGCATTGATTCTGACTGCTTGCAGTGCGGGTCCGATCGCTTGGGCTCCCCCAAATAATAGAGCTGCCCACAAACATTGAATCGGATTCCATCGCGCAAAGATTACTAGAGCCACTGCCATCAGCCCTTGACCGCTAGAGATAGTTTCTTGCCAGATACCTGGATAATAAAGGGAAAGACTAGCTCCACCAATACCTGCTAGGCAGCTACCCGCCACGATCGCGCAGGTTCTCGTCCAGATTACGGAAATTCCCATTGCACGGGCGGCACTGGGACTATCGCCGACCGCACGCACGTACATGCCCCAACGGGTAGATTTAAAGAACCAATACATTAATGGAGCGATCGCAATACCAATCAACAAAATCGGACTGAGTTGGAGTGCCGACTGTAGCGGTGGATAATTGCTCCATGCCCCCAACTCAAACAGAGGTAGTTTAGGAGCTTGAGGTTTAATAAAAGGCTTGCCGTAGAAGGAAGCAATGCCACTGCCAAAAATAAACATGGCAACGCCTACAGCAATATCATTTACCCGTGGTAACTGCGATAGCCAGGCATGAATCAGTCCCATGCCAATCCCAGACAGTCCTGCGGCCAATACACCCAACCAGGGATTACTGGTGAGATAAGAAACGGCATAGGCAGTCATCGCGCCTAGTAATAGCGTTCCTTCTAAACCTAGATTGATTTTTCCAGATTTTTCGGTCAAGCATTCGCCCAAACTCACAAACAAAAATGGAGCGCTTCCTCTTAGAGTTCCTCCAATAATTGCCAAAGGCACTCCCAACCAATCTGCTGTTGCTTCTGCTGCCATTGATGTTTTTCTCCAGATCGCTTTTTAGGGTTAATGTTGAGATATCGTCACTGCATCTCAGGAAGCAGGGGCAACCTGTGGAGGCTGGGGAGCGGCAGCAGGCGGTTCTTCTCTTTGTTTAAAAAAGTCGAACTTGCCATAGAGCGACTCGCTAAACAAAATTACCAGAAATACGATGCCCTGAAACACCAAGACCGTTGCATCCGGTAGATTGAACGATCTTTGCAGACCACTACCACTAGCCAGAATCCCTCCAATCAGAATCGATACGAGAAGTGCTGCTAGAGGATTTTGCTGAGCGATAAACGCAACCGCAATGCCGTTGTAACCGTAGTTGGCATTAAGAGAAGCATTTGCAGCATGGTGAATTGCCGCAACTTCAACCATTCCTGCCAGTCCAGCACAAGAGCCTGCCAGAAAACAAACGATCAGGGTTAACTTGCCGACTGGGAGTCCTGCAACCCGCGCAGCGCGAATGTTACCGCCAGTCATGCGGACGGCAAATCCAAACGTGGTGCGCTGAATCAGGAAGTAAGCGATCGCGCAAGCGATTAAACCATAAATTAGACCGTAATGTACTCTTGTACCAGGGATAGTCAGCAACCAGTTTGCTTCGGCAATGGGATATGTAGAAGGCTTATTCAAGCTGGAAGGGTCGCGCATGGGGCCTTCTACCAGGGTATTGAGAACGGCGATCGCGATGTAGTTCATCAACAAACTACTTATCGTTTCATTCACGCCGCGATAGTACCGCAGTACCCCTACAGCCATAATCCATAAACCACCAAAGATAATTCCTCCCATCGCCATTCCAATTTGGGCGGCGAATGGGGGCACGGAAGTTCCCAGGGCAAGCCCCGCGCAGATCGCGCCAACACCTCCCATGACCAGAGCACCTTCATTGCCGATAATTACCATACCCAGTCGAGCGGGCAATGCCGTACATAATGCTGTGAGCATGAGAGGAGCTGCCCGCACCAGAGTACCCTGCCAGGAAAAGGAGTTACCGAAGGCTGATTTATAAATCGTCCCGTACACGGCTAAGGGATTCGATCCCCTCGCCGCACAAAATAGCCCAAATAGAAAGAGAGAAAATAGAATTGCCGCGATCGGGATGATGATTTTCTCAGCCCAAGATCGCCAGTTAGTAAGGAGACTGCTCATAAAGAATTTAGCCCTTAGTACTGCCAATTACACCTTCCACCAACCAATCCATCTTTTCGAGATCTGGATCGGTTTGTTTCAATTGTTTCTCCTTGGCAATTACTACCTTGCCCGTGTTGTCTTTGATTTCACCGGCATAGATCGTCATACTGCCATCCATAAATTTAGCTAAGGCAGTTTCGGCTTCTTTTTTGGTAGCAGCGCTCACAGCACTTCCATAGGCTGACACCTTGCAGAATTTATCCTTCAAACCACCACGAACGAGATGGGGAATTCCCCCATCTTGCAAAGTCTTGCCAGCTTGCAACTGCTCGACATACTTGGAATAGACAGTACCCCAATCCCACTCAGCACCCGTAAGATAGCCATTAGGAGCCAGTTTAGATTGATTGACGTGGTATCCAGTACAGAAGATCTTGCGTTTTTCTGCGGTTTCAACTACTACCTTGGGACTATCAACATGACAGGTGAGAACGTCGATACCCTGGTCGATCATACTGCTAGCAGCCTCAGCCTCTTTGACGGGCAAAGCCCAATCGCCTGTAAAGATTACCTGCATGGTTACCTTAGGATTTACGCTGCGAGCGCCAAGGGTGTAGCTATTAATATTGCGCAGCACCTGAGGAATTGGTTTGGCGGCGATAAATCCCAACTTGCCGGACTTAGTGGTCAGCGCCGCCACAATACCCGCAATATACTCGGCTTCATCAATGTAGCCAAAATAACTGCCGACATTTTTAGGATGTTTGCCCTCTTGATAGAGTCCGCCACAATGGAAGAACTGCACTTTAGGATTATCAGCCGCCACCTTCAGAATGTGCGGATCGAAATAACCAAAAGAAGTGGGAAAAAGTACAGTTGCCTCGTTTTGGTTAATCATACTCAGCATGGTTTCCTGAACTTGTGCAGTTTCAGGGACATTCGCTTCATCTACAGTCTTGACGTTGGGTAACCTGGAGATCGCCTCCTTCCCATCAAAGTGAGATTGATTGTAACCAAAGTCATCCTTGGGGCCAACATAAATAAAACCAACTGTCAATGCACCTGTCGTACCTGTGGTACCGCTAGCTGGAGTAGTTCCTGGACTTGGCGTACCAGCAGGTGCTTGGTCGGTTGGCGTACACCCCGTCCAAAGTTGAGAAGTCAGGCCAAAAGCAGAAGTAGCAAGCAGCCCGCGAATTAATTGACGGCGATGTACGTACAAAGAGTTTCTATCCAATGTTGCCCTCCAAAATTTGTTCCTTACTGACTGCAAAGGGAAAGTAATGCAATGCGATCGAGATAGCCACCTTTAAACTCAGAATAGCTTTGGATCTCAAACTGCAATAACATGTAAACTCTACAAAATGATGCGCTATACCACGCGCCAGCACATCATTACGTGAATTCAATTTATTATTAATGTAATTTTCGATGCTTCGGCAAAGTTTAACTTATGTGGGAACGCCCTTCTAAGTTAAATGCGTATCCTGGTTTCAAAGAGACAAAGAGTTTGTTAAAGCTTACTGAGACACTAGCAAGGTTACCAACAGTTCAATGTATCGTAGAATACAACTTTTTATAGTCGTAGACAGATCTGTTAGGACAGGGGGTGTGGGGGCTGCGCCCCCACGCAGGGGTTCCACCCCTGCACCCCGTCCTAAGCCTATTGGCTATAGCTATAAATATTCAAAAGGATAACCAGCCACAAAAAACCCCTTCCATCGCTTGAGTTAGAGAAGGGGGGTATTACGATGTGAGAGTGCTAAAATCTTATGCAGATCTGCTCTAGAAGCTAAATCTAGTGCTGACATTGGCAACCCAGAAGTTGTTACCACTGAAGTTGTTAGCATTGAAGATGTAGTAGAAGTTGGGCGCGATCGCGATGTTCTTGGTCAGTGGCAGGTAATAGGACAACTCCAGATCGTACTGAGTGCCGCCATCGCCAGAACCAGACACAAAGAATCGCTTGCCAGCAGTAATGCTATTGGGCATCACAAACGAAATCGTCGCCTTTGCTCCTTCCTTAAACAAGTCAGGGAAAGCCAACCCAATCTGGAAAGTCTGAGTATTGATATTTCCACTCCGCGCTGCGATCGCCGCATTCACATTCGTGTCGTTGAAAGCATAGCGGCCAAACAGACCAAATCCCTTCGCCACCAACCAGTCAAAGTTGAAGGCATAGATATTGGACTGAGCGTTATTCAACCTACCGCCAAATCCATCGTCGAGCAGACCCAACAGAGGCTCGCCGCCAATGGTTGACAGGAAATCATCCTGGAGATTGTAGCGGGAGTAAAGGAATCTCAAATTGATATCCTTCGTCGGCTTATAGGTCAACTCTGCTGACAGAATATTCGTGCCACCAAATAAACCGCGATTGGGATTGGACGCATCGTTGTTAGTGAAAAATTCATTGCTTTCTGCCAGATAGCCCAACGCCAGATCCAGATTATCGTTGAAGGAATGCGCGATTACCGCACCAGCCCCACGATTGACTCCACTCAAGAAAGTACTGCTGGTGGAGTTGAACGTACCGCCATCAAAGATGCTGGTGAAGCGATTATCGTCAAAGTACTTGTACCAGTTCAAACGCGGCCCCACGATCAAGCGCGTCTTGTCGCCGAAGATGGGGAAACTGTACGACAACTCCCGCAGAATGAATGAGTTCGCTGTAGCGCCGGAGGTTTGGTCGAAGTAAGGTACGCCCGTGTTGTTGAATTGTCCGGCGGAAACAAACGCGTTGGCAGGCGAAACCGCATTCCCGGCAGCGAGCTGCGTAATTAGAGAGTCTTTACCAGTAAAGGATGTGTTCAAGGTCAGCCAGACCAGACCGCTGAAAGTAAGGTTGGGGTTTCTGGTGACGGTCTCCACTTCAGGCCCCCCACCCACGCGACGTCCAGTTTCGCGTCTGACATTATTGCCATTTGCACCTGTAACGTTAAAGACGGCCAGGCCGCTCAGCTTGGTAGTGGTGGAAAACTGCTGCGCTTCTAGCTGCGCGGTTTTGGCTTCCAGGGTATCCACGCGCCCTTTCAGGGCCGCTAATTCTGCGGCAAATTCCTCTTGCAATTTTTGGACGGCGGCAAAGTCTTCCTTGCTGACTTTGTCAGCTAGACCAGCCGTAATGATTTCGTTAATTTTGTCGAGACAGGCATTAACACCAGCCGCAAATTCATAGCGAGTCATGGCACGTTGGCCGCGATAGGTCCTGTCGGGATATCCGGCAATGCAACCATAGCGCTCGACCAGGGATTGCAAGGCTGTAAATGCCCAATCTGTCGGCTTCACGTCGCTCAACTGCGATACGGATGTGACCTGAGCGGTCTCGATCCGCCCTTCATTACTGTACTGGCTAATCTGCTGTAGAGTGGTCGGCTCGACTTGAGAGATTACTGGTACGGTGGATGGGCTGTTAGTACTGGTTGTGGGCGCGATCGCAGTCTCAGTCTGAACTGCTGGCGCAACTGTGGTTTTGGAAACGGAGCTTTCAACGATGGGTGGAATGCTAGAATTCGCTTCCGTATTTTTAATAACTTCGGCATTTGCCCCTGCGGCAAACATAATCAGACTGGCACCCAATAAACCCGATGGGATGCTCAGCACATGGCGAAACCAGGTGTTGCACATTGTATTTATTTTTCTCCTCACATGCCCGCAGGCAATTTACTCTAGGTGTTGTTATAGCTAACCAACATAGCAAGCCACTTACGACTAAACTGTATCCTTAACCACAGCTTAAACTCAGAAATTCCTTGTGGTTTCAATTAAACCAGGCGATCGCCGCAAATAAGATAAATAAACTGCCGCCAATGTAAGCGATCGCGCGCTCGGAAATCCGCTCTGCGAGTAGGCATCCGCTAGTTATCGCGATAACCGTGCAAGCACTATGACCTAATATTGCACCCAACGTTACCCCCAACGCATCGTTACCTGCCGCTAGAGCAACAGTGGCGAATTGCGTGCGATCGCCCCACTCTCCTATAAACGTCAGGGTGAATGCCTTTAGCAATATCCCCAGCATTCCCCTATATTGCTTTGGGTTATTAGGCTTTGAAGCGATCGCCTCTTCAGCAGATTGCAATTCAGTTAAACAAGCTTGTTTTGGCATGCGGCTGGCTTGCCAAATTAACGACAATCCGAAAATAAGCAGAAGCACCACCTCACCATAGCGCACGTAATCTCGCGGCAGAAAGGTGGTAGCTTGCCCTAGCAGCACAGAGATGACGGTCATGGAGGCAAGGGCAGCAATTACGCCCGCAAATACCAATGACTTGGGATGGCGCATTGCCAGAATCACGGCGATAAAAAATGTTTTATCGCCCAGCTCAGAAAACGTAATCAGTAATAACCCTGCGGTAAAACTCGTTAGCATTTAGTGTCTCTCTCAAGTTACTCATTCGCGTTCGCCTTGCTCCTTGAGTAAACCTGGTGAGGACAGAGAAATGCTTCACCAAGCTCACAAAAGATTGCGAACTTAGTGAAGGTCTCGCTGCCAGATGCTCGAAAAACTTTTACACCTGTCACCTGAACCGGGCACCTTTAATCAGTAGCCAGCATGTCGATTCAGGCGGACATTTTGACGGTTAGCCAGATGTTTAGCTACTCCCCTTCATGAGCCAATCGTACTACATCTTTGCATGCAAAGCAAATAGGGAAGAGCAGAACTCTTCCCTATTTGCGATCTTGCTTGAGTATATTCGCTACAACCGAACTATGGGCAGAGAGAGGGTCGAACTCTCACGGGTCGCCCCGCCAGATTTTGAGTCTGGTGCGTCTACCAGTTCCGCCATCCGCCCATCTGCGGAATAACATATTAACATATGATTTAAACCTGTCTGGAAATTTTATATTGTGGAGACGATTATTATGCCTCAGTTAGTGGGAATAATTCTACTCGGTGTTTATGTTTGGGGAATTTGGCGCTTTCTGTCTGGATTTGACAAAACAAACTTTACAAGCAATAAACTAATGCTAGCTTTGTTGTGGCCAGCCCTAATTTTTAACGGTAGCTATCGCCGCAATTTCAATAAGGCTCTGAAAGGATAGATCTATTCGGTCATCTGACAGCGTAATGAGATCGATGGGAACTCAACCAATCGACTAACAGCTAATAAATTCGCAACAAATAACTGTAGATAAAGCCCTATGAATTGGTGGAAAAGACTAAGATCTAACCCCCTAGCTTGTTTGGGTGCAGCGATTCTCATAATTTTTTATGTCGCTGCCATATTAGCTGACTTTATCACCCCATATGGTTTTGACGATCGCCCACCTAATAGCGCTCTACTGCCACCGACTCAAATCTACTGGCAAAACGCACAGGGTGAATCAATCGGTCCGCATGTTTACCCAACTACTCAAGGTGAAGTCAACTTTGAAACTGGCGAGCGATCGTTAATTGTCGATCGCACCAAACCAGCAATGATTCGCTTGTTTAGTAACGGTCATTTATTCAGTACTAGTGGCGAAGGCAGGCTAAACCTACTGGGTACTGACGATCAGGGTCGAGATCAGTTAACGCGACTGTTGTATGGTGGCAGAATCAGTCTTTCAATTGGGATTATAGGGACGTTCGTATCGTTCCTAATTGGTAGCCTGGTGGGTGGAATTTCAGGTTACTTTGGTGGATGGCTAGATGCGATTCTCATGCGTGTGGTAGAAGTACTGATGTCAGTTCCTTCAATTTATTTGTTAGTGGCGCTAGCGGCGATCCTACCGGAACAGCTAACCAACGCCCAAAGATTTGCCCTGATTATTTTTATTGTCTCGTTCGTGCAGTGGGCTAGCTTAGCAAGGGTAGTGCGCGGGCAGGTGCTTTCAATCAAGGAGTCAACATTTATTACTGCTGCCAAGGCAACAGGAGCCAGTCCCTTGAGGATTATCTGGAAACATATTTTGCCGCAGACAGCTAGCTTTATTATTATTTCTGCCACTTTATCTATCCCCAGTTTTATTATTGCTGAGTCCGTGCTTAGTCTGATTGGCCTGGGTATTCAGCAGCCAGATCCCTCATGGGGTAACATGCTCTCTCTAGCTACCAATGCTTCGGTGATAGTGCTGCAACCGTGGTTGATCTGGGCTCCGTCTGCGTTGATTATTCTGACCGTGCTCTCCTACAACCTGCTCGGTGATGGTCTGCGCGATGCGCTCGATCCCAGAGATTTAAGGCACTGAGTTAATTATTTAAGGCTGTATATTATTTAGGTTGCGAACAGTATGTAATATAGTCTGCCAAAATAAAAACATTGAGCTAGTATTCATTAATTACTAGATTCGGCAACAAGCATAAGTATTCAGGCTTACTTAGTCTGAGCCAAATTTTCAAGATTAAGCCAACATTGACGAAGTTAAAGAATTTAGGAGAAGAGTTAGCGTGCAGTACTTAGCCGAAGTTAGAAAAACTCAAGCAATGCTCAGTGCCAGAGTTGAAATTCGACTGCTTGCACGTAATACCTCTGAAAACAATTGGCAAGCTGTAGGCAGTGAAGAAATTCTGACCGTGCAGGATGCCAACCAGACTAAGGATCTTAAGGATGGTCAACTAGTCTTAGCTGAGGTAAATGCGAATAAACAGGTGCAAGGGGTTCAGGATGCGACTAAGCGGCTCGTGTTAATACTACAAACCTTTACCCGTGCCCAAGAGAAATTCCGCCAGTCTGAAGAAGACATCGAGCAATGGAAGCAGTCTTTAAATTATCAGAGCCAGGAACTGCATCGGCGCGAGATGGAACTGGAACAAAAGGAACAGGAACTAGAATACATCGATGCCAAACGCCAGGAAGTTGATGCGTTACAGGAAGAGCTGCGGCACGATCGCGAAGAGTTCGAGCAGTGGCGACAACAGTTTGAAGCCGCCCAAAGGGAATTTGAAGCACAGGCGGGTTCATCGACGCTAAGCCAGGAACAGGCTGACTACCTGCGCGAGATCGCTCAAAGGATAGCTGGTAGTTTAGGTTCTGGTTCCTTGCAGGGCGTAAGCGCTTGTCTAGAGCAGCTCTACAATAGCCAGGAAGTACTGACCCAGTTTTGGCAAACCTTAGAGTTACAGCGATCGCAGTCAGAAAGACTGCAGGACGAACTCAATCGCTTCACGCAGGACTTAAATACTCGCAAGCAACAGTGGCAGCAAGCCCAGGTGACTTTGACCGATGCCCAGGGCGAACTGAGAGCGCAAACAGAAATCGTGCGATCGCAGGAAAGCAATCTGGCGATGGCGCAGTGGCAGTTAGAGGCACAGCAAGAGCTATTACATCAGGCTAATCAAATCGTAGAAAGCTTTGGCGGTACGGTTAACGTTCTCTCACCGGAGGAGGTGAAAGAACTGGAAGAGATGCCTTTGGATCGGCTAGAGGCAGCGGTGGAAAACTGGCAGCAGGAGCTGGATAAGACATCCAACTATGTTGGTGCTCAAGAGGATGAATTGGCTTCTCTAGAGGGAGAGATTGCAGAGATACAGAGCCGGATTGAAAAATCTAGTGATTTCACCAGTATTGAGTTGGAAAGTGAGAAGGAATTTAAAGAAGAGGAATACAAAATGCTGGATGAGACCCTAGCTGGTCAGCGGCGAGCGATCCAGGAGCGGCAAGCAATCTTGAACCAACAGCGATCGATTCTGGAAAAACGCCAGGGGATAGGTAGCCCTGATAGCCCTGCCCAAAGCCTGGTGCCATTGGTAGAGCAAATTGAGACTAACAAGCAAAATCAGGAACAAGAACTCAAAAAAGTAGAAAGTACGGTAGCAACAGCAAGAGAAGTACTGCGCCAACAAGAGGATCTCGTGAATCGGATGAAGTCCGGACACCAGCAAAACTACCAGGAAATTCAAACTTTAGAGTTGCAGCTACAGGAAAAAATTCGACTGACTGCCGATCTTGTAGGTAGGGTAGCAGCCCAGCAGGATATATTGCGCCCTGTACAGGATGTTGTGGATGCCCTGCGAGGTAATTTGGAGAGTATTGTCAATCTAGAAGGCTCATCTGAGTCCGTTCAAGAACAACAACAATTAGTCGAGGCTCTACAAAGTACAATCGATAGCTTAATCGCTGCTTAGTTAGCTGTTAGCTGTTATGGTCTTGTGGTTGAATAACGTTCCAATCGTAGGATATGTTAGGCGTTAGATGTAACGCATCGCGGGTACTTTGAGTTCTTGGGGTGGGTTATTTCTTGCCAGCAACCGAGCGATCGCCAATGATAAACGAGATCTTAGAAAAACAGCGCCGGTTCTTTAGCAGTGGCGCAACTAGGGATGTACAATTTCGCATCCAGCAGCTCCAGTTACTATCTCAGGCGATTAAACAACACGAAACTGAGATTTTGCAGGCTCTAAAAGCAGATCTGCATAAGCCTGCTTTTGAGGGCTTTACGAGCGAAATCCTCATGGTGCTGGAGGAGATCGAGTACGCTCTTAAGCATCTCAAATCCTGGGTGAGGCCGCAAAAAGTTGCTGCTAGCTGGACGCAACTGCCTGCTACCAGTTACATCTACCCAGAACCATTGGGCGTGGTTCTGATTATCGGCCCCTGGAACTATCCGCTCCAACTGACGCTCTCGCCCCTGGTCAACGCGATCGCCGCTGGCAACTGCGCTATTGTCAAGCCATCGGAAATTGCCCCGCACGCATCGCAGTCGATCGCGGCAATAATTAGCAAACACTTCCATCCCGGCTTTATTTCAGTCGTAGAAGGAGGAATAGAAACCAGCCAGTCCTTGTTAGCAGAAAAGTTCGATCGCATCTTTTTTACAGGTAGCGCGGCGATCGGTCGCCTGGTTCTGGCAGCAGCGGCTCAGCATCTTACACCTGTGACGCTGGAATTGGGCGGCAAGTCTCCCTGCCTTGTAGATCTAGACTGCGATCTCAAACTAGCAGCCAAAAGAATCACGTGGGGGAAGTTTATTAATGCAGGGCAAACCTGCATTGCCCCAGACTATCTCTTGATTCCTCATGCAATTAAATCGGAATTATTAAAACACATCGGCGAGGCGGTGCGGGAATTTTATGGCGACGACCCGCAAACTAGTCCAGATTATGCCCGGATCGTGAATGACAAGCAATTTGCGCGACTGACAACCCTGATCGACGACTGCAAAGCAACCTCGGAAATTATCTTTGGCGGTACTAGCGATCCTGCCCAGCGTTATATTGCCCCGACTGTTATCGATCGCGTATCGCCCCGCAGCAAAATTATGGCGGATGAGATATTTGGCCCCTTACTTCCTGTTTTGGAGTACGAGGATCTTGACGAAGCGATCGCCTTAATTAACTCTCAACCTAAGCCACTGGCTTTTTACTTCTTCTCCAACAATCGAGACAATCAGGAAAGGGTTTTACGAGAAATATCGTTTGGTGGTGGCTGTATCAACGATACAATTTCACATATCATTTACCCAGCCTTACCCTTCGGTGGGGTTGGCAATAGCGGTATGGGGCAGTATCACGGTAAGGCTGGGTTTGATACGTTTTCACACTACAAAAGCGTCATAAAAAAATCGCGATTTTTCGATCTACCGCTCCGCTATCCCCCTTACAAAGATAAAATTAATCTTGTCAAACAGTTCCTGTAGGGCTAAGATAGCGTTTTTCAATTGAGAACAGGTTTTATTGACGGGGTGAAGGGGTTCCACCCCTTCTTGGGGGCAACGCCCCCAAACCCCCTACTCTTTCCGATCTGAAAACCGCTATACATCGCTATATCCGTGGATAAATCAGACAGCTACATCGAAATTCAACTCGGGATGCCTGAGGAAATGCGACATCAAGCCGCAGTCATTTGCTACGAAGGATTCCGTCGGCAAATGGAGTCGCTCGGCGTTTCCCAAGTTCAGGGTATTGCACTTCTAGAACGCAGTCTGGATGCCGAACTAGCGTTGATTGCCCTTCATCAAGATCGACTCGTGGGATTTGTGGGATTGCAATATGAGAACCGTCCCTTCTTTCAATTTCAGCGATCGCATTTTATCCAAGAACTTGGCTGGCTGCGCGGCTTATTGATTTTTCTCCTGTTTAATCTAGCTGCAACAGTCATCCAACCAACGGAAATGTTTATCAATGTTATCGTCGTGGATGCATCAATGCGAGGTAAGGGGATCGGCACGTCCCTAATTAATGCTGTATTTGAGATTGCTCGACAGAATCAATTCCAAGCAGTAGTTCTGGATGTAGTAGATACAAATCCCGATGCTCGCAGGCTCTACGAACGCATGGGATTTGCGCCCATCAAGACGCGCAAGTACGCATACTTACGACATCTGATCGGCTCTTCCGCTGTAACTACGATGAGTAAGCGTATTGATGCATTGCCAACAGAATCTCTAGCTTAGATTTGCCATGACATCTGTCACAATAGCCGTTGCCTCTTCAATTTCAGCCGCAGTCACGATCAGAGGGGGGACAAATCTGACCACCTTCGGCCCAGCCGGAACCAGGAGCAATCCGCGTTCAATGCCAGCCTGAACGATATCTCTAGATGTAAGTGCATGGGATTCCGAGATGACCAACCCCTGAATTAGCCCCCAGCCGCGCGCGCCATCTAGCCGATCGCTATATTTTTGAGCGATCGCATGTAGGTTTGCCTGTAATTGCTGGCCGCGCTCTTTGGCATTATTAACCAAATCGTCCTGCTCTAGGGTATGGCAAACAGTTAAAGCCATCTGGCAAGCAAAGGGATTGCCACCAAAGGTGCTGGCATGATCGCCCGCCTCGAAGACATCGCAGAAACTCTTACACAACATAGCGCCGATCGGAACTCCACCACCCAAACCCTTGGCAGAGGTGAAGATATCGGGTTCGATTCCCAGGTTTTCATATCCCCACAGGTTGCCGCTGCGCCCCATGCCAACCTGGACTTCATCTAAAATCAGTAAGGCTTTGTGGCGATCGCATATTTGACGCACGCGCTCGAAGTAGTCGCGATCGCCAGGACAGACACCGCCCTCGCCCTGCAAAGCCTCTAACATAATTGCTGCCAGCCTGCCTTCATACTTGGTTGCTGTTGCTTCTAGAGCGGCAATATCGTTGTAGGGGACATAGTCAAATCCTGGCACGAGGGGATCGAAGTTTTTCTGATACTTGGGTTGTCCGGTGGCGGTAATCGTAGCAAGCGTTCTGCCATGAAAACTGGCATTGGCAGTGAGAATCATCGGCGCGTCGATCCCTAACTTTACGTGCGCGTATTTTCTCGCTAGCTTGATTGCCCCTTCATTTGCCTCCGCACCAGAGTTGCAGAAAAAGGCTTTGTCCGCACAGGAGTTTTGCACGAGCCACTGGGCTAATTCTCCCTGCGGAGCCACGTAGAACAGATTAGAGACGTGATGCAGTTTTTGCATTTGCGCGGTGGCAGCTTTTACCATAGCAGGGTGGGCGTGCCCGAGCGTGCAGGTGGCGATGCCAGCCACAAAATCAAGATAGGATTCGCCGTTGCTGTCCCATACTCGACAACCGCTGCCACGTTCTAACGATATGGGAAATCTGGCATAGGTACCCATGACATAGGAATCGAATTGCTCGGTGTCAGGGGCGATCGTTTGCGAAGTTAGCTCTGTAGCAAGCGAAGTTGTTGACATAGGTTTTACAGATATTTCAGTCATTGACATCAATGTGTTATTGGTATTATGGCAGTTAAGAAGGTAGCACAGTCGAGTTTGAGGGTGTCTTAATTTTCACGCAATTCCCTTATGAAGGTAGCACAGTCCAGTTTAAGTTGAGATTTTGCAATTCCAACTGTTGCAGATTTGTATAACTTAGATCGGCACCTCGCAAAATGGCTAAACTTAAATCGACATCTGTCAAGATTGTCTTGTGCAAAGTTGCCGCACTTAAGTTCGCGTCCTGAAGGCTTGCCCAACTCAGATCGGATTCGGTCAAGTTTGCCTCGATTAACTCAGCCCCATCTAGCTTTGCTCCACGCATAATCGCCAGTACCAACTGAGCGTCAATCAGATTGGCTTGCGTCAGGTTTGCCCCCGTCAAATTAGCTCCATTCAAAATAACTCGATGCAGATTGGCCTGGCTCAAATTAGCTCCTTCCAAGTTAGCTCTGTCCATGTCCGCTTCTTGTAAAATTGCCTTGCTCAGGTTTGCGAGTGCTAGATTGGCTCCCCGAAGGTAAGATCGCTTCAAGTTGGCTCCTATCCCGTCAATTCGATTCAAATCCCCCTCAGCCAAGTTGGCGTGCGTCAAGGTTGCGTCATTCAAACTGGCTCGGCTCAGATTGGCCGATCTTAAATCCGCATAAGATAAGTTGCTATGGTTTAAGTGCGCTCGGCTCAAGTTGGCATTACAGAGGGTCGCATTTTGCAGTGTTGCTTGCCACAAATTTGCACCGCTCAGATCGACATCGGTCAAGATCGCTTCTGATAAGTCCGCACCAATTAACCGACTCCCAGTAAGTTGCGCTTTTGTTAAATTTGTCTGTCTTAGCATGGCACCGTGCAAATCGCTTGCCATCAGGTTGGTACCGCTCAGGTCGATCCCGAATAGCATGGAATTCCTCAGATTAATGCCCTGCAGGTCTGCGCCACTTAAGTCACCGTCACTTAAGTCTGCCGCCCTGAAATCTCTTTCTCCTGTAGCATACCGTTGCAAGAGTTCGCTCGCATCCATAGAATTTAACTATATCTCTCTACCGATCCTCACAACTCCTTCTGGCAACTGCTAGCTAGCTTTTCCATAGTTATAGCGGTTTTCAGATCGGAAAGAGTAGGGGGTTTGGGGGCGTTGCCCCCAAGAAGGGGAGGCAGGGCGGTCTTGGGGGTTCCCCGCTAGAGCCACTGCCGTGTTCCACCCCTTCACCCCAAAAATAAAACCCGTTCTCAAACGAAAACCGCTATAAACATACAGGGACGCTTAACGCTAACTATGCTTTTGTTAATTATCCCCAATTTAACAGGATGCAACTGGGATCTTGATATTTATTCATACTCGGATTGCATATGAGTAAGGTCAACGAGGCGACTATTTGACATACCTTAACTGAACCAAGTCATTCGCGTATCGCTTCACTTCCATTAGCTTTAATCTCATCTCTGAACCAAACGGCATAAACAGGGGAATGCCTTCCCCTAACAAAATCGGTACGATTGACAGGATGTATTCATCAATCAGTTGATGTTCGAGAAATGCCGCGATTAATTCCGCGCCGCCCACCAGCCAGATGCGCTGGAGGTTCCGCGACTCCATTTCGCAGAGAAATTGCTGCGGGGTTGCCGAAGTAAAGAATACATCATCGCGATCGGACGATAGACTTTGTCGAGTGAATACGTAGGATGGTTTGCCAGGATGTGCCCACTCGCCAAAGCTCAGCACCTGCTCGTAGCTTTTGCGTCCCATCGCTAATCCATTAATCGATGCATAGAACTCACCGTATCCATAGTCGGTTTGGGCTGTCTCAAAGTCTAACAGCCAATCAATACTGCCGTTACTGCGAGCAATATATCCATCGCAACTAGTTGCGATGTAAAGCACGACCTCTGTCATCGATCGCTCTCCAAAAATCAATAGAATCAATTGAACGAGCATTTTTACAGGTGCCGTTCAATTAGTATCTTACTCATTAATTGCCCGAGATTATTGTCCGAGATTACTGCCCGAGGCTGCACTCGCGACGGTATAAGAAAAATGGCAGGGAGCAAGAAAGTCCTATGCCAAACGTTAGGCCACTAGCATCCATAGGCGCGAAACTTGCAATCGTTTCAATTCCACCCATGCAAAGCCCAAAAAAGCGATCGTGCTAATCAGCCGCCACATTGGGCACTCCCTATGACATTACTCTGCAAGAATTGCGAATTGAGTGCTTATTCCCAGCAGATGAGGCTACCGAGCAAGCCTGGAGAAATTTCTAGGCTTGAATTCTGCTGAGCGATCGCGGCGTGGGGCTTTTACGATCGCTGGAAATGATGTATCCTCGCAACAACTGTGTCCAAAATTAATTCATGCTCAAACTTCCTTTTAAATTTGGCAGGCAGGAGGATATAGGTTCTGACATGGAGACGGAACGCCCCGCACCAGATAGCCCACAGCCGGAAAGCGTGCAGCCAGATAGCTCGCAGGCGCGCAGTTCTCGCAAGGCGATCGCGGTCAGGCTGGAAAACGTGCGGAAGATTTACCCTAATGGGTCTGCTGGCCTGCAAAACATTAACTTGCAACTTTGTAAGGGTGATTTTTTGTTCGTCACCGGACATTCGGGTTCGGGCAAATCTACGCTCTTGAAACTGCTCTATGGGGCGGAGCAACCAACGGAGGGGGAAGTGTTCGTAAATGGTTTTAACCTCAAGGGTCTTAAGGGGAATAAGCTAGCCATGCTGCGGCGCAGTCTCGGCATCGTGTTTCAGGATTATAAATTAATTCCGCGCCGCACCGTATCTGAAAACGTGGCATTCGTGCTGATGGCGCAGGGATTTGCCAAAGATGAAATTCAACGCCGCCTCATGCCCGCACTCAAAATGGTGGGCCTGGCCCATAAAGCCGATTGTTTTCCCGAAGAATTATCGGGTGGGGAACAGCAACGTACGAGTATTGCCAGGGCGATCGTCAACACGCCACCCCTACTACTGGCGGACGAGCCTACGGGCAACCTCGACCCGGACAATGCTTGGCAAACGATCAAGATTTTGAACAAGCTCAACTCTTTTGGCGTGACAATTCTGATGACTACCCATGACGAGCAGTTAGTGCGCGCCGCCAATCATACCGTGGCGCATCTCAAAGATGGCTATATATATTGCAGTGATAATGGCAGCAACGGAGGGGAAAGATCGTGATGGAACGCAAGCAAATATCCAGATGGTTGACCAAGTTAGATTACCTACTGCGGGAAACTTTCTTGGGACTCAAGCGTGGCGGCTGGATGAACTGGGCGGCGGTGAGTACGGTGGCGGTTTTGCTTTTCCTGTTTGGAGCCAGCTTGCAGGTTTCCTGGCAGTTAGAGGGACTGCTGGGGCAGATGGGCAACCAGTTAGAAATATCCGTCTACCTGGATGAAGATGCCAGTGCCGAAGTAATGCAGCAGAGATTAAAGCTCGTAGACGGGGTGACAGCCCTGCACCTGATTCCCAAAGATGTGGCTTGGGAGCGCATGTTAGACGATCTTGGCAAAATTGAAATGGGAGAGGCAACGCAACAACTAGGCGGAAATCCTCTCGTAGATGAGTTTAAAGTCCGCGCCGTTTCATCCGATCGCGTACCTGAAATTGCCAAGCGCATCTCCGGACTGAAGGGCGTGAATGAGGTTTGGTATACCAACGAGGTGGTCAAGCGCCTGGCGGAATTGCGCAAAGCTATGACTAATATTGGCACGCTTGTTACCAGCGTATTTACGGCGATCGCGATCGCCGTGATCGGCACCACCATTCGCCTGATCGTGTTAGCGCGCCGCCGCGAAATCGAGGTAATGCAGTTGGTAGGAGCGACAAGCACCTGGATCTATTTCCCATTCGTCCTGCAAGGCGTAGCATTCGGGATCGGCGGAGCCGTAGTTGCCTATGGCATGTTATCGGTCGTTTTGAACCTGCTGGCCGATGCGATCGTCAATCAACCGGAATTGATCAAATCTTTGACTGTAGGACTGCTTAACGATCTGCGCGTCCAGTTCCTGTTGCCAATTATTCTGCTACTGTTTGGCTCCGCTGTCGGCGTGCTCGGCAGCCTGTTTGCCGTGCGCCGCTTCTCCGCCAGCAGCTAATTTATACCAAAATTGTAGTAACAAACAGGGGATCTAAGTTCCGTAGTATAGCTTTCGCGAATTGGTATAACAGCTGAAAGCTAACCGCTGAAAGCTATAGCGGTTTTCAGATCGGAAGGAGTAGGGGGTTTGGGGGCGTTGCCCCCAAGAAGGGGTGGAACCCCTTCACCCCAAAAATAAAACCCGTTCTCAATTGAAAACCGCTATATAATGTCCCTTAACTTTGAATTATTTGCCTAAATTTGCCTGATATGTCTAAGAATTACAAGATTGCGCTCTTACCTGGTGATGGAATTGGGCCAGAAATTATGCAGGTGGGAGTAGCAGTTTTGCGCGCGATCGCTCCACAATTTGAGATATCCTTCTCCTTTGAAACAGCGCTGGCTGGTGGGGCTGCCATTGATGAGACCGGACATCCCTTGCCAGCGGAAACGCTATCGCTGTGCCAGTCAAGCGATGCCGTTTTGCTGGCGGCGGTGGGCGGCAATAAATGGGATACATTACCGAGCGAACTGCGCCCGGAGCAAGCATTGTTGGGACTGCGCGGCGGTTTGGGTCTATTTGCCAATCTGCGCCCTGCGAAGATATTGCCTCAGTTGATCGATGCGTCGTCGCTCAAGCGCGAGATTGTAGAAGGAGTGGATATTCTCGTCGTGCGCGAACTGACGGGCGGTATTTATTTCGGCAAACCCAAGGGTATTTTCACCGACGAGCAGGGCGTAAGGCGCGGTTTGAATACAATGGTCTATTCCGAAATGGAAGTGGATCGAATTGGGCGCGTGGCATTTGAGGCGGCACGCAAGCGCAAGGGAGTTCTTTGTTCGGTGGATAAAGCAAACGTGTTGGAAGTATCGCAACTCTGGCGCGATCGCATCACTAAGATGTCTCAGGAGTATCCCGACGTAACTCTATCGCACATGTACGTGGATAATGCGGCGATGCAGCTTTTGCGCTGGCCGAAGCAGTTTGACACGATCGTCACGGGTAATCTATTTGGCGACATTCTCTCCGATGCAGCGGCAATGTTGACGGGTAGTATTGGGATGTTACCATCTGCGAGTTTGGGCGAGCCAGGTAAACCCGGTTTGTTCGAGCCAGTACACGGTTCCGCCCCAGACATTGCGGGTCGAGATCTTGCGAATCCATTGGCACAGGTATTGAGTGCGGCGATGATGCTGCGATATGGCTTAAATGAAGGAGCTGCTGCCGATCGCATTGAGGCAGCCGTGATGCAAGTACTGGATGCGGGCAAGCGCACGGGTGACATTATGGCTCCAGGCTGCGAACAGTTAGGTTGTAAGGCAATGGGAGAAGCGCTATTAGCTGCTTTGGCTTAGCGATCTGTACAAGGTCAAGTTGATACCAATTTAAATTGTTGTGGTTACGGATGGGGAGCGTTGCCCCCACGGAGGGGTGGCTCCCCTGCACCCCGTCCTATAACCACTAGGCTATAGCTATAGTTCCTAATGAGTAGATTTGATGTGCCCAACGCCGAGATATAGCTCGGCGATTTTAGGATCGTTCAGCAGATCTGTACCCTTACCTTCAAAGCGATCGCGTCCCGCGTCGAGTACGTAGCCGCGATCGGAGATCGCCAGCGCCTTGCGCGCATTTTGCTCCACCAGAATAATTGCCGTGCCAGTCTGGTTGATGCGTTGCACGAGATCGAAAATATCCTGTACCAAAATTGGCGATAGGGCAGCAGAAGGCTCGTCCAGAATTAGCAACTTCGGCTCTAGCATCAGCGCTCTCCCCATCGCTAACATTTGCCGCTCGCCACCGGATAACGTCCCCGCCCGTTGTTTTTGCCGCTTCGCCAGCACTGGAAATATCTGATAAATATTTTGCTTTAGCGCGTTAATATCACCCTTAACCAGGTACGCCCCCATATCCAGATTTTCAGAAATACTGAGTGAAGGAAATACATTGGCAATTTGCGGCACGTAACCCATGCCCAGGCGCACCACATCCTCAGGTGCAATACCAGTAATGTCTCGCTGCTCGAATGCCACCGTCCCAGAGCGCACGGGCACCAAACCAAAAATCATCTTGGCTAGCGTGGACTTGCCCGCGCCATTAGCGCCAATAACTGCGATCAGTTCCCCCGGCTGCACGACCAGGTTAACTCCTTGCAAGATATCAACGCCCTCCACATAGCCCGCAAAAACATCTTTGACAGTCAATAAAGGTGGTTGGGAGGGTTGATTAGAACTCATAGGTGACAAAGAAAAAGCTTAGAAATTGTTAATTAGACTGATTTTAGTAATATGCCAGTTAAAGTTAGCTAAACCAGTTCTCAACTTGGATACCAAAGAAGCGATCGTAACCCGCTCGATTATTGGTGACCATAATCAAATTGTTGACTTTGGCGATCGCTACAATTTGCCCATCAGCCAAGGGGGGGAGTTTTACCTAACTGCACCAACCGACTTCGTTCCAAAGCGTGCCATTCAGCCGCCGCTTCATTGTAAGGCAGTTATGGCACCCATAGTTCGGTAAACCGCACTCGTATCTGAGCATCATCTTCCGCTACATTAGCACTCAGCTATGTAGAGTGCTAAGAGTGGCAGTCTCTACTGTTAACAAAACTTGCTGAGTGGATAAACAATTATGGCAACAATGTCTCTTAATGTATCTACCGTAAAGCCTCTAGGCGATCGCGTGTTCATTAAAATTAGCGAAAAGGAAGAAAAAACCGCTGGTGGGATCTTTTTACCCGACACCGCCAAGGAAAAACCCCAAGTCGGTGAGATCGCGGCTGTGGGGCCCGGCAAGCTAGATGACAAAGGCGTGCGCCAACCTCTAGAAGTCAAGGTGGGAGATAAGGTGCTGTACTCCAAGTATGCTGGCACCGATCTCAAGCTGGGCAACGATGATTACGTACTGTTAGCCGAGAAAGACATTCTCGCGATCGTCTCCTAGTTAACTCTTAACATCACTACGCAACAAGAATTCACGCATAACTATTAACGTTCACAGCAAAAAACTATGGCAAAGCGAATTATTTACAATGAAGATGCCCGTCGCGCGCTCGAGCGCGGCATGGATATCCTGTCCGAAGCTGTGGCAGTCACTCTAGGACCAAAAGGTAGAAATGTGGTTCTGGAGAAAAAGTTTGGTTCGCCTCAGATCATCAATGATGGTGTCACCATTGCCAAGGAGATCGAATTAGAAGATCACGTTGAAAATACTGGCGTAGCGCTCATTCGTCAAGCTGCATCCAAAACTAATGACGCTGCCGGTGATGGTACAACTACCGCGACGGTGCTTGCCCACGCGATCGTCAAAGAAGGTATGCGCAACGTTGCCGCTGGTGCCAATGCGATCTCGATCAAGCGCGGGATCGATAAGGCTGCTAACTTCCTGGTTGATAAGATTGCCGCCCACTCTCGCCCAGTGGAGTCATCCACCGCGATCGCCCAGGTCGGTACCATTTCCGCTGGCAATGACGAGCAGGTAGGCAAAATGATTGCCGATGCCATGGATAAAGTCGGTAAAGAAGGCGTGATTTCCCTCGAAGAAGGCAAGTCCATGACTACCGAATTGGAAATCACCGAAGGGATGCGCTTTGATAAGGGCTATATCTCTCCCTACTTTGTCACCGATGCCGAACGCATGGAAGCTTCCATTGACGATCCGGCCATCTTGATCACCGATAAGAAAATTGGCCTGGTACAGGAGCTGGTGCCCGTACTGGAGCAAGTGGCGCGTGCCGGTCGTCCTCTGATGATTATCGCCGAAGATATCGAAAAAGAAGCGCTTGCCACTCTCGTGGTCAACCGTTTGCGTGGCGTACTGAATGTATGCGCGATTAAGGCTCCTGGTTTTGGCGATCGCCGCAAAGCCATGCTCGAAGACATCGCCATCCTGACTGGCGCTCAGGTAGTCACCGAAGATGCTGGCCTGCGTCTTGATGCCGTGAAGCTGGAGTCGCTGGGTCGGGCTCGTCGCATCACCGTCACCAAAGACAGCACGACAATCGTGGCAGATGGTAACGAAGCCGCAGTTAAAGCCCGTTGCGAACAAATTCGCCGCCAAATCGAAGAAAGCGATTCTTCGTTTGACAAGGAAAAGCTGCAAGAACGCCTCGCTAAGCTAGCTGGCGGTGTGGCTGTGGTCAAAGTTGGTGCTGCTACCGAAACGGAAATGAAGGATCGCAAGCTCCGTCTGGAAGACGCGATCAACGCCACTAAAGCCGCAGTAGAAGAGGGCATTGTCCCCGGCGGCGGTACCACCTACGTCCATCTGGCACCCGAACTGGAAACCTGGGCTAACAATAACCTCTCCGGTGAAGAGTTAACTGGCGCTCTGATCGTGGCACGCGCTCTGACCGCACCTGTAAAGCGCATTGCTGAAAATGCCGGACATAACGGTGCCGTGATTGCCGAGCGCGTCAAAGAGAAGGAATTCAATACCGGCTTCAATGCCATGACAGGACAATTTGAAGATATGTTCAGCGCAGGCATTGTTGACCCAGCTAAGGTGACGCGATCGGCATTGCAAAATGCTGCTTCGATCGCTGGCATGATTCTCACCACCGAGTGCATCGTGGTTGATAAGCCAGAGAAGGAAGCTGCTCCTGCTGCTGGCATGGGTGGCGGCGATTTTGATTATTAATTTGGTAGCTATAGCCGTAGACAGATCTATTAGGACAGGGGGTGTGGGGGCTGCGCCCCCACGCAGGGGTGGAACCCCTGCACCCCGTCCTAAGCCGACTGGCTATAGCTATAATTAGCGATCGACTTAGTAATCGCTCTTACTCCTGTAAACATCAATTAGAAAACACACTTGCCAAATAGGTGAGTGTGCTTTTTTTATCGACGATCTCGCTTGAAAAGCAATAAAAATACAGAAGCGTTAAACTTCTGTATTTTTAACATCGCTAGAAATTTTTCAGGTAAAGAAGCTGCTTAGTAGCGGTTTCTAACAACGGGGCGACCGCCTCCACCACGCTCTTCACGGGGTTTAGCTTTATTTACCCGCAGATCGCGCCCCATCCATTCCGCACCATCAAGTTCCTTGATAGCCTTATCTTCTTGCTCTTCTTCCTCCATATCAACAAAAGCAAAGCCCCTCATCCGACCAGTTTCGCGGTCTGTTGGTAACTGTACTCGTTTAACTTTACCGTACTCTTCAAAGACCGCTTCTACGTCTTCTTGAGTAGCCTTGTATGACAAATTACCTACGTAAATGGTCACAATATATACTCTCCGAAACTGAAACACTAAATGGTAAAACGCCAGATTTCGGAAAGAACTCGATCGACAATAAACATTGCACAAATCCCGAACCCGAACCTCGACTTGCTTAATAGTTTAGCCTCTCTAGGGGCAAAATTAGGTAAGCTGAATTACAAAGATTCTTAAAAATATGGCGATCGCGTACAATTTGTGCATTACCGCGCTTGATATAAGTATAATTAGCTACTGACTCGATGCCCGAAAAATTCAACGCGGTAATCGGTAATCACCGTGCCCGTTTGCTGCTCGACTTGCTTAATCAGATCGGATGGCAGCTCGATTTTTACATCGATAATTTGCTCCGGATCGGTAAGGTTAATATGGCTGTGGGAATCGCTGAAATTGCCATATAGCCTGCCCTCAGAGCGCTCGACGCACTCAATTACTCCCTTAGAGGCCAGTGCTTCAAGGTTTTGGTACACAGATGTATGACCGATGGGCTTGCTGGCACGATTGAGGCGATCGTAGATTTCCCTAGCAGATAGGTGTTCTTTGGTATCCCATAACAACTCCAAAATAAAACGTCGCTGCCGACTAACGCGCATACCTAGAGCTTGGCAGCGATTGAGTGCGTCACCTAAAGTAGCGATCGGCTCAGACATAATTCTTAAACCATGCGAGTGTAGAGTCCAGTTTATTGTTACGCGTACTACTAAGCATAGCATTTGGCGGTTGGGGTGATAGGCGATCGCGATGGGGGATAGGCGAGATCGTGATGGGAGATAGGCGTTAACGGAGGGGTTTAGCATTTGTCCGACAGCTTTTGCGGCAAACGCAAGCATTCATGACAAATGCTAAACCCTTACACGATCGCCATCATCTCGATCGCCATCATCCCGATCGCCATCGTTACCGTTCCGTTATCCATGCGTTCGTTTGCCCTTGTCCCGTTGTCATTCGTCGTTACACCCATGATGCGCGATCGCCCTGCCCAAATGACCTTGATGTGCCTGTAGGAGGCGATCGCCTTCTCGGGCATCTAATCCGGTCTCTTGCATTAACAGCGCTAGCTTGACTTTGCGATCGGCTCGTTCGAGTAGATCTGCGGCAGCGACATAATCCAGGTTAGTGAGGTCGCGAATAATCCGAATAGCGCGATCGTGTAGCTTGCTATTGGTGACCGCCACATCCACCATGCGGTTGCCGTAAACCTTACCCAATTGCACCATTACGCCCGTGGAAACCGTGTTGAGGACGAGTTTGGTAGCAGTACCAGCTTTGAGGCGAGTAGAACCTGCTAAAATTTCCGGCCCTACCAGGGGGCGAATCTCAATGTCGTAATTTGCGGGCACCTGAGTGGCAGGGACGCAGGCAAAAAATACGGTAGTGGCACCGCGTTGTTTGGCTTCCCGCAACGCGCCGTGTACGAAGGGGGTAGTACCGCCAGCGGTGATGCCAAATACAACATCACTAGCGGTAATTTCACCTTGGGCGATCGCTGCTGCCCCATCCGCCTCGTTATCTTCCAGGGCTTCGGAACTGCGCACCAGTGCCGCCGCTCCTCCGGCAATAATTCCCTGCACGAGATTTGGGTCGGTGCAAAATGTGGGGGGGCATTCCGCTGCATCCAGCACGCCCAGACGACCGCTCGTACCCGCGCCCACGTAGAATAGCCTGCCGCCCTGTTGCATGGACTGAGCGATCTTGGCGATCGCCCTGGCGATATTTTCGGTTTCTGCTCCCACCGCTGCCACTACTTTGGCATCCTCCTGGTTAAAGAGGTCAACCAGTTGCGTAATTTCCATGCGATCGAGGTTCTGGCTGTTGGGATTGGCTTGTTCGGTAAGTAAGTGTCCGCGCTGCATTACTGACCAAACTCCATACGTGCCTGTTCTACCAATTCCGCTGTAATTGCATCCAGATTCGACTCGCGGGCGAGTTGCTCGATGCGCTGGCGCGCCTGCGTGCGGACAAAATAGGGAATATTGCGCAATTTCTCTTTTGCCTCGGGTGTCCAGGTAGGGGTTTCAATATAGTCCGATTCAGTCATAGCAGTTTGTCTCGGTATTACGCATTGCAAAATCATTGGTATAACATCAAAATTCTGCCGATCGCCTTGAAGTCCGCGCAGCCAGACTGCGTCTGTATAGCTGCGACTTTAGTCGCCAGGCAAGGTTTGGAGAACTAATTCGCCCAGTTGTCACGCCATTTTACCGTACCGCGATCGACTAGAATCCAGCGACGGTTGACGAGATTTTCATAGCGGGGGGACATATTATTGCTCAGGATGGCATATTTGTAGGCGATCGCTTTTCCCGCGCTTTCTGTAAACGGAATCTCGCCAAACCAGGTATTAGCATTAATATATTCCAGTCGGTAGGCTTTACTGATGTCCCAATTTCCCAACTCTGGGCAGTCTCCCACTACCACAACTATTTCACCGTATTGCGTCGTGATGCCATTCAGTTGGGCGCGGACAATAGTTTGACCCTTGACGCGATCGCCCACATAGCTAAGTACAACGCTCTCTTTTTGTTGTAGGCTCAATCCCCGTAACTTGCCGTTGTGGATCTCAAAATGGCGCGAGGTAACGATGCAGGTGTATTCGCCATCCTCTAGCTCGGTATTGCTAATATCGATGGTAGTTGCTTGTCCCTTATTCATCACCACCAAACAACGGGAGTCGCGATAGCGGCGCAGGTAAGAGTAAATATCGGGTTTAATGTACTTCTGGACGTGGCTGCCCAGGGATATGGCTGGGTTAAGCCGTCGCAGCTTAGAAAATAATTGCAAGTCTTTGTAAATCTGGGTGTTCGTATCCCACCGTTCCATCATGGGGCGGTTATATGGATCGTTGCCGCCATTAGTATCGTTGTGGAGATACTGCTCGGTGCCGTAGTAAATACAGGGGATCCCCCGTGCGGTCATAATTAAAATTACTGCCATGCGGAGGGTATCTGGATCGGAGTTGAGACTCTGAAACCTGGGCATGTCGTGGTTGTCGATGAATGTAATCAGTTCCGAGGCCGTGTCGTAGAGATGGTCGAGATCGAAAATGTTCTGGAGCAGATGAAAACCGCCCTCGCTATTTTTTGCCAGCGCTGCACGGATCGCTTCGCATAAGCCAAAATCCAAAATCGACATGCCCGATTTATTGGCAAAGTTCACCGAACCGCGATCCCAGGGCTTACTAAATCCCCATTCGCCAAAAATAAAGATGGAAGGCTTATGGGTCTGCAAATCGCTATTAAATTCCTGCCAAAACCAGAGGGGCATGTGCTTGACCGTATCGACACGCAGGGCATCAACGCCCAGATCCAGCCATTTTTTAATTGCTGATTTGATGTAGTTGCGAAAGTCAATATTGCTCTCATCGAAATCGGCTAAACCTGCCATTTCGCAGTTTTCTAGCTGCCACCGATCCTCCCAGTCCGTCACCTCACCGTTATGGTGGTACCAGTTGTTCGTATCGTTATAGAAATCAGCAATTAGAACTCCGTCGTCGTAGAGCTTGCCCTTTTGTCCGTTTACGTCTGGGCTGCTGTGGTTGCAAACAATGTCGAGGATCAGTTTCATACCTCGGGCGTGCATCTCTTTAACCAGACGATTGAAAACATTACATGTTGCTAAAGATGTTGATTCGTCAACTCCTACAAAACGCGGGTTGATGCGCTTGAAGTCCTTCGTCCAGTAGCCGTGCATGGCGGCAAACTCAAACATCAAATCTTCCACTTGCTCGAATAATGGGGATATCCAAATCGCGGTCACGCCCATGTGTTTGAGATAGTCCAGTTTGTCGATAATGCCCTGCAAATCGCCCCCCCAATATTTCCCCCATTTTTGCCGCGTTGGATCGAAGAGCGCCGCATTTGGCCCTTCATTGTTGCTTGATTGGGCATCGTTAAAGCGATCGACGATGATGAAGTAAATGGTTTCCTGACGAAATTCAATTGCTCTGGTAAAGAGAAACTCAAGGTCGTCTATTTTATCTGATTGCGCCTCGGTGTGAAAGCCAGCCGCAGCTTTTACCGCTGTCGCCTCAATGCCTGACTGAACTGGAGGAGTTTGCACCATACTTGTACCGTAATTTTCTGAACATAAATTTTGGTCAGGATTTACGCTAATTCAAAGATCTTCCCCCCCTACCCTTACGGGAAGGCAAAGCCTAGAAAAAGGAGACTTCAGGAGTTCCCCTTTTTACGGGGGGCTAGGGAGGATCTTAGTTTCAGCATGCAAATGCGTAAGTCCTAAACTTTTAGTAATACCAAATTAAGGGTAAAAGTGCCGATCTCCAAGTTTCGAGTAAAAATTTTAATGCTTTAACCTGAATAATTCATAAGAAGCAAGAAAAAAGGGGGGAAAGAGCTTGAAGCGTTTTAGGATGAGGCTTTCTAGAATTTTTAGTACATTCGCAGGGATATTGCTGGCACGGCAAGCGGAAGAACAAGTGCAAGTCTGAGGAGCAATAGCAGAGTGTATCGAGGAATGGCGCAGGCGGCTTACATTCTGATGGTCACCATTCGCCAAGCGGCAGCCACTCAACTGGCTAAAGCTCAGGGCAGCTTGTAGCTGAGAATTTTGCCTTATCCCTTCCGGCAATCTCTCAACTAAATCCCTCGATCGCTTCGCAAACTGTTATTCCATGCTATACAAGGGTAGCGCGTCAGACCAATGCGGATAGCTCTTTTGCTGCCATCGTTCTCGAGCGATAGATAGCAGAACTCGAGCAGGGGATGGAGCTTCTGATAATGGCTGCGATCGCTCTAAAATCTCATCGCAACTAATGGCATAAACTGGTATACCCATTTGCTCTCCTAAAGTACGGGCCAGCACTATGCCTATGCGCGTACCCGTAAAGCTACCTATGCCCTTAGCGATCGCGATCGCCCCCAGGTCTGCCCAGTCATAACCTTGCATAAACTCAGCTAGAAGTGGGTGCAGTTGCGCGGACAAGTCTCGTCCTAATTGCCAAGACTGTTGCTTGACACGTAGACTATCGCGATCTTCCGGTCGTCCTTTTAGCTCGGCGATCGCCATACTCAAAACTTCAGTAGTAGTATGCAAGGCTAGTCCTAACGTCATGATATAGCGTTTTTCAATTGAGAACGGGTTTTATTGACGGGGTGAAGGGGTTCCACACGGCAGTGGCTCTAGCGGGAAACCCCCAAGACCGCCCTGCCTACCCTTCTTGGAGACAACGCCCCCACCCCCCCTTCTCGGTTGCATCTGAAAACCGCTATAGTTATTTAGGGTCGGGCGAACGTGCAAACAAAACCAGAGGGTGAAGTAAGCTCCACCCTCCCAGGCAATTTTCATGAGATTGAATTGGTACAAGCTCAACTTGTAGGCGATCGAGGAATTAGTTACGTTAAGGCGCGCTAGCTTTAAAATGGGCCAGCAGCACCGGTATCTTCAGAAGTCTCGCTTTCAGACTCATTTTCATCACCATCACCGAAGCGATTGCTGCCAAAGCGCTTGCGCCCAAAGCGACCGGGCGTACGCTTGCGGAACTTGCGGGCATAGGCTTGGTTACGAAGAGCCTTTTCTTTCTTTTGGTTACGGCGCTTAGCCATGTTTAGCTATCTTACCCCTAAAAAAACGATTGCATTAGCTTACCTTAACACAAATCTTGCCCCAACTTGTGTGGCTTCTGGCAAAGCTGTTGATGTTGCAATGTAAACTTGCAATGTAAACATAGATAGCGATCGCGATGGCATAATTTTAGATGGATGCGCTTATAGTCTTCAATGTGGAACTTCAGTTCCTCCCGATTGATATTTAATCTTGTCCAAGGTATGAAGCGGCAACCCTAAATTAATGAACGAGGAACTTCGACTTGATGTAGAGAACACCTGTCTGTGGCGCGGGTTGCACGAAATTCAATTGCCACCAAAAGCCTTTGCCGTGTTGCAATACTTAGTACGGCACAAAGGTCAGATCGTAACAAAAGATTCCTTGCTCAATACGGTTTGGCCAGATGAAGATATCAGCGAAGCGGCACTAACTTCAACTATTCGAGATTTGCGACACGCACTGGGAGACGATCGCAAGGAACCCATTTACATCGAAACTCGACATCGAATTGGATATCGTTGGATTGGGCCAGCACCAATACCAATAGACGAGTTAAAGGGAAAGAGTACCCGATCCCGAGCGCAAGATTGGGGAGAATCGATCGATATCACTTTGTTTTGCGGGCGAGAACGGGAATTAGCGACTTTGTCAAATTGGGTCATCCGCGATCGCTGTCGCCTGGTGGCCTTGCTAGGTCTGGGGGGGATTGGCAAATCGGCCTTATCGATTGAGTTTGCTCGACAGGTAGCTTCTGAATTTGACTATCTGATCTGGCGATCGCTGCGGAATGCGCCGCCCCTCGCCGATCTCGTTCAGGATTTAGTGAAGTTTCTCTCCAATGGGCGCACTTCAAAGGGAGGCTTGTCCCAGTTGCTTCAGTGCCTGCGAGCTGCTCGCTGTTCGATCGTACTCGATAACGTTGAAACATTGCTGCAAGACAGCGGACTGGTCGGACAGTATCGAGCTGGCTATGAGGACTATGGAGAGTTATTTTGGCTTGTAGGCGAAACGCCGCATTCCAGTTGCCTTATCCTGACTTCCAGAGAAAAGCCAGCCGAAGTCTCTCTCCTAGAAGGCAGCGAGCTAGCGGTGAAATCCTTACAATTGGGTGGCTCTATGGAAGCATCTATCGCTTTGCTGCAAGCCAAAGGACTCGTGGGATCTCCGACGCTACAACAACAGCTTTGTCGGCGTTACGATTGCAGTCCTTTGGCAATCAAAATTGTTTCCACCTCAATTAAGGAGCTATTCGACGGGCAGATCGAGCAATTTTTGGCTCAAGATGTGGCAGTTTTTGGGGATATCGATCGGCTGCTCGATCGCCAATTTAATCGGATGTCGGCGTTAGAACAGACAATTGCTTACTGGCTGGCAATTAACCGCACGCTGACAACCTCCGCTCAATTGGAAGAGCAGATATTCCCTAGAGTATCTAGACTGCAACTGTTTAGCGCTTTGGAATCGTTGAGTCGGCGTTCTTTTCTGGAGCAGCGATCGGGGCACTACACGCTACAACCTGCAATTATGGAGTATATTACCTATCGCCTCATCGATCGCGTGGAGAGCGAACTGATGTCCGATCGCCTGGGACTGGATAGTTCGCTATTACTCAGTCACGCACTTGTTATGACTTCTGTTAACTCCGATATCAGAGAAACTCAAATGCGATTGATTTTGGCTCCGATCGCTACTTATCTCCAGACTGCTCTACGCTCGCCCAAAAACATTCGCACCCATCTGCAAAGAATCCTGCAACATTTTAAAGAGGCGAACGTGCAGTGCACCTATGGGGCTGGAAATATTATCAATCTGGCTCGCTATCTATCCATCGATCTAACGGGGTGGGATTTCTCTGGTTTGAGTATCTGGCACGCTAACTTGCAGGGAACAACCCTGCAATGCGTTAACTTTACCGATTGTCATTTCGATCGCTCTGTCTTTACCCAAATCTTTGCGGGCGTTTTAACCCTGGCGTACAGTCCAGATGGGACAATGCTTGCCTGCGGTGATGCGAGCGGCTCCGTTCACTTATGGCAGATAGCAAGCGGTGAATTGTTGCTGACGTTGAAACAGCATCGGAGTTGGGTTTGGTCTTTAGCCTGGAGTCCAGACAGTCAGATCCTGGCAACTGGAGGGGATGACAAAACTGTAATACTTTGGGATACTCGCAGTGGAGAAGAATTGAAAACGATATCAGAGATAAACGCGGTCTGGGCTTTAGCCTGGAGTCCAGACGGTCAGATTTTGGCAAGTGGCTCCTTTGACAAGACTGTTAAGCTCTGGAATCCTGAAACGGGAGCTTGTCTTCAGACCTTTCTGGGGCATGAGGATTTAGTAGCATCCGTAGCTTGGCATCCAGACGGTTCTACATTGGCGAGCGGCTCTTTGGATAGAACCATTAAGATTTGGGATATATCGACAGGTCTATGTAGCAGGACTCTACAGGAGCATGATGGTGGAGTACGAGCGGTAGCCTGGAGTCCAAATGGTAGTACTCTGGCGAGTGGTAGTGCTGACTGTTCTGTAAAGTTGTGGGATATCAATTCGGGAACCGTGCTGAAGACATTGCTAGAGCATCAGAATTTGGTGTCTGCGATCGCCTGGAGTCCCGATGGCGCAAATCTAGTCAGTGGTGGTTATGACAGAAAAGCAATCGTCTGGGATGCCCGCACGGGCAACCCCCTGAAGATCTTGCCGGGACATGTCAGCGAGGTGCGATCGGTGGATTGGTGTCCGGTTAGCGCTCGCGACTCCCAAATCGTAGCTAGCGGTTCCTACGACAAGACTGTGAAGTTGTGGGATGTCGATCGCGGCGAATGCGTCAGTACGCTCCAGGGGCGCACCAGTGGGATTTGTTCGGTGGCGTGGAGCCCCGACGATCGCCTGCTAGCTAGCGGCGGTGAAGATAACTCGATCCGCCTGTGGGACGCGCAAACAGGAAGCTGCCTGAAAACCTTGCAGGGACATACGAGTGAGGTGCGATCTGTGGTCTGGAGTCCTGACGGGCAGTTGTTAGCGAGCGGTAGCAGCGATCGCACGATTAAGCTGTGGGATTGTCAGACGGGCAAGTGTTTGAAAACTCTCGCTGGTTATGATGATTGGGTCTTGTCCGTAGCGTGGTGTCCGGTTAGTGTCAGCAAGATCGGCGATCGCTCCGACAATACCGACAATTATGCCAATGCCGCTCTCCAACCCGTTGCAGGTGAATTAGAGCATCGTTTGGTTTCTCCTGAGTCTGTTCTGGAAGGCAAAGATTGGATAATTGCTGGGGGCAGCGCTTGCCGTCGTGTCAAGTTATGGGACATTCGCACGGGCAGACAACTGCAAGAGTTCTCGGCGCATACTGGGTTTGTCTGGTCTGTAGCCTGGTCTGCGGATGGTACGCTCCTGGCGAGTGGCAGTGCGGATTGCCAGATCGGGCTATGGCATTGGCAAACAGGCTCCTGTCTGGCAACTTTGCAAGAGCATACTGGGTTTGTCTGGTCTGTAGCCTGGAGCGCGGATTGTCAAATGCTTGCCAGTGGTAGCGACGATCGCACGATTAAACTGTGGAACATGAATACATTTCAGGCAATCCGCACCCTGCGGGGACATCGGGATGCGGTGCGAGTTGTGGCGTGGAGTCCTCGGGGGGCTATGCTGGCGAGTGGCAGCCACGATGGCGAGATCTGGCTGTGGCATGTTGCTAGCGACGAGCCACTCATGATTTTGCGCGGTCATAGCGATCGCGTTTATGCGATCGCGTGGAGTCGCGATGGCAAAATCCTTGCCAGCAGCAGTGCCGATGAAAAGATCGTGCTGTGGGATACGGCAACTGGAGTCTGTTTGCGGATTCTCAGTGCCGAACGCCCCTATGAGGGCACCAATATTGCGGGCGCGATGGGACTGACAGCAGCCCAGAAGTCAACGCTGATGGCATTAGGAGCGATCGAGGAATTCGATCTCAGCGAACGCTCCCCATAACTTCCCCATAATTTCCCCACAACTTCCCCAAGACTTTTCAGAGCGATCGCTTTAAAGTAACGCTAATGAAACATAGCACGGAGTAAATAATGATGAGAGACGCAAATATTGCTTACTACATCCACTAGCCAAAAGCTTGCGATGTCTTGCGTGAATGAGATGTTGCCCTGTCTAGGATGTAGCGATCGCTCCCATGAGTCGTGACATTTGTTATGGGTAAGTCGTGACATTTATCAGATGAGATCGCTGGTGAAGTACCGATAAAGTAAGACCGTTGAAGTGAGGGGACTAAATATCAATTCACAGTCCCGAACTCAAAAAATTCACAAACGACTTTTAAAAATCGTTTTGAAGATGTAGCGAAGGTTAAGCCTGATTCATTACAGCAGAAAAAACTTAACTCCACTCGGTAGTGTTCTGACCTGTCGATCTTCTTTAACAGAACCTTATAAAAAGGCATCTAGAAGGAATGTCTGCACTTTTGAAGCACTGCTAACTCAATGCAACGCCAGCCGCGTAGCTACCCTAATGCACCCAACTGCCGAAAGGCTATCTGCTGGGAGTTTGAGGTTATCTGTGGTGGGCGATCAAAACCGTTCACACCTATCTATACTAAAAGGAGCGTTCCTAATGAGTCAACAAATCAATGACATCTACGAAGACGAACTATGTCGCGGAGTGTTCGAGACCCTCGAAACCTGGGAAAAGCGATTCGGGATCGAGCTTCAGAGCCTATTCGATCCTGATCACTACAGCCTCCAGGATGCCTATCGACTTTTCCGCGAGAGGATCGTCATCGGATTGTCCCAATACGAGGGTTTCCCGACCGAAGAAGCTGATGGCGAGTCAAAGGACATTGAGGGGCAGCCCAAGAGAATGCTCTCGCTCGTCGAATACGAACCAAATTATTTCATCTCTCGCTACAATGCGAAGATCATTACCAACTACAAAGGGGATGATGTCTATAATTATGTCATCTCAGTGAGAAAGAGTCTCGAGATCATGGCTGCTTCGGAGAACATTGATCAACTGGTGGCGTCATCCTTTGGCTTTGGAATCGTGGCTGTTGGAGTTCAATTAATGATTCAAGCCGCCATAATCAAGAAAGCTGAACAACTGGCTTGGAAAAAAGCATTACAAGAGGGTCTTAAACGATTCGGACTTCGCACAGCAGTAGGCGCTATTGTAATTGCCCTTGGGGCACTTTTGCTGTGGGCCATATTTGGAAAGGAAGCGAGAATTCTGGGTGTTTTAATCAATGACACGGATACAAATTACATTGTAGCTGACTGGAGGGATGGACTGGAGGGTTACAAGAAGGGGAATTTATACATGGCGCATGGGTCTACCCAAAGCTTTCCCGTAACCAACTTGACCGAGGACATAGATTCGCCCGAACTACAATTGAACGCACGCCTGATCGGCGAGGACGATAAAGATACAATGGTTGCAGCTTCAATGTTCTTCGCAAAGAGAAAGGCTGGCTTTCGCGGTGCCGAAGGGGTATATATCTTCACGGATTATGCAAAGACCGATCCTGGCTTTGCATTTCAATTTGCGGTACCGTACACCAATGATAATGGCGTGAACATCGGAACGTATCCTGGTGGAGTTATAACGAACAAGGGAGAAATCGACAAAATATTCAGAACCTTGTACAACTCAAGAAAGGTGGACTTTAAAGCATCTTATAATAATCGTGATTACTCCGCACAAATGAATTCCGCTAGGGGCGGAGCCTGTTGCAGCATCACATCGGTGAGCGCTCCTTTGAAGTACCCAACCTAAAAGGCAACACAACGTTCCCAGATCGTGGGATAGAAGGAAAACCATCATTTGTCTTCCTTCTATCCTCGGTTTGTTCCATTCATTAAAGTGGGATTGCAAGTAGGGTGGGCATTGCCCACCCTACTTGAGAGATTAAATCGCGAGTCGCTTGTAGATATTTAATAATGTGGGAAACTATGATTAATATAAAGAGTTGTATATGCACGGCGTAGACACTTTTTTCGGCCTAGAGATATTCAAGATGCAACTGATTTTCTAAGCAAAAAACCTCTCTTTTGGGGACGCTACTTTAGTGGGATTGATTATCGTGGAGGTGGTGAATATTTCCGCAAGATTGAGAGCGCTCCGTTGAACTCACAGGGGGTTCGAGTTTTGCCCGTCGGTCGATATAACTTATGTGATCCTCGCAGGGGCGAAATCCCCCCGTGGTTGCCCCGATGCGTGAGGGGTAGCAAGAGAGCCACAGCTAGGGTGAGCAATGCCCACCCTACCTAGCGCTTATCACTTGCCAAAGGTAACAGAATTTTATGGTTCCGCGCAATATTAGTTAGTGATTTAAGAGAGGCAATAAATGACGCAAAAATCTAATTACGATCCCAGTCAGGCTGGGGTTCAAATGACCCTATCAGCCATTGCCTATGCTGATGAAAATGGAGACTATGCTGCAACTAAAACCGCGATCGAAAACGAGTTAGCAAAATCGCAATATGCTACGGGCGGAAATTGGAAACTGGTCTGGGGCCCTGGAATTACTGACAAAAATCTCATGTACGTCGCCCAAAACCAACTCAATCCCGATCGATATTCTCTGGCGATTCGAGGAACAGATTTTGATTTTTTCAGTAATATCAAAGAAGATTTCTGGGTCAGTCAGGTTAAGTATCCCTATGCCACCAGCGTTGGCAGCGCTCTAATGGTTTCGAATGGAGCACTATTCGGCTTACAAAACCTTCAGAAAGCGATCGATCCCAGTCTCGGCCAGACACTGGAAGATTACTTAAAAATGTTGGTGACTAATTCCAGCGTAAATCTAGTCGTAACGGGACACAGTTTGGGTGGCTGTCTAGCTTCTCTGGCTTTAATCTGGCTATACGATACAATTCCGACTTGGAGCATCAATGCCAACAACATGCAATTGAGCGGTTACACCTTTGCTGCACCGACTGCAGGTAATTCTGATTTCGCTAACTACTTCGACGCTAAGGTAGGAAGTAATTGCTTTCGGGTGGTTAATCCCTTAGACGTTGTACCTCATGCTTGGGCGGGGTTATCGACTCTCATCACGAAGCATATTCCTACTAATGTTCCTCTCCTCATTGACCCTATTATTATAGGAGCGGCTTTCTACCTAAAATTTAAAGGGTGGATCTATCAACAATTGGATACAGAAATTCACTTGCGTGAGGTGCAAATTCCTTCGTCTGTCGATTATTTAGATCAGGTCGAAGATCAACATGATGCCAACAGTTATCTCTATTTGCTTGGCGCACCCCAAACAGATCTTAGTCCTCCTTCCCCTCTTTCCAAATACGATAAAAATATTACGCTTTGAAAATGAGACTCAGTTATGGGTATACCAACACAGATAGATGTAAGAGTAATTGCTAAGGATGGCAAGTATCTGGGCGATGACATTGGTGGAGCGCTTGTCACCATTCACGATGTCCGCACGGGCGAGTTGCTGGCTCGCGGTACGACTAAAGGCGGCTCGGGATTGTCAGATCTGATGGATGTCTGTCTAACGCGATCGCAAGTCTTGCCAGTCGATGGAGCCTCGGTTTTTACCGCATTGCTCGATTTAGACGAGCCGCGCCTAATCAAGGTAACTGCCTACGGGCCGCTTGCCTCCCAGCAGTCCGCCAATACGGTTTCTCTTACTCAGTGGGTTTATCCTGGCAAGAATATAACCGGAGGAACGGAAGGAGGTGGATTTCTCCTGGAGATACCCGGTCTGGCGGTTCAGATTTTGAATCCTCCCACCCACTTCTTGCCACAGACTGCCCCTGGGCAAATAGAGATCAGAGCTAATGTCACGATGATGTGCGGTTGTCCCATCGGAAGAGATCCGTGGAATCCCGATCTATTTGATGTGACGGCTGCGATCGCGCAGAAGGAATTCGGCTTTATCGGACTTCCTCTTGAGATTCCCCTTAAGTACGACGAACATGCTGCGTATGGGGCACCCAGCCAGTTTGCAAATATATGGCAAGTACCGCAGAACGATACAAAGCAGTTACAGATATACGAGATAACGGTTTTCGCCTTTCAAAAGCAGACGGGCAATACTGGAGTTGACAAAGCGACGGTTATAATTCCGCCAACATCTGAAAAATTTGTTGCTGTAAAAGATCCATTGCCGTAGGGCAGATTTTGTACGAGCGTTATCCGTAACAAGCAACTGGTGTAGGGTCAGGTTTTGCCCAAGCACTATTGGTAAATGTCAATAACTTCTATCCAAACCTGCCCCCTACTGCCGTACATAAATTCCATCAATGAATAATTTACTGGCTGAAAAAATTTGATAACAAAAGGAGTCGAATATGCCTACAAATGAGATAAAAGTACGTCGATCTGTGCGCGGCCTGCAAGCAGAATACGACAAGGGCAATAAGCAGCCCCTAGAAGACCTGGTACGAGCCTGGCGAGGCATCCAAAATCTTCCCGCCACTGATAAGCGATCGTTTTTTGCGATCGGTGGCTATCACGGCGAACCCTTCCAATACCGCCGACAAGTCGATAACCTTTCAGACACCGATCGCTATACCTATTGGGGCGGATATTGCAACCACGGTAATGTCCTGTTCCCCACCTGGCACCGAGTCTACGTCCGCAAATTAGAAGAAGCACTGCAAAGCATCGTTCCCAGCGTCACCATGCCCTACTGGGATGAAACGTCTGATGAGTCGCGCCAACATGGAATTCCCTCCATCCTGACGCAAGAGCAATTTCCGCTTGATGGCGAATTGATCGATAATCCGTTGCGATCTTTTATCTTGCCCGAGGCTTTATCCGACTATTTGCCAGGTGATGACAGGATTTATGAAAAGCCTAAAGGCTATGAGACAGTGCGATACCCATTGTCTGGATTAGTTGGCACAGAAGCAGCTCGGGCTGCCACCGACGCTCACAATGCCCAGTATCCCCATCCCAGTGAAAATATTAAACTCCTGAATCAGAATATAGTCGATTGGCTGGAAGGGCCGAAACCAGAGGAACCAAAGCCGCGCTCCCAAAATGGTGTCTACTGGGAATTCCAAAATTGCCTGCACGCACCAAACTATACCGTTTTTTCAAATACCACTTCGGCAGGGCAATGGAATCTAGATCGTTCCGGCACTGCGATAACTCCATTGGAATCTCCCCACAACGACATTCATCTAGCGGTTGGTGGGTTTGACGTGCCGGGACAGGGTGAGGCTGGAAAGTTCGCTGGTGCAAATGGCGACATGGGCGAAAACAATACCGCTGCTATGGATCCGATTTTCTTCTTTCACCATTGCAATGTCGATCGCATGTTCTGGCTGTGGCAGAAGCAAAACGGTTTTACCGATAGTTTTGAGATTATTTCTGGCTATGCTGGCACCAGTTCCAGCGATTCCCAAGGCCCCACTCCAGGCATTGCCCCCGGCACACCACTCGATTTAGATACGCCGCTCAACCCGTTTCTCAAAGACGAGTTTGGTACCATCTTTACTTCTAGAGACTGCATCAATATCGAGAAGCAACTGGGCTACACCTACGCGCCGGGCTCGCTTGAGGTAGCTCCTGAGCTAAAGGCAGTGGAAAGTGGTTTCAGCACCAAGAAATTGACAGTAAGGGGAATCGACCGGGCTTTATTCCAAGGGTCTTTTGTCCTGAGAGCCTATGCTACCGTTCAGAACGAGAAGGGCGAATCCACCGAGTACTATCTCGGACACCACTCCGTGCTCAGTCGCCGGAATGTAATTAGATGCGCCAATTGCCTAACTCATCTGGAGGTAATTGCCCATTTCCCGCTCGGCAACATGCCAGCAGAGGCGGTGGAACGGGCTAAGTTTCGTTTAGAAATTCAGCATCGCGGTGCAGAACTTCCGGCGAAATTAAACTATACGCTGGAGGTTAACGATTGAGCCACTGGACTCCTTCATGCTTTTCTGCTGTCAGCAAGGCATTGAGGCATCGTCGCCCGATGTCTTGTTGCTGCTGTACAGGAAATTGTTCGGAGGCGATCGCTATCTACTAATCCCGTGGTAGCAGGTGTTGCAATTCTTGAGGTAACAAACGTTCTGAGAATTGCTCGATCGCCTTGCTATGGCGTTGATATAGAACCCCACAATAGATAATTGCTATTCCCACAGCAGTCAAGGCAAACGGAAATAGAACGCCGCTAAAAATATAGGCAAGATAACTTAAATAGGAAAGCACTCCCATAGTTCCAAAGACCATAAAAACCTTCCGTTTGAATAGGACTGATAGTAAAACCAAACCCAAATTAATTAAGAAATAGTTAAAACCGCCCCAGCTATTCTGATAATCCAAAGTCATCCCGAACCAAAAGGCAAGCAACCCAAAAAAGTATAACCAGAATGCATAATCTCCATCTCTGCGACGCACCCGCAGATCGACCAGATAAGCGACAATCAGACAGGCAATGCCAAACCAGAAAGAAACTAATAATCTCTGCTCCCAGGTGAATTTCTCACCAAACATCAATGGAGTTAAATCCATCGACATAAAATACAACGAAAAAGCAATTGGTGCTGTCAAAAATGGGAATCGGACAAATCGAAGCGCAATCAAACCCGTACAGATAGTTCCCAATTCCATCAGAAACCAACTTCCTTTAACCCAAGTATAGAAATCTCGATATACACCCGGATTACCTTGAATCCAAAAGCCAGTTGCGCGTTGCAGGCCATAAATTGCCAGTGGAGTCATGCAAACAGCAATCGTAAATAGCAGCCCACCTGGGACTTTCATGCCTTGATGGAAGTATAAGGTTCTTCCCGTCAGTGCAAACAAACCTGCATATATGCTAGCCAGTAGAAATATACCAACGCCGCCAAACTGTTCCCAAGCTAACCCCATCAACCAGCTCATAGCAGAAATAATCAGCAAAGCCCCAAAATAGTAAACTACATTGGAAAAATTAAACTGCGGGCGATCGCTAGCGCGCAGAGATAAGGCTTCCCAGAGTGCATCTACTTGTGTCTCAGAAATCAAGCCCTGAGAAGCCGCCCAGGATAAATCTTCTTTATAGATCTTCATAATTCAGACGAGAAATAGTATTTGACCAAAATATAGCGCTACGAAGCCGTATTTGGACATCGCTCTCCTTATTTATGTCCGATCTTGCACCATTTCTAGCGTTGATGCTATGGTAAGCATGACACTTTTTAAATTGGCATATCGCTCATCAACTCAAATCATAGATTCTGGGTCGCTGAATAGAACTCATTTGGCATCCTGGGACGAAGAATAAAGGGGTCAAGAAATGGCTGTAATTGGAGTAACTTAGGTTAGGTTGGCACGGGCATATTGGAGATCGCGATCGGCTACCAGGCATTAAATGGCAAAGCTTGAGCAGTGTAGTTAAATCCTTGGGCAAGGATCGCGCGCGTTATGTTGACGTGGCAATTGAAACCCTGGGGCTGGGGAATCTAGTTTCTCAGCCTGTAATTATTTTCAAAATTAGGTTTGGGGGATAATCGAGATCTCACCTACGTGGCATTTTGCCAGTTTGTTGACGAACGGCTTAAAAGCAATACTCAACCAGCCAAGCTAAGAACGCTGGCAATGGCTTTGCGAGTAGATGGTACTAAAGTTACCTCTTTCATTGAAGCTGATGTCAGAATGGCGGCGGAAGTAACAGAAATTATCCGCAGAATTGTAACTGAGGAATTTGCTTAGTAAGACCGAAAATAACTGAGATTTGGCGGATGTCGGTCTTGATTTATAAAATTTTGCTGCTACTATGTGTGCATTCAAAATTCGTTTGAGTAATGTAGGCAGGTATCGTGCAGCTTCCACCACTTGTTGAAATTAACCACCCAACCATCCAGGCGCTGTTCATGAAAAGCGATCGCGACTTGGTAACCCTATTTCAGCGTTACCCAGAGTCCGGTCAGTACTTTGCTACGATTTTCTGTCGCTACGGGCAGGTGCTGTACACCCTGATCAGTGCATCAACGCGATCGCCCGCGCAGGCAGACTATTTATTTGCCCATACTTGGGATTGCATTTACAACGAAATGCGATCGCTAGACCTGGCAGCAAATCCAAGGCTTTCCTTGCAAAGCTGGCTGGTTAATATTGCGGCAATCATGATCAACCGAACCAACCTACCTCCAACTGAGGACATCCAATACTCTTTGGCAGATACGCCACCCGTGTTCTGGTGCTATCTCAGTCAAGCCATCAAACTACTACCTGGCAACCTGCGTCTAGTCCTGCTACTATCTCAAACGTTCCACTGGAGCAATACCCGCATTGCCGCCTATTTGCAAGCTGAAGGCGAACCTGTATCTGCCAACGACGTGCAAAACCTGCTCGCAAAAGCCTTTCAAACCCTAGAATCCCTCCTACCAGAAGACGTTCGAGATATTTATCTCGTTCGGTCGTCACTAGCTTAACCATCACTCGCAGCTTGAGGCAATCGCTATATGCAGACAGTTAATCATTCTAATTCCCAGGCAACGACATCAAAAGGAACCGCTCGGTTGCCGCAAATAGCCTATGTCCCTCTGCTCCAAACCGCTCTCAGCAGTCTGGATACCAGCTTGGATGAGGAGCTAGAGCGCTACCGCTACTGGCTAGAAAACGGCCAAACTTTCTCATATCTCAATCCCTTTAAATCGTCATTTGGGGTTGGTGCCTTGCAGCCGGTTGGTGCTACCACAAGGAATAATGCCAATAATAGCAATAGTGCCAGTGCGATCGCTGCTTCTGACAAAACTGCCGATCGGAATGGCACGCCGTTGCAGCTGCCCAAAGTACCGTCGCCTCCGCAGTCCAAATTACAAGTCGAACAACCTGAAATTACCCAGAATGTCCAGATCCAGGATGCTCGAATCGACGATCGGGATATAGACACAACAAGAGATGTAGCTCAACAAGGCGTAGCCAGGTCTAACCTGTCAGAGCAAATGGCTGAGACAATAATCGATCCTCCACTTGAGAACCCTGATATTGCTTCTAGCCAGGACAGTAGTGCAGAAGCAGACGATCTATTCCAGCAGTTCTTCGCGGAAGTTCCGGCAGACATCGCGGACGAAAACCATAGCCATATTACTGATAACTACACTACCAAATATGAGGCAGATGAGAATGAGGATGACAATCCAGAGGAGCTAGACAGCGATCGCCTGGAAAATTATCTGGAAGAATTGGAAGAAGATGAGTTAGAAGAAGATGATGGTGAGGAGTATGAAGAAGAGTCAGAAGCCTCTGACGAACCCAGATTTAATCTGTTCGGACACCTGAGCGTTGCCACTTTATTGATACTCTTAGCCGCTAGCTCCGCGATCGGTTATGCCATGCTCGATCCGACCAGGATATCCAGAATCCTTAAGCCAGAACAGGCCAAGCCATCGCAATCAGAAACTCCTACTACTGAAAATACTGAGAGCGATCCCAACCTCAAGCCGGAGCCAAACCCGATCGATCGCGATACGCTGCTTGCGGTTCCCAAGAAAGATTCTAAGCTGGTGCCATTCGTGCCGCTGCCAGGGAAACAGTCGCAGCCCGGTCAGTCGGTTAAGGGGTTTACCACGGCCAACCCAAATCATCCTCTAGATCGGTCATCCGATCGCAAGTCGGCTCCCAACCTATCCATACCACCTCTATCCCCTAATAAAGCACCCAGATTATCTACACCCACTGCTCTCCCCCCCGCAATTCTGCCATACCAGTCCGAATCAACCCCACTGGAACCAGTACGCAAGACAAACACTTACGTACCGCCCATACGAGACACCTACGTACCACCAGTACGAGAAAATCGCAATAATTACGTGCCGCCAGTGCGAGACACTTATACGCCTCCTGCTCGTCCCGCACCTGTATACAAGAGCGCACCGGAGCCGCGTCCCCAGGTAAATACCACGCCCGCAGTTCCCCGTCCGCGCTGGAAGCGTCCCGCCAACTCTTTGCCCAGTGCCACCAGTCCTGCTAAAACCGCAGGTATTACCAGCCCCACACCCATTACACCCCAGGCTTTACCACCGCTAAAGTCGTCTCCTACTGTCGGATTGCCACCAGTGCGCTACACTGCTCCGATTTCGGCTGCACCTAGCGATGCTAATTCATCCAGTAATGTTACTTCTGCTCCGGTAGCCCCTGCTCCGGTAGCCCCTGCCCCAGCTAAATCTGCAGGCTATAAGATAGTTGCCCCAACCCGTTATTTAACCAAGGTTCAGGAAATCGACAAAGAGGCATACGTGCGTCCGAGCGGCGAAGTACAGCTAGGGGCATATCAAAACTCTAAAGCCGCGCAACAAAGAGCGGACGAATTGCGTCGTCAAGGCATACCCGTACAAGTCGAACAGCAATAACAACATGTCATGGTTGATTGACGCGATCGCCTGTGGCGTATTATCTGGCATCACTTGGGCTGGCCTGGTGTGGATGTCTCCTGAAACCCCCATCGAGCAGCCCCTGGGTTGGTGGCAGGGCATTGGTGCGATCGCCATTTCAAACATGGTTATATGGCTGTGCTTAGCCAGCCTGAAGCCCCATCTTGTCGTTTGGATAGTAGTATTTTTAGCGGGTAACGCATTGGTAGGGAAATTTCTGCTGCCCTACTGCCAGCAAGTGCGCGTACCCGCCATCTGGGCAATAATTTGGCATCCGGTCGCGATCGCTACACTTAACTTTCTTTTAGGTGGAGCACTTGGCGCGATCTAAACAAGCATCGACTAATTGAGAATTACTTAACCCCAATTTAGTGCAAATTTAATGGGGGGTTAACCTGGAGCAATTTCGCTCGACAAACTTTGCCATCAGAATACATAGCGATCCCCATAATATGTGATGATCGATCTGGCTTAGATAGGCCAAGTAAAACTGCTAGTTAAGTTTGCATGCGTAAAGTTGCTATCTTCACAGAAACCTTTCTACCTAAAATTGACGGGATTGTTACTCGCCTGAAATACACAGTTGAAAACCTCGTCCAGTTAGGCGATGAGGTTATGGTCTTTGCCCCTGATGGTGGCATTCGCGAATACTGTGGCGCTGAGGTTTACGGCGTATCTGGATTTCCCTTACCGCTATATCCGGAGCTAAAACTAGCCTTGCCCCGTCCTTCTATTGGCTATGCCCTGGAGCAGTTTCAGCCGGATATCGTACACGTAGTTAACCCCGCCGTCCTGGGGTTAGCGGGCTTGTTTTATGCTAAGTCCATGAAGCTACCGCTTCTAGCCTCCTATCATACGCACCTGCCCCAATATTTGCAGCACTACGGTTTGGGCTTTCTGGAAAGCACGATGTGGGAGCTACTCAAAAAGGCGCATAACAATGCCGAACTGAACCTATGCACGTCAAACGCAATGGTAGAAGAACTAAGCTCTCGCGGCATCGAACGGGTGGATCTGTGGCAAAGAGGTGTCGATACAAATCGGTTCCATCCCCGCTTTCAAAGTACCGCGATGCGATCGCGCCTGACCCAAGGACATGAGGATGCCACTTTAATGCTTTATGTGGGTCGCCTCTCAGCGGAGAAGGAAATTACGCAGATTTTGCCGATTTTGGAGGCAGTGCCTAACAGTCGATTGGCTCTGGTGGGTGATGGCCCGTACCGCCAGGAACTGGAGCGGATTTTTGCGGGTACGCCCACTAATTTTGTGGGTTATCTCCAGGGCGAAGAACTGGCATCAGCGTTTGCCTCCAGCGACGTATTCCTTTTTCCATCGCGCACCGAGACTTTGGGGCTGGTGCTCTTAGAAGCAATGGCAGCCGGATGCCCTGTAGTAGCCGCACGTTCTGGCGGTATCCCCGATATCGTTACCGATGGCATCAACGGCTACTTGTTTGAGCCAGACGATCCTGACGGTCTCCTCCACGCTACGCAGCGTCTGTTAGAGAATCCCGTTCAATTTAAGCAATGCGCGCGGCAGGAAGCGGAAAAATGGAGTTGGGCGGCTGCGACTGTGCAACTGCAACAGTACTATGATGCAGCGATCGTTGCTTGTCGCGATCGTAAACCTGTAGCTACTGCAATCTAAATAAGGAACTATAGCTGTAGCCACTAGGCTTAGGACGGGGTGCAGGGGTAGAACCCCTGCGGTGGGGGCTGTGCCCCCACACCCCCTGTCCTAACAGATCTGTCTACGGCTATATAGCGATCGCAAATGATTTGTGCGAGTTAGCGATCGGCGCTCAGAGATCGGCACTCAGAGGTCGGGGTTGGGTGGCTTAACCGACAGTATTGTAACGGCAGCTAACATGTTGTTAGGTAGTTGAATATTAAAAAAACAGAAACTCTAACATACCGTTAGTTTACGGTTGCGTTTCGTGTCGGTTAATCTTTGTATTAATGGAAAACGATTACGGAGCAACATACACATAAGGGGGTTTCAATGAACGAAGATCGTCTTTTAACTCAGGTACCAAATCTAGATCGGGTCAGAGCCATAATTGCATTTACGCTAACTACCAGCAGATCGGCTAAATTTGATGTCGATACTAACCTCCAGTTGCTCGACTATGCTTGGGAAGCTCAAAAGCAATTGTGGGCAAGCCAGGAATTGCTAGCTTCCTAGTTTGGCGCGATCGATATCCGAGTACTCCACAACTTGCTGGCCGAAGCGGCTGGGTAATTCGACAGTAAATACCGATCCTTTGCCAATAGTACTTTTCAAGCGGATCGTACCGCCCATCATCTTGACTAGTTGTTCTGTAATCGATAATCCCAAACCAGTGCCACCATGCCTGCGAGTCGATGATTGATCGACCTGGCGAAATTGCTCGAAGATCGTATGCTGGTACTCGATATCAATGCCAATGCCGGTATCGTAAACTGAGAAAATAATCGGAGCTTGCTTATCTAAATCGCGATCGCGGTCTTGAGATTCTAATTCCAAGTTTTCAGTTGCTACCCAATCTAATACTGAAACATCGCTATATTGCAGTTCTACCTTCACCTCACCGCGATCGGTAAACTTAATAGCATTAGAGACTAAATTTGTAATAATTTGTCTTACTTTGATCGGGTCCTGGTAGATTTTGCACTTACCAACACAGTTGTTAAAGAAGAAATGCAACCCCTTATTACTAGCTAAGGTCTGGAGGCTATCACAGGTATGATGGATCAGCTCGTCGATATAAAAGTATTCGGGATGAGCTTCCATCCGACCAGCTTCGATCTTGGATAGATCGAGGATATCGTTAATTAGGTCTAAGAGATTTTTGCCATTGCGCAGAATGCGCTCGATCATATCGGATTGCCCTTCAGTGAGAGGATCGCGTCGTTGGCGCAGAAGCACCTGCGAAAAGCCGATAATTGCATTCATGGGCGTGCGCAGTTCGTGACTCATATTAGCCAGGAACTGACTTTTAAGCTGCGTTGCTTCAATCAGTTGGGCATTCTGAGTCTCGATTTGATTAATTAACTGGGCATTCCCGATCGCGATCGCCGCTTGCACGCCAAATGATGCCAACAGGCTGATATCCTCGCGGGAACCAGCTTCTACCAATTGAGGATGAGCGATCGCCAGTACGCCCAATCGACCGGAGCGACTGGACTCAATTGGCACGCAAAGAGCGCTTTGGATCGATAAATCGGCCACTAGACAGACTTCACCCGCTTTAATTTCACCAGGAATGCCTTCATGAAAAACTTGAGTGAGAAGATTAGTTTTTTCTAAGCTGGAGATAGATGTATGTGGGAATTCCGCTGGCAAGCCTTTGGTGGCTGAGAATACCAGCTCGTTACTCTTAGCATTGTGGAGGGCGAGAACGCAAATTTCCGCCCACGCGATCGCATCGCAGGTAGCCTCTACAACTGACTCTAATAAGATATCAAGATCCTGAATCTGCTGATTGATTAAATTAGTGAGTCGCTGCAAAATACTCATGCGTCTTTGCTGGTCGATCATCAGGCGGTTAGTTTCTCTCACTACCTTTTCGCGATAGCGCTCCTCGGTCACATCTCGCAAAATCATCACGCTGCCGATCAACTCCTCTGACATGCCCACTAAGGGAGCGGCCTTGGTACTGAGAATTACCTCTTTACCATCAGCATGTCGCATCACAATCCGATCTTCGACTACTTCAGCACTGGACATAGCGCGAAATATGACGAGGTCAGATAAACTAATTGGTTCGTCGTTGGCATTGCGGACATCAAACTGCTCCAGAATCTCTGCCATTGATTTGGCGACGAGCGGAGAGGACTTTGCCCCTTCGCTAGCTTCAGGTACCGATACGCCTAGCATGGCTCGCCCTGCCGAGTTGATTTTCAGAATCCGTCCAGCCGGATCGCTGAGCAAAATGCCATCCGCTAACTGCTCGAATAGCGTAGTCAGTTCTTCGCGCTGGCGGGCGATCGTTTGAACGCTCTGAGCGTTAGCGATCGCCGTTGCCAGACGGCGATCGATCGATCGCAGTAGATTGCGACTTTGTGCCGATAGGGGTGTGAGGCTGCCTAAAAACAGAACGCCTACCAAGTTCCGTTTCAGCATTAACGGCCAGGCTGATAAACTTTGAGGAAGCAGATCTCCTGCTGGGGTTCGATAGACCAACGTTTGCCCGGTTAATCGATCTACCTCCCAAATTACCGGCTCGCCTAACTGGGCTGCCTGTCCGATCAGACCATCGCCAAGGGCAACCTCAGACATGAGTTGATTAGTTTTACAGCCCCACTCCGCAACTAGTTTCAGTACTTCTCCTTCCCACAAATAAATGCTGCCAAGTTGGGCATTAGTAAGCTGGCAAACTTTCTCTAAACTGGTTTGTATTAGCTTATTTTGATTGGTGGTATTCACTAAAACCTGGTCGAGAGATTGCAGGCCAAATTGAATATCGCGGGCTTCTAGCTTTGTAGTATTTGCCTCCAGTTGAGCCGCCATGCGGTTGAATACTTTAGAAAACTCGCCCAACTCGTCATAGCGTTCGATCGTCGATCGCACGGATAAATTGCCAGCCGTAATCGATTCGGCAACCCGCGATAGCTCTGTTAGAGAGGGCTGGATACTGCGCACGATTAATAAGCCAACAAATATGCCAGCACCTAGACCCATACTTAAATAGGCGATCGATACCCAAGTCGCAATCTGCTGAAATTCCTCAGGGGTACCTTGATGGACGTATAGCAGGAGCAAGAGGCTAGCAGTTGCCAACAACGATACACTCGTGCCTAATCCTACTAACACTCGCCGCACAAGGCTTTCTCGACGTTGTTCGCTTGCGTTACTCATGGTTGGGAAGGGTTGGGTCGCTCGATCGAGAGCTAGCATAGCCCTGGCTGGCTCAATTTGTACACCCACCCCCGGAAGATATCGCCGGGGTTTAACCCAACTGCCCCGTAAGGGTTTAGCATTTGTGACGAATGCATGCGTTTGATGCGAAGACTATCGAACAAATGCTAAACCCCTGCGTCCAATCCCCACCCCCCTCAAATCGCAGCGACGATAAAAAACAAACCTGTTCAAAACAATTTAACAACAGGGTGTAGACTTTTAGCGGTTATATCTGCTATTAAGATTGTGCAAAATTTCCAGTAGTTATCCCCTAAAACACCAATTTCCACCCTAAACCTAAAAAAAGTGACTACAACTAGAGCTAGACCTAAAACTAGACAAGATTCCTTGAGGGTGTGGCATATAGCCCAGTCTGCAATGGGCGTGCTTTTCTATCTAGGAATTGTTGTGGCGGCAGTGTATGGCACCTGGCACTACATTATTGTGCCGTATCGCACCTTACCAACGAGGCCAAAATATGCGGAGGACTTTAAAAAACCAGCCAAAAAACCGCAAGTAGTTTTCACTGCGCCTAAAGAGCAAATCGCCCAGGCTCAGAACGTTCAATACAAGCGCAGTTCTAAATTATCAGCTAAAAAACCTACTAAGACGGTGCTGGAAACAAAATATAAGGGAACCGTTAATTCAGGGATCGGTCTGGTACTGAGGTCGGAACCGAATCAGGCTAGTAGTAAGATTGGCGGCGCTGACTACAATGCGGCTGTCTCTGTTTTAAAGGAAAGCCCCGATCGCGAGTGGGTTTACATTCGCCAGGAAGATACCCACGAGGAAGGCTGGGTCAGGAGTGGTAACCTCAATCGCAATTAGGAGATTTCTGGTAAAGAAAATACCCCTAGAGGCAGCGCCCCCGCGCTTGCCCTCACCAATCGGGGCGATTCCCTACGAGATGCGTCCCGCCTCAGGGGGATTGCCCCGACAATTATCGGTATATTTTTTCACGGCAATCTCCTTATATAGCCGTAGACAGATCTGTTAGGACAGGGGGTGTGGGGGCTACGCCCCCACGCAGGGGTGGAACCCCTGCACCCCCCCGTCCTCAGCCTATTGGCTATAGCTATATGTATTGAAATTGCTCATGCTAAGCTCAAAAATTCCACTGGAGCCAACGTAGGCGAGGGATAGGGGATGGATTCCCAAAATGAGAGGATCTGCTCCCCAACCGCTTGAGGATGGAAGTAATGGAAAAAGTAACGGCCAGAGGGACACATCCACAGGCGATCGCTCTCTTTAAAATAAGTTTGCCATCCCGACAAAGCATTAACATCCACAATTGCATCATTTTTACTGCCGCATACCAATAGCGGTATGGGCACGGAGCCAGGGGATAAGTGCATTTGCGAGATTAATGAGTGGGGTGACAGCCCGAAGTCCAGATCTTTTGCCAAAATATCAACTATACCCGCTAACCAGTACCTATCTTTGCGACCGAATAAGCTGGTTCCCATCTGCGCCAGCAGGATTTGACGGCTACATCCCAGAAAACTACGATTGAAATAATATTGTGCCTGCCAATTCATCGCAGGATATACCCCTACGGATAAAAGCGTTAGCGATCGCACCCGTTCGGGATGCTGGCGCGCGTATAAAATACCTAAAAGACCGTTAATACCGTGCCCGATCAGGTGAATCGGCTGAGCCTTGGGCTTGAGATAGTCGTGGAGCAGTACCAAAGCCACATCTAACGAACTGGGTTCATCTTGACTTTGAGAAAATTCCCATTGCTCGATAAGGGTATGCTGAGCTAGGTAGCGTAATAGAGGGCAATCGAAACCTTGCAAAGCCTTACTGGTACTTAAGCATAGAACATTGGGTAAGGTGGACATAAAATTTTTATAGGATTTTATTAAATACAGGCGTTTCACAACAGCCTTAGACTTGATTATAAGCTATAGAAATTTTCAGATTTTTGTAGGGCGAGCGTTGCCCGCCCTACTCATATTGTCTGTGCGGGATTAATACTAAACGAACACGCTGGGATAAATCATCCCGGTCAAGAGAGCCAGACGATGAGAAAACAGCCTTACAACCACCCCTCTACGCTGTAGGTATATTGCTTAGGACATCGATACTGTGCAGCAGGAAGTAGGCAAATAGAGCTCCACCCACTCCACCAATCAAAAAAGCAGTCGAAAATTGACTCCATCCTTCTGCCGAAACTAACGTATTGGGCACATTTGGCACTTTTGTCACAAATGTTGGGCGGGGTTGAGTTTCCAGTCGCTTGCTAAAAGTAACCGTGCCATAGATAGATAGGCAAGCTGTAGTCACGACTAATAAGGCAACCGCCGAAATCAATCCCGATAAATCGCCGTATTCGGTATTGCGGAATGGGCTGAGTTTGATAAATGGCCCGATTAACCAGTAGCCATGTGCCATACCAATTTCTAAACCTCTCGATAATGGTGACATCCCAGTACGATAGATAGGTAAACCCTTGAGAAAGTTGAGCGTCAGATCGGAAGAATTAAGAGGAGTAGAGAGATTGCCTTCCTGGGGATCGTTAGCGATCGCCCTCACCGATAGATCGCCTTTCTTGAAGTCAAAACCCTTAGCTATACCCCTTGCTCTAATGGCGTGCCAGATATGCCCCGTCAGAAATAAGCCGCCCAAAATGTAATGAAACGATGCCAACCATCCTCGGGCGGAAATAACACCAGGCGTAGATTCCAATCCACCCAGAGCACCAAAGAATACCGAAGGGTAAACAGTATCGTTAACGCTGATGAAATAGGCTGCAAGTACTCCCATGTAAGCGATCGCACCCAAGCTGTATGAAAGATAAGCTTCACCAGAATAGATGAGAATATTTTTTGCCCAGGGTAACGGCTTGCTAAGAATATGCCAGAATCCGCCCAGAATGCAGATTAATCCAATCCAAATATGACCGCCAACAACATCTTCTAAATTATTAACTGCTGCCATTCCTCCTTCACCCCGAGCGCCAAACAGATATCCAAATATCCTCACTGGATCGAGGGTGGGATTGGTAATTACTCTCACATCTCCCTGGATACCAGAACCAGTCAAAACATGCGGATCGAATAAGCCACCCCAAAACATCGCCTTGGCAACTAGCAGTAAGGCCCCACTGCCAAGTAATGTTAGATGGATACCTAAAATTGTGGTCATCTTGTCGCCATCTTCCCAGTTATAGCCAAACAGACCTGCGAAAGTAGAGTCGTCCACCAGCGTTTCCCTTGCCATGAGGGCATGGTAGATGCCGCCAGCACCAAGCACCATAGATGAGATTAAATGCAGCATCGCGATCGCGAAATAGGGATAGGTATCGACAATTACGCCTCCAGCCGATACACCTGCACCTAGGGTTGCTAAATGCGGTAGCAGAATCAGTCCCCGATCGTACATGGGGATACTGGGGTCGTAGCGCGATATCTCAAATAGAGTCATGGCACCTGCCCAAAACACGATCAGTCCGGCATGGGCAACGTGGGCACCTAATAATTTCCCCGAAAGATTAACTAGGCGAGCGTTTCCTGCCCACCAGCCAACATCGGGAATACTTCTGTCCAACTTGAGCGTAGAAGCTGTTGTCATAAATTTACACCTTGTTTATATACCTACGGTGAGGATTCAACCTACTTAGAGACTTGCATGAAAATAAGATGCCTACGATGCGTTACGGCTATCGCCTCACACATCCTACAGTAGAGACTTACGAAGAGGATTCGACCTATTGACGTTGAGGGATTAGCGATCGCTATACACCAAAAGCTGATTTCACCTGAGCTACCCATGTCTTAACCCTGGCAGCAGTTAACTCAGGTTGATTATCTTCGTCTACAGCTAAACCAACAAACTTCCCATCGCGCACGGCGCGAGATTCATTAAAGTCATAGCCATCCGTCGGCCAGTAGCCGACAGTAATACCGCCGCGCTCTTCCACCTTCTCCGCGATAATGCCGATCGCATCCATAAAGTTGTCGCTATAGCCAACCTGGTCGCCAGTACCGAAGTAGGCAACTTTTTTGCCATTAAGATCGACGCTATCTAATTCGTCGTATAGACCTTCCCAATCGCTTTGCAACTCGCCAATATTCCAGGTGGGACAACCGATAATCAAGCAATCATATGCTGTCAGATCTGATGCTGATACCTTGGATACATCGTTAAGGTCGATCTGGGTACCGTTGAATTCCTTTTGAATCATTTCTGCGACGTACTCGGTTTTCCCAGTAGTGGTGCCAAAGAAAAGTCCAATCTTTGTTGGCATATATCCTCCTTATTGCATTTAAACTGAATTCTTTAACTACAAGCCAAGTTCACTATTAGTACTTACTATTAATAAGCTATGGGTAGGGTGGGCATCGCCCACCTTACGATCTCTAATAAGTACGTGAGTTCAACAAGTCCCTAATAGCCTGGATTTGAACTGGGTGAAACTACTTTACCTACACGGAAGTCGAAGCCTGCGGCTTGCAGGGCGTGCCAAATATGTCCTTGCAAGAAAAAGAAGGACAACCACATATGTGCGTTTGCCAGCCAAACCCGATTAGAAAGAAACCCCAGCTAATTTTGATTTGAATCTTGTTCTTGATTCAAACTAAGTTCCCGCACGCATTTGAGGATTTCCTGTTGATTCTCAATTAGAGTCTTAAAAATCTGGTTTTGAGAATTGATGGCTTTAGCTAGCTCGATGTCTTCGATCGCAATTTGGTGCTTGTTGAGGAGATTGGTAATGAGCGTGTTTTGTTGCGTTAACACCGCATCCTGCATTTTGGTAAGGGTGGTTAGAACAGTAGAGAGCGTGACGGCCTCGCTGTTTATGTCGTGCTGCGACTCCAGTTCGCTACGCTTGAGCCAACTGCTAAACAAGCTGGGTACGACAGTCCTAATCAGGTAAGCGATCGCCGCCAGGATGACAGCACCTTCAGCCCAATTAGAAAGCGAAGGCGACGGTGGTTGATTTGTAGGGGTAGATTGTTGAGCTATCAATGCTTTCACGTTTCCTCCTAGCGCGTCAGCGCATACTTACCCGCCACTACCAGGCGAATCGCCGCCGCCGCTGGTGTCGTTACCGCCGCTGCCAGGGTTATCGCCGCCCGTGCCAGGGTTATCGCCACCCGCGCCCGGGGGCGTAGCTTCTTCTTCTGGGCACTCCCAGATGTCGTAGCGCAGATCGACGGTGATGTCTGGATACAGCCACAGGTAAATCTGTACGGTTCCCTCCGGCAGAAAGAAGTAGTTTTTGTTCCACATCAATTCCATCTCCGGCAGGAAGTAATCCTTGGAAGTGCTGAAGGAGATGAAACCGACATCGTACAAGCGTTCTAAGGGAACTTCTGTGTCGTAGTTAAAGCGCTTGCCGCCCCAATCGGGAAAATCCAATACCTCAACGCCAATCCCGCGATAATACAGACCCTCTTCAGGCTCTTCAACCTCGATAATGCGGGTTTTGACGATTTCAACTACATCTAAGGTCTGGTCAGATTTTGTACCTTGAGGGCAAATACAGGCCATTGGGATTTTTCAACCATTGAGAGTTACAGCAGTTACAGCATTTAGGATTCCGCTTTTTCTTTTTGCACAGATAGGGGAACTGTTTGCAAAAATTGGGGAAGTTGTCGGGTATTTCGATCGGTCCTTGAGGGGGGGTGTTATCAAAGCAACCAGTCTCGCGCCATGAATAATAACTCCTCAAAATCGTCTGACTGGAGTAGTTGCCGTCTGTTGGTGCAACGGGGCATCCACCCCATGCTTGAGTACCAGGGGGTCGGCATTCGACAAACCCCCCTACATCACTGATAATCCTGTACCAGCAAGTGCAATTAGTTGCATTTTCACCACTACAGGTTAACCTTAGCCATCTAGAAGACCCTGGGGCTGGAGGTTCGGGAAATGACCGATAAGTTTTTCTTATACGGCTCTCAAACCCCTGCGATATTGAGAAATCTCGGTAATTATTGAGCTTCTGCACGTTCTGAGCAGTCTGAGTCTCAAACACCGATAGCCAGTAATTAAAGCAGGCACCACAGCCGCCCAAAGGGGGAGGGGGGTTGGGAGGTAAGTCTGGCTCGTTTGGATCGGGGGTAGGTGGCGTTGTATCCGGCTTGTTGGGGATGCACTCGCAGTACTCGTACCATTTTTGATACCGATAGAGTTCGGCAATCTTTTGCTGGAGTACTAAGCAGTTGCCGTAATAGAAGCACAGAAACACGTCAACGTAGTTGATTTCTGAGAACTCTATCGACGGGGGAGTCTCACAGAATTTAGCCGTATTGATATTGCCGTCTATAACATCTTTGACTACCTTTTTTATTAACTTCTGGATGATTGACTTTAAGGCGGTGCCTTTTTCGAGGAAGACTGCATCCAAGTACTTGCAAAAGTAATGTTCCAGTCCAAACAGGTAGCATCCCACTCCCGTATCGACCGAGAACTCATCGGGTGCCCCTGCTTTCTTGCGACCGCCGTAAAGACAGATTCCCTCAGCCACTGGCTTACACCCGTTTTTCGGGGACTTTACTACCTACGCGCCATTCTACGGTACCGCCGCCGCCAGGTTTGTGAGACAGCGTGATTTTGCTGTTGGCATTGCTGGCAGTAGCGGCAGTGTATACTACGAGTTCGTCGAACCTTTCCTTAGAAAGAATTACCAGCTTCATCGACTTGTTAGCGTTTTGCAAGACGCAGGCATCGCCTGCCGCTCCCAATTCGCGATAGAGGTTCACATAACGGGGGTGGATGCCGTATTGATTGCGATTGGAACTAATTTTAACGTGCGCGTCGATCAGGGTTCCCGTTCCTGGAGCGATCACGCCAGCGCGATCGGCGGTTACCCAGTTCTTATCCATGCGAGCCAGCATTGCCAGCCCGTCATCGAGCGTGTAGATCGTATCTTCAAAATTTACGCCTCTAGCCATAGGATTATCTCATTTCCTCCCTGCGTTTGCCTGCTACCGTGTAGTTGATGCCGTTGACGCTGACTGCCGTGCCGATCTGCAACGAGTCGTAATGAGCGGAGGTCAGGACGATGACGTATTTGTTGCGAGAACCGGAAGTGTCTATACAACTGTCTGCCGCTGCCGCGCCGCCAACATACTCGCGCCTGAGTATTGCCGATCGCGGCCTGCATCCGACCTGCTTCGAGTTTTTGGAGAACTCAAAAGTCATGTACTCGGTTTGCGCGCCAGCGGGTTCGGCGCCGCGAATTCCGGCCACCTCGCTATCGGAGTCGGTACGGCAGTAAAACACGTTTCCAGCGTTGGTCTGGTACTTGTACTTTGCTGTTGCCATTAGTTTTAGGGGTTGTCGTTAAGGTAAGTGTCTGTAAGGTTGGCTCGGTATTTGGCTTTTTCAGCCGTCCGCGACATCGCTACAAACGTTTGTACGGAGTTGTCCTGGTAGTCAACTAGCTCGATCGCGGTTTTGTTGCCGCGCCAAATGTCCGCGTCCGTGTTAGCGCAGTAGATGCGACGCTTGGTAGGCCGCGTCAAGTGCCTGAACGAGACGAAACGGGGTTTGACATTTCTGGGTAAGAATGACAAATCCTTATCATCTTCGCTAAGCAGCGTGAAACCCGTCCCTTCAATCAGTGCGTTGCTCCTATCGATGCGTATCAGCCATTGCTGTCCGTCATCATCGGTGTATGCGAAGTCTGCGATCGATCCTGCCATTGGGCGTAGTTGAGGGGTTTCGTGTTTTTGGGCGCGGCCATGTTTGGCAGATTGGCCGCCAATTGTACCGAGCTTGTCAATACCATTGATTAGCAATATAAAGGTGCAAAGGTAATGGGGTAAACCTCTCACTTTTAGGTAAAACTGAGAGGTTCCGTTTTGGGATGAAAGCTTGACGGGGTATATCGCTTGGGGTATACCTGGGAGTGAGACGTTAAAAAAACCTCTCACTTTTACGTTCTATAGCAGGAAAAGTGAGAGGTTGGCATGGGCAAAAATAACAGGAACGGTCAAGCGGAAATTTTGCGCGATACGGAACTCGATCGCATCTACCGACATCTGAAGTCACCCGCTCACAAGCTCTTTTTCCAGATTGCCAGGTACACGGGCGAACGCTTTGGGGCGATCTGTCAGCTTAAGGTCTGCGATGTGTACGTTTGCTTTAGCGGTACCCGCGAACCGCTCAAGGAAATCACGTTCCGCGCCAGCACTCGCAAGGCAGCGCCAGACGGTACCCGCGAAACCAGGCAAGCTTTTATTTGCGATCGCCTGTACGAGTCGTTACGTGCCTACAGGGGCGACCTTAGCGGGGAATGGCTGTTTCCATCTCGGATTCACGAGGGTTTGCCGATCACCTGGAGCGCTGCCGATAAGTGGCTGAGAACGGCAGTCGAAAAAGCTGGGATGGAACATCGCGGCATCTCCGGCCACAGCTTGCGCCGCTCGTTTATCACGCAGTTGTATCGGCATGGCATGGATCTACATGCCATTCAGCAGATCACGGGACATAAAGACCTGCAAGTCGTGCAGCGCTACATCGGTATCGATCCACTCAAGCTGAGAGACAGTCTCAATAAGGTGTTTGCTTAGCTTGCCCCAGAACATCGAGCTAGACTCAGCTTACCTTTGATGAATCTCCTGATCTCTTTAGGGGCGTAACGCTGTGCGATCATTGACGATACCGTTGAGATGCGATCGTTTGTGACGTGCAAGCGCCAGGTTTTGCCGTTTACATCGCGATAGCAGTAGCGCCAATACCAATACTCCCGATGCGATCGCACAACGCAATAACGTTCGATCCAGCCACAGGAACTCACGGGGGGCAAGGGTTTGTGTTCTGGAGCAACACCAGGCGTTATCGGGGCGATCGCGAAAATACCTAGCTGCTCGTACTTTCTGGTCATAGCTTTTTACCTCTTGCCATTAGCGATCGCTAGTTCTGTGTCGTTCGCGGTGCCGTGTCGTGGATCGGTTGGGGGCCAAAGTCATCAGGCAAATCTTCAGGTTTCACATGAAGGACTTGTGCAAGTTGCTTGTATTGCTTGGGAGTCAAGCGCGGCTGTACTTCTCCACGCTCCCAACGAGCAACTGTATTACCAGTAACTCCGATGGCTTTACCCAACTCTTCTTGAGACATGAATCTTAAACGTCTAAGCATGGCAAGGGGCGAAACATTTTCAAGGGTCATCTAATTATACAAGCATGGATAAAAACTATACACACTTGCCTCATAGTTATACATTGGTGTATAGTTTGGTTGGCAAGCTAAAACAGCGCACGAACGGAAACCCGATCGCACGCTGCGTTAGTTAGCACCATCATCCCACGTTCCGTCAGGCGTTGTGCCGTCTGGCAGGGGTGCTGGTTCCATAGAGTAAAAACCCCAAATGCGATCGCAGTTATTCCGCGTAACTGCGATCGCTCTATCTAAGGAGATTTTGAATTATGTACGACGAAGACGAAGACGATGCAGGCGATCGCATTCCCATTAGCGGCAAGGTAACTAGCCTGCTACTGCTGATCGACGAACTGAATCTAGACCACTTTGAACTCAGCGATCTATCTGCTGGGGTTTACAAACGCTTAAGTGAAGTTGCAGATTTTTTGGTGGAACAAGATGAAAAAGCCGGATATTAAACATGCTGTGCCTGCTGACAGGTACTCTCTACGGCACAAAATCGCCGCTAACATTCGCTATTACCTCACCACCAGCGGCTACAAAATCCGCAAAACTGAAGACGATGTATGGACGGTTTTCGCGGTAGATGGCAACCGTGAAGTTGGGTTCATCAACTATCTCGGTGCGTTGAAATTCTCGATCTGCTACGCGCCATACGTCAGCAGTATTGACGTAGAGCGGGTAAACAATTGTATCCGTCAGGCACTGCTGCACTACAAAATTCAAGATTATGCTCTGGTCGAGCTAGCTTGCTTCAGCATAGAGAGAGTTTCTTCCTCGATGGGGCGATCGTAGTGCCGATCGCACAGCACCCGCCCATCTCCTTGAGATGGCGGTCTGCTGTGCGACGACGGTCGTACAGTCGGTCAACATGTCCGATCGCTCAGGGCTTTGAGAAAGAAACAAGCTCTTGTGGCTTTTACAGGTTCATAAGCTCGGCGATCGGACGACCGTTCACCCCACGGCAATCATTGGCTTTGACAGTGAAACAGGCTCTTTAGCGGCCTTTGGGAGTTTCGTAAGCTAGCCAACGGGGTAACCGTCATACTCCATGACAAAAGGATATTACTATGATCGTTTGCGGAATTGACGTATGCAAGCTATCGGTTGCTGCGTGCGTACTTGCTGAAAAACCGAAAGATCCACGGCAACTTTACTTCGATATCGACTTTCACAAGTTCGAGGCCAACGTCAAAGGCATCAAAGCTCTACTGGCATTAAAGCCAGACGTGGCCGTGATGGAACCGACGGGGGTGAACTACTCGAAGCTGTGGGCAACCAAGCTAGCCCGTGAGGGCGTAAAAGTAGTGCTGGTAGGACACACGCAGCTAAGGCACTACAGGGACGCTCATTTGGGGCTACCGGACAAAGACGACGACGCGGACGCGCTAGCACTGGCTTGCTACTACTGGGACTACTGCGAAGACAACAGGCGCTTCGTGCAGGTCAGAGAGTTCCCGATCGTGCGCATCAGAGAACTGGTATTGAGACTGTCGCACCTGGCGCGGGTGCAATCGCCTATCATCAACCGCATCCGGCAGGATCTGGCATGGCAGTTTCCCGAAGTTGCCCTATCGAAAAGCGATCGCCTGTGGGCGTGGCTGGCTGGCAGGGTCAAGTCCAAGCGCTTCGACAGCGAGTATGCTGGCAGCGCCGGGCTGGGACTGACCGACACGGTAGGACTCCATGCAGAGCGACTTTGCCTGATTCACCTCGAAGAAAAAGCGATCGAGGACGAGCTGCGCGGTTACCTCGACGATGCCCAATTCCTCCCCTATCGCAGCGTTTTCAAACAGTTCGGATTCGGCGATCGCGTCCAGGCGATCGTACTGAGTCAGATTTACCCGTTTGAAAACTACCTCGACAACGGTAGAGCGATCGTGAAAATACGCAAGGGACGCAAATCTGGCAAGCCTACTAAACGCTACTTAAGCCTCCGACGATTCATGAAAGCATTGGGCGTGGCACCCACCGAAAATTCATCGGGTGACAAGCAGAATCGTTCAGTGGTCGGAGGTTCAGATCTGTGCCGTCGTAGTTTATGGCAGTGGATTTTTACTCGGGTCGAGCCTCATAAGTCAAGGGGAACCAACCCCATACTCAACGAACTCGGTAAAGACCTGGATGAATATAAAGCGATGGGCAGGCCGATCAAACTAGCCAGAATCACCGTTGCCGCTAAAGCAGTCAAGTTATTATTTAAAGAACTCCTACTAACCCAACGGGATTAACAGATCTGTACGCCAGTCGAAAGGCTGGCTTTTTAATAAAATGGAAATCGTCTACAGTGAACCTGTGGGTTCGGTGCGGAGAAATAGGGTAGGATGCCCATCTGAATATTCAGGCTAGAACCGTAGAACGACTCGGGATAAACAGTCACATTCACAGCCACGAAATAGGTGGCAATAAACCCCATCAGAGCTAGCGCGCCAAGGCTAAAAGATAGGTAAGCTTCACCCGACCAGATAAATAGCGAGTGCGTCCACTCAAATGGCCTGGTGGCGATATGGAAAATGCCGCCACCGATACAAATGGCTCCAATCCAGATATGCCCCCCTACGACATCTTCAAGATTACTCACGCCCGCAATCCAGTGTTTGCCGATCGCGCCGCATAAGTAACCAAAGATGACAGCGGGATTGAGGGTAGGATTGGCAATTATCCTGACATTTTCAACTGCAGGATCGTATAGACCACCCCATAACATAGCTTTGATAACCAGCAAAAATGCCCCAATACCTAATAGAACTAAATGAAATCCCAGAATAGTCGTCATTTTGTCGGTATCAGCCCAGTAATAGCCAAAGAAATCTGACTTTTCTTGTAGAGTCTTAGGGCCGCGTACGGCGTGGAAGATGCCGCCTATGCCCAGAAATGCGGATGAAATGAGATGGAGAGCGCCGATCGCAAAATACGGGTACGTATCAATTACCGTACCGCCTGCCCCCACACCCCAACCCTGGGAAGCAAGATGAGGCAAGAGGATTAGCCCCTGCACGTGCATGGGAAAATTAGGGTCGAAGTGCGATAGCTCGAATAGGGTCATTGCCCCCGCCCACAGAACTATTAAACCAGCGTGAGCCACATGAGCGCCCAATAGTTGACCAGACAGGTTAGTAAGGCGAGCATTCCCAGCCCACCAAGGAATATCAGCATTATTTTTCTCCTTTATGGCATAGCTTGTTTCAGTTGCGATCGCGCTTAGATTCGGATCCTTATTCGTGCTTGCAGATGTGCTACTTGTCACGACTAACCTCCTTAGATTTATTGCTAGTAATTCTCAACTAAGGAATTAGTCTACATGAAAATTTGCTTAATGCAAATAGTTATCATTAAATTAATATGAGCGTATCAACGACTTATAGCGGTTTTCAGATGAAAACGAGAAGGGGGTTTGGGGGCGTTGCCCCCAAGAAGGGGTACCCCTTCACCCCAAAAATAAAACCTGTTCTCAATTGAAAAATGCTATAAAGCAAACGATAGGTAAAGTCCCAGTCTAGCTAAATGCTAGTTTCCCATCCTTGACAGAAACCTCGATCGCATGACCGGAGCTGAATATGCCTTCCAGGATCTTGGTGGCGATCGGGTTTTCGATCTCGCGTTGAATCGCCCGTTTGAGCGGTCGCGCTCCAAACACGGGATCGTATCCGACTTCAGCGATATAGTTCTGTGCCTCGGGAGTGAGTTTCAGACTGATTTTCTGATCGCTCAAACGCTCTTCGATGCGTTGGATTTGGAGAGCAGCGATCGCTTTAATTTCAGAACGCTTCAGCGCGTGGAAAATCACCGTGTCATCAATGCGGTTGAGAAATTCGGGGCGGAAGCTGGTACGCAGTGCTTCCATTACGCGGCGGCGCATTTCTTCATATTTAGAGTCATCGTCCACCACATCCAAAATAAATTCGCTGCCAATATTACTGGTCATGATGATGACTGTATTTTTGCAGTCCACCAAACGTCCCTGGCTGTCGGTAATGCGACCGTCATCCAGTACTTGCAGAAGAATGTTAAAGACATCGGGGTGAGCTTTTTCCACTTCATCAAATAGAATCACGGAATAGGGATGGCGACGCACGGCTTCGGAAAGCTGCCCGCCTTCTTCGTAGCCCACATAGCCCGGAGGAGCCCCAATTAACCGCGATACCGAATGCTTCTCCATATATTCCGACATATCGAGGCGGATCGTGGCCGTATCCGTGTCGAACATAAACTGGGCTAAAGCACGAGCCAACTCAGTTTTGCCAACTCCAGTGGGGCCGAGAAAGATAAAGGAACCGATTGGGCGATTGGGATCTTTCATACCAGCGCGGGCGCGCCTGATCGCCGCTGCTACTACCTCTACGGCTTCATCCTGTCCGACTACCCGCTCGTGTAGATGCGATTCTAGTTTGAGTAATTTCTGCCGCTCCGATTCCAATAAACTCTTCACCGGAATTCCGGTCCAGCGAGCGACGATTTCGGCTATGTCGTCTTCTGTGACCTGCTGGCGGAATAGGGTGGAACCTTCCGATCGCGCTTGCCCGATTTGCAATTCCGCATCATCGAGCTGCTTCTCTAGCTCCGTAAGCTTGCCATACTTTAATTCAGCGGCGCGATTGAGATTATAGTCGCGTTCCGATTGCTCGATTTGCAGCTTAATCTGATCGATTTGCTCCTTGAGAATTTGTACGCTATCAATAGTTTCCTTCTCAAGTTGCCAGCGATCGTTCAAAGTCGTTTGCTTTTCAGTTAGCTCGTTCAGTTCATCATCGATCTTTTGCAGGCGCTCGCTGGCTGCCTGGGCTGCCTTGGACTTGTAGATGACTTTGCCTTCCTGTTCGTAGCGATCCATAGAAGCAATACTATCTTCCTTTTGCAGAGAGAATCTCTCCATCTCTAACTGCATAATGCGACGGTCGATCTCATCCAATTCCACTGGTTTGGAAGTGATTTCCATCTTGAGTTTGGCGGCGGCTTCATCGACTAGATCGATCGCTTTGTCTGGTAAGAAGCGATCGGCAATGTACCGATTTGACAGGACAGATGCTGCCACTAAAGCCGAATCGGAGATTTTAACCCCGTGGTGTACCTCATAGCGTTCCTTTAGTCCGCGCAAAATCGAAATTGTATCCTCTACTGTGGGTTGATCGACCAGCACTTGTTGGAAGCGGCGTTCTAAAGCGGCATCCTTTTCGATATGCTTGCGATATTCATCCAGCGTCGTAGCACCGATACAGCGCAGTTCCCCCCTCGCCAGCATTGGTTTGAGCAGATTACCGGCATCCATCGACCCCTGCGTGGCCCCAGCTCCCACCACCGTATGCAACTCGTCGATAAACAGGACTATTTGCCCGTTAGAGTCCAGCACTTCCTTGAGTACTGCTTTCAGGCGATCCTCAAATTCGCCTCTATACTTAGCTCCAGCGATTAGTGCCCCCAAATCCAGGCTAATCAGCGTGCGCCCCTTAAGCGATTCCGGCACATCACCCCGGATAATCCGTTGTGCTAATCCTTCCGCGATCGCCGTTTTCCCCACACCCGGCTCGCCAATCAGAACGGGATTATTTTTCGTACGCCGCGACAACACCTGAATCACGCGCCTGATCTCGTCGTCGCGCCCGATCACGGGATCGAGTTTGCCTTCCTTGGCGCTAGCAGTAAGGTCGCGCCCGTATTTCTCCAGAGAGGCATACTTAGCTTCGGGGTTTTGATCGGATACGGTTTGGTTACCGCGCACCTTTTTGACGGCAGCTTCCAGTTTGGCGCGGTCGATGCCCACATTGCGAAACAAGCGTCTTCCCAAGCGATCGTCGTCCAGTAAGCCCAGCAGCAAATGCTCGATCGAAATAAATTCATCTTCAAAGGTTTGGCGAGACTCGTCGGCGCGATCCAGCCAGACTTCAAGGCTGCGCCCTAAATAAAGTTGCTCGGGATTTGCCACCTTGGGCTGCGCGCGCAGAAAATCTTCGGTCAGTTTTTGAAATCTTGGCAATGGCACGGAGGCGGTGGTTAAAATCGTACTTGCCAAGCCGTTTTGCTCTAGCAGAGCGAGCAATAGGTGTTCGACTTCCAGTTGCTGTTGCTGCGATCGCCGCGCCACATCCTGGGATTTAACAATTGCTTCCCAAGCTTTCTCGGTAAATTTATTGGGGTCTGTTGGTTGCATTAATCTAAAACGGCTAGTAGCATTTGGGGCATTACTAATTGTATAGCGGTCGGCGGTCAGCGGGCTGACCGCCACCATATTACCTATGCCAGCAAAGCTACTTCCTACTTCCTTTGGCTTTTCTGCCTGCTGTCTGTATGCTTCCCTTCTTACGCCTTTTTCTACCCCCGTGCTTTTTTTCGTTCACCCGCTGGCAGTTGCTTTAGCGACGGCTGGGGTTGTTTGTGGGTGACTAATCTGGCGATCGAGTAGTTTGATGGCAGTTTGATACTGAATATCGTCTTGAGTAGCTAACTGCTCGCGACTGATGGGAGAAATCTTGACTTCAAGATCGGGAGTTATACCAACTTTATTTATATCTCGATGGCTGGGTGTTTCGTATTTAGCGATCGTCACTGCCAGTCCAGAACCGTCCTCTAGCTCGAACAAGGATTGAATTAAGCCTTTACCGTAGGTCTTGGTTCCCACCAACGATGCGCGTCCGTTATCTTGTAGAGCACCTGCGAGAATTTCGCTCGCACTAGCAGTACCGCTATCCTGCAAAATGACCAGCGGATGTTTAGTCAGAGCCTGGCCGTGGGCAGTAAAGCTTTCCTGGATCCCCATGCGATCGGCTGTATAGACAATGGTGCCATCGGGCAGCCACATGCGGGCAATTTCGATCCCTGCTTGCAATAAGCCACCAGGGTTACCGCGCAAATCCAATACATAGGCATCGGTACCTTTTGCTTCCATGCGCTTAATCGTGCTTGCCATCTCAGTGGCGGCGTTGCCATTAAACTGCGATAGCCGGATGTAGCCAATTTTATGGTGGTTAAAATCATCCAGCTTGGCGACGATCGGGTTAACTTCAATGCGATCGCGTCTAATTTCTACGTCAAATGTTTTCTGTTTGGGTGTTTGTTTGTCCTTCTTCGCACTTGTTTCAGGGGCGTATTCAGTACGAGCGATCGATAACGTTACCTGGGTGCCAATCTGACCGCGCATGCGTTCGGCGCATTCATCGAGGGTTAAATTATCCGTCGATACGTTGTCGATTTTGAGGATGCGATCTAGCGATCGCACGCCCGCCTTATCTGCTGGCGAGCCTTCAATCGGCGCGATCACGATCGGAGAGTTAGTTTGGGGATCGATCGCAATTTGCAAGCCCACGCCGGTAAGCGCGCCGCTAGTACTGGTTTGCATAGTCCTGTACTGGTCGGGCGGCAAGAAGCGGGTAAACGGATCGCCGAGGCTGGCTAGCATTTCTTGAATTGCCGCATAGGTTTCTTCGCGACTGTTAAACTTCCGATTGGCAAAACTTTTGCGGACGCGATACCAGTTTTGATGGTTGAAGCTGTCGTCCACATAGGAGCGATACACGATCTGCCATACGTTGTTAAAAAACTTTTGCTCTTGCGTCCAGTCTGCGATCGCGGCTTTAGCGCTACCTAGACTGCACAACTGAACTACAAATACCAGACAGAGGACGATAATAATTGACCAGAACTTACGCGGCTTTGTCATGCTTACTATGGCGATCGCAATCTAACTTAACTTATTGATCTATCCTAGTGGAAATTTTTAGAACTGAGGAGTGGGGAACCGTATCGGGCTAAACTCTTGGGAGGAAATTTTAGATTAGGGCGAAATCAGGAAACTATGCAGGTACACGCCTATCCCCCTCTACGGTTTGGCACGTTAGTAAAGCGTTACAAGCGTTTTTTTGCAGATATCGAGCTAGAAACTGGGGAGTTAATTACTGCCCATTGTGCCAATACAGGGCCGATGACTGGCATTTGTAAAATTGGCAGCAGGGTGGGGGTTTCCTGTAGCGATAACCCCAAACGCAAACTGCCTTACAGTTGGGAAATTATTCACATTGACAATGTTTGGGTGGGCGTACACACGGGCTTACCCAATCAAGTGGTGGGCAAAATGTTGAACGATCGCATAATTCCCGAATTAGGAGCTTACGATCTAGTACGAGCAGAAGTTGCCTATGGCAGCGAAAACAGCCGGATTGACTTCGTCCTCAGTACCACCGATCCCAAAACTGATAAAACCAGCAAGACCTTTATCGAGATCAAAAATACAACCTGGTGCGATGGCAGTTTAGCTCTCTTCCCAGATACGGTAACGACCAGAGGACAAAAGCATTTGCGCGAATTAATCTCGATTAAGGATGCCAACACCCGTTCCATATTGCTGTACTTCATCAATCGCGGCGACTGCGATCGCTTTGCACCAGGCGATCGCGCCGATCCCGAGTATGGCAAATTACTAAGAGAAGCGATCGCTGAAGGAGTAGAAATTCTGCCCTGCCGCTTTGACGTTACTCCCAATGGAATTGAATATTTGGGACTGGCGGAACTAGTTTTGCCAGATTTTAGAAATACCATAATCCCGCCTATGACTAAAGTGCAGGAATTCCATGCAAATGCTTAACTGGAAGAGATTTTACCCCCTTCCCCGCTCTTTCAAAATGACTAAAGTGCAGGAATTCCATGCAAATGCTTAACCCCTCCCCAAAATCGTGATATAAAAGAATGAGAATCATTCTCTTGCAATCGTGTAAAAATGCTTGAGGTTAGCCAACTCGCTGTCAACTATCGGGGTGTGACCGCATTAGAAAACATTAGCTTTACCCTCAATACCGGTCAGTTACTTGGAGTGATCGGGCCTAACGGCGCAGGCAAAAGCACCATGCTCAAAGCCATGTTGGGACTTGTACCCGTTGTCAGCGGCTTAATTAGATTCGGACAGGAAAGTTTAGATCGGCATCTACGTCAAATTGCTTACGTACCGCAGCGATCGCAGATCGACTGGGACTATCCTGCCACTGTATGGGACGTGGTAATGATGGCTCGCACTGTCCGTACCGGTTGGTTTCGTTCCCACAGTCGGCGATCGCGTGAAGTGGTAACGCAAGCACTCCAGCGCGTAGGGATTTGGGATCTGCGCCAGCAACCGATCGGCCAGTTGTCGGGGGGGCAGCAGCAGCGTGTATTTTTGGCGCGATCGCTAGCACAGGAAGCAGAACTATTTTTCTTTGACGAACCATTTAGTAGCGTTGACGCTGCCACAGAGGAAATCATATTTGATGTCTTTGCCGAACTGAAAGCACAGGGCAAAACCCTGGTTGTCGTCAGCCACGATTTGGGTGAAACCCTGGAACGCTACGATCGCTTACTATTACTGAGTCAGCGGCAAATTGCCTTCGGTGCCGTAGGCGAGGTCGTGACATCGGAAAACCTGCGGCGTGCCTACGGCGACCCCAGAAATCGACATATATTCTCGCCAAGAGAAGGGCTTTTAAGTTGCTAAGCTGGTTTTTAGATCCCCTCAGCCTTGAGTTCATGCGCAATGCCATGCTTGCTGCGATCGCAATTGGGGCGCTATGCGCAGTCACCGGAGTTTATTTAGTCATACAGCGCATGTCATTACTGAGCGACGTAATCTCGCATTCAGTATTTCCGGGGTTAGCAATCGCCTTTTTCTACAAAGTTGATATTTTTTTAGGTGCATTTATCTCTGGTATCTTCAGTACCTTTATCGTCACGCTGATTCGGTCACAGTCAAAGGTGAAAGTGGATGCCGCGATGGCGATCGTCTTCTCTAGCTTTTTTGCCCTCGGTATTAGCTTAATTACCAAATTAGGCACAAAGGTCGATCTCGATAGTTTCCTCTTCGGTAACATTCTGAGCGTTTCCACCAAGGATGTCTGGTGGGTGGGGCTGACGACATGCGCGATCTTCTTTCTCATCAAAATTTTCTATAAAGAGTTGCTGCTTTATACCTTCGATCCTCAAGCAGCAAAGGTGATGGGTCTACCTGTAAAACTTTTAGACTTTGGTTTAATGTTTGCGATCACGCTAACCATCGTCACCAGTCTCAAAACCGTGGGTGGAATGCTAGTAATTTCTCTGCTAATCACACCAGGTACCGCTGCCTATTTATTAGTCAAACAACTGCATTTAATCATGATTTTGGCGGCAGCGATCGGCATTACTGCTGGCGTTATTGGCATGTATATTAGTTATTATTACGGCTTGCCTTCCGGCCCAGCGATCGCCCTGGTAGCATCCAGCATATTCTTATGCGTTCTACTCTTCAGCCCCTCACAGGGAATTCTAACGCGGCTAAACCTTAAGAAATCAGCAACATTTACATCGTCATAGATGCGATCGCACGGGGTTGTGTTTATGCTATCAAATCGCACTTCGGTTCAGTATTAAGGGAAGGGTGCGATCGCGCACTCAAATCACAGCATGGCAGACCAAAACTAACTTTTTGGGCTTTGATACAATCAAGATAACCAACTCGTGCAGCCACTTAGGAATCTGAGTGGCTGAGTTATTGTCGTCAAAATTATGGCATTTTCGTCTGTCATCCGCGCTCTAACGCGATCGCCCCTTACCAGCGAACTAGAAACCAAGCTGCAAAAGTGGCGCTGCCTCAGCCTCAGTGGTATGCCTCGCCTGGTGAAAGGGCTGGTTAGTTCTTGCTTGGCGCAAAAGCAGGATCGTCCTTTATTAGTGGTGACGGCAACTATTGAAGAGGCGGGGCGGTGGGCGGTGCAGCTAGAAGCGATGGGTTGGCAGACCGTACATTTTTACCCCACTTCCGATGCCTTGCCCTACGAAAACTACGCGCCGGAACCGGAAATTATCTGGGCGCAGATGCAGGTACTCTCAGATTTAAGCGGTTACGCGCATGATTTTGCAGATCTCAGCAACACTTCTAACGATGGTAACGGTAAACCTGGCGGCTCTAAATTAAATTCCGGCAATCGCATCGCGATCGTAGTGACGGATCGAGCTTTACAACCACATCTCCCCGCCTTGTCTCAATTTCAAGCCAATTGCTTGCAATTGAGCGTGGGAATGGAAATGCGATTAGAGGTTCTCGCCGATCGCTTAACTCAACTTGGTTACGAGCGTACCTCCTTAGTTGAAGCTGAAGGTCAATGGAGTCGGCGCGGCGATATTGTCGATGTATTCCCAGTTTCCTGTGAATTACCGCTCCGCCTGGATTGGTTTGGCGACGAAATTGAGAAAATTCGCGAATTCGATCCCGCTTCGCAAAGAACTATGGACGCGATCGCGACAATTACACTTACTCCCACCAGTTACGATGCCATCTTCGCACCGCCAGATCCCAAAGGAGGATTGGAAGATCGATCCGAAGCAATGTACTCTATCCACCCAGATTCCAGCGCTTCCATCCTCGATTACCTGCCAGAGCATTGTCTCGTCGCCATCGACGAACTAGAACAATGTCAAGCCCATAGCGATCGCTGGTATGAATCTGCTTCGGAAGCTTTTAAAGTTCTTGATGGCACTTCTAGCTATTCTGGTTCCCTGCACCGACCCTTTGATGAATGTCTATTGGATTTGGAATCTAAGTTCGAGCGCCTCTATCTCACTGAATTAGCAGAAGATGACCTCAGTCTTTTGCAACACCCCGATCGCCCCCTAACAGTGAATCTATCTAGCCGCCCCATACCCACAATACCGCATCAGTTTGGCAATTTATCCAAGATTCTGCGAGAATATCGCAACTCGCACTATCAAATTTCGATCGTGTCAGCGCAACCATCGCGGGCGGTGGCGCTCCTGCAAGAGCATGACTGCCCCGCCCAGTTCGTGCCGAACGTGCGAGATTATCCTGCCATTGAGAAACTGCATAACTCTCGTACGCCTGTGGCGTTGAAATACTCTGGCGTGGCAGAAATCCAGGGATTTATTCTGCCGACATTTCGGATTTTAATCGTCAGCGATCGCGAGTTCTTTGGGCAACACGCACTCGGTACCCCCACCTACATTCGCAAGCGACGGAGAGCCGTTTCCAAGCAGGTCGATCTCAATAAGCTCTCCATCGGCGACTATGTAGTCCACAAGCACCACGGGGTCGGACAATTTTTGCGTTTGGAAAGCTTAACGATTAACCGCGAAACCCGCGAATACCTGGTAATTCAATACGAGGATGGTTTGTTGCGCGTTGCTGCCGACCAGGTGGGAACTCTATCGCGCTATCGCAGTATGACAGAGGGTAAGCCCCAACTCAATCGCATGACTGGCAAAGCATGGGTCAATGCTACTAACAAAGCCCGCAAAGCGATTAAGAAAATCGCCATCGACTTACTAGAGCTATATGCCAAGCGATCGCAGCAGGTCGGTTATGCTTTCCCACCTGATATGCAATGGCAAGCAGAAATGGAAGATTCTTTTCCCTATCAACCAACTCCCGATCAACTAAAGGCAGCTCAAGATGTCAAGCAGGATATGGAGAGCGATCGCCCTATGGATCGGCTGGTGTGCGGCGATGTAGGATTTGGCAAAACCGAAGTTGCGATTCGCGCCATTTTTAAGGCATTAACTAATAACAAGCAAGCCGCCATGCTGGCTCCCACAACTATCCTGGCGCAGCAGCACTATCACACCCTCCAGGAACGCTACGCCCCCTATCCAATTAAAATTGCCCTGTTGAATCGATTTAGAACGGCTAGCGAGCGCAAGGAGATCGTGCAGAAATTGGCGACGGGCGAACTGGATTTAATTGTAGGCACGCACCAACTACTTTCTAAGGAAGTGAAGTTTAAGGATCTGGGATTGTTAGTGGTGGATGAGGAGCAGCGCTTTGGAGTAGCGCAAAAGGAAAAAATTAAATCTCTCAAAACTGAAGTAGACGTACTGACGCTGACAGCGACTCCAATTCCGCGCACGCTGTACATGGCGCTGTCGGGCGTGCGGGAGATGAGTCTAATTGCGACACCACCGCCATCGCGCCGTTCCATTAAAACTCACCTGTCCCGCTACAATCCTGAAGCAGTCAGAGCCGCCATCCGTCAGGAATTAGATCGCGGCGGCCAAGTATTTTATGTCGTGCCTCGCATTGAAGGGATTGAGGAAACATCTACTAAAATTCGAGAAGCAATTCCCGGCGCGCGTTTGGCGATCGCCCACGGTCAAATGCCAGAAGCCGAGTTGGAAACTACGATGATCGCCTTTAACAGTGGCGAAGCGGATATCCTGGTCTGCACGACGATTATTGAATCCGGCTTAGATATTCCCCGCGTGAATACGATTATTATCGAAGATGCCCAAAAACTGGGACTGGCACAGCTCTATCAACTGCGCGGGCGGGTCGGTCGCGCTGGTATTCAGGCTCATGCCTGGGTATTTTATCAAGCTCAGGGGGAACTGACCGAACCAGCTCGGCAGCGCCTGCGTGCGATTCAGGAATTTACGCACCTTGGTTCCGGTTACCAGTTGGCGATGCGGGATATGGAGATTAGGGGCGTGGGCAACCTTCTGGGGTCGGAGCAGTCGGGCCAGATCGATGCGATCGGTTTCGATTTGTATATGGAAATGTTGCAGGAGGCGATCGCGGAAATTCGCGGTTCTGCCATCCCCGAAGTAGACGATACGCAGATCGACATTCCGATCACGGCATTTATCCCGGCTGACTATATCAGCGATCCAGACCAGAAGATGAGTGCCTACCGCGCCGTCGCCGCTGCCAGTTCGCGGCGCGAGTTGGGCCAGATTGCCGAAGAGTGGCGCGATCGCTATGGTTCCCTGCCTACTGCCGCCCAGCGTTTAATCAAGGTGATGGAGCTGAAACTGGTGGCGAAGAAAATCGGATTTTCGCGGATTAAACCCGATGGCAAACAACATGTTATTTTAGAAACTAAAATGGAAGAGCCTGCCTGGAAACTATTAGAGCAAAAATTGCCAGAGCATTTGCGATCGCGTTTTGTTTATCAGCAAAGTAAAGTTACAGTAAGGGGAGTGGGTGTTTTACCACCAGATAAACAACTGGACAACCTGATTGATTGGCTCGATAAAATGCAACTAGCTTTACCAGAACTTAACCTTTAAAAAAGGTTTGCCCAGTCAAGTATTTTCTTTTGTATCCAAATTACTGGAATGTCAAGATTATTTGCATTTTAATTATTTCAACTCGCTTATAGCGATGCTAAATCATCATATGAACGGGGTGCAGGGGTAGAACACGGCAGTGGCTTTAGGGGGAACCCCCCAAGACCGCCCTGCCTCCCCTGCGTGGGGCGCAGCCCCACACCCCCTTTTTCACAAATCATTTGTGATTGCTATATCATTTGAAAACTACCTTTGAAAATTGCCATGCAAGAACTCTCAACTGAGGAAGAGCGCCATCGAACGAGAAAAAACTTCGATCGCCAACTGCGAGAACTAGAGCAAGACGCTCTACGCATGGGCGCATTGGTAGAAAATTCCTGCTTGCTAGCACACCGCGCCTTATTCGATCGAGATTTAGAGGCAGCTACCAAAATTGACACTCAAGATAAGGACATCGATCGTTTCTATCGCCAAATCGAACTAGGCTGTATCGATCTAATTGCTCTCCAGTCACCCGTTTCCCGCGATTTAAGACTTTTAACCGCGCTGATACATATGGTCAGAGATCTAGAGCGGATTGGTGACTACGCTGAGAATTTAGGAGAAATTGCGATCAAACTTTTTCCCTACCCCGTGCCACCACACATGGATCGACTTCAGGTGATGTTTGCGCGCTGCCAAGCAATGCTAGCTTTGAGTTTGGGTGCGGTATCTAATTTAGATGCAGAGGAGGGGTTAGATATTAAGGCCAAAGACGATGCCGTCGATGATGATTATGATTCTCTCTATAACCTGTTAACCAGGCAAACCAACATCGGCACTTCCTTAGAGCCTGTAATGCTGATGGTATTAGCAATTCATCACCTCGAGCGCATGGCGGATCATGCCACCAACATCGGCAAAAGGGTTAGTTATATTGTGACGGGTAAGCGTTAACGAACTTCTGGCTCGGCTCCATACTTTGAGACTATTGACCGTACGGCGCTGTTAAAAGGACTTCAGTGCATAAATGCACTGAAGTCCTTGAATTTTTCTAGATTACCATTCTACGAGCGATCGCGAATGGTTTACTCCTGGTTATACCAATTTAAATTGTTGTGGTTACGGATGGGGGGTGGGGGCGTTGCCCCCACGAAGGGGTTCTACCCCTTCACCCCGTTCGATCTCTGTCGTTTTACTGTTCAAATTGGTATTAACCGAGTACCTGGCGGCAGGTAGCGATGACATTATCGACCGTGAAGCCAAACTTCTCATAGCAGGTAGGTCCGGGAGCTGATGCACCAAAGCGATCGATACTGACCATCGCGCCTTCCGAACCGACATACTTATGCCAACCAAAGCTAGAAGCAGCTTCCACTGAAACGCGCTTCTTGCAGGCAGGAGGCAATACAGAGTCGCGATACTCTTGCGTTTGTTCTTCAAACAGTTCCCAGCAAGGCAGGGAAACTACACGTACGGCTTTTCCTTCTGCTTTAAGAGCATCCGCTGCTTTTACAGCTAGTTCTAGCTCAGAACCAGTGGCGATGACGATCAGATCGGGGTTAGCGGCATCAACTACCACATAGCCACCCTTCTTGGTGCCTTCGACCGATGTCCCAGGTAGATTCTTTACGCCTTGACGGGTAAAAGCTAGTAGAGAAGGACGCTTGCGTTCGGAAATGGCAACTTCGTAGGAACCAACGGTTTCCTTGGCATCAGCGGGGCGCAAAACCAGCAAATCGGGAATTGCTCGTAGGGATGGGATCGTCTCGATCGGTTGGTGCGTGGGGCCGTCTTCACCCAGCATAATTGAGTCGTGGGTCATGACGTAAATTACCCGTACTTGCGACAGCGCCGACAGACGAATCGCTGCCCGCATGTAGTCGGCAAATACCAGGAAAGTTGCACCATAAGGAATGAGACCGCCATGCAAGGCCATCCCATTCAAAACTGCACCCATGCCGTGCTCGCGCACGCCAAAGCGGAAGTTGCGACCTTCATAAGAGCCAGCTTGGAAATCGGGAATGCCTTTCAGGTAGGTCATGTTGGAGTGTGCCAGGTCAGCAGAACCACCCAGAAATTCCGGTAAAGCTGGAGCGAGGGCATTGAGGCAGGCTTCAGAGAGCAGGCGGGTAGAGGTTTCCTTGTGGGTAACCGGCTCTAAAGCGTTTTGCCAACCTTCCGGCAACTCGCCCGCCATGACGCGCGTAAATTCGGCTGCTTCGGCGGGATAAGCTTGAGCATAAGCAGCAAAGCGCTGATTCCAATCGGCTTCGGCTTCGGCACCCTTATCGATCGCCTTTCGGAAGCGCTTGAGAGCGTCTTCGGGCACGACAAATGGCTCGTACTCCCAGCCCAGGTTATTGCGAGTAGCCGTGACTTCATCACCACCGAGGGCAGCACCATGCACGCCAGCGGTACCAGCTTTATTGGGCGAACCATAACCAATTACGGTAGTGACCACGATCAAGCTGGGCTTATCGGTAACCTTCTTAGCTTCGGCGATCGCTTTGGCAATGCTATCGAGGTCGTCGTTGCCATTGGCGACGTACTGAACGTGCCAACCATAGGCTTCATAGCGCTTGCCCACGTCTTCAGTAAAAGCGAGATCCGTGCTGCCATCAATGGAAATACTGTTGCTGTCATACATCATGATCAGCTTGCCCAACTTGAGGTGCCCCGCCATGGATGCTGCTTCCGAAGCCACACCTTCCATATTGCAACCGTCCCCCAGAATCACGTAGGTATAGTGATCGACGATGTTATGTCCGGGCTTGTTAAAGCGAGCTGCCAGGTGTGCTTCCGCGATCGCCAAACCAACAGCATTACCTACACCTTGACCGAGAGGGCCAGTAGTAACTTCTACGCCTTCGGTTTCAAAGTTTTCAGGATGGCCGGGGGTTTTACTGCCCCACTGGCGGAACTGCTTAATGTCATCAATAGAAACGCTGTCATAACCAGTTAAGTGCAGCATCGAATATTGCAACATGCAACCATGACCGGCTGACAAGACAAAGCGATCGCGATCTACCCATTTCGGGTTTTTGGGGTTGAACTTGAGGAACCGATCCCACAGTACAAAAGCCATGGGGGCGGCTCCCATTGGTAACCCTGGGTGTCCTGACTTAGCTTTTTCTACTGCGTCTATGGACAGAAAGCGGATTGAATTTATGCAGAGTTGTTCTAAAGTTTGGGTAGCAACAGCCATGATTCGGGGTACCTAAGTTTTTTTCTTTGACTATATTTTCACCTAAGCTTGACACTTAAAGATCAAATTTGAAGGGGCAATTTTAACTATTTCTTCATGAATGTTCTTTTACTGATACCTGCCTCTCTTCCTCACAGGTCTGTGACAGCCACAGGAAAATGTTAAATTAGCGATATAAAATATGGACTTTAAAGCAACAAACTCCTAGCCTTCTTTATCTCATGAAAGATTTTTTTGAAAATGTCAGCCGCTATCCCCGTTACTTAATTACGATCGTATTGGGGGTTTTGTTTTTTGCACTCAAGCCCCTGTTGCCTTTTTTTAAACAACCTGTAACTGCGATCGCGCTTGTAACGGCGTTTATTGGTAGTTTTATCGGTTTGTCGCTAATTTTACGCGCTATGTTGGGCTTAGATCCTGTTTAGTCCTGTCGTTGCAGCTTTTGTGTGGCTTATGGAAATTTTTCTCGCGATCGTGCTGGGGTTTTTAACTCCCATTTTATCGATATTGGCAATGCGCCGCCTGGCAATTAAGACAGAGGCACGACTGCGTTCGGTAGCGCAGGCAGTCGGGCAAGCGAGAACGCAACCCCTATTGCTACCTGCTGATGTTACTTATGTTGAGGGGATTGGCTTTGCGATCGGCGACTTTAGCTGTCGCTTTAACGCTCGTTCTGCCCACGTACGTTGCGCCGTTAACCCATCTGGCCCTTGCCAGTCCTGTCGGCATTACGAATTGCTCAGCATAGATTAACAATTATGAACCAAGCAAAAACCCCATTGCCAGATCTTTAGATACTGGGCAGATGGGGCTACTCACACCAACCAACGTTCGATAGAACTTTGATAAATTTGCGAAAAACTGACTAGAATGCTTTGCCTAGACCTAAGCACTCCCCCCCATGGCAAAGCTCGCAGTTAGTGCGATCGGAACTGCGACCGTCCTGAAATCCCATTGCATAAGCAGTTTCAGCCATTTTTACGCTTAGGTTTGTCACGGCTAAGGCTATATAGGGATCGAGAGGCTCAGTTATATCCATATACAACTTTTCGATCGCATGTCTTAGCATTTCTGGAGTTTGAATCATTGCTTCCTCCGTTATAGTACGTCCAGGCTTAGTCTCTGCTAGCATAGTCAAATGCAAGCATTGAGTATAAATGCCATTGTTAGCACTATAGCTTTGATTTCATAACAGATTGTAACGTTATATACACGATTGGCATTTTTGTGCTACAGCGCTACAGTTGCCCAAGCAATATGTATAGCTATAGCCAATAGGCTTAGGACGGGGTGCAGGGGTGGAACCCCTGCGTGGGGGCGCAGCCCCCACACCCCCTGTCCTAACAGATCTGTCTACGGCTATAGCATCACAAATTCGGTGTAGGCCGAGGTAGGGGGGATCCCACTCCTGCGTGAGAGCAGGTAAGGAGCATAGGCAGGTGATAGCCACAACACCCCAATCGCAAACCCGATCGCTTACTGCTATATTTGTGGAGTATCGAGGAATAAATTATGGCTACCAGTCGCAGAGTGGCACGGGTTGCAGAACTAATTAAGCGCGAAGTTAGTAACATGTTGCTGCATGAAATCAAAGACGATCGCGTTGGTGCTGGCATGGTCAGCGTTACCGAAGTGGTTGTTTCGGGCGATCTGCAACATGCCCGCATCTTCGTGAGTATTTATGGTACGGAAGAAGCCAGAACCGAGACAATGGAGGGACTTGAGGCGGCAACAGGCTTTGTGAGACGTGAAATTGGCCAGCGCTTGTCCTTGCGGCGCGCGCCGGAGATACTTTTTCAAGAGGATCGCTCGTTTGAACGCGGGGTGAAAGTACTATCGCTCCTGAATCAACTGAGCGCAGAAAGAGCTGCCAAAGAATCTCTAACTTAGAAACAAGGAACTAACCACCTGAATGAGATAGCTGTCGCCGCTAGACTTAGGACGGGGTGCAGGGGTTTCACGCCTGCGTAGGGCAAAACTCCCACACCCCCTGTCCTAACAGGTCTGTCTGCGGCTATACTTGCGGTATATTGCCCCTGGCAGCCAATATTCTTCAAGAACCTGCATTCCATAGTCTTGAAAATTGGAATCTTCTTCAAATGCCAAGATCTCTAAAAACTGAGTAATAACTTCTTCTTGTTGTGTGGTTAATAGTGAAAATCTTGATGGCTCTCTGTCTGGAGGACGCATTGAAAATAGCGTTGCTTCAACAACGAGAACGGACTCAAGTGGTGCATCCTTAGTCCTGTTTCGCAGAGAATAGGAAATCAAAAATGGTAAATAATAATGCCAAGAAATTGGATCTAAATAGGCAAGTCCCCAATATGCAAACTGTTGAAGATATTCATCAGTAGGTTTGTCTAATTGTCGATCGTATGCTGAAGGCAAGTCGTAGCTATCTAATGCATTACCTGCACGTAGAGTCATGGGTGGTGTTGTAACGCTTGTCGTCTTGTCAAAGACAGTCTTGACTAATTCGATTAGCTCCAAATTCATTAACCCCCCATTTCTTCTAAGAAATCCTTTTTGTAAGGATTTCTCAGAAGATTGCCATGAAAAAATATACCGATAATTGTAGGGACAATCCCCCTGTGGTTGCCCCGATTGGTTGAGGGCAGGCACTCCTTAAAGTGTTTGTTGGAAGTTGGGGTCAGGACGCACGCGACTGGGAGTTGTTAAGGCTTCTGGTAGCGATTTGTACTGATTGCCTACTACATCCTTGCTGACTCGCAATCTTTGACTTGAAATTGTAATGCCAGTTTCCTGGATCAATACTACAGAAATCCAGCGATCGCCAGTTGTATAGGGAGCTTGACCGATTTTAAATACGCCGCCTGCCCTGAGTGGTTCCAACTCAATTGTGGAATCTTTGAGGTAGTTTTGTGGAGAGACTTCTTCCTCGATAATTGTACCTAATAACAAGCTATTGCCCAATGGTTCGGGAATTACCGCATCGAGGGAATATTGTCTGCCTACGCCAATTTTATCTGGCATACGCAACTCAACTTTAGGTGGTTTTTCTCCCGAAGTGAGAAAACTCTTCTCTGACTGAATATCTTGACGCGAAATTTGTAAATTGCCACCATTAGCTTGGTATATCTGGGTTGAAACTAGTTGAGCATCTAGCTTGTATTCTCCCTCACTCCCTGGCTTAGTCCCCTGGATCTGAGTCAGGGTCTCAACCGTGTAGGTATTGCCTTTGCGCTCCCACTTAGTAACCTTCGTGCTGTATTTGATGTCGTTGTAGCGCTTCCACAAGCCTTCTAGCGAGTCGCGCAGCTTCTGCTTAGTTAATCCATCGCCATGTGCGAAGTTAGGGGCATAAAATTGCATCACGGCATTGATATCTTTTTTACTAGCAGCAGCATCAAGGCTGTTAATTGCATTTACCAGTTCAGTTGGTGCAGTTTCTGAATTAGCGGCGATCGCAGTCGATTTACTAAAAGGGGCAACTGCGGTTATAGATGTGGCAAGCAGAAACAGTAAGGCTTTTTTATACATCGGTTGCGCGGGTTGAGCGTAGGACTAACGTTAATTACCCTACATTATATGCAGGGAAAATTTTGTTGGTTATCATCCTACTGCCTCCAGCCACAAATGCATATGGGTTAGCAATTAACAATTAATAATTAACAATTAGCTTTGATTGAATGTGGCCAGTTGCTCGTCGTTAATGCGGCCAGCTTGGTGTAAGGTTCGTGTAATCTCCGAAATTTTGAATACGGCATGACCTTGGTAGCCATTTTGGGCTAGTTTATCTCTGACCCCATGCTCGTGGTCGATTAATACCACAATATCTCGCACCTTAAGACCGTTGCTCTTGAGCTTTTCTGCTCCTTCCATCACGCTTTTGCCTGTAATCAGGATATCGTCTACGACAGCGATGGTTTCTCCTGCTTGAAAATTACCTTCGATCGCCCGCCTCGCGCCATGCGCCTTCACCTCTTTACGCGGAAAAATCAGGGGACGATTAAGGTGCAGTGCTAAACCCGTTGCGGTTGGTAGCGAGCCGTAGGGAATGCCAGCAATGCGATCGAAAGTCAAATCCTGCAAGATACTGGCATAGGCAAGTAAAACCTGACTAAATACCTGTGGATTAGAAATAATTTTGCGCAGATCGATGTAGTAGGGAAAAACGGCACCAGATGCTTGCACGTAGTTGCCAAACATAATGCAGCCAATGTCGTAGAGTTGCAATATCAAATCCATGTGTGGGTGCTGCTCTAGCAAGCACACGTCAGGTATCCATAGGGTGCAAGTCGGTTGTCGCTCGACAAGTCGTTCCCTACACTGATTAATTTTTTGCGATAGCGATCGCACTATTTCACCAGGGCGATCGCTATGCAAAATATCTTGATCGACCGGAACGAGCAGCCCTTCACCATTAGGATTCAGACCCGCTGCCAGAATGCCATCTAAATTATTACTAGCCCACAGGCTGCGTATCAAAATGAGTCTTTCGGGAGCGATGGCGCGAATGCGGGCGAGGGCATCAGGATCGCTAGCACCCACTTCTAAAGCTAGTTGCTCTGCACTACCCCAGTTTTGACATTGCTTGACCATTTCTAGATATAACGGAGCTTGAGGATTGGGATAGGACTGAATATCCTTGGCCGTGGAGTTAGCAGTATGACATTGCACAAAAATGGCTTTATTGGGGTATACGAGGAAGCGAGCGGCTAAGTCTTGCCCTGCGTAGGGAGTAATGGTAATTGCATCAACCTGCCATTGTGTAAACGCAGTATTTGCCAAGATCGAGCTGCTGTTAAGATCGCCATGTTTGGCATCAAGAATAACTGGAATCTCGGCTGGAACAGCATTTAAAGTTTTCTCTAATAGTTCTAAGCCCGCACTGCCCAATGCTAGGTAAAACCCAAGGGTGGGCTTATACGCGCAAACCACCGATGCGGTTTGGTCGATAATAAACTGCATCCATTCCCATAGCTGATTAACAGCGACCTTGGCATTATAGGTACCGCCACGATCGCTAAACTGTGGCGGCATTACTTCGGGATTTGGTTCTAAGCCCACGCACATTAGGCTCTGATTGCGGGCGATCGCAGCATTTAGTTTGGAGAAAAAATCCATATCTTGAACTCATTTGGGCAACCTGGCTATCTCAGGCACCTTTTCAGGATAGATCGGGAAATACCACTTTTTCGATCTACTCGCCCCTTTGTATGCGATCCTGTTTTATATGGGCGGGTAGATTAACTTAGAGGTCATAGCCTATCCCTTCTATAACCGTAGATAGATCGGTTATAGAAGGGGGTGGGGTGAAACCCCTGCACCCCGTCCTGAGCCAGCTATATTATTGGTACGTTTATTGTTCGGCGGTTTTTACCATGAGTCCAATTCGTGTCGTCCTAATCGAAGATCATGACCTAACTCGTGTAGGCATGAAGATGACTTTACAACAAGCAGCTAACATCTCTCTAGCCGGAGAAGCGGCAACGGGGGCAACTGGGGTTGCTCTGGTGGAATCGCAGGAACCTGATGTGGTAATCGTTGATTTAGGCTTGCCAGATATTGATGGCGTGGAGGTGACCAGACAGGTCAAAGCTCTGACATTTGCTTCCGGCGCTGCCCCCAAAGTCTTGATTTTGACGCTTACCGATAATCAGGAGGCGGTGCTGGCTGCCTTCGCCGCTGGTGCCGATTCTTACTGCATCAAAGATATTAGCTCTGATAATTTACTGCAAGCCATCACCCTTACAGCCGAGGGTAGTGCCTGGATCGACCCCGCGATCGCCAGAATCGTGCTGACCCAGGTTCGCAAACCCGATGCTACTGCCACAGTCGAGATTGAAGCATCGGAGCCAGAGTACAAGCAAATTCTGGAAGCCACCCCTCTCACAGAACGGGAGCTTGAGGTACTGGCTGAAATTGTCAATGGCTACAGCAATGCCGAAATTGCCGAGCGGCTTTATATAACTGTCGGCACCGTCAAAACCCACGTCCGCAACATTCTTAATAAACTGTGTGCCGACGATCGCACCCAAGCAGCCGTCAGAGCTTTGCGATCGGGCCTGGTGAAATAGGGGTTGGGGGTTGCATGTTAGATCTCGACCCAGCACCGTATATCGACCATACGATTCTCGATCCTACTGCTACGGGCGATCGCATTGACAGTGCCTGCGATGCGGCGGATCGCTATGGGTTTGCTAGTGTATGTATTTATCCTTGTTACGTGCGTCGGGTAGCAGAGCGGCTGCACGACAAGAAACCAAAGGTTTGTACCGTAATCGGATTTCCTAGTGGAGCTACTACGTCTTCCACCAAGTTATATGAGGCTGAAGAGGCTGTAGAAAATGGTGCCGCCGAGCTGGATGTCGTCATTAACCTTGGCTATGTTAAGTCTGGCGCGACGGATGCCCTTCATCGCGAACTGGCGAAAATTTGCGAGGCTACTGGCAAGCCAGTCAAAGCTATTTTAGAGATGAACTTACTGACTCCCGACGAGCAAAGCTTAGCAGCCGAAGTGTGCATAGATGCGGGTGCAGCCTTTCTCAAGACCAGTACGGGTTGGTCGGGAGGTGCTACAGTCGAGCAAATTCGACTATTAAAATCTGTCAGTCGCGGTAAAGTTGGGATTAAAGCATCAGGTGGCATTCGTACCTTAGAACAAGCGATCGCTCTCATTGAAGCAGGAGCTACTCGCATCGGTACTTCTCGCAGTTTGGACATCATAGCAGAGCTAAAAAAAGCTAAAAGCTAGTAGCTTTTAGCGCTTGCGATCGCTGGGTTGTAATCTAAAAGCTATGTAGTGGGTATAGTAAGAAAACCAACTCTCAATCTAGTGTGCTGGCAATGTTACCTATAATAAAAAAGTTGTTACTGTAAAAAATCTATTGACGTAGGGGCAGTTTTTGTACGAGCGCTATCGGAGGCAAGCAACTGGTGTAGGGGCAGGTTTTGCCCAAGCACTATTGGTAAAAGTCAATAACTTCTATCCAAACCTGCCCCTGCCCGTACATAGAGCATATCAATGAAAAATTTACAGGTGGAAAAAGTTTAAGGCTTAATGAAAACTGCTTGACCTCATCCATCATTGTGTAGTTAAGAGTCGTAGTATCTACCTACCTCCAAGCGTAGTAAGGGTAACATGATATGAATTGCGGTACAGAAAATATGCGGGGGTAAGATGAGTGACTAAAATTCTAGTAATTGAAGATGACTCAACAATTCGAGAAGACATCATTGAAGTACTGAACTGCGCTGACTTTGAAGCGATCGGCGCTGAAGACGGTTTAGTGGGTATCCAGCAAGCCAAAAAACACAAACCCGATCTGATTATTTGCGATGTCATGATGCCTAGATTGGACGGCTATAGCGTACTCGCAACCCTAAGACGCGATCCCGAAGTTGCTATCATTCCCTTCATGTTTCTCACCGCTAAATCTAGCAAAGTAGATATGCGTCAGGGGATGAAACTAGGTGCTGTTGACTATCTGGTCAAGCCCATTGGGCAGGCAGAGTTACTAGAAGCAGTTAATACGCAGATCGATAAATGGGCAACGATTAAAAGCTACTACAGCAGTACTATTGAGGAAACCCAGAGAAAGGTTGACTATTTACTTTATTTCGACCCATTAACAGAACTACCAAATCGACTTGCTCTACGAGAAAGACTAGATAACATCATTGCCGAACAGGCAACGAAACATAACGGCATAGTGCCCGTTATGTCCATCGATCTGGATCGCTTCAAACGCGTCAATGATGCCTTAGGGGAAGCATCTGGCGACTATTTGCTCAGATCTGTCGCGGAACGCCTGATATCATGCGTCGAGCCAGAGCATATTATCTCCCGCCTGGACGCGGATGAATTTGCGATCGTTTTGACTGGCACGGATACCAAGGGGAAAGCCAGCAAATTAGCCAGTCAGATCCTGAGGGCGCTTTCTCGACCATTTGCGATCGAGGGTCAAGAAGTGTGCGTTACTGCCAGCATTGGCATTGCCACATATCCCCAAGATGGAGATGACATTAATGCATTACTTAAAAATGCCAATATCGCCATGATCCATGCCAAGCAACAAGGCGGGAGTTGCTATGAGTTTTATATTCCCAACTTAAACATCGGTCTTTCCGAACAAATAGAGTTGCAAGCCGATCTCCATCACGCTCTAGCTCGCAACGAGTTTCAGGTTTACTACCAACCGCAGGTTAATCTGCAAACGGGTAAAATTGTGGGGGCAGAAGCTTTGTTGCGTTGGCAACATTCTAAACACGGCACGATCTCACCAATTAAGTTTATTCCCCTAGCTGAAGAAAGTGGCGATATTTTGGCAATAGGTGAGTGGGTAATGACTACTGCTTGCCAAGATATCAAACGATGGCAAGATATGCTCAAGCAACAGACTGCTAATTGCCCGCAGTTGAAAATAGCAGTCAATCTCTCAGGGCGGCAGTTTCAGCATCCAAACCTCAATACAACTATTGTCCAAATTCTGGAAGAAGTCGATCTGGAGCCACAGTACTTAGAGCTGGAATTAACTGAGAGCATTATCGTTCGCGATGTAGAATCCAGCATCGCCAAGCTTTCCGCTCTGAAATTATTGGGACTACAGATATCAATTGATGACTTTGGTGTAGGGTATTCTTCCTTTTCTTACCTCAAGCAATTACCATTCGATATTCTCAAAATCGATCGCTGTTTCGTCCGCGATGTCGACACCGATATCAAAAATCAAGCAATTACATCTTCAATTATCCAAATGGCACACAAAATGGGTTTGAAGGTTGTAGCGGAAGGCGTGGAAACCCATACAGAGATGGAATTCCTAAGCCAGAATGACTGCGACGAGATCCAGGGGTATTTGATTAGTCCACCCGTTCCATTCGACCATTTTAGCCGCCTGCTGGCCGAAGAATATAGCCTGCCATAAGTCCCATAAATCCTTCCTTCCTCGTTTCTGCATATTTCCAATGGAAATATAGCGGTTTTCAGATCGGAAAGAGCAGGGGGTTTGGGGGCGTTGCCCCCAAGAAGGGGAGGCAGGGCGGTCTTGGGGGTTTCCCGCTAGAGCCACTGCCGTGTGGAACCCCTTCACCCCGTCAATAAAACCCATTCTCAAGTGAAAACCGCTATATGCAGAAATATCGCATTTAGGGTAGGCATTGCCCTTATTTAGGAACTTGCAGCCAAATAATGCCCAAAAGCCGTAGCACGTTAGGCATTAGCCGTAACAGTGGGTATTTTATTTTCACGCAATTCCTACCTAGGGACGGCTGCTCTTGTTGCTAGGGGTAGTATTACTAGAGGGATCCGTATCCAAAATTTTAATGGGAACCTGATTTGGTTTGACAAACCCATATTGCCGCATCAGTGCATCTTTGGACTTGCCCGAGTTAAACATTTTAGGGAACTGAGTTCGAAGAGATTCTACCCGCTGTTCGGTTACTTGAACTTCAGCGGTTATTTCATCGAGGCGATCGCGCTGGGCGGTTTGATAGGGAACTAGTCGAGCCAAAGCCATCACAGCAGCGCTGGAAAAAGCCGTACTAACAGCGATGACGAGTAAAGCCTCTATTCCTCTCGTTCTAAAGCGTTGCTCGCTCTGGCGGCGTTGTTTTTGTTTTACTACTTCAGAGACTGATTCTGAGCCAAAATTTTTCAAAGTGCGATCGAAGTCTAAGACTTGCTCGGCGCGGCGAGATGGTATGCCAGACGCGCTACTCTGTTCTGCAGACTCGCGATAAGCTGCGGACTCAGCCCCAGGCGGAGACATATACTGCCTGTACCGTTTGGAACGGGGCAAATCGGGAGTAAATTCAACTTCACGTCTGGCAATCATCGCTCACCTCGTTATGCTAAGTGCTAGATATTTAGCACGATCGCCTAAGAGTTGTACAGAGCTGAACCCAGCATAACTGTCATAACGAGAGGGAACAAAGCGATGACTAAGGCGCTAAGAATTTGAAATTCTGATAAACCCATATATGTATTCCTTAAAATTAATGTATAAAGACATGATTGCTTCTTACAATACACCTTATTTAGCCACGTTGGCTAGATTTGTAACTATGTGTTAACGAGCTAATCTAGACCAATTACCCAGGAGCCAATATAGCGCATCATGGGCAAATCGTTAGTTCCCCTGACACGGCCATCAAATTGGAATAAACCACCAAATCTAGGATTGCGGACGTTAGAAAGTACGAGCTTCATTGGCTTATTAGCAGGTACTGGTTCTTTTAAAACTACTTCGATGACGCGACTGTCTTTGTCCCACTTAACGGATTGTGTTGGTACGTTGCGGTTGTTGACACGTAGATCGATGCTTTCTCCATCGAACTCACCGGTATAGCTTTCGGGATAGGTAACCAGAATCTCTGAAACGGCAACTTTTTGTGCCGGAATGTCCAGATAGTAGCGGTCAATTTGGTTAGAGCGTCCGTAGTCTAAAACGTAGTCCAGAGCTTTATCCTTGGCACTACCCCACAGGATAATCCCTGCGTTTTGCTGGGCAGAGGCAGGATCTGGATCTGTCAGTGCAGGTACGCAGGTAAGAGCGATCGCTACGCAGCAGGAACAGTAAGCTAATTTCTTCAACATAGTAGTTTGCCTAGTTTGCATATTCAAATATTTCCTAAACCCCACACATGCTTGTCAGACGTGCATCAACCAACTTGACGAAATTCGTGAGAATTTGCAGCCCATCAGTTGCAGATTTTTCTGGGTGAAACTGCACCGCCATCAGGTTATCCTGCGCGATCGCCACAGTTGCTGTTTGACTGCCATGTGTTGTCGTTGCTGCTATAACCGTGGATTGTTCCGGTGCTGCATAGTACGAATGTACGAAATACACCCACGGAGCCTCGCTCAGTTCTAGCCAAAGCGGGCAGTGAGGCTGTGTCAATTCTAGCTGGTTCCACCCCATGTGTGGGATCGCGATCCCAGGCTCCCTGTAGAAACGCTTGACTATACCTGGCACGACCCCCAAACCTGGCTCTTGTCCCTCTTCGCTGCCATCAAACAGGATCTGCATACCTAAACAGATACCTAGAAATGGCTTGCCAGATGCGATCGCGGCTTTAATTGGCTTCTCTAGATGTCTGGCACGGATGTGTTGCATCGCCGGATCGAAAGCACCTACACCAGGCAGTACAATTGCATCTGCTGCCTCTAGCTGTTCTGGTTCATCGGTAACTACAGTTGTGGCACCAGCGAATTCCAGACCTTTACAAGCTGAGTGCAGGTTGCCCATATCGTAATCAATTACCGCAATTACTGTCATGAAATTTCCCTATCCCTAGTCGTCGTAGGTAACATCTGTAATCTCTAATTCCTGCTTGTCTCCTGCAAATGGATTCTCTGGTGTGAGAAATAGCATACAATGGCACTCCTTACGTTCGCGCATGGGAACGCAGGGGCAGTTCCAGTAGGCAGACTTTACTTCTGCTTCCTTGTCTTCGTAGAAGCGACAGGGACATAAGGGAGCACCCAACTCATCTTTATGCTTTGCCAAACCCTCAATCACAGCGTTGGTAATTTTTTGATCCGAACAAAAGAACGTATCCGTGCGCTTGGCATAGGTTTCCGAAAAATGGCGCATGGCTTCAAAACTTTTGTCTGTGGACTTATTCTTACCGCGCATTGTTTCTTCTTTATGTTGGGTACTTGTCATAGCGTTGAGGAGGGGTTTCTTAATTAAATTTACGTATAGCACGAAACGGCGATCGCTTCGTGCATTGGTATTAAAAACATAGATTATTATCTATTGTAATAGAGTTTAACATAGCTTATATCCAAAAATCTTTTATTTGGTTGTAGGCGAAAATTAATACCTGTGCTAATTCAGTAAATTCCAGATTTTTTACGAATAATCTAATGCCAAAACAACGAATATTATCCGGCGTTCAACCAACCGGAAATCTCCACATCGGTAACTACTTAGGTGCTATTCGTAATTGGGTAGAGAACCAGGTCAACTACGAAAATTTCTTTTGTGTGGTCGATCTCCATGCACTTACGGCTCCTCATAACCCTAACGAGTTAGCCGAGCATACCCGACGCACGGCAGCACTCTACATTGCCTGTGGGATCGATCCTCAGCAGTCAACCATATTCGTGCAGTCACATATTTCTGCCCATGCCGAGTTGACCTGGCTGCTTAATTGCATAACACCGCTAAACTGGCTCGAACGCATGATCCAGTTTAAGGAGAAAGCAATCAAGCAGGGTGAAAACGTAAATGCAGGCTTATTAGACTATCCCGTTCTGATGGCATCAGATATCTTGCTCTATCAAGCCGATCTCGTACCCGTAGGTGAAGATCAAAAACAACACCTGGAACTCACGCGCGATATTGTCGTGAGGTTTAACGACCAATTTGGCAGCGACAGAGATGTACCCATTCTCAAACTACCCGAGCCTTTGATCCGTAAGGAAGGGGCGCGGGTAATGAGTTTAACCGATGGCACGAGCAAGATGTCCAAGTCCGATCCATCAGAGATGAGCCGCATTCACCTGCTCGACGATGCCGATACGATCGCTAAGAAAATCAAACGCTGCAAAACCGATACGATTCGAGAACTAGAATTTGACAATCCCGATCGCCCGGAATGTCATAACCTACTTTCCCTGTACGCGATCCTCAGCGGTAAGACTAAGGAAGCAGTGCAAGCGGAATGTGCTGATATGCGTGGCTGGGGAGATTTTAAACCTTTGCTTGCCGAAACAGTAATTAACAGCTTGCAGCCAATTCAAACTAAATATTATGAGGTTGTAAATGAAAAGGGCTACCTGGATCGGGTGCTAAAAGCAGGACGGGAAAAAGCAGGTGCGATCGCCTTTGAAACGCTAAAACAAGTTAAATCTGCGTTGGGGTTCCTTCTGCCTTAGCTCAAATCTTGCTTATCGATCGGCGTTAGCTAAACGAGACTAATCATACGCAGAGTCAAGCTAAGCTGCACTACCCATCAAAGTGCCCATGAGATATAACAAGCTCATCCGAACAGCCACACCATTGGTAACTTGCTTCTCAATTAAGCTGAGGCGCGGATCGTCCATAAGATCTGAACTAATCTCTACACCGCGATTTACAGGCCCTGGATGTAGTACCTGAACCTGGGGCGCGCATCTGGCTAAGCGATCGCGCGTAATACCAAACTGCGCGTAATATTCGCGCAGGCTGGGAATCAAATGCTGGCTCATGCGTTCGGTTTGCAGGCGTAGAGTCATGACAAAATCAGCATCTTCTAGTGCTGGTGCGAGCTGGTGATGAACAGTAACACCATATTCAGCAAATTCCTCAGGCAAAAGTGTAGGAGGTGCGGCCAAATGTACGTCAGCACCATTTGTGACCAGGCTGTACAGATTAGAACGTGCCACCCTGGAGTGCAGAATGTCTCCTGCGATCGCCACCTTTTTACCTTTGATGTCCTTAGCACTGGGTGCAGCAGGATTTATGTGAGAACACAGTGTAAATAAATCCAGGAGCGCCTGAGTAGGATGTTCGTGTTTGCCATCACCAGCATTTAACACTGCCACACGGCCACCTAAACGATCCATATCAAGGGCAATTTGGCTTGGTACTCCGGCTGCCTGATGCCGAATTACCATAATATCCGTCCCCATCGCCAGAAAGGTGCGCGCTGTATCCAGGATCGTCTCTCCCTTAGAAAGCGATGACGTACCGGGGGCAAAATTCAGCGTGTCGGCGGAGAGCCGCTTTGCTGCTAACTCAAAGCTATTACGAGTGCGGGTTGAAGACTCGAAAAACAAATTGGCTACTACTTTACCTTGAAGTGTCGGCACTTTTTTATTGCGGCGCGACAGCACCTCCGTAAAACTTAGGGCAGTTTGCAGCACGAGTTCGTAGTCAGGCACGGTAAAATCGGCCAGCGAAATGACATGCCTGCGTTGCCAGGTCGATTCACTCATGCTATAGCAGTCTAAAGAACAGGATAGAGAGTATTGCACCAACAGGAGCAGGGGTCATCATATCGTTGGGGATAAAAGCGCGCGAGCTTACCAAAATCAGGGTAAACAAAAAGATCGCAAAGATAATCAAAGGTGCAATGTATTGGCGAAAAAAAGACATGTTTTGTGCTACTAGGGAAATTGGTTAGCGATGCGGATGACAAAACTGCAAATAATCTAGCTTAAGTTATACCCAGTCGGCATTAATATCTACTATAAGTGCGCGATGTGCAACTAAATTACTCCCTCATCCCCAGCCCCTTCTCCTAACCTTGGGAGAAGGGGAGTCAGAATCGATCGAAGTCCCTCTCCCGCTCTGGGAGATGGATTTAGGGTGAGGGCAATGGGGAAAGTTACACATCGCGTATCTACGTATAAGTACTAATCTCTAAGTATTAATCTCTAAGTATTAATCTCTAAGTATTGAGCCATATCCTCAATGTATTTGTTCACATCGTCAATAAGTTGACTGAGTTGAGCTTCTGTCACCAGCCGAATCCGATCGTCTCTCAGGGTAATACCTACTTTTGCGGCAAAGGGAGAGGCATAGAGGTTGGGATTGCAAAAGATTTCTAGGAATACCTCCCCAGTATGCTGATACTCCATGTTGGGGTGGCGTACCGGCTTGTTTTTGCCGCCAGACGAATCTGGCATTGCCTTACTTGCCACCTGGCGCAAGCTTTCCATTAGTTGAGCAATTTGAGCTTTGAGTATATTTGCTGCTTCTAGGGAAAAGGCGATCGCAACCGAACCTCCGGCTAGATTAACTGTAAACTTAGGTGCTGGGCGGGGCATAGGCAGTTTGGTAGAATTCAAAAATTTGAGTTATGAATTTATATTAAATGAACTTGTCTTTCCAGGATGGTTTGTCTATTCTAATTACAGGCACAAAAGGAACGAAGGTTTAAGGGCGGTGCCTCCTTCCCTGAACCACTTACAGGCTAAACTAAGCTTGTCGTCTTTTTACACAAATTGTCTAGTTCTATTAATTACAGTACGCTTGTTCCGTTAATCGATCTTAATCTCTTGATAGTTGGAGATTCTCTAGATTATTAACCCTGCTACACCCGACGATGTGACTACCGTTAACCTAGTAGAGAGGTAGAAGAAGTAGCAAGATTTTAATCTAGGTAGGGCAACCTTGATAAATCGATATAGACTGAATTGCCAAGGATTAATTGATGCGAATTAGTTGCTGAAGTTAAAGACAGATAAACTGCTCAAGTTAGTGAGAAATATAGACAAGGAAGTCGATATACTGTAAGAAGTCAGCTAAAACCTCTAGTAAGTTAGTTAGTGATTTATATTTCTGCGTGAGTCCGGTAGCCTTCTACTGGACTCACTGAGTTTTAAGGAGTAGTTTCAAGGAATATTGGAGTCGCAAGATCCTAGCGACGCGCAGCCGATGGGATAAGTAGAATGGTAGGTACTGGAACGTCTGCCAAAAAGTACGTAACGATTATCTCTAATCTGGTCATAGGCGCGATCGCCAATCCATTTAACCCCAGGTAAGGCACGGTAAGTCGAGATAAAAATGCTACCTAAAGGCAATAAACGCCCAATTTCTTCAGCGGCATCGCTTCCTTGCCAGCGATTTTCAGGATTTCGACTATCGATCAAGAGCATCCCCATTTCGCAATCTTGGGCAGTAATATTAAAATCTTGTAATACCTCCAAATCCTGCATCGGCTTGTAGGAGAACAGTTTACCTTTGTCTAGCTCTTCTAACACGCGCACAAGGCTAACACAAAGATTGCAGTTGCCATCGTAAATGATGCTATAGGGTTGGGGCAAAATTGTAGACAAGGGGGGGAATTAACTGGAGCTTGCGTAACCTGGAGGGTTTGAAGAAATGCGGTATAAAACCTTACGCTCTTACAGCAGCAGTGAGAGGTTGATTTCTTTTGATACTAATGTGCTGGTCAGTCTTCCAAATTATGTCAAAGACATGCTGAATTCCATCATAAATCACAGATTCTATGTGGAGTTTTTCCTCTAAGGGCACTAGTCTTGCTCTTGAGGTTATTTGTGCCCTTTCAGATTCCTCCGCGACGGCATAGCGGCTACGTACTCGACTCAATACATAGGCTACTAATTCCTGATACAGATCGGGAATTTTGAAAGCTTCTTTGTAAGGATGATGCTCGTAGCTATCAAGGATATTTTCAATTTCCTCAATAATTACTGGCATTGTTAAATTAACGATTGTCTTCGACATGTCAACCATCTCCTATATGCTTACTCCGCGTGCATTATAGCAACTTAAAAATTCTCTATCGCTCGGAATTGCCTAAGCTCAATGGGTAAATAACCTAAAGCCATTAACTGCCTGCCTGGTTCCCCACTCACACCATTGAGATTGGAAAGTCAATCGCTGCATTTATCTGTATGGCAACTACTTTGTTTAAATAAATTCTTGAGTAGAGAAGAATACTCAGCCTAAAAAGGTTCTAAATCGTAAGCTTCCCTTTTATCCGTAGTATACACCTTTATTAAGATCTCGTATAAATCATGCGAGCAAATAATCGTTTTTTGTTTCATTAAGTTGATATCTCGATACAGTTCAAGTCTATCGAAGATTGCATTAGATCTCGCTTTAGTCTGTATTGCCTATGCTGTCAGGACTAGATAGCTATACAGACACGCGCAGATCTTTTTGCGATCGCTGTCAGTCTACCTTAAAGAATAGAAGAAAGTTTTGAGGAAATTGTGAGGAAATGGTTAAACTTCATCCTGACTGACTTGAGCATTGGGATTTACAAGCTATTAGCTATGATGGGAATAGCTGGAAATAGCATATGAGGGATATTAACGCCATGTCTGCAAACTACCAGGCAAAAATTACCGCTCTGTGGACTGTATTTCTACTGGGAACGATCTTTCATACTGACTTGGGTTTGATGCCACTATTTCACGGGTTAAGCGTTACCGAATCCGTAAAAGCTCAAAATATCGATGAAATTGCGCCCGTTTTGTGGGGAATGTTGGTATTTTTTACATTGCCAATGCTGGCGATCGTTGGAACAGTTTTTACCGATCTGAGGCGCTTTAGAGCAATCCATTTTGGCATGACAGTTGTGTATAGCGTTCTCAACTTGATTCATCTGGTTGCCGATCTCTTGCTTCCCAAGATTTTCTGGTACCAAATTGCCATCATGGTGTTGTTGTTTGCGATCGGGTTACTATTGAACCTGGTTTCTTTCCAATGGTGGCGCGATCGCCCGCACAAACAGGTAGAGGTTTACGGCAGTCCCCAGTAGCTAGCCCGTTCGCGCAGCCAGCCATTTTTACGCCATTTTTCCACCGCCTGTAGTACTTTAGCGCGGAGATCTTCGTATTGCAGTCCTCGCGGCAGGGCGATCGCTAAGCTGTGGGATGATGTCAGGCCTTTGACGCGCTCAAAGTCGGGATGTGCTTTTAGCCATTGCACCAGAGCGCTACTATCACCAGCAAAAGCCTGCACTTTATCTGCTTGTAAAGCTGCTAAACCAGCCTGGTAGGAGTTTACGCCAATCAGTTGTGCCTGGGGAACAAGGTATTGCAGTACGGCGATCGTGCTCGATCCTTTGATTACTGCGATCGCGCTCTTTTGACTAAATAGATCGCTTTTAGAACCTCGTCTGACAATTACGGCAGTGCTGTCGGTATAGTAGGGGACGGTAAAGTCGATTAAGCGCGAGCGATTGCGGGTGACGGTGAGATGCGCTACGACCAGATCGACTCGATCTGACCAGATGGCGGAGAGGCGATCGCGATTCTGTAATGGCACTAATTCCACCAGATTCTCGCTGCCCAGTAGCTCTTTGGCTAACTCTCTGGCAATATCAATCTCAAACCCTGTTAAATTACCAGTTGGATCTCGAAAGCCCATGGGCGGCAAGTTGTCCTTGACACCTACAATCAAACGACCTCGCTTTTGAATGGCGAGCCAGTCCGATGCTAGGGTAGGAGCGGTGGGCATGCGCGCGATCGTCACACTACCAACCAAGCAGATGAGAAAGCACGTCAGGAGCGCAGGTCTTAGTTTTGGTAGCGAGTTTGCCATGTCCCAAAGCAAGAAAATAAAGCATAAAGGGTAGACGTTAATGCCTACCCCTTATGAAAAAAATGTAATTGAGCGCAATAACTACTTGGCAGCTTTAGCAACTTCGACTACCCGCTCGAACGCATCTGGATCGAGGATGGCTAGTTGCGCCAGCATTTTGCGATTGAGTTCGATATCTGCTTTCTTAAGCTGACCTGCTAACTTGCTGTAGGTGATGCCTTGCAGGCGAGCCGCAGCATTGATGCGTGCTATCCACAAACGGCGAAAATCGCGTTTTTTCTTACGGCGATCGCGGTAGGCGTTTCTTAGTGCCTTCATCACCTGCTGGTTAGCAGTGCGAAACAGCTTCGAGTGGGAGCCACGGAAGCCCTTGGCTAGTTTCAGGATTTTCTTGCGGCGCTTTCTGGCTACATTACCGCGTTTTACTCTTGTCATGTCAGTATGCTATTTGGTAATACCTGCTTAGGTGATGCTTGCTTCAGAATTTAGATGTAAGGCATCATGCCCTTGACTCTATCGACATCTCTCTCGTCTACAGCAGCTATTTTGGACAATTTGCTTTTGCGACTAGTTGGTTTATGCTCTAAAAGGTGATTCTTCATGGCGCGTCGGCGCATTAGCTTACCGCTACCAGTAACCTTAAACCGCTTCGCGGCAGCACTACGTGTTTTGAGTTTAGGCACTGCTTTCTAAAAAAAAGACCTTTACAAGTCTAACATAACTAACTTGTAGTGCGTGAATTCGATAGCCAAATTAGCTAAATTTTTTACCGCCACCTTGGGGTAACTCAAGCTAGACTAAAAGTGTTGGCATCTACATCGTCTGTCAAACCTAGCTATCATGCCGTTAACCTCAACTCAACTGCCAGAATCACTGGAGCGCATTGTCAAGCGCTTTCAAAGGTTGTCCGACCCAAAACAACGTTACGAACAATTAATTTTGTACGGCCAGAAACTCAAGGCTTTTCCTCCCGAATATAAGGTTGCCGAGAATAAAGTCCCAGGCTGTGTATCTCAGGTATATGTCACGGCCACTTTAAGCCCTGAAGGCAGTGTAGTTTTTAGCGGCGACTCCGATGCGCTGATTAGCAAGGGATTTGTGGGCTTATTGGCGGCTGGCATGAATGGGCTAACCCCAACTGAGATCCAAGCATTGTCCGCTGATTTTATTCAGGATACGGGGTTATCAGTGAGCCTCACGCCCTCGCGCGCCAATGGCTTTATGAACGTGTTCCATAAAATGCAGCAAAAAGCCGCAGAGCTAGCCACTCACAATACTTAGCTAAGAGATTTGCTAATGTCCCAATCGTAGGATGCGTTGCGGTTAACGCCTAACACATCGCAGCTATCTTATTTCATGCAAGCCCTTTAGCTTTATGTTAACGTCTCTTGATATTCAAGCAATAATTTAACAGAAAATATCGATTTTGTAGTTTTAGATACAGTAAAATTAGTCCATATCTACAGATGAACTAATGGAATGGAGTGCTAACATCATGAATCGCACCTTAGAGGATCGAAAGGGTTCTGGGATTCGATATTGGCAGCGCCGTCAAATGAATATTACAACTTCATTAGAGGCTCGGTTAGCGAAAGCGAAAGCCGAGCAAAATTTACCATTGGTGGCGCTGCTACAAAAGGAACAAAAGGTCATCCAAACTTTTGTAGTGTCAGCTCCATCTCGCGATCGCAACTCTCTTATCCAGGTCGTTACGAGTTTATTTGGAAAGCTGCAAAACCGTCTATTTAAGGAAAAATTGCCATATATCGAGCAAACTGTTCTTGCGACTGGTGGTACTATTTGGCAGGGCTACGATCCGAAAACTGGTGCTAGATACTGTGGCGAAACGGAAGCTGAGATCGTTGACTGGCTTGAAACTCTCGCTTATCAGCCCATAAGTCCCAGCCCTTACGGGCGGTGGGGTGGAGTGCAAACCTATCGAAAATACTACTGATTCTGAAGCACTCCTATCTGAATTTTATAGCTATAGCCAACAGGCTTAGGACGGGGTGCAGGGGTTTCACCCCTGCGTGGGGGCGCAGCCCCCACACCCACTGTCATAACAGATCTGTCCATGGCTATAAAATTTCTTTGCGGACTGATGACCGCCGATCTCTGCTAACTAATTTTCACAAATCATTTCGGATTGCTATAGTGCTTCAGCAAAGGGGCTAGAAGTTTTAAGCCAGGATTGCCGCTTCTTGTCCGTGTTGTCGCAGCAAATTCATTAACTCATCACGGTAATCATAAAAGCGGTGATGCCGTTTAATATCGCTGGTACGGTGAGGTAGATCTATTCTGAGTTCCTTACTAATCGTGCCAGGACGAGCGCTCAAGGCGAAAATGCGATTCGCCAGAAATACTGCTTCTTCAACATCATGGGTGATCGTAAATACTGTAATTTGCGTGCGCTGCCATAGGTCTAGCATAAATTCATGCATGGCTTCTTTGGTATAGACATCCAACGCGCCAAAGGGTTCATCCATAAGTAAAATTTTGGGTTCGGAAGCTAGTGCTCGCGCGATCGCAACCCTTTGCTTCATCCCACCGGATAATTCCCTAGGAAGCGCCTTCGCAAATTTCGTCAGCCCCACCACGCTGAGATAATAGCTGGCCTGCTTCCGGCGTTCTAATTTGGCAATCCCCTGCAATTTCAATCCGAATTCCACATTTTCCTGCACGGTCATCCAGGGATACAGCGTGTAGTGTTGAAACACCATACCACGATCTGAACCCGGCCCCGTAACGCACTGCCCATCAATGCGTACCTCCCCCTGGCTAGGGCGATCCAAACCAGCAATTTGGCGCAGGAGAGTTGATTTACCAGAACCTGAAGCACCTACAGCGCAGACAAATTCGCCTTGAGAAATCGCAAAGTTAATGTCCTTGAGTACTAGTAGATCGCCGTTTCGGGTCTGAAATCGCTTGCTCAGATTGTTGACTTGGAGAAACATGTTTTACTATCACCTGCATAGCTGAAAATACAAAGCGACATTGCACCAATTGATATTGTCATCGTTCGGGACTGGCCCATTGACAAGTCAATCGCAAAATATACTGAAACAACAGATCGAATACCAAACCAATCAGTCCAATTACGATAATGCCAACAAAAATCTCATCAGTTCTGAGAAAGCGTCCGGCAACGCTAATACGTCGCCCTAATCCCTCAGTTGCAGCTACTAATTCTGCTACAATTACCAACTGCCAAGCTGCTGCCAGGTTAATGCGACAGGCATCCAAAATCCCTGGCACCACATGAGGAAAGATAACCTGCATTACTGTGGCAAGGCGATTGCCCCCCAGCATGTACGTGGCTTCGATTAATTCCTTTGGCACAAATTTCACCGTATCCATTACCATCAAGGCATTAAAGAAAAATGTGCCAATAAAGATTAAAGTAATTTTGGGTTCTTCTCCTATTCCCTGATAGAGAATCAATAGGGGAATAAACGCTGGGGCGGGCATGTATCGCATCAATCCAAACAAAGGCTCTAGCAAAGCGCGGATACTGCGAAAACTGCCCATGAATAGACCAATTGGAATTGAGATGAGGCATGATAGTAGAAATCCTACACCTACTCTCCATAGACTCGCAATCGTATCTTTCTGTAGATCGCCCGAAGCCCACAACCTCTCCCCTGCAGCTATCACCTGCTGCGGTGATGGTAAGAAAGTCGGATCGATGCCACCAAATGCTGTCATTAACCACCACACGCATAGCGGAGCCAAAATCGAAGCTATTACCAGTATCAAATTAAGCTTTGGTGGAATATCTTCAGAAATTCGCCAGAATACTGATGGGCGCAAGGACTTTGGCTTCAAGCGATCGCGAATTGATGGGGGATGAACTTCTTCGGGCATAGTTTCTCAAGCGAAAAGCAATAAACCTATTTAGACTTCGCTTTAGCAGCATAGGCTTTAACAAAGCGATCGTCGAATAGCTTGTCCAGATTGGGTTGGGCTTTAGTCAGGCCGACTTGCGTGAGGAATTTCGACATTTGTCCTGCCGCAAACTGTAGAGATGACATATCATTCCCTGGCTGAAATGCCTGCAAATTCTCTTCAATTGTAAAAATCTTTGTGCCATTGGCGTATTCCTTATATTCATCTACGCTGACATTGGCTCGTTTCGCCAGGATCTCAATCGATCGCTCGGGATTGGCCTTAATGTAATCGAGCGTAGCAAACCACGCATCAACCATGGATTGAACGCGATCGGGGTGGGCATCGATAAATTTGCGATTGAAGACAAGGTGATCGGGAATTGCGCCAGGGAAGTCCTTGGAACTAAATAGTTCCTTGCTACCAGGTCGTTTTAGCGCTTGCGTTGTAAATGGAGCAAACACACCTACAGCATCCACCTGTCCAGCCACAAAAGCCGCCGCCGCTTTACCAGTTTCCAATGGCACAAAGGTAATATCGGAAGGCTTCAACCCTGCTTTTTGCATGCCCAGAAGTAATAGGAAGTGATCTACAGTACCTTCTTCTGCTGCTACCTTCTTTCCTTTTAAATCGCTAACGCTATTAATACCTTCTCGCGCAATAATTTTATCATTGCCGGTGGAGTTATCGTTGACCAGAACCACCACCTGATCTGCGCCACCAGCCACCGCAGTAATCGTATCGTTCAGGGTTTGGGAATTGGCATCAATTTGTCCGGCGGTTAGAGTATTAATCGACTCCAAATAGCCATCAAACCATTTCAAATCCACTTCCACATTTTTACTAGCAAAAATTTTTTGCTCTTGGGCAACTTGCCAGGGAAACCATCCAGGCCAAGCACTAAATCCGAGGCGTACCAAATTACTGCTGCTTTGAGTTTGAGGCGACTGGGTCGCCACCTGATTGGCTGGATTAGAGCAACTTACAACCAGTATCAGGCTAGCTAGGCACAAAAAAACATTATTGAATAATCGCGATCGCAGGCTCATAATATTAAATTTAAATAGAATCATCAACTTTGATGTAAAGCAATCGAAAACAAAAGCCCGCGAGGACAGCGACTTGCAAGCAAGCTACTAGTTCCTCCCGGGCTTTTATCCCGCCGTGCTATTGCGATAGAGCATGGCTCTTAGAGCGGCTACCCAAATATTCGCAACTTGCTTCTCTCGGACCAGACGTTCTCGAACTGCGTTTGAGAATCGGAACCCTAGAAGCTAAATTTTACCTGGCTGAAATACAGTAATTAAACAACATGAAATAAATTCTAGCGATCATGATACATGCTCTAAACGATCGGAAAGTGTCTCAGGCTACAAATCGGTCTTACAATTTTCAGTAACTTAAAAAATACGATCTAAGAGTGATATTCTTAAATCTAACCAATATAGCGGTTTTCAGATCGGAAAGAGTAGGGAGTTTGGGGGCGTTGCCCTCAAGAAGGGGTACCCCCCCTTCACCCCGTCAGTGAAACCCGTTCTCAATTGAAAACCGCTATGGCATGCTCAATAATAAAAGGAGTGCTTCTAGGGTTCCGGCTTAATAACACTAGGCAAGTGCAATATTAAGTGACTGGTCCAAGAGAAGCGGGCCGATTTTGCTCGTAAGAATATAAGTTCCATTGCGGTAACTGTTTTCTAGAAGAGTAGTTTATTGGCTACACGGCGGGATAAAAGCCCGGGAGAGTCAAACCATCCCACTTGATGATGGTTGATAAGCTCCTGGGCTTTGGTTGTTATGACCGCTACTTGCAAGAATGGAGATTTCTAATGGTACAAACCGTTGCATCAATGCTGAATGCCGCGATCGCCCCCGAATTAGTTCTATTAGATGAAAAACTGCCAGGGGGAGCCTATTGGCATGGAATCATCAAACGGGGCAACACGCTACGCATCACCGATCTGGAGGGTTCTCAAGGCGTTTCGCTCGTTTGCTATAATGCCGACAGCCCTATCGAACGCTTGAATGTAGCCGATACAGCCAAGATTCAATTCAATGCCTTTTTAAAGAAAGGGATGGTGATGTACTCAGACATGGGGCGGATTCTATTCTCCATCACTGAAGATACTTCTGGCTATCACGATTTGATTTGCGGTTGTAGTAATGCCGCGAGCAATCTGGCTAAGTACGGCCAAGGTCCCTACAATAAATACGGAGAGAGCGATTACAACAACTCTCGCAATAATTTCCTCAAGGCACTTAGCAAGCGAGGTCTTACCCGCAAAGACTTAATGCCCAACGTGAATCTATTCAGTCGAGTGGCGGTTTCTCCTGAGGGAAACTTGCAATATGTCAGCGGCTGCGAACAGCCTGGTAGCTTTGTGGATTTGAGGGCTGAAATGAACGTGCTAGCGATCGTATCCAATTGTCCCCATGTACTGCACCCCGATACAGTGTATCGTCCCAAGTCGATTCAGCTTACAGTCTGGAAATCGCCTGCTCCATCTGACGAAGATCTATGTCGGACTGCGAATGAGGAAGTCAAACGCGGCTTTATCAACACGGATGTATTATTCGCGCAGGTGTAGGAAGAGCGATCGCTATCAAAAATCCATTAGGGTAAGACAGTTTTCGTACAAACGCGATCGACAAAATTGTAGGGGCAGGTTTTGTAGAAGTCCTACAGGTAAAAATCAAATATTTCTCGCTAAACCTGCCCCTAACGTCCGTATTAAAAGATATCGTTTACATAATTAATTTGGAGGAAATAAGCTATGGTGGCAACAGCAATCGAACTCAATCCAGCAAATGCGATTTACGATGAAGAACTGGCAGCACGCCAGCCCTGGTCGAAGGTGATTCGCAAAGGTCAGATTCTGCGCATTATCGATTTACAGGGGAATCAGGCAGTAGATACGATTATCTATAAAGCCGATGACACTTCAGAACGCTATAGCGCACCTGATACAGTCGTTCGGCAAGGGAATATTTTTATCACCACGGGCACTAGATTGATGTCCAATGAGGGCAACGTGATGATGACTGTAATTGCCGACACCTGCGGCAGGCACGACACGCTGGGCGGAGCCTGTAGCATGGAAAGTAACTCCGTCCGCTATGGATTGCACAAAAAACACCTGCATGCTTGTGTGGAAAACTACCTGTTGGAACTCAGCAAGTATGAAATGAACAAGCGGGATTTGGTCAGCAACATCAATTTCTATATGAACGTCCCTGTGAATGCTGATGGCACATTGGAGATTGTGGATGGTATATCGGAAGCTGGGAAACATATAGATTTACGGGCTGAGATGGATGTCATGGTTTTGATCTCCAACTGTCCGCAGATTAATAATCCATGTAACGCTTACAATCCCACCCCAATTCGACTGATTGTTTGGGATGCAGCGTAGATAAATGTAATTCTTGCGCTGCACTACATCACGCTCTATGTTTACCAAAGTTTTAGTTGCCAATCGCGGTGAAATCGCGTGTCGGGTAATTCGTACGCTCGATCGCTTGGGGATCGATTCCGTTGCTGTGTATTCGGAAGCAGATACTCACGCTCAACATGTCACGCTTGCCAAGGAAGCTATTTGCCTGGGTGGGATGACTGCGGCTGAAAGTTATCTGCGCTACGATCGCCTTTTAGAAATTGCTCTAGCTGCGGGAGTGAAAGCTATTCATCCCGGTTACGGCTTTTTGAGCGAGAATGCCGAATTCGCCGAAGCTTGCGCGGACGCGGGAATTCAGTTTATCGGCCCCACTCCGACGCAATTGCGACAGTTTGGGCTGAAACACATCGCAAGGGAAATTGCTGCACAAAATCAGGTGTCAATGCTACCGGGCAGCGATCTGCTGGAAAATGTGGAGCAAGCTCGCGAGGTTGCCAAAGCGATCGCTTATCCTGTAATGCTGAAAAGCACGGCAGGGGGTGGTGGTATTGGGATGCAGGTCTGCGATAACGAAGCTGAATTAGAGCGAGCTTACGATAAGGTAAAACATTTAAGTGAAGCGAATTTTAAGCAAAGCGGTATTTTTCTGGAGAAATATATCCAAACTGCCAGACATATTGAAGTTCAGATCTTTGGCGATGGTAATGGAAAAGTTATTGCCCTAGGAGAACGCGACTGTTCGACACAGCGACGGAACCAAAAGGTAATTGAAGAAACACCTGCACCTGGTATTAGCGATCGGCTGAGGCAGGTATTGTGCGATGCTGCCGTGCGCTTGGGAGAAGCCGTAGCCTATCGCTCGGCGGGCACCGTTGAATATATTTTCGATGTGGATGCGCAGGAGTTTTACTTTCTAGAAGTCAATACTCGCTTGCAAGTCGAGCATGGCGTAACGGAGATGGTATGCGATGTCGATCTGGTGGAATGGATGGTGCGGCTGGCAGCAGGCGATCGGACTTTCCTGGATAACTATCACCATCAACCCCAAGGCCATGCTATGCAAGTTCGCATCTATGCTGAGGATGCAAATAAGCAGTTTCAACCGAGTTCGGGATTGCTCGACTGTGTCAAGCTCGCTACTGGGGTGCGTTGGGATAGCTGGATTGAGAGCGGCACTGAAGTAACACCCTTCTACGATCCTTTACTAGCAAAGTTAATCGTACATGGCAGCGATCGCGTGGAAGCAATCTCGAAGCTGCAAACCGCTCTAGCGGAATCGAAAATTGCTGGGATTGAGACTAATTTAGATTATCTGCGTCAGGTTGTTAGCTATCCCGACTTTGTCCGGGGTCAGGTCAGTACCAGGCTACTCGGTAAATTTATCTATCGTCCTCAGACAATTGACGTGTTAGATCCGGGCACATTTACTACTATTCAAGATTATCCTGGTCGAGTTGGATATTGGGATATCGGCGTACCTCCATCGGGACCGATGGACAGCCTGGCTTTTAGACTGGGCAATCGCATCTTAGGCAATCCTGAATTGTCGGCAGCATTGGAATGTACCATGCTGGGTCCAACTCTAAAATTCAACTGCGACACGACAATTTGTCTAACTGGGGCAGCAATGCGCGCAACTCTCGATGGGAATCCAGTTTCCTATTGGCGTGCGATACCAGTCAAAACAGGCAGCACGTTAAAGCTAAAGGGGATCGAAGGGGCTGGCTATCGTACATATGTAGCAATTCGGCATGGATTTGACGTGCCGGAATATTTGGGTAGCAGATCGACATTCACGTTGGGGCAATTCGGCGGTCATGGCGGGCGAACGTTACGCAAAGGCGATGTACTGCATATTACCAACACCGACAACACTGACAATGATGCTAATAGCCATCTATCTCTTCCTTGCGATCTAATTCCGCAATATACTTCTGATTGGGAAGTAGCTGTGTTCTACGGCCCTCATGGAGCACCGGATTTCTTCACGAACTCCGACATCGCCATGCTATTTTCCCAGCGTTGGACGATACACCATAACTCTGCCCGTACAGGTATTCGTTTGATTGGGCCGAAACCGCAATGGGCGAGGGCAAACGGTGGCGAAGCTGGCTTGCACCCATCGAATATTCACGATAATGCCTACGCGATCGGGACGATTGATTTCACTGGAGACATGCCGATTATCCTCGCGCATGATGGCCCGAGTTTGGGAGGATTTGTCTGTCCTGCCACAATCGTGCAGGCGGAACTCTGGAAGATCGGACAAATGAAGCCAGGCGATACGGTGCGCTTTTATCCAATCGATCCCGAAACTGCGAGCGAACTAGAATGCATCCAAGAGGAGGAAATCTTCACACTAAGAAAATCGGAGCGATCGCCAGTAACACTAACAAACTTAAAGGAGAATCTTCCAGAGATTACAAGCATCTCTCCAGTTCTGCAACAAATTCCCGAAACGCAGCAGCAAATAGCTGTCACCTACCGTCAAGCTGGAGATAAGTATTTACTAATTGAATACGGGCCATTGATTCTGGATCTGAATCTGCGGTTTCGCGTCCATGCCCTCATGCTCTGGCTCCAGGAACTCAAGCTCCCCGGCATAGTCGATCTCACCCCCGGCATTCGATCGCTGCAAATCCACTACGATAGCCGTCAGCTACCGCGACAAAAGCTGCTCGATATTCTTGCTACCACCGAGCAGGAATTACCAGATCTCAGCGAGGTAGAAGTAGCCAGTCGGGTCGTGCATTTACCATTATCCTGGGATGATGCTTCGACACAACTGGCGATCGCGAAGTACATGCAATCCGTGCGCGACAATGCTCCCTGGTGCCCTAGCAATCTGGAGTTCATTCGCCGTATTAATGGATTGAGAGATATCGAACAAGTGCGCGAAATTGTTTTTAGTGCCAGTTACCTCGTCCTCGGCTTAGGCGATGTTTATTTGGGCGCGCCCGTAGCTACGCCGATCGATCCCCGCCATCGCCTGGTCACGACCAAATATAACCCAGCTCGAACCTGGACACCAGAGAATGCTGTGGGGATTGGAGGAGCCTACCTCTGCATTTATGGGATGGAAGGCCCTGGAGGATATCAGTTTGTAGGACGAACCGTGCCTGTATGGAATCGCTATAAGCAAACTGCTGATTTCTCTAAGCCCTGGTTATTGCGATTTTTCGATCGAATTCGCTTTTTCCCCGTTTCTGCTGAGGAACTGCTGCGATATCGCGAGGATGTAATTCAGGGTAAAGTTAAGCTAGAGATTGAAGAACAGACCTTCCGACTCAAACAATATCAAGAATTTCTCCAAAACAATGCGGAATCGATCGCGACATTTAAAACCCAGCAGCAATCGGCTTTTGCGGCAGAACGCGATCGCTGGGCGATCGCCGGAGAATTCGATCGACAGGAAAGTTTTGCCACAGATCCCGTCCCAGATACGCCGGAAATAGAAATTCCTGACGGGCAAGAGGCTTTACTTGCAGACTTTGCGGGGACGGTGTGGCAAATTCTCGTACAATCGGGAGATATCGTCGCAGAAGGGCAAAGTTTAATTATTTTAGAAGCCATGAAAATGGAGATTTCGCTAGTCGCTAGCAGTTCGGGCAAGGTGGGACAGATTCTTTGCCAGACAGGTCAAGCGATCGCTGCTGGCCAGATTCTACTGTCGATCGAGATCCTTTAGTATTAGAAAGAACCTCGCGTTACGCCCAGTTGATTTTGTAGTTTCAATTTCTGCCAAAGTTGCGCTCCCGTTATTTCACCGTGCAATAGCTGCTGGTAGCATTTCACGGTTTGTTGGACCTGTTCTGGAGATTCATGCGTAAATTCAATGCGGAAATGCCGGGCACCCATTGCCATCAAATCCTGCACGTATTCCGCACCAGTTTGTGCCGTGCCGTTAAATACAGTATTGCGACATCCAGCATCCGCTCGTAAAACATGTTCCGCTCCAGCGCGATCGCGCAGCTTCACCTCGTGTTGTTCGCAGGGTCGCCCACAGTCAGTGTAATCTTTGCCAGTAGAGAGAAAAGCACAAAATACACAATGCTCCATATGAAACATCGGCATGTGCTGGTGGATTGTAATTTCAAACCAGTTGGGAGGGCAGGTACGTAATAGATCCGCAAGCTGTCCGATGTTGAGATCGTAGGAAGCAGTGAGACGTTCCAAGCTAAATCTCTGCTTGAAGTAATCTGCCGTTAGCGAGTTAGCCACATTCAGAGAGAAGTCACCGATACAGCGATCGCCTTCAAAAAATTCCAAACAATCGTAATTGCGTACCAAATATCCATCCGCATTACTGGCACGAACTTGTTGCAATATCCAATTCTCTCCAGGTTTCGCAATACGCGGCGGTGCCACCCAAATCGTGCGATTTGGCACGGCGCGATCGCTGCGCCCTAATTCCACTGCTTTTTTATAGGCACGCGGATCTTCAAATTCACAATAGAGAGTTTCTATCCCCGCAGCGATTGCGGCTTGTAACTGTTGCAGATTGCGGGTCAAAACAATTAGTTGTGGCGTTTCTAAGTTCCCATTATCGCATTTGGGCAATAAATCCTCTAGCTTAGAGGTAGGATCGATCTGCCAAAGCTTGGGGCGCGATCGCAATTCTTCCAACTGCGAGACAATATCCCGCCGCATTCGATTCAATTCGCTTACAGGGAGGATAGCCGGATCGCTGAGATAATTTTCTAATCCCCCCAAGCAAAAAGGAGTATTTCCCAAGCGTCCGAATTGCTCTTGCAAGCGCTCCGTTGTCATTGGTTTGGCATGTGCCTCCACCAATGGGATAGAGGATTCGACCTGCACGATATGTCCGATCTCGTCATGGGCGATCGCCACCAGAGATTGCCCAATACATCCATGTATTTCGATCTGGATTGGACGTTGGAACTGGGGATGCTCTGAGGCAAAGCTGCGGCGTACTTGCTTCTCTAGAGCAGGATCGCTAGTTTTCCAGATGCGATCGCCCGCGCCCACGCGCTGCCAGTTAATCGCACCCTGCCCGAAAGTGAGGATAACTTCCTGACCGCGTGCCTCGACGGTATAGACGCGCCCGCCTTCTTCTTTTGTGTCGGGGCGACCGCGATCGAACACAATGCCATCACCAGGTTCGATCGGAGCTTCAGTCACTAATGCCACGAACTCATGCCCTAACTCGCAACTCACACGCGCAACCGTGCCGAGATAGACACCGCGCTTTTTACCAAATCGCCCGTGAACCAGTTCTTGATTGTGGATGCCGCGAAACCAACCCGTGTAGAGACCGCGCGAGAAAGACATTTCTAATTCATATCGTTCTCTCTGTTTCGCTTCTGGAGTAACCGCAAGCGGTTCGCTAGTGCCAGGAGTATTTACAACTCGATCGATAGCTTGACGATAGATGCGCGTGATATTAGCCACGTATTCCGGCGCTTTGAGACGACCCTCGATTTTGAGGCAATGAACGCCAGCTTGCAAGAGTTCCGGCAGGACATCTATGCCTGCCAGATCCTGAGGGCTGAGGAGATACTTACGATCGCCCAAATCCTTAACTTTGCGGTCGACAATTAAGTCGTAGGGCATTCGGCAAGCTTGGGCGCACTCACCGCGATTGGCGGAGCGACCTCCTAGAGCTTCGCTAGTCAAGCACTGACCGGAGTAGGCAACGCATAGCGCCCCATGCACGAATACTTCGAGCGGTAGTGAAACCTGGCGATCGCTGCTTTGCTTTTGAATCTGACGAATCTCTTGAAGGGAACATTCACGCGCCAGAACGACTAGCTGGCAACCCAAGGATTTAGCAAATTCTACTCCTGCCGCACTGGTAATAGTCATTTGAGTAGAGGCATGGATGGGAAAATCCGGCGATAGATGTCGAATTAATCGACAAATGCCGATGTCCTGGACGATTACAGCATCTACTCCTGCTGCGATCGTTGTCTTGAGATAGCGATCGGCTGCTTCCAACTCCTTGGGAAAGATTAAGGTATTGAGCGTAAGATATCCTTTGACACCACGTCGGTGCAGGAATTCCATCAATGCGGGCAGATCGGCTTCCGTAAAGTTTTGCGCCCGCATCCGCGCGTTAAAGCGCTCTAGCCCAAAATAAATCGCATCTGCACCATTCTCGACTGCCGCTTTCGCACAATCCCAATCTCCGGCAGGGGCGAGTAGTTCCGGTCGGCGCAAAGAATTTGGATTTGTTCCCGCAGGTGAATCGATGTTAGCTAGCACAGTGTCAGAACTATATAGGGTAGCTTGATTGTAGCTCAACAGTATAGTAAGGGTGTAGCAGGCTAACGAGGATCGGTCAATGGCTATTTGGTTGCTAAAGGTCTTTGAGTCATCCTCAAATCTTTTTTAACGTCTATGAATCTGTAGGCAAGCTCGCCTTCCCATTTAAGCTAATCGAAAAGCGATCGCACTTTGGTGAAATTTAGGAGCGATCGCTTAGCCTTCATCAGTTTCAGCAAATAGCGCACCCAGATCGCGATAGCCAGGCATCACTCGCATCACCTCGATTCCCTCAGGCACTAAACGATAAAAGATGAGGTATTCTTCCAAGGGTAGACTCCGCAAGCCGAGATATAATTCATCTCGCCCTCGTCCTATTTGAGGAAACTTGGCTAGCAATTTAAATTTCTCGGTTATCTTCTGAAGAAAACGCTCTGCCATCTCAAAACTCACCTTCTCAGCAAGATAGTCCATAATACTCTCTATGTCTCGACTTGCTGTTGGTGTGATTCTACAAGAATTGCTCATGGATCGCTCTGAACGCGGCGTTGGCGCAATTTCTCTTGCAACTCACTTATTACCGCTTCTGCCTCTAATAGTTTGCCTTGCTCGGCTTCCCCGACCCCAACCAAAACCTCACGGCGTAATTCTTCAAATCGCCCTTGATAAAGGCGTTCTCGTTCCTCTAATAGCTTAATACCCGCTAAAAATACCTCATCAACAGAGGCATACTTACCGCTAGCGACTTGACTTTGGATAAACTGCTCTAGTTCTGGTGGCAATGTAACTGGCATTCTACACTTAACCTTACTTAACCTTGAATTAACTGCTTCTATTTTAGCAGTACGCTAGAACAGAGACAATGCGGTCTGATTTATTGGCAAAAAAGCGATCGCCTTCCCATTTCAGCTAATCGAAAAGCGATCGCGCTTTTCAATCTAGACCATTATTCGGGAAGTGGTTCAGGTTCATGTAGTACGCCTACAATAATCTTCCATTTGTCTTCAACTTTGCGCAGAGTATAGGTAAAGCCAAAGTGTTCGATTTCCTTGTCTTCTTGGTCGAAGCGCTTAGCAACTCCAACAACTTGTCCCTGATTATCACTGAGTTGCTTGATTTCGAGATCGCCAATGATTTTAGATTTTGCAAAATTTCTACTTCTTAATCCATCCATTAGAACTGTAAAGACACCAAGCACTTCAATCGAGTTGTTCATCACTACAACTTGGCTTGAAGTCATGAGCATGGAAGGCAAATGAAAAAAGGGCGCAACTTCTGTTGGGTAAAGTTTGTTAAAGGCTCCAGCGTAAGCAAAGAATGTGTTTTCGATTGCTTTGAGTTGGTCATTCATAATCGCTTTCTCCATGTTGGGTGGTTACTGTAAAAAATCGAGAATTAGTTTAGCCGTTGTATCTGCATGGCTATAGGAAAATCCATGTGCGGCATCTGCAATGACTTCCAATTTAGCTTTTGGAATTTTGGCAGCCAGTACATTGCTATTTGTGGGAGGGATGACTATATCCCGATCGCCTGTAAGAACAAGTGTAGTGGCTTTAATGTTGGGCAAGGTATCACAGGTGTTGTGGGTTGCAAAGGCTTGGAGTTGCCGTTGTAAGGCTTCGCCCTTGCTATGAAATGGGGCTGTTTCTTTGAGAAAGACTTCAAGTGCGGCGCGATCGCTCTTAATAAATTCTGGTGTGAAAAGTAATTCTAAAAGGTTCCCATCCATAACTCCACTGATATCCCCATATTGGCTACAGGAGCCACCTGCCATCGTACAGCCCAGGATGAGCTTATCTAGCTTGTCAGGGTATTTTAGGGCAAATTGCTGGGCGATCGCGCCACCCATACTGACTCCAAACACATGTGCCTTAGGAATTTTCAAAGCATCTAACAAACCTGCGGCATCATCTGCCATGTCGGTAATGCTATATGGGCGTGTAGACTGACTGGTTTGTCCTGCATCGCGGTTATCGAAGAGGATCAGTTGATAGTTTTGAGCAAGGCGATCGGGGAGTTTTTTGCCCCAGTCGAGCAGACTGAAACTTAGCCCAATAATCATAAGTAACGGTGGACCTTTACCCTGGATTTGGTAGTTGATATCGAGATCTCCAACAGTAATTTTAAGCATCAGTTTCTTAATGGCACGCTTTTTGAAAGAAAAATTGGCTTGGATAACCGAGATTGAGATTGAGCTACAGTCTTTATGGTTGATTTTGAGTCGATCTAATGACGTTGCCAATCATTTGAGCAACTTTACGCTCAGTCCAATAGCTTCCGTGGGCTGTGCCACCATTAACGATCGAGAGGATGGACTGTCCAAATGCCTGCCCAATCCAACTGGTTGGACTCATGACATCTTCAACTTGAACTAGATCTTGAGTTTTAGCAAAGAAGAGTGGAATCAATCCTTCTAAAGGATAAGCGATGGGGTCACCAGGATGAGCGTAGTTTTTCCAAAGTAGAGGTTTCCCCAGCCGATCCTTAAGGGCTGCTAAAAGCTCTTTAAGTTTTGGAGTGAAGTTAAAGGAACGAGCACCTTGAATATTAACTAAATTGAATAGGGCAATAGGAGAACCCATTGTATGAATGCTTGCCAAGGGAATACCATACCCCTTTTCTTCTTCACTGCCACCGATGCCAAAGAATCCACGGCGTATATGCTCAATCTGATTGCGAGTATCTTTCGAAACCAAGGGTTCTGGATCTTCCCAACGAGAAGCAAATAAGATATCAAAGAAAATGACGGTGCCCCAACTATGGGTAACAAGATGAAGTCGATCTTCTTTAGGTGGATTTTTGAGTTCTTCGACCGATAGTCCAATTTGATCGAGGGCTTGAGTGGTAATTTGCTGGACAATTTTTGAACTGACAAATCGGCTGAGGTACATTGCTGCATCACCCACAAATGGTAAAACTTGTTCATTTCGTAGGTCTTTAAACCAAAATTCTTTCCATTTGGAAGATGACTCTAATCCATCATGTAGGGTGATAACTGAATCTGCTGCAATATCTCCCCAGAATAAAATAACGGGCTTTAAGGTTCGCGATGGATTGTTAACTGCGGCTTTAATGTTCTGAAACATTCTATCGGCTTGAATCTCATAAGCCCTTCGGTCGCGAACATTAACACCGTGAATAAATATAATATAGTCTGTAGTCATTGTAATCCCCTTTCAATGGTAAAAGATCTTTCCAAAAGTAGAAATTGTTGGGAGTTTAAAAGCCTCTCTCATAAGCTAAGGTTTCATCATGTCGATTGCCTCTAATACCTCATACATTACTCCTGCTTCGTAGCTTCCTAAAGAAACAGCACCACTGATAGCGATCGCAAGTTTTCGTGACATGGAATTCGACTCCTAAATAGTATAAAAATCTAGTTGCAAAATAAAGACAATTACCACTCAATCCAAGCAGAAAGCAACTGCAGGAATATTATTTGCTGACAGAAATCACCTCGCCAGCTGCTGCAAGAATAGCGGCTGGGTTTAGTGTAATGATTGCGGCGGCGAGTTTAATCGCTGACGCTGCAATATTTATTGCCTTCTTTACCTCATTTATTCTTTCAATGGCTTTTTCAGCCTCATTTGTGGCTTCGGTTATTTTCTTGAGAGTTTCGGTTAGATTCTGTAGCGTTTGTCCCACGATGAGGGCGGTCATGTCACTTGCCATTCGCCTGAGAGAAGATACTTTCAAACGGATCTCATTGCGCTGGGCATCAGTGAGAGTATCAAAATTCTTGAATCTAAAATCTGACAATTGCTCGGCAATTTCCACAAGCTGATCTGCGCATTCGCGAGCTTGTTCAAGCGTTATTGTATTGCTCATAGGTTTATTCTGAATTTATTACGAGAAAGCTTTGACAAAATCTTCAATTAAGGGTTGAAGTCTGCGGGAATACCCCACCATAGTTTGAATCATCTTTTCTGAGTCTAGAGTATTGCGGTTGTCATATAGCTGTTGGTGAGCCTTACCAATCTCGTTCAAGATTTCAACATAGTCATCGGCGGCACTCAATTTTTTATCAATTATTTCGCTCTGCTCTTTCCACTGATTTCTTAAAGCTAGGGCTGCAACTGGATCTTTGTCCTTAAGTTCAAGTATTTTTTGCTTGTAGTAGTCATCAATTGTGTCGCTCTCTATCTTAATTAGCCGCTTGTAGTCTTCGCCAATTATAGATTTAAGTGCCTCAAGAGTGATTTGCAGATTGGTATTGCTAATTTGAATAGCATCCTTGAGCTTTTCACGACGGTAACCATCGGTTGCTGCACTTGCCAAAAAGTTCAAAATTCCTGTAATAGCATCCGTTTGGGCAGGTTTTAATACGTTTAGAGTTTTAACCTGCGTCCCCAGATTCGCAAACTCTGAAGCAAAGTCAATGGTTTTATCGGAAGCTAAAGTTCCTAAAGCTAGCATGTATGCTTCTACAACCCGGTGAGTTGCAATTAAGCCAGGTTCTAGTTGCTTGAATTTAGCGCATCTTTCTTCACGCTCTTTTCTAGTTGGTATTGTTTCAGAGTCTAGTATTGCAGCTCTAAGACAAGATTTGTAAAAATCAGAAGCCAGGATAGGGAATTTCTCGGTCGATTTTGCAGATATCGCAGCAAAGTTTTGAACGGCAATGATATCTTGAATACCGCACCCACCGATTGACAATAGGACAGATGTAAGAACAATAAACCCTATCTTTCGATCGCTGTGGTGAATTTTAGGAGATTTTGGGAATGATTTTGCTATGTGCGAACCGTTAAGAAGCATGAGTTTGAAACCTTATGAGTAAAAAACGATTGGAACTTGTGTAAAAAGAGATCAAAGACCTGTGGCAAAGGCAGTTCTGGTTGAATTGCTGGAACTCAGCCAATCTGCATACTTTTGGAGATTGTTAAAGAACAGATTCGCTCCCTGTATGGCTTCAGGAGATGGGAAGTCTTCTGGCTTATTTTCAGGTAAGTCATAGTCAAATGAAAACTCACTAATTAAAGGGTATTCGTCATCCTTGCCAAGTAGATACCAGAAGCTGAAACATGCTTTAACTTCAGGCGATCGCTGCTCCACTTCAAAAGTAGTATGAAGGCTAATGGTTTGGTATCTTATTTTGAGCGAAGTCATCTGGGTCGTAGCCAATATCACCGATAAAACAAAAAGATCTCACTAAATTGAAGATTTCTACATTAAGTTTCTGGAATCTTAGCTCTCCAAATCCCATTATTTTTGCATCATGGCGCAGCCTTCTCCACTCCCGCGACAGATAAGTATCACCATTGAACCCGCGTTCTTCTGGGAAGTATTCAATGAGCGCTTTGTTTTGTGATTGATCCTCCTCTAAGGCTAACTCTAAATTATCAAATATACCCCTCATCAAGCTTGGATATCGACCTGATAAAACCAAGAAAGAAACAATTACTGTCCTAGCATCCTTATCTTCTTGCAAACTCTGAAGTTGGCTCGATCGAAACAAAATTATTTTAAAAAGTTTATATACATTGATCAACCGTTTGATAGTTCTTGGAGAAAGCTCAACTTGCTGGCAGCATTGCTTTACAGTATCAAATTCTTCCTTAGTGAATTCAAGAACTTTTCGTGGTAGCGGCTTAATATCATCTGGAGGTAGAACAGGTAAACTAGGGAGTCTCGGATCGGTTACCTCCGCAGTAGTTTTATGGTCGGAAGGATCTTTATCCTCTTTAAAAATATCGTTACTATCATGGGATGCGTCTTCGCTTATTTGCATTAAGAATTTAAGATACCCTTGCAATACGTTACGCATGACTGGTCTTACTCGATAGGGGATTTGGATAATTTTCTCAATATAGTCAATACCTGAGGGATTGCCTTTGCGAGATAAAACACCCTGATAAACCTTTTCCAAAGCTCTAGCAATATAGCGCTCATCAATAGCAAGAACGACTACAAATAAAGGGAGCTTTACCAGTAATTGAATTGCCTCTAATACCTCTACAACTCGTTGAGGTGGGCAGCGATCTAAATCATCAATGTAAAGTACAACCCTTGCTGGCCCTCGCGGAAAGAGTTTGCTCAAGAATTCAGTTTTTTGATTAAACCTTGCCGCAGGCACGCGATCTTTATTTGGGAGAGTTAGTTGCTCTGCCAGGCTAGCTAGATCGCTTTTCACTTGCTGCATTAAGCCCAATTTCTTACCATAAAGACCTGACTCAACCTTAGTGTTAACAAAATCTGCTAGCGAACCTCTATTAGCAGTAATGACTCTCTGTCGTTGCTCTTCAACTTGCGTCTCCAATTGTTTGATTTTGCCCTCAATCAGCTTGAGATCTGGATCTTCCCTAATTCGCTTTTCTCTAGCTTCAAGAACTTGATTTTCATAATCATCCAGATATTTTTCTATCGATTCATGCCACTTATGCCAGGTGTTTAATAAATTTTTTGCAATCGCTGTTGCAGGTAGCAGAGCTGGCATAGCAGTTAGCAAACTTGAAATTATATTATTCTGTACTCCCAACAACAAAGGGAAACTTATTGATAGCAGAACAAACACTGTAAAAAGAAAAAGCCCCTTCCAATTTAGATTTGCCCATTTCCAAAGACTACCTGGGGTTAGTATTTTAGATAGTGTAAGCGTTGTAATTTTTGATTTTGCCCACAATAAATCCTCGTGATTAATTTCACCTCCTGTCAATCTCTTAATTTCGTCCTGAAACTGATTAAAACTTTCTCCCATCAACATCTTCAAATTAGATTCCAGGATACTGACTACTGGGTCGGATTGAACCTGAAAAGCAATTTCTATTTCCAAACTATTTTGCCTCTTTATTAGCTTCTCTTGTTCCCTCTTTAAAGCCTCTTCTTTTTCTTTTAGGGTCTCGTTCTCCCTTTTTCTCGTTTCTTCAAGAGTTGTCCAAAGCTGATCGCTCAAGCTACGGTCAGAAGCAATCTTTTCCCATTCTTGAAGTTTTTCTGATTCTAGCACGTTTTTAATTAATGTCTGCCGTTCTTCATCAGTTAATCCATCACTAAGTACTTTCCAAATTTCACCACCTCTAAGAGGATCGATTCCTACTGCACCTAATTGCTTTTCCAGAGTTAGTTGACGATTTAGCTCAAAGAAAATTGTTTCCATTAAGCTTGCCCATAGGTTTGACCGAGCATAAGTCCACGCATCAAATGTGATTTGGTAGACGTGTCCAACATACGGTGAGGTTTGCTTTTGAGATGAGTATCGATCTTCGCAATCTGATTCTCCCCATGCCTCTTTAGTGGTAATACTATTGCTACGAATTTGGGTCATTTTTTGTCGCATGAGATGCATGATATAGGACTTACCACTGCCCCAACTGCCTAAAATTCCAACTGCCAAGGGTGGTTCTAAAGTACGCATTAGCAGGACCTCAGCTAAGGCATAAACCTCATTTTTTATTTGGAGAAGATCTTCACCCTCTGGCAGATCGTTGTTAGGACTTTGACCTAAATATTCTTGACGAAATCGATTTGCAGCAACCCTAAGAGTCTCAATTATATTCTCTCTGTCTACAATTGTGATTTCCTTAATCCCCCCCGTTTTAGAGGAATTCGCGTCAAGTTCTCGAATGATTGTATCCAGCGTTTCCTCAGCAACTTTGTCCTTATTGAGTTGATTGACACCAGTCCCTAAAAGAGGAATTACCAAACGGGATATACCTCGATCTGCTGCTAGACTTATAGTTGCAGCAACTGCTTTGGCAGCATTAGCAACACTGACATGCTGTTTGCGGCCTTTCTCTTCAACTGTTGCACAAATTAGGGATCTTGCAGTAGTCTCAAAACTTTGGAGTTTCGATAACTGAGAATTGAGGCTTGCAGGTATTTGCACAAGAATTGGTTTGCTTGGCTCAATATGAGTTTGGCTCTGTTTCTTAATCTCTTCCTCTATAATTCCTGCCAAGTATGAACCATTTATAGCTTTCGACATACTTTGACCGAAGCTCCCCAAACCTCCGGAATTGCCAACCGGAATGACTAAAGCATCGAAGCGTAGCTCCCAAGGTTTGTCTGTTTGTAGTGTATAGATTTGAGTACTGCCTTGTTTCTTTAGACGCGTTCTGCTGTCAGAGGAATTCGACAGTTCTTCTTGAAGATTGGCAAGTGTATTAGCATCCAAAATACCTTTTGCCTCAATGCCAACTGCTTCTTGGAATTTTATTAGTGCTTCTCTTGTTTTTGGTCCAAAAATACCATCAATATAAACAGGATCGTATCCAAGCTTACGTAGCTGCCGTTGTAGTTCACGAATCTCTGGCCTAGCCAAATCGTTAGAACTCTCATCAACCTGGACTCCACTAGCTTTTTGTAATTCTATAAGTGCATTCCTTGTTCGTGCTCCCAAAATACCATCTATTACACCAGGATCGTATCCAAGCGTTAACAGTCCTTCTTGCAGTTCCTTGATGACTGATTTTTCGGTTAGAACTTCTTCCATGGACTATTCCTCAAACTGTAGCTGTACTAAATTTTCTAATGACTTTCTCCATTGGCTTGCCTGCTGAGCTAGTGTTTCTGTAGCTGAACCACAAGTAAAGTTGAAACGCTTGTGGCGCTAAACTGATTGACTACTTGCTGAATCAAATCTTCAGCTCGATTGGGATCGATCGCTATGCTTCCTTGTTTTTGCTGAAATGTTAAAATCGAACTGGCGATCGCGAGGAGGTCGTCACGAGAATTAGGTATCTCAAAATGTCTCACGTAGGCATGAAGACTTTCTAAAAGCGATCGCTCTATAGCACTGTTAGTCATAAGGCGCTCCTTAACAGAATTATTCGATGGTGATGCAGTGATATTGGATGGGGCGATCGCCCCTATGATGAATCTGGAAGCAAGCGATGGCATCACAGATCAAAGACCAATAGCAAAAGCTGTCTTAGTTGAGTTGCTAGAAGTCAGCCAATCGGAAATTTTTTGCAGATTGTTAAAGAAACGATTGGCTCCCTGTATGACTTCAATAGATGGGAATTCACTTGGTTTATCTTCGGGTACATCATAATCAAAAGAAAATTCGGTAATTAGAGGATACTCATCTGCATTACCTAGTAAATACCAGAAGCTAAAACAAGCTTTGACCTTGGGCGATATACCAGCAAACTTAATCCGTTTGGGTGTTTTGAGGCAAATTTCATGTGCCATAAAATCGTTAACTCGCTTAATGGGTGTCAATGCAGGAATCGAATCTTTAAATTTGCTTAAGCCTGGAAAAATATCTACAACGTGGGACATTTTGCTCAATTCTGGTAGGCTAGGAAGTTCAACTGAGTTGGAGCGTGAAAATTTGCTACTAAAAGGAGGAATAATGTCTTCCTCAAATTTAGGTTTGTCTTTCACAGAAGTAGAAGAGACATCCTGAGCAGCCGATAAATAGCGATCGCCTGAACGATATTTTAGCGCGATCTTATATTTCCCTTCTTCCTCTCTAACTCTCAGGAAAAACCCTTCACTACTGAGACTGAGACTGGGTGTATCAAGGTACCATGTTTTTCGCTCTTCGGTAATCCAGGCATCAGAACTTTTTCCAGGATCTATATCCCCTTGATTTGATTTAATCAGAAACTCAACCAAGTCCCAAAATTGGTTGCAGCCTTCTTCGCGTTGCTTGAAACGAGAAGAATTCAGGATTAGCTTATATTCGCGGGATGTGATTGGGGAAAGTTGGCTCATAATATCTCCTGCTATACAATAGAAGATCTCCATGGCGTGAAAAAACTTTTGATATAACAGTTTTCGCTACAGAGCGAGTAAGTGCCTTGAGTATAACTCCCTTTTAAGGCGGTTTACCTGTACCGTAGTCATTTAAAAATCGCTATGGTTTACACTCTTCTAATCCACTTGACATTCCCACCTTTTTTGTCTGTGATAGTAAAATCCAGATCAACATCTTCAATGACTTCAGATCCTACTTTTAGATCTATCTCAAATGCTGGATGAGTACCCCCTAAACCAATTTTATCAATCAAAGACACATGATTAAGCTTGCCAAACTGAGTGGATGTTAGATGCAGAGGTTGAAAGACTTGATACCCCCGATCGGTAGGTCTGGGTGTTGGGGGATCTGCCTGTGATGCTGCATGCCAGTAGTGCGCAAACTTAGTGCCAGAGAAAAGTTGTGCGGCATTTAAACCATTTTTGGAACCTACGTAAACTCCAGGCTCATATCCAGATATACTGAGTGCATCAAACCATTCATTACAGAAATCCTCAATCTGACTAGGTGATGAAGCTGAACTCACTTCCTCTAGATCTAGAAATATATTAACCCCACGCGGGAAACCACATTCATTGGCATAAATTGCAGCATTTTTGCCAAAACGTGCACCTTTTATCCCATTTGCAGACCAGCCAGGATTACTGACGTGTTGTACGAGAAAGAGTGCTAAGCCTGAATCCAAAATTCTGTTTGCCTCATTAAATGTAATATCGGGATCGCCAACTGGTTCAATGTTAAGTTCAAGTCTTGGTACATATCGTATACAAAACAAAAAACCAGATTTGAAAGCTGCTTTAGCTTGTGCACTAGAGATCGGATGATTGACATCAAACCCAATTGCATTGTCTGGTGCATTTTCGATCGCAACATTTGTTAGCGTGGACGGCATATAATTTACCTCTTTAAGTTATTGCAAAAACTATCGCTTAGATAATTACTGATTGATATTGAGTTGGGTTTCCAAACGCTTGGAGAACAGACATACGCTGTCTTGGATCTGCACTAACATGTATCCAGTTGGGATTTGCAAGTGTGCCAAATTCAAGAATAACTTGATCAAATAAAGTATTATTCTTGATCCATTTTGCGAGTTCTAATGTGCCGACATTCACGGGAACTACGTCTGCTGCGAATCCTAGTCTATGTGCGCTATCTGATACACCGCCAACAGCTCTATTCAGAGCGTCTGAGCGGAAGCCAGAAGATATTTGAATTGGACCTAGAGCTGAACGCGCTGGCTGAAGAATTTGCGTACATAATAAGCGAATATTAGCAATCTCTGTAGCGTTAGGCGTATTGTCAATTCCCAGACGATCTGCAGTTGTCGATCTTGTAAATTCTTCAAGCGTAAAATTAGTGGTAAGTTGCATATCTATAATTTTGTTTTAATACTAATTTATGAGATATTTTATTTGCGACAAAGCTTTTAGCTGTTTGCAAAGAATATCGCATTTGCCTCGATAGTCTTTCTAATTAAATTATCATTTCAGGATTTTTGGGAGGCTATCCAACAGTTTCATAACGGAAAGTTCACTTTCATTGTTGACGATTTGAAAACGATTATTTCTCATTCGATATAAATTTCTAGCATTTCTGACTTCAAAATACCATGAAGGTACTGCAGAAGTTTCTTCCCATGTTTTACCGCCATCTGAGGTTTGGAGAAAATATATGTTGGTTTTTCCATCTTCAGCCCTAGCAATTACAACTCCTTCATTTTCATTACGAAACCGTAGACCTTCAGCGTAATTAAATGTACTATGTCCCCTAGAACCTAAGAACTGACCTATAGTCCCTGATTCTTGCCAAGTTTCTCCTCCATCTACTGTCAAATATAGGGTTGGGAAAGTTGCCTCTATTTGCCATTGTGACACAATCCACAAATTACTGATCTCGTCATTGGATTCTTTCCGTAACAGAAATGACTCATCCATCATTAAAGAACCTGTCCCGCGAGAGGAAGAACTACTTGGCTCTCCAGTGTCCAGAGTGACCCGCCAATTCATCCCGCCATCAGACGTTTTAACAATAACTCCATGGGTTCGTTCAACAGATCCAGAGTGCGATCCTGCTTCTCTCAAATTCACGAATAACAGAGCAGCTTCTGAGTTCAGCTCTAGAATCTCAGTGTCAATAATGCTTACGAACTTTAGTGTTGATTGTCTTGCTACGTTTTGGAGTAAATTCCTCAATGAGGTTGGACTAGAACGTGAGACAGTCATTGTGTTCCTCCTATATTGTATGGAAAGGATTATTTAGTGATTGTTACCAAGTTGTGCAGGTTTTATGAATGTGTAGCTACTTTATTACTCTTTCCAACAAAGAGACTATAATATGGATACTGTTCTTTAAGGAGTATTAAAATTGAGTCGCTCTCGTTTACTTCCTATGTTAACGATCTTCCTGCTAGAAGCTTGCACTGTTAGTGTTAATGAAGGTCAAAAGACAACTACTAGTGCTCAGATACCCAATCCTAACAAACAGGCTCAAACAAATAAGATTAAGACTAGCGATGCGAAACAAAAAGATCTTTGCTTGACTATTCGTAGACCTCTTAATCCAGTTTTAAATCCACAATCCTCTGAAACCGATTTAGATCGTTATTTCCGCCTTGCCTATAATTCAGAGACAGAAGGTAATTTTGAGGCATCAATCAAGTATTACCGTATAGCATCTGAGTTAGCTACTTGTGAATGCGATCGCGCACATGCAAAGTCTGGAGAACAGGCTGCTATTGAGGCTAGCAAGTTACATGGAAGACAGGGAATATCGGGCAAACCTACACAGTTTTTCTGGAGCAGATTACAAGAGTTAACAAAATCGCTATCGTGTGTAACTATTCGTTAACTCTGACTGAGTTATTGCCAGCCTGACTGATTAACAGACAATTCTCCATTTATATCATGCTTACTGAAGACTAACGAAAAAGTCTTGTGCATATCCAGCAATCAAGTTTGCCCTATCCATATCATTGATAATTTTCCTGGCATGAACCCAGTCGGTACCGCTGTTGAAAAAATCGGCAAAGCGAAGACCTGTAAATAATCCTTTTTCCATTCCCTTAAACAAGATCTCTACCGATGTCTTCAAATCTAAGGCTAGCTCGGGATGATTATATAAGTCCTTCCCAATTTCTTTACCCATTTTTTTATAGTTGGCAGCAAAGGTGAGTTGAACAAGACCTCTGCCAAAATAGCTTTTACCAGTTCCAGGATCTGGCAACGCATAGTTCACACCAATTATTCCTCGATCAAATAAATCAGTTACTGCATTGATGGAACAAGCATCAGTGTTGCAAAAGCCTTCTCTAACAGGTTCCATTAGCTCACCAGTTTCATGATAGGCTGTGGCTATTGCATAGGCAAGCCAGCGAAGATCGGTAAGACCACTGCTATCCCAATAGTCAAACATCGCCTCGTACCCATCCACCTCTGATTGACTCAACGTCGGTCGAAAGAATTTTCTATAGCCTTCATAGAACTCTTTTCTTTTAATTGCCATGATTTCGTGTCCTTATGTGTGTATTAACTAGTGGTGCTAGTGTTTTAAATTTCAGTCAGCGTAGTTTGGGAGGTATGCGCAGGCAATATACCCATGCGGAGGATGATTTGCCAAGGCTTGTAAACCTTGAACTAGCACTAAAGGTTGCTAGTTTTGTAAACTACGCTAGTTCATTTCGTTGATATCTAAAGCAGAGGCGATCGCACAAACCAACCCGATAAGCGAATAAATAGCTCGCTCGCATGACTTAGCGATCGCACCCGTAACCTGTCCCTAAGATTCTTACCCCAAGATCTCAGATGATGGCTTGCAGATGTGAAATACTTTACTTAACTGTCATACATCAAGCCCTCCTTAAGAGAGTCTCATGTATGTAAATATGTAAGTGCTTAACCCCAACGAGATTAATGCTATAACTTTATGCCTCGGTTGTATGTGAGAAAAAGTGTTAAAAAGTAACATTTATAAGCTGAAAAATATTAAAGTAAAGTTAAGGGGAAATTATTTAGATTAAGAATTGTTTCCCAGTTGTTATCGATACTTGAACACCGTACGGATAGGACATGACTGATTGGTCTTTTGGGGAAGCGCTGTTGGTTTTGGATGCTGTCTTAGCACCCAACTCGCTCAGCAATTTAGAGGAATTGATGATTCGCTACTGTAGCGAGGGTAAAACCTACGCTGAGATTGCCCAAATAACGGGGTACGACGATGACTATATCCGTACTGTGGGGTTTCGGCTCTGGCAACGGCTGTCGAAAGTAATGAGCCTGAGGGTGTCTAAAAGTAACTTTCAGACGATCCTGCGCCGCTATCAAGAGTCTAAATCTCGCCCCACAACCAATCCTCATCCTGAAACAACAGCAATATCGCACTGCCACGCTGACTGGGACACTGCCGCCGATGCTCCCCATTTTTATGGACGTGACAGTGAGGTCGCCACCCTGAGTCGATGGGTCGCGGAAGATCGCTGTCGGCTGGTTAGCATTCTGGGGATGGGTGGTATTGGTAAAAGTTCGCTGGCGATTCGGCTGGCGCAAACCCTGCAACCGCAATTTGAGGTTTTGATCTGGCGATCGCTCAAATCTGCCCCACCGCTTGACGAACTGCTGAACGGACTGCTGAAATTTCTCGCCCCCTCCCCTGACACATCCATCCCTACAACGGTAGCGGCTAAACTCGAACAATTAATTGCTTATCTGCGCCAAAAACGCTGCCTTGTGATTCTGGATAACTTCGACATGCTGTTGCAGAGCGGACAGCAAGGTGGAGTATTTCAACCTGCCTGTGAGGGATATCACGAATTACTGCAATATGCGGGCGAACTCAATCACGCTAGTTGTGTCCTGCTCACCAGCCGGGAGAAGCCCCAGGGTATCGATGCCTTAGAAGGCGATCGCTTCCCCGTGCGCACTTTTTACTTAACGGGATTGGATGCGATATCGAGCCAGCGGGTGCTTAATAGCAAAGGTATAACTGGTTCGGCAGCAGAGATCGATCGATTGATCGACTATTACCGAGGACATCCACTGGTACTCAAAATCGTTTCCACTACGATTTGCGAACTGTTTGGAGGAAATATCACGCAATTTCTCCAACAAGGTCACGGGGTTTTCAATGGGCTGCGGCAACTGCTCGCTAAGCAAATGCAGCGCCTCTCCGCTCTGGAGCAAGCTATAGCGGTTTTCACTTGAGAACGGGTTTTATTTTTGGGGTGAAGGGGTGGAACCCCTTCTTGGGGGCAACGCCCCCAAACCCCCTGATCTTTCTGATCTGAAAACCGCTATATTTTGTACTGGCTGGCGATTAACTGCGAACCCGTATCTGTTGCCCAGCTACAGAGCGATCTAGTACCAGAACCGCTGACCGCGATTCTGATCGAAGCATTGGAATCTTTGAAACGGCGATCGCTAATTGAGACAACTAAGACCGATGTGGGATTCAATGCCTTTACACTCCAACCCGTGGTGATGGAATATCTCATTGATGACTTGATTCAGCATCTTAGTAAGGAAATTATCGCCATATCCCCCCGCTATTTGCTCAGCCATGCTTTGCTCAAAGCCCAGGTAGAGGACAACATCCGCGAAAGCCAAACCCGTTTGATCCTTCAGCCCCTCGCGGCGCAATTGATTGGCTACTTCGGTTCAGCGATCGCCGTCGCCCAGCAACTTCAATTGCTTTTAGTGCAGTTGCAGGCATTGCCAGCCAAGCAACACGGATATGGCGGTGGGAATCTCTTGAATCTATTTCGCCATCTCAAAGTAGATCTGACGGGCTACAACTTCTCCAGCATTCTAATTCGTCAGGCGCTGCTACATGACATCACGCTACGACAAACTAACTTTAGGCAGGCAGTTTTCCATCAATGTCTCTTTGCCAATACCTTTGGGGGCATCACCTGCGTGGCATTTAGCCCAGATGGGCAATACTTTGCCACCAGCGATACTAATGGCGATGTGACGATCTGGTCTGCAGTCAATTTGCATCCCATCGCCAGATGCCAAGGGCACAATTCCTGGGCCTGGTCGGTTGCCTTTCATCCCACGCAGGCAATAATCGCGAGTAGCTCCCAAGATCATACGATTCGCCTTTGGGATAGCAGCAACGGTCACTGCCTCAAGATTCTCCAGGGACATACCAGCATCACCACTGATACTATTTTTAGTCCTGACGGACGTTATCTAGCCAGCAGCAGTACCGACTCTACGATTAGATTATGGGAAGTTAAATCTGGTGAGTGCGTTCAAATTTTCAAGGGACATGGTGCATGTGTTTGGAGCGTTGTCTTTACACCTGATGGCGATCGCCTATGGAGTAGTGGTGAAGATAACTGCATTCGCAAGTGGGATATCCAAACTGGAGAATGTTTGCAAGTTTTAGAAGGTCATACGCAATGGATTATGGCGATCGCTCTCAGTGTTGATGGGAAGCTAATCGCTAGTGCCAGCATGGATGGCACCGTTAAGCTCTGGTGTGCCAGCACCGGCAACTGTTTGCATACCATGCACGGACATGCAGCCCCTGTGGTCAGCGTTGCTTTTAGCCCCGATGGACGTTCCCTCGCCAGCGCCAGCTACGATCTCAGCGTGCGATTGTGGGATGCTCGCAATGGGACGTGCACGCAGGTACTCAAAAAGCACGCTAATCGAGTTTGGTCTGTAAAATTTCATCCCAGTGGCACCATGCTGGCAAGTGGTGGAGATGACAATACCACGCGGTTTTGGAAGCCCCAAACCGGAGACTGCACCACTACGCTGCAAGGGCATAGCAATACTATTTACACGATCGCCCTGCATCCCAAACATCAAATCCTGGCAAGCGGGCATGAAGATCAAACCGTTCGGCTCTGGCAGTTGCCCCATAATCTATCTGAAACAACCCCGGAAGCGATCGAACCGTTTCAGACTTTGCGCGGTCATCAAAACCGCGTCCTGTCGATCGCTTTTAGTCCGGACGGAAAAACCCTTGCCAGCGGTAGTATCGATCGCACGATTAAACTTTGGAATCCTGAGAGCGAGCGGTGCCGACTGACTTTGCAAGGACACACCAGTTGGATCTGGGGTCTGGCTTTTCACCCCAGTGGCAATACCCTTGCCAGCGTTAGTTACGATCGCACCCTTAAACTTTGGGATACGACCGCAGGTCATTGCATTCAGACTCTGGAAGGCCACCTGGGATCGGCTCTCTCTGTCGCTTTTAGCCCTGACGGTCAATGGTTAGCCAGTGGCGGTTACGAACAAATCCTCAAACTATGGAGTGCTGAATCTGGCGAATGTCTGCGCACCTGGCACGCCCATGCCAACCGCATCTGGTCTGTAGCGTTCAGCCCTGATAGCCAATGGTTAGCCAGCGCCGGTGACGATCGTCAAGTGATGATTTGGGACGTGCAGACTGGGGAATGTCTCCAGGTGTTGAGCGGTCATCAACAACAGGTCTTAACCGTGCGTTTTAGTCCAAACGGTCGGCAATTGGTAAGTGGCAGTGCCGATCGCACGATTAAGCATTGGGATTTAGCCGCTGGTACGTGCCTTCAGACCCTCTCAGGACATCAAAACTGGGTATGGTCGGTGCTCTTTGCCTCATCAGATCTGTTGCTCAGCGCCAGTCAAGATGAAAGCATTCAATGTTGGAATTTACAAACGGGTCAAGCGCTACAACGTTTGGAAGTGCCTCGACCCTATACCGACATGGATATTACGGGTGCTACGGGATTAACCGACGCGCAACGCCAAACGCTAACTGTCTTGGGAGCCTGCGATCGCGAGAGTGTTCAGATTTTTGTGTAAATTGAGTCCTGAAGTACGTATTTACGCTGTTTCAGAGGCTCGATACACAAAATTCCGATCGCACCCGCGATCTCGCGGGCAATAAGTATAGCGGTTTTCAGATGAAAACGAGAAGGGGGTTTGGGGGCGTTGCCCCCAAGAAGGGGTAGACCCCCTTCACCCCGTCAATGGAAATCATGTTATATAGATCCTTAAGCCCCCATACTGAATAAGCATTATTAAGTATTATGACAACTACCCTCTTACCAAGCGATCGCCAGGCTTTTGTGGCTCCAACTATCTACAAGTTGGCGAATGGCGTAAGAGTAATTGCCGAGCAGGTTCCCGTAGATGCAGTGACCCTCGATATCTGGATTAACGTTGGCTCGGCTAACGAGAGCGACGATATTAATGGCATGGCGCATTTTCTGGAGCACATGATTTTTAAGGGGAGCGATCGCCAGTCAGTAGGAGAGTTCGAGCGGGTAGTGGAATCGCGCGGGGGGAATACCAATGCCGCTACCAGTCAGGATTATACGCATTACTACATCACGGTAGCACCACAGGACTTTGCCGAACTCGCCCCTTTGCAGATCGACCTGGTGTTGAATGCCAGGATTCCCGATCCGGAATTCCAAAGGGAGCGCCTGGTGGTGCTGGAGGAAATTCGCCGCAGCGAAGACAATCCAGATCGACGTTTATATCGCCATACAGCCGAGATGGCATACCAGCAATTACCCTACCGCCGTCCAGTTCTGGGGCCATCTGATGCGATCGCTAACTTGACATCAGACCAGATGCGTGATTTTCATCGACAGTGGTACAGTCCCGAAAATATTACCGTAGTAGTGGTGGGCAACCTAACTGTGGCACAGATGATAAGTGTAGTCTCCCAAGCCTTCGAGCAGTTGCCGTGCAATTCGCGCACAGAGCGACAAACTTTGCAACGGGAAGCACCGTTTCAGGAGATCGAGCGGCAGGAGGTTATCGATCGCAGTTTGCAGCGATCGCGATTGGTCATGACCTGGCGCGTACCTGGCTTGTACGATCTGAATGAAACCTATCCGCTTAACGTGTTAGCCAGTATTTTGAGCGGTGGGCGTACTTCTCGCCTGGTCAAGGATCTGCGCGAAGATAGGGGCTTAGTAGATCGCATCGCTGCCAGCAACTCCACTCAAGCATGGCAGGGCACATTTCAGATTTCCGCCAAACTAGAATCCAAGCGCATTCCGGTAGTGGAAATGGCAATCCGAGAACACCTACAACGCTTGTACGACGAGCCTGTTAGCAGCGAAGAACTCGATAAAATTCGCACGCAAGTATCCAATCGTTTTATATTTGCGAATGAATCACCCCGCGATCGCACGGGTATTTACGGCTACTACGATCGCGTAGTTGGCAATCTAGAAGCGGCATTGAAATATCCAGAGCAAGTTAACTCGGTAACGGCACAAGATATCCAATCTGCGGTACGTCGGTATATTAATCCCGATGCCTACGGCATATTGAGTATGATGCCTTCGCCGTAACATCCGTGAGCAAACAACTGTATAGCGGTCGGGGCTGGCGGATAGGTTGGCTGCCAAGTGCTTATCCGTTCCAAGGCTTGGTGGGAGGTGACAACTGGGCATTTGAGCTAACGCACCGGGAGTTAAGGGAATTTTGTCAGATCGGCATCCAACTGATCGAGTCAATGCAGGCAATGCAGATTGAGTTATCAGAAACAGAAAGTCTAACCTGTACGGCAGAAACGGAAACCATTTGGCTGGAGGCATCTGGTTATCCCGATGATTTTAAGCTGAGCTTCCAGATTCGCACCGGACGCAGAGGCGAAGGCATGTGGGAATATGATGCTTTGATGGAAATGACGAGTGCAATTACCGCGATCGCCCTGGAGATGCCTCAAGATTAGCCGAACGCACCGTCCAGCCTGCGATACAAATCTCAAACTCTTGTATGGCTGGCGCTCTCTCCCAGTTCCTATCGCAATAGCTAACAGTCTTAGAATGGGGTGCAGGGGTTCCACCCCTGCGTGGTGGCTGCGCCACCACCCCCCCTGTCCTAACAGATTTGTCTATGGCTATATTGGTAGCCATAGTTGTAATTCAAATCGGTCGTGTTTTGTTGTATCCAAAGATGTCCGCTGCCAATGGCTCTGCCACTAATATGCTGTCTAAATAATTCTTCGGTTTGCATGGTATCAGTGAAGTCTGCTTCTTCGATGTTGGCACCGTTGAGGTTAGCATCGCATAGCTCTGCGCCCCTGAGGTTAGCTCTGACCATAATTGCCCAACTCAGATCGGCCTTGCCCAAGGATGCTTGATGCAAATTGGCACCGGTCAGGTCGGCACCGACTAAGCTGACGCTACGCAGTTTCGCGGCTGTGAGATTGCAGCCTTGCAAGTTGGCTCCGTCTAAGTTTGAACCGCTCAGCTTAGCTGCACTCAGATTCACCCCACTCAAATTTGCACGGGAGAGATCGACTCCATTTAAAAACGCGCCGCTGAGATTAACCCCATTCAAAAACGCACCATCCAATAAAGCTCCACTCATTCTAGCCATACTCAGATTTGCCCAACTGAGGTTGGCACCTCTCAGATCGGCACCCCTGAGATTTACCTCGGTAAGATCTGCCCCACTGAGATTAGCACCAGTTAATACAGCACTGCGTAAATTTACATTTGCTAAAGTAGCACCGCTAAGCCGCGCTTTGGCGAGATTCGATTTGACCAGAAATGCCCCTCTGAGATTAGCCTTGGTCAGATCGCTATAGCTGAGATTTGCATCGCTGAGCTTCACGAAGCTCATGTTTGCCCAGTTCAGAAATGCTTCGCTGAGATCCGATCGCATGAGGAACGATCGCGTCAGATTTGCTCCAGTTAAATTTATGCCTCGAAAGTTGACGCCAATCAAATTGGCTTTGCTCAATTCAGCCCCACTCAAGTCAATAGATGGGAAATTTCTGTCTCCCATTTCATAGAGTTGTAGCAAATACTTTGCTTCCATACGAGTCATGCCCCTAGCCAAAGGCTCTACTATTGAATGGATATGAGTGGATATACTCTAAGAGCATCAGAGCGCGATCGCTCACGTAGTAGATTTTAGGCTAACCGTGACATTTGACCTCAGTTTTGGTCTGGGATGCAACCTAAATTAACGCTTATGCATGTAGTTACTGAATCAAGGATTACAAAAAATACATTTCCTTACTTCCGCCATTCGAGGCTAGCGCGATCTAGTATGGAAACTTCTTCAGGCAAGAGTTGCCAGTTTAATGCACCCGCATTTTGGCGGACCTGTTCTGCGTTTTTAGCACCGGGAATTGGTACGACCCCCTTGGCAATCAGCCAGTTTAGCGCCACTTGGGCAAGCGTGCCGTTATGTTGCTCGGCAGTTTGGCGCAATAGTTTTAGCAACGGTTCGACTTTGAACAGGTTATCGTTGCCGAAGCGAGCATCGAGTTGCCTTGCGCCGGTGGGCGTTTGAGTTGATGTATATTTACCCGTTAGCAATCCCTGTGCTAGGGGGCCGTAGGCGAGGATCTTAACACCGAGCGATCGCGCCGCATCTAGAATGCCATTTGTTTCAATTTGCCGATCTAGCAAGGAGTACTTTACCTGATTGACGGCGAGGGGGATACCGCGATCGCGCAAAAGTTTATGGGCTTCCCTCATCTGTTCGGCGGAGTAATTACTCACGCCAACTGCAACGATCCGACCCTGTTTGACCTCGTCAGCAAGTGCATTCATGAGGGTTTTCTGATTCATCATGAAACTTATGGGTTGATGCACCTGATACAGATCGATCTTCTTCACCTGCAAGCGTTCCAGACTGGCCGTCACCGCATCCTTGACAGCTTTAGCATTAATGCGCCAGGGAACGGGCATATACTTCGTGGCGATGCAAATCGGTTGTTTATTACCGCGTGCGAATTGCCCCAGTAGACGCTCCGATTCGCCTAAGCCGTAAACTTCGGCTGTGTCAAAGAAGTTAATACCAGCATCGAGGGCAGCTTTAAAGGCATCTTTGACCTGGGCTTCACCATAGTCTTTACCGTAGTTCCAAAATAACTTGTCGCCCCAAGCCCAAGTTCCGATTCCCAAGGGCGGAATTGACAAGCCGCTAGATCCAAGTTTGATAGTTTGCAAGGATAGTTTGCCCTACTTGAATTTACTGACATCACAGTAAAGTTTAACAAATGCTTTAGGTTTTCTGAGTATTTTTGCTCTCAAATTACACTTTGGTGCATGTGTGACTGTAGTAGACTATCAAACGGGAAGAGTCATTATTACATCGTTAGAGAGTTAAATAATCTCGAAATATGGAATTTGCATATCAATACGCTTGGCTGATTCCCGTGTTGCCATTATTAGCGGCATTCGCGATCGGATTGGGGCTGATTTCTTTCAATAAGGCCACCAATCAACTGAAGAAAGCCTGTGCGATCTTAAGCGTGTCTGCCACCGGGGCAGGCATGGTACTGGCCTTTAGCCTCCTGTGGAGCCAAATCCAGGGACACGCCCCCTATCTATGGTCGTTTGACTGGGCACAGGCTGGTAGTTTTCACCTCAGTATGGGGTTCGTAATCGATCGCCTGACAGCTTTAATGCTGGTTATCGTTACTACTGTTGCATTCCTAGTCCAGGTTTATACCGATGGTTACATGGCGCACGATCCTGGCTATGTCAGGTTCTATGCCTATCTGAGCCTATTTAGCTCCTCCATGTTGGGTTTAGTAGTTAGTCCTAACCTGGTACAAATCTACGTATTTTGGGAGCTAGTGGGTATGTGTTCTTACCTGCTAGTCGGTTTTTGGTTCGATCGTAAGGCGGCAGCCGATGCCTGCCAAAAAGCATTTGTCACCAACCGCGTGGGAGACTTTGGACTTTTGCTCGGCTTGCTAGGTTTGTACTGGGTAACGCGCACCTTCGATTTTGGCGAAATGGGCACTAGATTAACCGCAGCAGTCGAATCCGGTTCCATCAGCGTTTTTCTAGCCTCGTTATTTGCCATTCTGGTGTTTATGGGGCCAGCGGCTAAGTCAGCACAATTTCCCCTACATGTCTGGTTACCTGACGCAATGGAAGGCCCTACACCGATCTCAGCCCTGATCCATGCCGCCACTATGGTTGCTGCTGGTGTATTTCTGATTGCGCGCATGTTCCCCGTGTTTGAGGAACTGCCTGCGGTAATGAATACGATCGCCTGGACGGGAACGTTCACTGCCTTCTTAGGCGCTAGTATCGCCATAACCCAAAATGACATTAAAAAAGGTCTGGCCTATTCCACAATTTCGCAGCTAGGTTACATGGTTATGGGGATGGGCGTGGGAGCCTACGGAGCGGGCTTATTTCACCTGATGACCCACGCCTACTTCAAGGCGATGCTATTCCTTTGTTCCGGCTCCGTAATTCATGGCATGGAAGGCGTGGTGGGGCACGACCCCTTCGTGGCGCAAGATATGCGCGTGATGGGCGGTTTGCGCAAGTATATGCCGATTACGGCGGTCACGTTCTTGATCGGGACGTTGGCAATCTCGGGTATTCCCCCATTTGCAGGCTTCTGGTCTAAGGATGAAATTCTCGCCTCGACTTTTGCTGCTAATCCTGCCATGTGGGCCGTGGGCTGGCTGACGGCTGGTATTACTGCCTTTTACATGTTCCGCATGTATTTCAACACTTTTGAAGGCGAATTCAAAGGTACTCAAAAGGAACTGGTTGCCAGAGTAAAACTAGAAAATTCCGGTGAGGAATCCTCGGAATCCCATGACTCTCACGACCATCACCATGCTGATAAGCCCCACGAGTCGCCCTTAAGCATGACCTTCCCGTTGATGGCACTGGCAGTTCCATCCGTATTAGTTGGACTAGTCGGTACGCCTTTAGGTAATTACTTTGAGGCTTTTATTCATGCCCCAGGCGAGAAGATAGAGGGGGTACCCGTGGAAGGCTTTACGCCTGAGTTCCTGGCAATGGCGGGCAGTTCGGTGGGGATTGCCGCGATCGGGATTAGTTTGGCAATTTTAATGTACTTGCAGAAAACCATATCTGCTGAGGCGATCGCCAAATCAATCCAGCCCTTGTACAAATTCTCTAAAAACAAGTGGTACTTTGACGAAATCTACGATTTTGCTTTCGTGCAGGGTTCGCGTCGTCTAGCGCGTCAAGTACTGGAAGTGGATGCCAAAATTGTGGATGGTCTGGTTAACCTGGCTGGATTTGTTACTGTGGTCACGGGTGAAGCGCTGAAGTACTTTGAAAACGGACGCGCCCAGTTCTACGCCCTGGTTATTTTCCTTGGTGTATTAGGGTTAGTAATTGCGTCTAGCGTATAGCGGTTACATAGAATAGATATAGCTATAGCCAATAGGCTTAGGACGGGGTGCAGGGGTGGAACCCCTGCGTGGGGGCTGCGCCCCCACACCCCCTGTCCTAACAGATCTGTCTACGGCTATATCTATAAAATAAAAAAGAGGCTGCAAAATACAGTCTCTTTTTTGTGGGAATTTTTAGGGTAGCGATCGATAGAGCGTCCACCTATCTGCTTTGTCTCTGGGTGAGGGTGTCGCCGAAAGTTATCTGTGGGGCAGCCAAAATCAAGTGCTGTTAAGTTGATAACCTCAGCTTCAAACCACATCGTTCATAATTTTGCTGTTGTGAGGTGTGGAGATCTGAATGCGAAATATTCAGTCTTTTGCGTGGGGAGCTTTGGTTGGGGTTCTGGGTGGACTAATTGGTTTGGGCGGGGCAGAGTTTCGCCTACCTGTTCTAGTGAGTATTTTCAACTATCGAACCCTGCAAGCCATTATTATCAATCTCATTGTCAGCTTGGTCACAGTAACATTTTCATTCGTTGTTGTATTGATAGGGCACAATCTCATTTTCAGTCTTGGAAGTTTCCAACTGCCGAGCCTCCTAAGAATCAGCTTTGGCCTTGTAGCAGGAATCATCATTGGGATCTTCAGCAGTATGTTAGGTGTGGCAGGTGGTGAGTTAATTATCCCAACAATCATTTTGTTGTTTGCAGTGGATATCAAATTAGCAGGGAGTTTAAGCCTTGCGATCGGCATTCCAACAATTGTGATGGGCCTATTCAAATACAGAAGCCAGCAAAGACTTAAGGAAGTTAAATCAGAGCAAGGGTTTATCGGTTCAATGGCATCTGGCTCAATTCTGGGCGCGTTTATTGGTAGTAGTCTTTTGAGATATGTATCAAGTTCCCTGTTGTACTTGATTTTGGGTACAATTCTGTTGTTGTCGGCGCTGAAGTTGGCAAAGCATAAGCCATCTGAAAACCGCTATAATGGCTCTTAATATTACTTAATAAATATTGAAAATGCCAGCAGAATTGGAAAAGCGTAAAGTCGTAGTTGTAGGAGCAGGGTGGGCTGGTTTGGGTGCCACTTATCAATTAGCCCAACAGGGCTACGACGTAACTTTGCTAGAGGCGGGAGCCTATCCTGGCGGTCTGGTGGCAGGTTGGAAAACCGCAGGCGGTAGATCCGTAGAAGCAGGAGTGCATGGTTTCTGGTATCCCTATCGAAATATTTTCGACCTGGTGAAACAGTTGGGCATCAGTCCCTTTACGCCCTGGACAAAATCATCGCAGTACTCGCCCGCAGGCTTAGAGGTAGAATCTCCCATCTTCCAAGATCTGCCGCGCTTACCCACGCCACTGGGCACGTTCTTTTATCCACAATTCAAGCGTCTGCCGCTGAGCGATCGCTTGTCTGCCCTCCCTTTACTCTACGCCGTGGTGGATTTCGATAACTCCGACGATGCTTGGCGGCGCTACGATGGCGTTACTGCCCGCGAGCTATTTCGCCAATTTGGCGTGTCGGCGCGGTTATATCGCGAGTCATTTGAGCCAATGCTATTGGTGGGTTTGTTTGCACCTGGAGAGCAATGCTCGGCGGCAGCAGCTTTGGGAATGCTCTACTACTTCATCCTGGCACATCAGAATGACTTTGATGTAGTGTGGTGTCGGGGTACAGTGGGAGAGCAAATCTTTAGACCCTGGGTAGAGAAGATTGCACAAGCAGGTGGCAAGGTACTGGCGCAAAAACGAGTTAGCGATATCAGAGTGGATGGCGAGGGTAAAGCTACAGGCGTTGTCTGCGGCGATGAAGTATTTGATGCCGATGCTGTAGTGTTTGCGGTGGGGATTACAGGCATGCAAAAGATAATCTCTAGCAGTCCGCATCTGCAATCTCGTCGAGAATTTCGCAATGTAATGAATCTAGGTGCGGTGGATGTATTGGCAACGCGATTGTGGTGCGATCGCAAGATCGATATCCCAATGGCATCGAATGCATGTTTTGGCTTTGACGCTACTACGGGTTGGACTTTCTTCGACCTCAATGCTTTGCACGATGAATATCGCGACGAGCCAGGTAGCGTTGTCGAAGTGGATTTTTACCATGCTAATCAATTTTTGCCGTTAGATAACGATGAGATTGTCAAGATCGCGCACGGTTATTTAACCACTTGCGTAAGCGAGTTTCGAGATACGAAGATTATAGATAGTAGTGTAATTCGCTTATCCCGCGCTGTTACACATTTCGCGCCTGGAAGCTATCAATATCTATTGTCCCGAGACACCAGTTTCCCAAACGTTTTTATGAGCGGTGATTGGATTGTTAATCGACACGGTTCCTGGTCGCAGGAGAAAGCTTTTGTCACGGGTTTGGAGGCAGCAAACGAGGTGGTTGCCTATTTCGGTCATGGCAACAGAGCGAGAATCTTACCCATTGAACCTGACGAACCGCATATTCAAGCCGCGCGGTTCTTAAATCAAACCGCACGCAATCTGGGTAAAGCCTTACTGCCGAATTTCTGGCTCTAAAATTCTGACAAAACTGCCATAAGTCTACAAACCAGACGGGAACAGGGTTTCAAGTGGGTCTCAGGCTATTCTCTTACAACAAAAACATGGGTGACCGGGGATTCGAACCCCGAACCAGCGGATTAAGAGACAGCTAGGTAAATGCGTAGAAGTGTTTACCTGTAAGGATTAAGCGTTTTTTGTGGGTAGCCTAGCCTAAAAATATGCCTAGAAAAGGGTTTGCATTATGCCCAGTATAGAAAAATTTAGTGGCAGAAATCAGCTTGCCCCTTGCCACCAAAAATCAGTAGTCCATTGATTAGAGATCCTATCTAAGGTGAATACTCGTTAATTATCACTTTAAATTGCCCTGGATAATCAAAAGGTATTGCTGCGCGTATTGCCCATATTTCCCCTGTCCCAGCGGTAACGATTGGGACGTTTATTCCATCGTAATAATGCTGAACTTCGGGAGCGAAATTAGTGTAATGTGTTCCTTTGAGGATGGACAGTACAACGGGTTGAGCAACAAACCCAGGTAAATATTCAGTGGTAAAGGTGAACAATCCTTCTGATTCTGGTTTCCATAGCATCCAAGTACCTTTAAAGTCGTAGTATTCCAATAGCTGTCCCATATACACCGCTTCTTCTGGATCAAAAAGTATATTTTCGGTAGTTCCGGTAAATTCGCCTGTACCTTGATAAATGGTATTTGCGCTACTTAAGAAATTGCGAAAGGCAAAGGGGTTTATCGGTGCTAAATATTCGCCTAGGAATCGAGTAAATTCTACTGGTGCTACTTGACTCAGTACGTATATATCCTTCTCTGGTATCGAAAAATAGAAGGTATAGGGTTTAGCTCCAATTAGGTTTATATCGTATGGCGAAGCTTCCATAAACGGAATTAATCCCCCTCCCATCCCTGGTATTCCGCTCTCTGCTGTTACTTCTATCCAGTTGTTAATATTTGCCGTTGCTGATGCTATCCACAATCTTCTAGAAACAGTATTTAGCCATACTTGTCCAATCCTCAAAGGTGCTGTATTAGGACTTGTAATGGTGATTACTGTGTCAGACAACCTGGCTTCTAAGCCGTTGATCGCATTAGTGAGGCTGTCTTCTAAATCCCCAATCATATTAAGTAAATTGTTCCCTAGCGCAGTAACATTAGGTATGATTTTTTTCCAACCATCCATAGTTTCAATACTATCTGCCGTCCATAATTCGCCTGTGATAGGATTTATCCAAATTTGATTAATTCTTGCGGCTAGTCCGTATGGATCGCTTTCGGCGAAGATTATATCGTTACCCTTAACCTCTTGAGTGATGTATTCGTTAGTCGTGTAGTTATTGATTTCTTGGGTCACGTTAATAACTGTGATTGGGTTAGATAGTGGCATTGTTACAATTCCTTCATTAAGTTAATAAATTAAGTTAATACCCGAATACGTCTAAGGCGTTTTATAGCCTTGGGGTTGTTTATCTCTCCATAACTCCCATCTTTCCCTTTTCTCTTCTAAGTTACCTGTAAGTGTTCGCCGTCCTTTACCAGATTTACTAGCCTTTTTACGTACTGTAAAATTCACGAATACTGGATAAATTCTAGTTGGCTCTCTCTTCATAGATAGATTTTTAGTTTCCTTTTGCTCGGTTACCCGAATAGACACGATTTCCGCTTCGCTCAATTTGCAGTAATCCTTAACCTTTTCTACCGCTTCCTTTTCGCTACTACTCCAAGCTTCAATGGTGCGTCCGTTATCGAGCTTTGCGATACCATGAAATTTACCCCAAGTGTGGTTTTTGCAAGCGTCTTTGATTTGTTGCCAAGTCAACCCTTTTTTGTAATCGGGAATCGATACCTGTACCGGCTTAGCTCTTTTCTTGGTTTTCCTATCGAAGAAAGGGGGTTTTTCTTTGCTATACAGAATGATGGTAAGCGACCGCATTGTTGGTACTGCACTTACAAATTCTGACGCAGGCATACCCGCAATCTGCCCTACATCCTTATTTTTGATAATCTGTGCGTTAGCCAAAACCGTACTCAATTGTGGTTTAAGCAATCGTTGGTTCCCTTTTAATACAATCTTCTCCTCTTTAATTTCTGGATCTGGGTAAATTTCCAAAGTAGTCTCTTTGCCAAGAATCGTAGTGGCACTCGCTTTATGTAATTGCCATTGCTCATCAATCGTATTCGCTACGATATATCCAGACTCTACAAACGATTCAAAAAACTGGTCTACCGCGCTATCCGTAAAAGCCCGTAAATACTCGTTAGGAATAGCTTGGATTGCCTCCTCAACCTTTTCGGCGATGATAAATGGCTTGCCTCCCTCTCTACCCCATCCTTTGAACGCAGGAATTAAGCGTATGGCTTTGCGAATATTCACGTACAAGCTAAGACCTGAATTTTTAGCCATCGTTCCAACGGTAGCTTGAAGCGCAGAGCGTAATGCTCCGATTACATCATCAGCACGTTCTGCGATAAGCCGAGATTTAACGATAGCTGCAAGCGCTTTACCGCCGATCACGGGAACAAGTAACGATACTCCTGCTCCAATTGCTAACGCGGCAACGCTACCAGCAATTTCGCCTACAGCATTACCCCAAGTTGAGGCTAAAGCAATATTATTACCCTTTATCCATTCTTCTATCTGCTTGTCACTAGCATTCCAGTCAAAATTAACGATAGCTGTTGCCGCGCCAATCAGCCATGACCATACCGTTGTTGCCCATCCGCCAACAACGGGTAGCAGGCTTACCACAAATCCAACTATTCGCTTACCCCATCCAAGCAAAACATCAAGCATCCCTCCATTTTCTTTGCGAACAATCGTTCCAGCGGGATTTATCTGTCTGGGCTTCCCCTTGGTGATTTCCTGCCGTCTTTTTCGGCTTGCTAGCGCTGATAATACTATTTTTAATCCCATTGATTTAACTCCCTGCACCACCACCCAAAGGATTATCTGCTATAACTCCCTCATTTTTTTCAATGATTTTTGGTCTATCTTTATCCTTTTTGCCTTGGTCTAATGGATCGTCAAGATACTGTGCCCAATTGTTCTCCGTTTCCTTGGCATTACCTTGTACGTCTTTCAATGTTTGCTGTATGCGCCTACCCTTTGGATCTTTGCGTCCAGAGACAAAAAATACTTCTTTGATGATTGACGCTGAGAACATCAGTTTCGAGAAAAATGATTGAGCGGTATTTTTGTCCACATTTTCCCAAGAAACCAGCTTGTAATTGCCTTCTTTAGCAAAGTCCTTATACGTGCCAAGCTTTTCTAGGTTAACTGAACTAGGGACATCACGGGTAATTTGCTTGATTTTGTAGCCTAGATATTCGCTATTGGCATATGCCAAATCTTGCCCAATAATTGCCGCATTTTTTGCCGCTATCACTTCCGTGAACAATCGGTTAATTAAGTCGATAGCGATATTATTGTCAACGGAATTAGGCACGAGTAAGCCAACTATTTCCGCCAAGCTTTCGGCAATATTCGGAAATTTCAGTTTTTGCTCTTTAACACCTACTTCTGGAGCGGCAGGTATTTCGATCTCTATTGGAAATTGCCCTGTTAATGCATCTAACTGTTTAATTTCCCAAAAAACCAAATTGGTTAAATCTTCTATTTGCTGAGTTTTGCCTTTCTCTGTATCATCATTAGGTACCAAGGTTTCTGGCACCTCAATGGGATATTGATCGCAACCTAATCGCTTATAGATTGCTCTCAACAAATCGCTTTGTTCTTCACAGCAACTCATGGGGTCCTCTCCATTAGGGTTATTATGTCCATTATCTTTAGGGTTAACTGGGCTTCCTGACGGTGGCAATAATTCAGTCTTTATGACACTCCAATACATAGAGCGTCCAGCCCAATTCCCAAGACCGAATAAATAGGGAATGCCGTTCGGTCGAAACCAATCGGTATATAAATCAAATTCTTCTTCTCTGTAGGGAAATGCATTGGGCACAGGGCGGGTAAACTTGCGTTGCCGCAATCGCGCAAATGTCCGCTTAACTTCGTCCCAGAAGGTGTAGCCCATCCGCGCATTTAATTCGTGGGTATTATTAAATTCTTCATTCGCATATCCGTTGCTATCACTGGGAATTGACCCATTGTAGAAATAAGATGGGAATTGCTGCCGGACTAAGGGATTGAGGATATAGCGTTCCACCGCCAACAGCTTTACGTCAGTCAGTTTTTTGTAGTTAAAATAGCCACCTGAGTAACCGTTGTACCCTACGATACCACTTAAAAAAGGCGAATCCGATTTACCCCCTGCCGCCACAATTTCGGTTACTAAAACATTAAATTGCTGTCCGTTGACATTTTCCAAGGGAAACGTAAAAATGCCAGCCCCGTTCGATGATCCCTCTACCTCTATGATTTTGTTTATCCCGCTCCCATAGGTATATTGTCGGCGAACACGCTTGATTTCGCCGCGTTCTCCAGTTTGGGGGTTTGCCCAATATTCGGTAGATACGATTACCTGTATCCACCATCCCCACCAAACCCGCAAACCCCATCCTTTAGGAATTTTCGGTTCCGGTGGTAATTTTGGGTCATCCCTATCCCTGCCTCTATCCCTGCATTCCGGTCTACGGGTACAAGAATATACCGGAATCGCTTTGGTTACTAATACAAGGATTCCAAAAGGATTACGCGTCCATCGCCCTATATTCCTCCACTGAACCACAACACAGGTTTCACATTTAGTGCGATAAACATCTGCTGTTGCATCGTCATCATTGGGATTAGGCGCAAATGGATCGGGCATTAAATAGCGTTGATTATCTAACCCTGGAATCCAAGGCGTAATCGGCAATTGTCCGTTGCCATCATATACGCGAGTACGATATTGTCCAAGTGCCCCGTAATCTTCATACCGAGATTCGGTTAGTTCTGGATCGGTATAATCTTCGCCAGGGTCAAAAATTCCCATAATCAAATAATCTTGGTAAATTCAAGGATTGGCAATGTTAGATCGGGAAGGTAGCGCATTTTATTTGTTAGCAGGATTTCGGCTTGTTCTTTACCCAATGCCGTGAAGGTAAAGACAATTCGCTTTCTTTGTGGTGGTGGTGGTTCACCTATCCAAGGGTCTCTAATTTGCATAATGACTACACTGCCTCTATCCCGCTAAGTTGTGCTAGATTTGCAGCAATTGCGTAAATATTGCCGCGATACAAGTTACTTAGATTGATTTCGTAGGAACCTCCACCACGTTTTAAACAGATGCCTTTACCTACCACTAAATCTGCACTGTAACTAATATAGACATCTTCTAGGTCACTCTTATTTGTCAGGGTAACTTGTTGTCGATTTGGATTAGCTGGGAGAATCAAGCTTAAATGAGTGGGTATCTCGAAATCGTAACTTGTGGCATAACTGATTTCTGGGCTATCGGTTGGCAAAGAAGTGATTTCTTCTTTAGCGGAACCGTATAAGACAACCTCATCACCGTTTTGGAGCAATCCATATCCCGCATTAATTATTCGTGCCCCCAACACAGCGTTATTGGCTAACTCAAAGGCTACGCCATTAGTGAGAAATGGCATTATATCCATGTGATAAAAGGGGACTCGATTTAACAAGCTGACAGATGCAATCTTTACCCATCCCGTTGCGCTAGTCTTGAGCAAAAGTTGCAATTCCTTTCTTTCGGAACGCCATTCGACATCTCTAAGTTTCATCAGTCTATCTGCGCGGGATGTCGCTACATCCAAATCGGGAATTTGCGATTCTGGTAAGCTCTTTATATCTACCAGCAATCGCAGGGAAGTAATGAATCCGTAGAACCTAGCCGTAGCTACCCTATCTTGTGGGGATACTACACCAGGACGGTAAATAGTAACAATATCGCTACTATTTATCGGCATTGGTTGAAGTATCTGAACGTTGCGATTAATCGTTTGTTGTATTCTCATGCGGTATTAAGTTAATTAATTAAGTTAATGGTTTAAACGGAAGAATAGCTATTTCCTGGACTCTTGTTTAAGCAAATATTCCCTTTCCTTGTGAAGCTGTTCAGCTACCCTATCAATATTCCAACCAAGCTTTTTAGCTAGTCTTTGGAGCAAATCACCTTTAGGTGAATATCGATGACTCTTTAAGACGTTTTTAGACTGTCTTAAAATGGCTTTTCTGGAATCGGTACAAAGTAAGGGGTAACAAATTAGTTTCATAGCTTATTGCGCGTATTAATTAATTTTCTACCACTATAAATTGCGTCTTGCGTTTTTGCAAAACCCTAGGTTTTGGTAATAAGACCGATTAACTTAAAGCCTTGTCTCTTAAGGCTTTCTATAGCCACACTTACCCCTTGACAAAACGATTTGTTTAGCAGCTAAAATACAGACACTTGCGTTTTTATTGCATGAATTTAAACGCGATACAAATTCGTGAGTTAAACGTGTTATTGGTAACTTTTAACCTAGTAGGAGATATTTTCACATGGCTGCTGATTTAACTTTTCAACAATTAAGCGCAGGTTTTGGTGACCCCGCTGCTGTAACTATTGCTGGCAATACGATTGTTTTTGACGCTGAAAAATGCATGGGCGAATTAGCAATTGCAGCGGCAGATATGAAAGTTGCTGAATTTTTCACCGTGCTATTAACTGCTGCTAATACAGCGCAAATCGCGTATAACGCAGATCCTGGTAATGCTAGTGATTTAAATAGCTATCCCGCGCCTTTCTCTGGTGTTCCCGAATTAGATGCAACGGATGGAAAATTCTACGTTACTGAAACCTACAGTTTCCAAAGTCGTTCGCCTTTAGATAGACAAAGTGCTACTGCTGTAACCGCTTAGCGATTGACGATAGGTTAACGATTATCCAAATTTAAGGTAACTGAAATGACAAAAGCAAAATTAGTATGGGTGGCAATGGCGGCACCATACGCAGACATAAAATACGCCTTCAAAACTACTGCCGATTCCGGCGTAAGTACCGCATTGGGACATACCGCTGTAGACGCTAATACAGCGGTTCAGGGCTTGATTTACAAAGCAAATCACCCTAAGCCCAGAAAAGCATCTCGCACTCGTACCACTGGCATTGAAAGCTCGTATGTTTCTTTCGCGAAAGAAGATGATGCCGCTAAAGCGGGTTGGGATATCAGCAGAGCTAAGTCTAAAGGCCGCAAGGCTACAACTCAGCGGCAAAAAGCGGTTTACGTGACATTGATCGGTGTTAAATACGCATGGGCAATGTCCCTCAAACGCTGGAATGTGATTTCTGGTTCAGCCAAGGCTTTGGGAATCAAGGAAGTGACAGGCGCTGAGACTGATTTAGTTTTCGGCGCGTCCTTCCCACGTCCACCAAGAGTTAAGGGGTCAGTTGCCAAGGGCGAAGAAAGCGCTAAATTTAGCACCTTCTACGATCCAAGCGCTAAGGTTCCCACTGGGTTTAGTACTAGTGCAGGAACTTACCAACAAGGCGATTTAACTTTGATTCTCTAAGCTTATGAAGAAATTGCTATTGCCTGGAGATCCAGGATTTAACGCGATTCTACAAAGCAAGTTACCCGCTTCTGATATTCCGCTTGATGAGCGAAACTATATCGCTAACGAGGCTGGAATGTTGGAAGCGGTTAACGCTAAAAGCTTCCTAGAGTATGCTTACGATAGTTATGGCGGTTGGGATACTGATGAGGATGAAGAAGATGATGAGTGGATTTCTCTAGAGGAAGCTGAGGAATATATATGCCAGCTAAAACAGGACTTTCACGCATTCTTATCTACGGGCAAAACCTGAACAGTAAAAGCGGTAAGCATGTTGTCAACCGACTCCTAACAGAAAGAGAACTTGTGGTGACTGTTAAGCGACCGCCCAAGCCTGATACTTGGCAAGTAGCGGGAACTTTAAACAGAATCATTGGTAATCCCCAGTTACCGATAATTCTCGACTCTTTCCCTTTGAAGCTATCTAGTCAGGTTATCCGATTGCCACCGATCAACGGCGAATACTTACTTGAATTTACTCCCGCCGATTGGTTAGGGAACTACACTTTAGAAATCTGGAGATTTAATATGCCTCTCTATTCAGAACCCTCAAGTGCGATAACTAGCGGAAATGCAACCCAAACATCTGTTGCCGCTAGCAGCGCAGCGGCGGTAGATTTGTTGACAGCTAACTCTAACCGCAAAACTTTCACGATATATAACAACAGTACGGGCGTGTTGTATGTCGGTTTTGGTGTCGCTCCTACCGCTAACGCTTTTAGCGCAAGAATAAATCCTTCCGTCTATTACGAATCTCCAGTTAACTTTACTGGAGTAATCAAGGGGCTATGGACTAACAATAACGGTAACGCACAGGTAACAGAGTTTAGCTGATGAAATTAATTGCCCAGCAAGTACAGCCTGAACAGCCCCCGCAAATACGCCCTCAACCAGTCCTCGATCTTGCCACCAGTTTAGGCGTAGATAGGCTACTGTGGCTGCTGTTGGGCATGGCGCTTATTAAAATCTTGCCGCGAATTGTCGATTTTTTCTCTCAAACTAAGGGGGCTGAGATCAGAGCAAGGATTGATGCTGATGCTAAAGAGAGAGAGGTGGATTTAAAGCAGAGCGAGAACACTTTTGGAACGCTAAACGAATTTACTAGAACGCTTCTCGCAAATCAATTGCAGTCATCGAAACAGTTTCAAGAAGAGGTTGCGTCTATCCTTCAGCTACAAAATCAGCAGATAGGATTGATTTTGCAACTGCTCCAGGACAGCAAGAGAAACCAGGAACGATTTTTTGAACTGGCTGACCAGATTAAAGCCTCAATAGCTGAGTTGAAGCTTGAGATTGAGAAAAATCGCAAGGTTTATCAAGTTAACAACCCCTCTGTGTCAACACAAAAGCCCCCGCAAACTCCCCCACAACTACCCCCTTTATCTAAGTAAGCTTATGATCGGCCCGAAACGCAAACCCCAAGAGTTCGGATTTAGTGCCAACGATTTCCACCTAATTGTCAACGATGTCTCAGAGACAGTAAAGGCGTATAGCTACGATGGCAAGCTTCTCTGGGAATTGCCTTGTCTAGCTAGAGGGCAGTACGGAGAGAACGAATGGCGCTGGGCACAATCCGATACTCCGCCAGGGCTTTACCTGCTTGGCGATGTTTATCGGGATTTGGAGAATGCAGACAGTGTACCTGCTCACGTCAAAAAATCGTATGGATGGATAACTTTTGACATGGGTGACTTAGAGGGGAATGAAGACGGAAACAATCGCGCTGGCATCTGTCTGCATGGCGGCGGTTCTGCGTGTGGATGGCCTGGTGCGTGGGAACCGTACCAAACGCTTTATCCCACATACGGATGTGTGAGGATGCACAACGCAGATCTAACTAACTCTGTACTGCCCTTGTACGAGAAAGGTAGAGTCTTCCTCTCTGTCTATCAGGAAAGCTAAACTAAAGAAGTCTGACTATATACACGAGTAATAACAAATTTAGCGATCGCCGTGAGAGAGCGATCGCTTTTAATTTCAACGGTTCTCAAGCGGTGTTTGTAGTAGCGTGGCGATGTTGCCGATGTGCCATTGGTACGTTGGGCGCTTGGCAGTGGCGCGGCTGATGGTGCGATAGTGTTTCCCGATCGTCATGTCCTCGCGCAACTTCCAGAGTTGGCGGGTGGTTAACCCCAATTCCTCGCAAGCGTCAGATGTGGTTTTCCAGGGTGATTTTTTAGGCATCTTTCCACCACCTCGCTAGCCACTCTAGACGGAACACATATCGGTACGGGCCAGACCTGCAACAGGCTTCGCCATCTGGCAAAAGATCTGTAATTCCCCAGACTGCCCACTTGAGATCGTCTTTGATTTTTGGGTGTCGCTCGACTGCAAGAGCGCAGTTTTTAATTACAACGCGATCGCCCTCAGAAAATTTTTCTACAGTAAGTGCGTTTTTAGGATCACCAGGATCACCACCTACCTTGTAACCGTTACTGTGTCCGTTTTTTGGGGCATCTTGTAGGATCACCCCTAGGATCACCGGAGGATCACCAGCAGCCTCTATAGGATCACCTTCTTGAAGTTTTGTTAAGTCGGGTGATCCTCCGGTGATCCTCTGGTGATCCTCCGGTGATCCTACACCGATCCTGGAATCGATTTCCCCTTCTGCGTTTTCGGGGGGTGGTGATCCTAGTGATCCTATTTTTACTACTGAATCAAAAAAAATAAGACCAGTAAGAGATACACCTTTTTTGGAGCGCTTGCCAAATTTGACCGTGGGAAAGATTTTAGAGAGCCGATCGCGCATTTGATGCGAAGCTTTGACCACTGGGTCAGATTTACTTCCTACATCTAGCCATATCGTCTTTTCTTTACCCTTTGAGTCAATTTCAACGGTCAGCCACTCATTGTCTAGGTACCATTGCTTAAGGCTCTCATACAATTCCCCTACAAGGAGTTCTTCCCCACCACTACCGACAGTTAGACCTATATCGTCCGCCCACCGGAATAAGTGGCTAGAAGATTTGCGGGCTTCCTCGATCGCCGCGTCGGTGCAGGTGTAGTCGATGCCCTCGGTGGTGAGGCGGGTAAGCGCTTCCAGGAGTTTATTGAGCAGCGCCGGTGCGACCTGGTACTGGATGAACTCGGGATTGTGCTTGAAGCGCGGGTCAGCCTGGATTTCGCCCTCGTGCTGGGGGTTGGCTTTAAACGTTTTCGCGAACTGGAGGATCGTATAGCGCGATCGGATTGCTTCCTGGGCGGCCAGTAAGCCTGGTGTCTCGTTGATATTGAAAGCAAGCACTGCCTTGGGTTTGATAGAGTACTCTTCTTTGTTTTTTGGTTCAATGTCGATCGGGTCGCCCGTAGCGACTTGTTTAAGGACTTGCAATTTGTCGAGCCGGATATTGTCCTGGTTTTCACATGCCCAGTTGATGCGACTGTATGCCAGCTTTGCCAGCGGGAACTTGCGCCCCTCGTCGTACTGCTGGAAGTCGGAGAAGGTGCATCCGGTTAGCCCCTGCGCGAATATTTCCCCGATCGTCTCTCGCAGCGTGTCCTTGCCGTTAGAGCCGTCACCCTTGAGTAGTAGAACTCGCAGGCGATCGCGCAGGAATTGACGCACGGTGGTGAGGTCAAACGCCGCCGCCATAGTCTTGAGGAAAATGTCCCGCTGGGGAGGGTCGAGGGCAATTAGTAATTGGTCTGCGATCGCGCCATCGATGTCCGGCTGGTACGCAACCTTTGAGCAGTAGGTGTAGACGATATCGGGAGTGTGGGGGACTAGCCGCCAGGTGGGTTTGCTGCCTTCCCAAGTCAGGCTAAGTACGCCATTGGCAAGGTTGAGGCCGGAGGGGTTGACACTTTCGGGGTCGATCGACGTGCCTTGCTTTGCCCATTCCAGACAGCGAGAGACTATGGCGGGATTGGCATATTTGTAAGACACTTTGACCTCGCTGTAGCCGTCATCGGTGACCGTGCCGTGCTTATTGCAGTAATCCCAGATCCGGCGGCGCTCGATCGCATCGGGAGATGGTTCGTAGTGCGTGCCAGTCCAGCGATGGAGTGTTTCGGCGATGCACACCCAGGGGGTTGCGGTGTAAAGCTCCTCAAATACGAGTTGGGTAAAGCATTTTTCCTCTTTGGCATTGAGCCTTTGGATCTCGGTGGGGTCGTTGCGCCATTCCTCAAAGGTTTGAGCTTTTGATAGCAGGGCTTTAAAGGCGATGCCGCCCCTGGCGACGATGTAGTCGTCCATGCCCTTGGTTTCGGCTGGCAGATTGATAACAGAGACCGTCGATCCGCACTCGGCAATTAGCCGCCCTAGGGTGTCGAGCGCTCTACGCACCTGGAATTTGACCAGTATGTCTGAATCGAAACAGAGATAGACGCGCCGCCCCAGTTTGCAGAACGCGTGCAGGTACTCTTTGAGCCGCCCCTGTTTCTGCCCGTTGCTCACACCTGGCACGCTGATGGTGGGGACACCAGCGGTAAGCCCCGCACCAGCCTTTTTAGCTCCTTCGGTGATGACGATCGCATCGTTGCCTTTGAGAATATTCGGCCAGTAGTAGCGATCGCCCGTATCGAGAAACAGGGGAACGGATTCGGAATCGCTGACGCTCTCGTATTTAATGGGCTTGTCGCCCTTTAAGCGCGGTCGGTCGGGTTTGAATTGCGCGCCAATACCGTGCCGTTCTCCGGTACTGGGATCTACTCCACTGACATACCATCCACCTGTGCCCCAATCGCTATGTTTAGTGCGCCGACGGCTGTTTCGGTTAAGTCGTTTGTCGATTTCCTGGGGGTCGGTGAGGGATTCGACATTGAGACTGGTAATTCTCTCGCTTACACCACTGCCTTTAGTCCACTCTTGAAAGTGGTCTTCTCTGATTCCTTCTGGCATGTCTACACCTCAGAATCGTCGGGTATTTGTCTGAGTTTTTCTTTAGCAGCTTGAATAACTGCCTCGATAGCTTCCTTCGCCCTTGCAAGATCGGAACGCCCTTTATCGGTGATTTTCCAAAGTTTTCTGTTGGAATTAGAACGGGTTTTATAATCGTCCACTAACTCTTGTGTTTTTAGGCTCTCCAAACATCTTCTGACTTGGCTTGCGGAGTTAGGGTTAGCAGGAAGTCCCACACCATAAACTATATTCACTACCCTTACTCCCTGATTTTGTCTGAGACCTGATAAGTAATGCAAAATCTTGAATTCCTCTGTGTAATGTACAATTGCGAACTCTTCTGTCATGCATAGTTTCTCCTGTAAAAATGAAAGCGATCGCCCTGGTTATGTCAGGTGCGATCGCTGGTGTTTACTCGTCAATTCCGGCATCAAGCGCTAGCTGGTGAATTGTTTCCCAGCTTAGAACCCAAACCTTCTTTGTCTGGTGGCTAACCACCATTGGCACCATTCCAGCGCTAAGGATGAATTGCCAGGCACCAGATTCATTCTTGATTTCGCCCACCTCCGAATGAAGCGGCAAATATTTACCGTCCCAAAACTTGCCAATCATAGTTTTCTCCAAAATAAAGAGCGATCGCCCTGGTTATGTCAGGTGCGATCGCTGTGTGGTTATAGGTTGATTGTCCGTTTCACCTGCTCTAATCGTGTAATCGCAGTTAAAAAACGGTGATGCTCGGCATCGCGGTTCAGTTTTTCAAGTATATGAATTACCTCTCCTCTTACAGTGAAAAGCTGATTCTCTAAGATTTTTATGTACCTTAGTAAGGTTTCTGGGCTTGTATCGTGTTGTTTAGCCATGCGTTCTCATGAAAAATGAAGGCGATCGCCCCTCGATGCGAAGAGCGATCATGTGTACTCAAATCAATGCAAGCTGATCGGGGTTAGGCTTGCCATACCGCTTATCCCTAGCGTGGGCGCGGCGATGGCACGGAGCGCAAAGCGCGATCAGGTTGTCAGGCGCGTTATTGCCTGGGTTGTGATCGAGGTGATGCACGGTCAGGGTATAGGTTGCCCATGCTCTGACATTGGCTTTGTAAGCCGCCGCTACCTGGTGCGGTTGAATGCACTTTTTGCCGCAAGCTTGGCATTCCCATTTAGCCTTGTTCTTGATCGCAAGGGCGATCGCTTCCCAATCCTCGGGATAGAGTGCGCGGTTCATGGGCATGGCAACGACTCCAGACCGCATTCACCACAGCAATCTAGGGCTGTCATCCTGCCGCATGGACATACTGATTGCTCTGCCTGGCGATCGCGAATAAAATCAAGGCATTGCTGCCGTTGTAATGGCGTTAGAATCTTCCCTAGCGGTGTTAGCTCGGGGATTCGCAGCAATGTCGCAATCTGGTAGAGAGCAAATTCGCGAGTGCTTTCTACCAGTTTCCAATCTGTTGCAGAGAGCATTTCTGGCGGGTTTTCCAGCGTAGCAGTGGTATCGTGGTAAACCTTAATCCACTCAAATAGAACTTCCTGGTAGCTGGAAGGCATCTAGGCTCCCTCCTGAGCATTAATGAAATCAAGGCATTGCTGCCATTGCTCGGGCGATAACTGCGCACCTGGCGGTGGTAGATCTGGAATCTCCAGCAGGGTGGCAATTTCGTAGATGGCTGTTTGCCGACGGCGTTCTATACGCACCCACTCTGTTGCTGTGAGAGCCTTGTCTGGGTTCTCCATCATCTCAGTGGCTGCGCGGTAAATATCGGTAAATGCTTCCAGGTAGAAGGGGAGCCGCAGCTCGTAGCCAGGTAGTCGCTCGGTAGTCGGAATTAGTGTCATGCTGCACCCCCATTTGTTTTGGAGTTACGGCCTTTGTCTGGGCAAGCTAGATATACAGAAAGGGCTGCAACCACAACATCACTAATATTTTTGCGGTGCATTACAGCGTTAATTCGGAGCTTTTTATCAAGCTCCTCATCTAACGAGATAGTTAACTTGACTTTAGTAGTCATTTGACTGCCTATCCTTTCAATTTGATGATTACCCTAGTCAGTCTACTATCCTATTAGGCTACATGTCAATTTCGGGTAAAGTATATTTGTCGGGCAGTTGACAAATAGACTATTCGGCTAGGGAAATAATGAACAGTAAGGAAAGACTTTCGGGTTTGATAAAGGACTTGCGCGGCCATGTAAGCCAACGGAAATTTGCAAAGGAACTAGGTGTATCTTTTGCTTCTATTCAGTCTTGGGAATCAGGAGATGCAATGCCTTCGATCGAAAATTTGTCTTTAATAGCCAGTAAGGCGGGATACACCTTAGAGGGTTTAATAGCTTACCTGGAGGATAAACCTGTTCCTAAAGGCCCAGACTTAAATGAAATTGTCATGGAAATTAGACGAATGCCACCAAAAGAATTGGCGCAGGTTAGCCGTGTGGTGTCCGATCGCCTAATTGCGATCGCGGAAGCAGGAAGGTAGGGGGTACCAGTGAACCAATTTGAACCACTAGATTCTGAGACGGCTGTATCCAGAGAGGGAAACTGGATCGTTATCCCTGAGCAAATGTTTAAAGCGGGTGACTTTATTGAGGCTTGTCACCGTAGGCTAGACATAAGCGATGAAACCCACGACTGGTTAAATGGGGAGGTAGTGTGTGAGATCCTAGAGCCAGGTTCACCGCAGTGGGTAAAGGGTAAGCTAAGAATCAGGCTCAGCCTAGAGTTTTGTCCAGATTAGCGTAAGAGCTATATACGGGAGACAGCGACTATGGGCAAGAGGCAAGCAACAGATCTTGAAGTGCAGCAGTCTCTACAGGACTACCTGTATGGCTGGAACGTAAGCATCAAAGTTACTCGTTTCGGGAAAGAGCTAACTGTCCTAATCAGCAGAACTGACGAGAAAACAGTTGAGTACCCAGCGCTACTTGAAACAGTAATGCCTAAGCTAGAAACTTTTAAGCTAGATGCGATCGAGAAAGTTCGGATTTTAGGAAGAGACAGTAAAAAACGAGTGGAGTGGAATTCCACTAAACCTTTGAATTTACAAAAGAAAATCTCAAAAAGGTGGTGGCAGATCTGTTTCGGAAGCCTGGGGCTTTTAACCTTGATAATGATCCTGTTGAGAAGGGGGTGGAAAAGTTACCTGTTTGTAGGAGTTGGTGGTTTAGTAGGCTGGTTATCAGTCCTAGGCTTAGTACTGACCCTAGTTGAGTTTTATGCTGCTACTCAGGAACGTGATATCGTTCGCGCTTTCTGGGCGTATGAGGGAATTACAGGCATCTCACTCCTTGGTGGGGGGATACTCACAGGATTAAGTCTTATTGTGCTTGGAGTAAGTGGGATAATTGATGGGATGAATTAAGATAAAAACCATGACCCAAGAACCACTAGAAAGAAGAGTTCGCACAGTAGAAGAGGCTATTGCCTTTATGTCAGAGACTCAGCGCATGATGGCTGAGAATATCACCCTGCTCACCCAGGCGCAAATTGAGTCAAGACAGCGTGATGCTGAATTTAAACAGCGTCATGAAGAAAGCGACCAACGCTTTAACATACTTCTGCAAGAGATACGTCACCTATCCCGCCGCATGGATGAGCAAGGAGCCGATCGAGACTAGGGAATAATTATGGGGGCTTTAGGTCGATCGCTTCGCATCATAATCGCCTCATACGCCCGCTGGTGATGCCGCTCTGAAATCCAGGCATGGTAGAGATCGGTATGCACCTGGACGGCATGACCCATTTGCTGAGAAGCTAGCGAAATATCCAAGCCAAATTCCAAGGTTCTCACCGCCCAGCAGTGGCGCAGATCGTAAAGCACAAACGGTAGCCCCACTCGCTTAAAGTATTTAGCCGCCCTCTCCCCCAACTCGCTATTATTTCGCCCCGTCACCGCTGGGAGCTTCCGATCGCGCAAATTGAATTGCTCTGCCCACTCTGGATAGCACGGCCATACACGCCGTCGCCCAGTCTTCCCTTCTGTCACCGTCACGATCGGGAAGTCCGCCAGGTCGAGGTAAAAAGCCTCATGCGGTCGCAAGCCATAGGTAGCGATCGCCCCATAAATCCATTGCCACGCTGGGTTAGAAATTTTGTAGTACCACTCTGCGATCGGACGATCGTCAGGCAAATCTCGCGGCGTGACATGCTTGGGCGAATACTTCCCGCGATAGGATTGCGCGTCAAATTCTATCCCCGCGAATGTTGCCAAAGCCTTAGTCACCATACAAAAGCGTTGCCTAGTGCGAGTATCCGGTTCAGTTGCGAGTACAACTTCTCTCAATATTTCAGCCGTCAGCACCTGGTCAAGTGGCAACCGAGAGAAGACCTGCCTGTATTCCTTATTCCAGGTGGTTTCTGTCTTAGGCGATCACGCCCGTTTTGAGAAGTATTCTGCCTCAAATCTCGCGATCAGATCTCTCACGGTACCCGCGCCTTCACTTTTCTTTCTTAGATACGGTTCCCATTTAAATTCGCCACAATCGAGCAAAGCACCAATCTTACGGGCTTCTGCCTCAGCCAAGCTTATCCCAGTCGGATTCGCATGATAGCCAAGGAACAGGCGTTGCTGATAGGGTCTCTCGCGATCGCTATCGGGTTTAGGGGGGAAAATGGCACGAATTACTAAGCGATCGCCAATGCGTTGGATCGCTGCCCCCACCTTGCCAGTTCGGAGCCGCCCATTAGCCTGAGCAATTCTTCCATCAAATCCCTGCGTCCTATTCTCGTCCATTTTGTCTAGCCTAAAATTATGCCTACTTTTTTAGTGTAGTTTAGGTGGTATTAGGTAGTATTAGGTGGTATTGACAAAATAGCCATAAGTCCAAAAGCCAAGCAAGGGTAGGGTTTTAGTTAAAATTTAGGCTATTTTATTGCAACAAAAACATGGGTGACCGGGGATTCGAACCCCGAACCAGCGGATTAAGAGTCCGATGCGCTACCGTTGCGCCAGTCACCCTAAAATGCCTATCAAGTATATCAAAGGTGCGTGCGTTTTTAGCAAGTTGCGATCGCTAATTAGACGAATCGTGTGGAGCCACTTCTGCTGACGGACTTGTAGGTGCGAAATGGTGGCTGACATAGTTACGCAAATGGGGGCGAAGTACGTTTGCAGTGACAAACCAAAAAAGAGCACCGCCAATTGCACCGCCAATTGCTGCACCGAGTACGGGGCCGAAAAACTTTGAGCCTATAACGGCCAGAACGCCTACAGCAAATAAACACGCCAAACTCTGCCAATTTTTGAAGGCATATTTCCAGTAGCAAAACTGCCATGCTTGCTTTGCCTGTTCTGGTGACAGGCCAGCTAGCTCGGGAATTTGGTGGATTGATGAATAGAATTGCATAGGTTTTTCTTAAGCGCGTACCTCGTTGTTACATTATGTCAGAGAAGAAGTATAGAATGCCATTTATAAGAGATAGATGTCCTTTCTCAAGATTCAGTTATAGCGCTTTGCCATTGAGAAAGGGTTTAGTTTATGGGGTGAAGGGGTGGAAACCCTTCTTAGGGGCAAAGCCTCCAAACCCCCTTCTCGTTTTCGTCTGAAAGCCGCTATATACTCTGAGAGCAAATTTGAGTAATCGATCGATTACTGTGTTGCTTAAACCACTAGCCAATTTTCCAGGTGGGTAGCTCCCCATTTCACTGATGCGCTCTGGTAGGCAGTAGTGGCATGATGCTTTCAGGATTCAGAGAAAAGGCAATGACAGAAGCAAATACAGGTGAAGGGTTATTGTGGGCTATGTCGAATAACTTAGCGGAAACAGTCGCTAGGGCAGGACATGCAGTTGTAGCAGTTAACGGTCGATCGCGCTTTTCAGCTAGCGGCGTACATTGGCATTCTGGAATTATTGTAACGACAGAGCAGGCAATCAAGCGAGAGGATAATGTCACGGTTACTTTGGCGGATAGCAGTACCGTACCGGTGGCAATTGTGGGACGCGACCCCAGTACAGATATTGCTGTTTTGAGGTTTAACGATGGCAACATTCCAGCGATCGCGCATGTAGCTGCGCTTGGCGACACGACCTCCTTGCGAGTCGGGCATATAGTCATGGGTATTGGCAGAGATAAAGAAGGAAGCCTCAGTGCTAGTATGGGTGTGGTCAGCGCCTTGGGCGGAGCCTGGCGCAGTTGGTGCGGCGGGCTGATCGACCAATTTATCAGGCTCGATTTGAGACTGTATCCTAGCCTGGATGGTGGAGCCTTGGTGGATGCAGCCGGTCACGTAGTTGGCATTAATACATCTGGCCCGCGCGGTATGGTACTGGCAATTCCGATTTCAACCGTAAATTCAGTCGTAAACCAGTTGATTACCAAGGGTAGAATCGAGCGCGGTTATTTGGGCTTGGGCATGCAACCCGTTTTAATTCCCAACACTCTACGCAATGCTTTAGGGCTAACAGAAACAAGTGGTGTATTAGTTATTAACGTCGAATCAGACGGCCCCGCCGATCGCTCTGGTATTCTGATTGGCGATATCCTGGTGGCAATGTGCGATCGCGCGATCGCGGATACAGGTGACGTGCAAGCGTTACTAGGCACCGAACAAGTGGGACAAACCGTCAATATGCGAGTTATACGCGGGGGGAATTTGATAGATGTGGTCGTGACGATTGGCGAGCGCCCTAGAAAAAGCTAATCCCAATTTGCACAGTAAACACGACAGATCGAACGGGGTGAAGGGTGTTCCACCCCTGCGTGGGGCAACGCCCCCCACACCCTTATCTGTAACCCGAATAATTTAAATGGGTACAAGGAGCAACCGATGAACGATTCAAGCCAAAACGCGAACCAGAATTCCAGTCGGGCTGGTTTTCCCTTCGCAGATTTCGCCAATACGGATATTGCGAATGAGATGGCAAGCATTGTCGATCGACTACAGCACTGGACTGTAAAGATCGAAGATGGTTACGGTGGTAGCGGGTCTGGAGTAATTTGGAACGATCTCGGCTTAATCGTTTCTAATGCCCATGTGGTGCGCAGTAACAGAGCTACCGTTACACTCTCAAATCAACGGGTATTGGATGCAGTCGCGATTGCTAGAGAGCCAAGCTTAGATTTAGCAGCATTGCAGCTAAGTCAAACAGAAGATCTTCCCCATGCGATCGTTGCGAACTCTGACAACCTGCGGGTGGGAGAGTTAGTGTTGGCAGTGGGAAATCCCCTCGGTATGGTTGGTGCCCTCAATACGGGTATTGTAACAAGTGCAGATCGGGCAATTAATAGTTCCCATATACATGGCTCGGGGTATGTTTCTATGGAACAACCGTCGTGGATATTATCAGATGTACAATTAGCACCAGGTAATTCCGGCGGCCTGCTGGCGGATGCGCGAGGTCGCGTAATTGGGATTAACACTATGATTGTTAACGGACTAGCGCTGGCAATTCCAAGCAATACTGTGGAGAAATTTTTGCTCTCTCTTAACATAAGAGAGGGAGATCGCTTACATCTCTTTCAGCGATCGGTTGCCCGATCGGCGCACAGATCGACATGCAGATCTGCAAATAGATATAGAAATAATACTACGTCTGGATTCGTGAGACAGATATGGTTCGCGTCTTGATTGCCACTGAGAATTTAGTGATGCGGGCAGGGTTGGAATCGTTACTCAAATCCAACTCTGAACTTGAAGTCATGAGTGTAAATACAAATACGGGTCTCCTTAAAACGCAAGTTCAAGCACAGCGACCCGATGTAGTGTTAATGGAGTGGAATGGGGAAGAAGAACCATTAGCAATGGCGATCGCCGATCTGTCGCCAATCGGGCAAAACCACCAGGAGGCTACTACAGGTGCGCCAGCATTTATTGCACTTACCGATAGTCCTGAGCCAGAAAGCGTAGTAGAAGCACTGAAAGCTGGCGTACATGCTATCTTACCAAGATCGGCAAATGTGGATGAGATTGTGGCTGCAGTTCTGGCAGCAGCAGCAGGTTTGATCGTACTGACTAACGATACCCTAGAGATGTTGATCGGTAACGCTCCCAATCATAATCGCGAACTTGCTCCACTCCCACCCCAAGCATTGACGGCAAGGGAGATTGAAGTACTCGATCTGTTGGCTGAGGGGCAGGGCAACAAGGCGATCGCCAAGCGTTTAGCGATCTCCGAACATACTGTAAAATTTCATATCTCATCTATTTTCTCTAAACTCAACGCTCAAAGCCGCACTGAAGCAGTCACGCTTGGGGCAAGGCTAGGATTAATTTTATTGTGAGGTTTTTTACAGTTGAAGGAATACCTGTAAAGTATGCATCGCTTATTTCCACACAATAATTGTCTTATCGGCACTACCGCTGATCAAAGTATTATCTTTGTCGCTGAAAGCAACTGCTAGAACTGCTTCAGAATGTCCAGTTAGAATTCGTACGGCACCAGTTTTGATATCCCACAGCCCGATCTGCTTATCAGTGCTTCCGCTGGCAAGCAGTTGACCATCTGCTCTAAAAGCTAGAGATGTGACTGACTGAGCGTGACCGCTGAACGTGCGAACTAATTTCCCAGAAGCGACATCCCATAGCCTTACTGTCTTATCATCGCTACCACTGGCCAGAATTCTCCCATCTGAGCTAAAAGCCAGGGCTTTGACTGTGCCTTGATGACCTCTTAAAGTGCGAACCCTTGTCCCTTTAATCGCGTCCCACAGGACGATCGTGCGATCTTCTCCTGCACTGGCAATCAATTTCCCATCTGGACTAACCGCTACGGTTGTAACGACATCCGTATGTCCTCTTAGAGTCAGGACAGATTTACCGCGCGATAGATCCCACAATTTCACGGTGCGATCGCCACTGCCGCTCACCAAATATTGACCGCTGGGATCGAATGCTACAGACATGATTCGATTGGTATGACCAACGAGCAACTGCGCGGGTTTGCCGCTTCTAAAGTTCCATATTTTTACCGTATTATCTAGACTCCCGCTTGCAAATGTATGACCGTCAGGACTGGTGGCAACAGCGGTAATGCTAGATACATAGCCCGAATGATTGGACATCACTGTAAGCGCACGGCGCGCTCTTGTATCCCACAATCTCAGGGTTTTATCATCACTACCACTCACAAAGCTGTGTCCGTTGGCAAAAAAGTCGATCGCTACAACAGAACCTGTATGTCCCATTAGGGTATAGCGAGGACTGAGCGCGGGCAATACAGCTAGTTTGCTAGGGACTGGGGGAGGTGAGACATTTGCCCGATCGCTACTATCAGTTGTATCGGTTGATGATGATGGAGTTGATGGAGTTGATGGAGTCGTAGGCACTGGTATAGGTGAAGGACTGCGCACGAACGACTTGAGCTTAGGCTCAGTACCTTTGGAATGCTCTATGCCCCTACTGTAGAGCAGCGATCGCCGATCTTGTTTATTGGTCTGTCGATCTAATACTTTACTAACTTGCTGTTTTGTGGCATCGGGATTGCGATTCTCTGTGGTGCTAGACGAATCGTTCGCAACAGTAGTGGGATTGGAAGTGAGATTAGATTGTCCCGATGATACCCGAGATACATGTTTCCCAAGATAAAAGAAGGAGCCAGCCGTTACGACAACCGCAATCGAACTGATAACTGCGATTAGCGATTTCTTCTTCATGCGGTCTAGAACGCTCGCAGCTAATTGCATCGCGCCTGATGGCTGTAAACTCTTCAAATCAGCCAATACTTCAGTTGCCGACTGATAGCGCTCCTCGGGCAGAAGGTGAACCATGCGTTCCAGGATATCCGCTAGTTTGCTACTGACCGTGACGTGAGATGGCCAGGCGATCGCGCCCGTGGCAAAATCGATCTCCATTTGGCTGGGGTGTTGCCCGGTGAGTGCTTGAATAGTCGTAAGCCCGAGCGCGTAGAGATCGTAACTTGGTTGTGGGGAACCTTGTGTTTGTTCGATTGGCATATAGCTAGGCGTTCCCAACAACGGCACGGGCTGTAGGGGTAGAAGCGGATTGCAAATTCTCCGCAGCCCGGCAAAGTCGATCGGAATGACCTCAGGAGTGTCGTTTGCACGATCGCTAATGGAGGCGACTAAATTAGCGGGGTTGATATCACCGTGGATTAATCCCTCCTCATGTACGACTGCCAATGTTTCCAGTACGTCCGTCGCCATGGCGATCGCTTCGGTCTCGCTCAACAACCTGCCGACCTTTAACTCATCAGCTAGGGAACGTCCCTCGATGATTTCTTCAACTAAGTAAAAATTTTTTTTATATTCAAAAGCAGATAAGACGTAGGGTACGCGATCGCATTGAGTACCTAAATGATGCAGTTTTTGTACTTCGCGCTGAAAGATTTCACGTGCTACTTCCAGGCTGACATAGTCAGCACTAACGGGGCGAAAGCAGGAGATTTTGCATTGAGGGCTGTCAGGTTGGGTTACATCTTTGGCAATGTAGGTCTGGCTATATCTACCAGACTCCAAAGATTGGATCACTAAATAGCGATCGTCTAGTAACTGACCTTGCATGAGTAGTGGTGTGTGCATACGCAAGAAAGGAGATACTCCCCTAACGTCTAAACCGCGCAGCGATTATAGCACTGGCTGCCAAATTTACGGCAATCCCTACCCCTGTAACACAAAACCCGATCGCGCAGTGGCTCGAACGGGTTTTGTAAAGTTTTCACAATTGATAAAGTTAATAAAGATTTGAGTTCGATCGCTCAGATTTAACGATCGCCAGTTGAATGTTAGTTACCGATTGCTGACAATTTCAGCATTAACCCCATTTCGGTTCCTCTGATGGATCCCCAGTGTAAGGTTGAACCCCTGTTTTGGGGTAGTCATCGTGCCTGGGGCCGAAGATCCTCGCCGACGCTTCGCTGAGGTACTGCGTTATTTTTGATACCAAGTCGAGTAGTTTCATAAGTCTATACCCTCTAGTAAGGTAGTATCTTTGACTACATTCTAGATAGGTTTTCCTGCGGATGTGGTCTGTTTTGCGATTACTTTACAATTATTTGGCTAGCTTAATATAGCGATCGCCATTTATCTACGATGCTTTATCTTGTTCTAGTTCGATAATAGGCAAAAGTGCTGGATTGGGCACAGCGCCGTTTTGCGGGAGGCTGCAGGCAATGTCTGGGCGCAGATCGGCATAGCGGCTGCGGCGAACTTCCATAATTTCTGACTGTACTGCCTGAGATGTCTCGCCTAAAGCAAGTAACAAGTGGGTAGAGAGTTCTAAACTGGCCTCAAACTCCGGATGCACGACTTCACGCGCCCCCAATTGATAAAGCGAGTCGATATCCGCATCCTTAGAAGCGCGGGCGACGATATCTAACTCTGGAGCGATCGCAATGGCTCTCTGCAAACACAGTCGCGTACTCATGGCATCACCCGTTACGACTACCATAGAACGAGCTTTTTCCACCGCCGCTTTTTCCAATACCAAGGGACTGGCGCAGTTACCATAGAGATAGGGAATTTTGCGATCGCGCAGTATCTGTAATTTAGCTTCCGATTGCTCGATTACCAACAATCGATAGCCCCTGGTTTGCAGGAGGTTGACGATGTTTTGACCGACTCGCCCGTAGCCACAGACAATCACGTGATCGCACAGAATGGCAGAATCAGAAATCTCCTGAGGGATATCAGTTTGATTCAACCAATTTTGCAGAAACGGAACGGTTTCCATGAGCTTGAATACTAAGGGTGTAGCCTTCAGTAAAAAGGGCGTAATCATCAGCGTTACCGCTGTCGTCCCCAAAATTAGCAAATACACCTGACGCGATACCAAACCTAGCTTCTGTCCTTCGCTTGCGAGCACAAAGGAAAACTCCCCAATTTGTGCTAAGCCCAACCCAGCAATAATCGCAACGCGCAGTGGATAGCGAAATAGCTGTACCAGCGGCACTACAATTAGGAATTTGCCGAGCATGACCAGTGCCACCAAACCTAAGATTAATTCCAGATGCTGCCACAAAAATACCGGATCGATCAGCATCCCGATCGCTGCGAAAAATAACGTAGCAAATACATCGCGCAGCGGTTCCACGTAGGACAGGGTTTGATCGGCGTACTCTACTTCCGAAATCATCAAGCCTGCCACAAACGCTCCCATTTCAATTGACAAACCCAGATGTTCGGTCAGCAGAGCAATTCCTAAGCACAGAACAATTACGCTGAGCACGAATAATTCGCGGCTTTCCGTACTCGCCACCGCTCGCAGCAATGGCGGAATTAACCAGATGCCAGCCGCGATCGCGCCACCAGCAAACAAAGCCGTGACCAGTAAGGCTTTGAGCACCGCAGCACCTACTACCTCTGGCGGGCTATCCAGGGCAGGCAGCACTGCCAGCATCAAACCCAACGCCAGATCCTGTACGATCAAAATTCCCAACGTCACTTGACCGTGCACGGAATCGATTTCATTGCCTTCAATCAGGCTGCGCAAGACGACTGCCGTTGAAGATAGCGAGAGGATGGCACCGAGAAATACCCCTTGAATCGGAGTAGTAACCCACCCGACCGTACATGAAAGGATGGCGGTCAGAGCGATCGTCAAGAGGATTTGCAAACCACCACCACCCAAGCTAATTGCCTGCACTTTTTTAAGCTGTGCCAGCGAGAACTCAACGCCCAAGGCAAATAGCAGAAATGCCACGCCAAACTGCGCGAGGGTTTCCACCTGAATTAATTCTTTGATTAAACCCAAACCGGAGGGGCCAACAATAATGCCGCCGCACAGATAACCCAAGATTACGGGCAGGCGCAACCCCGCCGCCAGCAACCCACCCACTGAGGCGGCTGCCAAAACCGTTACCAAATCAACAATTAACCTAAAGTCTTCTTGCACAGAATCTACTGACCCAACATTATTGTTAAAAGTTATAACAATTTATTGTAATAACTACACCGTTTTTAATATTAGTTGCTAGTTGGGATGTATCAATTAAATATTCGGCAAGACATTTGATAATGCTTTTGTTACTTTCCTTGCTTACTTTATCCTGCTCGCCAGTAACAAAGGAAGGAATACAACTGCTCGATACCCAAGAAGAAATGCAAAAAGAAGTTAGCCGCTATATCCCACCTGGTCTTCCTATTCAAAAATATGACCGAATCTATGTGCGATCGCCATGTTTATTCAGAGATATCGCCAACGATCGCTTTATAGGTTGTTTCTCATGCGATCGAGCCTTAAATCTCATCAGGATTAATGCCAATGGATCTGAGATATGCTGCTAGTTTTTCCTTCTCTTGACGTTCTTGTTGAGCGATCGCTTCTGCTTGCTCTTTAGCCAGTTTTTCTTGTTGAGCGATCGCTTCCGCTTGTGCTTTAGCCCGTTCCGCTTCTTCTTTGGCTAGTTTTTCCCGATCGGCGCGTTCGGCATCAGTCAGGTATCTAACCCCAGAGCGATCGTACCAATACAGCCAATCCCTTTGCCAATCCCCTCGCATACCTCGCTCGTAGCCAATCCCCAACCCAATCTCGCTCAGCCATGCCATCCGGCCTCCCTCTGTTAGCACTACCAATGGCATCAACTCATACTTACCATCGATCAGTTTGTACACTTGCAGAAATTGCCGTTCTTTGTGGGAGCCTTTGCCACTGAATGGATTGTAGATCGCATAATACAAAATCCCAAATGCCGTATAATCAGTGACTTTGCCATCGTATTCCCCATTATAGGTCTTAGAACCTACCTCTAAAACTAAAATTGGTAGAATCTTTTCCTGCCACAGCGGATAGCTAGAACGTCCACCTTCATCCGGTCGGCGCTGCTTTATTCCTAAAGCTAGGAAGCCATCAGGTACAATCGCTTTAGATTGCTCTGGCTGCTCCAGGTTGGGTTCGTAGTAGATCCCCATATCCACGCCCCAATACCAATCGGAGCGATCGCGCCAAATCCACCGCAATATCTCTAGCAAGATATTGGGAGTATCGTTCTGGAGTTCGTTATCCACAGGAGTGTCATCGGAATCGGGCAGTTCTGCTGCCGTAGGCAAGTGGAGTTGTTCAGAGGGTAGAGTAATCATAGGTTTCTGCCACTCTTGCTACTTGAAGTTAGCTTAATTCTGCCATAGTTTTGATTTTGAGGCGCGATCGCTACCGCTTTGCCTCGATCGCACTGCACGTTAGCCTAGGAATTCCAGATCTTGGGCTGTAGGAGTTAAGCCTTTTTCCGCCAGCCACTCGGGGTTAAACATGCGGCTTTGGTACCTGCCCCCACCGTCGCATAAAATTGTGGCAATTACTTTGCCCGGCCCTAACTGTCTGGCAAGGCGTACCGCCCCCACTGCGTTTAGGGCGGCAGAACTACCGACAAACAGGCCGTCGTGCTTGAGCAGGTAATGCGCCATTTCAATTACCTCGCGATCGCTGCCTTGAAAAGCCCCATCAAGTCTGGCGCGGTGAAAATTTGCCGTCTCGCGGTTAATGCCGATGCCCTCGGTAATCGAGCTACCCTCAGCTTTAAACTCCCCTGTAGTCAAAAAGCTATACAAACCGGAGCCGGTCGGATCGATCAAATAAGTAGCTATTTGGGAGTTTTGCTCTTTAAGATAAGCAGTTACACCGCCAATTGTGCCCCCCGTGCCAGATGACATGATAATTCCATCTAGTGTCATGCCGGACTGATGCCAGATCTCAGGGCCGGTAGTGTGGTAGTGGGCATCGGAGTTAGCCATATTTTCAAACTGGTTCGCCCAAAAAGCATTCTCCAGGCCTTCAGCGCGATCGCGAGCGACATGATAGAAATTTCCAGGATTTGAAAAAGGTACTGGCGGAACTAACTCTACTTCTGCCCCCAGCGTTCGTAATAGGTCGATTTTTTCCTGTGACTGATTGTTGGGCATCACGATGACACAGCGATAACCCTTGGCATTAGCAACCAGAGCCAACCCAATTCCCGTATTGCCTGCCGTACCTTCGACAATTGTGCCTTCGGGAGCGATCGCACCGTCCTTTTCCGCCTGCAACACCATAAATAGCGCCGCTCTGTCTTTGACGCTACCACCTGGATTGAGAAATTCCGCCTTACCAAGAATAGTGCAACCGGTAGCTGCAGATAGCGACTCGATTTTAATTAGCGGCGTATTACCAATTGCGCCCGAAAAGCCAAGGCAAATATCAGTTGTCATATTCAATGGAATTTCACCCACTACCAAATACTGTGTTATAGACAGATATGTTAGGACAGGGGGTGGGGGTGCAGCACCTCCACGCAGGGGTGAAACCCCTTCACCCCGTCCTAAGCCTGTTGACTATAGCTATATTTATAGCCGCATTTATGGCCGCAGAAAGATCTGTTAGTACAGGATTGCTAAAAGCCAACAACTTTTAGCCAAACCTGCCACTACATCAACGTTTTTACATTAACAAATATTTTAAATTTTATTAAAGATTGCAATTTATAGCTTAACAGTCTGGAGGTAGGTGCAGGTTTTGTGAGAGTGCTATTGCTAAAAGTCGACAACTTTTAGCCAAACCTGTCCCTATCGACAAGATAACGAATAGTTTAGAACTTGAGCGATCGCCAACGTACGGGCATACAATTAAAGTAGAAAGCTCTAAAAACCACATGCATAGCTTAATTGAGCTGCAAAAGTGTAGTATAGATGCTCGGCAACGTATTCTCAGCAGCATAATTTATCGACACGTATAGCACGCGAGGGTTATATGAAACTTCTGGTCGCAATAGATGGTTCTGAAGCCAGCCATAAAGCATTGCAAAAAGCAATAGAGTTGGCGGTGCCAACTCAAGCCCTTGTAGTATTAATCACTGTAGTAGAACCAGTGAGCGATTACTTCCCCAAAGTCATGATGCCAACTGGAGATTGGGTTGGCTGGCAAAGCGTACCGAATATAGAGTTAGAGAAAGCTTTGATGGAGACGGGACAAACTCTTCTACAGAAAGCAGAGTCTGCTTGTCAGGAAGCAGGCTTAGAGTGTCAAACCAGCCTGAAAATTGGAAATCCCAGAGAAGTTATTTGTTCTGTGGTTAAGGATGAAGCGCCTGACTTTCTGATTATGGGTTCGCGAGGTTTGGGTACGGTGGAGCGCCTCATGCTTGGCAGTGTCAGCGATTATGTAGTGCATCACGCTACCCAGCCCGTGATTGTAGTGCGCTAGGATTTTCATGAAAGTGCGGCTCGCAGCGATCGATCGGGAATTACTCCCCCAGATTAAAAGTATCGATCGCACCTGCTTGGGCGATTTTTGGAGTATGGATGCCTACGAGCGCGAGATAGACAGTCCCAACAGCGCTTTGCTAGCTCTAGTCACATCAGAAAATGAAGTCTTAGGGTTTGGTTGCCTGTGGGCAATTCTAGAAGAGGCGCATATTACAATCCTGGCGGTCAGGCCGGAGTATCACCGTCAGGGGTTTGGGAAGTACCTGGTTTGGGGATTACTAGAAGCAGCGCATACTAAAGGTTTAGAATGGGCGACTTTGGAGGTAAGAGAATCTAATCGCGCCGCCATTAATCTGTATGAGAGTTTTGGCTTCATCCATGTTGGTAGGAGGCGCAACTATTACAAAGTCAGTAATGAAGATGCCCTCATTCTCTGGCTCAAGGGAATTAATTTACCCGAATTTCCCCACATGCTCCAATTATGGCGGCAAGATATTCAGGTCAGGCTTGCCAGCAAAGGATGGGAAGTATAGCTATAGCCAATAGGCTTAGGACGGGGTGAAGGGGTTCCACCCCTGCGTGTCGGGTAACAGCCCCCACACCCCCTGTCCTAACAGATCTGTCTATCAAGGTCATGATACTCCCGAAAGAACTGCTCCGCGTCATGTTTGGCTGACTGAAGAAGGTGCTCGTCCGCTGTTCGAGCTTCGGGATCGCCATGGCTCGATCCTGGTTGAACGTAATCGCGGCAGTCCCTACTCCGCTTCGCTGAGAGTAGGGAAGGATAGCGCGGCAATGGAGCGAAGCGGAGTTGCCAATCAGGATTTAGGCTTCCACTCGCGAATGATTTGACGGATTACGTCATTAATTGACTGTTCTGTTTTCTCTGCGTACTCAGAAACCTTTGCATATTCTTCATCAGAAAGCCTTAAAGAGGATCGCTTCATAGTGCCTTATTAGTGCTATAATGACACCATGCTAACACGCCGTATTACCTTTCGCCTCTATCCGAAACCTGCTCAAGAAGCCAAGCTTTTCGAGTGGAGACGGCTTCATGCATATCTGTATAACAGCGCGTTAGCAGACCGCAAAGACAGCTATCAAAAGCGTGGCGAGAAGGTTGATTATTTTGATCGGCAGAATCGTTTACCTGCATTTAAGGAAGTTTGGGCAGAGTACAAAGAACTTGGTTCTCATGCTCTACAGGCGACTTTAAAGCGGGTTGATTTCGCATTTCAGCGTTTCTTTGCGGGTTTAGGTGGCTACCCCCGATTCAAATCAATTCGCGACTATTCGGGTTGGACATATCCGTGTTCTTCGGGCTGGAAAGCGCACACGACAGGCAATAACGGCTATTTGGACTTGTCCAATTTAGGACAGATTCAGATGCGTGGAAAAGCGCGGACATGGGGAACGCCATCAACTTGTACGATTTTATATCGGCGTAGAAAGTGGTTTGCCTCCATCACCGTTCAGTGTGAGCCAGTTCGAGAAACGGGGATAGGTGCAATCGGCATTGATTTTGGGTGCCTGACTGCTGCTGCGATGAGTGACAGCACCATGATTGAGAACCCTCGATTCATGGCAAAGACCCAAACCAAGATCAAGATTGCATCCAAACAAAAACGGAGGAAACAATCTCCGAACTTTAAGAAAAAGGTTAAAGCGTCAAAACGCTGGAAGAAAGCGCAAAAACGCGTTTCAGCATTGCAGCGCAAAGCTGCAAATCAGAGACAAGATTGGGTACACAAACAGGCAGCAGAGATCGTGAGCTGTAATAGCCTCGTTGCCACCGAAAAACTCAATCTTAAAGGGATGACCGCTAAAGCTAAGAAGGGTAAGCGTAAACGCCAAAAATCGGGGTTAAATCGCTCTGTTTTGGATGTGGGAATGGGGATGTTTCGTAAAGCTTTGGAATACAAGCTTGTCGAAGCGGGCGGGATATTTGTCGAGGTTCCAACCCAAAAGGTTAAGCCGTCCCAAACTTGCCCAAATTGCGGTCATCAGGAAAAGAAAACACTGGATCGGCGCGTTCATCGTTGTTCTCAATGCGGCTGTGTTGAGGATCGAGATGTCGCGGCTGCGAAAGTTATGCTCAATTGGGCATTGGGGTTAGGAACTAGCCTCATAAACGCAGAGTCGCTAAGCTCTACCACAGAAACCCGTTCTAAGGGATCTCTGAGGCAACTTGGGGCGAAGAAGCGTCAGAAACCTCTAGCTCAGCGAAGCGGTTAGATGGTAGTTCATAGAGTTTGGTAGCAAGTTGAGAAGCGCGTTTGCTTGCTGATAGCCACTTTGCGCGTGCTGCCTCCACATCATTGTTGCTTTCTCTTGGTTGCACAATTTTTTCAGACCTTTACGTGCGAGAGTTTGGTCGCCCAACGGAAAGCATCACCGGCGCGAGCAGGAAGCTAATACACAAAGCAAGTAAGCGATCGCCGAGCATCCGAGTGCATGCGTTTGTTAGATCTCAACACACCAGTACACAATAGCAGATTGCCCCTTTAATCAAAACTGGTGATATACTTTACGTATACGTGTACGTGTAAGGAGGAAATCATGCATAAGAAGTTGACAATAAGTATTGACGAACAGGTATACGACGGCCTATATACTGTGGTCGGAAAGGGGGCTATTAGTCAGTTTATTGAAGATTTGTTACGCCCTCACGTTATCAAGGATGAACTAGATGCTGCCTACAAGCTCATGGCTGAAGATAAAGAGCGCGAAACAGAGGCTTTAGCGTGGGCTGAGGCTCTGATTGGAGACAGTGAAAAATGAACAGAGGTGAAGTGTGGTGGATTAATTTCGATCCGTCAGTCGGTGGCGAAATCAAGAAAGAGCGACCCGCAGTTATAGTCAGCAACAATGCTGCAAACCGAAATCTTAACCGAGTTCAGGTTGTGCCGATAACTAGTAATGTGTCTCGAATATACCCAAGTGAAGCAATGGTAACCCTGCAAGGTCATCAAGGGAAGGCAATGGCAGATCAGCTGACAACTGTTTCCAAGCAAAGAATGAGGAAGAGGGCAGGGGAAATAACTTCTGAAGAAATGACTGCTGTGGAATTGGCAATCCGAGTACAGCTTGGGCTGAGCTAACGCCTGGCGCGTCACCGGACGGCAACAATATTTGTATCATAACCGATAGCATATGCCTCCGTTCCGGTGCACGCGCTGGTTAGCCCCTGAGAGAATCAGTGATAAACTGCGCTTTTGCTTCACGGTACGATTCCATAGACTGCCCCTCAAAACTCCGCTTTAACTCATCGTACTTGCATCTTAGTTCAGCATTACTTTCCAGTAGCTGTCGCCACAAGTGAAAGTGGTCAGCTTCGGAGCCAATAGCAACAAGCTGCACACCCAATTCAGGATCGGATGTGACATCTTGGAATGCTGAGAACTCGTTGCTTTGAAATGAACTGGTATTTCGATCAAAAAGCTCTGCAAGCTGTAGGTCTGCCTCACAAAATTTTTCCTGTGAAACCCGTACCATGATGTCAAGATCACCTTTAGTTAAGGTTCCAGGGATAGCAGTGCTGCCAATATGCTGAAACTCGGCATAAGGCAGGATGCGTCTAAGCTTATCCACTATTGCGGTGAACAGAGACTCAGCTTTTGTGAAAACAATCGGTGCGTTTGAGAAGCGCACTATGTCTGTCACTGGATACTATCCTCCTCTGAAAATAACCCGTTAAATACTACTGCTCAACATTGAGTACTTCTCTAATACCTTGATACAAAGATCCATCAGTAATTCTTTCCCATGCTCAGAAACCAACTTTGTGTTCTTAGCTAAATCCTCTACACAAACAACAAGTGGGAAGATGAAGCTAGCAGCTTTCTCCACCTGTCCAACCGCCAGATAATACTCTATGATCGTCTGAGAGACAAAGGCTGAGTGATACGATTTATCATAGCCACGTTTTACCTGCCGAATGGCGCTAGTTGCAAGAGCATCAGGTTCTTCAAGCCGCGTACTTCCAGCCAAAAATATGCAATGAACAAGATCCTCGAAGAAAAGAGCATTGTGAACAAATTCGTGAATTATATTCTCAAGCCACTCATCATCAGACCAGTCTTTATTAGGAGAAAGCCAGATCAGTCCTATTCGACTTGATACTGTTCCTCCGCTATAATGATCTCTGCGCGCAAAAATTACATAGCGAATAAGTAATACAAATGATGCAAATAGTTCAGGGAAAAGTGTCGAAAATCTAGATATTGCATCATTATAGGCAGGTTGGAATAATGCTATTTCTTCTGCATTGAAGGCATGGTTAATGGGGATTGGAACATTTCCCATCAAGTTTTTTACAGCAGAAGCAAATTCAATTGAATCCCCACAAAACCAAACAGTTTCTGGGTTAATACTTAATTTTGCAGTTAGAGGTAGATCTTGGTGTTGGAGAAATCTCAGGGTGTCCCATGCGCTCAGAGTATTGCTATCGTGACCGTTCTGACTTGCAAAGTTTTCAATCGCAGCAATATTGAAAGCCACTCTCTCCAAAGACAAAAATGGACTAGAGAAGACAACTTCCTTTACTGGACGCTTTATTTCTGGAGAGAGCGTTTGCATCAGATCTCTCCTTTTTCTCTGGCAATGAACTCTTGAAGATTTCGTGCGGCAAGTTCTGCACTTTTCCTGACAATTTCAGATGCCTCTGCAATTGTATCGTCTGCAATTTTCATTACAAATTTTGCTTGACCGTCCGCAGTTTGCATTACAAACTTTGCGCCGCTACCTCCGTGTAACTCAAGGTATTTTCTGATATTTGCATTAGCGAGTTCTGAGGCAAAAGCCGCTGCCTCCCCCGCATTGAGTAATTCTGCTTTCTTCTGCTCATCCGTCATTTTACTTACTTACTCCTTGTAATACAGCAACCAGTAGTCGCCAGCAATTGGGGTGTGAGGGCTAACGGCTAAATTGAGCGGTAAGCGATCGCCCCCAACTCAAAACCGCAATATCTCAATATTTTCCGCTCCAATGATGTGTTATACACCGATCGCTTCACAATTATTTATCTCTTGCGATCGCCCCGATCCACTGTCCGAACTTGAGCAGAAAACAGACCCGTTATGCTTGCCTAATCTCGAACTGCTTATCTATGCGATCGCCGATCCCCTGTTGGGACTTGCAAACGTAACCGATACGTCTTGTTTGCTTGTTTGCGATCGCACTCAGACAATCTCAACGGACTCAATCGGCGATATCGGTACGTATAACTATATTTTAGACTGATTTTTTCTACCTAAACACCTAATTAAGATGATTAGCCAGAACATTTCGACCTAATCGCCCATTTGGGTGTGTTAGACAGATTTTTTCTGGGTAACATCCCGTATAGGCGATCTAGATAGATAATTTCAGCCTAACATGACGACTACTGTTGAGCAACGTCCCAGAAAATTATTGGATCGGGTTCGCGAATTATTAGAATACGCTCCCCACCAATAACTCAGCGGTCTAACATCGAGATGGCTGTCCCCAAATTACGCGCTCCTGTTTGTAAACTACCATGCCGGGTTTTGCTCCCTTAGGCTTAAACACGTATTTGGGTTCGGTAAATATTACAGGTACGCGATCGCTCTGTCTCGCTTGACTGTAATAGGCGGCTAAATTAGCCGCAGCTTGCAGATCGAGATCGTCAGGAACTGCGCCAGGTTCCAGGCGCAATAGTACGTGACTGCCTGGAATTTCCTGGGTGTGAAACCACAGATCGTAGTCGCCTGCGATTCGGAAAGTCATTATCTCATTTTGATAGTTATTGCGTCCCACCCAAATCTCAAATCCACTGGGACTACGAAAGCGGTGACAATTGAGCGGTTCCTCACGCTTGCTTTTCCCTCTGGAGCGATCGTCGCTGCGATGATTGGCTAGCTTGAGATATCCTTGTGACGCTAACTCCTGCTGAATTTCCTGTAAAGATTTCAAATCGCTTGTTTCTAACTGTGTCGCCAGAGTTCCAACTTGCTGCAAGTATGCGATTTCCTGTTGAACTGCTGTCAGTAGCGGCGCGATCGCTTCTTTCGCCCGTTTCTGTTTCTGATGTCGCCTGTAGAAATTCTGGGCATTTTGCACGGCAGTTTGCAATGGATCGAGAGCTATCTCTACAGTTGAATTTGTGACAAAATCCCACACCTCGATCGCAGACATCCCAGGTTGCCAGTCCTGCAAATGTGCCATTAACAAATCCGCTTGATGTTTGAGCGTATCTGCCTGCTCTGATTGTTCCAGCCGTTGGTGGAAATCACCCGACTTATGCTGTAACTTCGCAATCTGCGACTGAATTACCCGATCGATTTGCTGCCACAGTTGTTTAAATTCCTGCTCCTGAAGGCGATCGCAATAATATCCGCGCAATAGATCGTTAATTGGATATCCAAAAATATTCGCACTCTCCCTACTAGATCCCCCAATTACCGTATAGCCCCTATCTGTTAGTGCTGGCGTAAATTTGCGGGACTCCAGACACTGCAACCAATTTTGCCAAGCGGCAAACAGAGCTTGCCAATCGGTAAGTGCAATTGCATCGGTTTTGGTGGCGGGATCTATACCCGCTGCTGCTAAGAGCGATCGCGCCAATGCCGAACTCAAACCGCGATAGTTTGTTAACAGGCTGCGGGAAATTTCCTGGGGAATCAGGGTCAGGCGATCGTACCAGGTGGCAAATGTCTCCGTCAGCGTCGGTATAGTTTCGAGCAAAGCAGGCGGCAACTCGTAGCGATCGCCAGTTTGAATCGGACGCACGCTGGACTGCTTGTAGCTAACCTGGTGAGCGGCTGTGACGATCGCGCCACTGGCATTGACCAGGATTGCATTGCTGTACTTACCCATAATTTCCACATACAGGTGCCACAGTACCTCATCGCCCGGACGGCAGGCAAATTGCAAATCGACAACTCTCTCCCAAGTGCTGACAAGCTGCAAGCCTACTAAAGCTAAACCCGCAACTTGATGCCAAATTTGTTGGCTGAATGTAAACGTATCCGGTGCGTTGGGCGGCGGATCGCTCAGGTGCAATCTTGCCGCTTGGGGATGCCACGAAATTAGCAACCACTGCTTTGCTTGCAAAGTACGCAGACAGAGATAAAGCGTGTAGCGATCGCTTTGATGCACCTGTTCTAACTTAGCTGGCAGGCAGCAAATGGCTAGCTCATGGCAAACTGCCACCAGTGTAGTTAGATCGACCTGTTGCATGGTAGGGGGTCACAAACTGTGGTGCCTGCTAATCGCTAGATGACTCAGGACGCGGATGAATTTGTTCGGACTCGGGGCAGTCCTCAGATACCAGAATTTCACTGGATGTAACGTTGCCTTTGGGCACGGATGCCAGTTTCTGCGTGACGGCACCAATACTCTCCAGGCGTACCATTTCTTCCCAAGAGCAAACCTCGTCCTCGTCCTCAGTTTCGTAGCGTAGCGTCACCACGTCGCCTTCAATGTCTAAGATACGCGCTCTTTCTAGCCAACGACCTTGATCCCTCAGGTAAATCCACACATCGCTTTTGGCTTCACAGAGTTGATATATCTTGCGATGTAGCATTCGCTTATTTCCTCTGAGTTACATCAATGATTATCTAAGCTTAGAGCATATCGGCATAAGTGTAACTTAACACCCTGGCGATCGCACCCAAGCATATATTTCATTTTAACGGACAGTACCAGAAAAATTTTCATACTAGGGGATGGTCAGCTTAACTGTTAAAATTTTTGGCAGATTTAATTAATTTTTACAAATTAAATCCAAGAGTCAAATCAGGAATAACCACACGTGCGAATTGCAGTTGATGCTATGGGTGGGGACTATGCCCCAAGAGAAATTATTGCCGGAGCTTTAATGGCTCAAGCTAAGTTAGGTGTAGAGGTTTTGCTAGTCGGAGACCGCGATGCCATATCGACCTACCTTAAGCAACACCATCCAGAGGCCAGCCACAATAAAGGCGTAGAAATCGTGGCAGCAGATGGTTCGATCGACATGCACGAAGAACCTCTGGAGGGACTGCGGCGCAAGCCTAAATCTTCAATCGCCGTCGCTATGAATTTAGTCAGACAAAAGGAGGCCGATGCCGTCATTTCTGCAGGACATACGGGTGCTGCGATGGCAGCCGCGCTATTGCGTCTCGGCAGGCTACCAGGTATCGATCGCCCCGCGATCGGTGCCCTATTCCCCACGCTCATCCCCCACAAACCCGTACTGGTTCTGGATGTGGGAGCCAATGTAGACTGTCGTCCCAAATTTATCGAACAATTCGCCATGATGGGCTTGCTTTATAGCCGTTATGCGCTCGGCATCAGTCAACCCAAACTAGGCTTGCTGAACATCGGTGAAGAACCATCTAAGGGTAACGACCTCAGCGTGAGGGTGCATCAGTCCTTGTCAGATAATAATTCCATCCCATTTGCTGGTAATGCCGAAGGTCGCGATGTCTTATCGGGCAATTTTGACGTGGTGGTGTGCGACGGCTTTGTTGGGAATGTGTTACTCAAGTTTGCCGAAAGCGTTGGTCTTGTCGCTATGCAAATTCTTAAAGAAGAATTACCAAGAGGCTGGCGCGGTAAGCTAGGCACCTTACTGTTGCGCCCCAACCTCAGAAAAGTGAAAGAGCGCATGGACTACGATGAATATGGCGGTGCTTTACTTTTAGGCGTAGCAGGCGTATGCGTGATCGGGCACGGTAGCTCGAAAGCATCCAGCGTCCTGAACGCCATCCGCGTCGCCAAAGATGCCGTGGACAATCAAGTCTTAGAAAGGCTGCGCGAACAAATTAAAAGCCAGAAAGAGCAAGTACCTGTATCAGTTGACATGGACGCTCCAGACGATCCACCTACTTAGATGGGGGTTAGGTGATGCCCCTAACCCCCCAACCAATGCTCATAACCAAACCGAGGATGTAGATAAATGAGAGGTGTACGCTTAATTGGTAGTGGATCGTCCGTGCCGGATAAAGTAATGACCAATGACGATCTGGCTGAGTTGGTCGATACATCAGATGAGTGGATTACGACTCGCACGGGTATCAAACAACGTCGAATCGTTGATGCGCCGGATGTGGGTGTGGCGACTCTGGCAGCGGATGCGGGTCGCAAAGCGATCGCTGCGGCTGGAATTACTGCCCAGGATCTAGATCTGATCGTGCTTGCCACCTCCACCCCAGACGATTTATTTGGCACAGCCGCTAAGGTACAGGAGTTGCTAGGTGCCGAACGGGCAGTAGCTTTTGATATCAGTGCGGCCTGTTCCGGTTTCGTATTCGGCCTGGTAACGGCCGCGCAGTTCCTGCGCGCGGGAACCTATCAGAATATTTTGCTGATCGGTGCTGACGTTTTGTCGCGCTGGGTAAACTGGAGCGATCGCGGTACGTGCATTTTGTTTGGCGATGGTGCGGGCGCGGTGGTAATGCAGGACAGCGAGCAGGATCGGCTACTGGGGTTCGAGCTGCGCAGTGATGGTCGGGGCAACGGTTTGCTGAATCTCAGTTACGATCGCGATCTCCAGACCTACGCTCCTATCACCATGAACGGTAAGGAGGTATATAAATTTGCCGTGACCGCTGTTCCGGAAGTACTGGAAAAAGCCTTACATCGTGCTAACCTGCAGGTGGCTGAGATCGACTGGTTGATCCTGCATCAAGCTAACCAGCGCATTCTCGATGCCGTTCAAGCCAGAATGGGGATCGAACCGACCAAAGTGGTGAGCAATCTCGCAAATTACGGCAATACCTCGGCGGCCTCCATCCCTTTAGCATTAGATGAATGGGTGAGAGCTGGCAAAATTAAGCCCGGTGACGCGATCGCCACATCAGGATTTGGTGCGGGTTTAAGTTGGGGCGCTGCCATATTTCGCTGGCATTAGGAGATATGAGAATTCTAGTGAGTAAAATCCTCTTAGAGAGCAGGTTTGGCAGTCAATCTACGGTTACAACCACTAAATTAGGGCTAAACCTGCCCTTACACTTGCGGCTGGAACCAATCGCTTAAGTGGCACAATCAGTCCCCATCTTTAGTTTTTTGCAATTTAAACTACCATTATTCGCTAAAATTATTAGCGCTAAACTTTTCATTACAACCTTAGAGACATAGTTAAATGAGCGACACTCTTGCAAAAGTTCAGGACATTGTGGCACAGCAACTCGGCGTAGATGTGGCCGAAGTTAAGCCCGAAGCTAGTTTCGCCAACGATCTAGGTGCTGACTCCCTCGATACCGTAGAGCTAGTTATGGCTCTAGAAGAAGAATTTGGTATCGAGATCCCCGATGAAGATGCAGAAGGAATTGCCACAGTCCAAAACGCCGTTGACTATATCGATAAGAAAGCAGCAGCATAGTTGCATAGCCCAGCTCGTGCGCTTGTAATTTTTAGTGGTTAGAGCGATCGCCTGCTAGCAACTAAACAACTTAACAATCAACCACCGATCGAAAATCACTACAATGCAAACCTCTCAATCCCTCTCCCGCGTGGTCATTACTGGCTTAGGTGCTATCACACCTATTGGCAATACTGTTGAAGAGTACTGGCAAGGTTTAATTGCTGGCAAAAATGGCATTAGCGATGTCACTCTTTTTAATGCGGCCAAGCACGAATGTCGGATCGCTGGAGAGGTGAAAGGTTTCGACCCGCATACTTATCTAGATCGCAAAGAAGCAAAGCGCATGGATCGCTTTGCCCAATTTGCCGTTTCCGCTAGCCTCCAGGCACTTGAAAGTGCCAAGCTTGAAATTACCCCCCTCAACGCCGAGCAGATTGGGGTCTTGATCGGTACGGGTATTGGCGGTCTTAAGGTTTTAGAAGATCAAGCGGAAATCTTAATGACTAAAGGTCCCGATCGCTGCAGTCCGTTCATGATCCCCATGATGATCGCCAACATGGCAGCGGGTTTAACTGCTATTCGTACTGGCGCAAAAGGACCGAACTCCTGCACTGTGACTGCCTGTGCCGCAGGCTCCAATGCTATTGGCGATGCTTTCCGCTTAGTACAACGCGGCTACGCCCAGGCAATGATCTGTGGCGGCACAGAGGCGGCAATTACGCCGCTTAGCTTTGCCGGTTTTACAGCAGCCCGTGCCATGTCCACCCGCAACGACGATCCTGCCCATGCTTCCCGGCCTTTCGATCGCGATCGCGATGGCTTTGTGATGGGGGAAGGCGCGGGCATTTTAATCTTAGAAACCCTCGAACATGCCCAGGCAAGAGGAGCTAATATTCTGGCGGAAATTGTCGGCTACGGAGCTACCTGCGATGCCTATCACATGACATCCCCCGCACCGGAGCATGAAGGTGCGGCAAGAGCCATGTCCCTGGCACTCAAGGATGCAAACCTGACTCCGGATCGGGTCAATTACATCAATGCCCACGGCACCAGCACGTCCACAAACGATTCCAACGAAACTACCGCAATAAAAAAAGTATTTGGCGATAGTGCTTACAAGCTCGCCGTCAGTTCGACAAAGTCCATGACCGGCCACCTGTTGGGCGGTTCTGGCGGGATTGAAGCCGTTGCTTCAGTCCTGGCTGTAGCTAGAGATTGCGCCCCACCCACAATTAATCTAGTCAATCCAGATCCGGCGTGCGATCTGGACTACGTACCGCACGCATCTCGCGCCATGACAATCGACGTGGCAGCATCTAACTCGTTTGGTTTTGGCGGTCATAACGTCACTTTAGTGTTTAAGAAATTTACTGCCTAAGCTTAATCCCACCTGGCTGTAGATACTCTCGAATATCGCAATCTGGCTTAGATTTTCTGAGAAAAATCCGGCTGGGTTCAAAAAATCACGATTATTGCTATATGCTAAGTAAGGGTGGTTAAAACTGAATACTGTACAAACTTGCATAGATCGACATTTGATATGTAACCGGGCTAGGAACTACATATTCATTAAGTTCATTAAGTTGTGCAAGCAGAAATATTGTATAGCCATAGACAGATCTGTTAGGACAGGGGGGTGTGGGGGCTGCGCCCCCACGCAGGGGTTCCACCCCTGCACCCCGTCCTAAGCCTGTTGGCTATAGCTATAAATGATGCTCTAGAGCCTATCTGAATTGGATAGCTGTTTGACATCGCGTGGTTTGGATAAAAATTTTCTCACTTTAGCTATGGAAAGCAGCGAAGTTGGGAAATATCTTAGTAAATACAACAGGAGTTTTTTTATGGCAGTTGAAAAAGTTAACTCGTCCTCCAGCTTAGCTGAAGTAGTAGACCGCATCCTCGACAAAGGTGTCGTGATCGATGCTTGGGTAAGAGTTTCTCTGGTAGGGATTGAGTTGTTAGCGATCGAAGCCCGCGTCGTGATCGCTTCCGTAGAAACATATCTCAAGTACGCAGAAGCAGTTGGCCTCACTACCTCCGCTGCCGTTCCCGCTGCATAGTTCGTCTATCTAGTTGGCAATTTTTAAACCATTGCCATTTCACTAAATTTATAGCTGCTATAGCCAACAGGTTTAGTACAGGTCGCAGGGTTAGCCTCCCTTGCATAGGAGCGCAGTCCTCGTACCCCTTATTGGCCTATCCGTCTACAGCTATAGCTTCAGAGTCAAGGATTCTTACTCTTTTGGAGTACCTAACGTCAGTACAAAGAATTTTGGAGTGTTATTTTTATGGCAGTTGAAAAGGTAAATTCTTCCTCTAGCCTTGCGGAAGTAGTCGATCGCATCCTTGATAAAGGTGTAGTGATCGATGCTTGGGTAAGAGTCTCTCTGGTAGGGATTGAGTTGCTAGCAATTGAAGCCCGCGTTGTCATCGCCTCTGTAGAAACATACCTCAAGTACGCAGAAGCAGTTGGTCTCACCACCTCTGCAGCCGTGCCTGCGGCTTAGATACCCTCAATTTTAGCAGGTTGGATCGATCGCAAAGATAGCAGTGGGAACTTGGGGTTTATATCCAAGTTCCTATTTGTCTATAAGATTCTTGCCTTGCATAGATTCTCATTATTATTCGCGCCATACGCATATTCGTGCGTTTTTAACTTAGCCTAAATTCAGCCAAATCTACATATTGAGGAACTCACTATGGCCTCTTTGATGCGAAAGTTTGCTAGAGCCAAACAACAAAGACTGCAAGAGCGAGAGGAGTTTGTCGCACAATGCCAGCTAGATCGCTCAGATCGACTGCACGAGATTCAGGTACGAGCGGAGGAATTAGCCCAAGAATTAGCGCAAGCCCAACAACAGCGCCTCGCTCAAGCTAAACTCGATAGTATGCAGCGTGCCATAGAGGTGAAGGCGCGGGCTGCTAGCGTGCGATCGCAGATCGCAGAAATTCACCAAACCAGAATCGTTGCTGCTGCCCGCGATGCCAACAATCGCATTGCTGAAGCCATGGATCGTGCCGCCGCCGTCCAAGCGCACATGGCAGAAGTTGCTCGACAGCGCATCGAGCAAGCCGAAATCGACACGACCCTGCGCGTCCAATACTTTCAAGATTTCCTGGCTCAGGCAACTGCGGATGCCGAGCAACGGCAACAGGAAGTGGCGGATCGCGCCGTTGAAGTAAAAACGCAACTGGAAGAGTTTGCTGAAGATCGCGCGGCCATGTCCGAGGCTTTGCGTCAAGAACTAGCAGAATACTGCAACTATATTAAGCAGTCTGTCTGGAGTATGGAGGATGACGCAGAGGAAATCGTACCTCCAGCCCCAAAATCTAAAGCTAGCAGCACGAGAAAGACCGCCAGTTCTAAAGCCGCGCCTAAGGCAGCAGCAACCAAACCTGCGTCTAAACCTGCAACTGCTACTAAAGAGACCAAAGCCGCTGCTCCCAAAACTGTTGCTCCCGCTGTCACTCCTGCTCCTCAGCCTGCACCAGTCGTTCCCAGTGCCAATAAAATTCAGCAGTTCATCAAGGACTACATCAGCAAATTAGACGGCAAGCCATCCGTTATGCAGGTTGTGAATAACCGCGATCGCGTCAGAGATTTACTGGCTCGAGGTGCTAATTCTCTAAAAGTAGATCCGTCTGACATTTTAAATGCTTTACTAAAAATGGTCGAGCAAGCCTAGAGCGATCGCATTCGATCGTTGGACTTGTGGATCGCAATCGAGCGATCGCGATCCGCAAATTAGGGTTAAAGTTAAGTGCGACTTGCCTCTAGCAACAATGTAGCTACTACTGGGCTTATTGAAATATGACAACAGTTCTACAAGCTAATCCCAAGCAATTTGTCAGTACCGACTTCACTCGACAAATTGCTCGTCGCGCTTTACGATACCTGCAATCTGGCTTTGCCATCCACCTGCGCGGGCCGGCTGGTACGGGCAAAACGACAATGGCAATGCATCTAGCGGGACTGCTCGGTCGCCCTATGGTGTTGATTTATGGCGATGAAGATTTAAAATCCTCAAAACTCATAGGGTCGCAGTCAGGCTACACCCGTAAAAAAGTTGTAGATAACTACATTCACTCCGTCCTCAAGGTAGAAGACGACATGCGCAGCAGTTGGGTGGATTCCCGCCTCACGCTCGCTGCCAAGGAAGGCTTTACCCTAATTTATGATGAGTTTAATCGATCGCGCCCTGAGGTAAACAATGTCCTGCTCAGTACGCTAGAGGAGAAGTTAATCGTCCTTCCACCGGATAGCTCCCAGAATGAGTACGTGCGAGTACACCCGCAATTTCGGGCGATATTTACTTCTAACCCTGAAGAATATGCAGGCGTGCATGCTACCCAGGATGCCTTGATGGATCGCATGATCACAATTGAGATTGGCGAGAGTGACATCGAGACTGAAAAGCTGATTCTAACTAATCGTGTGGGGCTGAGTCCCACACAATCTCTCAAGATTATCAACTTAGTACGGAGCTATCGTCGTCGCTCCGAGCATACTAAATCTTCCAGTTTGCGAATTTGTTTGATGATCGGTCGGATCTGTCACGAGCATGACATTCCCATCTCGGGCCAGAATGAAGATTTTCGCGATTTGTGCCATGATGTCCTCATCTCCAGATTCGATCGCACGCCTGAGTTAGAAGCATCTCTGGCCAAACTACTAGATCAGCTACCATGACGACGCAATGACGCAAACGATTAGAACAAATACTGGTAGCTCTTCCCTGGCTGATGTCCTGGAACGGGTATTAGACAAGGGCATTGTCATCGCGGGAGACATTACCGTCACGGTCGGCAATGTGGAATTGCTCAGCATTAGGATTCGCTTGCTGGTGGCTTCTGTGGATAAAGCTAAAGAAATCGGCATTAACTGGTGGGAATCAGATCCATATCTCAGTACTCGCGCCCAAGAACTCATGCTGGCAAATCAGCAACTCCTGGAGCGCATTAGTTTATTAGAGCAAGAGCTAGCAGTTTTGAAGACAAATACACTGCCCCAGAAACGCACCGTCAATTAGTTTGGGATGCACGATCCTGCATTATAGGGCTACGAACTCGCGTTACACCAAGTCCTGTTTAGCTATCCCCTCTTACTTGAAAGCTGCTTTGTAAAAACTTTGCGGTAACATTAAGTTAATCAGGACTTGCGCAAAATAAACTTTTTCCTACTATGCGTGTAGTAAGGTGGGTAATGCTCGCCCTACCGACAGGATTTTTGCCTAAGCCCTAATAAATAATAAGCCTGTATTTCTGACAGCCGATCGCCATAAGTGTAAATAATCAAACATGAATATAGTGGAATTTTTCCAGCACAGAGCTGGTACCTGGACATCAACGCGCACTAGCCATCACCTTATTATCAAAAAAGCTGAAAGCGGTACGTCTGAAATTCACCTGGAGATGCTGTCCGTACAAGATCCTCAGGTAATCGAACTGTGCGAGCAACACGGCTTTAACCCCGAACAGGCATTATGTGCCGCCAAAGTAACGTGGAATGGCTCAATGGAATGGGACAACAAAGATACGGTGGGCGAGGGTAACCATAAAGGTTTCACTATATTCGTGCCGATCGCAGATGGTGATGATATACAACAGGGCCACCTGCTGCGGCATCAGGGCTATGCGGAAAAAGCACCCGTAGTCGGGCGTTATGTCATGAGTTCCGATGATGTCTTGAGCCTGATCACGGAGTATGGCACGGTTTACTCTGAGGAAAAATTCTGGTTTCCCCGCCCCAATCTGTGCCTCCGTGCTGGTATAACCGTTGGCATGTCTAACGTCACTTCATTTTGTACCGAAATTCGTAAAGTCCCGCCCAAGTCAGAGAATACTGAAACTGCTCGAACTGCGACAGGAGCTAGCACTTAGTTTGTACTCAAACCTTTTTTTCCTTCAATGACAGGCAATTGCTGCGCGCCCATCTGCACGCGGTGACGACCCGCCGGAATTTGTATAGTAAACCCAACAGATGAAACGGGGTAAAGTGGTGGAGCAGGCAGTGGCTCTAGCGGGGGAACCCCCAAGACCGCCCTGCCTCCCCTTCTTGGGGGCATTGCCCCCACACCCCTCGTCTGTACCCCCGACAATTTAAATTGGTATAACCGCAATAAACATAGGGCGATCGCCAAAAAATTCCCGAGTTTTTCACGATCTCCAGTTAAGTTAGGTTTATTCAGTCGTTATCCAAATCGCGAGCAAGGTATCGATCGCGTTGAGGTTGCTGCTACCAAAGCGCGTAACTTTATCTATGGCGGTTATGCAATTCTGGCATGTCTCCCCCAGGCATAAACTAGATCGCCCCGATCGTGCAGCCATTTTGCTTTATGGACTCGCAACCAGCGCGCAGGAAGAGCGATAGCGATCGCAACCGACCGAATTAGATCTGCATAAAGCACAATTGCTAGAATCTAGCAATTTGAGTTGGTGACACCTGCACTCCAAATACACCCTCTTGCAACGACCAATCATGTTGATGAATCCAAATCTAAAATCTCCGAGGCGTAAGGTAAAGGTTGATATGAGTCCTGTGGTTCAGACAATCAAGCTTTCTGGCAGTCTAGATATCAGCCATTTTGAGGATTTTTTCCAAGAGATTGTTGTCGCTGCCAAGAGCAAACCAGATATTTTGGTTGTAGATATGCATGACGTGTCATTCATCGACAATAGCGGTTTGGGTGCTCTGATCTCAGCCTTGACCATCCTTAAGGCTAATGGCGGTCGGTTGGCGCTGTGCGACTTAAGCGAATCTGTGGAAGTTCTGATCGAGCTAACTGGAACGCAAAGATTTTTTGATATTCTGCCCGGCACAAATTGTCAGAATGCGGAAGACATCATAGCTATACCTCGCCAGTCCTCGATAACGGCATAAGAGCTGACAAACTAGTGGCTGTCTAGCAACCAGGTAAGGAAATCTCGACTGTGGTTTGGACGTTGACCTCACTTTCGATCCGAAAACTACCTCCATAGAGTTCGGTTATGCGTTTGACGATCGCTAAGCCCAGTCCCGATCCCTGCTGTTCGTATAGCGTGCGCTCGAACTGCATATAGCCCCCCACATCATTAACTTGAGCTGCGGTCATGCCTCTACCGCGATCGCCGATCCTGATAACGGCATGATTATCGATCTTCTGACTGGAGATATGCACTGGTGTCCCCACAACCGAATACTTAAAAGCATTGTCGATTACTTCCTCCAAAACTTTTTGCAGCTTAGTTTCTGGAACTGCCAAAGCGATCTCGTCATCCAGTTCTAGCTGTAGGTCTGCCTCTCGGTTTGCCAGTTTTGCTTTAGCGATCGCTACTCTGGTAATAATCACGTTGCTAGTTTCTGTAGATAGCTTAGATTGTTCGTCTTCAGATAGCGGTTTCCGATCGATTTGTAGCTCTGCGTAAGTAATGAAGTTTTGAATTAATCGATTGAGGCGCTGTCCCGAGGCTTCGATATCCTGAGCGATTTCGAGAATTTCATTTGGCGAAATCGTCGCATATTCTTCAATCAGAATCTGAGCTAGACCCAGAATACCGCTTAGAGGTGTAATAAGTTCGTGAGGCAGCGATAACGAGATACTATTACGCAGTGCATCTAACTTCGAGCGTGCTTGACGATTAATTAAAGCTTGCTTTTCCAGACGGGTATTAATGGCATCTAGCAATACTTTGCGAGAAATGGGCTTGCTCAAATAGTCATCTGCGCCTAAGGTCATGCCATGACGCAGGCTAGTTTGGTCGTACATCCCTGTCAGAAAGATGAAGGGAGTCAGCGCCAATTCAGGTTCTTGTCGTAGTTTGGCGATTACGTCGTAACCACCAAGCTCTGGCATCGTGACATCGCAGATAATCAGGTTAGGCTTATGTTGCTGGGCTAGCTCAACGCCAATCTTCCCATTTGGTGCCGCGATCGCCTCGAAACCCGAGTCGCTCAGGATTTCCAAGATATTCTCTCTGATATCGTCGTCATCTTCTATAACTAGAATCATGAGTCATGCTCAGGTTTTGTGAATTGAACTATAGGGTAATTGTTGGGTTGGCTCGATCGCGACCCCTTTCACACCAGGTCGAGCGAAGGCATATTCGCGGTTTTGCCAGAGGGGGATAAACGGGACATCCCTACCCAAGATATCTTGAATTTTAGCGAAGATCCGATCGCGTTTGACTGGATCTTGCTCCAAGCGCTGTTGAGCCAGCAATTGATTCATTTCTGGATTGTTATAGAAGGAGCCAAAATATTGACTGCCGCCTTTAGTGCAGCCATTTCGATCGGCTTCTTCGCATAATAAGAATGGATAAGTAAAGTTATCAGGATCGAAAGAGTCAGGCACCCAATCTAACAGGAACGCCGAGTAAGCCCCCTTATCAATAAAGGCATAGGCAACGGTTTGATCGACTTTCTCTAACTTAATTTGGAGGATTTTGCCCACGCTCTTGGCGATCGCTGCTTTGAGCGTACTGGCGACCAAATCGCCATTGCCTGCATATTTGGGCGTGTACCAGATCGAAATTTTGACGGGGCGATCGTCCGAGTATCCGGCTTTGGTGAGTAGCTGTCTGGCAAGCTTGGCGTTACCGTCACCGTAGAGATTTTGAAATACTGGACGATAGGCGCTCAGAGTAGCAGGAATCAGGCTGTAAACGGGAACTCTCTGCCCTTGAAATACCCGTTCTTGCAACAGCGGTCGATCCATAGCCGCTGCCAGCGCCTGCCGCACCTTAATGTTATCTAGTGGCGGTTGCGCTACATTCAATACCATAAATAGCATCGTCGCCCCCTGGTTAGAAGCCACTGTCCAACCTTGTTGGGCAGCATTAGTTTCTAGACTGTGAATCTGGGTAGGGCTAAGAGTTTGAAATGCCACGTCCACCGCCCCGGTTTTAAATGCATTTAAGAGATTGGCATTAGAAGATAAAAACTGGATGTCGATGCCTCGATTCGCAGGTTTCTGTCCCCAGTAGTCTGGAAAGGCATCAAGGCGCAGCAGGTTGCCCTCAACATACTGAGCCAGTTGATAAGGCCCCGTACCAACTATCTGCTTGGGGAAGAAATCTTTGTTGCCGCTACCACCATAAGCCAGAGGTGAAATCGCGCCCGCGCCCGTAAACGCTAAAAGCTTCGGGAATAGCGGAAATGGCTGTTTTAGCGTCACGATCAATTCGCGAGCATCATTATTGGAACGCACGGATTTAATTACATCCGACAGCAAAAAAGATGGCGCGCCTTTGAGCTGGATGAAGCGGCGCAGCGAGAATGCCATTGACTCGGCAGTAAAATCGGTGCGATCGTGGAATCTTACACCTGTCCGCACCGGGATCGTATAGACTAACCCATCCGCGCTCGCTTTGGGCATAGCAGTAGCTAGTTGCGGTACTAGCTCGGTCGTTCCAGGCTTATAGGTGTAAAGGCGTTCGAGCGTGTTGAAGTGAATATTACCAGTAAGTTGATCGTAGGCATCAGCAGGGTCGAGTGTCTTAATCGTGCTGGTGGTACCGATTGTGATGCGCCCGTTACCCGATTTTTGGGGATCGGGTTGGGTACTGGTACAAGCAAAAAGAATGCTGACCAGGACTATACCAGTCAGCAACAGGAATATAGATTTTTTGACTAGTTGAAGTGGGTACCGCATTGACGGAGTAACGATCGATTTGAGCTTTGACTAGCTACAGCTTACAGGAGTACCTGTCTCCTTGGGCGTGGCAAAGGAGGTGCCGCAACTGCAAGACTTACTGGCATTGGGGTTGCGAAAGCGGAAACCACCACCCATAAAGTCTTCCGTATAGTCTAGTTCCAAACCTTGCAATTGGGGTAAATTTTCGTCGTTGACGACAACATTAACGCCATTGCACTCAAATTGGTTATCGTCCGGTTGCAGTTGCTCGGCAAACTCCATGACGTAGGAAAGCCCGGAACAGCCACCTTTTTTAATCCCAACCCTTAGAGGGGCAGTAGTCCCCTTTTGTGTTTGTAGATTTCTTACTCGCGCGATCGCCGCATCTGTCAAAGTAATCATTTCTGTTATTTCTCCAATGTTTTTCTAAAATATATTTAGCTATCCTCATTGACTGACAAAAGTTTTAAAAAGCCCAAGTGGTGGTAGGGGGCGGGTTTTGCCTAAAAGCTCTGTATAAAACCGTTTACTTACTTGCTAAACCCGCCCTTACAGAATTTGCTCAGTCAACCAGGTAGGTATAGTTAGTCCTCAAGTACGACCAGTGCCATACTTGCCAGTGCAACGTTTGCATAACCTGCCAACTTTGCGGCTTTGTAGAATGGTTTAGTAAGCAGGCAACGATGAACGCCAAGAAGTCTGACACCAGTATCTAGTAGCAGTCCAGTTTTGAAGTGAAAATTACGATGCAGTCGAATCGCTGTGGCTAGCGTAGATCTTTTTTTACATGCCATGACTTTAGACCTGTATACCTATATGTTTTGCTTCTACTAATATACTTAATCTCTACCTTGCTCTGGGAAAGTTTATGCAATTTGCAGATCGCCTTAAACCTTTAGGTTCTAATGTATTCGCCGACATGGATACCGCCAAGGCGGCGGCGAACCGAGCCGGTCAAACAATTCTCGACCTTTCGCTGGGTTCGTCCGACCTGCCCACCGCACCGCACATTCTGGAGGCGATCGCAGCAGCTTTAAACGATCCTGGTACCCACGGCTATGCCCTGTTTCGCGATATTGGCGACATGCGAGCGGCAGCAGCAACCTGGGTAGAGCGCAGGTTTGGCGCGAGCGTCGATCCGGACGCGGAGGTAATGCCGTTGATTGGCTCCCAAGAGGGTACCGCCCATTTACCGCTGGCAATTTTAAATCCGGGTGACTTTGCTCTGCTCTTAGATCCTGGCTATCCTTCCCACTACGGCGGCGTTCACCTGGCTGGCGGGCAGATCTACGGAATGCCATTACTAGCTGAGAATGCCTTCCTACCTGTATTTGACGATATTCCCACCCCCGTGCTAGCGCAGTCGAAATTAATGGTACTGAGCTATCCCCATAACCCCACCACGGCGATCGCCTCGCGGGAGTTTTTCGATCGGGCAGTGCAGTTTTGCCAAACTCATAATCTGGTGCTGGTACACGATTTTCCCTACGTGGACTTCGTGTTTGATGGCTCCACACCACCGTCGATTTTGCAATCGGATCGGGAAAGATCGGTCTCGATTGAGTTTTTTACGATGTCAAAGTCCTATAGCATGGGCGGCTTTCGGATTGGGTTTGCGGTGGGGAATCGGCAGTTAATTAGCGCTCTGCGGCAGATAAAGGCAGTTGTGGACTTCAACCAATATCGCGGCATCATGCGCGGCGCGATCGCGGCTTTGTTGGGCGATCGCACCGAGGTGACGCGCTCTACTGATATTTTTCGGCAACGGCGGGATGCGATGGTGGCAGCCCTACATGAAATTGGCTGGCAGATCCCGACTCCGCCATCGACGATGTACCTATGGGCAAAGCTGCCAGAGCAATGGGCGCGGGATTCGGTTAAGTTTTGTATGGATCTGGTGCAAACAACAGGTGTGGCACTTTCACCTGGCGCAGGTTTCGGCAAATATGGCGAAGGTTACGTTCGGTTTGCGCTGGTACACGATCCAGAAGTCCTGCGCTTAGCCGCCCAGAAGATCGGAGAATTTATCCACAAAACCGCAATCTAAAGCTTAGTGATATCCCACTATAGAAAGCTCGCGTAACTGTTAAGCCAGTTTTCCCAATACATTAAGTCGTGGAACAAAGCTTTGAATCAAAGCAGCTTCTATTTCTCTAAGATAATGTTTAGGAAGTGCAGAAATATATGCAATTTTTGCCCTCTCAATCAAATCAAAGTCTTCCTGCCGATGGTGTGAGTACCATCGTCGTTGAAGATTGACAGACATCCCAATGTAGTGAATCGTTCCCAATTCATCTAGTACAAAGTAAATTCCTGATTGTGCTGGAAGGCTATCTCGTTCATCTAGAGGTAGCGAGTTTAGCTGTAATGGGTCGATCCTACTTAACTCTAGAAATTCCCCGTCAAATATGAATTTTGAGACAAACTCAATAAAGGCGAGAAAAATCCAGTCTCGTCCACCACAGTAGTTATCCCCTAAGAATTCTTCATAAAACTTATTTACTAACTCCTCTTGTTCATCTTCTGGTTCCCGATGACTATTCTTTTCGCTCCACTCAAATCCCCAGTTTTCAATATCTGTTTCTATGTTTGGATGATACCATCCTTTCCAAAGTCGCTTGATAATAGTAGAGGAAATTGGTTTGCACTTACCACAGTAAAGTTCTTCATAGACATTGTTCCATGCTTTCCTAAAATCAGAATAAACTTCACTAGGAAAAGATGGAACTTTAAAGTTGGTACTCTCGTATTCAACAATCTCTGGCTCAATATCGATAAACTTTTCAACAGTCGCCAATTGTGAAGTTGGAGCATGAAGTAGAGGAAGAACCTCATTTTTTACCGAGAAGTTTGTATGTTCCTCTTGTATGGACAAAGTTACTAATTCTGCCTTGACAGGCTCTAAGGTTAATTTTTGCGTAGATGTTACAGGATGGTTAAAACACATTTGTAGCTTAATGCCTAAGCTGCCGGATAACCAGTCACGTCCCGGGAACAAAACGTCAGCTCGATGCTTAACCTCCAACAAATTGCCAAGGTTTCCTTTAAGAGTAGTCAAATGAAACTTATGTAGTTCTGACATTAACTCCGTGTAGAAATCCAGAAGTACCTTCACCTCATTTTTTGAGGAATCTGTTTTGTGTAAAAAAGGTTTCACTACAACATTGCTGTGGACTGAGGTTGGATCTAAAGACTCGCTGATCCATTCTTTTACCTCAACAAGTTCAAATTGGTGTGATGCCTGCTCCTCAAAACGCAGTAGTTCTACTTCTATTGCTCTACGACATATTTCTGACCAATTAGCATCAACCTTATTCATGCGATCTTTAAGCTCATCAGTAACATAGATATTCAGCGCAGGCATGATTAACTCTAAATGCGTATTAATTTAATTTAAATGATACGCATATCTTAAAATGCATGTCAAGGAAAATATGCGCATATTAATACATATGTCATTGTGTATTTCAGTAACTCACCTTACAATGAAGACTAGAAGTTAAGTCAGATTGGGGTACTGGAGGTAAGATAGGGTTAAATATTTGCATAGGTAAAATGGCTGATCGGGATCTATTTCATGAAGCTGTCAAAGTGGCGCTTCAGAAGGAGAATTGGGTAATTACTGACGATCCACTGAAGATGGAAGCTGGTGGGGCAAAGTTTGAAATTGACTTGGGTGCAGAGCGTTTACTAGCAGCAGAAAGGGCAGGCATGAAGCTTTTTTTCAAAGGGAGTTTTTGCAAATCTCGGTAGAGCGATACCAAATTAATCGAATTGTTTATGCCCCATTAAATGAGGTGATTCTACAATGGATGAGATAGAGCAGTATCGTCAGTTCGTGCAAGCGCTGTTGACAGAATATGCGGCGACTCCTATTTCTAATGGTGAGATTGAATCGCAAACGATTTTCGATACGCAACAGGATCGTTATCAGGTGGTCGATGTCGGTTGGGATGGACATCGGCGGGTGCATGGCTGCGTGCTACATCTGGATATTAAGGATGGCAAGATTTGGGTGCAGCAAAATACAACAGAACTGCGGGTGGCACATGAATTGGTAGCAATGGGAGTACCTAAGGAGGATATTGTATTAGGTTTTCAAGCACCCTATGTGCGGAAGTATACTGAGTTTGGGGTGGCCTAAGAAATAAAAGATCGCGAATAGAGATCGCAGTAATTCGATCGCTAAAGATCTCCTCAACTTTGCCTATGCCGCTGTCTCCAAGCAAGAATTCATCAAGCTCTTAGAAAGCTATCTTGCCTAACTTCCTGGCGGGGAAGACTGGAAATTTGGTAGAAATAAATAGCAATATAACTTGTGCCATAACAATCAATAACAATCAATGTCACTAAGCGACGTAAGGCAAATCGTAGAGCGCATTCAGGCAGAGGAAACCTGGAAGCATAGGCGACAGTTTTTGCAGGTAATTAAGCATTGGGAAGCCGTGGTCGGTAATAACGTTGCGGTGCAAACTCGCCCCAGTGGAATTTATCGACAGGTTTTGCAAGTAGCCGTTTCCAGTTCGGTCTGGTCGCAGGCATTGGTATTTCAGCGGCGGAGCATTCTTGCCAAGCTCAACCCCCTGCTAATAGGCTCGGCACCGCCTTTAGCAGACATTCATTTTTCCACCGCTAAGTGGGCTTCTTTACCCCCAAAAGTTACCAAAACTGAAGTAGTAGACTCCGCAAAAGCTGCCGAACCGACCGAACTCATGCAAAAGCATCCCAGTTTTGTGCGATCGCCACAGCCAGTTATCAAAACTCCTGCTAGCCCACCTGAAACAGCGATCGAAGCCTTCCTGCGATGGTCAAATGCAGTAAAACAGAGTACCGCCCATCTACCTCGATGCCCTTGTTGCAGTTGCGCCACTCCCATCGGAGAGCTCCAACGATGGCAAATGTGCCGTACCTGCGCTCGACAAAGATTTTTTTATTTCAATACAACACCAGAAGAAGAATCCCCAGCACCATCCAATCGCCTACCAAAAGACCCGCGCTGAGGAATCGATCGCAATGGGATGGAGCCAGCGAAAAAGCACGATCGTAATGGCAACGCCAATATAAGCAGGGCGGATAAATTCCTGCCACCTAAATTCTTGCCTACCTTGCGCGATCGCTAGAAAAGGAATAACCGACGTGCGCTGCTTTAATTCTAGGAAGGCTTCGCCATAACGCTGATATAAGCGGCGATCGCCGTGCCACACGCCAAACAGGTGATAGCCTACCAGCGAGATCGCGGTGACCAGTGCAAAGGAAGTTCCCAACCACACAGTATGAGCAATACACCATAGAGTCATGCCAATGAGTTGGGGGTGACGCGCCACGCGCGTAATTCCCGTCTCGAACAGATGCACCTGCGGTTTCTGGATTGCCGCCACCTCGCCTAGATTGAACGTGGCGGGATATAGGAATAGGAATGCGATTGCTGACAGCCCTAAGACAAACTCATGTACGCCGGGTACGCCCTGCACCTGCCACAGTTGCACGCCATCGTAGCGATGATTGAAATAGTAGATAAACAGCGGAACGGCTAAAGATAAACTCACCAGCGCAAAAATGACTCGATAAGCCCTGGCTCCGATATATTCCTCACCGCGCATCCGCAAACTTGCCAAACCGCTATGGGCGATCGCAAATACTAAAATCAAACCCACCATCTCCACGTGGGATTGTAGATCGCTAATTACCAAGTTTCCTCTACCTTATATACCGTTGTTGTAATTCACTATTGTAGTTGAGAGCCTTAATACAAATGCCCAAAGGTTGCTGTTAATTTGTACTGATGGCAACTAAAAGCCCTTTATGTTAGATTGCATAGGTTGCTAGTCTAGCTCAGACATACCTATATTTCTGGAAATTTTGTCAAAACACATGATGATGTCCTAAATCTGACTAAAAAACAAAGGATTTTATGGAAAATTGGCAAGCTGTTTTATCAATAGCCGTCTTTGGCGGTTTAATTTTCCTGTTAATTACAGAATGGATTCACTTCACTGTTGCTGCATTTCTAGGTGCATTAATCCTGGTGGCGGCGAATGTGATGACCCTGCAACAAGCAATTGGCTACATCGGTCAAAGCCACGGCACGCTCGGTCTGTTTTTTGGCGTGATGGTGATGGTGCGGGCGTTTGAACCCACTAAGATATTTGACTACCTGGCAACGCAAATTGTGATTTTGGCGAAAGGAAGGGGCGATCGCCTATTGCTGGGCATTGTGGCGATTACCACGCCCATCTGTGCTTTCTTACCAAATGCAACAACCGTGATGCTGCTGGCACCGCTGGTGCCGCCGATGGCACAGGAAGTGGGCGTAGATTTTGTGCCGCTCTTAATTTTGATGGTGTTCGTTGCCAATAGTTCGGGGCTGTTGACCATCGTTGGAGATCCCGCCACCTATATTGTGGGCGATGCGGTTAATCTCAGCTTTACCGACTATCTAATACGGCTTAGTCTGGGTGGCGCGATCGCTGTTGGTGTAGTTGTTGCCGTTCTCCCATTTTTGTTTCGCAAAATCTGGAATAAAAAGCTCGATAGTTTAGAAGAACTGCCGCGCCCTAAAATCAATCATCCCCGTACTTTAATTGTGGGAGCACTAATCGCAGCCTTTGTACTTGTATTTTTCGTAGTCGGAGAATCGCTACCGGTTCCAGTCTCGCCAGCTACAGTTGCACTCCTGGGTGCAGCCCTAGCTATGATGCTCGCCCACCACAGCAAAATCGATACCGTCAGCCACATTTTGCGAGATGTTGATTGGAGTACGCTGATTTTCTTTATGTGTATCTTTGTTGTAATTGGAGGATTGGAGAAGACAGGGGTTATCACTTCTTTATCAGGGGTTTTAACAGTACTTTTGGGAAAAAATATTTTCCTTGGTTCGATTGTCATCCTCTTTTTTGTGGGATTGATATCCAGTGTAGTACCCAATATCCCGCTGGTGGTGGCAATGGTACCCTTGCTAAAACAATATGTCGTAAACGTGGGGTTTGCAGGTGCAGAGGTTCTATCACCGGACTTCAAGGGACAATTTCCCGCGATCGTTCTGCCCCTGTTTTATGCCATGATGTATGGTGCCACGCTCGGTGGAAATGGAACTGTAGTGGGAGCTTCGTCGAATATTGTGGCGGCTGGGATTGCCGAGCAGCACGGCAAGCGTATCACGTTCAAAAAATTCCTGCGCTATGGCATTCCAGTGATGTTTCTACAGCTTGTCGCCGCCGCCATTTACATGATTCTACGCTTTTTGATCTGGACGTAATATCAAATCCGCATGAATTACCCCTATAATTGCCTGGCGACTAGAAGTCGCAGCTATAGAAACAAAGTCTGCCTACGCAGACTGCAAGAAAAGGGGTTAATGTATTGGGATTTGGCATAATCTTGCATAGATAAAGAGGCAAAGGATTTGGATATTTCACAGCGATTAGACCAAATTATCGGTAACCTGCGCTCCTTTGCTCAGATCGGTATTTTATCGGATTGGCATGAGCGGGGAGCCGATCCTAACTCTCAGCCTATACCGCTGAATGAGAAAGGCATGTTGATGCTCGAGCTGGGCGATCGCATTTGCTGCCAACAAACCTGGCAAGTACCAAAATCCGTCAACGGTTTATCCATTCAGGGTGCGACTTTGCGATTGAGTTTACTCTGGTGGGCATCCCTAGCTGAAATATTTATTGACGGTAATAGGATACACACTGGCGATCTATTCGATCAGAAATGTCGTCTTCTCCTCGCCCAAAATATCGAACCCGAGCGCACCTTTACCTTTACCCTCAACCTCATTGCGCCCAAACACGATCGCGGTGCCTTGCAAAAGTCGGAAATTCTATTTGAATATCCGCATCTGCCTTGCGATCCCGGTAAATTAGCAACAGAACTGGGTATAATTCAAGCCTACTTACCGCAATTGCTCGATCGGAACTTCAACCTGGACGCAAGCGCATCCCAGCTTGAGAGGTTGCTAGCGAAGGCTAATTCCCAAGGTATTGACAGCGAATGGTTATCTGAACTAGCAGAGATCCGGCGATCGCTGCTGCCGATTGGTGAATTTCTCAAGCACAGAAAGGTTTATTTGTTGGGAAATGCCCATATTGACGTGGCGTGGCTCTGGGCGATCGCGGAGACGAAGGATGTCATGCAGCGTACGTTCAGTTCGGCATTGCAGTTACAGAAGGATTACCCCGAGTTAATTTTCAATCAAAGCACGGCACTTTCCTATCTGTGGATGGAAGAGGAATATCCCGAACTTTTCGCGCAGATTCAGACATCAGTACGGGCAGGGAAATGGGAACCAATCGGTAGCATGTGGGTGGAGCCGGATTGCAATTTGCCGAACGGGGAATCCCTAATTCGACAAATTCTCTACGGCAAGCAATATTTCCGTGAAAAATTTGGAAGGGATAGTAGGATTGCCTGGCTGCCCGATACCTTTGGGTTCAACTGGCAGTTACCGCAGATCCTGAGTAAAAGTGGATTTGTCGCTTTTATCACCCAAAAGCTGACCTGGAACGATACAAATAAATTCCCACATCAAATATTCTGGTGGCAGGGCTTGGATGGTAGCAAAATCTTCACATACTTTAGTAACGAAATTGGTTTGGGTATCGAGCCAGTAGCGATCGCCAAATTTCTTTCACAACAGGAACAAAAACATAGTATCCCAGAATGTCTCTGGCTCTATGGCGTGGGCGATCGCGGCGGCGGCCCTACAGCGGATATGCTGGATCTAGGGCGCGAATGGAGTAAATCCGATTTGTTCTTTACTCTAGAGTCATCGACAGCGGAGGATTTCATTCTAAAGCTCAAACAGGAAATGGATGAGAGCAGTATTCCCTGCTGGCAAGACGAACTGTATTTGGAATTCCATCGCGGCACCTACACGACTAAAGCCGATCAGAAGCGCAAGCACCGCAGAGCAGAAATTCTGATTGCTAATACTGAGAAGATACGTGCGATCGCCGCGATCGCGCAACAAGCAGCGTACCCACAACCAGCACTAAACAAAGCTTGGCAGGGTCTAATGTTAAATCAGTTTCACGATATTCTCCCCGGCACATCCATCCCTGAGGTATTTCACGACGCAGATTTGGTATGGGATGAGGTCGCTCGTCTTTGTCAATCGATAATCGCGCAAGTCTTAGGCGATCCCCATGAAAAAATGTACCCAAATATCTGTAGGGGCAGTGCCCCTGTGCCTGCTCCAAACCTCGGGATAAACACAGAGGATTTGCCCCTACAAGATTCATCATTGCCATTGTCAATAGCAATTTGGAATTTCCTGAATTGGTCGCGAACGGAGGTTATAGAAATTGCAGCCCTCTCCCCTAGTCCCTCTCCTTTGGGGAAGGGGGGACAAAACCCTAGCGATCCTGCGACTCTTAATTATGAGGATGACGACAGAGCCAAAAACTTACAGTTCGGTCTCGCATCAGTCGCTAATCTAGCTAACCCGTCGCCAGAGCTTTTACCAATCCAAAAAACTGAGAAAGGTATACTCATCATCGCTAAGGACATTCCCAGCTTTGGCTTCGCCAATTACCAAATTCTCCCAGCAGAAAGCGATCGCTTTGTAGCGCCAATCCCCCCTGTAAGCATCACAAGCTCAGAACTAAACCCTGAAATTTATCTTGAGAATCAATATCTCAAAGTTACAATTAATTCCCAAACAGGTGATATAGACCAAATTTTCGATAAGCGCTATAACAATTCATTGCTTGGCAAGTCATGCGAATTACAATTCTTCAGCGATCGCGGTCAATACTGGGATGCCTGGAATATCGATCCAGCCTATGAGAGCAAGCAACTACCAAACGCTCAACTGGAATCGCTCATAATCCAAGAACAAGGTCCCATTCGAGTATCGCTCAGCATTGTCAAAAGGTTTGGTCGATCTCGCTTCCAACAGGATATTTACCTGGATGCCTATAGTGCCTACGTAACTGTCAAAAATATAGTGGATTGGCAAGAAGATCGCGTACTGGTCAAAATGGCATTCCCCCTATCATTTTCCGCTCCCTTTGCCACCTATGAAATTCCTATGGGAGCGATCGCCCGTAGCACGATGGCAGAGACACCGGAGGCCAGAGCTAAATTTGAGGTTCCCGCTCAGTTTTGGGCTGACCTCAGCAGTGACGGCATAGGGTTGAGCGTTCTGAATGATTGCAAATATGGCTATGATGCCAAACCAGATCGGCTTCGCCTGACTTTACTGCGCAGCCCTAACTGGCCAGCCCTCCATGCCGATCGCGGCGTTAGCGAATTTACCTACAGGCTATTGCCACATCAAGGTAGCTGGCAACATGCCCAAATCGTTCGCGAGGGCTACAATCTCAACAATCCGTTGGAGATTTTCCCCAGTAGACCCACAGGGCAAGATGACGATCGCGATTGTTGGAGCTTCCTCTCCATATCTTCAAAAGCGATCGTGCTCTCTGCGTTCAAATTGGCTGAAGATACCTCCGGCTGGATTGTGCGACTGTATGAAGCGCATGGAGAAAGAGTAACAACTGAGGTTGCTTTTAGTTCGGAGATAAAAACAGTGGTAGAGTGCGATTTGATGGAGAGGGATTTTGGCGAGACAATTGCACGCTCGCTTCACCAGTTCTCCTGTGAATTTCAGCCCTACGAAATCAAAACTTTTCGAGTCCAGTTCGGCAGTAAGTCAGCTCTGGGGGATTAGTAAACCTCATAATGCGTGCAGACAATCGGCTTAGGTCTCATACCAAATTCTGGTTTGTCACCCCCATTTCTTAGAGTCTGCGCAGGCAGACTTTGTTTGTGTAGCCGCGACTTCCAGTCGCCAGGCTCTTAGGGGTAATTAACGCGGATTTGGTGTCAGGTTGAAAAGTTAAGGCGATCGCCACCTGTAAATTCCTTAACTTTTCTGTATTGTTCGTTCTAGTTTCAAGTCATATAACAGAAGCATAGAACTTATTTTGTTCTGGTTTCGGGAAATTAGAACACCTTTCAAAGACCAAGGAGAAATATATGCACTTGTCTCTAGATATTGAAGAGATCGAAGTCCATCCTTTATTACAAACATCAACACAACTAAAGTATCGCGGTGTCTAATATACGCGCAGGCGTGAAATGCATCCAGCCGAGATGTGCAACCCCTTGGCAATCGAGATTACCTCAAATGAGCCAACTGGTAAGTATAGAGGTGCAAATATTACAAAACAAAATCAAATTAAAATGCCTGTAGCAGTCGAGGCGATAATTAATCTGAAATATCGAGGCATTACCTATCAGATAGTTGCCGATCCTTATCTTTACCGCAATTTAATTGACTCGCCGTAACATCAACTAGTAAGCCAGTTATTTTTTAAAAAACCATACACCAGTATAATCAATTTTTTGCAAATCGAAAGACTGACCGTGCAGGTGCTCAAAATCGTGCACGGCTTTGCGACAGCCTTCCCAATGACCGTAATCATCAATTTGAATTGCACCGCCTGTTATAACGCGATCGTAAAGGTTATTAAAGATATCCATAGTAGACTCATACCAGTCTCCATCAGCATGTAGTAAAACGATATCGCCAATTTCTTGCTTATGAATAGGTAATGTTTCGGCAAAAAGTCCCTTAACTGGTTTGACAATACCCATAACATCAAGGATTTGACAAACTTTAGTTAAGTTCTCCTCTATCGGTGCTTTGAGAGTGCCGACCCCAAAGCCAGTATTGTTAGCAGGTATGCCATTATGACGATCTACTTCAGTTGGATCGGGCATACCTTCAAATGTATCGCAAGCATATACATATCTTGACCTTTGACTGTAGCGCTTGACTACCGCTGCCATCAGTGCCGCCGCTCCACCCTTGTAACTACCGCATTCAACGATATTACCAGGACGATCGCTCGAGCAAGCTTGCTTAGTAAGGGAATAAAGGGAAAACAGCCGTCGATCGCTCAAAAGAGTAAAAGGGCGAATTAGAGAGAGTATTGCTTGAAACTCTTCTTCATGAATAGATGAGCCAGTGATTTTACCACTCCCACTGACAACGTACTGCCGTAAATGCTCTGGCATCTGCCAATCTACATTTGGATCGGGTATGTGTTCGACTGGCGTGACGTTACCGCGCCATGCCACGCCCATGATTTGCATGGTTTGATAAATCATCGTATTCCAACCGCGATCGCGAAGATAATCCAGCCCCTGTGCAACATCAGGAGATGCGAGATCGTGGAAGAGAATCATGGCATCGGGTTCGGCATATTTCTCGCAGGTAATGGCATCGTTCAAAGGATAGGGTGCATCGTGGTTGCCATCGATAAAGATCAGCGACCACCGACGCTGTTTCTGTGCTGCTAGTTCGTCTACTTTTTGAGGGCTATATCCAGCCATAAGAGTTACTTCTTTCCCAAACGTGCCAAATGTTTTAGAAGCGGACTCCAATGAACCGATCGTGCTTTCCTGATTTGGCGATCGCGATAGTAAAGGATCGATAACATCCAGGTTCACGCCTGCTAATGCCAGATGGCAAGCCGACCATCCCATCCAACAACCAATTTCCAATGCTCTTTTGCCTGCAAACTGGAGGGCATTGTTGTATAGAATATGGGCTTCATCGCGACTGAGGAATCCGATGGATTGGCATCTTCGATCGACGTACCAATTATGTGGAATCTCGCGACGCAGATACCGCCATCCACACGTATGAGTATCTCCAACGATCATGTGAGGGAAGCATGTATCTGGTTTGATTGTTTTTAAACCTGGCGAGACATAGTCCCTAGCTGGGAATTGGCCTTGATTTAGGGAGAAATTACGATCCGAGATGTTATCTAATTGCATAATATTTTGAGAATAACGTAAACTTATAGCTATAGCCAACAGGCTTAGGGCGGGGTGCAGGGGTTCCACCCCTGCGTGGGGGCGCAGCCCCCACACCCCCCTGTCCTAACAGATCTGCCTATGGCTATACATGGAGAGAATTGTTCCCTATACCAGATCGAAGCATCTAGAATCCGCAGCCATAATTATACTATTGCGCCCGTATTGCGCCCGAGATTCTCAAACCTCCTCTGATATCTTTGATAGCTGCATGACGCGACTCATTGCTTCTTTCACAAAAGACTTCATAAATTCATCGCGGCGGTTGAGTTGGAACTGACGCTGTACGACTTCAGCAATACCGCCATCTCCCCAATCTTGATTGCGACTGAAATATTCGATAAAGCTTTTACCAGCAATGCGAGTAAGGTATGCTCCCGCGATCGCCTGTACGGTTGCCTTGAGTAAATAACCAACTACCGTCACTGAAATTGCCGCGCTCACAATTTGGACTACCCCTTTAACAATTCCCAGACTTGCTAAAGTTGTTGTTAAAGAAGATACTAATTCCTTGCTGCGTTCTAAATCGATGTCGCAGCCGTATATCTTCGCAATTTCAACCACCATCTGCGCGTTTACCGCCGCCGTTGCCAGTAAATCCACGACAGGTAATGGCGTGGCAAAAATTACACCTGCTGCTAACCACTGGAAACGTTCGATCGCCTTGTCAGCCTGCGCCTGGCGTTGGGCATTAATTGCCGTGCGTGCCTCTTCACCCAGTCGCTGCGATTGCAGCAAAACGTTATCGGCAACCAGCTCGTCACCTTCACGACGGAGAACCTCGACCATTCGATCTAGTAAGGCCTGGAGGCGTGGTGGTGGGGTTACAGTTTCGCCGGATTCCAGGGTGAGGGGAGCAGGTCGAGCCGCGATCGCGATCGCATCCTCTGGTGCGATAAACTCCCTCACTCTCTGGCGCAGGCGTTCGAGCAAAATTTCGCGATCCTTCTTTGTGTAGCGATCGGTTTTGTTGAACAGTAGCAGCGATCGCTTGCCGATTTTTGCTAAAGCTTTGAGCGGTTCGTATTCAGAAGAGCGCAGATCGTCATCGACCATAAACAAAAGTAAATCTGCTTCTGTGGCAAGCCGACGTGCCAAACCTTCGCGTTTAGTGCCCGCTACGCCTGCCTCCAAAATACCTGGGCTATCTGTAATCGCGATCGGAAATTTCAACCCCTTAATCTTAATTGGCCCATATACCTGCCCTGCCTTTGTCGTACCCATAGGCGCGCCCACATCGCCGATTTGCTCGCCGAGGAGCGCGTTCACCAACGAGGTTTTGCCCGCCGAACCGACACCGAATAAGACAACCTGAAATTCCGGTCGTGCAATGTTTTGGCGTAATTCCTCAGAGCGCTCTAGCAGCGATCGCCGCATTACCTCATCTTGAATTTGGCTTACCTGTTTCTGGAGTGCTTGCAAGCTATCTTCTGCAGCTTCTACCTTATTGCTAGATACCTGAGGCTCGGGGCGCGGCTTTTTAGGGCGACGCTGAAACAAATTGAAATAGCGCCAAATTACCCAAAATAATCCCGCTAACAACCCTGCTAGTAGCAAGACTACCAATCCTGCCAACAGGGGGGAAGAGGTAGCGATCGCGCTATAGATCCAAATGAGACGCTCGCAGATCGCCAGCATCGCACCAGCCACAGAACCAAATACGATCAGCAAAACTAGCGATCGCAGCCAAGGAAATTTAGACATACCGTCTTTATTGCGCGCCAAAATCGTTGTAATTCCAACATTATCTATTGGGTAGTCATAGAAGCACCTACTTTTTTAGCTTCATCGAAAATTATTAATATTCGACTTTTCTCAGTTTATCTAGCTCTTCATCCAGTGCATAGTGGGTATGCGCTAAATTTATATTTTTTATCAAATACCATGATTGTAACCTTACGCCCCGCTACCCCCGACGATCTGGATCTACTGCGACATTGGGACGAGCAACCGCAAGTAATTGCATCAGACCCCAACGATGACTGGGATTGGGAGGTGGAACTGCATCGCAACCCTGACTGGCGCGAGCAACTGATTGCAGAACTAGGCGATCGCCCCATTGGATTTATCCAGATTATCGACCCAGCGCGCGAGGATAGCCACTATTGGGGCGATGTTGCTGAAAATCTCCGCGCTATAGACATCTGGATTGGGGAAGAAAGCGATTTGGGCAAAGGTTACGGCACCAAAATGATGCAGCTCGCCCTCAAACGCTGTTTTGCCGATCCTGCTGTAACAGCCGTACTGATCGATCCGCTAGCCAGCAACACTCGTGCCATCCGCTTCTACGAACGACTGGGCTTCCAATTCGTCGAGCGCCGCCAGTTTGGCGATGACGACTGCCTCGTTTACCAATTGCAGCGAACGGATTGGCTCGCATAAAACTATTTTTACCTGAGAACGGGTTTTATTTTTGGGGGTGAAGGGGTTCTACTCCTTCTTGGGGGCGTTGCCCCAAACCTTCTACTCTTTCCAATCTGAAAACCGCTGTAGCCAGAGTTTCAAGCTCTTTTTTCTCCCCAATTTGCATTGCCCGTGAATAATCCAGGTTAGACTGGACTTGTTTTCTGAATCGATCGCGCTTAAATTCATGCCTACACAGTTACAGCCCACCACTATATCGCCTGAAAACACCCCTACTTCTGGCTCCGATCTTGGAATTAAGCAGCTAGAAATTGCAGGACGGAAGTTTAACTCGCGCTTAATGACTGGTACGGGTAAATATACCAATTTTGAAGTCATGCGAGCGGCGATCGCTGCTAGCGGTAGCGAAATCGTCACGGTAGCAGTGCGGCGGGTGCAAACTAATGCACCAGGTCACGAGGGTTTAGCAGAAGCGCTGGACTGGAGCAAATACTGGTTATTACCAAACACGGCGGGATGCCAGACTGCTGAGGAGGCAGTGCGGGTGGCGCGGCTGGGGAGAGAAATGGCTAAGATCCTCGGGCAGGAGGACAACAATTTCGTGAAGCTGGAAGTAATTCCCGATGCCAAGTATTTACTCCCAGATCCAATTGGTACTTATCGCGCTGCCGAACAACTAGTCAAAGAAGGTTTTGCCGTTCTGCCTTACATCAATGCTGACCCGCTCTTAGCAAAAGCCTTAGAAGAAATTGGCTGTGCGACCGTGATGCCGCTCGGTTCGCCGATTGGATCGGGGCAGGGCATTAAAAATGCCGCCAATATCGCCATTATTATCGATCGCGCCCAAGTTCCCGTAGTAGTAGATGCTGGGATTGGGGTGCCCAGCGAAGCGGCAGCAGCAATGGAAATGGGTGCAGATGCGTTGTTGATTAATACGGCGATCGCCCAGGCTAGCGATCCGGTAAGTATGGCAACTGGCATGAGAATGGCTGCGGAGGCGGGCAGAATGGCTTATTTAGCTGGGCGCATTCCAATTAAAGCCTACGCTAGTGCCAGTTCCCCCCTAACTGGCACCGTTAATAGCTAATACCTGGTAAGTTGAGTTGTCGGCCAGTTTAAATATCGATTGCTGGGAAGTATTTTGAGGGTTGCCAACTCATCAAAAAATTCTCCACAGCACGCCAGACACTGACTAATATTCGTAAGCCCAAATTACCCAACCTTTTTTAACTGGCGTGATTACGCAAGTGCCTTTGAGACGGTTGGCAATTTTTTCAGCTTCATCCCATGTGGTCAAAAATCTGAAAAAACTGTAGTACTCGCCTTTGTACTCGATGCCTGCTACGGGTTTATCAAAACCTTCAAGTTGTAGTTGACAATGACGTAATGTCGCCTTCTCTAAAACAAAAGCCTCCATCGGTTTGCCAATCTTTGCAGGCGGATTTCCAGTCATAGATTTTGTTTGCATTAGTGTTTGCATCAGTTGTGTGCGATCGGGTAGGAGTTTACATATCTTAATATTTATATAATACCCAATACAACACCGAATTATTAACTCACGGCGTTGCCAAACCTCAAAATTTACCGTAAAACTTTGAATTTGCCTAGCGCTATAGGAGGCAGAGGGGCAGGGAGACGGCTTTTTTAAAACCTATGTTGCAAGCACTGCGAGCTACACTTTCAGTCCTGCTAAAAAGCTGGCGATCGCAGCAAATACAACAACCACCATTGCCAAGGCCAGCAGCCAGTATTGCAGCGTATACAGTTTCCTGAGGGATCTCATAGCATCCATGAGGTTACTAATATCTTTCCCTCTACTATCGACAATTTGCTTAAACGACGAGCCAGCATTACTCGTCCAGGTTCCAATCAAGAGAAAATAACCTCCCTGGATGATTCCCAGGATGGCTTGGTGAGTGGCACGGGGTTCTTTAGCCTGTGACAAGAGAAAGAGGCTCAGTACAGCTCCCACCGAGCCAAAGAACATGCTGATAAAGCCAACGGCTCTCATTTTGGTAGCGACATCAGCAAATATACTGTTTTCTGAGTCATTGAACTCGTAGTTCTGCGTATTCATAGACGTTGTTGGGATCGCTTGTGGATCTAATGTGACAACTATATAGCAGATTGCCAACGAGATTTCCTGATTCTGGAGTGTAGGTAAGGCGATCGCAGAGAGGCTTCACTCTAGCTGTTATGGGCAGTGCTGCCCCAGTCGCTACGTATGTTAAGTTAGATCTAGATCGCAGGAGTCCTGGAGTAGCCCTATGACAGTCTCTAGTCAACCCAAGCTAAACCCTATAATAGAATACCTGGAAGAGGACTTTGAGCCAATGCCAGAAGGCGATAAACAAAGACGTAATCTCAGCTATACAACTGAATCACTCAAAGTTTGGTTCGAGTCACAAGAGAATGTCTATGTTTCAGGCAATTTGTTTATCTATTATGAAGAAGGCAACCCTGACAAAAAGGTGGCACCGGACACGTTTGTAGTATTTGGTAGTAATAAGTCAGATCGCACCAGTTACAAGCTATGGCTAGAGAACAACAAAGTACCGGATTTTGTTTTAGAAATCACTTCTAAAGGGACTGTCAGCAAAGACCGAGATGATAACCCATTGCTCTATCGAACTTTAGGGGTGAAAGAATACTTTCAGTATGACCCGATGGGGGAGTATTTGAAACCAGCATCGTTGAAAGGATTGCGGCTGGAGGATGGGAAGTATGTAGAGATTGTATCTCGGACTTTGCCTGATGGAGTTTTTTCACTGCATAGCGAGACATTAGGATTAGATCTGCACTTATATCCAGATCGGCGGTTTCGTTTTTACGACCCCAAGTCAAGTCAGACTTTACGATCGCTTGGAGAATCCGAACGAGAGCGATCGCTCGCAGAAGCAAAGGTTAAAAGATTGGCCGATCGCCTGAAAGCTCTCGGTATCGATCCTGACAGCATTTAGGGCGATCGCTACTCCTTCCCCTCATTGCAGCTAGAATGTAATGGTGTTTCGCTTTAGAGAAAGAAAATAAAAGATGCTGCCACGGGACTTGCTCAATGGTGTAGAAAATCGGGAAGCGATCGCTCGATTGCTCGATGGGGGCGATCGGGCCGTGCAGAAGTGGGAGATCGTTTGTAGTGATTTTCTCTCACCGCCTGAGTTAGCAGAGGCAACCCAAATTTTAAGCAAGCTAACGGAGATACATTTTCTGGCTTGGGGTGGCTACGCCCAAGCAGAAAGGCAAAGGGTGGCGATCGCCAGAGCCGAGCTGCCATTAGAACAGAATGCGGTGGAACTCGCTGCCGTAGATATATCAGGTAATTTTCTATTCGATCCGGCTTCCCATAGAGATTTTTTGGGTGCGCTGCTTGGCACTGGAATCGAACGTCAGAAGGTAGGCGACTTGATTGTTCTTGGCGAAAAGGGCGCGCAAGCTATTCTGGTACCTGAACTAGTACCGTATTTGGAAATGAATCTCGCGCAGGTGCGAACGGTACCAGTGCGAGTGCGATCGATCGATCTGGCAGATTTAAAGGTGCGTCTGCCCCAGCAGAAAGAACTCTCGACCGTAGAAGCATCATTAAGGTTAGATGCGATCGCTTCGTTCGGTTTTGGCATGTCCCGCAGCAAGATGGTTGACCTGATCTCTGGCGAAGATGTGCGCGTCAATTGGAAAACCGTCTCTCAGCCCAGCTATCAGCTCAAAAGTGGCGATCTGATTGCGATTCGGGGTAAAGGACGGCTTACCGTCGGTGAAATTGCCGTAACTAAGAAAAATCGCTACCGCGTCCAACTCAGCCGCTTCGTGTAGCACGAATTATAGCTATAGCCAATAGGCTTAGGACGGGGTGCAAGGGTAGAACCCCTGCACCCCGTCCTAACAGATCTGTCTTATCGCTAGCCGCAGGAATCTAGCGCGGGCGGGTTAAAATCAAACGGCAGATCTTGATTGATGGCTTCGATCTGCTGCCGCTCGTATTCATTTACTTCATGGATATGGGGCAGTAGAATTTGGCGCAGTCGAGGGCGATAGAATCGATGCAGACTGTAATTGGGCAAGGCTGGAAAACCGCGCCGCTTTTTGTGCCTGCCACCCGCCCCCGGATCGAATACCTGAATGCCCTCCGCGATCGCCCAGTCAATAGGCGTATAGTAGCAAGCATCAAAGTGCAAGCACTCGATCTCCTGCATGCAACCCCAGTAACGACCGTAGAGCCGATCGCCTTTACGAATGCAAAATGACATGCCAACTGGTTTGGATATCCCCTCAGCTTCGGCGGCGACAAAGACGACGCGATCGCGAAAGGAATGCTCCAACTGCTCAAAGAATTTGCGATTGAGATATTTGCTGCCCCACCAGCCAAACTTATCGCAGGTATCGCTGTAGAGGTCGTACATAAAGCTAAATAGATGATGTGGAATCCCATCGCCTGTATACACGCGCATGGTGAGGCCAGCGTTATTAACCGCCTTGCGCTCGCGTTTGATATTGCGGCGTTGATTCGCATTAAAATTTTTGAGATAGTCGTCGAAGTTACTAAAGCGTTGATTTTCCCAAATGTAACTGTGATGCAGCCATGCCGTATAGCCGCGCGACTCCAATTTAGATTTCCATTCTGGATCGATGTAGAGGAAGTGACAGCTAGAAATATTCTGCCGATCGCAAAAGCGATCGATTTCAGACACGATCAGATCGATTAGTTTATCTTCATCAGGGCGATCGGGTAGCATCAGAAAGCGATAACCCTCAGCAGGCGTAAAGGGAGCCATACCAAGCAGTTTGGGATAATATTCGATGCCGAGGCGATGGGCTAAATCTGCCCACTGGTGGTCGAAGACAAATTCGCCATAGCTATGGCCTTTGAGGTAAAGCGGCGCGATCGCCGCAAGATCGTTTCCCGCCCACACCAGCAGGTGATGGGGCAGCCAGCCTTGTTGGGCGGAGGCGCTACCGGAGGACTCCAGGTTCGTCAGCCATTCCCATTCAAAGAATGGGGTTTTGAGGGGCTTGGCTAAAGCATTCCAAACTTCGGGGGCAACTTTGCTGACACTGTCGATCCAGGTAGTAGTGTAGCTTGGCGAACTTTGCGGCATAGGTAGGTTTAACAAACTTAACACTACTTAATCTTAGCTGGTCGGTTTCGGTTCTGCGGAGTATTTAGGCAGTTTTTTGGGCGATCGTTAATTAACCAGATATCGCCGATCCCATCGTACATTCGCTTCCTTATCTTAGCCCTATCTCATCCACTGAATTCTAAATTAGTGTTCTCAAACTGCACTTGACGATACAGGTCGGCGATCGCCAATTCTACGCCTACAGATTCGAGGTGCAGGCGATCGCCTAAAGCATACTCCGACAGTACCCACTGGCCTCGCTCGTTACGTCGGAAAACCTCCACGCCTGGTTGTTCGACTTGCACCAGGATATATTCTTGCAGTGTGGCAAATTGACGATATTTAGCAAATTTGATGCCTCGGTCGATCGCTTCAGTAGAGGGTGATAGAACTTCCACAACCAAGCACGGGAATTGTACGATCTGGGTATCGCGATCGCGATCGTCGCAAGTAACTACGACATCAGGATAAAAGTACTTCCGCCCTGGTTCTACTTGAACTTTGACATCAACAATGTAAACATCACAAGGGCGATCGACAAGGGCATTATCTAGAAGATTAAAGAAATTTCCAGAAACGCGATTGTGGTTGCGAGTACCGCCACTCATGGCGACTACTTCGCCATCCCAATATTCATGGCGGCCTTCCTGGGTTGGTTCCCAAGCCAGATATTCCTCGGCGGTCATCAAGATGCGATCGGATGTGGCAACCATAGCTCGATTTACCCAATGAAGGTACGTTTCTAGGATAGCTGAAACCTGGCAATTGCAGTATGATATTTACAATTGAACCTAAGGTGGGGGATTGTGAAAATTGTCGAGCAAACAACAGCTACAGTGCTAAAACTCAAAGCTAAACTTAATACTGGGTTGATTCTAGCGCTACTGTTTGGCATTCCTCCTATTTTCGGAGGTTTAGCAGGCATTATCTTCTTTGGTACCACAGATTCAAGTGCGATCGCAGTGCATCACGGTAGTGTTCCAGATCTGTGGAAATGATTTTAGACAGCAAGCTTAAATTCAAATCGATTAATGAACAGAGCGAGCGCAATATCGTGCATCATAATTGATTTAGAAAAGCAAATCGCTTTTTTAAATGGCAAGGCAGCTATGCTCGGCTCGAGCTGCTTGGGAATCTGAAATTTTAATACGAATTTTGCTCTTACCAGCGGGATTGCCATAAACTTAATATCGATCGCGTTTTCCAGGCGTTACCCCATATGTTTAGCCCGCTCATCAAATCCCAACCCCTCACAGACGCGCACAAACAGCTATTGCACCAACAAGCGATCGCCGAAGATAGTCCTGGTGCCATCTTGCACGATTTTCAGATCTTGCTGGAGCTTTTGCAACCCAATGGCATAGCACTCAGTGGGGTGAAAAATCTATTGCCAATGCGATCGCTGGCCGATATCAATCAAAAACTCTCTCACCCCATTGATATCAAACTCAGTCGCCCAGTTCTAAAGTCATATCCATATATCAATGGTTTATATCTCCTCCTGAGATCGTCGGGATTAGCATTGCTCGCTACTCAAGGCAAAAAACAAATTCTAACGCTAGATCCAGAAGCGATGCGATTGTGGGAAACTCTCAATCCTACAGAGCGCTATTTTAACCTCTTGGGAATTTGGCTACAGAGGGCTAATCCCGAAGCGATCGGTGGCTATTACGAACCTCTCGGCATATTGACGAAAATCCTCCTCTTTTGGTCGCGGATTCCCGATAAAGGAGCAGTCTACGAAAACTATCAACGACAGGAAGACTTGAGGCTACCTGAACTCTACAACGTCGCTCTCCTGGAACTATTTGGATTTATTGCCATAGAAAGGGGAAAAACAGAGGAAGGAAAAGGATGGCGCATTAAACGTATAAAACGTCTGCCCTTTGGTAACGCGATGATGGGATTGCTGTCGAGTCTCTCAAGCAACTTTGATTTTGAGAAGTTGATGTTGTCAATAGAGAAAAATGAACCCAAGATCGTGGAGTGGCAGGAAGCTATTCAGCCCTACTTCCCCGAATGGCAAAATAATCTCGCGATCGCAGAGCATGAATTCCAAACAGGCATTTTCGTGTTTAAAGTTACGCTCCATAAAGCATGGCGACGCATTGCCATTCCCTCCCAACTTAGCTTAGACGATTTGAGTTATGCTATTCTTAATGCCTTTAAATTTGATAGCGATCATCTATATGAATATCGCTACAAAGACCGTTTTGGCCTTGAAGCAAGAGTAGGACATCCATATCTTGAAGAGTCTCCCAGCACTGATGACGTAAGAATTGGCGATCTGCCTTTACATCCAGGGAGTACAATGATATTCCACTTCGATTTTGGCGATGACTGGGAATTTCAAGTCGTGCTGGAGCAAGTCGAGCCACCCAATCCTAAAGTCAAGAAATCAAAGATTCTAGAGTCGCATGGCAAAGCCCCAAAACAATATCCTGATTGGGATGAAGAAGATGAATGGGGTAAGTATGCAGAAGATTAAAACTGTTCCACCCAATTAGATATCCATGCCAAAGAAGTGCTTGGCGATTGAAATCGCGGCTATACAAACGAAGTCCGCCTGCGCGGACTAGGTGGGGGTGGTGGCTGGCGATTGAAATCGTGGCTATGCAGGCGGAATTCGCCTGAGCGGACTGGTAGAATAGGGTAAAATCTATGTTGGATATGTAGGATAATGAGAGCGAATTTTACCAAGTTGTACGTTCATTGCGTTTGGGCAACATGGGATAGGTTGCCTCTCCTCGTGCCAGAGATTCGAGAAATAACCTGCGCAGTAATTATTTGAGAATGCCAGCAGTTAGGGTGTCAAGCGATCGCTGTGGGTGGGATTGCCGACCATATCCATTTATTGACCGATTTCCCGCCTACCTTGAGCATTTCCGATTTGATGAAACAAATAAAAGGAAGTTCTTCTCACCTCATAAATGCAACGCAATGCGATCGCTTTTTTAAATGGCAAGGCAGCTATGGTGCTTTTACTGTTGGCTATGCAGACATCGATCGCATAGCAAATTATATCCGAAACCAAGAATCCCACCATCAGCAAAAATCGATTATTCCAACCTGGGAACTACCCCCTAAATAGAATCTATCTTCCATCCAAAAACACCCCATCCCTCCTAGTCCGCGCAGGCGGACTTCGTCTGTATAGTCGCGATTTCAATCGCCAGGCACCTTGTATAGATTTCAATCGCCCGGTTCCTCGTATTTTTCTATCATAGCGATCGGTAACAGCAAAGTATCCTCAATCTTCCGTCGCACAGGTTTGCTGACATAACAATCGCTTTTAAGACAATCTACCAGCAGCTTATTCGCATCGTAATACTGCTTCAGCAAATCCTTCTGGGTATCGCTAAACTGCCAGTCGTGGCCGATATTGCGATATTTAATTAGCACTTGTCTGAACTCCTCAATCCAAACTTTTCCGTCGCCCTCCCACCATGGTCTGAAGGTTTTCCGATCTCCTTTGGGATCGGGTAACCGATCCCTTAGCGCTTGCAGCGCGTGGTAAAATTCAGAGCCTGGCTCGATATGGGCGCGGGCGCGGGCGCGGGCGCGGGCGCGGGCGAGGTCGAGGTCGAGGGCGAGGTCGCGGGCGCGGTCGCGGGCGAGGGCGAGGGCGAGGTCGCGGGCGCGGGCGCGGGCGAGGTCGCGGGCGCGGGCGAAGTAGAAGGCTCTGACGGCGGCAGGTTTATATTTCTCTATCGAATTGGACTTTTCCCAGACCCATGCCAAAAAATCTTGTAATTTAAGATCTGTGGCTAACAGACTGTCGATTTTCTGTTTCATCAGTTGCAGCAGGTAGTCGGCACTGCGCGACATCCCCACCGCCAGCAAAAACACTTCGCGCCAGCGCTTTTCAGTAATATGGCTCACCAGTTCCATTTGAACTTTCGCCAATTCCTGCGGATCCGGATTGTTGACAATTTCTCTTGCCGTCAGATACTCGTGAAACGTCAAATGGGAAAACGAATAAATGCCGCTGGCTCTTTCCACCAACAAACCGTGTTGTGCTTCGATCGCTTTCAATACCCCTTCGCTATCAAGGTTTAGCAACTCTTCGTCGGTGTTAGCATTGAGAGTATTGCGGATATAGTCTTTGATATAACCTTCGACCTGTTTTTGCTTGAAGAAATAATCCCCCGCCGCGAAGGTTGTCAGGGCAATTTGACTCAGCATATCCTCCCGCTTTTGCACGGAAAGGGATTTGTAAGCCCAGTCGCGTTCGATGCCGCGCTTGGCACTCCATTTTTTTAGCAGTATATCCAATCCCTCTTTATACAGTTCGGAACGATTGGGTGCGAAATTGCCCGATTCCTCAAACACGAGGCAAAGCAGCGTCAGTAATAGAGGGTTGGTCGCCAATTCTTTAATTGGTTTGCTTTCTTTCAGCTTATCGATAAAGCTTTTAGCAGTTACTTGTTTTTGGGCGAACCACTTCCCTGCAAATTCGGCGATCTGCTCGTCGCTGAAATCCGCGACCTCCACCTCCGTAAACTGCTCGAACGCGTATTCCCTGGCAGCAATGCGGCAGGTGACGACAAAGTTACTGTTGCGAAATCTTATAGATTCTTCCCTTATCTCCGTCAAGACTCGCTTACTATCGGCTTCCCGCACCTCATCCAAACCATCTAATAAAATTAACGCTCTACCCGCCGCCAAGATTTTTTCTGCTGCCTGCCGATCGCCAACGCCGCATCCCGCCCAGCGTGCGGCGATAAACTCCAACAAACTCGGTTGGCCTGGGCTTTCGGCAAAATCCTTCAGCGAAATAAAAACAGGCACGCGATCCGCTTGCAAGCGTCCGGCATGGCATTGCATCGCCAGATGTTTCAAGAATGTAGTTTTACCCGCCCCCGGCTTGCCCAAAATTATCAGCTTCGAGTGCGCGGCAACTGCTTCTAGCCCCGGTATTGTCTTTTGGATGCCGCCCAGACCGAAGCGGTCGAAATTCTCCAGGTCGAAGCCTTGGAGCATTTCCTCAATACTCTTACGACTTTTTGCCGAGATCTTCTCCAGGATATTGACGTTGGTGTAGATATCGCCCAACCCAATCGGGCATGACATATCCAGCACCCGCATCGTCCCACACCGCGTCTGGATATCGCCTTCGCATTTCTGCCGTACCTCTCGCACGAGCGCCTCGATCTCGATCTCAGTAGGTGTTTCTCCATCGCCCATCACCGGAGCATTAGCCTCCTTCTGCCCGCAGATTTCCTGCCAGTCCACCTCCAGCACTTTGCAGATATTAACGAAAAGTTGGCGATCTACGGCCTTACCACCAAAGAAATTAATTACTGTCGAGCGAGATACATCGGCTTCCTCTGCTAAGTGTTCCTGACTCCAGGCTTTATCAGTTAAAGCTACTCTAGCTTTTTCCTGGAGTTTAGACTAAAAGGCAACAAGAAGCATCTCGCTAGATAGAAACTAGCGAGAGAGAGGATAAAAGGGAAGAAGTTGAGCTAAGCAGTTGCAGCGGAAGCTTTTTTGAGGGGCTTGGCATAGCGTTTTTTGACAGTAGGATAACGAATCCGTTGGGTTCGTTTTTTCCCAAGAGGCCAACCTGGAGACTTACCGCGAGGTTTAGGGTCAGGGGAAGGAGAGCCAATCCTGACCAAAACTAAAGCAAAAGCATTTGCAACTCGACCAGGAGACAATTTAGTCATCGGTTTCTGCCAAGGCAGAGGAGAGTCTTGGACAAGTTCACGAGCGAGCCACAATTGCCAAGTAAGTAAAGGCATCAAGTCCGACCAAGTCTCCATCTGAGCAGGGGTAGAAAGCTGAGGGATTGTCCAATGGAGACGTTGACGCACCAAGCGATACCAATGCTCAATGGCAAATCTGCGCAGATATTTTTGCCATACCTCACTCAAGATTGGCTCGTCTTTAGCGACCCAAATCAACCACAGGGGTTTCGATTCAGGCATATCAAGACGTTCGACCAGAATGAGTGTAAAGGGATGGTCTGCGGCTTGCTTTAAGTGCAGGTTTGGCCATCGACGAATTTGCAATCGTCCCAGTTTAGGCTCTGCAATTGTGATGTCTGCTTGGGGAATAGACCAAGTGTCAGAGTCTTTGAGGCTAAATTTCTCTCCATGCTTATGGGGTCGCCCATGCCCCTCGTAATCCTTTGGGGCATGATACAGAACCCGGTTGGGGCGTAGCCTGAGCAGCTTGATACACGGGATGTCTGCTGTTTGCTGCAAAAATGGTGCGCACCCATACTCGCCATCCCCCAGGAAAAGCACAGTCCCAGGAATTTCCGCACAAACCAAGCGTAACTGACTAGCGGCTTTCTGAATCGGGTTCTCGAAACTGGTGATCCGCTCATGCCGCAACGGTAAGGCAAAACTCCCTTCTGACTCTGGAATCCAGGCAATTGTGCTGTATCCTTGCCCCACCGTAACAGGTTTGCTTCCTACTCCCGGTTGAGGTTGATGTTCGTAGGTGCGTTCTTGTAATGTCACCGCATAGGGACGCGACCAGGCTGTATGGTCGCCCGCCAATATCGTCACCTCTGCTGCCGGCATTTGCTGTATGTATTGCTTCATCAAGTCTTCACGTGGAGGATGACTATCTTGCAGTGCTTCATAGATACTCGACCACTCCCTCCGAAATAATGGGCTTAACGAAAGTTCCACAAACGATGAAACACTCCGACTCGTCAGTACCGCATCCATCAAGTCGAACAGCGCATCTCTCCCGTTCCCTATAATTTCGTACGTGTACTTGCGAAATTGCTCAAGTTTATCCAAACTAATCATGATGAAGCTGTTGATTTTATAGTCTTTTCAGCTTCCATCATCAAGCGGTCAGTCTGCAATGGCTGGCTGCTTTTTACCACTTTTTAGTCTAAACTCCAGTTTTTCAATACCGCTTGTTGTTGCCGAGAGCGACCTGCCTGTTGCCATAAACCAACCCTAAAAGTTACGTCTATTTTAACCGCATCAACACAAGTCCAACAAAGTTACACACAAGTCCAACATTCTATGCACAGGACAGGGACTGTACTTCAGATTGATTTGACTTAGATTAAACCTGGTCAAGCAAAGGAGCAACATAAATATGCAGACAAACAATTACATCCAGGTAACAAACACCGTATCGTTGCCATCTCCTCCTGGGGGCAATATCCCTCCTAATTTCCAACTCATCACATCTGATGGTTTGCTTCTTCTATTATTCATCTATCTAACGATCAGGGAACTAATACGAGCCAAGTAACGATATGCCCGCAATCCGCAGGTAAATCTACGGACTGCGGGTCAATTTATCTCAATAGGTTTTATACCAAATCCTGGTTTCCTACCCCCCTTTTCTTGGAGTCTGCGCAGGCAGACTTTGTTTGTGTAGCAGCGACTTCCAGTCGCCAGGCAATTAGAGGGGTAATTAATGCGGATTTGGTATTATACTAAATCCCGATCTGTTAACCCCTCTTCTGACAGTCCGCACAGGCGGACTTCGTTTGTATAGCCGCGATTTCAATCGCCAGGCAATATATCTCGATATCAGGGGAGGGATTAAAACTGTTCCACCCAATTAGATATCCATGCCAAAGTGCGATCCACGATCTCGGATGTCGCCGCTTCGCAATAAAGTCGCAATACGGGTTCGGTGCCGCTAAACCTCACCAACAGCCAGCTATCATCCTCCAGGCGGAACTTAAAGCCGTCGATCGCATTGACATCCACGACCTTACGCCCATCGATCTCCTGCAAAGGAGTAGCTTGCAAATACTGCACGAGGCGGTTTTTGGCTTCCAAACTAGATAGATGCTTATCGATACGATCGTAATGCGAAAAGAATCCTGTTTTGACCTGCAAATCTCGATAAAGCTGACTCAGATCTTGCTTGGTTAGAGCGAGTGCTTCTAGTAAATACAACGCCGACAGCAGTGCGTCGCGCTCGGGTATATGGGTACTGTAGCCGATGCCACCCGACTCCTCGCCGCCTAGCAGCACCTTGTCACCCGCCAACATGCGATCGGCAACGTACTTAAATCCCACCGGAGTTTCATAGACTGGCAGGCCGTACAATGCCGCCACCCTGGGCATCAAGTCCGAGCCGCTAATCGTTTTAATAAACTCGCCCTGCAAGCCCCGTCGCTGCGATAAATGCTCTAGCAGGATGGGAATGAGATTTTGCGTGCTCAGGAAATTGCCATCGCCATCCACAGCCGCTATGCGATCGCTATCGCCATCAAACACGAACCCGACCAGTAACTGCTGGGGATGTTCGGCGCGGTAAGCCCTCATTTGTCTCAGCAATTCCTGGATATAGCGCGGTAATGGCTCCGGCGAGTTACCGCCAAATAACGGATCGGCGCTGGCATTAATTTCCTTCAAGCCACTGGGGGCACCACTGCGATCGGATGGTATTTCCAGAATCTGCTCCAGGCCAGTTGCCGCTGCACCGTGCATCACGTCAGTAAATACGACTAACTCACCATTGAGAATAGCCTTGCGAATTGCCGCCAGATCGACCTTAGAGCGCAATTCCTCGCAGTAGCTCGCCCACGGATCGAATACAGTCAGCTTACCTGGCGATCGCGCCTCAGGTGCATTGCTATTGGCATTATTAAGAATGGACTCCACCTGCTTAGTTATGGCAGGAGCCACCGAGCCACCGAACGCACCTTTAATTTTCAGACCGGAATAGGCTGGCGGATTGTGACTGGCAGTGATGACTAAGGCACCCAATGCCTTCTGGTTATAGGCCGCCCAACTAAAAGCGGGGGTAGGAGCAAAAGATTGCGCTAACTGCACGTCAAACCCCGCCGCACAGAGCGAGTCGGCAACGCTTTTCGCAAATTCTGGCGATAGGAAGCGGCGATCGTAACCAACGACTACAGTATTACTGGATGTAGACGCACCGAATGTATCGGCCAGCACTCGTGCAGCTACAGGCGCAATGGCGGTCAGCCGCGCAAACGTAAACTCATCCGCGATCACACCACGCCAGCCATCGGTACCAAAGTGAATAGGGGGTTGCATACCTGTAGTTGCAGACATAAATTTTAAAATTTAGGTTTAAATATTCAAGATTCGATTAGCACATTAACCTTACCCATAACCTTACCCAATTGAGCAGATTTGAGTCAAATCAAAGCAATTCCAAATTCAGAATTAACCAAGAGTGGCAGCCTGGACAATAAAAGTAAATATCGGAGCGACCAGCCTTTTGCCAGCAACCCCTCGATCTCATACCCGAGTCCTTTGCCAAAAGCGATGGGGTAGTGTTCTAGATCTGTGGCAATCATTTCAGACAGCACACTTAAATTCAAATCGATTGATGAACAGACCAATCACAATATCGTGCATCACAATAGATTTAAAAGCAAATAGTTTTGCGCACTAAGCGCTTGATGCGGGTACGAAACGTTGCTATGTTTGCGCTCAATTTTTTGAGTATTTTGTTTGCCACTGTAAGTTCAGCAGGGTCAAGATGGCGTTCGTAGGCTCCCCAGCCATCTGTGTAAAACTGGCTGATGCCAAAAGGTTCTAACCACGTTTTGATCTTTACAAAGGCTTCGTCTGCATGGGACGCTAAGACGTAGGCTAAAATTCGTCATGTCACTAATCTGTTGTTTGACCTCAGCTAAATGACCTCGGTAGGTGTAGTTCAGGATCGAGGTGCAACGATCGCACTCTGGATTACGACATTTATAGCGTGGTTTCCCCTCACCAGATGAACCATGTCTGACGACATCGCTACTTTTGCGACTAGGTTTAGGACGGATGCAAGTCATGATTATCTCAGATTTTTCTCCATGAAAATACAGGGGATTTTCGTGCCGCAGGGCAAAATATGCCACGATCGCTCTACAACTTTGTATCCATGCTTTTGATAGAATAACTCGGCATTCAAAGAGGCAGTAAGTCGCAGTTTGGGAATGCACCGTGCTACTGCTTCTTTCTCTAGAAAACGCATGAGCAACGTGCCTACTCCTTGCCGTGCGTGCAATGGATTTACGTAGACGGCGCGCACTTCATTGCCAGATAGAGCGGAACAGCCAATAATTCTACCGGCTTGCTCGGCAACAAACATGGTCTCGCCCCAGTCGGCAATTACTCGTTCGTAAATTGCGGGCGTGAGTTTCCCTACCCATGCTTCAATATATTCTGGGAGATAGTCTGGAGCGCACAACTGGCGTACGGCATCGATATGAATCTGACAAACTGCTGCAGCATCTTCGGTGCGGACGCGGCGGACTAAAATCTCTGATGATTTCTGAGCGTTCGTCATATGAGATGAGATATTCAATTGGGTGGCAGGCGATCGCCGATCGCAGTGAGATTGAGAGCGTGACCGCCCGTAACTAAATAAACGATATCGGCGATCGCGCCCAGGTTGCGACTGAGAGCGCCAAGGCGATCGCGAAATTGACGACCGCTCTCGTAGGCTGGCACTACACCCCAGCCCACTTCTTCTGCCACAATTGTAATACTAGCTGGGCAGGATTTGACTGCTTCTAGTAATTCGCTCGCTGTTTGGTGCCAGGTTGGCTCGTCGCGATCGAGGCAGTTTGCCAGCCAGGTTCCCAACGAATCGATCAGAAGATAGCGATCTTCACGGTTGGAAGTAAATTGTTGAATGGTCTCAGCTAAAGTATAGGGAACTTCCAAAGTTTGCCACTCTGGGGGGCGGCGGAGCTTGTGTAGAGCGATTTTTGCCTGCCATTCCTTATCTCCCGGATCGTGTCGAGCGGTGGCGATGTAGATAACGTTTTGTTGCGATCGCCTGGCGAGGATTTCTGCCCACTCGCTTTTGCCGGATTTTGCCGCACCAATAACTAATGTAAACATTGTGAGGATATCTCGCGGGCACAATCTAAGCCTAAAATCACAATTATAGCGGGTTTCAGATGAAAACGAGAAGGGGGTTTGGGGGCGTTGCCCCCAAGAAGGGGTTCTACCCCTTCACCCCGTCAATAAAACCTGTTCTCAATTGAAAAACGCTATACAACCCAGGTGTAGATGAGAAAAATAGATATTTGGTCAGTCCTGCCATCGCGCTGGCAAATAGAACCGTAAACGCACTGCGGCTAATAAATTCTTCGTTCCCTATTCGTTTTTCCATGCCATTTAGTCTCTCATCAACAAGCTTAATTTCGCCAGACAGCTTTTCATAGCCACGCTTAATTTCACTCGATAGCTTCTCTTCGATGCGCAAGATTTCGCCGGACAACTTTTCATCTACACGCTGAATTTCACCGGACAACTTTTCTTCGACGTGCTGAACTTTTTCTTCGACGCGCTGAATTTCGCCTTTGAGTTCGGCAAACTGAACGTCTACTTTTTTGTCGAGTTGCATTATCCTGTTGTCAAGTTGCAGTAGCTGAGTCTCAAATTTTTTGTCTAGACTCAAGATGATATCTTTTAATTCTTGATTTGTCGGGTCGCTCATAGTCCCATTGGCAGACTTTGTCATTTAATCTTAACACCGATCGCTTTTACAAAAATGCGGGTAACCTTAGTCAACATAGTAAAGGCTAGGCAAGACTTAACTGAAACCAGTTACTTAAACTGACGAACGATCGCCGTTCGGGGGGAGGTGTTTGCGCTTTTTTTCTGTTTAACCGTGCGATCGCTTAGCAATCTTTCTCACATCATAAATCGGAGGAATCTATTTTCTCATGGCTACGTTTAGCAATACAAACAATATCTCAATCCCATCTTCGGGAATAACTTCGGGGACAGCTTCACTATATCCGGCACCAATTAATGTCAGCGGTTTAACTGGTTCGATCTCTAAGGTTACGGTCACTCTAAATGGTTTCAACCATACTTTCCCCGATGATGTGGATGTTTTACTGGTAAGTCCCACAGGGCAAAAAGCGATTATCCTTTCAGATGTAGGTACTTCACTCGACGTTGTCAATTTAAACATTACGCTGGATGATGATGCTGCCTCCTCTTTGCCAGATGCTAGCCAGCTTACATCTGGAACCTTTCGTCCTACAAATATAGGTGCAAGCGATCCCTTTGCAGCACCAGCTCCAACTGGCCCTTATGGAAGTACCCTATCCCTTTTTAACGGCAACGATCCAAATGGCACCTGGTCGCTGTACGTTGTTGACGATACCGGTGGAGATATTGGCAGTTTTGCTGGCGGCTGGTCGCTTTCCATTACAACACTTGCACCACCAACCTTAGACATTGCTGCTACTGATGCCACTAAAGCTGAAGGAAATGCAGGTACAAACACTTTCACGTTTACCGTTAATCGGTCAGGAGATACCAGTGTTGCCACAACTGCAGATTGGGCAGTCAGCGGCAGTGGCGGTCTTGATGCCGCAGACTTTAGCGGTACGCTGCCGTCGGGTACTGTCAGCTTTAATGCGAATGAGACGAGTAAAACGATTACAGTTGATGTCAGTGGTGACACCGTGGTGGAAACCAATGAGAATTTCACTGTAACTCTCTCCAATCCTTCTGGCTCAGCTATCGTTAATACTGCTACTGCCACGGGTACGATTCAAAACGATGATGCAGCTCTAGCGATCGCTGCCGATGCTAGCGCCAATGCAACCGAAGGCAATAGCGGTACAAAAGCTTTCACCTTCACAGTGACGCGATCGGGGGATACCAGTGGCACGTCAACGGCGGATTGGGCGGTTAGCGGTAGTGGCGGTCTTGATGCTACAGACTTTGGCGGCAAGCTTCCTTCCGGCATTGTCAGCTTTGATGCGAATGAGACGAGTAAAACGATAACGGTCAGCGTCAACGGCGATGCGGTGGTGGAATCAAGTGAGGATTTCACTGTGACGCTCTCCAATCCATCTAGCGGAGCTTCCATTACTACAGCTACCGCCACAGGTACGATTCAAAATGATGATATCTCAGGCTTCACCATCACTCCTGTCAATGCTAGTCAAGCAGAAGGCCATAGTGGCTACAAAAACTTCACTTTTAATGTCAGCCGTAATACCAATATCAACGACTTTACGCTGGTGAACTATGCCGTCAACGGTGGCATAGCAAGTGCTGCTAGCCCTGTTGCTAATGGCAGGATCTCCAATCCTGCTGATGTTGCAGATTTTGGCGGCTTCTTCCCCACTGGCACCCTTTCCTTCTTTGCAGGACAAACCAGCCAGGTTCTGAATATCCAGGTGCGAGGCGATATCGTTAACGAGCTAGATGAGGATTTCACCGTAACGCTCACCAGTGCTTCCGGTGGAGCGGCGATCGCTGGAGCAACTGCTACAGGTAGGATTCTCAACGACGATACTGTTCCTACCTTTGCGATCGCACCCAAGAACGCCAATCAAACTGAAGGGAATTCTAGCAACAAGGCGTTTACCTTCACAGTGACGCGCACGGGCGATACAACTGGAGCGAACAACGTAAACTGGGCGGTAACGGGTAGCGGTACGAATCCTGCTAGTGCGACAGATTTTGGCGGTGGTATTTTGCCGTCGGGTACGCTCAGCTTTACAGCATCGCAAACCAGCAAGGATATCACCATCAATGTCGCGGGCGATGCCGTGGTGGAACTAGACGAGAACTTTACGGTTACGCTCTCTAACCCGACGAATGGAGCACTGATAGAAACTGGAACTGACACGGCGATGGGAGCGATTGTCAACGACGATATCATCCTCGGCACCGCAGTAAACGATTCTCTCAATGGTAGTGTGGGTAACGACACGATTTCTGGTCTGGCAGGTCTGGACACCTTATCCGGTCTAGGCGGCAACGATTCTCTCGACGGCGGTTTAGGTAACGATTCCCTTACGGGTGGATTGGGTAACGATACGCTGTTGGGAGGTGGCGACAACGACACGCTGACGGGTGTCGATCCTGCTAGTGGCTTTGGATCTGGCGAAATAGATAGGCTGACGGGGAATAGCGGTAGCGATCGCTTCATCCTGGCTGATAGCACCAGAACCTATTACTTTGGTGGTGGGACATCCGACTATGCTCTCATAACTGACTTTGGCGCTGGCGATGTAATTCAAACTCGTATTGGCGATACGCTGACGATTGGCGGAGCATTACCATCTGGCATCGCTTCCGGCACGGCGCTCTATCTCGGCACCGATCTGGTTGCCGTGGTGCAGGGGAATGTTCCAACTCTTGCCTCTTTTGTATCAGTTTAGCGGAGAGAAAAATGTTTAGGCGCAAAGCAAGGCATTGTAACGATCTATGAAATATAGCGTTTTTCAGTAGGTAAACCTCACGTGTCCTGGGTATAGCGGTTTTCAGATGAAAACGAGAAGGGGGTTTGGGGGCATTGCCCCTAAGAAGCCATTTAGGAAGTAAAAGGCGCACCAAAAGCAGGTATAAATACTGATGAAGTCTAGTATAAACCTGAAGAGATGCGCCGATCCTATAATACCGATTTATCCAACCAAGAATGGGAAATTATCGCACCCATGCTACCCAAACCATCAAAATGGGGTAGGCCACCCAAAACAAATATGCGAGAGTTACTGAATGCCATTTTCTATATACTCAAAAATGGTTGTACATGGCAGAATCTACCCCATGACTTTCCGCCTTACTCAACGGTCTATTTCTACTGGCAAAGGTGGGAAAGAACTGGGCTACTGGAGGAGATTAATCGCAAATTGAGCCAACAATTTAGGGAAAAGGTTAGTAAAGAGGCGACCCCAAGCTTGGTGAGTATCGATAGCCAGAGTGTGAAGACAACAGAAAGTGCGGGCAGTCGAGGTTTTGATGGCGGTAAGCAAATCAAGGGCAGAAAACGCTTCGCTATGGTTGACACCTTGGGCTTAGTTGTAAAGGTGTTGGTGTGTGCAGCTAACATCGGTGAAAGAGCAGGAGCTAAGCAGTTGTTACAGAATCTCACATCTCCATTACCACGATTAGAGAAAATTCTGGTTGATGCTGGATTCTCTGGTGATGAAATCACACAATGGGTCAACGACAACTTCGGATGGCTTTGGGAAGTTAGCAAACGGGCAGACAATCAGAAAGGTTTTGTAGTGGAGTCAAAGCGTTGGGTGGTAGAGCGAACCTTTGCTTGGTTAGGTAATTGTCGTAGACTAAGCAAGGATTATGAATTTTATGAGCAAATGTCTGAATCGTTTATTTACTTGGCTTTAATCCGCAAAATGCTAAGAAATCTGGCAACTGCGACTTCCTAAATGGGTTCTAAGACCCCATAAACTAAACCCTTTCTCAATTGAAAAGCGCTATATACTCTATCCTAGCTCAATTCAGCTAGTTCCAGCCAGCGCTCAGTGCTGGATTCGATCGCAGCCGTCAGCTCTGCCAATCGTTCTGACAACTTTTGCACTTCGCTAAAGCCAGATGGAGGATTTTTGTAAAGCGTAGCCTCAATTTGAGCTTTCTCTGCTTCCATTTCAGGAATTTGGATTTCTAGGGCTTCCAGTTCTCGCTTCTCTTTGAAAGATAATTTGCGCGGTTTACTGGATGCGGGTTTGGATGTTTCTGACGATTGTTCTGAATCCTTTTGTGGGCTGGACGAACTGGATTTATTGTTAGAGTTTTTGAGATTGCTGCTATCCTGACTTGCTGCTTCCTCCTTCGCTTTTTGGTAATCCAGGTAAACAGAGTAGTTGCCTGGATACTGACGTATATTTCCGTCCGGCTCAAAGGCAAAGATGGTCTCTACCGCGCGATCTAGGAAATAGCGATCGTGGGAAACTACGATCGCACAACCGTTAAAGTCTTCTAGATAATCTTCCAATACTGTAAGAGTTTGGATGTCAAGGTCGTTAGTTGGCTCGTCCAGAATCAGGACGTTTGGCTCGCTCATCAGAACGCGCAGCAAGAACAAGCGCCGCTTTTCCCCACCTGATAGCTTATGAATAGGTGCATACTGTTGATTGCCATTAAACAAAAAACGCTCCAGCATTTGCGAGGCAGTAATCTGAGTCCCATCCGCAGTTTTTACAAGCTCTCCCACTTCCTTGATGTAATCAATTACACGTTGCTCCTGATTCAGAGCATCCATTAAATCTTCGGAATGCTGGTCAAAATAGCCGATGTGAATTGTGGAGCCAATCTCAACTGTGCCGCTGTCCGGCTCCACTTTACCGATAATCGTATTAATCAGAGTGGATTTACCAACACCATTGCTACCAATAATCCCAACGCGATCCTCTGGACTAAAAATATACGAAAAGTCTCGAACTAAAACGCGATCGCCATATCCCTTAGAAATATTATTGACTTCGATTACCTTTTTCCCAATCCGGCGACCGGCAGTGGAAATGTCCACCTTCCCCTGTGCTGTGCGAAATTGCTGTGCCTGCATCGCTCGAATGCGATCGATCCTCGCTTTCTGCTTAGTACTGCGCGCTTTAGGGCCGCGCTTGAGCCATTCCAACTCCTTGCGCAAAACACCTTGATGCTTGCGCTGACTGCTGGCTTCAGATTCCTCCGCCAGTGCTTTTTTCTCCAGGTAGTAGGAATAATTTCCAGAATAGGCGAACAGTTCCCCACCATCAATTTCTAGAATGCGATTCGTGACGCAATCGAGAAAATAGCGATCGTGGGTGATTAGTAATAACGCTCCTCGATAGCGATTCAGATAACTTTGCAGCCATTCCACCGACTCAGCATCGAGATGGTTTGTCGGTTCGTCCATCAGCAGGACATCGGGTTCGGACAGGAGTGCTGCTGCTAAGGCTATGCGCTTGCGATAGCCGCCGGAGAGATTTGCAACTTTGGCATCAAAATCGCTAATACCTAGCTTAGTGAGGATAATCTTGGCTTGCGTTTCTAATTCCCACGCTTCAGTAACATCCATTTGATGCATCACCTCGGATAGTCGAACCATAATCTGCTGGTTTTGCTGATGACTGTTAGAATCCTGGCTGGTTTCTGCCTGAACGCGAGCTAATTTCTCAGATAAATCTTCGTACTCGCGTACCAGTGCCATGCGATCGCCGCTGTTAGCAAACACTTGCTCGATCGCCGTGCTATTTTCATCTAAATCGGGCTGTTGGGGAAGATAGACGATCTTGGCACCAGAGTTGACTAAAATTTGTCCCTCGTCGATTGGTTCTAAACCCGCAATTATTTTCAGTAACGTAGACTTTCCCGATCCGTTCCTGCCGATTAGACCGACTTTATCGGTGGCATCAATGCTAAAATTGGCATCCTTGAGAATTTCTTTAATCCCAAAATCTTTCTTGACCGATTGCAGTGTAAAAATGCTCATGGGTTTTGCTAAATAGATTCAGGAATTTCAAAAGAACTTGTCTATAGCGGTTTTCGCTTGAGAACGGGTTTTATTTTTGGGGTGAAGGGGTGGAATCCCTTCTTGGGGGCAATGCCCCCACCCCCCCTACTCTTTCCGATCTGAAAACCGCTATATCGTTATATTGTAATTCAAAGAGCCTGGAAAAGACAGGACGGCATGCAAACAACTCTGCAATTTACTAGAGCATGAAGTTAGCGTTCTGTTGTTGAGTTGATGAGATAATTTCTTCAAAGCGATAGTTATTAACTAGGTGAGCGAGTGCACTAGCCAGGTGATCGCTGGGTTGGGGCATTTGAGCAATTAATTCGAGAATTTGCTTGGCATTGACTCTAATCGCTGCATGGGATAATTTCTCCACCCAATCAGTCGGCATCGCCGCCAATGCTTGCTTGAGTTCGCTAGGACTAAGCTGCGATCTGGTCTCTTGTAAGTTTCCGGTAACATCGCTACTCGATTGTCTGGAACTATAAACGTAACGAATGCCGAGGTGTTCGGCCATTTTATCAAAAATTATTTCTGCTCTTACCGGCTTGCGCACGAAGTCGTCGCAGCCTGCGGATAGAGCTGCCATGCGATCCTTTTCAAACGCGCTCCCAGTTATGGCAATGATTATGGGTGCCTGACTGCCAGATGCTTTAATTTGTCTGGTTGCTTCGTGACCGTCCATTACCGGCATTTGCATATCCATCCAGATCAAATGAGGAGTCCAGGTTTGCCAGAGCGATATTGCTTCCTTGCCGTTAGTCGCTTCCCGCACCTCAAAGCCCACAGGTCGGAGTATCTCTACTAGAAAATGACGATTTTCCAATTTGTCCTCTGCAACCAGGATGCGATAGAGTGGTTGTCCGGCTTCCAACCCAATAACTTGACGACTTGGTTGGAGGGTCTGAACGTAATTCTCCTGAACTAGCGCTGTCTGAATGTCGAACTTGAAAGTGGTACCTTGACCTAATTTACTATCAACTGCGATTTCTCCACCCATAAGGCGAATGAATTCCCTACTAATGGGTAAGCCCAACCCAGTTCCCTCATGGGAGTTGCGGCCAATTTCTGTTTGCACAAATGGTTCAAATATCGCATCTATTTCAGTGGCATCAATACCAGGCCCCGTATCTGCGATTTCAAAGTGCAAAATCGGTGAGCGAGGAGAACTGGCGCGTAGCGTCACGCTGCCTTTCTGCGTAAATTTAATAGCATTACTTAACAGGTTCATGAGAATCTGACTCAGCTTGCTCTCATCCGTACAAACGCAGCGAGGCAAGTCGGTTGCCAGATCGAAAATTAGTTGCAGTCCTTTAGATTCAGCTTTTAATCGCAGCATCTGCTGCAACCAGCTCATCAGAGCGTAGAGATCGAAACTACTTTCATTGAGGGCTATCTTTCCCGCTTCGATTTTAGAGATTTCCAGCACGTCATTAATCAATCTCAACAGGTGTTCGCCGCTGCGGTTAATAGTATCCATATACTCCTGTTGCTGCCCTGTCAGCGTGGTGTTACGCGTCATTAGCTGAGTAAAGCCCAGGATGACGTTAAGGGGAGTTCGCAGTTCGTGACTCATATTGGAAAGAAACCTACTTTTAGCGAGATTTGCAACTTCTGCTGCTTTCATAGCCTCTTGCAAAGCTTCCTCTGCTCGCTTGCGTGCGGTAATATCGCGCACGATACAGACAACTTCATCTGCTCCGCTCTTCACGATCCTTGCCTCATAGTAATATGTCCCATTGGGTCTGACTAGCTCGTGTTCGTAAGTTTGCAGTTCGCCACTATCAACCGCAAGCCGGAACCTCTCTAACAGATTTTGGACAACTGTTTCAGGAAGAGGTAAATCGCTTAGTTTGGTTCCGAGCGATACCTCTATTGGAAACATCAGATCGTCTTGTCTAGCCTTGTAGTCTAGATAGGTGCCATCGAGGCGATGGCGAAACATCCGATCGGGAATGGCATCTAGAAGTGCCCGCATCTGCTTTTCATTTTGTTGCAGTTCCTCTTCTAACTGCTTGCGATCGCTGATGTTGCGAGCAACCCAGAGAACCGTATTCTCTGATAGGGGCGAAACGCTAGCTGAAAAACACGTTTTTTGACCATGAATCGGTAAGCTGTATTCTACGCTAATGCTGTGGCGTTCGGCAGCGGTTTTGGCGCGATCGCCTACAGAATCGTCAGTTCCCGATCGCAACTGCAGTGCTTGTCCAATTGCATTGATAAACTGCTCCGCCAGATCGCTTGACAAGATTTCGCGAACCGTATGGCCGATTGGATTGATACCAGGTCTATAGTCGGTAAGCTGAGTTCCGATCGACTTTAAGTAGCGACCCTCCGCGTCAAAGATAATTACGATGTCAGTCATGGCGGCAAACAACAGTCTCAATTCCGCTTCAGATTTTTGTAGGGCTTCCTCTGCTAGTTTGCGTGCGGTAATATCCGTGACTGAACCTTCGTAATACAGCAAATTGCCATCGCGATCGCGCACCGAACGCGCGTTCTCTGAAATCCAAACAACCGAACCATCTCTACGGTAAATCTGAGATTCAAAGTCTACGATTGCTTCATGTTTCTGCATCAGATCGACGAACTCTCGGCGGCGCTCTGGCGAAACATAGAGTTGATGCTCGATGTCGGTCAAGTTTTGGCTGAGTGCTTCAATAGAGTCATAGCCGTAAATGCTAGCCAGCATGGGGTTAGCACCTAGATAATGCCCATCGGGGGTGGTTTGGAATATCCCTGCAACAGAGTTCTCAAAAATATTGCGGTATTTTTCTTCCGCTTCCTTTGCAGCTAACGCATAGGCTCTGATCCTGTAAATAATTGAGATCGCAATTCCAATTAGAACAACAATGGATAGCAGATAAAGGCTGAGCCGATAGGTTTGCGCGCGATCGAGTGCTTTGTTGTAATAACCATCGTAAGCTCGAAACAGGTTTTCGCTGCGTTGGAACGTAGGTAATGACAGAATCGTTTTAACCAGCTCGTTGACCTCTGGATCGCTATTCAGAATAATCCTGGCATGGGCGATCGCCGTCTTCACGTCCGCTCGATTCGCAATTGGGCTGTCGCTTCTCAGGATTTGTTGCATCTCACGATCGATCTGCGGCACGATCGCCGCATCGTTGGTGAGGTTAAATAACAGAACTTGTCGGAGTAATGCATTTAAATGCGCTGCTAGAACTAGATCGGTTGTCTTTTGGCCTACCAGATCGGCGATCGCAATTGGGAAATAGACGAGCGAGTTTCTCCGTACCGCGTTTTGCGTTTGAAATCTCTGAATATTGCGTTCCTTTTCTTGCCAAACCGCTAGATATGCTTGCTGCAGTTGGTTCAGTTCATCGCGGCCCGCGAGATCGATAAAGCTAGGGATCTGCTTCAGATTGGCTTGTAATGACTTCAGCTCTGCGAGATCGCTGACTATCGGATCTTGGTAGGTAAGCAGACCATCTCTTACCTGCAAGACATTCAGGTTGATACGAGCATCCAGTTCTTTCATCCGTCGCAGGTTTGCTGTAAAACGATTGTGCTGCTCAAAATCAATCGCTCTTGCCCAAACCCACAGCAAGATTGCCAGTACTGTCACACCTGTGAGGAGCGCATAACCACCTACCCTGGAGACAATCTTGGGAAAACGACGGGCTCGATCTGACTTGTCACCAGCATAGGATCTGCGTGCGGCTAGAATTCTGTTGAAGAGGTTAAACTTCATAGCTTCTGTCCTCGATATTCTCCGGTGAGCGCGTGTAGAAACTGGGCGATCGGGGCGATCTTCTCTTGAGGAAGAGATCGCCCGAGTTGATATTTCGCCATAATCGCGATCGCTTCCTCCAGTGTTTTAACCGACCCATCGTGAAAATAGGGTGGGGTAATTGCCACATTGCGAAGACTGGGCACGCGAAACACAAATCGATCTGCTCGATCCTGAGTTACGTTGAAGCGACCTAGATCGGCTTGGGTAAGGTTCCCTCGATCGGCGAAATAGTCTCCCAAGTTACCGAAGCGTGCAAACATATTACCACCCACGTTCGCTCCCTGATGACAGTTCGCACACCCATAGGCTTTAAATAGCTGGTATCCCTCCTGTTCTGAGGCTGTCAGCGCTTGTTTGTTCCCCCGCAAAAATTGGTCGAAGCGAGAATTAGGCGTAAAGAGGGACTGTTCGTAGGTAACGATCGCATCTTTGATATTATTTGGTGTCAAGCCATCTGGGTAAATCTGGGTAAATCCTCGAACGTACTCCGGGTCTTGTTGCAGCGCGCGGATCGAGGCTTCCCATTGCGTACCCATTACCTTTGGGCTTGTCATGAGTGCTTCGAGATGATCCGTTAAATTCTCAAACTTGCCATTCCAATTGAAATAGAAATTATAACGAACATTAAACACGGTCGGAGTGTTAACTTCTCCAATTGCTCCGTTTACGCCAACAGAATGAGTGCGGCGATCGACTCCACCCATACCCAGATTGTGACAGCTAAGGCAGGAAACCTGGCGATCGCCAGAGAGACGGATATCTCCAAATAGTTTCTCTCCCAAACCAACCTTGTTGCGATCCAAGGCAATCTCCAATGGAATTGGCTGAATTGCTTCCTTCGACTGACTTACTATTCCCGATTCCAAGATTTGCGGTTGCGATGGCTGAGGAATTTGGAATTGCTGGCAGCCGATCGCAACCAGGAAGGCGATCGCAATTAAAGCAATCGGGTAAAGCCACTGCCTAACTCGTCGTTGCGCAAACAAGAAGCCCATATTCAACGTCTCTCCCTGGATGATAGGGTAGGTAATTAGATCGCAATAGTTAAGACTTTAAAGGCAACTAGCGATCTGGTCATGTGCTGAAAAGCCATATCACCCTATTTCAGTCTAATAGAATTTGGGCGAACGAGGCAATATCTTGGTAGTTCTTGCCCCAGCAAGGATAGCAGCTTGGCTTTAACAAGCAAAATAACAAATGCATAATGTCATGACAAATGTAACGAGCAAACCATGACATTTATATGATGTTTTTGAAACCCTCTTTCCATAAAGTAATGCTATAGCGGTTTTCAGCTCGGAAAGAGCAAGAGGGGTGGGGCACTTCCCAAAAGAAGGGAATGGTTCTACCCCTTCACCCCGATCGATAAAACCTGTTCTCAATTGAAAAACGCTATATCGGGTGAAAGAGGATATGCGTGGAGACCAAGGAAATGAATGGTTACTGGAAAGTCCTACTACTCAAAATAGCTGGCTGGGCAATTGTCGAAATCGTCCTCAACCTTGCAGGGCTAGATAACATTGCCGACTACGGCGAATTCCTTCTCAAGCCGCAATTATTTCCAGGAGTTTGGGGGGCAAGCATCTCTGTAGTCCTCCTGAGTACCCCCCGCAGAAGCTTACAGCAGTCTCAAATGGTACTGAAATAAGAGCCTTGAAATCAATTTCAAGGCTAAGAGCTATAGCGCTTTGCAATTGAGAACGGGTTTTATCGATCGGGGTGAAGGGGTTCCATCCCTTCTTGGGGGCTTTGCCCCCAAACCCCCTACCTCTTCCGATCTGAAAACCGCTATAAAACCTCTAAAAACAGGTTGAATCCTTGTCGATAAGCCATTTCAGTGCCATTCCACTATAGGGTAGTCTGCGATCGCCGATCGCTGCATAGAGTCGTGACAAATGTAATGGTTAGGCAATGACATTTATCAGATGCGACAGATCTGGTATTTCCTATAAATTAAAACTGTCGAAGAGAGGGAACCCTCAAAACCTCATTCAGGGAAAAATCTTCTACTTTACTTCACACAAATTGATACTTTCAAGGATTAAAACAATGCAACTTATCTATCGTGGCATTACATACGATCGCAGTTTCTACGAACTTTTCAGTCAGCTAAAACAACTGGGAGAGCACCTCAAGTCAGCTTGCGAACTAAGTTATCGCGGGATTCCCTATCGAGTCGATCCTATTGTCCAATCCGAACGAGTTGCCGTGTCGGTAGAATCCCATCAATTAACCTATCGGGGAGTGAATTACTTTGCTAGCAGAAGTGCCCAAGGAGAAATTACGGTACCGCCCCAATCGGTAAAATCTACGCGGATTAATCTGGAGAAGACAGCGCCAGATGCACTTTTACCCGTAGGAGGCAAATCGTGAAAGAATACGATTCTTGCTTCTCCATCGCTTTGCTCATGTCAGCGGTAATTATATTTGCTGGGACAGCTCAAATATATTTTGAGCAAACCACTACCACCACTTCTACTGAATTGCATGGAGTTGCTACACGCCTGCTAGCTTTGGGGAGCGATCGCTAGCAAGTACGCATTCAAAATTTGGTACAATCGCTTTAGATGTAGATGTAACACTGGCTTATGGTTGCTCTTTATGAATTACAGTCAACCCTCTAAGGGAGACATACTGATCGTTGACGACACGCCGGATAACCTGCGTCTTTTGTCTACAATGCTGGAAGAGAAGGGATATGAGGTGCGAAGCGTCACCAATGGTGCCACAGCATTAATGGGCATACAGGCTCAGCCCCCCGATCTGATCCTGCTCGACATCAACATGCCCGTCATGACGGGCTACGAAGTCTGCCAGCGTTTAAAAGCTAATCCCAATACCCAAGAGATTCCCATCATTTTTATCAGTGCTTTGAATGAAGTATTTGATAAGGTCAATGCCTTTGCAGTTGGAGGTGTGGACTATATTACCAAGCCGTTTCAAGTGGAGGAAGTCCTGGTCAGAATCGAAAACCAATTAACCGTTCGCAGGTTGCAAGCCCAGCTTCTCAAGGCATTAGAACAGGAGCGATCGCTCAATCAAAGGATTGAGGAGATGGCGATCTTGGAAGAGCGCAATCGCATTGCCCGCGATATCCATGACTCCCTAGGCCACGCGCTGGTAGCACTCAATATTCAAATCGAAACCGCGATCGCTTTGTGGCAGGATGACTCGGAACGAGCCTATGCTTTTTTAACAGAAGCAAAACAACTCGGTTCCGAGGCTCTACAAGCCGTACGCCAGTCTGTGTCTGACATCAGATCTGATATTAGCTCGAATCCGTTACAAGGTCAGTTGCTGGAGGAAGCGATCGCCAAACTGGTTCAAGAGTTTCATCACACTACGGGCGTGTTGCCAGAGTGCCATATCAATCTATCTCAGCCACTATGCAATCAAATAAATACGGTGTTATATCGCATCATCCAGGAAGGGCTAACTAACATTTACAAGCATGCCAAGGCAACAGAGGTAAGCATTGCGATCCAAACAACCCCAGACAGTCTATTGCTAACGCTCCAGGATAATGGCAATGGCTTTCAAATCTCTCAAAATAGAACTGGGTTCGGTTTGCAAGGGATGAGAGAACGGACTACTGCTTTGGGGGGACAGCTAGAAATTACCAGCGATGTGGGGGGTGGTTGCCACATTACAGCCAGATTTCCGAGGTCGTCTGTATGATTCGGGTGTTGTTAGTTGAAGATCAGGAAATCGTCCGTCGGGGCTTAAAGACCCTGCTGGAGACAAAGAAAGATCTGCAGGTAATCGGCGAAGCGGGTAACGGTCAGCTAGCAGTTCAGCAGGTGGAATTACTATATGCAGCATCCACCCCGCCGGATGTAATACTAATGGATATCCGCATGCCCGTAATGGATGGAGTAGAGGCTACGCGACTTATTTGCCAGCAGTTCCCAGGCACTAAGATTTTAGTCCTGACAACCTTTAACGATGCTAAGTACATTGCCGAAGCAATCCAATTTGGAGCTAAAGGTTACCTCCTGAAAGATACACCGGCGGAGGAACTGGCGGAGGCAATCCGCTCGATTCATCGCGGCTATACTCAGTTTGGCCCCGGTATCCTGGAAAAGATGGTTACCCAAGCACCGCCCAAACCCCAGTTAGAAGAACCACCTCCAGGTTTGTTAGATCTGACTGCTAGGGAACGGGAGGTATTGAGGATGCTTGTTGCAGGTGCCAGCAATCGCGAGATCGCTCAAACCCTTTTTCTCTCAGAGGGAACTATAAGAAACCACATTTCTCATATCTTGACACGGCTTAACGTCCGCGATCGCACGCAAGCAGCCCTCATTGCCAAAGCATTTCCTGCCTGGCTGGATGCTTCCTCTCCGCCATCAAAATAGCAGCACAATTGATGACAGTTTTGGCATCCTTCGCTGGATGGAAGTATCGAAGCTTTTCAAGATTTATAGCGTTTTTCAATTGAGAACGGGTTTTATTGACGGGGTGCAGGGGTGAAACCCCTTCTCGTTTTCATCTGAAAACCGCTATATAGCTATAGTCAACAGACTGGTAGTGATGCAAAGTAATGTTTCTCCTGTAATCTATAACAGTCAATCATTTTAAGCATATAAATGAACTGCCCCAAATGCGGATCGCCACAAATCATCAAATACGGAAAAACACACTATGGCAAACCAAGATTCAAGTGCCAAGAATGCGGTCGGCAGTTTGTGGAAAATCCCACAAAACAACCCATTGATGCAGCCACCCGCGCTCTCATTGATAAACTGTTGCTCGAACGTCTAGCACTCGCGGCAATCGTCAGAATCACAGGCGTATCGGCGCGGTGGTTACAACTCTATGTCAATCGCAAATACAAAGATGTCCCCCAGCAAGTTGAGGTTAAGCCCAAAGCGGTGGGAAAGCTGACGATTCAGTTAGATGAGATGTGGTCGTTTGTAGGTAGTAAACAGCACAAAAAATGGGTTTGGTTGGCTCTTGATGCTAATACCCGCGAAATTGTGGGGGCCTATATCGGCGATCGCTCTCGTCGCTCCGCCAAGAAGCTATGGCAATCAATACCTGCAGTCTATCGTCACGGACATTACCGGAATTCGCTCCAAAATCCCAGAGCTGAAGATTTCATACAGTCCGAGTTCGTGCATGTGGATGTAGCCAATGTGACATCGACAGGTTTGGTTTGTACAGGTAGATGGGATTAAGCTTTTCTCCCAATCTAAGGTGTAGATATTACCGATCGCTTCAGGGATGAAATGGCAACGCCGGATAGTGCCATCACCATCGATGGCAATGGCAGTATGACCAGCCCGACAGGATTTGCCGAAACTGGGATGATGCTGGTTGTCGATCGGGAATAGGGGATCGATCTCTGTGAAGTATTCCAGTTCTGCGGGTGAGTAGTAGTTGGGTTGGCGTTTATAGGCATTCACCCACAGGTAAATATGGGCAGGCAATTCTTGACGGAGGGCAGTAGCCTCAGCTTGGTGCTCCTTTAAGCCGACAATCCCGACACTGAAACGCACGCCACGCCGATCTAGCTCCCAACATTGACTGACGAAGCGATCGCGCTCCACCTCGGTGGGGTGGTAAGTAGTCCATAGACCTAGCTTTTGTTTGTCGCAGTGCTCCACCCAATCTAAGCGACAGGAGAGGTTAGTTTGAATTGCAACTTTGGTAACTTGGGGCAGATGAGAGAGTTGTGCTAAAGCCGCCTGGTAATAGTCATGGATCAGAGCTTCACCCCAGGGCGTAAACAGGATGCCAAGGCGATCTCCAGTGCGATCGCTTACCCAATTAACGAAACGTTCTAGAGCTTGACGATCCGTGGCAAGCTGAGCCGCAGTTTCCGAGCGCTTCGCAAAGGGGCAATATTCGCAGCCGTAGTTGCAACTAGAAACTGGAGTTTAGACTAAAAAGTGGTAAAAAGCAGCCAGCCATTGCAGACTGACCGCTTGATGATGGAAGCTGAAAAGACTATAAAATCAACAGCTTCATCATGATTAGTTTGGATAAACTTGAGCAATTTCGCAAGTACACGTACGAAATTATAGGGAACGGGAGAGATGCGCTGTTCGACTTGATGGATGCGGTACTGACGAGTCGGAGTGTTTCATCGTTTGTGGAACTTTCGTTAAGCCCATTATTTCGGAGGGAGTGGTCGAGTATCTATGAAGCACTGCAAGATAGTCATCCTCCACGTGAAGACTTGATGAAGCAATACATACAGCAAATGCCGGCAGCAGAGGTGACGATATTGGCGGGCGACCATACAGCCTGGTCGCGTCCCTATGCGGTGACATTACAAGAACGCACCTACGAACATCAACCTCAACCGGGAGTAGGAAGCAAACCTGTTACGGTGGGGCAAGGATACAGCACAATTGCCTGGATTCCAGAGTCAGAAGGGAGTTTTGCCTTACCGTTGCGGCATGAGCGGATCACCAGTTTCGAGAACCCGATTCAGAAAGCCGCTAGTCAGTTACGCTTGGTTTGTGCGGAAATTCCTGGGACTGTGCTTTTCCTGGGGGATGGCGAGTATGGGTGCGCACCATTTTTGCAGCAAACAGCAGACATCCCGTGTATCAAGCTGCTCAGGCTACGCCCCAACCGGGTTCTGTATCATGCCCCAAAGGATTACGAGGGGCATGGGCGACCCCATAAGCATGGAGAGAAATTTAGCCTCAAAGACTCTGACACTTGGTCTATTCCCCAAGCAGACATCACAATTGCAGAGCCTAAACTGGGACGATTGCAAATTCGTCGATGGCCAAACCTGCACTTAAAGCAAGCCGCAGACCATCCCTTTACACTCATTCTGGTCGAACGTCTTGATATGCCTGAATCGAAACCCCTGTGGTTGATTTGGGTCGCTAAAGACGAGCCAATCTTGAGTGAGGTATGGCAAAAATATCTGCGCAGATTTGCCATTGAGCATTGGTATCGCTTGGTGCGTCAACGTCTCCATTGGACAATCCCTCAGCTTTCTACCCCTGCTCAGATGGAGACTTGGTCGGACTTGATGCCTTTACTTACTTGGCAATTGTGGCTCGCTCGTGAACTTGTCCAAGACTCTCCTCTGCCTTGGCAGAAACCGATGACTAAATTGTCTCCTGGTCGAGTTGCAAATGCTTTTGCTTTAGTTTTGGTCAGGATTGGCTCTCCTTCCCCTGACCCTAAACCTCGCGGTAAGTCTCCAGGTTGGCCTCTTGGGAAAAAACGAACCCAACGGATTCGTTATCCTACTGTCAAAAAACGCTATGCCAAGCCCCTCAAAAAAGCTTCCGCTGCAACTGCTTAGCTCAACTTCTTCCCTTTTATCCTCTCTCTCGCTAGTTTCTATCTAGCGAGATGCTTCTTGTTGCCTTTTAGTCTAAACTCCAGTAGAAAGTGGGCCACGGTAAAGAATGGAGAGATCTAATGCCATGTATAGGTCTCCATGAGATGCTTAACTTTATTGGAGTATAGCCAGGGTCCAATTGTATCGGAATGCTCCATGCCCATCGCAGTTAACTGCAATCGTTGCCACGGTCTTTCACGACTTTCATAACTTTCGGGAGGCGTTGCGTTAGCCACAGCCAGATTCAGGCTTTCCAATTCGGATAGCTCTGGCAAATCGCTCAAGATATGACTCCCAAAGCGCTGCTGGTAATTAGCGAAAGATAAGCCTTCCTGCTGAAGCAGGGATTGAATTGTATAGCGGCGGCGTTGCTCTTCAGCATTGAGTGGGAATCCATAATCAGCCAGGCCAAACGCATCTGAGGATTTGGCAATGTAGGCAGACAGAATATCAGCTACGCCCTTAGCCCCAACCGCGTACTCGCTGGAGTAATGTAACTTTTGTGTATAGGAGCGCGCGCCACAACCTAAACCCACCATGCCGTCATCTTGACAGCAGTAGATTGGCGCCGTTGCCGTTGGTGCATGCTGAGCGCGAAACATGCGCATGGAAATTTGGTTGTAACCGCGATCGCACAACAGATCGCGAGCCTGGCGATAGAAGCTTGGGCGATCGTCGTTCCATTCTTTCTGAGAACGTCCCAATCCCGTTAAAGGTCGCACGTAAAGGGGATACAGATATAATTCTTCGGGAGCGAACTCAAGCGCAGTTTTAATCGATGCCAGCCAACTTTCTACGGTTTGTCCGGGCAGTCCATAAATCAGGTCGATGTTCAGAGTTGGGAAATCCATGTGCCGGATCTGCTCCAAGGCGCGATAAACCGTCGCTACTTGTTGGGGTCTGCCGGCGGCAGCAGTTTCAGCGGCAATAAAGCTCTGCACGCCAATACTGATTCTATCCACACCCCGCGATCGCAAGAGCGCTAATCTTGCCTCAGTTGCAGTCTGCGGTGATACTTCCACAGAAACCGGAATCTTATGTGGTTCGGCTCCCATAGTTGACTCAATTAAGTCAAACAGATTTGTCAGATCGGCCACATCCAGAAAGGTGGGGGTGCCGCCACCAATTGCCAATCTTGCAAACCGGGCTTTACCCAAACTTGCTCTTACTCTAATTGCTTGGCGTTGCAGGGCGGCCAGGTACGCTGCCACAAGCCGATCCTGGGGAATGGCCTGCGTGAATAAATTGCAGAAGCCACAGCGCATTTCGCAGAAAGGAATATGCACGTATAGAAACAGGGCATCGCGACGTTCGGTAGACCATACCCGATCGAGCGCGATCGCTTGCTCTAAGGGGCGATAGGCGGTTTTATGCGGATAGGCGTAGGCATAGGCTTGATAGGCAGAATCCACCAGCATTGCTTTTAAACTACTCATGCGCGCTCCTCGGGTAATACAAACTCAGCATAGGGCACAGTCCAGACTACAGGATGGCTGACTCGGTGGCCGACATAATTATCCTCGCCATAGGCAGTGCCATGATCCGAACATAAAATACACAGAACAGACGATCGCTGTTGGAATGCCGCAAACAGTTTTGGCAAATGACCATCCACATATTCTAGAGCCGCCGCATGGGATTGCCGCGAATCCGCGATCGCGCCCGGCAAGAAAATACAGTTGGGTTGATGTAAAGCCGAGATATTGACGAACATGAATACGCGCTGCTCTGGTGGCAGGCGATCGAGAATCTCTGCTGCCAAGGTCACCTGGTTTTCGGTGGAATGCGGATCGGTAACGCCGAGGGTGGGATGCCAGTGGCTTTCGGCAAATAGACCTGGCAGGACTTTCCCTAGGGGACTTTGCTGGTTAAAAAATCCCACACCGCCAATGCAGATGGTGTGGTATCCCTGACTGGCAAATCCAGAAATAATATCCGGTGCATCGAATACAAAGGTGTTTGGAGCGATTGTCTCGCTACCAGGAAACTCGACAGCGAATAAGCGGGCGTGCTTGCCCGGTGCCACAGGCGTAGGCAGAAATCCCGCAAAGAAAGCGTGATGGGCGGCATAGGTGAAGTTGGCAGGCGAGTGGCGCTGTTCCCAAGTTTGGTTTGGCAATACCCGTGCCAAGTTGGGCGTGCGACCCTGCTGCAAGCACTCCTGGGCAACATCATAGCGCAGCGTGTCGAAAGTAACGAATAGAACGTCATGGGAGCCGACTAATTGATTGGCAGCGATCGCTTGCGTGGCAGATCCAATCGCCGTATGTGTAGAATTCTCAATTAATGCCATCGTTCCAATCCAAACAAGATCTCCGTTGCATAAGTATCGAGACCATTATGGGTAATATCCGGCAGTAGATCGCCAAAGGCATTTACCTCTAAAACTAAAGATTGCTTAAATCTAATTGGAATCAGCAAATCAATTCCCAGATAGAGACTTTCAGGGAAAATGAGCGCAACCCGTTCGCAGGTTTGCAATACAGAATCCCACGCCACATGTCCCATTTTAGCCATTAGTGCTGTGGGTTCGCTGCGTTGATTTTTTAAATGCAAATTCGTCATCGGACTCTTACTCAAGCGCACAACTACATGCTGGGCTTTGCCCGCGATCGCCACTACCCGTAGATCGAAAGTGCGATTATTCATACTTGCTTTCGGTACCCAAGCTTCCACCTGCACGCGATCGCGACACAGGGCATCGATAATCGTGGCAATGCTAGATCGATCTCGATAGCAGCGGATGTGGCGAGAATTGTAAAGCCTCACTTCCGATCCTGCTTGTACCAACTCAACCGTGGTCATCGCTTGCCAAGCCACACCATTGATGGCAAGGGCAACTACACCCGATGCCGAAGACCCATGCGCCAGTTTCACAAAGACGCGCCGAGTTTTCATTGCTTGCATCCGCACCACTAGTTCGTCGAAGGATGAGATCGCACCGAGGCTCTGAGGCACAGGGACATAATGCTGCGTACAAAGCGCGTGGCATTCGATCTTATCAAACATCACAGCAATATCGGAGGGCGAGTTCATTAAGTAATGCGGTGTATTTTGCGCCGCACATTCAGCCAGTTGCTGTTGCAACTGCGCCAATACAATGCCATATCCCAGATACCACTGGCGGGGATAGAGGATGCGACCGCGATCGTACTCCAGTTGCAGTGCGGCCTCGCGGCTAATCCAGGGCGAACCTTCCGCTGCTGCCGCATTCGCACCTATTGCCAGTATTGCTTTCTCCACCTCAAAATCCCGTCCTGGCGATTCGATTCTGACCGTGCTATGCGATCGCACAACTTCGCCTAAATGACAGCGCCCCGATAGCAAATCTATGTAAGCGATCTCAGTTGCAGGTGGCAAGCCCAGCTTGGCTAGTGCTGACTGAAACAGAGTGACCCGCCGATTGCCGGGGTTGCCAATAATAATGAAATGAGGCGGCGTGCGATATTTGCGACTATTCAGAGACGGCAACATAGCGGTAAGATTCCCCGTCATATTCATCGGGTTCCTGGCGATCGCTGACATCTACTTCTATTCCCAATGCCTGCAATTGGGCTACCAATTCCTCAGAGATGAAATGATAGTGGATGTCTAAGAAGCCATTTAGGAAGTAAAAGGCGCACCAAAAGCAGGTATAAATACTGATGAAGTCTAGTATAAACCTGAAGAGATGCGCCGATCCTATAATACCGATTTATCCAACCAAGAATGGGAAATTATCGCACCCATGCTACCCAAACCATCAAAATGGGGTAGGCCACCCAAAACAAATATGCGAGAGTTACTGAATGCCATTTTCTATATACTCAAAAATGGTTGTACATGGCAGAATCTACCCCATGACTTTCCGCCTTACTCAACGGTCTATTTCTACTGGCAAAGGTGGGAAAGAACTGGGCTACTGGAGGAGATTAATCGCAAATTGAGCCAACAATTTAGGGAAAAGGTTAGTAAAGAGGCGACCCCAAGCTTGGTGAGTATCGATAGCCAGAGTGTGAAGACAACAGAAAGTGCGGGCAGTCGAGGTTTTGATGGCGGTAAGCAAATCAAGGGCAGAAAACGCTTCGCTATGGTTGACACCTTGGGCTTAGTTGTAAAGGTGTTGGTGTGTGCAGCTAACATCGGTGAAAGAGCAGGAGCTAAGCAGTTGTTACAGAATCTCACATCTCCATTACCACGATTAGAGAAAATTCTGGTTGATGCTGGATTCTCTGGTGATGAAATCACACAATGGGTCAACGACAACTTCGGATGGCTTTGGGAAGTTAGCAAACGGGCAGACAATCAGAAAGGTTTTGTAGTGGAGTCAAAGCGTTGGGTGGTAGAGCGAACCTTTGCTTGGTTAGGTAATTGTCGTAGACTAAGCAAGGATTATGAATTTTATGAGCAAATGTCTGAATCGTTTATTTACTTGGCTTTAATCCGCAAAATGCTAAGAAATCTGGCAACTGCGACTTCCTAAATGGGTTCTAATTTATCTAACTTAGCAACAGCAGGACTGGCAAGTAGGGCTGACGCGCCCTCATCCCCTAATAGGCCAAGTGATAGATCTAATACCTTAATGCGATCGAGGATGGGTGCGGTGGCGATCGCCACTGCTATATCGTTAGCAATTTCACTATCGCGCAAGCCCAAATAGCGCAACTTGGGGAATAACTGACCAGAGAGAATCGGTTGCAGGTCTGCAACGGTTGTATTACCACCATAGTAGGGTATACCCAGCCAAAGCTCCAGGTGTTCTAGTTCTGGGAGTTGAGACTGACAGACCTCGCGAACCACATTAGGATTTAGACCGCCAGTTTCAATTATGAGAGATTGCAATTTTTCATGCCGCAAAGCACCCAAGCTCAATCCTTCATTACCGCGCACTCTAAAATGCGTGAGTTGTGGATATGCAGCTAGCAGCGGCGAAACATCACTTTGGACGATCCAGGATATTTCGCATTCCTCAGAAATAATATCACCAAGGAAAATAGCGGTCAGATGTGGAAGTTTCTCTCTGGCGGCAACAAGAGCCTCTACAATATCCTGACTGGAGCGATCGTAAGCATCAGCCCACAATCCAATCACGATACCTGATATTTCCCTAACTCTTGGATCCTCTAGAAATGTGGCAATGAGATCGGCCATTCCCTCCTCCGAGTCATAGTCGATCGCAAGGCGATAAATTTTACCGACTGGATCTTCAATCCCAAGTTCTAGCTCGTAGTTCTCAACCGTTTTACCTGCGAAATGCTCAACATTCTCGTAAAGCGCCATAGTGTTTCTGGTATAAACTTAGCTGTGCAAATCCTACCAGATTAACCCTGCTGGTATCGACTTATACTCAAACCCATTGCTAATTGTAAGCGCGCCTATTTCATTATCCATATCCACAGCATCATTGCGTACAAGCACATTGAGTTCCTGCTTGCATTCAAGCGCTAAGATAGTGAGTTGCTGGCGGCGCTGCGCCAGCTAAAGAGCTAGGGTTCTATGCTTTCTGCAAGTCACATGCAACTGATTCTGCAATTTTGCGCAGAACTTGACAGGTAACTTCTAGTTCGCTCTGTGTAACCAGAGGGGAAAATACTTGTGACATGGCATAGCATTTGCCTTCTAGTTTGACAAACACTATTTCGTCTCCATTAGTCAACATTCCAAAAGTAGGGCAATTCCCTGCGGGATGCGTACTGTCGCTATTGGAATTAGCCATCAAGTAGGCAAGAGTTTGTGGCAGTGCCGACCAGACGGATAGCATGGTTTTCTTTGACTCTAAAACAACTACCCAAAGGCGATCGCATAAAACCAGCAGATCTATACGACCTTGCAAAGTTGCTTCGCTGTCTGATACTGCGATCTGCACGGATTCTTCCGCTTTAATCAAAAAGGGCGGATCGTATAAGCCTGCAATGGTCAGTAGTGGCGAAACTAGTAATAGCATTACCGTACTTTCTAATAACTGACCGCTAGAGCGATGGTAAATGTATCGCTGCCATAGGGTTTCCAGGTTGGTGCGATCGCTAGAATTAATATCAGGCAATTGGTCGCGCCATTCTGTAAAAAAATCCTTAAATGTACTGCGGCTCAGACCAAATCGTCTTTCCGCTTCAGCGATCGTATTGATAGTTTCAGTAACAGCTAAACCTTGCATTACGGATATTTCCAGTATGTACCAATGCCATAATTCTAGTCTGGAAGCATCTCAACTTTGCCAGCCTTCATAACTTTATCGTTGCGCTGCGACTTGAGAGAACTGCGCGATTGTGTTAATTATTGCGATCGCAGCATATTGTTCTTCTTGCCAAACCCAGCTACCAGAATTATTTCAAGGCAGCGATCTCCTACCAACAATGGCAGAAATCGAACTAGAACTTACAGCGGATCGAATTTTTGGATGGCTCAAGATGGCAGATTAGTTTTCTGGTAAAGTGCGAGAGGCGATCGCTCAGTCACAGTAAATCTTTCACTCATCACAAGAACCCATTGCGATCGCTTCAGCAATATCTTTGGGTGTAGCTCCTAACGACAGCAGCGATCGCACCAATAAGTCCATCGATACAGATGGATCGCCTGCTTCCATTTTTGCTACCCGCGATTGGCTAGATTCAATGCGCTTCGCTAGGGCTTTTTGGGTGAGATGTTGACTCTCCCGCAACTGTTTGAGGCGATCGCTTAGAATCAGTTTCAATTCGATAAACATCTCCTCCTCTGGAGATAATCCTAAAAATTCGGCTACCGTTCCCACCTGCCAGCCATCGGCCACCAGGCGATCGAGTTTGTCATCGTTCATACCTATACCTCGTCATATCGCTTCAACCGTTGCTTACAAACATCAATAACTGACTTAGGCGTTTTGTTGGTTGTCTTGGCAAATACATCCACAATAACAATGCGATCTTCGTCAATGCGGTAGATAATTCGCCATGTCTTATCTTCATCGTTAATTCGCAGCTCGTGGCAGCGAGCGCCAATACCAGGCATAGGGCGAGAAGATGGTAGTCCTAAACTTCTACCGCGTTGCAACTGCCGTAGTAAAAAGCCAGCCTCCAACCTTGCGGCCTTTGAGAAAGGCGGTGTTTTTACCGATCCACTCAACCAGACCAGCGGCTTGGTGTCAGCCATAACTATTATGTCAAATCCGACATTAATATATCATCTTAATCATAGCGTCCATTGTCCGCTGGACAACCAAGACAATGACTACCGAACTAGATAGCTTTTCTATGACCGATTTGCTGGAGCGCTACTCGATTGGACGATTGCAGCATATTGGTCTTCTTGCCAAATCAGCAACCAGAATTATTTCAAGGTAGCGATTCCCTTTGGGATGCGTCCCGCCGCTTGCCAACAATGGCAGAAATCGAACTAGAACTTACAGCGGATCGAGTTTTTGGATGGCTCAAGATGGCGGGTTAGTTGTCTAGTTGTGTAACCGTTGGAGAGATCTCTCGTTTGCCAATACCAAAAACTACCAGGAAAGCGATCGTGCTTCTGTGGACAAACAGGCTAAGATGCTTCTTCAATTTGATTTCCAAATTGTGTCAAGATATGCAATGACAATTAGCTACTGGCAGATCGAATATTACTAATAACTTCTATGAGAGCTGACTTACGCTCGCTTTCGCCCTTCAATAATTTGTTAAGAAGATTTTTGAAAATGGCATCATCATCCAAACCCGGAGTTTTCTCTGCAAGGATACGAATTCTTTCTTTGAAATCTTGCTCTTGTAAAACTTCCTGTGGTAGATCTTCACCAAAGATTTCTTTGGCTATATCGTCATCCCAAACAAGTGCCTCAGGAGTTAGCTCAGGCAAAAAATGTACATATCTTCTTAAAAAGCCAATATAGCGTGTCATCTCGTCTTCATCTACAAAATCAAGCTTAGGACCGTTTTCATCATTTCCGCGTGTAAGTAACCGAATCAGTTTACATAGGTCATTCTTCCCTTGGGGAAGTACTCCATCTTCTGGAATAAGCTCTTTAGGCTTATTATCTCCATCAAAAAGAACAAATACATCTCTCCTGTCACTGTTGACATATGCTTGAATATCACGGTATATCCGTGAAGTCCCACCTTCTCGAACCAAAACCTGAAACTCTTTTGAAGCATGACTTGACTCTAGCTTTAAAGCTGAAACAACAATGTGTTTTGCTCGCTCATCTTCAACCAGAATAGTTTTTCCGGCAGGAAGAGTCCCAATCTCATGTAAGGCTTCATCTGCAGAGAGGTCTGTTCTCACTGTTACAGCACCATCTTGTTCAAGGACAAGCACTCGGATCGCATTCTGAGGAAGATTTTTTGCAAGATAGATAGAATGTGTCGCAATCACGACTTGAAGTGACTTCCGCACAGCTTGATGAGCTATAAACTCTAGTATTCGTTGTTGGGCACGGGGGTGAAGTGACGTTTCAGGTTCGTCTAGGAGAATCAAAGATCTTTCCGGAGCTTGAAATATATTGTGTACAAGCAACGCAGCGGCTGACTCACCACTGCCAGCAAATGCATCAGAATACTCATCATTTAGATGACTTGTCTTAAATAGTATTGTCCATCCTTCATGTCCGTGAAATAGTGAGTGCCTCAGAATCTTTCCACTACGATAGTCGCGCTCAAGAATATATTTTAAGACTTCTAACTCATGGTTTGTTAGTGCAATTCCCTCCTCCTCAATTGCTTTTTTTAGCAATCTTGAACGTTGTCTAAGATAGTCCTGCTTGCGATACTCTCTGCGCAGCCTTCCACTCTCTTTTGCGGAACGGGCACGATCTGCAAGATGCTTCGGATCGGGGAAGTAGAAGTATCTATCAAAAGCGGGTAACTCGCCTCGGAAATCTAAATGTGTAACTTTAAGTTTAATGGGACTAATTCGAGTGCCGCTAGATGGGAAACCATATATCTGCCTTTGTACAATTGGTTCCCAATAATCAGGGTCTGTAGTTCCGCGTGAAGCCCTAGCCTTAATACACTCAACAATTTCATCGTTATCTCCACGATATCTATGAACAACGCTCTGTTTACGTTCATTACGCTCCGTAGGAATTGCGTCAAGTTCAGTTTCAAACCAGAAATCTGCGATAGTTTGACCACTTGGACTGCCGTAAAGAGCATGAAGTATAGAACTCTTGTTTGTACCATTTCGACCAAGCAAGATTGTAATTGGGAAATCAAATGGTAACTCGCTGTCAACCCGAAGATTTCGATAGTTAGGAAAGCGAAGGCTACAAATATAGGATTTTTTATGTTCAAGAGCTTTAACACTCTTACAGAGATCATCTACAGGTTTCCTATTACTCATACTGATAGCTCGTGGCGGATGACTCTTGCAATTGGCCTAATCATATCTGGGGGGAAAGCATTCCCAATTTGGGACGCAACATGTTCCTTCCCTCGGTCAAGACAGAACTGGTAGCATTGTGGGAATGCCTGTAGTAATGCAGCCTCCCGAAGTGTTATAGCTCTATTCTCTTCGGGATGAAGAAAACGACCTCGGGAAGGATTATTGCATCCACTAGTAATAGTAGGGGAAACATCATCCCATGCCATTCGACTATAGACATCCTTAAATCCGTCAATGCGTTCATGGCAGGCGCATTGTAACTCAGAAGGTATATCACTGCGGCTACCGCCATTTTTAGGTGTTGCTCTGATTCTCGACATCATAGCTGGCGTTCGATTTTCAGGAATATCATGGAGTATATCTCCACTAGTTCCTGCTGGTGCGAGATGACTGATTGCATCTCTAACGGTTCTACCCTCACAGTGATAACTTGACCAGCCTGGAGGTATCTCTCTTCCCTTCAATGCAATAAGAATTAACCGCTTGCGCCGCTGTGGTACACCAAAGTCAGATGCATTGAGAACTGCGTATGTAGATTGATATCCGGCTTGTTTCAAACCAATTAGGAAGTCAGCAAAGCGCTTATCACCTGCTAGACCAGGAACATTTTCTACGATGACTGCACGAGGCCGCATCGAACGTACCAATCGGAGCATCTCGATAATGAGTTCTTTACTCGGATCGTTTAACTGTTGTATCCGACGCCTCGTACGAAGTGTAGAAAAAGCCTGACATGGTGGGCATCCTGTCAGCAAATCCAATTCACCAGGGGCAAGGCCTGCCTGCTTAAGAAGCTGAGAACCACTCACTTGGCGAATATCGTTGACTATAACATTTGTGTGTGGGTGGTTAAGGTTATAACTCTTCGCTGATGTCGGATCAATTTCTACCGCAGCAACCACCTTGAATCCTTCTACTGTAAGCCCGTAGCTAAGTCCGCCTGCACCAGCAAAAACGTCAATAGATGTTAATAATGTCATTACTTTATGCTACAATAAGGCTTACAGTGTGCTCATCTCCCTCTGTTTTAGAATTGAGCATTCTCAACAGAGAGATTAACTTAGGATACCCCATAAAGTATTGTTTTTACTCTGCAGTAAGGTAACCTATATGACCTGTTTGATATTGGACTCACAAGTGCTCAACAAAGACCAGTAATAGACAACTGTTCGCTTAACCTGCTTTTTTCCCAATTCCAGTCTCCTGATTCAATTTTAACAAAATACCTTCTAACTCTTGCTGATAGCGCCCGTACTCAGCCCAGTTACCCTGACGCAGAGCTTCCTGCGCTTTCTGATAGGTTTCCAGCGCAGATTTAACTAGAGTGGAACTCACGCCCGTTACCGGACTGGGGGCTTCCTTCTCTCCGCGATCGCTGCCAAAGATAGCAGCCAGAGATTTATCTAAAGTTTCCTCCATGACTACCGCTTTGTCATAGGCGACGATTACTCGCTTCAACTCCGGCAATTCGCCCTGCTCCGCCCGCAGATAAACGGGTTCTGCATAAAGTAAGGATTGCGCGATCGGAATCACCAGTAAATCGCCGCGAATCACCTTGGAACCTGCCTGACTCCAGAGCGTAAACTGTTGGGAAATCGTCGGATCTTGATCGATGCGCGCCTCAATTTGACGGGGGCCGTAGACCAGTTTTTGTTTGGGAAACTCGTACAGCAACAATTTGCCGTATTCCTGACCGTTCGATCGCGCCGCCAGCCAGGCGATCGCGTTGTCCTTATTAGCAGGCGTAAATGGCAGGATCAAAATAAATCCCTCTTTCGGTTCGTTCGGTAGCTGCACGATCGCGTAATAAGGCTCCATCATCTGTTCGCCCCCTTCGTAGGTCTGGAGCGGGAAACGCCACAGATCTTCTCGGTTGTAGAACACCTCCGCATCGTTCATGTGGTAGGTCAGATACATTTGCGACTGGATTTTAAACAGATCGAGCGGGTAGCGAAAATGAGCTTTGATTTCCGGTGGAATTCCTGCACGAGGCTCGAACAGGTGGGGAAAGATTTTGCCATAGGTCTTGAGAACCGGATCGGTTTCGTCGATCGCAAAGAAGCGCACCGTGCCATCGTAAGCATCCACTACTACTTTGACGGAGTTGCGGATGTAGTTGATATTGCCTCGTAAAATGCGATCGAGATTCCCTCCTTTGAGAATGCCCTCGGCATCTTTGCTTTGGGAAATGGAGCGAGCGATGGGTTCGGAATAGGGATAGCGATCGCTCACCGTATAAGCATCCACAAGCCACATCAGCTTGCCATTAATAACTGCTGGGTAAGGATCGCTGTCAAAGCGCAAAAACGGCGCGATATGCTCCACTCGTTCCTTAATCTGGCGATAGTAATGGATGCGCGAGCGATCGGTGAAGTAGTTGGAAATCAGAACCTCGATGTTGCCCAGATCGTAGGCATAGGCCAGCCTGTGCCAGATTGATGGCATCGGTACGCCGCCCGCGCCGTTGTAATGAGTAAAGGCATTGGCATCGCCGAGCGGATAGTCGAACTCTGGGGTTGAGGTGCCGGTAAAAATATACGCATCCGTTTCTTCGCCGTAGTAAATTGCGGGTTGGCTTACCTGTACGTCTACGCTGGATGAGGGCGGAATATCTTTGATATAAAGTTCGGGCAAACCATCGCTGGTAATCTGATTGACCGGACTCATCACCAAACCGTAACCATGCGTATACTTCAGCCGCTGGTTAACCCAGGTCTGTGCCTCGCGGGGCACTTTGGCAAAGGACAATTCCCGCGCCGTTAGCATCACCTGCTGGTAATTGCCGTTCAGGGTGTAGCGATCGACATCTACACCTGCAAATTTGTAGTAAAGCCGAATTTCCTGGAGCTGGCGATAGGTACTGAGGAGGGGTCGGTAGTCCCACAGGCGGACGTTGCGCACGGTCGGCTGGTTGTTTTGCAACACCTGTCGGTTCAGTTTTGCTTCGGCAGCATAGCTCTGTCTTTGCACGTCGCTCAGGCGATAGGCAGCTTGCGTGAATTGAATATTGTGCTCGATGTAGGGCTTTTCTTTCGCCAATTCGTTAGGCGACACGATGAATTGTTGCTGAAACCAGGGATAAATGCCATCGAGCGTTACTAAAGCAATTACCGTTACCCCTACTCCTAACATCGGCAATCGAAAGCTGCGCTGCCAGGCTGAGAGCGCCAGCAGAAAAGCCACGATCGATAGCAGAACGCTCAAGGCGCTATAAGCAAAGAGCTTGGCGTGGACATCGGTGTAGCCAGCCCCGAAGACAATCCCACCTGCCGAGTACAGCAACTCGTAGCGCTTCAGCCAGAAGTCGAAGCAGAAGATCGCGGCGATCGCCGCCAGCAAAAGGCTCAAATGCAATTTGCCTCTGCCGGTTAAAACGTTTTGCCAGTTCCACTGTGGCGGAATCGTGCTGTCGAAGCCGTAAACCAGAGCGGACGCGATCGCTGCGCAACCAAACAGAGCACCCAGCCAGTTGCGCATGCCCTCGTAGAGCGGCATGATAAAGCAATAAAAACCGATGTCCTGCTGGAAGATCGGATCGCTACTGCCGAAATTGGTGGCATTCAGGAACTTTAAAATCGTCTCCCAACTCGGACTGCTAATCGATGCGGCGCTGATAGATAGAAAAAAAATCAATCCCAGAACGGCATAATTGGCAATCTTCCCGGCATAAACTTTCAGTCCGCTTGCGTCAGCGGCGCGCACCGTGCGATCTACGAGGACGAGTCGCCCCTTACCCTTGTGGCGTTGGTACCGGGCAATTCGGTAATTGCCCCACAGAAATAGGGAGTAAAGCACAAAGGTGGCAGCCCAAACCAGAATTTGCCAGGTCAGCCGCGTCCAAAACACTTCCGAGAAACCGATCGCCTCAAACCACCACGACTCAGTGAGAATATGCACCAGAAATTTAGACAACAGCAAAGCGATCGCGGCGATCGGGATGATAGTTGTGAGGCATTTCTGTCGGAGTCTCATAGTTTTTGAGGGGGATTCCCTAAATTCTTTATTGATGCGGCGGATGCTGGTAGTGATGCACGCGATCCAGCAACCAGAACGAAGCGACCGTCCCGACTAGATGCGCTGCGGTGAGATTGATGTTAGCTAGTACTACAAATACATCCAGGGCGCGCACGATTTTATTCGGATCGATAATTGCCACGCCTGGGGGCTGGGAAACAGTTTTGGCAACCAGAACGCCCACGCTAATCCCAGAACCAATTAGAGAAAGCAACATGCCGCTAAAGCCGATAAAGGCTCCGAGTCGCAGGAACTGAATTGTCTCCAATCGTTTGGGGTGCAGCACCGCACCGGGTTCGTGCCGCAGTCCTTTAGAAATGCGCACGTACTGAAAGTCAAAAACAATGCCCGCTACCAGTAATAAAATGCCGCAAACAGCCCAGAATATGCCAATACCCGTACCAGCGGAAGTGTCGGGACTAAAGCTGCGACCCGTAGCGGTAAATATGAGAGCAATACCAGCTACAAAGGCCATTACCAACTGCACCCAAAATGCTACCCAACCCAAGATGCGAAAAGCATTGGCGATTTTGCGGATAGCTGGAGGTGGTTCGGGGTGTCTCGATTTGACTAACATGCGACTAAATCTGTAAGACCAGCTTACCTGTAACAGAACCAGTTTCCAAAAGGCGATGGGCGTTAGCTGCCTCTACCAGGGGAAATTCCTGACTGACATGGACTTTGAGCTTTTTCTCGTCAATGAGGCGGGCACATTCCGACAGAATGTGCGCCTGGTGTTCCTGCAAGTCCACTAAACCCTGCAACATGGGCGTGAGCATTAACTCAAAACTAAAGCGCAAATTGCGAGTTCTTGCCACCTTCCAACTGGTGGTAGCGTCTGGCTCTAATAGCGTAACGAGATCGCCACCAATTTGCACTGCCGGGAAAGTTGCTGCGATCGTGCTACCGCCTACCGTATCAAAGGCTAGCTCGACCCCTTCCCCATTCGTCCAGTCGAGGGCGGCGGCGACAAAATCCTCCTGCTTGTAGAGAATGGGTTTATCTGCACCCAAACTCCTAACGAACTCAGCTTTTTGAGCCGTACTGACCGTCGTACAAACATCAGCTCCTTGTAACTTAGCCAATTGAATGGCAACATGCCCAACTCCACCAGCACCAGCATGAATTAAAACCCGCCTGCCTGCTTCCAATCTACCGCGATCGTAGAGTGCTTCCCAAGCGGTAATTAAAACTAGCGGCGCGGCAGCAGCCACGGCAAACGATACGGAACTCGGTTTATGCGCGGCAAAGCGCTCGTCAACCGTGGCATATTCGGCGTAGTTGCCGGGATGTCCGCCCAATCCCCCATTGCAAAAATAGACCTCATCGCCCACAGCAAAGTGCTGCACGCCCGCGCCGATCGCGACCACCACACCCGCACCATCGCAACCTAAAATGGCTGGCATCCGCTCCGGGTAAAATGTGCCGCGCTTCCTTAATTTTGTATCGATCGGATTTACGCCAGCAGCTTTAAGCTCGACCAAGATCTCCCTGGGCGATTGGATCTGCGGCGCAGGAACTTCGGCGACTTGCAAAACTTCTGGCTCCCCGGCAGCCGTCATCAAAATTGCTTTCATAATTTTGTAAACTCACTGAGTTGCAGCTATGCTACTAGATTTTGGCGGCAATTCGCTGCCGTGCCACAAGTGGTATTTTATAGCCGTAGACAGATCTGTTAGGACAGGGGGTGTGGGGCGTAGCCCCCACGCAGGGGTGGAACCCCTGCACCCCGTCCTAAGCCTATTGGCTATAGTTATATTTGCGAGTAAATCCCTTAGTGGCTATAATGTGGTGCAAAGGGGTAAACTATGGGTTTTTCTTCAGAAATTCGCGTACTGGCATTAGGACTGATCGTCGATGGCACGCGAACTTTTGTTTCACAGGGCTACGACCCAAAAAAGAATCGCACCTACTATAGATCGCTGGGTGGAGGAGTTGACTTTGGCGAAACCAGCCTCCAAGCCTTAGAGCGAGAATTCCACGAAGAATTAGGTGCAAAATTGACTAATATTCGCTATCTTAGCTGCTTGGAAAATATTTTTGAGTACAATGGCAAACCAGGACATGAAGTCATACAGCTTTATGCCTGTGACTTTTGCGATCGCCATTTCTACGAAATTGAGAGTATTGAATTTAGTGAAGGCAAACGCAAAAAGCGGGCACTGTGGGTAAATTGCGATCGCTTTCGCAGTGGAGAGCTAACTTTGTACCCCCTTGGTATAGAAGCATATCTGTAATTCCGCTGCCTACCGTCCCTACTATTACTCAAGTCAGAGCAGCTTGGAATTTTTCCCAACTGATATTTTGTTCGATATAATTCGGCGATCTAGAGTTGTATGGGGCGGCCAGGCGATCGATACCGACGATCTTGGCATTGTCTGGAATGACCGGCACATCTGGGTCAAATGCCGTAGCACGCACGAGCGAACTGGAAAACCCCTTAAAAATCATAATCTCATCCAGTTCGTTCTCAACCTCTACTCTCACCAGTAAGACCTCTGTGGGAAACTTGACCGTGTAGGACTCTAGCTGTTGTGCTACGGAGTTGTTCATTCGCAATTGGCTACGACTAGTAGTTATCGATATTTTCTAGAAAAGCTGCCACTCATGCGATCGCAGCATTTTTAGCTGTGACAGGCGATGGGTAAAGTAACTTTCATCTAGCCTATTATAACTGTGTATTTTGGCAGTGCTGAGATTGATCGCCCACATCCAAATATGAGCCATTTGGGTAAAGGTTTGCAAAGAGTCGAGTTCCCGTTTAGAGATCGGCTGGACAGATTGATATCCACGCAAAAACGCTTCCCTGACGTTATGAGCAATTCCCGTTCGTATGGCAACCTGTAAAAACTTGCCCAGTTCAAATGCTCGCCAGCCGTAACCGCACTGATCGAAATCAAACAGGGTAACCTGATTGTCTGAGGTGAAATGAGCGTTACCACTATGAGGATCGCCCCAACAAATTCCCCAGAAAGGAGGTTCTTGGGGAAAGTCTTGCAGTCTGTGTTTGATGAGAGTAACAACCTCCAGCAAAAATTGCAGATCCTCGTCTCGATGGCGCAAAAATGGAGCGATCGCTTCCAAAGAATCATCCAGCAAATAGCTTAAAGTCAGCGGTTGGCGGTAGTAGCTAGAGTGAAAATCTACGCCTGCCTGATGAATGGATGCTACTACTTCACCCAACTTGAAACTTTGAGCTTGATTGAGATCTCCCAGTGCAACTTTCCCTGGTGCATAGGTGAATAAAGACGCATAACGCCTGCCTTCCGGTGCATTTATCTCAATAGACAAGCGATTTTCTTTTGTTCTTAAAGGGTAGGCAACGGGAAGTTGTCGTTGCCGCAAGAAATCCAGCAGTTCCATCTCAAAATAAACATCTGACTTCGATCGCCAATGACAATGAGAGATCCTCAGGATATATGGCTGTGCTACTGTTTCTACAATGTAAATATCACTCAACCCTCGATTCCACAACTGACAGCCAGTTACTCGGGCAATCTTATAGTGAGGCAGCACTCTGGACATCAATGCATCACAAGCAAGCGTTGAGTAAACGGTGGGGAAACGATCTTCTTGAGAAGACATGGAGGATAAGAGACTGGCGCTTGTTTGCACTTACGTTTGCAACTCCTTAGTCATGTTTTGCAATTAGAAAACTCGATGCTTCTGACGCTCTAGGAATAAAGAATTAAACGACAATTGAAAGTAATGCTGGAGCAATTATTAGAGATATTTTAAATTAGCTGATTGTAGCTATTTGCTACTATTTGGTATTGTAAATTCAGGTGACATACTTGCCCTAATGATGGCTGAACTCATAAAGCTAATATCCTTAAACGCCAAAAATCTGTAGTTACAGATACAAATTTTATCGATTTCTTGTCAAACTTTTAAACGTTTCTACAGCCTTCAAATATAATGTATCAAAGGATACAAGATACTCTAATTAAGTCCGCAGATATTACTAGACAAATCTAATATTAACTTAGATCTTCAAATTTAAATATTACTACCTTCTGTAGCTTTAGGTGAGTATTTAGATTTGCCAATTCTTAAAAAGGAGCGATTTAATCGATAGGTTTAATAAAGAGATTTAATACACTTTTTGCGATGCCTAATTTGCGAACTGCTATTTTAGATACAGAATAATGGACGGGGTGAAGGGGTTCCACACGGCAGTGGTTCTGGCGGGGAACCCCCAAGAACGCCCTGCCTCCCCTTCTTAGAACCCCCTACTCACTACCAATTTGAAAACCGCTATATCTCAGATCTCCAAGCTGACTTATTGCTCCGGCAATAATAGAACCTACATTTTTTGAGCAGTGTTCCTTGAAACAACGGTATCTCCTGTAATATCTCAGGTTGCCGGAGCAGTAAAATTGAAACTTAAGGGAATTTAGTTTATAGAATATGCAAACGTATTTGTTGAAGATGAAGATGAAGCCTTTGCCATGCTCTACATCTAGATGAGAATATAACGATCGATCTGAACGTTCGTCGCTCTCAAACTTCGGATTTATGCGATCGCAGCCACAATTTCCATACGGTTGTCCCTTCAATGTCCATCTATAGTTGAATGGATATAAGCCAAGCACTCAAGTTCTTGGCTAAAAGCTCAAGTCAGTTAAAACTAACTAATAACGTTTAACTGACAAGGGTTCAACCTGTGTTAACAGGTTTTAGCTTTTAGCCTTGAAATTGATTTCAAGGCTCCTATGTCAGTGACATTCATCTATAGTCTGCTCGCTCATTCTTAATCTATAAGGTTTAGTTGTACTCGTCAGTATAGAAAAGTTCGGAAAAGTTATGGACTTCACTCGTGTAGGTGGGGAGCACTTTACTGGGCTTACTTTTTACTGGAGTTTAGACTAAAAAGTGGTAAAAAGCAGCCAGCCATTGCAGACTGACCGCTTGATGATGGAAGCTGAAAAGACTATAAAATCAACAGCTTCATCATGATTAGTTTGGATAAACTTGAGCAATTTCGCAAGTACACGTACGAAATTATAGGGAACGGGAGAGATGCGCTGTTCGACTTGATGGATGCGGTACTGACGAGTCGGAGTGTTTCATCGTTTGTGGAACTTTCGTTAAGCCCATTATTTCGGAGGGAGTGGTCGAGTATCTATGAAGCACTGCAAGATAGTCATCCTCCACGTGAAGACTTGATGAAGCAATACATACAGCAAATGCCGGCAGCAGAGGTGACGATATTGGCGGGCGACCATACAGCCTGGTCGCGTCCCTATGCGGTGACATTACAAGAACGCACCTACGAACATCAACCTCAACCGGGAGTAGGAAGCAAACCTGTTACGGTGGGGCAAGGATACAGCACAATTGCCTGGATTCCAGAGTCAGAAGGGAGTTTTGCCTTACCGTTGCGGCATGAGCGGATCACCAGTTTCGAGAACCCGATTCAGAAAGCCGCTAGTCAGTTACGCTTGGTTTGTGCGGAAATTCCTGGGACTGTGCTTTTCCTGGGGGATGGCGAGTATGGGTGCGCACCATTTTTGCAGCAAACAGCAGACATCCCGTGTATCAAGCTGCTCAGGCTACGCCCCAACCGGGTTCTGTATCATGCCCCAAAGGATTACGAGGGGCATGGGCGACCCCATAAGCATGGAGAGAAATTTAGCCTCAAAGACTCTGACACTTGGTCTATTCCCCAAGCAGACATCACAATTGCAGAGCCTAAACTGGGACGATTGCAAATTCGTCGATGGCCAAACCTGCACTTAAAGCAAGCCGCAGACCATCCCTTTACACTCATTCTGGTCGAACGTCTTGATATGCCTGAATCGAAACCCCTGTGGTTGATTTGGGTCGCTAAAGACGAGCCAATCTTGAGTGAGGTATGGCAAAAATATCTGCGCAGATTTGCCATTGAGCATTGGTATCGCTTGGTGCGTCAACGTCTCCATTGGACAATCCCTCAGCTTTCTACCCCTGCTCAGATGGAGACTTGGTCGGACTTGATGCCTTTACTTACTTGGCAATTGTGGCTCGCTCGTGAACTTGTCCAAGACTCTCCTCTGCCTTGGCAGAAACCGATGACTAAATTGTCTCCTGGTCGAGTTGCAAATGCTTTTGCTTTAGTTTTGGTCAGGATTGGCTCTCCTTCCCCTGACCCTAAACCTCGCGGTAAGTCTCCAGGTTGGCCTCTTGGGAAAAAACGAACCCAACGGATTCGTTATCCTACTGTCAAAAAACGCTATGCCAAGCCCCTCAAAAAAGCTTCCGCTGCAACTGCTTAGCTCAACTTCTTCCCTTTTATCCTCTCTCTCGCTAGTTTCTATCTAGCGAGATGCTTCTTGTTGCCTTTTAGTCTAAACTCCAGTTTTTACGGCATCTCTGAAAGCCCTTTCAGGCAAGGGCTTTGCCCGAAGATCTGTTGTCAATAACTTCAATTTAATGACAATGAGTAACGGTGGAATCAGGTTTGTGAGATCGGGCTATCAGTGCTTTTGCTGGAACAAGAAGATAACGGGAAAAGCCAGGCTTCAGTACGTACAGCAAGGCAAATTAGCATGGAGTCTTTATACCCAAAACCTTATTTATTGCCAAATCTATTGCATTTATGCATGCAATTGTGATTTGATAAATGTACGTATATCGCAATGGTGAAGCTTATGGCACGCGGTGGAAAAAGAGTAGGGGCAGGTCGCCCTAAGGGTACGGGTAAATATGGTGAAGAAACTAAAGCAGTGCGCTTACCCGTACGGATTGCCGATAAAATTCTAGCATCATTACAGGCTGGTCATGATGTTTTAGGCGCGCTCAGTATAGCAGAGCCGGAACCAGCACCTCAACCTCAAACTGTCACTCTCACCCTGGTTGAGAGTATTTACAAACCCGATCTAAGCACGAGGTATAGGGTACCGCTGTATATGAATCCCGTGGCAGCCGGGTTCCCTGCACCTACGGAAGATTATGTCGAAGCCAAACTCGATCTGAACAAACACCTGATCAAACATCCCGAAGCTAGTTTCATGGTGCGCGTAACTGGTTACTCGATGATCGATGCCGGTATTCATCCAGGCGATCTTTTGATTGTCGATCGCTCCCTGGAGCCAACTAACAATAAAGTGATTATTGCTGTTGTAAATGGCGAACTGACGGTGAAGCGCATTCGTAAAACCAGGGGCAAGCTGTTACTAATGCCTGAAAATGACAGCTACGAACCAATTCAAATCTATCCCGAAACTGAATTTCACATTTGGGGCGTGGTTACAAACGTGATTCATCCTCTTTAACTAGCGGTCTGTCAAGCTTAAAATTGTGAGTCATAAGATTTTATAAACGTTTGTCAGCAATGCTTTCAAACTTCCTTTATACACAAAATCAATGTTGATAGACCACTAGTTAGCTATGACAAAGCAAAATGGCTCGAAGCAAGCCAAAACAAAACTCGTTTGTCGATCGCGTGGTGGCACAACTGTCACTGGTTTGTCCCGCGATCCCGCGTGCTATGTTTGGCGGCTACGGTTTATTTGCGGACGAGACGATTTTTGGACTGATTGCTTACGATATCCTGTATTTCAAAGTGGACGAACATAATCGGGGAGATTACGTCAACTTAGACATGTCGCCTTTTACTTACATGGGTAAGCACAAGCCGATCCAGATGTCCTACTATCAGGTGCCCGAGTCAGTTTTTAACGATTTAGAAACTCTGGCAGTATGGGTGGAAAAAGCGATCGCTGCGGGGCATCGTGCTAAAGTCAAGCAGAAACGAAAATCTAGACCAGAACCAAATTAACTGTAAATTTGCCTATGAAATTACGTTTCATTTCTCAAGGGTGGCAGCGATCGTGGCGGCGGCTTCCTGTGGTTTGCTTTATCCTGTCATTGACGTTGACGCTATTGCTAGATAGCTTCATACCGATAATTGCCCCGATAATTGCCCCAGGAGAGCACCTCAACGGAGATTGGGCGATCGCCCAAACATCCCGCCCCGAAATTCGCGGTGTCTGGATGACTAACAACGACCTGGATGTAATGAGAAATCGGGCGAAATTACAGGAAGCGATCGGACACCTGAAGCGCCTCAATTTCAACACGATTTATCCTGTCGTATGGAATTCTGGCTATGCTCTGTATCCTAGCGATGTCGCTCAGCAAGCCGGGATCCAACCCTTTGTCTATAAGGGTGATGATGGGCAAGATATTTTAGCCGATGCGATCGACCAGGCTCACCGTCAGGGATTGCTGGCAATCCCGTGGTTTGAGTTTGGGTTTATGGCTCCCCCCACATCCGAACTAGCCCTGAAATATGCCCATTGGCTCACACAACGTCAAGATAGCAGCCAAAGTTCAGTTGAGACTGATGGCGAAGTGGCATGGCTGAACCCCTTGCGCCCTGAAGTACAGCAGTTTATTACCGATCTCGTCTTAGAAGTCGTGACTAAATACGATGCAGATGGGATTCAATTCGACGATCACATGAGTTTGCCCAACGAGTTTGGCTACGATCGCTACACCATAGACTTATATAGAAAAGAAACTAAAAAAGAACCTCCCAGCGATTTTCAAAATCCAGCCTGGGTCAGTTGGAGAGCCAATAAAATCACTGCATTTATGGCAAAGCTCAACAAAGCCGTCAAGGAAAAGAAACCGAAGGCAATTTTCTCCGTTGCGCCGAATTATTATGACTTTGCCTACAAATTTCACCTCCAGGATTGGCTCACCTGGATTAGAAAGGACATTGTCGATGAGTTGATCGTACAGGTCTATCGCTCCGACCTCCAGAGTTTTGTCGATCGAATTTCCAGTCCCGAAATTCAGGAATCGCAGAAAAAGATTCCCACGGGGATCGGCATCCTGACCGGACTGCGGAATAATCCAGCCTCTCTGGCACAAATTCAGTCACAGGTACAGGCAGCCCAAAGCCGCAATCTCGGCGTGTCATTTTTCTACTACAACAGCCTTTGGGACTACGGCCCCGAACCAGTTGCCCAAAGGCAATCCGGCTTCCAAACTCTATTTCCCACGGCAGCTTTGCGCACTACTTCAGATTAATCAGGCTGGTTGACACTTGCCAGATCGAATTAGGCCGATGCGGCGGGCGATCGCATCATTCTGAGAAGCAAATGGCCCCCATGACTCCAAAGCATCTTGGGGAATTTCAGTCGCGATCGCGCAGGTACCGGAAGATTGCTTGATGATATACCACTGCCCTAATTCTGTATCTGAATTCTCCGAGTTCATAATTTTGATTTTTGTATCCTAGCTAAATGTAAAGAAATTGCCCAAAATCCCCAGGGTTTTATATTTCCTGTTGGGTAAATCGGTTGTATAGATGCTGAAAATCACCATGTTTTCCTGACTGGTGACGCTATCTATTGCTCCTCTGGCGAGATCTTTGTGTTTATCTATCCCGGACTTACAGGCATCAGAAACCAGATCGTTCAGTTTTTTCAGCACGTCGGGCGAGTTTTGAGTTTTGCAGACAGACTCTTTTGCTTCTTCGGCTAGCTTGGTCGAGGCATAGTCCAGGTATTTTTCCTTTTGCGGATTTGTAAAACCCATCACCGCGGCGATCGCACCTGCACCTACCAGCACTAACAATAACTTATTCATGACGCTTTTTTCACTTACACATAACAGCTAGGATTTAGTTTAGCTCGTTCTAAGTTCGCTCATCTAGGTAAATAGGTGGAAGGAGTCATGAGAAGACGACGGAGGAAGTCAGAATCAATCCAACGTAGATTGTATGACCACTCGAATATGCCTACATATAAGTGCAAATACTTTTTGTGAATACCTCGAAACGGACGCAGGAAATTGCGCAACCCAACCCAAATTCCCTCCATAGTATTGCAATGCACTTCGCAAAAGCCATTCCCATCCGCATCTCGGGCATATTCCCCTAGCGAGTGATACCAAATCCGCATTAATTACCCCCTTTAAGATGATAAAGTTGGAGAATGACAAGAAAAGCCCACCTAGAACAGCATTTAACAAATAGCGAACTCAAGCAGCGATACCAGAGCACCAGCGATAAAGTCGAGTCGCGACGGTGGCATTTATTGTGGCTGGTGAGCGAGCAGTGGACGATCGAACAAGCAGCAGAGGTAGTAGGCATTAACTACGATTACGCCAAAGAACTGGTGCAGAAATACAACCGATGTGGCATAGCGGCAATGCGGAACAGGCGCAAAGACAGCAAGATTAAACGAGGGAAAGCGTTACTCAATGGCGAGCAAATAGCCGAACTCAGTGTTCGCCTCAAAACACCACCGCCGGATCGAGGACTATGGACAGGGCCAAAAGTAGCAGAATGGATCGCCCTGAGGACGGGTAGAGAAAAAGTATGGGCGCAAAGGGGGTGGGAGTATCTAAAAAAGTGTCGGTATTCGCTGCAAATTCCACGACCACACCACCAGAAGGCAGATAAAGCAGCACAGGCCGAGTTCCCACACATCCTGAGAGCACGGGTGCAGGAACTCCAGAGACAATACCCACATGCCCTTATAGAAGTGTGGGCATTTGACGAGCATCGGGTTGACCTAAAGCCCATCCTGCGCCGAGTATGGGCACCAATTGGCGAGCGACCCAACGCTGTGGTTTGTCACCGCTATGAATGGACGTATTTGTATGGCTATGTACATCCGCAAACGGGAGACACTGTATGGTCGATCTTGCCCAGAGTCAATATTGAGTGGTTTAACTTGGCACTACAATCATTTGCCGCATCTGTAGGTGCCGGACCAACCAAAATTATTTTATTAGTGGTTGACCAGGCGGGCTGGCATATGAGTGCAAAAGTCGAGTTGCCTGAGGGGATTTACCTGGCTCCTCTACCTGCCTATTCTCCTGAACTCCAACCGGCAGAGCGGCTATGGGCATTAGCAGATGAACCTTTAGTTAACAAGAGTTTTGATGCAATAGCGCATTTAGAAGAGACCCTTGCCCAACGCTGTTGCATTCTCCACCAGATGCAACCTCAGATTCAGGTGCTGACCAATTTCCATTGGTGGCCCGATCCTGTCGCTCTAAAAACTGGATAATTGATATCTTCTTAAAGGGGGTAGAAATACCGGATTTGGTATGACACCTTCTGGAGAAACGCAACCAATACGTTAGCTTGCGTGGTGGAGCCAATCGCTGGGTCGAAGACCTTCGCGCCAAAATCGACATTGCTGCTGCCCAGCTCGATCGCGGCGAAGGTATCGATGGGGAAACTGCGATCTCAGAATTTTGCAGCTAGGTTAGGATTAAGCTAGAGGATAGGCAAAAAGGCAAAACGATGAAAGCGATACTAACTATTGAACAAAGAGTTATTGAGCTTATACGAAATTTACCCTTGGCTCAGCAGAAACAGATTTTAGATTTTGCTGAATTTATTTACAGCCAAACTAAACCTAAAGAAACTTTGCAATCTGACAGCGAGCCAATATCCGCATTAGAACTAGCAGGCGATCTGATTGGTGCTTTAGAAGTCGGCGGCGATCTTTCACTCCAAAAGCATGAACTCAAAAAGGGTAGTGTTTTAGATCTGTTGCTACTAACCCTCAGCTATTGCTGTACCCTTTGGCAAATGACTACAGGGTGGTCTACATCAATCGTCAACAGATTTGTAACACCGCCCTGCAATTCCTATAGATTCTGTCAGGATTTCCCATTATGAATGAACTCAAACTCATCTCTCACCACGACTCCCTCAAGCCCCTAATTGAAGGCGCGATCGCCGAAGCCCTGCGCTCCACCGAAGCGGGGATCCAGCTTACCGAGCAACGACTCCAAGAATTTGAGGACAAATATCACCTGTCCACAGCAGAATTTCTGCACCGCTACGAAAACGACGAATTTCAGGAAACCCTGGAACTTGATGAGTGGATTGGCGAATCACGAATGCTTCAACGCCTACAGGAAAAAGCAGAAAGACTCAGAGGGATTGAATTTGTTAATTGAAGAGTATTTTCAACAATTTCAAACGACCATCTCAACCTGTTCAGTAGTCATCTCTTTTACGCTGGATTGCGAAAAGCGCGACATCTATGAAGGATTTATTCGAGCCGAAATTATATTTGCTGACAGCTCAATTTTGCGTATCCGAGATCCGAGAGTTTGTCAGTGTCGAAACAATCATCAGTCGTGATATGTACGCTTATCAGTACATGGATGCCATGAATACCTTAATTTTTCGCTACGATAACACTCCACATCATAAAAAGCTGAACCTCCCAACCTATCCCCATCACAAACATGACAGCAGTGAAGAAAACGTAATCTTGTCCTCCGCTCCAAATCTTTTAGAAGTCCTTCAGGAAATTACTGCCAGAATACAGTCAACCTAAGTATAGCGGTTTTCAGATGAAAACGAGAAGGGGGTTTGGGGGCGTTGCCCCCAAGAAGGGGTTCCACCCCTTCACCCCGTCAATAAAACCTGTTCTCAATTGAAAAACGCTATAATCCTAGAAAAGAGGTGCAACAAGAATTCCCATCATTATACCCAAATCGTAATTTTACGACGATCTGGAGGAGAAGGGTTGCGAGCGATCGCCCGACTATCTCACCACCAATCCCAACGCCACCATCGCAGACCGTGAAATGTGCAGCATTGAGGCAAGGAAAAAGGTTAAAAGAGAAAAAGCAGCGCAGCAACGACGGATAGGCGGACGGGCGATCGGGAAAAGGGAAACGGCGATCGCGGTAACGAAGTTCGAGCAATATATGACTGTGAAAATTTCAAACTATGTGGTTTTCGGTCGTTTGAGGCGATCTGGCTCGATCGCTTCGCCCATTAAGGCAATAAGGCGATCGCATACTGTCTGCGGCTGGTCGATTGCAGTTACAGCTAAATGAATATCTGCCTGAGCGTAGCGATCGCGCCGCTTGGTGTAGATCTCTGTTAGTACTGCTTTGGGGTCTGGCGCATTCAGCAACGGACGCTTCACATCGCTCTGCGATAGTCTTTGATGCAACACGTCTACGGGGACATCGAGCCACACCACAATGCCATGTCGCAGGTACGACCAGTTCATCTGACTCAAGACGATGCCCCCACCTGTAGCTACTACCAGGCGCGTGTAAGCAGACACCTCCGCCAGAACCTGATGCTCGATCTCGCGGAATGCTGCTTCTCCCGCATTGGCAAAAATTTCAGGAATCCGCCGTCCCGTCGAACGCTCCACCAGGTCATCAGTGTCAAAAAAATGATATTGCAGGCGCTGGGCGAGGAATTTCCCTACAGTGCTTTTGCCCGCCCCCATCATGCCAATTAAAAATACATTAGTCCCGTCCAGCATCAAGTTACCGCCACATCCATAAAGGCACGCCATTGGTTTCTAACTCAAATTGCATGCGGCTCATCAAAGCATCGCCAGCAGGTAGTAAGCGGCTGGCTAGAGTTTTGGGTGGCTTGATGGTATAGAACTTGGCTTGTTCCGGATCTAAACCCGCTAGTTCCGCTGCCAAACGTCTGGCATCGTCTTCTGTACCCAGGCGATCGACCAGTCCTAGTTCGAGAGCTTGCTCGCCCGTAAACACCCGGCCATCCGCAAAGGCTCGCACTGCCTCAGGGCTGAGGTTGCGCCCCTCAGCCACAGTCTGCACGAATTGACTGTAGCTAGAGTCAATCAGCGATTGTAAGATGTGCTTCTCTTCATCTGTCATGGGGCGATCGAAGGAAAGAATATCCTTGTATGGGCCAGACTTAATTACCTTAAACGAGACACCGACTTTATCTAGCAGGCGTTCTAGATTATTACCACGCAAGATCACGCCAATGCTGCCCGTAATCGTGCCGGGATTAGCCACAATTTTTTCGGCTCCCATGCCGATGTAAACGCCACCAGAGGCAGAAATATTACCAAAACTAGCTACAATTTTTAGCTTCTCTCTTGCTTTTTGGAGCGCGTTGTAAATTTCCTGAGAATCTCCCACAGTGCCACCAGGGCTATCAATCCGCAGTACCAAAGCGGGGAATCGTTTTTGCTTAATGAATTCTAAGGCTTCCAAGATACGGTTGCGGGCTGACGAGGCGATCGCTCCAGTAATTTCAATACGGGCAATAGACTTTTTTTTACGACTGAACGGCCAGATCATTGTTTTTAAGGGTTAAGGGTGAGGATTGGTGGTAGTTGGGGTGAAAGGTTTGAGAAGTTGCTATACGCGCATAAAAAATATTGACTTAGATTAAGTTTCGTTATTGTTGCTGCTTTTGTCCTATTATCTCAAAAGTTGCCTCAGAGCAAATTACCCTGAGGTAATACATTTGGCCTATACGGTTAAGCGTGTAGGCGATTAATGGGTAAGGTTATGTCAGAGCTTTTGTGCAAGCATACACTTCCTCGTAAACCTAGACTTAGGAGAATTGGTAATCTTTGAACGCAACATATAGCTATATGAGCCTTTCTGCGGTTTTGCCTCAACTAGACTTACTGTTCAGCACGCCAAATGTCAGAAACTTACCTTAACCATCCTACTTTTGGCTTGCTCTCGCGTGTCTGCACGATCGATGAGTACCGCAGTCTATTCACTACTCTTTACGCCCAGCGGCTGTTTTTCCTGATCGTAACTGGCCCTGGTGGCGTGCAATTTGAACCCGTTACCCGCGCCGATGCCAGACTATTAGTGGAAAACCGCTTGAGAGCGGTGCGCCGTACTGGTACGTTAGACGAACAAAATTATTTGCAGGCTGTTTACAAGCGCACTTTTCTATGACCTCCAGTCTGTCTCTGAGAGCACCTGCTAAAATCAACCTCTACCTGGAAATTAGAGGCAATCGCCCGGATGGCTACCATGAGTTGGTGATGGTATTACAAAGTATTGGCTTGTGCGACTTCGTGCATTTGCATGCCCATACCAACGACTCGGTGCAAATAAGTTGTAACAATCCCCAAGTACCAACAGATGGGACTAACTTAGCGGTACGAGCAGCTTTACTACTGCAACAAAAGTACCCTGGGCATGGTGGCGTTGACATAGCAATTGATAAGCACATTCCTATGGGAGCAGGTTTGGCAGGCGGATCGACTAATGCCGCCGCCGTCCTGGTGGGGTTAGATCGCCTGTGGGATTTGGGTCTGACCCTGCCCGAACTTCAGGAATTAGCAGCACAGTTGGGTTCCGACGTTCCGTTTTGTATTAGCGGCGGTACCGCGCTGGCAGTTGGTAGAGGGGAAGTACTGTCCCCCTTACCAGATCTAGATCGCATGGCGTTGGTAATCTGCAAGCACCGTCAAATATCTATTTCCACCATCTGGGCATATCAAACGTTCCGTGCCGAGAATTTACTCTCGACTAGCCCTGTTAAAGACCAGCACTACTCCAGTCAGATGCTAGCGGCGATCGCTGCCAATGAGGATGCTAACTACGTACGGATTGGGCGGTTGCTCTACAACGATTTAGAAAGAGTAGTTTTGCCCGCCTATCCTCAAATTGCGGAACTAAAAGCATTACTGCAACAGGATAGCTTTGGGGCGTTGATGTCCGGCTCTGGTTCCACTGTATTTGCGATCGCTCAAGATCGCTCCCATGCCGAACGCCTTGAAGCTTTAGTTGCCTCAACCTATGAGGATGTCGATGTATGGGTAACAGATACATCTGTGAGCGGAATTGAAGCAATTTAAGCAGTTCCAAGCAACCCGCACTATACCAAATAAACTCTAGGGTCTATGCGCCCACAAAACCACTTCGGGTCTTACTTCAAGATTACTACCAAATTTTTGATGGGCCGAGCTGGATTTGAACCAGCGTAGGCGTAGCCAGCGGATTTACAGTCCGCCCCCATTAACCACTCGGGCATCGACCCTCAACAGGAGAATTATCATAACATAACTAAGGGCGAAATTTTACGCAGTTGAAAAACCATGCATATATCGATTAGAAAGTTATTGCAATATGCGGGGCATGCCTTCGCTTGTTTGCTCCTAGTGGTTCTTGCAGGTTGCCAAAATACCGGCTTGGGTTTGTCTGTAGAGAGTGCCGTTGCCCCTAGATCGGTTGAGTCTAGTAATGTTTCTCTGCCGCAGGATTTTCCCGATATTATCCCGATTTATCGCCCCACTATCCTCAAGGATTTGCAGCGATCGCCGCTGAACAATCCTACGAATGTCGCGGCGCGCTGGTCTAGCAAAGATAGTGCCAATCTGGTGGTGCGGTTTTACCGCGATCGCCTAGCGCAAAATAACTGGCGCATGTTGCTCAACCCCACCGAGAGCGATCGCGGCACTTTCTTAGGGCAAAATCGCGATCTGCTAGTGACGGTTTCGATCCAACCCGAAGCCGATCGAACTGATATTTTGATGCAGTATGTAAAGTCGCCTCAACTACTTAGCAGTAATGCCTCTGGCAATCCCACCGATCCTAATTCAAATTCTCCGTCATCCAGCACGACAAATCCTGGTATCTTTAGCAATCCTGGGTTGCAAATAAGATCGCGCTCCGAACTTCCATCACAGCCGTTTTCAGGTAAATTCAGCGATTTTGATAGCGTTCCTGCCCCTTTGCATGCTTTTATTCAGGATTTAACTGAACTGGGTATTCTCCAACCAAAACAAGGGAGCCAGTTTGAACCTAATATATCGGTCACCCGTCGCCAGTACGTCGCCTGGTTAGTTGCGACCAATAACCGCATCTACAGCAATAATCCCAGTCGCCAGATCCGCCTACCTCAGGCAGCACCCGATCGACCGATCTTTGCTGACGTTCCGGTTAAAGATCCGGACTTTAGTGCGATTCAAGCGCTGGTCAACGCTGGCTTAATTAGCGCCAGTCCCGATCCGGCCAAGAACCTGTTTAAACCTGACGACCCTCTGACCCGCGAGACCTTAGTTTTATGGAAAGTACCGCTCGATTTACGCCGCCCTTTGCCTACGGCAACCGTCGAAGCAGTCAAGCAAGCTTGGGGGTTTCAAGACAGCGATCGCATTTCTCCTGATGCATTAAGAGCAGTTCTGGCTGACTTTGCCTCGGGCGATCTCTCCAATATTCGACGTAGTTTTGGCTATACGATCGTGTTTCAACCCCAGAAACCAGTAACCCGTGCGGAAGCAGCGGCAGCATTATGGTATTTTGGTACTCTCACCGACGGACTGTCAGCCCAAAGAGTATTGCAGCAGGAACGTGCGGCAGCGAAAACACCGGAATCTCAGTCTAGCGATCGCACCGTCAACTCCCCTAGCCCTCAACCCTCAGTTACCAACTCGCCCAGTCCTAGCCCAGGCATTTAAATAGCTAACAGCTAACAGCTATTAGCCGTTTAAAAGTATTGCATTTTGTAAAAAATCTGCTAAATTGGCTGGCATTATTGCCTTTCTCAAAAGCCATGCAATTGCGAATCCTTGCTCCGATCGCGCTGTTATCCTTGACAATCGCTAGTACGGCGCATGCTGAGAATCTTCAGCATCTCAGCCGCGCCATGTCATCAGGAGAGTGCCAAAAATGCGATCTCTCTGGATCTGGTTTGGTGCTGGCGAACCTCAAGGGGGTCGATCTGACTGGCTCAGATCTGACTGACGCTAACCTCAGTCGTGCCAATCTCTTTGGAGCCAAGCTCGCCAAAACTAATCTCAGCAGAGCGTCTTTGCTAGGAGCCGACCTCAGAGGAGCCGACCTCAGTGGGGCTAATCTTAGCGCGGCTGACCTGAATGGAGCCGACCTCACAGGTGCAAATCTGACCGGTACAAATTTGAACGGTGCCGATCTTCGCAAGGCCACTTTGACCAATGCCAACTTTCAGAATGCCGACTTTACGAATGCTTATTTCCGTGGCGCGATCGATATTCCTGCAGCGGCAGTGAGATCCGAAGAATTTTATGCTTGGGGTGTAGAAGAGGCTCGTCGAGGAAATCATCGCGGCGCGATCGAGCAGTTCAATCAATCATTAGGTGTAGATGGGAAATTTGCCTATTCCTATATAGGACGTGCCATTTCGCGCAAGCAACTAGGCGACCTGCAAGGGGCGATCGACGATTCCAAATTAGCTGAAACATTTTTCCAAGAGCAAAAAAATGAAGAAGGCGTTAAAGTAGCAAAAGATTTGACTAAAGCACTGCAAACACCACCTGATAGTGGCGGATCGGATTTTTTGGGCAGCGTTATTAACATGGCTGGCTCGTTATTGCTCAAGATATTCCTGCACTAGAAACGTACAGATCGGTTTGGCAAAAAGCTGACTGCTGAATTCTGTTAAAAAGTATTAAACTTAATGAAGAATTAAGAAGTACTCAAAACAGAATCTATGGATATCCAAATCCCAGATCCCTTAAAGCCCATCGTTACCTTTTTCCATCCGGTCATGATGGCGGCCACGCTTTTGCTTGCCTTGTATGCCTTATATTTGGGCATTCAATCGCGGCGATCGCGCAGCGCCCAGGGAGCCACCAAAAAAGCGATGATGGAAGCCAAGTACGGAACCAGACATTTTCAGGTTGGCTCGATCTTTCTGGCTTTAATGGTTTTAGGTAGCGTGGGCGGTATGGCTGTCACCTATATCAACAACCACAAACTATTTGTCGGCCCTCATCTAATTGCAGGTTTGGGATTGGCCAGTCTCGCTGCCATATCCGCTGCTTTAGCACCGTTAATGCAGCAGGGCAAAGAATGGGCGCGCATCACCCACATCACAATTAATGTGGCATTGGTTGGTATCTTTACGTGGCAAACAGTAACAGGATTTGATATCGTGCAAAGAATCCTGGATCAGATGGCAAAGGGCAGTTAAATTGAGCTAGGGCAGGCTCGGGGGCACTGTCCCTACCTACGACACCTACGATTATCGGTATAATTTTCGTCAAGATCGCCATAAATGCAACAAACCCTATTCTATTGGCCTACCAATCCAATCTTCAGACTGGGTAGGATAACAGAGTAGGGTTAGCTACTTTATACTTGGTCAATCCCAACAATACAATCCAGCACAACTTAAAGCTATCTAGTAGTTAAATCTAGAAATCTTACAGTATACCAGTATTGGTGCCAGCTCTACCGGTTGCAAGTTCAACTCTGACAATCTTGCCACCCATTTTCATAATGCGCTGCTGCTCAGCAAACCAATTGTCGAATGGCACTAGCTTAGTAAAGAAAGTATTTTGCAACTCACGCTGTGTACGAATGCGAGTTTGGCTCGGTACACAAGCAGTGACCTTAAACATGCGCATAGCGAGGCATTCTCCTTGAAAGATGATAATTAACGGGGCTATATAAAAAAGCTCTACTCTAAATTTAAATTAGATTTAAATTAGACCATTTAAATTTGGCGGCGAACTAGAAATCACTAGCCAAAACACTGAAACCAAGCTATTTAGTCTGCAATGCTTTAACAGTGGCTGTCTAGTTCCACCGCCATTGGCAATTAATTGCCCGGCTAGCTAATACCTAGCCTATAGGCCAGAGCTGATGTAATCGAGATACACGCCCATTTCCTTGCCTGCGTCAGCACCTACTAAAGAAGCAGTAACTTCTTTGATAGCTTGGATAGCTTGTACTGTGGTAGAGACGGGAACTCCCAAAGAGTTGTAGGTTTCTCTCAAGCCGTTGAGTACGCGCTCGTCGAGGATGGAAGCATCGCCAGCTAGCATGGCATAGGTGGCATAGCGGAGGAAGTAATCCAGGTCGCGGATGCAAGCAGCATAGCGACGGGTGGTGTACATGTTTCCACCGGGACGAGTGGTGTCGGTGTACAGCAAGGACTTAGATACAGCTTCTTTAATGATGGTAGAAGCATTGGCGCTGATGGTAGCAGCAGCACGCACGCGCAGTTCGCCGCTAGCGAAATAGCCTTTTAGTTTTTCGAGGGAGGCAACATCAAGGTATCTGCCTTGTACGTCAGAGGAGTTGATAACAGAGGTAATTGCGTCTTGCATTTTTTGATATATCTTCTAGTTAGTTTGCAATTATGGTTACTGTTTAAAACAGAATTCAGAACTAGGAATTGAGGTATCTCATCAATCCCTGGATGCTAATTTCTGACTATTGCAGGGCACCGGCGAGATAGTCAAAATAGTAGCCAGCTTCGGCAGCATCTTCGGCAGAGAGAAGACCAGAAGCAGCGTTCTTAGCAGCGCGCACGCCTTCAGCCATGCCAGAGAGTGGAATATCCAAGGACTTGTACATTTCCTTAGCGCCGACAACACCAATTTCTTCAATTGGAGTAACGTCACCAGCAACTACACCGTAAGTGATCAAGCGCAGGTAGTAATCTAGGTCTCTGAGGCAAGCGGCAGTCATTTCTTCGCCATATGCAGCACCACCAGGAGATACAAGGTCGGGGCGCTTTTGGAACAATGCATCACCAGCTTGCTTGACGATACGTTCGCGAGATTCGGTCAAAGCTTGAGCAATGCGTACGCGACGTGCGCCAGAGCTAACAAAGCTCTTGATGCGATCCAGCTCGCCAGGGCTCAGGTAGCGGGCTTCAGCGTCCGCATTCACGATAGATTTCGTGATTACACTCATCTAACTATTTCCTCCGAATAGAAAAAAGTAAATAAAAATTAAATCAAAACCACGTTGCTTAACCACATGAAACACCTATAGCTTGGCTGTAAACATCCATGCGGCTATGCTGCGTTTAGTTACTAAATGATTATCACATTGTCGATCGCATTGTGAATACTGAATCTGTAATTCTTTTGAGCACTAAGTATAAATACCGAGGAAAGAAATTACAGGCAGCAATACTTCACAACTCAACTCGTGCGTGGTAGCTAAGCGTTTAATCGCAGTACCAAGGCTTTTAGAGTTAAGTAACTATCGCCTACTTAATTCTTATACATTCCGTCACATAGTATCTTTATTGCATAACACTTCTTAACAATTCTTTCCTAAACCTTCGGGGCGAGCATGGAGACATTGCCCCTACATTTGGAATTTCCTTAAAGGGCTAGGGCGCTAACTGAGGGGTTCGTTGATGCAGATCCTGACAAGCCATTGACATTGTCTTTGTACTCTTGGGGTTGCCTGGCTTCGACAATTTCGATCGCTCGCTCTACTTTTTCAGGGAAGATCACGACCAGGGCGTTATCGGGTGCTGTATCCAGAGCCTCGATTAGCGCTTCAGCTTCGTCCAGAATAACTTTGTAGGGCAAATTGGGGCTGAATTCGGTAATGCCTTTTTGCATTAGATTGGCGACTTCATAGGGGGCGCGACCGCGTCGATCGCAGTCTTCCTTGATAATGATGCGATCGAACATCTCGGCGGAAATTTGCCCTAACTCCTCGATGTCAGCATCGCGGCGATCGCCAGGCGCGCCGATCACGCCAATGCGTTCGCCGTTCCAGGTGCTGATAAAGCCAGCGATCGCTCTGTAGCCAGCCGGATTGTGGGCATAGTCAAGCAGGACGTGAAATCTACCAAGATCGAACAGGTTCATTCGCCCTGGGGTTTGATGGCTGGATGCCACAAAGCTATTTAGTGCCGAGCGAATATCCTCAATTCTCACACCTTGTACGAAGGCGGCAAGACTCGCGGCCAGAGCATTCTGGATCATAAATGGGGTCTTCCCACCTAAAGTAACGGGCACGTTAACAGCTTGCTCGATGCGTAAAGTCCAATCACCTTTGAGAATTGATAAATAACCATTCTCATATACTGCTGCCAACCCGCCCTGCTGGGCATGGGCTACCACAATTGGATTTTCCGGGTTCATACTGAAGTAAACCACCTGTGCCTGCACTTGACTTGCCATCGCGGCAACGAGGGGATCGTCAGCATTGAGTACGGCGTAGCCGCTGGGGAAAGCAGCTCGCACGACTACGCTTTTTAAATTAGCTAAATCTTCAACCGTATCGATGTCGCCCAATCCCAGATGATCGGCCTGGACGTTCAGAATCACGCCGACATCGCAGCCATCAAATCCTAGGCCCGATCGCAATATGCCACCCCTTGCCGTTTCTAAAACCGCAACTTCGACCGTGGGATCGCGTAGAATGACTTGCGCGCTATAAGGCCCGGTGGTATCGCCTTTCTCAACTAACCAATCGCCAATATAAATGCCATCGGTAGTGGTGTAGCCAACTACGCGCTGAGTTTGTTTGAAGATATGGGCAATCAGGCGTGTAGTCGTAGTTTTCCCGTTAGTACCCGTAATCGCCACAATGGGAATGCGTGAAGGCGTGCCCGGCGGAAATAGCATTTCGATCACCGGCTCGGCCACATTACGGGGGATGCCCACGCTAGGAGCAGTATGCATTCTAAAACCTGGAGCGGCATTCACTTCCACAATTACGCCATCGGTAGCGTGGAGCGGCTGCGAAATATCTGATGTCACCACATCAATGCCAGCAATATCCAGGCCGATAATCTTGGCAACCCGCTGTGCTAACCATACATTCTCGCAGTGAATATCATCGGTGCGATCTACCGCAATGCCGCCGGTACTGAGGTTAGCGGTAGCCTTTAAATAGCAAACCTGCTCTGGCTCCAGCACTGTCTCTAGGGTAAAGCCTTGCCGTTCTAGCAAGTCGTAGCTGGTGCGATCCAGTTCGATTTTGGTAAGGACGTTATCGTGTCCATCGCCCCGGCGGGGATCTTGATTGGTAATTTCGATCAGTTGCGCGATCGTAGATGCACCATCGCCGACGACATGGGCTGGAACGCGCTCTGCCACAGCAATTACCCGCCCGTTTACCACGAGAACGCGGTGATCGCGTCCCCGATGGAAGCGCTCGACAATCACTTCTTCGGAGACTTCGCGTGCGAGATCGAAGGCATCTTCGGCGGCAGGCAAGGTGCGAACATCAATGCTGATACCGCGACCGTGATTGCCGTTAAGAGGCTTCACAACGATGGGAAATCCACCTACTTCGGCGATCGCGTCTTCTAGATATTTCAACGATCTAATTGTCGTTCCCTTGGGTACGGGTACGCCGGAATCTCTGAGAATGCGCTTGGTGCCTTCCTTATCGCAGGCTAGTTCTACACCCAAAATACTACTAAAATTTGAGAGAGTTGCCTGGATGCGTTTTTGGTAGATGCCATAACCAAGCTGGATCATGGCGCGACAACCCAACTCTATCCAGGGAATGCGACGCGCTTTAGCCTCAGCCACAATTGAGTCGGTACTGGGTCCGAGTTGAGAGTCTAGTTTTAGCTCTAAAAGATCCTGTAAATCCTGTTGCAGTTCTGAGGCGGGATATTCTTTGGTATCGATAACGCTTTGACACAGGCGCACGGCGGCACGAGCGGCGTATCTGCCAGCTTGCTCCGATTGATATTCAAAAACTACCTGGTAGACCCCAGGCTCGGATGTGGGGCGACTAGTGCCAAAATCAACGGACATGTCAGCCAATTTTTGCAGTTCCAGAGCAACATGCTGTACGAGATCGACAACATGCGTTCTTTCAACTCCGTTGCTAGTACTGCTACTGGCGGTGTCGATGCCCAAGCCTGTTAAGACTCGATTTAAGTCAAAAGCAAAATTGACAGCTTTCTGGGGTGAAGTAGCTAAATCCTCTAAGTCCAACCTGATCGCGACTAGTTGATGACGCTGAATGTGCCATTGATTCGGTCCGCGTAAAGTCTGAATCTTGAGGATTTTCATATTATGTAGGTACTGATTGGATGTATCCCAGATGAGTTATTTACCAGCCCATAATTCTAGCCAATCTACTAATTTCATTTTGTAATAAATAAACAAAACCATAAATAACTTAGAGATTAGCTGCTGCTCTTTGTCTGGCATCTTGCACTACCCGATCGCCGGGTTTTAGTGCCAGCGATTTATCATAGGCAGCGACTGCTTCTCGATGTCGCCCTAGCTTTGGCAGTATTATACCCTTAGCAAACCAAGCGTCGGGATAATTAGGCTGAAATGCACCATACAAAGTATCTCCAAGCAAAAACTGACGGCTAGGCGCTGACCGCTCTACTGCCCTAATTGTCGCAGAACTTCCTCTCGCCCTGCTTTAGCATCGGCAAAGTCGGGTTCGATCTCCAGAGCTTTGTTATAGGCGGCGAGGGCAGCATCGTATCGCTGCAGGGCAAACTGCATTCTGCCCTGGTTGTGCCAGCCTTCTGGGAAATCTGCTTTGATCTCGGTTGCTTGCTGGTAGGTTTTGAGAGCCTCTTCATACCGTTGCAATTGCGCGAGGGCATTGCCTTTGAGATTGAGGGTGGCGTATCGATCGGACTCGACTTTCAGCTTGCGATCGACTGGTGCGATCGCTAAAGCGCGATCGTAGGAATCGATCGCTTCCTGATAGCGTTGCAACCTGTAGAGCGCGTTACCTTTGCCAATAAAAGCGTAATGATAATCCGGCTGCAGTTTTATGACCCGATCGTAGGCAGCGATCGCCTCTTGATAGCGTTGCAGCCCTACCAAAGCATTGGCACGTTGATTCCACCCTGAGGTATTAGGCGCAATTTTGAGCGCCCGATCCGCAGCAGTAAGTGCTTCGTTATATCGCTTCATCTGGTTGAGCAACTCGCTCAAATTAGACCAGCCATACTCCAAATTGGGATCGATTTGGACAACTCTTTGATATATCGGGAGAGCTTTCGCAAACTGCCCAGATTCGTATATGGCATTGGCTTGACTGGTGAGAGTGTCAACGTTTGGGAATAACCGTACTGCCTCATCCGCTGCGGCGATAGATTCCGGGAGTTTCCTGAGTTTGAGTAGCGCGTTGGCTTTCAGCCTCCAGGCATCGGCATATTGATTATCGAGACTAATCGCCTTCTCCGCTGCTGCCAGCGCACCTTCATGTCGGCCATCTTCCTGGAGTAACGTCCCCCATGCCCACCAGGTATAAGCATAGTTGGGAGCTTTCTTAGTAGCTTGCTCGATCGCGGCAATAGCTTCCTGGCGCTGACCCAAGCCGTTAAGCGCAAATCCCTTGCCAATCCAGGCATTACCGTAGTTCGGATTAATGGCGATCGCTTTGTCATAGATAGGGATAGCCTGTTGATATTGCTCTTTGAAGCGGAGGGTATCGCCCTGGCTAACTAGAGCGAACGTGCTATCTGGTTTGATTTTGAGGGCTTGCTCGTAGGCAGCCAGTGCCTCATCGTATCTCTTCAAATTGGACAAAACAAGTCCGCGACCAGTCCAGCCGAGAATGAGATCGGGCTTGACCTGGGTGGCGCGATCGTAGGCTTTGAGTGCCTCGTCGTACTGTCTTTGACCGAATAGTGCATTTCCCTTGCCGACCAATGCCAAGCCGGAGTTAGGCTGGAGGGCAATTAATTTATCAAATTCGGCGATCGCTTCTGGATATTTGCGATCGAGATTTAGTTGAAATGCCTGAGTTAGGGTTTTACCAAACTGGGCATCAACGGAATTGGGATCTAATCTGATGGCCTCATCAAAATCCGCCCGCGCATCTGTATATCTACCTGCTTCGATCCGGCTATTCCCCCGTTCGACAAAGCCCTGGGCGTTAGTTGGATTTGTTTCCTGCGAGTTTGTTGAATTGCTAACGGTGGGATTGTCCTTGGGTTTGAACGCGAAATAGGAAATGCTGGCGGTCGTCGCTAAGACTGCCACTCCTGCCAGGATCGAAAGCGGTATCTGATATCGCTGCCAGTACTGCTGCCAGTTAATCCGGCTGAGTGCATTACTGACTTTACTGGTAATAGTATTGAAGGTGCTACCAGTATCAATATTTGGTTGTACTGCGAATACAGGGCGCTGTGGATTATTCAGGTCTGCGATTACTTCACTAGCGCTTTGGTAGCGATCGCGGGGGTGCGCTCTCACTATTTTGTCGATAATTGCCGCCGTGCGATCGCTCACTAATGTACCCGGTCGCCAGATTACCTCACCAGTTTGGGAGTCTGTTGGTAAGTAGTTGGGTGGGTTACCTATGAGAGCGTAGATAGCGATCTTACCCAGCGCGTAGATATCGCTGCTAAAGCCTGGGTTGCCTGCCATTTGTTCTAGCGGCACGTAACCATCGGATATCTGAATCTTACTTGAATATGTTGAATGCATCTGTGTTTGGGCGGATTGGAGCTTTGTCGCTGGAGCATAAATCTCTTCGATGCCATTAAACCCAATTAGAGCAAACTTACCATCGAAACTACGTCTAATCAGATTTTTAGGCTTGAGGTTGCGATGGATGACATTGTGCTGGTGGACAAACTGGAGAATATTCAGCACTTCGCGCAAAAAAGCGATTACCTGCAGCTCGTTCCATCTCGCTCCAGACATTAACTCTCGATCTAAACCTTCCCCGGCCATAAATTCCTGGACGATGTAGAACTGCTGGTTCTGCTCAAAGTGAGCGAGCAGATTAGGAATCTGGGAATGCGTGCCTAAAATATCCAGGGTTCTTGCTTCCGATTGGAATAAATTTCTGGCAATTGCGATCGCCTCAGGTGTAAGAGATTCTGTTTTCAGCCATTTGACCTTACATTGAGGGCGATCGGGTAAGTGAATATCTTCAGCTAGATACGTTTCTGTAAAAGCTCCACTGCTAAGATGCTGGAGTATCTGATAGCGTCCGACTAGAGTCTCATTCAACATGGTTGCGTTCTAATCTAGCTTGTAAGGGGTGTACAGTTAGCTATCATCAAATCCCGATCTGTTAACCCTTTTTCTCGGAGTCTGCGCAGGCAGACTTTGTTTGTATAGCCGCGACTTCTAGTCGTCAGGCAATATAGGGATAATTGATGCGGATTTGATATGACTCACCTTACTCAGAAGTATTGAAACCATCGCCTCCAACCCATCTCCCTCAGAGAGATGGGCACAGAACCAAGGCAAGGCTGCACCCTAGGAACCCGATTGAATTAAGTAGGGTATCTCGAAGAACTAGATCGAATAAGCGAATACATGAGATTCAAGATAATTCATCGGGATGAGCGGGAGGGATAGCATCAATCCTTCCAGGTACGGGTTTGTGAGCGGGCTGAAATCCTGAGAGCATTTTAGAAAGTTGCAGTGCATCCAGCGCAGGCTTAGCTTCGCGGATCTTGTGCCATACCGATCTAGCCATCAATAAGCCGTGGCTTCTAGTCGCAGCTTGGATTTGCTCGAAGTAAGCTTCGCGTTCCGGTTGATAATCTGCGGATGAAACCCAGAGGGAATACCGATCGCTACCTGCTTGCTGCCGAATGATTCTGGCAATTTGTGCCATTAGCTCGGCATATAACCAGGTATAGGCGGGATGGACGGTAATCTGAGCGCGGTGCGCTGGTTGGGCAGATCGCTTAGTTTGAGGCTTGCTGGCCGGATGGCGAACGAGCACGGAAAAGTAAGCGATCGCTGCTTTGCGCTGCGGCTCGTAGACGTAGCCAGATACTTCCCGAACATTGTTCAGCATGTACTGACTGTGACCGATCAGGCGATCCACAAGGCTGCAACGAAAATCATTGACGCTGATATCGTAGACCTGCCGAATCTGGGGTGGCAGGGAGGCGGTATCGAGTTGATAGAGCAAAATAGCATCGGCATTGCTAACCGGCAATAAATTGGGCAGATCGGGCTGATGCTGCGCCAAGTCCGTCAAGCCCTCCGCCGATATTTCCCAGTCTGTAAGCTGAGCAAGGGGCTGGAAACCATTTTGACGGTACAGAGCGATCGCGTCCTTAGCATTGACATCCACCTCTAGCAGCCAGGTACGTGCTTCCCAGCAAGCTTCCAAGCAATAGCGGATCAAATGCGTCCCTATTGCCGCGCGCGAACTGCCTTGGGCAACCTCGATTTCGTCAATTTGCCAAGTACTGCGGCTGCTGTTGAAGGGCGAAACGCGAATAAATCCGACAACTTGCCCGTTAACTTCCGCAACATATATACGGCACAGATGCTGAATCGGATTGGGGAACCAACTGACAAATTGCACTAAAGGAAACCAGTTTCTAGCTCTACGCTTGTATTGCGTCGATTCCAAAGATGCACCACAAAGATCTCCAGCCAGTTGCAATTGTTCGATCGCTTCTAGATCGCGGTGCTGCATTGGACGAATCGTACTGCCTGTGGTTGAAAAGGCTTGCATAGGTTTAGTTAGGTCTAATCAAGACTATAGGAGTTTGTTCGGCGGCGTTGCCCGCTGGGTTAAGTAACAATGCCTGGTTTAGCAACTCATTAGAAACTCCAGGAGTTGCTGCTAATATACTAACCGCTTTGAGATCGTTTACATCAACGATCGCCGCCTCTAAACCAGTTTCTGCCAAAATTTCATTCACAACTGCCTGCGCTCGTGCGGGTCCCAGCACCACAAACTGGTCGTAGGGCGGTAACGTACCCGTGACATCGTCAACCAGGCGCGCCTGCCCGCCAGCTAAAACATAAAACATACCAGGAATGCGGAAAATGACTTTAGCGATCGAACCGAAAATAAATGCCAAGGCAACCCGCCAGGCTCCCACTTCATCAACCAGCGATTGCAAGCCGCAGGCAGTTGCCAAACTGGATGTAGGCAAAAAGTAATAACACAAACGTTTGGCTAGCCAGCCCGGTTTAATTTCAGTAGGGTGCCGCATGCGTCCCTGCATAATTGCTAAAGGCGACTCGCCAATCGTGACAATATCGCCAGGCTGGGCGTGGGGAGTAACGTAGCGGCGCATCACGTCAACTGGTGTATCTAAAGTCGATAGCAGGTGAGTGCGAATTGGTAAAACGTCAGCATTTGCCGTTGGCCGCCACCGTTCTATAGTCTCCGGCTCTGGAAACTGTAAGGGAATTACGCAATGCCTGACCTTGGGAACCCTACCGCCGGGGCCATAGGTGACATAGTTTACTCTTACCCACGCCGCTCGTAAGGTGTCGAGATGGGAGCCTTCGATGTCAATTTGCACTTCTAGACCCGTCGTGCGACCGCCTTTGACAATATAGGCTTCCCAGTATTTGTCGGCACGGCTGGGTGCATCTGGATGCTGCGAGGCGATCGCGATCCGATGCGTTACGCCTGCCAAACTGCGATCGGCTAGTAAAGTTAGCTCGGCAGTTACCTCCGTTAGGAAAATATCTAGCTTCCTGGTTTGATTAACAGCAGTAAATTCGCCGTTGAGCGTGTAGTGTTCAGGTGTGTGGACTTCGAGTTGCCAATCACCTCGACTCAGTTCCAAGCGGTTACCAGCCCGACCTCGGTACTGCAACTCAAATAACCACCACAGCAGCAATAACAGCAGAATAAAGGCCAGCGCACCCACCGCCACCCAACCAACGGGAGTAAGCGACATGACCAGCGCTAGCGGAAAGTAGAAAAATATAGAAGTCATCTTAAGCAAAAAACTAAGCACTAAGGGAGATTGCTCGCTTTAGACTACTACATAATTCGGCGATACTTTGCAAACCATCCGGTTCTGCCAGTCGCTTTACCATAGCACTACCAACGATTACAGCGTCAGCATGCCATTGCGCCACCTGGCTGGCATGTTCGGGTTGGGAGATCCCAAACCCCACACCAAGCGGTTTATCGGTTAGCGTCCGCAACGTCTCTAGCATCTGCTGTACGCCCTTACCAACTCGATCGCGCATTCCGGTTACGCCTGTGGTGCTAACCAGATAAATAAACCCCTGAGACTGAGCCGCGATCGCTTCTAGTCTGGCTAACGGACTGGTGGGTGCAACTAACAAAATCACCTCGATCCCAATCCTGGTAGCTGGTTCTAGCAAGCTTTGTGCTTCTTCGAGCGGTAAATCTGGCACTACCAGCCCTCTGGCACCCGCTTCATAAATGCGTTGCAAAAATTTCTCAATCCCCAGATTCAGAATGGGGTTGTAATAGGTAAATAGAATTATGGGCGATCGCAACTCGGGTGCAACGGTTTTCACTACGTCCAAAACCTTATCCAGCGTTGTCCCCTTGGCAAGCGATCGGGTGGCAGCAGCCTGGATCACAGGACCATCTGCGAGTGGATCGGAGTAGGGAATGCCCAATTCAATTAGATCGGCACCATTGCGATCGAGCTGCCGCAAGGCAGCGGCTGTAGTGTCAAGATCGGGGTCGCCAGCCGTAATAAAGGGGATGAGGGCTACCTGCCCTTTAGCACGCAACTGCTCAAACTGGGCAGAGACAGAAATCATAGGTTAACGTTCTAACAAGTAAGTCGATTAACAGCGAGGTATAGCAGTAATCCTTTGAGTTTAGGTGGGAGGGTAGGGGTAGAACCCCACCCCGTTTTAAATCCTTATTCGGTATAGCTATACTCAATGACCTATACTATCGCTTCATGCCGACAATTTAGTTAAGTTCCTCTCAGGAATTATGCCACCCGGTTCAGCTAAACTTTGGAGCAGACCCTTTACCCATCACCGCAAAGGCCCCTTACGCAATGGGGAATTTATGGGATAGCGACCTCGTTCCTTTTCTAGAAATTTGCTCAAAGCATAGGCCATATCGCTGCGCCTCATGGGATTGAGGGGATTAATTTGGCGATCGGTACCTAGATTCACGAATCCTTCATTAAGAGCAGTTGCCATTGCTCTCCTCGACCATTTGGGTAAGTCTTTCGCATCCGGGTATGGGTCTAATATCTCGTTAACAGTGGCTTCAGGAAACTGAAAGACTCCGTAGGCATTGGCAAAAATCGCAAATGCTTCGGCTCGATTAATTCTTTGGTTAGGAAAGAATCTTCCTTTCTCATAGCCTTCCATTGTACCCGTTCTTACGGCAATTTCGATATCTTTTGCCGCCCAATGGGAACTCGGTACGTCATTAAATTTGATGGGTGTAGTGACAGTGGGTTTCAGAGTTTCCAGCCTGAATGCCTTAACTAGAATAGTGGCAATCTCAGCGCGACTCATAATTGCCTCGGGATGGAATTTGCCCTCAGAGTCCTTTGTCATCAAGTTTGCGTCTACCACTTGAGCGATCGCTTCATCTATGACTGGCGACTCAGCCGCCACAGTTGCAGGCGCTTCGGTAAAGAATTGGTCTACTGATTCTTCAAATACTGGTTCTGCCGCTGCTGGCAAACATGCGAACACTAGCAAAAGGGGTAAAAATCTACTAAATCTGCGCATAGTTCTAGACCTCTGACAGTTTGACTGTTTAATTAAAGTTGCCCTAATTCGGCGATCGCACGCATGAAGCAACGAAATATATTTAGGATGCTAAATCATTTACGAACGGGGTGCAGTGGTTCTACCCTTGCGTGGGGCGCAGCCCCACACCCCATTTTTCACGAATCATTTGTGATTGCTATAGTTACTAATTGTTAATTATTGATTAAGAAGACGTTATTGGGGATCGAAAAGTTCTGAAGCCATGTCTTTGATTAGAATATAGGCTGTTGAAGTAGAAATGGAATTTTAGACCATATGAGTCCATTAGTAATTGGCGCATTTGTGGTTTCGGTCTTGCTGCTGTTTGGTCTATTCAGCATTATTAAAACGACGTTTAAGACAGCATTCCTTATTGCACTGGTTGTATTTGGGTTGCAGGTGTTTACGGGTATTGGCCCGCAGCAGGTTTTCCAACAAGTTTTGCAGTTTATCAGCGATCTTGGTAACTGGTTCACGCGATGGGGCAATACGGCCAAACCTCGATCGTTGCTAGATTGGCTGACGTTTGCGATCGCGTTCTTCTATCCATAAAGGTAGATTTTAAGTGCAGGGAGCAGTGTCGAGGAACAAGGTTAAGTCGGTCGAGTCTCTTTAAATGTCCTCACAAGAAATCGACAGACAACTAATATGAAAAATCTAGCTAAATATGGATTAACTTCTGCATTTGTGCTGACAATTGCTGCGCTCGTTTCTCTTCCTGCAAAAGCAGATGAAGCGCGAATTCCTAGTAGTTATTTAGGTGCAGGAGTCTCTCTAGGTGGGATTAACAGCGACACTTCTTCTAGATTAGGTGGCAATATTACGGGTAGATATAAGTTTGAGGAAGTGCCAGTTTCTTTCCGTACTTCAGTATTACTAGGAAATGGCGGCACTTCGATCGTACCAACATTTTCCTATGATGTTCCTTTAGGTAATCGTACTAATGTTTACCTGGGTGCGGGTGCGTCGGTCGTTCCCAGTAATAATAGTAATTCTCTGACGGGCGATCGCAATGCATTTGCCCTACAGCCAGGGATTGAAGTGAGCCTGAATAAAAACGTACTGCTATACAGCAACGCGGTCGTAGCAATTAACGGCTACAACGACGGTAGAACTGCCACCTCAGTCCAGGGTGGGGTTGGCTTCCAGTTTTAAATCAGCCATCTGCAATCTCAGAAATTTTTACTGCTGTGATGGGGGAGTAATTATGCGCCCTCCATCACAATTTCTACGAGCAGTGATGTAATGCTAGGGACGATACTGAGTATACCCAGTCGGGCATTGTGCCTCGTTATTTATGACTTCAGGTGGAGTTGGTTTTTGGGTAGTCGGGCGATCGCTCTCGCAAAGAATCGCCTTGGGTATCGCTTCGTTATTTTTGTCTGAGGTGACGTAAGTCAGACCTGTATAGCTTTTGACATCGTCTCGCTTGGCGATCCCAAGTGTTTGCACTGCTTTTTTCGCATCAATTACTACGAGACTGTAGGAATAATTTCTGGTTTCTTTGGAAATGCCAATACCTAATTGGTCGATGTCATCAGTAAAGCTATTCTTTTCGAGGAAGTAAGCTTGAGATGCTCGATTAAGACTGCCAATATAGGTTTTGCCTTCGGCTTGAATAGCTCTCTGAAGTTGATTGTTAAGTGGGTTAGCGGTTTGAAGATTTTGCGGTGGTGTGGTGGAATCGGATATTTTTTTGAGGACAGTGGCTTTAGCGTTAAAACTCGTTGGGCGGGGAGTCTTGGGATTAGTACCTTCCATTTGAACGCGCAGTTGCCCCTCTGGAGTAAACTCCAAAATTGTTTTTGTGACCTCGCCTTTTTTTAGCGTTTCAAAGTTCTCAAATACATCAAAGTGGATGGGATTGGTTGTGGTATCTAGTCTGTAGAAAAGCTCGTACACCTTCTTTTCTCCTCCCACGGATGCAAACAACTTCGATTCAGGGGTGAAAATCATAACGACGTTTTTCCCTTCGTATTTACCTTGCCATTGACCGATTAACCGTTTGCTTGGATCGCTATTGTTTGCACTGGTAGTGTCGGTATTCGTGACTTGAGGCGAGGTAGTTGAAGTTTGGTTGTTTGCAGTTGTAGTACTAGTATTTGTCGTTTGAGGTGATGTTGTCGGAGTTGTTGGAGTCGAGTTGCAACCTGCTAAGCCTACTAACAAAACCGAGCCAGTTACCATAAGAGCAGATCGCCACGCCGCAAACTTAGTTTTTTCCCGATCGAGATTGATATTCATAAACTGGTCTTTCTGTTGTTAGGTACTCGGCAATGTATTTTAGTAGAAACTCAGGAATTGACCTGCGATCGCGATCGCAGGTGCAGAGCGATCGCGATCGCTACTCTCCTCGTTAGCCTATAGTGTAAATATTCTCCACAGAACCATTAGCTATGGTACAGGTTGCGATTTTTGTTTGCTTGGGGTGGTTGATTTCCGTGTGCTTGCATGAATTCGGTCATGCGATCGTTGCCTATTGGGGCGGCGACACCTCTGTCAAAGACAAAGGGTATTTAACTCTCAATCCGCTCAAGTACATCGATCCTGGTTATACATTAGTGCTGCCAATGATGTTCCTAGCTTTGGGCGGCATTGGATTGCCTGGGGCGGCGGTTTATATTAACACTGGGTTGTTGCGCGATCGCCGATGGAAAAGCCTGGTTTCCGCCGCAGGGCCTCTGGCAAGCGCGATCGTAGCTTTGTGTTTAGCGGGAATTTACAAACTGCTCGCAGGAAACTTCACTAAAGACGATATTTTTCTACTGGGAACGATCGAGAGAAACGTTCCTGGATTGGAAGCACTGCGAGAGCATCCGCTAGCGGGGCAATGGTACATCCCAGCATTGGCTTTCCTCATCTTTTTGGAGGTTTTCGCCATTGTATTTAACCTTCTACCGATACCCTCGTTGGATGGTTACGGAATCGTCGAACCCTGGCTGCCTCAATCATGGCAGAATCGATTGCAGTCGGTTAAACGCTATGGTGTAGCAGTTCTTTTCGCCCTATTTTGGCTTTCTCCCACCTTTAGCTCTTACTTTACGCAGTGGATTTCTAATATCACTAGAGTTCTGGGTGTCGAGCCGTTTTTAGTCCAAACGGGATATGGCTTGTTCAGAAATTCAGCAACCGTCTTGACGATCGGCATACTAGTGGCATTTGTTGTCTTACGACGGGTGACATTAAAGCCATACCAAGCTGAGTATGAGAAGGGAGAATCGCTCAAACGAACGGGTAAATGGGACGCTGCGATCGCGGCGTTCGAGCGCGCAATCGAGTTAAAGCCAGATTTCTATGAAGCACTGCTGGCAAAAGCGGAGGTTTCATATCAGCAAAAACACTTTGAAGATGCCCTGAATGCCTGGATGGTAGCCCAAGAGCTTCAGCCCAGCGAGCTGTTTATTCGCCTCAATTGCGGTTTAGCTTTATGGAATCTTCAACGTCGCGATGAGGCGATCGCCGAATTTGAACGTATCTTATCAATCGATCCAAATTACACGAGGGCTGGTTTATGTAAAGCTGAAATCTTAACCGATTTGCAGCGTTACGACGAAGCCCTCGCTGAATGCGATCGCCTGCTTGCTTCAGGACTTAAATCCGACCCGCAATTGGAGTCAGAACTAGTCAAATTATTGACCCTAAAGGGAGCGATCCTGCAATCTTTGCATCGCATTGAAGAGGCGCTCGGCACCTATCAAGCAGTGTCAAAGTACAAAGGGGGTCTGCATTCAACGTGGCTGGGTCAGGTTGAGATACTCGTGCAGTTGCAGCGTTATGAAGAGGCTCTTCAGGTTTGCGATCGCGCTATCCAACTCGATCCGCGCGAACTCGATCCGTGGCTGCGATCGGCACATCTTTTCTACGAGCTACAGCGGTATGAAAAAGCGATTTCCTACTGCGAGCATGTAGTTGCAAACGATCCTCAAAACTACGATGCTTGGCAATTACAAGGCACCTGTTTAGCGCAATTGCAGCATTACGAACGAGCCTTACAGTGTTACGATCGCGCGATCGTTATCCAACCAGAAAATGCTTTGGCCTATTACAATAAAGCACGTTGCTATGCCGAACAAGGGAAGGTAGAGCCTGCGATCGCAAATCTGCGCCAGGCTTTCCAGCGCGATCGCGGCAGTCTGAAGGCAGGTGCCAAAAAAGATCCGAGTTTTGCCAAACTTCTAGCTCGTCCGGAGTTCAACGAGTTGCTATAGCATTTCCAGTAAAGATTTAGCGGCATCGCCGCCAGACTGATAGGCTCCTTCCAGATTATCGCCCGCGCACCAATCGCCAGCACAAATTAGAGGTAATGGGGTTTCCGTGCTCAAACATGCTACGCCCAGAGGTTCCTGGACAAAAGCGTAGCGCCATCTGTGTACCTGCCACCACTCGGGTTCGCTCAACCAGGGTGCGAGGTAGTCGCCCACCTTTTCTAATAATGGTTTACCCGCAATTTCCAGGTTATCTTCATCTAAAGACAGTCGAGCAAACTCTCCAGTACTTTGAAATACGAATACTGGTTGCGATTGTGCTTGGGGATGCTTGCTGCTATCCAACCCAATCCAACTCAACATGGGATCGTCTACGCAAACGATCGCTTGCCACTCAGATGGAATGACTTGCTGGCTGGGATAGCCTGCCATAACGATGATGCTGGGCGCAAATTTGACCATTTTGAGCGTTCTGATAAATATTGGCACTCCACTCATTACAGGCTCAAATAGGGGTATAAATTGAGGCGCTGGCATAGTTGCTACCACCGCTCCTGCCGTAAATGTGTCGCCATCTTCGCTCTTGAGATGCCACAGATCGCCCTTGACTTCGACACCAACAATGCGCTGGTTAAATGTAATGTTCTGGTCTTCAGCGAGATATTTGGCGATCGCCGTCATGCCGTGGGGAGAGCAGTAGCGCGGATACATGTCATCGGCATCGGGCGCTAATAGACCATCGGGAGTCAGCTTGTAGATGGCGCGCGTCCACTCCTGAACGATGCCCTTGTCTTCTAGCTTATAGATAAATCGGGAAAAGGCATCGCTGCGCACGGTAATGTATTGGGTGCCGCGATCGACCCAGGTGCCCTGGATGCGTTGGGTTGCCATGCGTCCGCCCGGGCCTGCGGCTTTCTCCACAATTCTGACATTTACCCCTGCTTGACGCAGGCGTTGGGCGCAGACTAAGCCCGATAATCCTGCACCGATAATAATTACGTCTCTCATATCGCGATCTGATTTGAATTGTAGCTAATAGCTATTAACCATTAGCTATTAGCTGAAAATATCTCATGAATCATTTCGGATTGCTATAGCAAATAGTGGGGCTACGGCAATACTACTAACTTAAGCACATCAGTCCAGTGTATCGCCAATTGTGCTGCCATCGTGATACGCCGCAAATAGAACCGTGCTGGTTTTACCCCAGGCGATCGCGCCAGTGGCATCGATGCAAATTGCGCCAAAATCGCGCTGGCGCGACTCCGCCTCGGCAAATGACTTGCGCACAGCCTCGTGCAAGCTCATGCCATCGGTGACCCGCACCACGATCCGCGTTGCCAAGCCCTCGTCTATGATATGTTCGCCAATCCCCGTACAGCTTACCGCCGCTTCCTTAGTGGCATAATTTCCGGCAGGCATGGCCGAGTCGCTGACGCGACCGATGCGCTCGAATCCCCTCCCACCCGTAGACGTACCCGCACACAGCCTTCCCTGTCGATCGAGCGCCACCGCTCCGATCGTCCCCATTGCCACTTCCGCCATTTTGCTTTGAAAATTGTTTTTGCGTTCCTCCATCCATTCCAGCAGGCGCTGGTCGGTGAGCGGATTAAAGATCGGTACGGATAGCTCTCGCACTAGCTCTGCCGCCCCGTAGTCCGATAGGACGCGATCGTCCGAAGTTTGTAGATATTGAGCCAGGTCGATGGGATGTTGGATGCGCGATATATTGATCGCGCCGCTAAAACTCTGGCGATCGCCATCCATCAGCGAAGCGCTCATGCGAATTTGTCCGTCGGATTGCAGTACGGAACCAGTCCCGGCATTAAAGCGCGGATCGTCCTCCAGCATTTGACAAGCTTTGACGACAGCCGCGATCGCACTTTCTCCATTTAGTAACATGGGATACACAGTTTCGATGACGGTATAGAGCGATCGGCGGGCGGGTTCAACTCCACCTTTACTGTCTGCCGTGCTACCGGCACCACCATGAACGATTAACTTTGGTTGCATAAATTACTGAGAGCTTTTGAGCGCGTTTGGACAATAGATGACAGGCTTTTAAATATAGCATTGTCAATTGTTCTACTACGATCTCATTTGATTCTCAGAGCCAGATTCTGTCGATCGCATCGGTAAATCCCTCACCCTTTGACCGCCAAACTTTTCTGTAATGATGTCGTCGTAGATGTCGGCGATCGCCACCACAGATAAAAAGTAGGTCTGCAACTCCACTTCCAAATGACCGTCAACCATACTGATGACGCGATCGGCAGTCACCACAACGAGACTTGCGCTTCTGCTTGTCTGCCAAGGCTCAGCCGCTTAGCTCGATCGCATCCGGCGAAACATTCATCAGCGTCACGGACTCCTTACCAGGATCTGCTCCCAGGCGATTCACCAGTGCCGCCAGAATCCTCACGGCTGCCTCAACTGGCTCCTGTTCGCAGACCTCTTTAATGGCATCGTCAGTGCGATCGTCGGTATGGAAACATTGAGACTGGAACGCTAACAAGATGCCAACCCATTGGTTGCGGGACGGGAAATGGATCGGAAGCGCACCATCTTGCCAGACACCGTTACTGTCTTGGAAACGTCCGATGCTGCCTTGATTCATGTGGATGTCATGAATACTGCTACCTAGGCGAAAATCAAAGTATTTGTCGGGCGTTCCTGGTTCAGACCCCCAGGGAACTCCAAAGGCATATAAAACCGCATCCTCAGATTGAATGGCTCGCTGAACGTACAGGTCAATCAGTTCTTTCAAGTCATTGCCGGGGCCGGGAACATCTGGAGACAGTGGCTTCATGTCTTCTGGACGGAACAAATTCCCGCGAATAAAATCTAGAGCGACACCTCCGGGTTGGCTTTCCAGTTTGTGGAATCCTAAACTGAAGTCCAGCAACTGTTGTAAGATCGAGTGCTGGAAGAAATCATTGACCAGGTACAGCAAATCTGAAGGGCTTTCTCGAGATTTGACGTTGATGGCGATGCGGTGTTTATGCTGCCCATCGCTCACCAAGACTTGATAGTGGGGCGAAGGATCGGTTTCTGGATCGATTTTCCGCTCCAAAGCCTGACATTTCAGTACTCCATATGTTGCTAGAGACATTAGACCTCTTGCAAATTAGCCAACTGAGGAGCCTTGAGAGCGTTCAAAATTGTAGAGACCAGCAATTAGATTGCAACGCAAACCAAAGCGGTGACGACGATTGCGATAGCGTCCAGATAAGATGCGGAAGATCTTCAAGCGGCGATTAACATGCTCAATGCCAACCCGTTGGCGCGCAAGTTGGCGGTTGAACGCTTTCTGCTCGGGCGTAAGCTGACCACCTTTCGGTTTCTTGTGGGGTAAGCGGCAGTAGAGATGCAGTTTGGGAGCATCTCAACTTTGCACTGAGTAATAATGCTTAATATAGATGGGTAGCCAAAAGGGGGAAGAAATCAGAAGATAGGAATACGAGAAACCAACCCCAAGGAGAGCAACCATGACTCCAGAGCAGGAAAAAGAAATGCAAGCGCACGTTCAAGCTATTGCCGCCATCCTTTATCAGAATACACCATCGGAACAACTAACCAGCTTGGAAGGGATCGAAATCGCTGTGCGGCAGCAAATCCTCGAACATGTCAGCCCAGAAATAGGGAGTTTTTTATCCGCACAGTTACGGGCACAGAAGCAGGACGCCGCAGGCGAGTGCAAAGCAGCATCGGACAGCTCCACCTCACGCAAAAGCAAGCGCAGAAGCTCAAAGTAGCCCCCTATAGCCAGGTGAGCCCGTATGTGGAAAGATGTAGCCTGATCTTGAGTGCGAATGTATCCTACGAACAAGCCGCCAAAGACTTAGCCATGTTGATGGGAGTGCAAATATCGCGCAGTACACAACAGCGCCTGGTGCATCGCCATGAATTTAGCCCCCTAGAGGTAGAAGAGTCGGTCGAGGAATTAAGTGTCGATGGAGGCAGAATCAGACTGCGCACGCCACTTGGACAGCCAAGTGAGTGGAAGGACTATAAAGCTGTGAACTTGCATGGACAAGCCATATTTGCCACATTTCAAGATAACATTGCCTTAACAGACTGGGTAAATCGACAGCCTTTAGCAGATATGGTTACCTGTATTGGGGATGGACATGATGGGATTTGGAATATTATTGCCCAGATCTCTATACCTGATAGTCGCTATGAAATCTTGGACTGGTTCCATTTGGTGGAAAACCTGCATAAAATTGAGGCTACAGCTCAACTTTTGACTGGGGTCGAAGCTTTTTTGTGGCGGGGTAATGTGACTGCAGCTATTGCTGAGCTCAATCACTTAGCTAGTCCTCAGAGCATCAATTTTATTGCTTATCTGCACAAGCATCGCCATCGTATTCCTGATTATTGGTATTTCCAAACCGAGCAGATTTGCTCTATTGGTTCTGGCGCAGTGGAATCTGCTGTTAAGCAAATCGCTAGACGCATCAAAATCTCTGGCGCTCAATGGAACCGTGATAATGTGCCACAAGTCCTCAAACACCGTTCTGCTTACCTTAATGGCTCTCTTAACCTTGCCTTGCAAAACTGAGATGCTCCCTGCAGTTTCTGGATGCCTTGATAACCCTTGTCCTGCAAACTCTCGGTTTGAGGATGGAAATGGATGCCAGAAGCTTTGAACAGCTTGAAATCATGCCGTCGCCCCTTGCCGAAAAACGTACAGATAATCTGCCCAGTAAGAGCGTCAATTATGAGTTGACATTTGAGCGTGTGCCCTTTCTGTTTGCCGCTATAAAAGGCACGTTGGTGCCGCTTAGGACGCTCAATGCGAGTTTCAGTCACATCAACGATCGCGACTGTAGGTATCCCAAAGCCCCGCACCAACTGGCGCTTCCCAGGTAGTCGAAAGCGACGTGAGCGGATTAAAGTCTCCTCTACCCAATGCACTATTCGACAAACTGTAGACTCGCTGATGCCCCAACTAGTGGCGATGTGAAAGTAGGTGCGATATTCCCGCCAATACTCGAAGGCAACCAATATGCGGTCTTCTAGTCCGAGTTTAGGCTTGGCTCCAGGTGTTGGCGTTGCTCACCACTCTGGTTTAAGCACTTTCACAATTGCTTTGAACGTATTAGTCTCGATACCAAATCGACGCTTAAAGTGTGCAGCAGGTAGGGTTTGCGCTATTATATAGTTCATCATCAGGACGCTTTTTTGTTATTGCTATGTCCTGATATTTTCCTATCTTGGGGTTCTTTGGCAACTCAACCTCAACCTAATCTGCAAGAGGTCTATTTTTTCAATACCTCTCTGTGTTGTTTTTTTAGTGATATAGCGGTTTTCAGATCGGAAAGAGCAGGGGGTTTGGGGGCGTTGCCCCCAAGAAGGGGAGGCAGGGCGGTCTTGGGGGTTCCCCGCTAGAGCCACTGCCGTGTTCCACCCCTTCACCCCGTCAATAAAACCCGTTCTCAAGTGAAAACCGCTATAGCGATCGCTCCTCACCTATTTTCAAGGACTGCGATCGCGTCTTTGCTAAGTCAATCGGCTCAATGGAATTTCACCTCCTGTTTGATTCTGGCGATCGCTTGCTGCCTTCTTAATTGCGATCGAACTCCTTAAGAACAAACAGCACTTTTCTAAGCTTATTACGTTCTCTCTCTTTTGCAATAGATAAATGTGAGCTGATATCTAGATGAAATTAACGCCTTTGTATCCATCTAAAAGTTGACAAAATAGAACGACCTTGGCTATCAATTTTATATTCCAAAATCCAGCCATCATCATAATATCTTCTAATGGTGTGATTGTCGATAAATTCTTCGCGAAATCGATAGTTTTTTTCATGACCATACCATTCAAATTTTTGTTGTGCATAAGCACCTTGCATAGCAAACCAGTTAGAGATATGTGGAGTATCTATAATCTTCCCTTTCTGCGCAATAATATTTCCTACGGCTATCGTGTCATAGTCAACTATTTTTCGAAGTTTTAAAAGAAATCGATCTTCCTGAACAGGAATATATTCCCCTTGCAAAAGGATCAAGTTCCTCAACTCTAACTTTGAGCTTTTTGTTAGTTCACGTACATTGTCTTGACCAAGATTGAGATACATATCAAACGGTCTGTTTAACGCTATAGCAGTTCTTTGATTCTGAAGCCAGCAACCTAATTGAAATACAGCAAAAGAATATGCCAGGAAAATACCTGCAATTGATAATAGAGCACTGATCTTTACCCTAGAAAAACTACTGATAAGCTGACGTAAAGTCATTTCTCTCGGGTCATTGATAGAATATTCATCATCACTTTTCATCACGCTTTCTTCCTTTGAGACTTAAAGCTCATACAAGAAAAACCTTGTAAAATCGATCTATCAAACTCCTGCAAGGTCGAGCTAATCAATGGAATTTCACATCCTATTTGATTCCATTGATCGCTCGATCTCGTTAGCTAGACCAAAACTTCTGTAGGCTCTGCCTCCTTATCTATTGACTTTTTATCGTCACTCCTATTGCTCCGGCAACCTGAGATATTACAGGAGATACGGTTGTTTCAGGGGTCACTACCTAAAAAATGCAGGCTGTATTATTGCCGGAGCAATAAGATACTGGTTATTAATCCAACAACACCAAGAACAATCGCCCCAATTCCTAAGAAAGTGACAGCAGGATCTCCGATGTATCCAGGCGCATCAATGATTACGCCACACCTGATACACCAAATCCCTCCTGGAGTAATCATCAAAGCTCCTATAAAGACGATCCACACCCAGCTTAAATACTTGGTTCCTTGAACAATCGTATTCATAGTTATCTCTCCTCTAAGGTTGTGAAATGTTTGTCAAACTCTACTAAAAATTAGACTTGGCACTGATACGTTCCTTCGCGCTTGTGCATCCTACGGAAGGTTGGCGATTGCCTGATTTTGTTGGTTGGGTTGAACAAAGGTTCAACCCAGCATTTCTTGTTGCGCTCATCAGCTTTGAATTATGAGTTTCGCAGCTCAACCACTCCTCCGAAAGATAGCTGCGGAATGGTAACTTCCCTCCGACCCCAACTCGTCCCACCTATGCGTGTTTCCAGGTTCAGAAGCACCTGTGAAGGGTTCCAACCACACCAGCGATCGCCGTTAGAGCAACCGCGCCGCAGAGAACCGATACAAGTTGCGGTGACGATACTCCAAGTAGTACCAAGATTGCCAGTATCAAGGCACCAATGCCTGCGCCCGTAGCAATAACCCACAGCTTGCTGCAAACTTTGGGTTGACACTGGATTACCCAAGTGAAGGCGATCGCAGCTAGGAAGACTGCAATCACTGCGACAGCTACCCAATTGGTCATTATGCCAAGAGCAACGAGGAAGACCGCCAGTGAGACGGCACAGATGATAGCTAATGTCCGGCAGAGCCGTACTTTCTGCCAGTCTCCAGTCGGTGATGCTTCAACCTGGCCAGAATCGCCACCAAAAGCATCGACGCGATTCGCAGTTTCGCCCACGTACTGATTGAACACCGCATACCATCGATTATCCGGAGGGATTGCTGCTTGAATCCAGCGCAGCACGGAGAGCTGCCGTGCCTCTGACTCCAGCAATTCTGCCTTGGTTTTCACCGGAATGGTGAGTTGGAATGCCCCTAAAACGGTTCGCCACGTCATATCTGGCAGCACAATTGATGTCGCTGCCATCATAGCAACACGGGGCGGCTCTGGCGGACGATGACCAAAGGCATTGGTTACTTGCCGCACAGCGATGTTAAAGACCTGACCGGGGTCTAGCCTTTCAGGTAGATTGACAGACAACAGACCAGCGTAGTTAGTGTCTGTCCCCGCTGGGATAGGAACATAGGTGATGCCACCAGTAGGGCATTGCAAGGTATGGTCATCGACCTGTTCCAGTCGATGGGTTGTGTACATCCTGTTAGCCATCGCCAGGATATCGGCGACATTGACTTCAGGGAGATAAAGGGTCGCTACGCTTTCCCGTGGTGTATTACCCCAGTCGATCATGATCTCGTCCGGCATCTGGTCTGCTTCAATTGCTCTCGTTGGGGTTGGTCGGATTTCAAAGGTGCTTACCGCCTGCGCGGAACCGATGGGACTCCATGCTATATTGCGCTGCGCTAGCTTATCCCAGTTCGATGGATCCTTACCGACTGGAATTTCAACTGGGTCGAACGCAATCTCAGCAATCAGGCACTGATGCCCGTTGCGGATAATCGACTCCTGGATGGATAGTGGTGCGTCGGCAGCGGTAAAAGGACCATCAACATTTGCTGCCACATTAATGGGGAGAACGGTGTTGGGATCCCCATTTGGCTTAAACGGCTGATTGGTGTCCAGCCAACAGCCAAAGAATATGTCTACCTCGGATCCATCTGTATTCGGGGTTATACTTTGGACATTGCCAAAGACATTTCCACTGCTATCTGTCCGAGAGTCATCCTGCATTGTCATACTCGTGCTTGCAGTGTCAACGCGCGGCAAGGCAAAACAGGGTATCGTTACGTAATCGTTCCCTTGAATACCAGCCAGCGGGATCTTCTTTCCCCCAAACGTACCATCAGACCAGAACCGATAGCTGCCAGTCATCGGGTAAACGGTTCCAGGGGGAATATCGTAAGCAAAGCTAGTTGACTGAGTGGATAATAAGCGGAAGAAAACTCGTACGTTTGCTGCGCCGATAGTGCCTATGTAGTGCACTTTGGCAATCGCAAAATTAAAGACTTTATCACCACTTCCGTCCGTCGGCTGGAGATAGAGTGATGATGCTTCCTGATCGGTCGAAAGGCTATTAAATGACTGCCCATCGGCCACACCCTTTCCATCGGTCAAGGCTTTCATAACATCCTGGATGAAACCCGGAGCATCCGAAGCATCATTGCTCATTGTCACACCAAATTTTGTTTCGTCTGCTCTTACAACAAAGACGCGAAGGTCGACACTTAGCCACGGAGGATCTCCGTGCAGAATGAATGGGTTGGGCTGTTTGATCAATTCGATCTGAGCGGAGTTAGAGAGGTTGAGGCTCGGGATTGCCACGTCCAGGGTAAGCAACTTGGTCGGATCGGGGAAGTTAAATGCATCGTTATTCGAGCCAAAATCGAGTTCATAGTGGAAGGTAAACCGCTGCTCTTCCGTTCCGTAGGCACCGCTGTCTGATGTGTTGCCCGTACAGTCGATCTCCATGTCATCACCTATCGGCGAGAGCACATCCAATTTATCGCCAGATCCGGTAATCCCGATTTCAGCCGCTGTAAACCCATCAACCACAACCCTGAATGCATCGGAGATAGCGGCACTCCCGGCAGCGCGACGAGCATTGACTTCGTCCTCACCGATGGTGCTGCGTTCAACAATGAAGTGCATGCCCAAATCGGGGCCAATGCCAACCGCATGGAAGGCTGTCTTGACCGCGAGCAAGTAATTCAGGTTACCTGGATAGAGATCCTTACAGGCAGTAATGAATGCTAAGCGGAAAGCAGCAAAATCCGATGCGTTGGTGAGCAGTCCAGTCGAGATGACACGATATAGCATCTGTTCGATAGGCCCGACGCCTATACCTGTCACGGTAATCCCAGACAGGCGATGAGTGCCGCCATTAATCATTAAATAGACTGCATGGGTGACGATCGGACAGTTGATGTGCACGCCATGGTTGTCGTTTCTGTCTGGGTCTGGGTCGTCGGTAGCGGTATATCGGATGCTATAATGGTCGGGGTAAAAGCCGCCTTGGCTGCTAGTGTGTTTGGTCGCGTCGCTGGTGGCATCGTACCGGACAAATCCCGCTGTGTCGCGGCTTGGATCGATCATATTGCGACCCGGCGTTCCGTCCAGTCGATACTGTTGACCTTGTTCCCAAGGGGAGAGGTCTTCTGCCAGATGATGCTGAACAATGAAGGCGGCGAAGAGGTCGCCAACCGCCTCATTCAAGGCTCCGGTCTCCCCGTCATAGGTCTGAATTATATTGAAATGGTCATTGACCCCGTGAGTGAATTCATGGCCGACCACGTCCAACGGAGTGTAAAAGTCGCGCGTCGTGCCATCTCCATCGCCAAAGTAAATTTCTTTGGTATTGGGATCCCAAAAGGCGTTGTTCACCATAATGCTATTATGTACGTGGCCCCTCACGTCCCCACCGGTGTCGTCCCAGCTGTTGTGTCCATGCGTGAGCCAGTAGTAACTAATGACGTGACCCAAATAGCGGTGGACATCCACTTCAGCCCGCTGATCGTCCAAACGATTTGCAGGAATCGCCCCTCCGTTATCCCAGTTGTCGTTGGCATCTTCCGAGTAGTTCCTCAAGCTATAACTGCCAGAATTTGCATCATCATACGTATGAATCACAGGCTTTGTAGCAGCAGTCCATGCTGCCGATGTTGCGGCATCTCGTAGTCGAAACGTTCCACTAGAAGCCTCAGAATTCAAAGCCGCACCGCCTGAATAGTATCCGGTTCCTATGTTTTGCAATGCAGAATATCTAAGAAGGACTTCCCCTTCAATAGCGTCTATCAGATAAATAGAATCTGGAATTCTACTGTCTCGGGGTGGGACGATCCTCATCCGCCAGCAAAGGTAGTATTTCTGGGGTTCTTGCTCTTTATGGAGTGTCTTGGCATCAGCCACAACCAGAGCAGGCTCCATGTTCTCGTAAAAGGTAGCACCAGCACCAGCGTGTTCTTTAGCAATTTCTATGGCATGAGCAGACTCAATCTGAGGTCTTTCAGGCACGTCGATGGCAGCAGCAAGGGTAGAGTTGATCAGGTAGACAGCGCCATCTACTCCGTAGTGAACTGCCACGTTTCCCCCCAGAACTTCGGCATTTCCATACTTCTGGGCGAAGATTACATGGGTCATGCCCTGTCGATCGGTCATTACCCTTTGATTTTCGAGTGTCGTCCCTCCATCAATGTCACCTAAAAGCACCTGGTTTTCTCGAATGAATTGTCGGGCGTAGTTGTAAGGTGCTCTTGTCAATTCCCCCACATTGACTGGATCTGCAAGATTTCCCCGAAGCATGGCGATCGCAGTTTTTTCAGGGTTCAACGTAACAGCAACCATCGGATCTCTGACACGCAGTTGCTTAACATGTTCGTTAAATGCAATTATGTTCATATCGTCCTCCTCTGAATATTCTTGATGTTCGACCAATGGTTTGAAACAGCTTATATGACGTTACAAAGCTGGTTCAAACTATATGAAGGTCATATATCTCACTCAATTCAGACAGTTGATGAGAGATTGGATAGTTTCTCACTCAAAAATCACGAAACCCGCCCCTAGAACAGTAATCAACTACTGCTTTCCCATCCCGCGCTTCAAACATCACTGACTCACCGATCTGCGCCGCATCCGTCGAGTAAATGCACTGTAAAACATCACCTCCCTAGTGCAGTAGTTCATTGCCGATCGTCACCCAGGCTGTTCTGAGCCGATCGTAGTCGGTGTTAATTGCCAATAGCATCTCTTTGCCGTTGAAAAGCCGTGACCAAGGAACTATCGAACGAATTCGCCCCCATCTCCGGCAAGCGCGAATCCCATCACTGGATGCCGAAATCTGAGGCAGGTATTGACGACCGCGACACAGGACAATATTGCTCCGCCAACCTGAGATATTACAGGAGATGCGGTTGTTTCAGGGGTCACTACCTAAAAAATGCAGGCTGTATTATTGCCGGAGCAATATTTTGCTGGCGAATTTCCAGGACTTTGGTGAGCTCCTAGTAAACCGGATTGTCTTCACACTTCCCACCCCTGCTCGCATGTTTCAGGGGGCTTGCATAATTTCTACAGGACTTATAGCGTTTTTCAATTGAGAACGGTTTTTATTGATGGGGTGAAGGGGTTCCACCCCTTCTTGGGGGCGTTGCCCCCAAACCCCCTACTCTTTCCGATCTGAAAACCGCTATAAAGTCGATTTGGGCTAAGGTTTGTATTTAAATCTGCCTACGTTGTACGTGCGCTGAAATTTACTCTATCGGTGTGACTGTCACCTCCCTTTAGCAGAAATACAATAAAGGCATCGTTTCAAAGCGTTTCTAACAAGATATCGCTTTTGAGGATTATAAGTATTTCAATCCCAACTTCAATTATATACTGTGCTTTTGATTTTAACCGTGAATATTTCCGATTTGATAAACTTTGATACCTATCTCAACACTGACTTTTCTCTGACAGGCGGATTTAAGTAGTAAAACACCTGGATAGCTTCCTGGCTTGCTTTTGTGGATGGAGTAGTAGCGATTGCTTGGCAAAGCAATCGCCCAATCTTTATGACATGTGCATAATTTTGTGAGGAATTTGTGAGGAATTTGTGAAATAAATATAACATCATTGGCGATGCGATTCTAGCAAAGCAAGCTATAGGATTTTAAAAGTGTAAAGGGCGATCGTCAAGTTCAAACCCCAAGTGTTTCAGCTAAGGTGATCGCTATTTCCAGACAAATCCCTTGCCCTTTGACCGCCAAATTTCTCTGTAATGGTGTCATCGTAGATGTCGGCGATCGTCACCACGGATAAAATACAGGTTTGTAGCTCCATTAAATCCATGTTCGCCCCGCCTAGAACGTTATGGGCAAAGAAGATCTGGTTCTCCTCCCCCAGTTGAAATGCGCCAAATCGCATGCGCAGATTCTCTCTGAGCAAATATTCTGTCAGTTCGGCATTGATGGGAGTGCCGACCGTCACGCAGCTATTGGCGCGCACGATCGCCACTTCTTTTTCATCCCAAGGATTAACTTCCCAGGTCAACACGCTGACGCTAACTCTAGTGGAGCCGTAGTTCAACTCGAATTTTGGGCGATCTGCGAGCGGTTGGAGGGTATCTTTGAACAAATCGGAAGTGCTGAGATATTCCCTCACCTTGCGGTAGGTGAGTTCCTGAACGGGATTCGCGAATTGGATAGGCATATGGGTTACATCATAAACATGCGGCGATCGAGGACTTTGGGATCGCGGGTACTGACAAAATGAGCCAGACTCTCGTCTGAGTCTAAATGACCGTCAACCATACTGATGATGCGATCGGCAACATCGAGAATGCGGTTGTCATGGGTCACCATCAAGATCGTGCGCCCCTCTTCCTTCGCTAATTTTTGCATGAGCAGCACCACTTCGCGCCCCGATTTTTTATCCAGAGCTGCTGTCGGTTCGTCTGCCAGGATCAACATTGGTTGATTGACCAGGGCACGGGCGATCGCCACCCGTTGTTTTTGCCCACCGGAGAGGGCATTGGGCTTGTAGTCCACCCGCTCGCCCAGTCCCACTTGACTCAGAATGGCGATCGCTTGTTCTCGCTTGGTCTGCCACTCATTCAGGAGTTCCACCGCCATCTCCACATTTTGAGAGGCGGTGAGCGATTCAAACAGATTATGAGCTTGAAAGATGAAGCCGATATTGCGCCGCACTTCCACCAGTTCGGACTTGCGCAACCCCACAATCTCCTGTTCCAGTACCTTCAGGCTACCCTCCTGTATCGATCGCAAGGCTCCGATCAAACTCAACAGCGTGGTCTTACCGGAACCTGACGGCCCCGTCATGATCACAATCTGTCCTTTGGGTAAATCCAAATTGATATCGAATAACACCTGCTTGCGCAGATTGCCTTCACCAAAATAGTAATTCAGATTGCGTACCTGTACTACTAGAGGTTCCACCGCCGCGATCGCTTTTGCAGGGGCACTTGCATTTAGCATTGCAGGTAAATTATCCATCAGGCAAACACCTCCGCCGGATCGGAAGATAGGACTTTACGCACGGCGATCGCGCCAGAGACCAAACACATCATAAAAGTGGCGACCAAAATTGCAAGGGCGCGTCCAACTGTCAGTTGCATGAATAAACCTGTGGCACTGGATGTGAGGTGATACAGGCCAAAACTCATCGCCAACCCCGGCACGAATCCTACACATGCGAGAATGAGCGATTCCTGGAACACAATTCCCAATAGGAAGAGATTTGAGTATCCCATCGCTTTCAACGTGGCATATTCCGCACTGTGCTCTGCTACATCGGTGTAGAGAATCTGGTAAACCAGGATTACCCCCACCGCAAAGCTCATGCCAGCCAGGAGTGCAAATACAAAGCCAATATCAGTATTATTGCGCCAGTAATCCAACTCCTTCTGGATAAATTCGGCTTTTGTCCAGACGGCTACATCCTGCGGTAATTGCTGGCGCAGTGTTTTGGCGAGTAAATCGACATCCTTCCCAGGGGCAACCTTCAGCAAGCCAATATCAACTGTATTCAGGTTGCGACTTTTCTTTCCCACTTCAGCTTGAGCGAAATAGCGGAGAAAATTCTGGTCGCTCATCACAATATTGCCATTATCAGAAGCAAAATCCGTACCGATACTGTAAGTGCCCACAATACGGACGCGCTGCTCGGCGAGTTCGGTCACGACACCTGTCTGCTTGGAGCCGATGTCGTCCTTGCTTTTGTCATCCACCAGAACAGTCCAGGGCATCTGCATGTCTTGTCGGTGTTGCAAAATGCTCGGCAATGGCAAGACCGGATCGTGGGGGTTAAAGGCGATCGCCCGCAACGGACGCACCGCTTTAGTGATGGGATTTTTCCAGTTGCCGGTGTTCATGTAGACTGGATAGGCAGCCACCACTCCATCAAATGCCTGCGCCTGATACAGGCGGCGGCGGGCAAATTGCTCGGGGATGAACATGGTGTACTTGAGTCGATTGACGATAAAAATCTCACCGTTCAACTTTTGCAGCAACTGAATCTGGCTGTCGTAATAGGCATTTTCAAAGCCCTTAAACATACACATCAACAGCACCGCAAAAGAAACCCCAGATATCGCAGTAACCAGGCGACGAGTGCGGTAGGTGAGATTAAACCAGGCAAGGGGGGTGCGGTGGAGTAGCATATCTAGAAAACCTCCGCCGGATCGGCACTAATGACTTTCTGCATGGACGCTAAGCCGGAAGCCGCACACATGGCTATGGTCAAGAGCAACACGTAGATGACTCGCCCTAAATCCATGAACATGGGAAGGGAGATCGTTCTCACCGTGAGTTCGTAAAGTCCTAAGGAAAGTGCAAGTCCAGGAATGTAGCCGAGAACGGCTAGAATAATCGCTTCCTCAAGTACGATCGCCAATAGATAGCGATTGTGATAGCCCATCGCCTTGAGCGTAGCGTATTGTTTCATGTGGTTGGCGATGTCGGTGTAGAGAATTTGATAGACGATAACCGCTCCCACCATGCAGGAGACCGCCACACCCATACCAAAAATAAAGCCAGTTGATGAGAGTTCGACCCAGAAGTCGCTATCGCGCTGGATAATCTGTTGCTGTGTGAGTACTGCCACATCTGGCGGCAATAGTTTGCGAAGGACAGATGCGATTTGAGTTGCGTCTGCTCCTGGCTTTAGCTTAATCAATCCCATGTTGATGCGATTTAGAGGCGAGGGATTGAAGTAGCGGCGAAAGTTCTGGTCGCTCATAATTAACGATCCATCCGCAGACATGCCACCTCCAAGGGTAAATTGCCCGCCGATTTTGACCTGTCGGCGCTTTGCTTCTGTGGTGTGCCCGATATCTTTAGGCCCAAACTCAGGGCGGGATTTTCGATCGATCAACACCGTATCCCAACTGCGTAGGGCTGCCTGGTTGGCGGGCGATCGCAATTCCGGCAACTTAAACACCGGATCGTTGGGATTGATGCCATAGACAAAAATGGAGCGACTCAAGTGAGTTTGCGAATTACGCCACTGCAAACGTCCCGTGTACAGGGGCATGACGCGCTCTACTCCTTCCACGCCAGCCGCTTGATATATGCGCTGGATGGGGAAGGCGCGGCCACTGGTGATTTCTAACGCTTGAGGAGACACCAGATAGATATCGGCATCGATCTGGTTGTAAACTAGACCTGCCGTAGCGGGCAGCGATCCTAAAAAGCCGAGGTTTGTGAAGACGAGAATATCGGCAAAGGCAACGCCAGCGATCGCGACTAGCAATCGCGTTCTTTCGTGCATCAAATTCAACCACGCCAGTGGAGTTTTCATTTTGCGGCAATCCTCACATCGACCTGTAAATTCGTCAATCCTTCGACTGGCTTGCTGTCATCCAGGCGAATTTTTACTTCCACGACGCGAGCATCGGCATTCGCTGCCGGGTCGTCATCCAATACGTTATTCTTGAAAACCTGCCAGCCAATTTCTGCCACTTTGCCTTTGAGTGGTGTCTCGAACGCACCGTTGCGGCTCGCGATCGTGACGGGTTGGCCGACTGCCACCAATCCCACATCGGTTTCGTAGACTTCTGCCACTACGTACATCTGGCGCGTATTGCCCAGGTCGAGGATACCGTTGCTGCCGATCGCTTCGCCCTCGTGCGTAATGATGCGCAGCACCCGCCCGGACTTAGTGGCGCGAATCAGAGTGCGTTCTAACCGTGCTTCTGCCAGTTTGAGATTTTGCCGTGCCGATCGCAGCGCTACTTGAATCTGCGTTAGAGGTAGGTTGGCTTCCTGCGATCGCATTTGCGCCTTGGCATTCTGCATGTCGGTTTGCCATCCTGTTTCCAATTTAATCAAGGTTGCCTTAGCGCTGGTGACCTGTGCCTGTAATTGCTCTACCTGACTGACCTGGCGATCGAGCGCTTGCTTGGCAATCGCGCCATCGTTGAGGAGGCTCTGGTTTCGTTGCAGATCGATATTTGCTAGAGCTAGTTCGGCTTCTAGCTTGCGAATAGCAGCTTTTTGAGCGTCGATTTCAAAAGCCCGAGGGCGCTCGATCTGCTGAATGCGAGTACTGGCTTCCTGAATCTGGGATTGGCTGTAGTCGGTCGATGCCTTGAGGCGCTGTTCGGCCTCTGCCACCTGACTTGCAGCCAGATCGCGCTCTGCTAAACGCTCTATGTAACTTTCCAAATACGCCAAGATTGTCCCTTTCTCAACGAAATTGCCTTCTTTAACAGTTAACTGGCGAATCCGTTCGCCGTTAGGGCCGCCCACTCGTATTACCTCTCCTTGAGGTTCCAGTCGCCCTAAGGCAACAACCTCAATTCGTCGTGGCTGCGAGGTCGCAATGTCGGCTATAACTCGATCGGACTGAGCCTTATTCAGCAGCGTTAACTTAGCAATTCCAAATCCAATCGACCCAAGAGCGATCGCACCTACAGCAGCAGCCACAATCCAACGATTCCGCGATTGTATCTTCTTTACTGTAGTCATAACTAGTGCAAAAAGCCTATATCTCAATCCTAGACAAAGAATATGAGGATTTCATGAGGATCTTACAATCTTGGATCGAGAAACCTTGATATTAGTTTGAGATGGGATATGGCTTCACTTTGATGGTAAAATGTCAACAGGGAATTCCCGCACTCCATCGACATGTTTATTCTTCTCATTGCTGTGTTGTGTATGGTGATAATTATCTTTGCGATCGCCTACTACTTTCTATGAGAACGCAAAACGAACAACTTGACACGCCCAAGGTGTGCATGTCTTCCCAATCAAACTCCTACATAGGGCGCTAATTCATTCCACAAAGTCGGAAACTGAGCGCGTATTTTGTCTGCTGTAGCAATGGTCATATCTCGATAGTCAAACCCTGGAGCCACTGCCTCACCTATCAAGCCGTATTCCCCTGCTTCCAGTACAGCGGCTTTCCAATAGCCACCAGGAACGAGGAGTTGAGGAACTTCACCCTGAGTTAGATCGAGACCTAATTTCACTTTATGCAGTCTACCTTCTAAGTCAACCAGAATATAGGTGATGGGAGATCCGGCATGGAAGTAATGCATAATGTCAGATAGGTTTTTATGCAGGCGATCTACGGGGCGATCGTCGGTCAGTAGATAATAAATGGATGTCATCAGCGATCGCCCTGAACCTTCTCGCGATGTTGCCACTGCTTCCGTGGCGCGATAAGTCTCAGAAAAATAACCGCCTTCAATATGTTCTACCAGCGACAGCTTGTCGATCCAACTTTGCTTATTCATAGTTATTTGCAGATTTCAACAATAAAAAATGCCCGTTAAGCCTTGGTATCTTAGGATAAGGAATAAAAGTGCATAAAGATGGCGGTAGTGTTCCCAAAGTGCGGGTGCTCTATCTAGATACCCTGTTATACAAGGGTTGCCTAAATAGTAGCAACTGGTTTGAAATACTACCGTCTAATGTATTAAATGCGATCGCAAGATCCCAGTCTACGAACTCGCGCAAATCCTATGGTCAAAACGTACTTAGCTTGTATATCCGCAACAGCTTTATTACTAACTGGTTTTGGTAACCTGCCAGGATCTAGTTGGGCGCAAACTAAACCTTCGAGCGCCCCACCTAAAACTGCACCTAATCATCCACCTAAATCGCCTCAACAAGGTGAAACAGCAAAGCAGTTACTAGAGCGCGGCAATGCCTACGTGAGGCTTGGCAACTTAGAGGGTGCCATCCCAGTATTTCGGGCTGCGATCAAAAAAAATCCCAACTTTACTGCCGCCCACTACAACCTTGGCTTAGCTCTGGCGCAAACAGGACAAACTAAAGAAGCGATCTACTCATTCCAGCGAGCTACACGCCTCGATCCTAAATTTGCGATGGCTTACAGCAATTTAGGAGCTGCTCTGTTGCAAAGCGGTAAACCGGATGAGGCAATTACCTACCTCAAACGTGCCGTTGCCCTCGATCGCAATTTGGCAGTGGGTTACTACAACCTGGGACTAGCGCTCCGGCAAAAAGGCGATGTGAACGGCGCGATTGCCCAGCTCCGCAAAGCAGAAAGGCTCTATCCCAACTCCCCAGAAACCAGCTACAACTTGGGACTGCTCTTACAACAAAAAAATGACACGGCAGGCGCAATCGTTCAGTACCAAAAAGCACTCAAGCTCAACCCCAACTACGCTGAAGCCCGTTACAACTTGGGAGCGGGTTTGCTAATCCAGGGCAAGCCCGAAGAAGCGATCGCGCAATTACGCGAAGCCATCAAGATCAAGAAAGATTATGCCAATGCCTTTTTTGCTTTGGGTTCAGCCCAGGCCAGACTGGGGAAAAAGCAGGAAGCGATCGAGTCCTTCGTGCAGGCACAAGCCCTATTTAACAAGCAGAATAATCCCCAATGGGTCAAGAACAGCGAGCAGCAGATTCAAAAGCTACGCGCTGCCAAATAGCCATAGATCGATGTCTTCCTTAATTTTGTTTGTGCAGATGCGACTTCTAGTCGCCAGATGTTGGCCGCACAACTTCTTGTCCTTAATTTGTTGATAATACAACCATATAGCAATATAATAAGTCAGATCGCTATCGATCGCCAAAGTTTTGTGCGAGTTTACTTTATGTCTCAGCTTTCTGCTTCTGCGCTTGCCCAAGTTGCTGACTATTTCAAAGTGCTGTCAGAACTCAGTCGCTTACAAGTGTTGTGCGAGCTGAGGGCCGGCACGAAGAACGTATCCGAAATTATGGATGCCACTGGATTGGGACAAGCCAATGTCTCGAAACACTTAAAAGTTCTTGCCCAAGCAGGCATGGTCAAACGCCAACCCTACGGAGTCAGCGTGTACTATGAAATTGCCGATCCGACGATCTTTGACCTGTGCGAACTCGTTTGTCAGGGACTGGAAGCTCGGCTGCAAGAGCAGTCTCAGCAACTCCAGCAACTCGAAATTTTACGCCAGCCGTCATCCCATTAATTATCCTATTAATGGTGGGAAACGTTCATCTCGGTTGAAAGTCGGGGCTATACAAGCAAAGTCTGTCTTCACGCACTTCAAGTAAAAGGAGGTAGCTAAAAGGATGTTATTTTAATGTAATCTCTCTATCACAAACTGGTTGTAACCCAATATGCCTGATGCCTTGGATCCAATTTTGCTGCATGCGACTGACGGAATTAGCACCAAGGACGATCGCGCCACGTTTGAAACCGTACAGGCTGCTGTCTTACAGCTTTGGGATGTCGTGGATAATTTGACCCGCATTCATCCGCCTAAACACGATCGCTACCGAGTGACGATCTTTGGCTCTGCGCGGTTGCGCCCGGAAGATTTGCTCTACATCCAGGTGCGCGAACTGGCTGGCGAACTAACAAAAATGGGCTGCGATATCGTCACTGGGGGCGGGCCTGGGCTGATGCAAGCAGCCAACGAAGGCAGCGTGAGTGCAGATCCCCAGAATCTAACGCAGTCGATTGGCGTGCGGATTACGCTCGAACACGAGCAGCAAACCAATCCTTTTGTTGAAGAGGTTTATCAGCATCGCACCTTCTTTTCGCGGTTGCACCATTTTGTGTTGCTATCGGATGCATTTGTGGTAGTGCCTGGGGGTATCGGCACGACGTTAGAAACCATGATGATCTGGCAATTGCTACAGGTGCGCCAACTGCATCACGTACCGTTGATTTTGGTGGGTTCGATGTGGGCGGACTTAGTGCAGTGGGCCAAGGTTCATATGATGGAGGTAACGCCAAGCTTTGTGAGTCCCGTTGATATTGGCATTCCCACCTGTGTGGAAACGTACGAGGAGGCGATCGCGCTCTTGCAAAAATCTCAATCTCAGTGGCAGAACTCCAGGGTGGTCACCTCCCAACAATTCGCCCCAGAGACCCTTTAGAGTAGGATCGCCGCCCGTTCTGCCAGAGGCGATCGCTCGCCTTTCTGGAGGGTGATATGAGCCGCCAGGGGATCGTGCTTGAAGCGTTCGACGGCATAGGTCAATCCATTACTTGCGGCATCGATATAAGGATTGTCAATTTGATCTGGATCGCCGGTTAGAACGATTTTTGTGCCCTCTCCCGCCCGCGTCAAAATTGTTTTCACTTCGTGCGGCGTGAGGTTTTGTGCTTCATCTACGATCAGGAACTGCTGAGGGATGCTGCGCCCTCGAATGTAGGTGAGGGGTTCAATTTGGAGGATGCCCCTCTCCAGCAGTTCTTCATACCCCGGTCGCCAGTGTTTGGGCTTGCCGATCGCTTCGGGCGAGCCAAAAATTAAATCAAAGTTGTCGTAGAGCGGCTGCATCCAGGGGGTCAGCTTTTCTTTAATCTCACCTGGCAAATAACCGATATCTTTGCCCATTGGCACCACCGGGCGAGAAATTAATAGGCGACGATAGACTCGTTCGTCAGCAACTTTTTGCAAGCCTACGGCGATCGCCAGCAACGTCTTTCCGGTTCCGGCTTTACCCACTAGAGTTACCAACGCGATCGAATCTCGCAATAACAAATCCAATGCAAACTTCTGTTCTCGGTTGCGAGCCTGGATATTGGACACTCCATCGCGAGGTATTTTGATGAGGGGAACCACCCGTCCAGAACTGCCATCCACAACTCCCAAAGCCGTATGTGCGAGATTCGTGCGATCGATCAGCGTTACGGCCTGGTTGGGGAATAGAGGGTCGTCGAGAATTACGCTGCCGTCTTTGAAGAGCTGCTCGATTGATTCCGGCGGCACCATAACTTCTGCCGTGCCCGTATACAATTCATCGATATCGACTTTATTGGTTTCGTAATCCTGGGCAATTAATCCAAGGGCATCTGCTTTAATGCGTAAGTTAGTGTCTTTACTGACCAGTACGACCGGGCACTGGCACTGGCGCTGTAGATCTAAAGCGACAGCCAGAATGGCATTATCGCCATTACTGCGTTCGAGTTCGGCAGGGAGCGATCGCAAGGTTTTCCGCTCGCAAAGCAAAACCCGTAACGATCCGCCGCGCTCCAGGGGAATGCCATCGGTTAAATGCCCTTTCTGGCGGAGTGCATCTAAAGTACGGGAGACTTGACGAGCATTGCGTCCGGTCGCATCTGAGTTCTTCTTAAAGCGATCCAGTTCTTCGATCGACGCGATGGGAAGAATAACGTCATTGTCTTCAAAGCAGAACAATGCGGACGGATCGTGCAGGAGCACGTTGGTATCGAGAACGTAGACTTTTTTCATGGAAAATACTAGGCAATATGGGGTGCGAATCCCTTCTTGGGAGAGCGATTCCTTTGTAGCTTGCGTTGCGCGTTTTTGAGCTTCTGCATTTGCTTTTCGCACAGAGTTTGCAATTCAGCGCGACTGATTTCTGTGCCTCGCTGCGTATCTGTCAATTTATCGAATAGAATCAGACTATCTACTTCCTTGAGGCCGACTAACCGAAAGAGAATTTCAATAATGCCGATTTCCACAGATACGAGATCGCGATCGCCTTGTTTGAGTCTCTCTAAATTAGACGCAGTACTGCTGCAATAAGCATAGACAACATTTTTTTCGATATCTGGCGAGTTGCGATTGCTCAGCGTTGTCAGCAACCAACTGCCATCTTGGGATTGCAGGATATAGTAGCTACTGTGATTGAGCTGTAGGGCGATCGCTTTTAATACTGACGACAGCACTTTGGTGATGCCCGGCGTAACCCCATCTTGGGGCGCATCTTCTACTAGCCGATCGATTTGCCAATCCAGTTCTTGTTCGTTCCTCATATAGCATTCCTATCCGCATTGTAAAATTTTCTTGCTGACCGCCGATCGCCGATTGCTAACTTGCACGCATCATTTCAGATTGCTATAAGTCTGCTTGACTAGCTGTGCGATTACATCGTGCCTTTAAATAGCCCCTGCGGTTTGACCAGTAAAACTAAGACCATAATAAGCAGACCTACTCCCAGTTTGTAATCTGTACCAATACAATACTTTGCCAGTTCCCCTAAGTTGGCCGGACAAGTAGTAGCAACTTCTTGAGCAATACCTACAATCATAGCGCCAGCGATCGCTCCGTAGGGGTTGCCAATCCCCCCCAAAATAACCGCCGTAAACATGGGCAAAACCAGAGACCACCCCATGTTTGGGTTTATTCCAGTAGTTAGACCGTACATACCACCCCCCAACGCTGTTAAACAACCAGTAATTACCCACGTCCAGGCGATCGCGGCATTAACATTGATGCCCGTAATTTTAGCTAATTCCGGATTATCAGCCACAGCCCGCATAGCACGTCCGATTTTAGTGTTTTGCAAGAGATAATACAAGCCCGCTACCACGATTATTGCAATGCAAATCGTAATAGCGCTGTTGGTTCTCACGAGCAATCCCTGGAGATTGAGGGCGGGGAACGATGGGATAGAGTAACTCTGGGGTTTTGTCCCTGCAAATAGAATAATGCCATTGCGAATGACCAGTGCTAGCCCGATCGACACGATCATCATCGTCGTGGGCGTAGCGCGGCGAAAGCGTAACGGCTGCCAGAGCAATTTCTCGCAGAGCAAAACGACGACTGTAGCGATCGCGCAGCCAAATAGGATAGATAGACCGATGTTCAGCTTAGCGATCGTATTGGCTAAGAGGGCAAGATAGGCTCCTAGCGTGAGAATGTCCCCGTGGGCGAAGTTGGCTAACTTTAAAATTCCGTAGGTCAGGCTCAGCCCCACGGCAGCAAGGGCAATAATGCTGCCCGTAGCAATGCCATCAACGCCCGACTGCAAAAGTGCGTGCAAAATTTCCTGCATATGCGATCGCTCTTAATACCCCTAAACTGTATGCAATATGTTATAGCAATTAGCGCTCAGCAGTCAGCGGTCAGCTTTTTGTACGGAATTTCCAGATGGGGTCTGTTACTCCGGCGACCGTGAAGCCGCGATCGCGAATCAAGCAGGCATGACATTTACCGCAACCGCCTTTGACTCCGGCATAGCAGGTATGGGTTAACTCGAAGATTGCCTCAAAGCGATCGCCCAGGACTTTCATAGCCAAATTTACGCTTTCGGCTTTAGTCAATTGCATCAAAGGTGTATGAATTGTGAAAGCACGGGGGTCGCCCCATACCCCTTCGCCGATCGCTACTGCCATCGCATCGACAAATACCTGGCGGCAGTCGTAGTAGCCTGCAAAGTCAGCTTCGCACACGCCCATAAAAATGTCTTGAATCCCTAACACGGCGGCGCGGTTGGCTGCTATGGTCAAAAACAAGATATTACGCCCTGGAATAAATGTTGGCTCCACACCACCGGGTAATTCCTCCGTGGAGTTGTACTGTCCGAGAGGAGTGTTAGATACCAGTGGAGAAGTACCTTTGAGGATTGGCCCCAACTGGATAATTTCATGGCTGGCAAGCTGAAGTGCTAGAGCGATCGCTTTAGCGCTCTCCAGTTCGATCGCGTGGCGTTGGCCGTAGTCGAAGGTAATGGCATGGACGCGATCGTACTGCTGGCAGGCAATTGCCGCGCAGGCAGTGGAATCCTGCCCTCCACTGAGAATGCATAAAGCTTGTGATTCTGACACGATTGATTTCCCAGGCTAATTTTGCTCTCGCCACCAGGCTCTCAGCGACTGCACCGCTTCAACTTTATCCTCCCTCGACTGCTCTAGGAAAGCATAAAGTCGTTTCCCGTTGTTAGTCCGTAGCCTAGTATAACCCTAGCAATTGTCCAGTTGCCAGAATAGGCGATCGCAGTTTGAAGTCGCTGTGGTAGTTTGATAAGGGGTACATTCCCTACTGTTCCGTGGCAGAATCTCAAAATCTTGTGTTGTGGGCTGCTTCCCCACTAGAAACTGGAGTTTAGACTAAAAAGTGGTAAAAAGCAGCCAGCCATTGCAGACTGACCGCTTGATGATGGAAGCTGAAAAGACTATAAAATCAACAGCTTCATCATGATTAGTTTGGATAAACTTGAGCAATTTCGCAAGTACACGTACGAAATTATAGGGAACGGGAGAGATGCGCTGTTCGACTTGATGGATGCGGTACTGACGAGTCGGAGTGTTTCATCGTTTGTGGAACTTTCGTTAAGCCCATTATTTCGGAGGGAGTGGTCGAGTATCTATGAAGCACTGCAAGATAGTCATCCTCCACGTGAAGACTTGATGAAGCAATACATACAGCAAATGCCGGCAGCAGAGGTGACGATATTGGCGGGCGACCATACAGCCTGGTCGCGTCCCTATGCGGTGACATTACAAGAACGCACCTACGAACATCAACCTCAACCGGGAGTAGGAAGCAAACCTGTTACGGTGGGGCAAGGATACAGCACAATTGCCTGGATTCCAGAGTCAGAAGGGAGTTTTGCCTTACCGTTGCGGCATGAGCGGATCACCAGTTTCGAGAACCCGATTCAGAAAGCCGCTAGTCAGTTACGCTTGGTTTGTGCGGAAATTCCTGGGACTGTGCTTTTCCTGGGGGATGGCGAGTATGGGTGCGCACCATTTTTGCAGCAAACAGCAGACATCCCGTGTATCAAGCTGCTCAGGCTACGCCCCAACCGGGTTCTGTATCATGCCCCAAAGGATTACGAGGGGCATGGGCGACCCCATAAGCATGGAGAGAAATTTAGCCTCAAAGACTCTGACACTTGGTCTATTCCCCAAGCAGACATCACAATTGCAGAGCCTAAACTGGGACGATTGCAAATTCGTCGATGGCCAAACCTGCACTTAAAGCAAGCCGCAGACCATCCCTTTACACTCATTCTGGTCGAACGTCTTGATATGCCTGAATCGAAACCCCTGTGGTTGATTTGGGTCGCTAAAGACGAGCCAATCTTGAGTGAGGTATGGCAAAAATATCTGCGCAGATTTGCCATTGAGCATTGGTATCGCTTGGTGCGTCAACGTCTCCATTGGACAATCCCTCAGCTTTCTACCCCTGCTCAGATGGAGACTTGGTCGGACTTGATGCCTTTACTTACTTGGCAATTGTGGCTCGCTCGTGAACTTGTCCAAGACTCTCCTCTGCCTTGGCAGAAACCGATGACTAAATTGTCTCCTGGTCGAGTTGCAAATGCTTTTGCTTTAGTTTTGGTCAGGATTGGCTCTCCTTCCCCTGACCCTAAACCTCGCGGTAAGTCTCCAGGTTGGCCTCTTGGGAAAAAACGAACCCAACGGATTCGTTATCCTACTGTCAAAAAACGCTATGCCAAGCCCCTCAAAAAAGCTTCCGCTGCAACTGCTTAGCTCAACTTCTTCCCTTTTATCCTCTCTCTCGCTAGTTTCTATCTAGCGAGATGCTTCTTGTTGCCTTTTAGTCTAAACTCCAGTAGAAAGTCCATTTCGATACCCCATTCGCTTGCGGCAGGGACGTTCGTTCTGTACTACTTGTATCGACCTAATGTTAAGCAGGCGTTTAGTCGAACTTGCATCAATCCAAGCCAAGGTAGTGACTGTAAGCTAACAACAAAAATGATTTGACACGATTTGAGGAGATAACGTGATGTTTATGTTAAAACAGGGTTTTTCTGTTGGTATAGCAGCGATCGCCCTTCTATCTACACAAGCCCCTATCTTGGCTCGTGGTATTTCCACCCTGACTCCCAGTCATCCAAGCTTGCGATTGGCTCAACAGACCATCCCCACTCAAAGGGTTCAGTTTAACCCTGGAACCACTAGTGCCACCATCCAAGCCTCAATTAAGGGCTACCAGACTGTTGATTACATCCTCAACGTCAGACAAGGACAAACCATGAATGTCAGCATGGCCACAAAGCACGGTGCCACTTACTTTAACATTCTAGAACCCGGTCAAAGAGATGTGGCAATCTTTAACGGCTCGGTCAACGGTAACCAATTTGAGGGAGTGGTCAAAAAAAGCGGTGATTATCGAATTCGGATTTATATGATGCGGAGTGCCGCCCGTCGCAACGAAGTGGCGAACTATCGCTTGGAGACGATCGTGTCAGGGAATGATGGTGGAGATGCATTGGTCCCGGGAACAAATTACAACGCTACTGGCAATGTTTCCTGCTCAATGGGTGGGGGACAGCCGACCGCATCTTGCCGTTTTGGTGTCGTCCGTAAAGGCAATGGAAATGGCACTGTCACGGTAACAAAGCCAGATGGTCGCACTCGCAGCATCTTTTTCGAGAATGGAAAAGCCACTGGGTACGATCGAAGCCAAGCCGATCGCGGTAGCTTCAGCGCCAGCAAGCAGAGCGATCTCAATATCATCCGCATCGGTCAGGAGCGCTATGAGATTCCAGATGCAGTTATATTTGGTGGTTGATTCCCTCCTCAATTACAATCGCTAAACTGATTAGCGATGTATAAAAAAATGGCTGACGCGGATTGGTGAGATCTCTTGATATTGCTGCAAATTCTGCTAGCTTGAGTATGCATTTGCCCTGCGAGTAGAAGCTCTTTTTTGACAGTCAGATGGAGTAGTGATAATCTTAAAATATGTACATGCTAGCTTCCTGATGTTTATGGCTGATATTTATGGAACCTGATTTCTCTGGCCTCAATCTGGAAAGTCCGGGTGTTAAAGAAGTTCTTCATTACTTTCTAAATCGTCGTCAATTTCTGGCATTAGGGACGGGGTCGTTTTTGGCAGCGATCGCGCTCTCTCCGCCACACGCCCAGGCTCAGAACGAATCTTCCTCGTCCCTTATTGCTAATGCTGTTCCATCACAACTTGGAGAAAACCCAATGGTTGATATTACCCCTACCGATCCCAACTACTTCATCCCAAATCGCTTTCGGGGCAAAACATTGCTAATCACAGGAGCGGCTACTGGCATTGGAGCCGCAACCGCGATTCGGGCCGCAAGGGAAGGAGCCAATATTGTTGGTTTAGATCGGAAGGAAAAGGAACTCAACCAAACGATTAGCCAGATTAAGGGTGAAGGACATCAGGCGATCGCGATCTTGGGCAATGTGGTGAACACAGAGGTCTGCGATCGCTCAGTGGAGGAGGCCGTGCGGATCTATGGCAGTTTAGACCTCGCACTCAATGCCGCTGGGGTTCTAGACGGTGCCGATCCGGGGCAACCGCTCAATTTTAAGGGACAGCGGCACTTGTTGCCTAAATCTATCCACGAGGCGACAGATGAATACTGGGAAAATGTCCTGGCAACCAACACCACGGGTGTATTCAAATCGATGCGGGCCGAACTGCGCCAGATGGTGAAACAGGGCAAAGGTGGGGCGATCGTCAACATTGGCTCTATTGCCGGGTTAACGGGGTTGGGTGGCAATCCTGCCTATGTTGCCAGCAAACATGGGGTGACTGGGTTAACCCGACAGGCGGCGGTCGATTATGCGCCCAGGGGCATTCGCGTGAATTCGGTAAACATGGCAGCAACAGCAACACCCATGACGGATCGAGCATCCGAGTTTGTCAGAGAGGCACAAAAAGAAGCAGTGGGTAGTCCCAGTCCTACCGCCATGTTGAAAACATTGAGCCTGTTGTCGGCATCCGATTCGCAGAAGCGAATGTCGACCGTTTGGGAACAGGGAGCGATTATCCTGTTTCTGTTGTCTGCGGATGCATCTAACTTGACGGGCTGCGTTTACGCCACAGATGGCGGTTGGACCGCTTATTAAAGTTCGCTTCAAGAGCATCCATTAAGACTCGATCCGTGTTGAGTCCTAGTGGATGCGGATCGTGTGTTTAGGGATCTGCAATTAAATGACCTACCACGATCGGGAATGCGGCTCTGTAAGGGCGAACGGCCGTTCGCCCTTACACTTGGTATCCTATTAACCTGCAATTCCCTTACTTGGCTCAGTTTTTAGCACTCAGCATTCTTAAACAATTCCCTGCGACATTTCCTTGAGGATTCATGAAGCCTTTTTGTTCTACCTTTTTATCGTTGCTTTGCCTGACATTTACTCCTGCGATGCTATGTCATCGCGCATATGCCGACGAAATGGTATCTGACGAAATCACTATCGTCTCAGACATTCTAACTGAACCGCTGACTACTGAACCGCTGACTCAAGAACGTTCCTCAGAATCTGTCCCTGCTGAGGCGATCGATGAACTTCCCGCCACAACCCAAACCTTAACCGAAATTCCGGCTACCGCCGTACCAACGGGGGGCTTTTTGCTGAATCCTGGCCTGCTCAATGGGGAGCGTATTTCAGAAGTTCGGATTTATCTCGAAAACCCCACCCCCGATCCCGATCGCAATCAGAAACTTCAAGAGCAGATTGCACAAGCATTTGCAGTACGGTCAGGAGATAACTACAATCGGCTTTTTCTGAATGCAGGCCTGCAGCGGGTCGAGCAGCTTGCATTTGTGAAAGCCGCGCAGAATGCTTTCTATGAGGTGCAAATTCCCGGTGAGGTAGTGGTCGTTCTCTCAGTGAGATTGAAGGCTGAGGCAGTCACTAAGCCCCGTGAAACAGGTATTCTCGTCACAGGTGATTTGCGAGAATTTCCGAATCTTTATACAAACGATCGCGCCACAGCCGTTGCCATTCTGCGAGGTGGATTGTCCAACTTTAGCAGCAGCAACACCTGGTTCGGCAACGCCGCTCTCTTCACCCAGGGCAATCCCCTTGCTCGCGATCCAGCTCGCGCAGGCACCTATAGCTGGTTGGACAGCTACTTAGAATTCGGCGTTGCGGGCATTACTCAGATCGATACCCTCCCCCTTTATGTCTACGGTAGTGCCACCAATATAGTTTCTACAACGCTTCAGCCCGATTTGTTTGAATCGAACAATCGCATCTTCAGCGGCATTGAAGATCTTTATGGTGGCGTACTTTACGGCTATCGAACCGACAATTCCCGCTTTGGGATTAACCTGTCGGCGGGACGGCAGGATTACCGGATTAGTAACGGCATGTTATTTGCGAACGGAGCGGGGAATGGGGGCGATCGCGCCACGATTCTATCAAACCCACGCACTGCCTTTGAGAATACTGTAATTGGTCGCATTCGCTGGAACGATCTTCGCCTTGAAGGTTTCTATCTCGACCCCAACGAGTTGCCCTTAATTGATAGCCGAACTAAGTTTGTGGGAGCCAATTTAGAATATGACAATAATCGATCTGTGCAACTAGGATTGAGCTATATTCACGTCCCTGAATCTGATTCTTCCTATTTCACCTCGACGAGCGTCTTTCCCAAGAAAGGGCTAAATGTCATTTATCCCCGCGTTCGATTTAGCAATCTATTTGGCCTGGATGGACTCTGGCTTCAAGCTGAATACGCTCATCAGTGGAACGACAGCTTTGATATGGCTGCAAATGCCGCTTGGGGACAAATTGGCTACACCATCCAGGATCTTCCTTGGACTCCTACCCTGAGTTATCGCTATGCCTATTTCAGCGGTGACAATCCCAATACTTCGACCTTTGAGCGGTTCGATCCATTGCTTTCTGGAGGAAGTCCGGATACCTGGATTCAGGGTGCAAATCTAGTCAAACTTTACCAAAACTCCAATTTAATTACCCATCAAGTTGTGTTGCGATTGCGTCCATCTCAACAATTCGATCTATCTCTGCAATACATTCATCTGTCTGCGGCAGAGCTAAACAATTTGGGTGGTGCGCAAGCACTCTCTTTTCTCGAATCGTCCGAGATTGGACAAGAGCTTACACTAACAGGTCGATATAATCTATCTCGCAATTTTCTGTTGTATGCCAGTGGTTCCGTAGCGTTTCCCGGTGCGGCCATTCAGAAAGTGGTGGGCAATAATCCCGGCCCCTGGTATTTTCTGCAACTCTCATTACTCATGAATTTCTAGATCGTGAATTTCAGCCTATTTCTCAATCAGATCGGTTATCAATTTTAAAGCCAGGAGCTTGATATCCCTCCGGGAGATAAGTCTCAGGTATGGTGTTATGATTGCCATCTCGAAGTGCCGAGTAATGCGGCGAGCAGATTTCAATTCCCACTTCGTTGCACTTGTCTTGAATATTTTGATGGAGTTCGGAGTAGATGCTGGCCATCTTGGAAGGATGATTGGTATAGGCTTTTAGTTCGTAGCTGACGTAGAAATCATTAAGAGCAGTTTGCAGCACAAACGGAGACGGTTCGTCTAGAATATGCGTTGTCGCCCGAGCCGCTGCAATCAGAGTCTCATGGATTTTGCGCCACGGGGCATCGTAGCCAAGCGTGACTGTGGTATGGAGAATGAGCGGTGCATGGTCATCTCGAATTAAGGCGCTGTAGTTGACAATATTGCTGGTTAATAATGTGGAGTTTGGCAACGTCACTAAGACATTATTCACCGTGCGGATGCGCGTTACCAGCAGGAGTTTTGCTTCAACATCCCCTACGATATCGCCAATTTTGACGCGATCGCCGATCTGAAATGCTCTCGTGTAGATTGTAATAATACCAGCGACGATGTTAGCAACAGCAGTAGACGAACCGATTGAGATCAAAACGCCTAAAAATATTGATATCCCCTGAAAGGAGGCAGAGTTGGAGCCTGGGATGTAGGGAAAAATAACGGCAAAAGCCATGGCAATAATTAAATAGGTCAGCAGCTTGTAGGTTGGTGCTGCCCACTCGGGATAAAATCCCGGCACAGTCAGTTGCTGCTTGCCGATCGCCGTGAAAATAAACTTTAAGAAACGGAGAACGTGGTAAGTTATGAAGGCGACAAGGACGATGGTTAATAGGCTGGGAAGATATGCCAAGAAAGCATTCCAGGCAGCTTGCAATCTACTGTCGACATAGCTAAATAGTGTTGCGCCCACGTGCTTCGTCGCAGGGAACAAGCTAAAGACAAAGGAGAAATAAACATACAGCAGTGTCAACAGGGCAATCGAGCGGATTAGCCCCACTAGCCAGATGCATAAATCAGTGATGCGATCGGCGGACAGCAGCTCGAAATTTTGAAATTGAATGCTGGGAATGCGATTATGGCGCTCGGAATTAAGCCAGGCATTGATGCGAAACGTAACTCTTTTCCACCTCCAAATAACGATCGCGCCGATCAGGGCAATTGTTGTTCCTACAGCATAGATTGCCGCCAGCCATAAAGAGCGCGTACTTCGGTCTTCTCGGTATTGACGTACGGCTTCTCTGATAATCTGCGAGTACTCATTAGCTAACTCCTGTCGCGATTTACCTACTACCTTGGCATCTTCATCGGACACGTAAATCAGAATCTTGTCACCTGCACCAACCAGGATGGAGTCTTCGATATTCTTCGTCCACAGGGAATCGATCGAGATCGAGCGATCGTCGGCAAATGTGGTAATGCGCTCCTTCATTGTCTGCGCTCGCTTTTCTGGAGATGACGACAGAGCTTTTTTCTCGATCGCGAACAGTGGTTTGTCGTCCAGAGTCACAACGGCTCCTGTAGGCGGTTGCGACGATGGACTGGTTTGGGGGAATGCCAGTGGGGCAGCAATCAGGCATAGAAATACTGCCAGAGCCAACGCCACGAATACTTCAATCGTTTTTGTCACCTTCATAATTCAGGTCGATAAGGTGGAAGTTATTTTCTCAATAATTAGAAATATTTGGATATCCTAACCTGTTTTCAGAAGGGCATGACGGTTTAGCTTCCTAAATTTTAATGTCTTGTCGCAGAGTGGTGGTGTCACTTCATTTCTCAATAATATTTGTGGCATAACTAATATATTGGTCCGATTAAGCTCTAGAATAGACGAAGAATTTACTATCAATATTTCTCAACATCTTTCATGATATTGACTAATCGGAATTTACTATTGTTAGGCTTTGCAGGTGTGGTTACAAGCACGACCACCCCAGCGATCGCTCAGAATTGCAGATCCCTAAGTGTGGTGGGAGGAACGGGCAAGGAAGTCACGAAAAGGGTTTCTCCACCTGGGACTCTTTTAACTAAGAATAACTGGAATACAGACTTTGCCGTGCCTAGCGGTGCTAGATTTAACCGCTTTAATATCACGCTCTCATCCCAGAATGACGCAACATACGCAGTAAAAGTTTTCTTGAAGTACAGCAATAACACCACAGATAATTTTGTGAATCAAAATGTACCGCTCAGGGTAGGGCAGTCAGTTAGTTTTAAAGCCACACCTCGCCTCGCTGAAGATCCTTTTCAAGTGAACGTGAATGTGGGTGGTACCAGCGCGATCGGCAATACCTATACACTCTCAGTAACGGGTTGCTATTAAGTTTTTGGAGGGTTATCTGGCGAGAGATCGGAGTTATGCGGGATAAAATCGCCGATCGCATCGCGGAATGAACCTGACAGCATCTGTTGGGGAATTCCGATGTGAATGCCGTGGCGATCGAAGGCGATTTTGAGGCGGCGGCGCAATTCTCGCGCCACAACAAACTGCTTGAGGGGAAGCGTCTTAATCCATATTTTGATTTCAATGCCGGAGTGCGAAATTCTCTCTATGCCAAAAACTTCGCCTACATCTAGAATGGTTGACTTCCATTCTGGATCGTTTGCTAACTGCGTTGCCTCTTGCATCACGATCGCTAGCGCCTTATCGACATCGGTATTGTAGGCAACCTCCACGACAAAATCACTCCGCGACCAGAGGCGGGTCAAGTTGTCAACCTGAGCGATCGAGCTATTGGGTAGCGTGATTAATCGCCCATCCGCCGAACGAATTTGGGTAATGCGGAGGTTGACATTTTCCACAACTCCAGATGCCGAACCAACAACAATATAGTCGCCAACGGCATACTGATCTTCCATCAGAATCAAGATGCCATTGACTAAATCTTTGATTACATTCTGTACTCCAAAAGAGATTGCTAAAGCCAGCAGCGTTCCGAATGCTAATAAGGATACTGGCGCGATATTGAGAAATTGCAAAACCCAAACAATCACAAAGCAATAGATGAAGACCGTTATCAAACCCTTCAAAGCACTAACGGTTGTTGCCAGACGCTGCGATCGCCGTTGGGAGTTTTCCAGTGTCAGGGTATTTTTTTCCCAGGTTTTGATGAATCGATCGATCGCCAAACCGATCGAACGGTTTATGAGACCAGTGATAAACCAGGCCGCCAAGATTAAGATGGGGGTTGACGCAAATCCAGTAGCAAAAGGGCGGGTGAGCGGGAACTGATATAAGGTGGCCGCAATCCCAGCCACCCAAACAAACGCGATTGCCCAGAATACCAACCATTGAAGTAGGTTAACAATCTGCAAGCGCCGTTGAATGCTGAATTGATGAATGAATTGTTGTCGCAAAATCTCAAGCAATTGAGGTTTATGTTCGCGAACGACTGGCTCGGAAAGCACCTCATCACTGGGAAATGGTGCGATCGCTTGACTTGCCTGATATTGCTTTAACGCTTTTTCGCGCCATGCTAATACCTTCCAGATCGCTAATAGCAAAATACTGGCAGCGACCGTGGCGATCGCGATCTTGATTGCATCGTTAATTTGCTGCTTTAACGCCTCTGGCTTGCGGAATTCCAGAGCCTGTCGTAATTCTTTCTCTAGTATTTTTTGCCAACGCCCTGCCAGGATTTCTTTAGTTGTACCATGGTACTGAGCATCCGTATCTGTAACCGTTAATAAGACTCTCGGCTCTACTAGACCCGCATCCTTAACGTACAATAGCGGCTGACGATTCAAAATTTCAATATATACCCGAATTGTCTCTGGATCGAGAGGGGTAGAGCGTTCCTCAGATGAATCTGAAGCGCGATCGGATCTCAGGATTTGCTCTAGGTTAGCTTCGATTTGACGCGCTCTCACCTCAACTGGAATCCGATCGCCTAATTCGCTACGATTGAAAACTGCGGGAGAGGCAATTTTGAAGATCGCCTTCCCACCCAATTTCACATCCGTCGCTTCCAGTAACCCCTGTCTCGTGACACCGTTTGGGAGTTGTGATGAGTTCGACTGCGGTAATGATGGAAGCTGGCTTATCGCAATTGGACTCCAAGCGATCGCGCTCCCAGCATCGATCCAAAAAACTATGATTAAACCTAGGAATACCTTGCTCAGAAAGCGTCTTACCTGCCGAGAAAAAACTTGCCCCATAGGTTATAGCCTCGAATGGCACTGACATTCGTTATAGCCTCAGTTCTAAGAATAAAAGTTATACTCTGGAAGCAAAGCGCTCAAAGACCTTTACTCTCGAAATTCACAAGGATGCTTTTGGGTATCTGACAGCTTAGAACCTGACAACTCTATAGACGAGGTTGTTACCCTGGTAGAAGGGCTGATAGATAACGCCGCTACAGTTGTAATATATTACTCCATCAGTGTTAGTTACCGTGCAACCATCAGGTATAGAAGGCACAACCGCACCAATCGGAGGCGCAATAACGACGTAAGAGTTGCCTCTAGGTTGCAAAAAGACCCCATCTGAGTAGATAAAGTTATTCCCGCCCACGACTACGGGGACGGCATAGGGTGGGCGATTATTAATCGCTGTTCCGATCGCTAGGCCAGTGGCAAATGTAGCCAATCCCCAACCTGGTGGGGTGCGGTAGCCGCCGCCATACCAACCACCCCCACGCCAACCAGTGTTGATATTGACATTGGGACGATTGACATTCACATTGGGGCGATTAACGTTGATGTTAGGGCGATTGACATTCACATTGGGGCGGTTGATATTGGTATTGGGGCGATTGACATTCACATTGGGGCGATTGATATTGTTGTTAGGGCGATTGACATTCACATTGGGGCGATTGATATTGTTGTTGGGGCGATTAATATTAGGACGATTCGCATTGGGGCGATTGATATTCCCTCTATCCCTTAGGTTGACGTTGCTGTTGACGCGCGGAGAAGCACCTGCTCTGTTAACGTTGCCGCCACGGCGTTGGGCAAATGCATCTAGAGGAAGCAGGCTGGCAGATAAAAGGACTAAAAGCAAAGTGAAAAAGGTGTAACGTGTAGAAAATTTCATCGTCTTATTAGTTTATTGCTGGGTGGTATTACTTAAGTTCGGAAGGAAGGAATTCGATTTTGCCAGTGCCTGCGGGTGGAGTAAAGCTAAATGTGTTGGCAGAGATCTGCGGTTTGAAATTCCAATTAGAAAAAATTGCCGTATACTGCGGCGCACCAGGCAGCTCTTTGTATGTAATCACAAGTTTTTGAGGTACGGGTTCGGCTTCGTCGCTAATCCAAACCTGGAAGTCCTTTTCCTCGCCAGTAAATAGGAAGTGATAGCTGGGAACTCTATTTACCATATCGAACCCAATGTATGTAGACTTCTTGATATTGGGAGCGATCTCACTGCAAGGATCGCTAACCACCAATTTAGAGAGAGGAATAGTAACGTCATACTTTTCTTCGATTTCAGCGATCGCCGCGTCGATGGTGGCAGGTGCGGGTCTGGTGGCATACAAATTCGCTTTCTTTGCTAGTAACGAGAAAGTTTTGCCATCGTAGTAGAAACTGCTGTGGCGTTCGTCACCAGTGTAGTCTGCCCTGAGCTGGTTAGGGCGTTTTACCGATAGTTGCTGAAAGGCACTGTACTGAACTTTCTCGCCGGAATCCAGTACGTTATCGTAAGTAATATCGACATCAACGGTAAAAGCCTGCTTTGTTCTTAATGTATCGCAAGCTTTTTTCAGGATCGCTTCTGCTTCCTCGTTAGGGAAGATAGGGGATTCCGGTGCGCTTTGGGCCAAAGTTCTCAGGGGAATCGCGATCGTTGCCATACAAGCAGTAAATAAAAGCAATAAAATGCGGGAGGTTTGAATTTTCATGAGGGTTTCTTTCATAGTAGAGGGAGGGATAAATAGTTAAAATCCAACATTATCAACTTAGTCTATTATCAGCCCTTCCGATCGGGAATACTCAGGCCAATTTATTGAAGCAAGGAAACAAAGGGTAGCTTATTCCACTTCAGCAGTTTGCTTGAAGAGTTTGAATGCTTTTAAAAATTGAACGTCACGCCGATAAATGGTCCATTATATCCTAATTTGAATCTGAGGTCATTATTGCCATAATTGATTTCATAAAATCGGTAAGCAATCTGAAGCGAAGTGGTGGGAGAAATCCACCAGTCTGCTCCAGCTATAACGTTCCAGCTTAGATTCGGATTGCCTGCTAGACCAAAACCAGAAATATCGCCGCGCAACCATAGGATGACGGGATCGGAAACCTGCACTCCTAATTTTGCTCCAATCGTGGGTTCGAGCCAGGTTCGTCCGCTACTAACCGTTCTCTGAAAATTCCGATCAAATCGTCCAAAGTCTAAACTAGCATCAATACTGGCATCTAGACTGTTGAGGCGAACGCCCAGAATTGGTTCGAACCAGTATAGGGGGAAAGACCTATTCGATGGTTTGTCGGGCAAGCTGTATTGAGCGGGATCGCCAAAGTGATAGCTGACTGCAAAATCGTAGATGCCCTGGCTAAAACTGGCACTTGCAGCAAGCGTAGTCTGGCGAATGCTAGTGCTAGCAACTCTACCTAGTTTTTGATAAGATGCGTCAACAATAAAGCCTAAGTTATTGTTCCATGTTTCGAGGCGACCGTAGATAGCAAAGTCTAGATTGCTAAGTACTTGACCGAGACTGAGATTGAAGTCGACGGAGCGATTCCCGATTGTAGTCGTACCGTAGGTACTGAAGGGAAGGATAAAGTAGGGTTGAAATTTAACGTGCCATCGATTGCTGTCGTCAGCAGGTTTTGCCACATCGCTGGCGGTCTGGGTTGGAGAGGATTTTGGCAGGCTATCTTGGGGGTTTTCTTGGGGGTTTTCTTGGGGGCTTTTCTGGGTATTCTCCTGGGCAACCGGAGATGCGAATGCAGGTAATGTCGTGTCTTGCTCTTTCTTGAGAGACTCTAAAGATGTCGGTGCGCTTGTGAGGTGAGCGACGCACGAAATAGGAGGAGACGTATTGTCTGTAGCTTCTCCTTCTCTAATCGGTAATGGCTGTGATGTGTTTGAATCATGCGCGGAGGTTGAAGTTGGGCATGTAAGATAGGGATTTTCCGCTATGGGCATATCTGCGAGCGAGTCTGCTAGCAACTCCTCGAAATTGAGAGGAGCATCAACGCTTCGATCGGGAGCAATAGAATTAGGAACTTCTAGAGCCAGGCGATCGCTGACGTTAGGAGTTTCCTGAGAAGTATTTACTCGATCGTGCGGAGATGTGGTTGGAATTGGGTTGGCGATCGCACTAGTTGTCAGCAGGCAGCCCAAGGCGATTTGAGACAATGGGATTGATAAGAAAAGATGCTGCAAGCGCTTAAACATGACCTGTGTCTCCTCAATAAATTTTGTTGGTGCTAGTGTAAACCTATCCCCTTTGTCTTCCGTTAATATTCTACGCCATAACCTTATGAATATACTACCCCCCACCAGGAAAGAGGAGTGTAAATTGGAAGCGAATCTGCCAATCTGCACCAAATTCAGGTTTGATGGCATTCCAGAATGCTACTAAACTTACGTTCACCGGTTGCTTGTCAATCCGAAATACCCTCCCAAAGCCGCCCCCTAAGGGAACTGTCCATTGGTTACCTGCAGAAGCGTTCCAATTTGCGGTAATAATGGGGGCGAATGAGAGATACCAACCATCTGGCAGGTTGTAATTGATGAATGGCTGAAACAAAAACTGGCTGACATCGGGGCGGCTGGAATCGCCCGCAACCGACCAGATTTGATTTGCCAATGCGCCAATCACCCATTGCCCCGGACTCCAAACTACAACAGCAGACGGTCCAATACCCCATTTACCAGTCCCTAAGGAGCGATCGGTTGCGGTAGGCAGTAAAAGCACCGGACCTATTCCCCAGTTGAGATTGCCAGGAACCTTCGGGACGAAAAAGAAGGTGGGGTTCAAATCCCCCAGCCCAAATGTAGAAGCATCAGTCCCTATCGGCTGGAGCAGGATTGGCGTAATAATGCGCGAAACCAACAACCAGTCATCACTTAATGAGGTTGGAATCACTGGCTGGACGTTCAAAATGTACTGCGTGCGGTCATGGGGACCAATACCAAAGTTAAAATTATACTGAAACGGTAGGCTAATCAGGCTGGCAATTGGGTTCTGCGCCGCTTTCGCCAGGTTTTCCGTATCGGCAGGGGCTGATTTATCCGTAATGGATGTCTCTGCTGTATCGCTAGTAGTCGGGCTTGGAGAGGGCTTGGGGCTATCTAACGCATTCCCTTGAGCGTTCTCTTGAGTAATTGGAGATGCGAATGTAGGTGTCGCCAAGCCTCGTTCCGTCTTGAGAGAATCTACAGATGTCAGCACGCTTGTGAGGTTCGCGACGCAGGAAATAGGAGGAGACGTATTTTCAGTAATTTCTCTTTCTCTAGTTGGCAATGGTTGAGATGCGATCGAATCGTTCGTAGAAGTCGAAGTGGGACAGGAGAGATAGGGATTATCTGCTACAGGCATTTCCGCGAAGGAGTCTGCTAGCAACTCCTCGAAATCGAGCGTAGGATCGAATCTCTCATCAGGAGCAATAGAATCAGGAACTTCTGAACGGCGATCGCTTAAGATTGTGCTATCTTGGGGAGGCTTCTGTAAAAAGTTAGTAGGAGATGTCGCTTCGAGTGGGTTGGCCAAAGCACTTTGCGCCAGTACGCAAGGAAGGCTCCAAGCAATTTGAGATAGAGTAGTAAATAGGGCAAGCTGCTGTAATGATTTAGGCATGACTTTATATAACTGAATAAAGCTTAATTAAGCAGTTGGGAAGAAAAGAGATGCGCTTAAGAGTTAAAGTTGTACTTACGCCTAAAGTCATCAATGGTTTGACCTAACTTGTCTGCCGAAGGAGCGCTAATTAGAAAGAGTTTAAATTCCTGCCCTTGACTGAGATATGCGGCATAGGCAGACTGGAGATAGGGTTTGTAATCTTCTTGCTTATCGAGGTAAGTCCCAAAAAATGCCGCCGCCAGGCTATCCCTATAGTTATGAATTAGATCCGGACTTGGTAGGGCGATCTTGTCAAAGGACTCAATTGTATACTTTATGCCAGCATCCAACTGGGAGAAGTCAACATGAGCCTGTCCTTCTACCATTGCCAAATATTTATCGGATGTCTTCAACCAGGGGAAAACGCGACCCTGTTCGAGGACAAAGGGCGTGGCGGGGTCGTAATTTCCTCCTGCTATAAATAGGGGGATTTGAATCTTACTCAGTCCCGAACGTCCGAAGATACTGCTATTCACAGGGTTTACGACAAAGACAGCGCTAACACGTCGATCGCGGAGATCGTAGATTTGGCGGGGTAACTCTAGAGCCCGACACTGAAGTAGCAGAGAAGTGTTGAGACCGCCGAATGGCCGATTGCATTCATTTTCCAAATTCTCGAAATCAATCACGGCACCAGCGATCGCGAAAGCCGTAGAGCCGCCAAAGGAGTGACCCGCTACACCTACAGATTCTAAATTGAGCTGTCCTTGAAATTCCGATTGATTGCGACGTTCGAGTTCGTCAATCGTGTAGCTGATATCCTTGGGACGGTTAATAAATTCATTCACATCAAAGGTGTTTCTGTGAAACCCTTGCAGGAATGCCTTCATCCGACTGATATCGCTGCCGGGATGCTGGGGAAGAACCACGACATAGCCATAGGAAGCCAAATGTTCTGCCGCGTCACCAAAATCCTCTGGTCTAGAAGAAAATCCATGCGAGAACACCACGACAGGAGTTTTCCCAGAGCGCCAGCTCTGAGGTTTATAGACATCGACATAAAACTGGCGATCGCGGCTGCTATCCTTGAGAACCCAAGTTTGTTTGGGCTGCACTCCAAACGAGCCAGGTTGGCGGAGATCTGGCATTTTTGCGAAATCCGTGGAAGGCTCAGAAGCTGCCTCGCGGGAGGACAATTGCTTCATTTCCACAGTAAGCAGTTCGGTTGCTCTCACTAATTTCTCAGCGAATTCCGTAGCTGCCAATATGTGTTCTCCTTGGAATTGGATATTGGTTGGGAACTTTTTAAAGAAATTCAGCATGGTCAAACCTTCAGGCTCGAAAGCAGCCAGCACTATCGCGGCTCGCATGCCGTATTTCCCATTCAGCCCACCCTCCAACGTAACTCCTTTGCCAATGCGAGTCAGGATAGCTTCTCCAATTCCCGAGTAAAAGAGGCGAGATAATAGTACGGGGCTAGCTTTTATCGGTTCCGTGAGGGCTTTACGAAATAGAGCTTGCTGTTCCGGGGTCGCTCTACCTAAATAGAATGCTAAATCTCGATCGATTTTACCTTCTTTCGCAAAGGTTTCTAAAGAACTAACTCTTAGGGATAATTTAAACGGGCCGAATGTCAAAAATAATTTCTCAGCGGCTCGAACTGGCGCAGCGGTCATAAGAGTGGAAGCAAGCACCCCGAACGCGACACCCCCAAAAAAATTGTGGGTTGTAAAGGGGTTAGTTCGCTTTATGGCGCTCGATCGCTGCTTCAATTCGTTAGTTTTTTGCAAATCTACCCCCATAGCCTCAAACCTGCCCTTATGATTTTTGGAAAACATCTTTCATAGAATAGCATGTTTTTTCTCAGCAATATTTGGAACATAGAGTGTGGCATTAATCATTAATAATGGACAGAAATCGCTTAACTGCCAAAACAGTATTCGTTGAACATTTCCGCCATAGCTCTGCCATTCTTGCGCTTGAGATCGATGCGAGTCTTGATTATCTCAAGTTGTTTGCGATCGCCCTTAGCCAGGATTGGAATCGCTTTTTGCCAAAGCTCGGCGCGATCGTTTAGTTCGGCTACCAGAACATCTCTCAAGATTTGTAGTTGGGCATCTGTTAGCGGAACGCTTTTGAGATTCTCAGCCAGCGTGTTGAAGAATTTTATCTCTTGCGATGGTTTTTCTAAGTTGTTGACTTTGAAATTAGCCTGAACGACTGTGTCACTTATAAGCTGACATTCTTTGGCTTTTGTATTAGCTGCTGATACAGTTGATGGCAGTGCTGTTGCTGTGAATATTGCTGTGGTAGCGGCGATCGCGCCGATCGAGCATTTAATTGAGAACTTCATGATTCCTTAGATTTTTTGAATTTTCCGGTTTGATACAAAATCCGCATTAACTATCCCTAATATTGCATCCGCATTAATTATCCCTAATATGGCATGGCGACTGAAAGTCGCAGCTACACGAGCAAAGTCCACCTGTGCGGACTTCAAGTAAAAGGGGGTAACTAAACGGGATTTGGTACGATCTTATGTAAAAGATACTAAACCCACTATTAACTGAGAATTCCTCCTTTTTTGCTAATAACACTAAATTAGAGCGTTTTTGTGCTTTTATTCATGCGAGGGAAATAATACTTAACATCTCAAGGCAATTCCAGCAGCGTCATATCGATCGGAACTATAGCGACTCAGCCTCTGCTTTTTTGCGGTAGTTGTCCATCAAGATATGTACGCTAATCATGAGTACCCATGTCGGAAAGCCCAGGACGGGCCAGGCCAAGCGATCGATATGGGCGACTCTCAGCAGCATAAGCGCCGCCAAAGCGTAGCCCAGCAAAGCCATCCAACGGGGAATCGCCTGGGTACGGATAAATAGAGTGCTGGTCGAAATCATAAATACACCTGCCATCTTGATCCCGTAGTTATTCAGAATCTCGCGTGCAGTAGTAAAGCCAAGGTCGTACAAGCCGGACGCTGACAGAGGATTTGTTTGGGATAAGTAAAGTAAAATGAGGCTCCCCGCCAGCGCCCCAAAGGAGAACAGCATGGCGAGAAATAACAGTCCGCTGCCAAGAAAGACGGTGGCAAAGAACCGATCTTCATTCTCCCCCAGGTAATCGCGCATTACGCCGATGAACCACAGGAAAGCAATGCCTGTGAAGGGTACCAGATTGAGTGCCAGGAGGATGGTGTTTCTACTGGTGGAAAGCCAATCCCCACCCTCACGCGGATTGGCAGGAAGGGAAATCAAAATGAGCGACAGACTGACGATCAGCAGAACCGAAAACACGATACCGGCGATCGCAGCAGCCTTTGGTGCTTTTTGGCGTACGCGGGTCGAGGGTTTTTCTGGCTTCATGTCTTTCTCCGGGGGGAAGTATTATCAATAACAACTTAAATTGGTATTAGTTACGCTGCTGTTTTTCAGCACGATAAACACTATGCTTCAGCCTAATTGCCGAGAATGCTGATTGCGCGCGCCGCGACCACGACGATCGTCGCAAGAGAGATCGAGCTTTCAATCATAACCATAATCTTGGTGCGCGATGTCAGTGGCATAGCATCGGTAGGGCTGAACGCCATTGCCGTTGAGAATGCCAGATATAGGTAATCGACGAACGTGGGTCGCCAGTCGGGCGGTACACCCTCAGGAGTGCCCGTTTGGAGAAACAGCCAATCCGGTCTTTTGCCTGCGTCATTCATCCGAGCTTCAGGCCCGCCGCGATCGATCTGCCAGTACAGCAGGGAGAACGTGAGGACGTTGGAGATCCACATACCAACGCTTGAAGAAAGAAGTAGGAGTCCGTCGATTGCCTTCGATCGAATCACCATTTCTCGGATCAGAGATGCCATACCCACGATCGTTCCGCTCCCCACAACCACGATGAAGAACAGCATGATCGTGCGCTCGATACTTCGCCACCGTGCTGTTGCGCCGGTCAGCGGGACAGCCGTTATCGATACCAGTATCGCGATCGCGGCGAAGTTGACAAACCAGGCAGGGAACAGTCTGATGCGATCGGGTAGCACCACCAGCAAACCCAGTACCACGAGGATTGTAAGGGCAACAGGCCAACGCGGCTCAATATGAAGTATTTGGGGCGGTTCGTTCTCGTTCATTTGCGATGCTCCGCAATTGAGCCCCTCCAGCTTCCAGAACGTTGCTGAAATTGATACTTCCACGTTAAGTTGTAGGTCATGGCCTCTCAGAAAATGAATATTCTTTTCTAATGGTATGGGATTTGCTCTGTATTGTGGCGCTTGGTTCCATGCGATCGCCCCTTTTCATTAGAGCGATCGCCCGGTTAAGACTGCCGTATTACGGGGGGAACCCAGCGCCCATCCAGCACCTGTGCTTTAGGTGCGTATAGACGCATGGTCACGCCCAACATATCCTGAGCGGGAGACGGCAACCAATTGGATTCCTTGTCTGCGCCGGGAGACTCGTGCTGGATGTAGATATCGAGCGAACCGTCGGCGTTGTATTTCAAGTCGTCGCGATCGCCGATCGCAAAGCGGTCGAGTTGGTTGGCAACCTGGAAACCTTCGGCATCGTACATGGTGACCGACCAGAATGCCTCTACGGGTGGCAGTTCGTCTTTCTGGAAGTGCAGCACGTACTTGTTCGCTCCATCCATCGGTTTCCCGTCAGCATCGCCTACATTCAACGGATAGATTGCATCTTGGGGCTGATTGGCACCGAGGCCGATCATAGCCACGATCGCACGCTTCAGGTAATAGTTGCCATAAACACCCATCGTATCGGTATTCATCTGCCAGCCATTCACAACCTGCGACAATGTTGTGAACTTCTCCTCCATTAATTGGAGTCCGTCTGCGACAGCGCGATCTAGAGCCGCCTTAACTGTGGCAGAAGCATTGTCAAAGTTAAAACTTTCACCCAGAATGATACCGATGCGACTCAATCGCGAAACCATTGACCAGTCAGTAATATGTGGTGGGTGGAGCTTCATCAATTCTGCACCGTAGCTGAAGTAATTGGCAGCAGTCATGGTGTTAACCTGCACCAGTGGCGGTGTTTTCATATCCACGCTGGGGTCAATGACCGCCTTCACCGGTTCGGACTTCTGTCCCCACTGCGATAGCGGTGTGACGATATAGCCGTCTTGTATCTTGTGGACTGCTTCGTAGTCTTTTGGCCCGTTAGTTTGGGTACGTCCGATAATCCAAACGTAGGGGGTAGGTGACTCAATACGCTCTGCACCTTCAGGAAGTTTTCCATTCCATCCCTTCAGTACGACAGCGAAGTTTGCAGCCTTTGTGCCACTGGTACGCTTTCCAGGTACAGCAAAGACATCAGACCACATATCCAGCATGGGTAACAAATAGTAGCGATCGCCCGTATCTGGTACAGAAACGATCGCAGGTTCTTTGGTAAGATCGAGCCATGCAATAGAGTAGAGGGTATCGAAGTTAGGACGCACCACCTCGCGGAAATCCGCAGTCGGAAATGCTCGCAAATGCTGGAATTCGTTCATCGGACCCATGCCGGGGTTCTTGCCTGACTCAAAATTAGTCATGACGCGACGCGACACGTCCATTGTAATCAGTGGGTATAGGTAATGATATGCCTCAATACCAATCTCGTATGCTTCCTGTTCGCTGAGATATATGTTTGTCATTGTCTTCTCCCCCTTGATTTCTGTTTTAGAATATTTCGTAAATGAGCGATTGGCTTCTACAATTTTACCATTTTTAGATTTATTCCCCATTAATGATGAGACTTTTAGCGGTAAAGCCCAAAAAAAATTTCTTGCTGTAAAAAATCCATTGGTGTAGGGGGCAGGTTTTGTTCAGGAACTCAGTAATAAGCGAAAACTTTTAGCTAAACCTGCCCGTACATAAAGTCCATCAATGAAAATTTTTCACTCTATAAATTTTTCATTGGGAATAGGAAATCTGCTAGTTTCCTATTTTTAGTTTATTTATGCTTTCCTACTTAGTTGTATTCTAATTCCTTTGGCTGTGAATTTACCCGCACCACACAGCGGAACCCTACATGACTCATCCCCGTATCCACCATTTGGGGACGACGGGCAGAGGGACGGTAACGCTCGCAATATTCTGGCGAACAGAGATAAGATCCTCCTTTCACTACTTTGCGCGGAATTGGGAACTGCGGTTGAACTGGATCGTAACTGCCTTCCATCGAACCACCGCGAGGATTAAGTGGAATGCAGCAAGGCTTGTCAGCTTCATCGGGATGCCGATCGCTATACCAGTCGCAAGTCCACTCCCATGCATTACCCGCCATGTCGTAGAGTCCGTAGCCGTTGGGCGGGTAAGAGCCGACAGGTTCGGGAGAGGGGGGATGGGGTTTGAGATACTTCCAGGGAAACTCGCCCTGCCAGGTATTTGCCATGAGTTTGCCCTGTGGCTTGGGATCGTCTCCCCAGGTAAAGGCCGCATTCTCTAAGCCACCCCTAGCAGCAAACTCCCATTCGGCTTCCGTGGGAAGGGCTGCACCTGACCACTGGGCATAAGCTTCAGCATCCTCATAGGCAATGTGCACCACTGGCAGGTGCTTCCGCTGTTCGATCGAACTGCCCGAGCCTTCTGGACGACGCCAGCAGGCTCCTGGTACCCAAACCCACCACTGGCTCATATGCTTCAGATCCACTGGCCCGGAGGTCATGCGAAAAACCAGCGATCCCGGTACCAGATTTTCAGGCGGAGCACCGGGATAGTCGGCAGGATTCAGCGGACGTTCGGCAACAGTCACATATCCTGTCGCCTTGACGAACTTTTGGAACTGTCTGTTCGTGACCTGGTATTTGTCAATCCAGAAGCCATCTACGGTGACGCGATGCAATGGCTTTTCCTCGGGATAGTAATCGTTCGATCCCATCAGGAACGTACCGCCGGAAATCCAAACCATATCGGGTTTTGGCGGTCTGCCGGGTGGCTTGGTTGAGCGTGAAGGCTTCGATTGCATTGGCGATCGCGACATATTAAACCTCTGTTATCGGGCTAGTTCGTCAAAACTCTATATCTTCTCAACTTTTACAGTCATGTCTGCCCCTTGAACTGGGCAGTATGCTCTAAGCACACCATAAAAAGGTTTTCCCGTCGGAATACCATTCAAACCTTCGCCATCAGGACTGAGCGTGACAGTATAAGTACCATCCGCATTTTGCTTTGACGTGTAGGTGGTTCTATCGTAGATCTGCTTAGAATTCGGGATCAGCAGTTTGTTGTCGGAGCCGTAAATTGTAATCGAAGAATATCCATTGTCATGTACGATGCCAGCGGGGACAGTCAAAACGTAAGTGTCCTTGCCATTAAACGGTTCGCCATTTGCATCGCTCAGAATCAAACTGTATCGCACAGCATCCGATGGCGTTCCTAGTTGTCCGAGCATTACGGCTGCCGCCAGAGCGATCTCACCAACATCACCTGATTTATAGCCAAAGGCGATGTCTGGATTTACATGGGGAACTGCAGCAGAGACGATCGCCAGTGCTGCCTTCTCAATGTCAGCAGAGAATCGTTGCACGTCTCTATGCATATCACCCTTACCACCCTCCATTGCGATCGATTTACTCAGTCGTCGAACTTCTTCAATGTTGTCAACGACGACCATGCGGGTGAATGCTAATCCCTGATCGGTTTCCAGGTTGACAATGTGAAAATCTCCTTTAGGAAGAGGCTGACCGGGACGAATGAGTAAAATCGGTTTTTCAGGACTGACAATGACCGCAGGCACATTGTGTTTCATGTCGAAGATTGAAACGGGAAAAAACCTATCGTATTTGGGCGTTCGGATGATGGCACAGCCTTCCGAGAGGCTGAACCAGTTATATCCGTAATCCACGGTTGCCTGAGGTGTTACGACGGTATCGTCCGTTGGATCGACAAGCCCTGTAAATTGAAACGTTCCCTTCTCGTTTTTAGCAAGCCAGGCGTTCATCATCTTCGCCTGTTCTTGGTTTGGATACTCCTTGATGTAATTCTCAATGGTATCTTGAGGGTTTCTCATAATATAAACTCCTTCTATTTCGATGAGATTGACTCGATCGCGATCGCACTAACACAGCTTAACGCGATCGCGTTTGCAAAGTTGACGATCTAACTCACGCGCTCAATATTCCCCAGTACCCAACTCTTATCGAAAAATGCCTGTTTGGGAGCATAGAGGCGGAAATAGGGGAACCAACCCTCGTCGGGATTGGTTGCGATCCAGTTACTTTCCAGTCCTGTCGGGATCTTCGCCGTGTTGGGGCCGAAGTAGATATCAACCGATCCATCGGCATTCGTCTGAAGTTGGGCGTTGCGCGAATCCAGATTGGCGTTCATTTGATTTGTGCGGACAAAGATCCGACTGTGCTCGGCATAGACAGTTACTGCCCAGAACTGCTCCATCGGGGCATTGGGTGGCACTGTCAGTCGATAGGTTTCACCACCCCGCAACACCTGCCCATCCTTGTCTCGCTTGGTGCTCAGGTAGACCTGTCCAACGCCGGGGGTTTCCGTCTTCATTCCCTTTGACGTTGTGATAGCTTCGTAGAACCAGGCCGATCGCTCGTCCAGATAAAGTCTTGTCTCATCTTCCTGTGCGAGCGGAAAATCAATCAACCGATACCAGAAAGTGCTTTCCCAATAGGGTTTGGTAAAGGCTGGTTCGATGATATTGGCACGAGCGAGGAGTTCGCCAATGGTTGCACCTTGAGCCAGTAGTGTTGACAGGCGATCGTCGGGATTAAAGGGCTTACCATCCTCAATGCCGAAATAGGTTAGATACGCCATAAATGCTTTGTCGCGATCGGCAACTGGCTCGTTCTGAATTGCTTGATGCAAAATTTTGAAGTAATCAAGTCCAACGGGTGGAGTTTGCGCCCAAGGTTTGTCAAGTCCTGAAATGAAACGGGCAGGTTGTGGGGTACTGCCCAGTGGATAGACTTTGAGCGACTGCTTGAATACCTCTAGTGCGTCTGCGCCTGGTGTCAGAACGCGAGTACCAAGTAAGATTTTGTTCGTCGGCGACTGAAAAACTAAATACTCCGAGCCTTCATACTGCTTAGGGGCGTCCTGGGGGCTGATAATCAGGTATTTTGCGCCCTTACCGCAATCGGGACCAGTGATGCCCAAATCGCAGGTCGGATGCTCCCACCAGTCAAGAACGCCACCGGCAAACATCCCCGCCGGAAAATCGACCACGATCGCGCCAGTTTCAGAGAGGTCGAGCAGACTAATGATGTAGGGTGTGGTGGCATTCCCAGTTGTCACGCCGCTTTTTTCGTTGAAACTATCGTAAATAACGAAATCAGTGCCTTTAGCCCCATAGATGCGCTCTTGCTCGTTCTTCCATACCTGAAACTGGGTTAGTGGCAATGCCCAGAGATAAATTTCCGATGCGCGCTGGCGATCGCGCTGGTCGAGCAGCAACTCGATCGTGCCGTCAGTCGGGTAGGAATTGTCGATCGCCATGGGGCCATAGGGCGTTGATAGCGACTGGGTGCCAAACAGGTTCGATCGTTCGATTGGTGTATTCATAGCAGTTCGTTTTTAAACTTTACGGCGATCGCGTTTTGATGGTTTTGGTCTGCACAGATTGTCCCACTTTATAGCGGTAACCCCAAAATCTTAGTTACCGAAGCTAGTTATAATCAGTATCATTTATTTTGATAAATTATGGAATTTGTAGCTGTAGCACTCATATCGACAACATTACTCTGCTTAGGTATGGCTGGAAGCATTGAAACTGGCTATAGGATGGGTAAGCGCAGACTAGAAAAGTATCCAGAAAGTAAATCCGAAGGGATTGGAGCAGTTGAGAGTTCTATTTTTGGTATTTTAGGTTTAATTTTAGCTTTCACTTTTACGGGAACGCTATCCCGCTATGAGAGTCGAACCCAGCTAGTTTTAAAAGAGGCAAACGCTATTGGTACTGCCTACCTCAGGCTTGACTTACTGCCAAAGAACGATCGAGATAAGTTGCGATCGCTTTACAAAGAGTATCTTCAATCCCGCATCAATCTATTTGAGAATTATGAAAATCGGCAACTATCTGATTCTTACTTTCGCCAAGGTCTAAAATTACAAGCTCAAATCTGGGAAATTGCTAATGCTTCTGTTCTATTAGGTAAAAACCCTGGAATCATGACCCTAGTTCTAAGCTCCACCAATGAAATGATTGATGTTGCTAATGAACGGTTGCAAGCGACCCGTACCCATCCACCGATAATTGTTTACATTTTATTATTTATTCTTGCTTTGGCTTCAGCTTTTTTGGTTGGTGAAAGTATGTCCGCCAATCAAAGGAGGCCGTTATTATATATGGCCATATTTTGCGTGACTATATCTGCAATCACATATGTCATTATTGATTTAGAATTTCCTCGACTTGGGCTGATCAAGATTCATTGGGGCGATAAGGTACTTGTAGAAACTTTAGAAAATATGAAATAGATTTTTACCGACTATTCCTCCATCTCCACCGGATCGTCGAAAATCTCAGCTTCGGAGAAGGAACACGATTGAGTGTTGATTGTGTTTTTTTGGGAGCATCTCAGTTTTGCAAGGCAAGGTTAAGAGAGCCATTAAGGTAAGCAGAACGGTGTTTGAGGACTTGTGGCACATTATCACGGTTCCATTGAGCGCCAGAGATTTTGATGCGTCTAGCGATTTGCTTAACAGCAGATTCCACTGCGCCAGAACCAATAGAGCAAATCTGCTCGGTTTGGAAATACCAATAATCAGGAATACGATGGCGATGCTTGTGCAGATAAGCAATAAAATTGATGCTCTGAGGACTAGCTAAGTGATTGAGCTCAGCAATAGCTGCAGTTACATTACCCCGCCACAAAAAAGCTTCGACCCCAGTCAAAAGTTGAGCTGTAGCCTCAATTTTATGCAGGTTTTCCACCAAATGGAACCAGTCCAAGATTTCATAGCGACTATCAGGTATAGAGATCTGGGCAATAATATTCCAAATCCCATCATGTCCATCCCCAATACAGGTAACCATATCTGCTAAAGGCTGTCGATTTACCCAGTCTGTTAAGGCAATGTTATCTTGAAATGTGGCAAATATGGCTTGTCCATGCAAGTTCACAGCTTTATAGTCCTTCCACTCACTTGGCTGTCCAAGTGGCGTGCGCAGTCTGATTCTGCCTCCATCGACACTTAATTCCTCGACCGACTCTTCTACCTCTAGGGGGCTAAATTCATGGCGATGCACCAGGCGCTGTTGTGTACTGCGCGATATTTGCACTCCCATCAACATGGCTAAGTCTTTGGCGGCTTGTTCGTAGGATACATTCGCACTCAAGATCAGGCTACATCTTTCCACATACGGGCTCACCTGGCTATAGGGGGCTACTTTGAGCTTCTGCGCTTGCTTTTGCGTGAGGTGGAGCTGTCCGATGCTGCTTTGCACTCGCCTGCGGCGTCCTGCTTCTGTGCCCGTAACTGTGCGGATAAAAAACTCCCTATTTCTGGGCTGACATGTTCGAGGATTTGCTGCCGCACAGCGATTTCGATCCCTTCCAAGCTGGTTAGTTGTTCCGATGGTGTATTCTGATAAAGGATGGCGGCAATAGCTTGAACGTGCGCTTGCATTTCTTTTTCCTGCTCTGGAGTCATGGTTGCTCTCCTTGGGGTTGGTTTCTCGTATTCCTATCTTCTGATTTCTTCCCCCTTTTGGCTACCCATCTATATTAAGCATTATTACTCAGTGCAAAGTTGAGATGCTCCCGTTTTTTACGACTCGAAGGCAAATATCCGCTTCCAGTCGTTCTTCATATCCACCACCACCCAACCCTCCCGATCGGCATCAGCGAGCGCCCGATCGAGACTGCCCATAGTCGAACGATCGTAGGCAAATTCGCGATCGCCATCCGTGTGACGCACGATCAGACCCAGTCGCCGTCCCGCCCCAGCACTGGTCCATTGCAGCATTTCGAGATCGCCATCGGAGTTACCAAAGGCGGCGATCGGCCGTCGCCCAATGTAGTGCTGGATGGCCGCCGGTTTGCCAGAGCGATCGTCAAAGAAATGCAACTCCGGCAGGCGCAAGATGACGGGCTTGCCGTCGCGCCACTCGAACTTTGTCTTGATGCTGCTGCCGATCACCTGCTCTGGCGGAATGCCATAGATCTGCTCGGTCCAGGGGCGCATGAACTCCACACCACCACCGGAGACGATGAAGGTTTTGAAGTCGTTTGCCCGCAGGTAGGCGAGCAGTTCCAGCATCGGCTGGTACACCATTTCGGTATAGAGCCGCTGGGTTTTAGGATGCTTCGCGACGGCCAGCCAATCCCTCACGATCGCGGCGAACTCTTCGGTGGTCGTGCCGGCATGGGTTGCCATCACCATTTCCAGGAGGGCGCGTTCGCCGCCAGCCAGCGCGGATTTTATATCGCCTCTCAGTACCGACGCAAACGGCTCTCGATCCTTCCACTCCGGGTATTGCGGGGCGAGTTCCTTAATGCGATCGAAGACAAAGAACGCTTGCACGTACATCGGCTGCTCGCACCAGAGCGTGCCGTCATTGTCGAAGGTGGCAATGCGATCGGGAGGGGGGACAAAGGTGGAACTGTCCGGCAAGGTCGCGTTCGCAACAAAGTTGAGAATTGCCTGCTTGGCAGCTCCATCCTTCCAGGAAGCTAAGGGGTCTGTCATATGGAATTTAGCAACTCTTCCTTATCGGCTGCCAATGCCCGCTAAGATCTTCTCCATCACCCGATCGACCGTGAAGCTAGCTGCTTTCTGACGAGGTGGAAACTCTTGGAAAGTGGACATGAACTGGCCTACCAGCGGTTGGGCAGCCAACACCAAAGGAATGTGATCGAACATCCAATCCCAGTAGGTATTAGAGGTGATGTCAGCAACCTCGTAGGGATCGGTACGCAGGTTAAACAACTTCGGCACCCGCAGTACGACAAAGGGTTCTGCCCAGATTTGACAAGTGCCTTTTTCTCGCTGTTCCATGAAAACCGTCTTCCAGTTATCGTAGCGCAACGCCATTAGATCGCCGTCATCGCTGAAGTAAAAGAACTCGTTGCGCGGGCTTTTCTTCACCTCGCCCTTCAGGTAAGGCACCAGGTTGTAACCATCGAGATGCACCTTGAACGTCTTGCTTCCTGCCTGGTGACCCTTAAGCAATTTTTCTTTAATGTCTGGATCGCCTGCTGCTGCTACCAGCGTCGGCAACATATCCATATGACTGATAATTTCATTGGATACAGTACCTGGTGCAATTACGCCCGGCCAACGCATCAGCGCTGGCACTCGGAATGCCCCCTCCCAGTTCGTATTCTTTTCACTCCGAAACGGGGACGTACCTGCATCGGGCCAGGAATTCTTGTGGGGGCCGTTATCGGTCGAGTACTGCACGATCGTGTCGTTGGTGATGCCGAGGGCATCCAGATAATCCAGCAACTCGCCCACGAACTTGTCGTGGTCGATCATCACGTCGTGGTATTCCGACTGCCAGCGCCCAGACTGTCCCAAACTCTCTGGCTTCGCGTGGGTGCGGAAGTGCATGTGGGTCGAGTTGACCCAAACGAAGAAGGGGATTCCGGCTTTCACCTGGCGATCGATGAAATCTTTGGTTTTGGTAAGGACTTCATCATCAATTGTTTCCATTCGCTTTTTCGTCAGCGCACCAGTATCTACAATGGTTTGGGTGCCGTCTAGATTGGCGTGGCAATGGAGCACCCCCCGAGGGCCAAAGTTCTTCTTGAAGTTAGGGAAGTCGGCTGCGGGAGGATAGTCTCGCAGTTCTGGCTCCTCTTCAGCATTGAGGTGATAGAGATTGCCAAAAAACTCGTCAAACCCGTGGTTGGTGGGCAGCATTTCGTCTTTGTCGCCCAGGTGGTTCTTGCCAAACTGGCCAGTGGCATATCCCAATGGTTTCAGCAGTTCGGCAATGGTGGGATCCTCAGCACGCATTCCCAAGTCTGCTCCAGGCATCCCTACCTTACTCAAGCCAGTGCGGAAAACGCATTGACCCGTGATAAAGGCCGATCGCCCAGCCGTACAGCTTTGTTCGCCGTAGTAATCTGTGAATAGTATCCCTTCTTTGGCAATGCGATCGATGTTAGGTGTTTGATACCCCATCAAGCCGTGGGAATAACAACTGAGGTTAGACTGACCGATGTCATCCCCCCAGATAATCAGAATGTTTGGTTGACCGTTCGGCATGGATATCTCCAATGTAATTGGTTAACTATATTTCTTATGCTTGTGTGGGTAGTAAACTTAGACATTACCCTCAAGCAATTATGACATGAAATGATAGCTATAGCCAACAGGCTTAGGATGGGGTGCAGGGGTGGAACCCCTGCGTGGGGGCGCAGCCCCCACACCCCCTGTCCTAATAGATCTGTCTATGGCTATATGAGGAATTTGCGAGCGACAAAATCGCCTGCAACAAAAAGTTACAGAACCGCGATCGCCATCGTTAAGTCCAGTAGTTCCCACATCAGTTGTGATTTCTTATTCGCGATCTCTAGCATCAGAGCCTGCATTCAGTAGTTTTTTGCTTTGCAGGGTTTCTGCTAGTTCTCTATTTAAAAAGTAATTGAGGAAAGTGCGAATAACGGCGATCGTCCCCAACTTCCCAAGCGCCTCAAACGACGGGGCAACAGTCGTGTTGACGATATCGGCAGCCAACTGAAATTCTAGGGCTAATAACAGCCATGCCCCAAACCTGATGCGAAAGTCAGTAAAAACAATAGAGGAGGTTAGCCTGTGCGATCGCCTTGTTGACATCAACACCTGTTGCAGGACCTGGAGCAGTCCCAGTAAAATACATAGAACTGAGATTCCTTCGAGAATCAGTTTGAGAAACGCTGCTAATGCGTAAAGGCTCTTTTCGAGATATTCCATTGTGAATTTGGAGGAGAAGTTTGTCCGGACAGCGCTAATTTTTCAAATTTAGGGCTCTGAGAATAACTCCAAGAAAACTGATCGCACCGATTAAAAGTAGCGATATTGCCACAATTTCAGCCGTGTTTGAACTTTCGTAGGTATAGCGATCTTGTCGAAGCCGCTTTATCATACGGTGGTGTTCTTTTAATGCGGCAGCTATGCCATAAATCCCCACGCTGATGAAGGACAATCCCACGATGGTAGAAAAGCGATGCGGATCGATATGTTCGCCAATACGAGTTGATTCAATCGTCCTGACAATGGTGGGAATACCAAAACCAAAGCCAATTAGAGAGAGAGAGGTGCGAATCCATGCCATCAAGGTGCGATCGGCAGCCGCGCGAGTACGTTCTTTTGCCAGTTCGTTGTTGAGATTATAGGGTTGGTTTTCAGAGGATCCAGAGGATGGTTGCATATATTTACTGTGGTTTAATTGTTATCATAAATGGCTCTTTAGTTGTTATATCGCAATCACAAGTGATTTGGGAAAAAGGGGGTGTGGAGGCTGCGCTCCCACGCAGAGGTTTTACCCCTGCACCCCGTTCATAAATGATTTACGATCGCTATATCACCTGTGAGGTTGCTTTTATTGACCAGTTGAGCGTTGAGACGCTCGACCAAGCCCGTGTCATTGCCCTACGGGGGCGTACCGCTTTTGGTGGTGAGAGTGGGCCTGGCATCCCATCGAAGCGGGCGATCGCGATCCTGGTCTATTAGAGAGATGATGCGATCGAGAGTCGGCAACTTGGGCGCGGGCGTACCCGAAAAAGGTTTGACCGTTAGGACGCTCGCCTGTTGAATCAGGGGAACACCAATGAATAGAAATAAGCCGATCGCGATCGCCCCCAGAAATATCAACCCACGCTTTAACCCCAGTCGGCGGATCGAACGATGCAACGAGATCGTAGCCGATTACTCCTTGATTGAAGCAGAATACTGGAAATTTTACCGTGAATCACGCATAATGCATCCATAAAAGCAGATTCTTAAAGGAATTAATGCAAATGAACCCTGAACTTGCCATTGTCCTGATTCTGCTAGGGGCAGCGATCGCGATGTTCGCGATTAACAAACCCCGCATGGATGCCGTCGCCTTGATCGTGATGACCGTGTTGCCCTTAACTGGAGTAATTAGCATAAACGAGGCTCTGGCAGGCTTCAGCGATCCCAACATCGTGCTAATTGCAGCTCTGTTTGTTGTGGGGGAGGGACTGGTGCGTACGGGTGTCGCCCAAAGACTTGGGGACTGGTTGATCGCAAGGGCAGGCACTGCCGAAGTGCGCCTGATCGTCCTGCTGATGTTCGTGGTGGCTGGCTTAGGCTCGGTGATGAGTTCGACGGGTGTTGTCGCCATCTTTATTCCGATTGTGCTTCGCATCTGTCAAAACACGGGTATCTCAGCCAGTCGCCTGATGATGCCGCTCAGTTGTGCTGCACTGATCAGCGGCATGCTAACCCTGGTTGCTACAGCTCCTAACCTGGTTGTCAACAGCGAACTTGCCCGGCATGGTGTAGCAGGCTTTCGTTTCTTTAGCTTTACCCCCTTTGGATTACCCATTCTGGTACTGGGCATCCTCTACATGACCTTTGCCCGTCGTTGGCTTGTTGCTAAAATCCATCAGAAGGACGGATCGTCCAGCCGTCCAAACCTGCGCCAATGGATTGAGGAATACAAACTGAGAGATCGAGAGCACCGGGTTCGCCTCACCGAGCGATCGCCTCTCGTGGGCAAAACCATTGAGGAACTTAATCTGCGACGTACAGCAGGAGCCAACATTGTCGCGATCGAACGCAGTCGCAGATTTTCTAAGGATCTGATCGCTCCCTCAGCAAGGACAGAGTTACAAGCTGATGATGTGCTGCTGGTCGATCTGTTTGCACCAAGTAATAACCTGGAGGCACTGCATCAGCAATTTGGTCTGGAGGCACTGCCTCTCACGGGCGACTACTTTAGCGATCGGTCTCAGGAGATTGGCATGGCTGAGGTCTTTATCCCCGCCAATTCTAATGCGATCGACAAAACCATCCTTGAATTGAGATTTCGCAGGCGCTATGGTCTAACGGTTGTGGGTCTGCGTCGAGGTAAAACCTGTATCCGGCGAGGTCTGCTGACAGAACCTCTCAAATTAGGCGACACGCTGCTGCTAATCGGAACTTGGAAGGCGATCGAGAAGCTGCGCTCTGATACGACAGAATTGATTTTGCTCAACCTCCCTGTCGAACTCGACGATGTGTTGCCAGCAGCAAAACGCGCTCCTCAAGCCATTTTTTGCTTGCTCCTGACGATCGCACTGATGGTTAGTGGAGCCGTCCCCAACGTCCAGGCTGCTTTAATCGGTTGTTTGCTGATGGGAGCTTTGCGCTGCCTCGATCTCAACAGTGCTTATCGTTCAATTCACTGGTCTAGTCTGGTGTTGATTGTTGGCATGTTGCCATTTTCGATCGCGCTCCAAAAAACTGGCGGAGTCGATCTGGCAGCCGATGCCTTGATCCGTGCGATCGGGGGAGCGAGTTCATACATAGTGCTTGGCAGCTTGTTTGCGATTACTGCGGTGCTGGGGCTATTCATTTCCAATACTGCCACTGCCGTACTGATGGCTCCGGTGGCACTGGCGATCGCCGATGAGTTAAAAGCCTCCCCCTACCCGTTCGCGATGATTGTGGCACTGGCGGCTTCCACAGCCTTCATGACCCCCATCTCTTCTCCGGTTAATACCCTGGTGGTCGTCCCCGGTCGTTACGCCTTTGAAGACTTCGTGCGCGTTGGGGTGCCGTTCTCCCTGATTGTGATGGTTGTTTGCGTGATTCTGGTGCCCTGGTTGCTGCCGCTTTACTAACTTGTCATTTTCGGGAGCTGACTGTATAGCGGTTTTCACTTGAGAACGGGTTTTATTGACGGGGTGAAGGGGTTCCACACGGCAGTGGCTCTAGCGGGGAACCCCCAAGACCGCCCTGCCTCCCCTTCTTGGGGGCAACGCCCCCAAACCCCCTGCTCTTTCCGATCTGAAAACCGCTATATTACTTCCATTCAGTGAAAAAACTGCAAAAAATCAGCTCTTTGCTCTATCGTCGCTCAACCATTTAGCCTTGGTAAATTCAATCCCCTAAAAGAATTATGCTTTCACCCATATCCACCGGACAGTTGCCCTCTCCCAATTTCGTGCAGTCATTAGTGGAAGAGGCGCACGATCGCTTCCGGTCAGTAGCTGAAGGGCAAAATGCCGAGTATATCCCAGCCTTAGCGAGAGTCCCCCGCGATTTATTTGGGATCTGTGTGGTGGGGGCGAATGGCGATATTTTTCTGGCTGGAGACACCAACTATGAGTTTTCGATTCAAAGCGTGTCTAAACCGTTTGTGTTTGCGCTGATTTGTCAGGCGATCGGTGAAGACGAGGCACGAGATAAGTTGGGGGTCAATAGTACGGGACTGCCGTTTAATTCGGCGATCGCCCTGGAACGGATTGACGAAGGGACGAGTAATCCGATGGTGAATGCGGGGGCGATCGCCGCGACCAGTCTGGCACCGGGCGATACAGCCGAAGAAAAGTGGCAGTTTATTCACCGCGAGTTGTCCCGCTTTGCTGGTAGAACTCTGACTTTAAATGAAGAAGTTTATCAGTCTGAGGCAGCAACCAATCAGCGGAATATGGGGATTGCCAAACTACTTCAAGCATACGATCGCATCTTCTTTGACCCGATCGCCGCCACGGATGTCTACACCAAACAATGCTCTCTCAACGTCACCGCGAAAGACCTGGCAGTGATGGCGGCTACCCTGGCTAATGGAGGAGTCAATCCCATCACGCAGGAACAGATTATTCACCCGATCCACTGTCAACATGTGTTAGCCGTCATGGTCACTGCCGGACTCTACGAAAATTCTGGCGATTGGTTGTACGAAACCGGGCTGCCAGGCAAAAGTGGAGTCAGCGGTGGATTGATGACAGTCTCCCCTGGCAAAGGTGGGATGGGCACGTTCGCCCCCCCGCTTGATGCTGCTGGCAATAGCGTCAAAGGTCAACTGGTGACAAAGTTCCTTTCCGAACGATTGGGACTCAATTTATTTGCATCAAAACCACTCGAACCATCGTGAATCCAAATCTTCTCCCCGTGTCTTTAAGGCGAACGATCGACCCACAAGCGCGATTTAAACAGATGGGTGCTCGAAAATTTCGCGTAGTTTGCTTTCTTGCTCGGACGGTAAATTCGTCGCCACGATCTCAAACTTCTCGTCTTTGAAGGCATCGACCACGCGATCGACAACAGCATCGCTGGTGAGCGCAAATAGGGCGGATGTTCCTTCTGTCACCTGTTCCCGCACTTTCTTGATAAAATCGTCGTCGATCCCAAAATCCGTCATGGAGCCAGCCAACGCCCCTGTAAGCGCACCGATCGCGGCACCAAGCAGCGGCATGAAAAAGATAAGACCGAACAGTAACCCCCAGAATGCACCGTCTAAGGCACCGAGTTGGGTGGTTGGAACCGCCTGACGCGTCCTGGGTTTCTTCTTACCCGATTCCCATGAGACGACCGCCATATCTTCAACTTTAATCAACTGTTGCTGCTGTAGATTGAGTAGCTTTGCCGCTGCTTTCTCAGCACCATCCGATGTAGGAAACTTGAGAACGGTCAGTGTAGCCATGATTTCTCCTTACAATCAATCCTGATACCAATTTAAATTGTTGTGGTTACGGATGGGGGGTGGGGCAACGCCCCCACGCAGGGGAGGCAGGGCGGTATTGGGGGTTCCCCGCTAGAGCCACTGCCGTGTTTCACCCCTTCACCCCGTTCGATCTGTCGCGGTTACTGTTCAAATTGGTATGAATACCAAGCTTTCGACAATATCTAAAGTAGCACATCCCTCCAACATTTGGCTAAGGGAAAGAGCATTCGATAAATCAGATGAGGGTTAGGTCTGATGAGACCGACAAATCGCATTACAGATTGATAGGGATGAAGTCTAACGATGACCGCGCCGATTAGTCAAGACGTTCCGATGGCTCGACAACGCTCTCTGGGACTTCTTCGAGAACGTGCTTTGATTCTGCTCTGGCTGCCCGCAACCACGCGGCGATCGTGCCAGCGATCGGAATGGCAAGAAAAACGCCCAACAATCCAGCCACTCGTTCGCCAATAAACAAGGCTAGAAACAACAACACCGGATTTAATTCCAGCGCATCCCCCATAACTTTGGGATGCACAAAATTATCCTGGATTTGCTGGAGCAAAATGCAGGCAATCACAACTTTGATGGCGATATCGCCGCCTTGAGAAGCGAAGACTAGCAGAGTGACAACCAGAACTCCCAGAGTAGCGCCAACCCCAGGAATAGCATCGAGCACACCGACGATCGCAGCCAGGATCAGGGAATAGCGAACTCCCAGGAGTGAGAAGACAATGAAAGTGGCGATCGATAAAAATAGCATCAACAACAGTTGTCCGCGTAAAAATCCTAGAAAACTTTGCTGGAAGGTTTGAGCGAAGCGATCGCGGCATGCGGCTGGCAAAAGTTTGAGAAATGACCGCCACAGTTTGTCACCATCAATCAGCATATACAAACTGATTACTGCCCCAAAAATCCCTATAAAGACGCTGGAAAAGATGCCTTGTACGATGCCTAAACCAGTAGTCAAACCTGTTTGTAGTGTGGCAATTACCTTTTCAATGTCCAGCTTGTTCGGTAAATCCCGAAAGGGCGGAAAGTTGTGGCTATCCAACGACTCTTTAAGCTGGGTTACCAAACTCTGTCCCTGATTCAATACTTCCAATCCGAGCAACGTAATCGCCCCGATCAGCAAACCTAGAGTCACAATAAAGGTGATGGCGATCGCCAGTTGCCTGGGCATATAACGCGACAGCCAGACCACCGGATAATTTAGCAGCGCGGCAAAGATACCGGCAGCGGCAAAGAGAGCGATCGTACCGTAGAAATAGTTAATCAACAGTACAGTGGCCCAACTGCAGCCAAACAGCAACAGAAAACGCAGCATGGCTGAGTTCTTAAGGGCTTGCCACGGTTGGGATGACGATCGGGAAGATGGAGACTGGCGCATAGTAAATCGTGAGGTGTGGATAAAGTTGAGTATCTCAGAGAACCAGATTTCTCGAAACACCGATTTTCTAAACAATGGCTTAAAATGTCATCGGAGCGATGGGCTCGATATCCGGATCGTGCCCTCCGATCTGGTTGGTACGCAGAACCCAAACCGAAGCTCCCTGCTCGAGAAATACTCGAACGATCGTATCGCTTGCCTTGCGCGGCAACAGGGTTCGCCAACTGCCCAAGCCAGTCCACAAGTTGCGGAGCGGTTCGTCTTCCAGGCTAGTGCCCAGATTAAACTCATTGTTCTGCCAATCTGTCCGGGGAACTCCCAGGGGATGCAATTGTTGATTTAGCTTGGTTTGAACCTCCAGGAGTTGCTGGTACCGCCTTGACTGTTCCGGGTTGTTTGCCAGCCAGGTTTGCAGCGGGGACTGATTCGTGGCGATCGATGCAAACAGGGAGCGAATACTGGCGAACAATGCCTGGTTAGAATCTTGAGCGCAGTTATTGGCAGGGCCAACGTAGGTGGCTCCTGTGCCGTCTCCAATCCGATACCGGGCAGTCATGGCTTCGAGGTGGCTCAACATGTTGCTCAGCGCCGATCGCCGTCCGTCATTGGTATCAAAAAAACCTGTAAACGGTTCGAACTCGATCAAAATGTCACAGGTGGGGCGATTTCCCAACCAGCCAAACTGGCGATCGCCCATGTAGCGCGACCAGTGCAGCGTTCCCGCCGTCAAACCATCGAGGTTGTGAGCGTACACTTGATAATACTGAATCTCAAACCGCAGTTCGTCGCCGATCGGATCGCGAATGACGGTGGCTAGCCCATAGGCAAAATGACCGAAGAAGATCGGCGCGGCAGCGGCAGGTTCTTTGCGCGTCCCGCCAATGCCACCATAGACGTGTAGCAGAAGCGCGCGATCGCCCACCTTCCACTCATCAATAGCAGATTGAATATCCTCTGCATGCCGATTTCCCACACAGAGTACCGAAGAGATTTTCCCCTTCTGTGCCGCTGTATTTGCCCAGGCTTCTCGTCGGATGTAACGGTAGGAGGATTTGCTGCCAAACACCACCCGATCGGGCTGGAGGCGAAACAGCGATCGCGGAGCCAGCGACTGCACCACAAATATCCCAGCGGCATCCTTCGCTCCATAGACGTACCACCCCGCTTCATTCAGCGGGTTTTGCTCCAGGTTGTGCGTGGTGGAAGGATAGCTGCCATACGCCTTTGCCAGGATTACAGGAGGCAAGCGCACCACTTCTTCCCAGCCGTTGAATTGGCGCGAGCTAGGGCTAAAATGCCTGACCTGAAAGCGATCCGTGCCCGCGATGGGAGCTTCAAACCGCACTAAAGCGTAATAGCGTCCGGTAATTTCAACGGGTTGATCGCGAACGTACAAAGCTGTGAGGGGATGAGAAGATGCTCCACCTTCGGATTCCCGATCGCTAGCGCTCGATCGCTCGACATCTACTGTTCCCGTTAGCATTACAATCGCGTCGTCGGTGGGATGGGAGCCTGCTAGGGATTCCAGTGGCCCCACCCGTTGCCAATGATTGAGCCGTTGCGGGTGAATGCTGTTGCCATACTGACTGGAATATTCGGCATCGACGCTAAAATGAACGTCGCGAGTGACGGCTCGCACCAGGTCTTTTACCCTGGGTAGATCCGCCCAGCGCAACATCACCCTTTGCCCCACTAAATCCTCATGGCCGCGATCGGCGTGATGCACTTCAAACCAGACTCCGCGCACCTGGTGGCGTTCTTCGGGCAGAGGCAAAATCAACCGCCCCATCCAGGGTGCGATCGGGCGATACCATCGCGCATCGACAGTTTGGGCGAGCGGATAGTAGGTGTAGTGATTGAAGTCTGCCTGCTTGTAGAGTTCGTAATTGCTAACTTGTCTGGAACGGTAGGGGTTGGCAACCAGGAGCCGACCTCCCAGGATCGATGAGATCGCGGCGATCGTGTGTTGGAGATGGCTCTGCCCGTTCGGCAACAGGGCATCGGGATCCATCATGCCGCCTGGAACTTGGTGTCCCATTGGCCCCAGGGAAATCTCGCTAATTTTGCCCTTGCGCATGGCTCGATTCCAGTAGGAGAGCGGAAACAGCTTCCACCGTCCTGGGAATAAAATCGGCCCCAATCGAGCAACGCCATCGAGATCGCCCACCAGATGGTAAAGATGTTCCAGTTTTAACAAATTATTGTTGGCGCTCATCACGCCGCCGAGGGAGATCGCCTCGATCTGGCTTCCCAATACCCGCCGCAGGTAAGGAGCTGCCGCCACCGCCATCTGACCGCCACCGCTGTACCCGATCAGGGTAATTGGCACGCACTCTTGGGGTTGATAGCCATGCCGCACCAGACCGTTGTAGAGTACCTGGGCAATCCCCTGATTGTAGATGGGGCCATAGCGCTTATCGGCAGATACGCCGACAATTAAGACATTCCGCAGGTTCAGAACCATGCCCAACAGTGCGGTGGGATTTTGCCAGCGCACCTTGTCTGCCAACCGCCAGATCCATGCCAGAGGACGATCCTGGTTCAGGGGCTTATTGAATACGGAATACATCATCAGCCCCCGGACAAACACCACATCTTTCGGCAGGACGGCCTGGAGTGCCTCGATAAACTCGGCCACATCGGGCGTATATGCTTGACCCGACTGACCTACACCATCCAGGTAGACAATGTATCGGGAGGGGCGATCGCTTCTGGAGGAGAATCGTTCCGCAACGCTTCGATCTACAGGGCGCGATGCAGAGTCAGCGCTGTGAATATCGACATCATCGTCGTACCAGCCCGACCACCACCCCAAGGCCTCCAGAGGAGCTAAGAATCCAGCAAAGACGATCGCCAGCACGCCAATCCAGGTTAAGTCAATCGTTCGCTGTACTAACCTGGGGAGGCTTTCATGCCAGCCAAACATACTTTGATAAATTGGCCGTAGCAAGATCGCGACGATTAGAAATAGTAGGAGCATTCCCAGCAAGATACTTCCCAATTGCATCATCTGGTGGATACCTTGCCATCGATGGGCTAGCCACATTCCCAATCCATTCACCTTTACCGATGGCAGTTCGAGGGCAGCAAGATCGGCGGTAGCTTTAGTCGTAGCGTCCGTTGTCTGGGTAGAGGGCGAGCGAGGCGTGGATGGAACCTGGCGATCGCGCGTTGTCTTTTTGAGCAAGCGATCGGCACCGATCGCCGTCAGTCGAGTTTCTAGATCGGATAGGACGATCTCTTTTAATTCTGCAGGCGTACTTGCCAAATTAACGCCCGCAACCCGCTCGGCCAGTTGCCGTCCCAATTTGGCGATGGGCTGCCCGAGGCTGCCCTGTAGCAGTTGCAGCGCGCCCCAGCCGAATACCACGCGGACAAAAGCTTGAGCGCCACTTACCTCGGCGATCGCGCTAATCCCCGCAACCATCGCCAACAAGTGCCAGGCTGATAAAACGTTCAGGATGGGTACGCCTGCATAGGGCAAGGCAGCCAGAAATCCAAACAGTAATGGTGCATAGCTCAGCCCTAAATCCTTAACCAGATCGCTCCAGGATATTTGCACAAATCCTGGTAACCAACCGATGAGCCAGGTGCTAAATACCAGAAATAGAAATCCGCACGCATATAAAATCGCACTCAACAACAGGCTGAAAACAAAGCGCAAGGGTTTGACGCGATTGACGACCAGAATAACGCTCTGCCCCACTGCTAAAGAGAGCCCGGCTGCCAGCACCACCAGAAGCGCAATGGTTTGTCCCTCTGGAAGATGAACGATCTTTTGGAATGATGACTGACTCAGAGAAAACGCTCCAGCAATCAAATCGCTAAGGCGATCGAGCAATTGTTCGTTCATTTTCAGATCTTTGGGTTAATCCATTAGATTGTAATGTTGCCCAACCCAATAGAGCAATACAAAGCCGCCCTACAATGGATGTGTATTAATACCAATTTCCTAAACTAAAATTACAGATTACTGGAGGGGCGAACGGCCGTTCGCCCGTACATACAATTCCGTCCCATAGTTCTCGAACAGATTCATTACTCGTTCATGTTTCAATACTTTCGCGATCGCATTCTGCCTACTAAACCCGTTCAGTTGCTGATTCAAACGGGATTGAAATGGCATCAAGACGACTGTTCCAGCATGGCAGCAGCCTTATCGTACTACGCCTTGTTTTCGCTATTCCCAATTCTGCTCGTGCTGCTCAGCATCCTTGGTCAATGGATCGAGCCTGGATCGGCCACATTTGAGCTAATACGGAAAAACGTTGAGAGTTCGTTGCCCGCAGAAGTCTATAAAACAATCGAGGGAACGATCGCAGCGCTGCGCGAAAGCAGGACTGGGGCAGGCATCATTGGGTTTGGGCTATTGTTGTATTCTGCCAGTACTGTCTTTGCGGCACTCAATAATTTTGTCCAAAAGATTTGGCGAGTCAGCGGACAGGATTCCATTCGAGGAACGGTTATTTCATTCGCGCTCAACCAGCTTCTCTCCTTTCTACTGGTCTTTGGAACGACATCGCTGCTTTTTGCCTCCCTCATTTCTGACATTGCTATTCAGTGCGTCCTGAAGCTGGTTGCAACTTTTCGAGAGACTTTTGCCTTTGTCCACGTAGACGAACTTGAGGTGACCAGGGGGCTTCAGGTTGGCTCGTCGCTATCGATCCTGGCGATCGCCTGTTGCATCCTGTTCAAAATTCTGCCCTCTACCCGAGCTGCCTGGCAAGATACGTGGCTGGGGGCGTTGCTATCCGCCGGTCTGTTGGTTGGCTTACTGCGCTTGGCAGGGGACAGCATCATTTCGATTGGCGGTCACTATCTGTCCTATGGCGTGATTGGAGGCGCGATGATTTTGCTGCTGTGGCTTTATCTAACCTGTCAAATTTTTCTATTCGGTTGCGAATTTTCCTACACCTACGCGCATTTGTTTGGTAGCCGTCGGAACTTATAGCGCTTTTCAATTGAGAACGAGTTTTATTTTTGGGGTGAAGGGGTGGAACCCCTTCTTGGGGGCAACGCCCCCAAACCCCCTTCTCGTTTTCATCTGAAAACCACTATATTACCTTTGTTCGAAGTGTCAAAGGCTGGAAGGCAGAGCTTTGCGGTAGAGCGAGTACTTTGAAAGTCAATTCGCCAACCTGCATCGTAGCGATCGGGACTGCGATCTCGCCTACTCCTCCTCAAACTCAGGTAGCTTGGCCAGCTTGCGAATCTTCACCTGCACGTCCATCCCCAGATAATCCTCGGCATTGCCAAACCACGAACCCGAGAGGGGAATGACTTGCCCCGGATGGCGGGCGATCGCTACGCGGATCAGATCGAAGCCAGCGGTAATTCGGTTCGTTGGGTCGTAGGCTCGCCAGCCCGCTCCCGGCAGGTAGACCTGCAACCAGGCATGGGTTGCCCCTGCCCCCGTCATGCCAACGTCACCGCCATCCAGGGACGAATCGTAGAGATAGCCGCTGACAAAGCGACAGGCTAGACCCAAACGTCGCAATGCCTCAATCATCAACCAGGCATAATCCCGGCAGGTGCCAGACCCGAGGCGCAACGTTTCTGACGGGGACTGAGTTCCCTCTACCTCTCGGGCCTGATAGGTCAGATCGTTCCAGATCGCATCCATCATCCGTTGCAGGACATCAAGGGTATCGTCTCGATCTCCAGCTACAAAGCTTTTTGTCCAGGACGCGAGGCTACCGTCGGGATCTTCGGCGTGGGGACGCATAAAGACAGCCAGATCGGTCCACTCATCCGGCGTGTACTGTACTGGAATTTCTATGGCTCGCGCTTCTAGGGGAAAATCGGCGATCGCCTTGATGCCAAAATGCTCGCCCCGCAGTCGATAAGTAACGCTCAGTTCTTTGGCGGGTTCGCTGAATTCGATCAGGGCTACATTGTTGGAAAGGGTATCCATCATCCAGCGGACTTTTGACGGAATATTGGTTTCTAGCGTGTAGCTCAAGATGCGACCGACAAAGCCTGCGCCAGGTAAAAAGATAGCGCGATGTTCGCCAAACCCGACGGGATTGCGATAACTGTAAGTCGTGACGTGTTCGAGATCGTAAATGACAGCCATTGCTAATGTGTTGATGTGTGCGATTATCTAAAGTTGGAAATACTTAGCGCGCATAAAATTGAATAATCGCGCGATTTGTAGTACCCGCAGAACTGCCCACAATCGCAATTCCCCTGATACAGCGAAGAGTACCCCTTAAAGGAATCCAATTAGTTTCACTGCCTTGGCGGAGCCTGGATCTGACTGGCAATCGATCTAATTGATTGTTCCCATATTGCACGACCAGGAGTTGTATTTCGGCTGAACCCCTCAGCGCTCTTAGCCTGATATCTCGGACAGGAGGCACTTGACATCTGGGTAACTTCAAAACATCCAGGTCGTTTTCTCTAAACGAGAGTCTGGCCTGACCGAGGAGTTGAACTCTTTGAGCAAAAGCGGTAGGAGCGATCGCTCCTGTCAAGGATAATACCGAAAGGAGGAGCAATCCGACACGAGCTAATTTTGGGGTGACCATTGTTTTTCCTGTATGAGTTAAATAGGGGCAAACCGCCGTTTGCCATTACAGATTCAGATGACATTCCCGATCGCGGGGGGCAATTCAACATACATGATATCCCTATCCTGGCAGATTTAGATAGAGTCCAGTCGCAAGCAGGTTTTTCCCAAGGCGATCGTAGCTTTCAGCTCCCAGCAAATCTGTAAGTCGATTGAGAACAGGTTTTATTGACGGGGTGAAGGGGTTCCACACGGCAGTGGCTCTAGCGGGGAACCCCCAAGACCGCCCTGCCTCCCCTTCTTGGGGGCAGCGCCCCCAAACCCCCTTCTCGTTCTCATCTGAAAACTGCTATAGCTAAAAATGGCTATGCGAGCGAGTTCTTGTAAATCTTGCCATCCTTCATAATCACTTTGAAGTTGTGCGCCGGATTCTCGATTAGCTTGATGTCTTCTATGGGATTGCCATCTACCAACAGCAGGTCGGCAAGCGCGCCTTCTTCGACAACGCCCAACTTGCCGGGATAGGGATTGCGGGGGCCAGATAAAGCAAGCAATTCAGCATTCGTACTCGTTGCCATTTTCAGCACTTCAAAGGGGGTATACCAGCGTGCCAGTTTTGCAAGTTGCACACCTTGACGGGTAGCCAATTTGGCATCAAATAACGTATCGGTACCCCAGGCAGTCTTGAGATTGTATTTCTTGGCAAGTTTATAGGCAGTGTCAGTGCCCTGAGTCATCTGTAATTGTTTAGCGCGATTGGGTGACCCTTCTGGGAATGGAATGGCATCCTCATCGTCGAGAAATGGTTGCATACTGAGCCAGATTCCTTTCTCAGCCATAATTTTCGCTGTCAGTTCGTCCATCAATTGCCCGTGTTCGATGCACTTAACCCCCGCACGAATCGCCGTCTGAATAGCCTTTGGCGTGTAAGCATGAACTGTCACGTAGGTATTCCAATTATCAGCAGCTTCAACGGCAGCCCGAAATTCTGATTCCGTGTACTGGCTGACATCCAGGGGGTCGTAGTCCGATGCCACACCGCCACCTGCTGCCAGCTTAATCTGAGTGGCACCTTGCATGAGTTGTTCGCGAGTTCTGCGGAGGACTTCATCTACCCCATCGGCGATCGCACCCGCTCCCAACAATTCCCCGCGACTGAGAGGTGTAGTAGCCGATCTTGGAAGTTCCTTGAGCGTACGGAAGTCGCCATGTCCGCTGGTTTGTGAGATCATTGCCCCTGAAGGCCAGATGCGCGGCCCGATCTCAGCCCCCTTGTCGATGTTCCGTTTAAGTCCAAAAGCTGGGCCTGCCATGTCACGAATACTGGTAAATCCGCGCAGTAGCATTTCTTTTGCTGCGGTTTCCGCTTTCCGATCGATTACCTCAAGCGTGGTGTTGGGAGAGAGTAGTTCTGCCTGCGAGACGATCGTCATCATGATATGGGTATGGTTGTCTATCAACCCTGGCATCAACGTGCGACCGCCGCCATTAATGCGGGTTAAACCAGTATCCGATGGAGCAGCAATAGACCCTGTCGAAATCTTTTCGATTTTGTTATTGACCACTAACACACTGGAAGGGGCAGACAGTTGGGCAGAAGTGCCGTTGAAAATCCGCACGTTTTCAAACAAGGTGCTGGTGGGTTGGGAAGTTTGGGCTGGTTGGCTGCGAACTAGGCCGATTTGGGTTGCGAACCCAATGACCGCTAGCAATAAAGCCCCTAATATCAATCCGTAACGAAATCGCATAGATTTATCTCCTCATGTAATGAATTGCTTAACTAAAAAGTCATCCCTAAACGGAATCCCAGGATATAAGCCGTGTCAAAACTCTTGATGGCAGGGTTGACGATCTGGAAGTCAGTAGTAAAGTTGAGCCAGGGTGTTATAGCTGCCTTGTAATAAATTTCTAATCCTTGCTCGTCGCCCAGGGTCAGAATTGGAAAGCTCTTGTAGTTCCTGTTGTAATTCTTCAATATCAAAACTGATACCTTCTGAGACAGTAGAGACAGGCAATTGCTCGTTTGCCCAAGCAGGAAAAGCAGAAAGAGCGATCGCCATCGACAGATAACCCGCAGTACCTGATAGAATTTGCCACGGCGAGAATTTCTTAGATATTTGCATAAATCTCCTCTCCACACATCCCAGTAATTCTACGATCGCGCCTCATTTATGGTTTCAATAAGCTTGACCTGGCGATCTGGCAGCGGATCGTCAGCAGTCCTAGATCGTTTGTGAGTTTTTGGGCTTTGTGAAACAAGTTCCCGCAGGGAACTTGTTTCACAATATAGGATCGCTATATTCTGTCGGCACTTTCCCGTTTTAGGCTTTGTAAATCGTCTTTCCCTCTTTGATTGTTGCCAGCACCGTAATGTCTTTAATCGCCATCGGATCGACGGTGAGGGGATTGTCAGACAGGATCGCAAAATCTGCCAGTTTCCCCACCTCAACCGAACCTTTCCGATCTTCTTCAAAATGTTGGTATGCAGCAAATGCCCCCGCCCCCAACAGCATGAATTGCCGTCGCGATAGAAAGGTTTGCGCCAGCCTGGCGATCGCGGGATTGCAGCAGGAGCAAAGACCAAATAGAGGTTGTTTCTTTGTCATGATGTTTCTTCTAGAGTTAATAAAATGGGAATCCATTCCACAGGAGACAAACGCAGTTTGTCAATCTTTTTTTTCATACTTACTACCTACCAGTCATGGGCCGATCCTGACTTCAGGGAGGCAAGATCTGAGTCAGCATAGGCAAACTCGACCTGGCGACCTAGCGTGGATCGTATGGTGAGGTTCCTGCTCTAGTTCTGTTGTGATTTGACTCTTTTGCTACTCGATCTAGAGCGATCTAGAGATTGAGCAACTGATTCAACTGATTCAACAACAGATGGCATTAGCTGCAATCACCTCTTAGAGACTGGCTACTATTAATTTGCATTTAATACTTATTTAATTTTTATTTAATTTTTGGCTTTGAGATAGCAGATATCTCTACAATTTTATTATTGTGCCTCACTTTGACAAATAAATCTACAAAATTTTCTTGTAAAGCGACATAATGTTTGAGAGGGTAATGCGACCGAGCAATTACCTTGTCACCAATGCCTTAAATTTCAGCTTGCTATCTAAATCTTTAGTTATCTTGAAATCAACACAAGAACCATTTATGACAGCCGAACAAACCAGACTGCAAGAAACACATCGCAACATCCCCTGGAAAAAGTGGGGTCCCTACTTGAGCGAACGGCAATGGGGCACCGTGCGCGAAGACTACAGCGATAACGGTGATGCTTGGAATTATTTTTCACACGACCAGGCGCGATCGCGTGCCTATCGCTGGGGAGAAGATGGCTTGGGGGGGATTTCCGATGACCACCAGGTTCTTTGTTTTGCCCTAGCACTGTGGAATGGCAACGATCCCATCATCAAAGAACGTCTGTTTGGTCTCAACAACAGTGAAGGCAACCACGGCGAAGATGTAAAGGAATACTACTTCTACCTAGACAGCACGCCCACGCACTCTTACATGAAGTACCTGTACAAGTATCCGCAAGCTGTTTTCCCCTATGAAGATTTAGTCAAAACTAACAAACAGCGCAGTCGCGATGAGTTGGAATACGAACTCCTCGATACGGGCGTTTTCGATGAAGACCGCTATTTTGATGTCTTTGTCGAGTATGCTAAAGCAGATTGCGAAGATATCCTGATTAAAATTAGCGTTGCCAATCGCGGCCCCGAAACCGCCACGCTACATCTCTTGCCAACCATCTGGTTCCGCAATACCTGGTCCTGGGCAGATGGTGGTTCTAAGCCAATTCTGCAAAGGGCGAAGGATGGTGGAAATACCATCATCCACGCCCATCACACCGATGAAGTATTTCAAGAGTGGATTAAGGACTACTATCTCTACTGTGAGGGGAACGTGCCTCTGTTGTTTACAGAGAATGAAACCAATACCGCTCGCCTCTTTGGTTCGCCAAATACCAGTTCTTATGTCAAAGACGGTATCAACAATTACATCGTGCATGGAGAGCATGGTGCCGTCAATCCCGCTCAGATCGGAACCAAAGCATCTCCTCACTATCAATTAACCATTGGTGCTGGGGCAACGCAAGTGGTGCGCCTGCGCCTGACTCCCACTGTGCCCGCCCAAATTGGCAGTCCCTTTGTCGATTTCGATAGCGTGGTTAAAACGCGCTTGCAGGAAGCTGATGCTTTCTACGACGCGATTACACCAGCAAAAATCAAACCCGATGGCGATCGCGTCAGCGTGATGCGCCAGGCTCTTGCTGGAATGCTGTGGACGAAGCAATATTTCTACTACGACGTGGATAAGTGGCTGGACGAACATAACGTTGACTCCGAGCAGCGCAAGAGCTTCCGCAACGGTCAATGGTCTCATATGTTCAACGATGACATCATCTCCATGCCAGACAAGTGGGAATACCCCTGGTATGCAGCTTGGGATTTAGCATTCCACATGTTGCCGCTGTCGATTGTGGACTCGGACTTTGCCAAAATCCAGTTAGATTTGATGTTGCGCAACGACTACCTGCACCCCAACGGTCAAATCCCCGCCTATGAATGGAACTTCGGCGATGTCAACCCACCCGTACACGCCTACGCCACCATGCAGACCTATTTGGCGGACAAGGCGCGCAATAACGGCAAAGGAGATCTCGAGTTTCTCAAGTATGCCTTTGCAAAACTACTGGTCAACTTCACTTGGTGGGTCAACCGCAAAGATCGCTCGGGCAACAATGCCTTTGAGGGAGGCTTCTTAGGACTGGATAACATCGGCGTGTTCGATCGCAGCGCACCGCTACCCACCGGAGGATACCTGGAACAGGCAGACGGCACTGCCTGGATGGTCTTTTTCAGCCAGCAAATGCTGCGGATTGCAGTCGAACTGGCGATTCACGACCCCCTCTATGAAGAATTTGTCAGCAAGTTTTTCGAACACACGATTCGGATTGCAGGGGCAATGGATCGCGTGGGAGACCTCCATGACGAGATGTGGGACGAAGCAGATGGCTTCTTCTACGATGTTTTGCGACTGCCCGATGGTAATGCAATGCGCTTGAAGGTGCGATCGATGGTAGGGCTGTTACCTCTAGCTGCTGTAGCGATTTTTGAGGCAGAGGATATCGAGAAATTGCCAAATTTCCAGAAGCGCTCCCTGTCATTTTATCAACGGCACCCCGAACTCATAGCCAATTTGCACCTGCCTACCCAACGCGGATCGGGAGGGAAGTATATGCTGTCGGTATTCAACGAACAGAAGTTGCGCCGCGTTCTCGCCAGACTGTTGGACGAAAATGAATTCTTCAGCCCCTATGGGATTCGATCGCTCTCGCGCTATCACCGCGAACATCCGTTTATTTTCCAACATAACGGCCAGGAATTTCGCGTAGAATACCTGCCAGGTGATTCCAATACGGGGATGTTTGGCGGTAATTCTAATTGGCGCGGCCCAGTTTGGATGCCCGTAAATCTACTGATTTATGCGGCGCTCATGCGGCTCTATTCTTTCTATGGTGACTCGTTTAAGATCGAGTGTCCGACTGGATCGGGACGGTACATGAACTTGTATGAAGTATCACAGGAGTTAGGCGAGCGATTAGCTCATATCTTCATGCGCGATGCCAACGGTCGCCGCCCAGTCTATGGAGCTGCTGAAAAATTCCAAACCGACCCCCATTGGAAGGACTTAATTCTATTCTACGAATATTTCCACGGCGACAATGGGGCTGGCATTGGAGCAAGTCACCAGACGGGTTGGACTGGTTGTGTAGCTCGCATTATCCAGGCGATGAGCGACATCACGGCAGAGATAGCCGCCGGTGCGAATGCAGAAATGGAGGCGGTTAAGAAGACGGTAGGGAAATAATTGCAGAATGTACTGAAATAAGCAAAATATAGGCTTAAACCCAGTCAAATCGTTACTGAATTCGTTGGATTACGGGTTTTATGGACGGGGTGAAGGGGTGAAACCCTTTCTTGGGGGCAACGCCCCCAAACCCCCTTCTCGTTTTCACCTGAAAACCGCTATATAATCTTTCGTTGCGCAAAGTGCGGATGGGGTGGCGAAAATAAAGCTACTCTGCTTGCAAGATGGGATTGGGCGCGATCGCGATCGCGCGATCGTCTGGCAGGAGGCGCACGAGGTCTTGCTGGACGAGGGCATTAATCATGGGCAAGATTTCGTTAAATTCTTTTACACCCATGCGTTCTAGCTCTCCGAGCGTAATGTTCTCATCAGAAAGAATGCCTTTACCGAGAATAAGTTGGAGGAGATAGGCTTCTTCAGCAGTGAATCCTGTCTGACCGCGCAGTTGCACTTTGGCATATTCGAGTCCTGCTTCCAAAATATCAAGGGTGATTTTGTCGGCTTCGAGGTTGGCGGCGCGGAGCAATATGTAACTGGCGCTGCGATTGAACCAGCGAGGAATGCCAGAAGACTTTTCACAGAGAATGCGAGCGGTTTCGGGGGTGAAGGGATGGAGGGCGGCAACTTCGTCGTTGTCAGAAATATCTTTAATCCTGGCACTGGCAAGGTATTTCTTCAGCATGGTGTAGGTGGTATCTACATCGAAAGGATTTAGTTCCAGACTGAGGTCGAATAATCCTCGTTCGCGGTTGACCAGATCGCGGGTGAGTCCACCAGGATGTCCGCTCAAGAAAAACCAGGCATCGCCTTTTAGCATTCCCTGAGCGTCTTCGAGCAGTTGTCTGACTCTCGCCGGATCTTGTTTGTCAAGATCGTCGATGCCGATCGCAACGCGATCGCTTGTTTTTAAAGCCCTTTCCAGCAGTCCTTCAAAGGCAAGGGCAGGATATTTAGTTGGCTCTACATCGAGAATTTTCTCGGTGAATTTGGCACTTATTCCCAATTGACCGCCAATTTCACTGTCTCTTTGGCGAATCAGATTACCTAATCCCATCTCATTGAGTTGTCGTTGCGCCCACTCATCTTCTGGCATCTCGCGGGCAAGCGCAATCAGGGCTGCCGTACCAAGATCCATGTTTGGTTGCAAGGTGATGTAGGCAACCTTTGCTTGAGAGTCGTTACGTTGCAATCCTTGCAATACTTCGAGGATAAATGCAGATTTGCCGATCCCCGTCCAACCATAAACCAGAACGCGTTTACGTTCGCGACCTCGCAGTAAGGGTACAACCTGTTTCAATTCTTCCACGCGACCCGTAAAGACGCGATCGAGGGTTTGGGAGCGCAGGCTGGAAGCACTTTCCGTGAACGGAATTTCGCGTAAATTCCAGCGCTCGAATATTTTGTCATTTTGCTGGAACAGGCGATCGATATCGCTCATGCAACCTTGACTCCTTTGGCTTGAAATTGGTGGACTAACTGCAATACTTCATCTGCTTCCGCTTTGCGAGGGCTTTCAAGTTCGGCATAGAGAGTGGAAGCCATTTCTAGTTCGCGTTGGGCATCTTCTAAATAGCCGAGGTGCAGCATCATACGACCCAGAGCCAGTCTACAGTTAGCGATACCTGGTTTGTGGTTTATATGGCAATAGATGCGCAGGGCATCGCGATAAAGCAGTCTAGCCTTTTCCCAATCGCCAAGTAGTAATTGTACGCGGGCAATCTGGGCTAGCACATCTGCTCGCCGCTCTAAATTGTCAGTTTGGCGATAATAGTCAAGGTTGGCTTGTAACTGCGCCAACCCATCATACCAACGTCCTTGCTGAACGTAGTAAATACCAAGACGATACTGCGCGTCAGCAAGTGCTTCTCGAATGTCAGCTTGATGCTCGCTCGACAATGCCACAGCACGTCCGTAGGCAGAAATTGCCTGCTCTAAATCCGCAGGATTCTGGCTATCAGCGAAACGTTTATCCCAGATAACTGCCAATAGCCAATAAGGATATAAAAGATTGGGATTGAGATGAATTGCTTCATTACAGTCTGCGATTGCTCCTTCATTGTCACCTAATTCATACTTCGCAATCCCGCAATTGGAGTAGGCAATGGCATCATTGGGATCGAGGCGAACCGCTTCACTATAGTCTGCGATCGCTCCTTCATTGTCACCCAAGTTAGACCTCGCAACCCCGCGAGTGTAGTAGGCAGTGGCATCATTGGGATCGAGTCGAATCGCTTCGTTAAAGTCTGCGATCGCTCCTTCTTTATCCTCTAAGATAAACTTCGCAATCCCGCGAGTGTAGTAGGCAGTGGCATCATTGAGATCGAGTCGAATCGCTTCACTATAGTCTGTGATCGCTCCTTCATAGTTGCCTAAGTTAGACTTCGCATTGCCGCGATTGTAGTAGGTATTGGCATAATTGGGATCGAGTCGAATCGCTTCGTTAAAGTCTGCGATCGCTCCTTCATAGTTGTCTAAGTCAGACTTCGCATTGCCGCGATTGTAGTAGGCAGGAGCATAATTGGGATCGAGGCGAATCGCTTCACTATAGTCTGCGATCGCCCCTTCCTTGTCCCCTAAGTAATACCTCACATTACCGCGATTGTAGTAGGCATAGGCATAATTGAGATTAAGGAGAATCGCTTTGTTATAGTCGGCAATTGCTCCTCCCTTGTCGCCTAAGTCAGACTTCGCATTACCGCGATTGTAGTAGGCAGGAGCATAATTGGGATCGAGGCGAATCGCTTCACTATAGTCTGCGATCGCTCCTTCACGATCACCTAAGTCAGACTTCGTACTACCACGATTGGAGTAGGCATTGGCATCATTGGGATTGAGGCGAATCGCTTCACTATAGTCGGCGATCGCTCCTTCATAGTTACCTAAAGCATACTTTGCATTACCGAGATTGTAATAGGTAGTGGCATCATTGGGATTGAATGGCATATTAGCGTATAGTGCAGTGTCCCTATTTTACAGCCTGTCTATTTTATGAGTGCTGCTTGCTTTGGTTATTTCTATCTAACATTAGCTTGCCAACTAAGCTAATTTATGGCCGCAGCTAGAGCAGAAGCGATCGCTCGGCTCGACTGCCGTACCGCATTGACTGCAAAATCGACGAGTACTGGCACTTGAGGTGGAAGTGGAGGTTGAAGCCGCTGCTGCGCTTCCCATGCGCATTTCCATATTTCCCATCCGCATTTCCATCGGATTCATATTTATCTCCATGTTCCCCATTTTTAATGGCTGCATGGGCTGCATCGGTTTCATGGGTTCCATTGGTGGCATGGAGAAAGAGGGAGCGCTAGCAACCTGCTGCATCTGGATTTGTTGAGCGCCGCCAACGAAGGATGCAGCGCTTGTAACGCTGGCAGTGTTGCCTTGAACGCTAATCAGAACTTCTCCTTGCGCGGTAAAAACCTTGATTACTGCACCATTTGGAGTGCGGAACAGTTCCGGTGGGGCAGTCCAAACGCCAGTGCTAACGCTACTGCTAGCTTGTTGCTGCTGTCCCGGACTGCTGCTAACTGTTGTAATGATGGTTTGGGTGCCTTGATTATCAAGATAGATGCTGTGACCCGAGCCTAACTCGCATACGTAAACCATGATATGTCTCCTGGTAAAACAGCTCTCCTATTGACCATTGTAGGTTAAGTGGATGGTCGATCGAATTATCTTTCTAACTCGATGCTGCCTCTACCAGGGCGTGAAATAAAGCCTTTTGGGCGGGACAATGTGCTGATAGCTCGGGGTGCCATTGTACTGCCACTGCCCAGGGATGGTCGCGGTGCTCGATCGCTTCGATCACGCCGTCAGGAGCATGGGCAACCGCATGCCAGCCACCCGAAACCGATTGGATGGCCTGATGGTGCCAGGATGTGACTTCCGTATTGGTAACTTTCAGAACTTCCGCCAGACGGCTTTGGGTGGTCACCTCCACCGTATGCGATGTGGGGCGGCGCGGATTGTCCAATCTATGCAAAACATTTTCGCCAAAATGGTCTGGAACGTGTGCAACAAGATTGCCGCCACTAACCACACCCAGTACCTGCATCCCCCGACAAATGCCCAGAATAGGTACGCCCTCTGCCATCACCATCTCAGCCAGGGCTAGCTCCGTGCGATCGCGTTCCGCATCAACCGAATAAATGGTGGGATGCGAGTAGCCACCATAAATAGCCGGATCGATATCACCGCCACCCGCCAAAATCAGTCCGTCAACCTGCTGCAAAATTCGATCTGGGTGAGGCTCGCCCGGCGGTAACAAAATGGGAATGCCCCCCGCATTGCGGACGGCATCCACGTAGACAGCCTGCAAGGCAAATTCACTAGCGTCATTCCGACCGTACATGGTGATGCCAACGATCGGCGATCGGGGTTTGGATCTCAAAGTAACTGCCACGACAACAAAACTAATAGCTCAGATCTTAATCATACAAAATATTCGCATGTCTGGAGTCGCGTACTTGAGTAATGCGTTACAAAAACTGCAACTGACCGCGCCGAAGTTTACAGCCATGCCATTCTAGGATGAAAAATCCCAGGCTGAACTGGAATGGACTCTCTATGAAACTAGGTTACGCATTACCAACCGCTTTACTACTGACCGGAGTGGCAGTAGCACATTACACCTTCGCTCAATCTGGTAGAAAGATGCCCAATCGAATCCCCACCAACCCCACAATTATTCAACCAGGTCCAGAGCAGGTATCTGGTAACCAGAGCGATCGCTCGGACGCGCAAAACTCCAAGCAAAGTCATGCCAATGGTCTATTCGTCCTGGATAAAGAAGGACGACAGCAGGTATTCCCACTCAAGCATACCGATGTGAAGGCAAAGGTGGCTGGGAACATATCGCGAGTGGAAGTCACGCAGACATTCCAAAACCCCTTCGATCGCCCTCTAGAAGCGATCTATGTCTTCCCCTTGCCCGATGAGGCCGCCATTGACGATATGGAGATTAAGATCGGCGATCGCATTATCAAAGGCGATATCAAAAAACGCGACGAGGCCAAAGCCATCTACGAACAAGCAAGACAGCGAGGACAGACCGCAGGACTGCTGGACCAAGAACGCGATAATATTTTCACGCAATCCCTAGCTAATATCAAACCAGGGGAGCAAATTAACGTCACGATCCGCTACACCGATAGTCTCAAATTTGAGAAGGGGGACTATGAATTTGTCTTTCCGATGGTGGTAGGGCCGCGCTATATCCCTGGCCAACCAATTAGCCAGGAGCCAGAGACGCGATCGCCCAATCCCAATACTACCAACCCTGCGCCCGACACCGATCTCGTACCCGATGCCTCTCGGATTACGCCACCAGTTCTCAAACCAGGAACGCGCTCCGGTCATGACATTAATGTCAAAGTTGAAATCGATGCTGGCGCTCCGATTGCGGACGTGCGTTCTATCTCCCATCAGGTCATCCTGCAATCTGATGCCGACTCCAGGATCGCTGTCAAACTGGCACCCACCGATACGATTCCTAACAAAGATCTAATTCTGCGCTATCGCGTGGCGGGAGAGCAGTTGCAGTCAACCGTGCTCACTAATACTAGCGATCGCGGCAGTCACTTTGCCACGTATCTAATTCCCGCTTTGGAATATCGTACTGAGGAAATCGTGCCGAAGGATGTGGTGTTTCTGATGGATACTTCCGGCTCGCAGTCCGGCGATCCGTTATTGAAATCCCAGGAACTGATGCGTCGCTTTATTCATGGTCTCAATCCCAACGACACTTTTACGATTATTGACTTTGCCAATACGACTCGCCAACTCTCATCTACACCTCTACAGAATTCTGCGAGCAATCGCCAAAAAGCACTAAATTATATAAACCAGCTTGATGCCAACGGCGGCACGGAGTTGTTGAATGGCATCGATGCGGTGATGAAATTCCCCAGTCCTAACGAAGGGCGCGTCCGCAGTATCGTCCTGCTCACCGACGGTTACATCGGCAACGATAATGAGGTAATTGCGGAAGTGCAAAAGCGCCTCCAACCAGGGAATCGTCTCTATGCATTTGGCGTGGGCAGTTCTGTCAATCGATTCCTGCTCGATCGCCTCGCCGAAGTGGGACGGGGTACGGCGCAAGTGGTACGGCAAGATGAAGCAACTGAAGCAGTAGCAGAGAAATTCTTCCGACAGATTAACAACCCCGTCCTGACTAATATTCAGGTGCAGTGGGAGGGCACGGGGCCGGCTCCCGAAATCTATCCCCAGGCAGCCCCCGATCTATTTGCGAATCAGCCCTTAGTTCTCTTTGGTCGCAAGCAAGATCGCTCTAGCGGTAAGCTGCGAATTACGGGCATTGCTGCTGGCGGCAAGCGCTATGAGAAAACTCTAGATGTCAATTTCGATCGCCCAGCCAATAATACTGGCATCGACCAGTTATGGGGACGCGCTCGCATTAAGGATTTAATGAATCAGATGTTTGGCAATGAAATTAAGTCGCTCGTGGAAGCGGTTACTAACACGGCACTGTCCTATCGTTTGCTATCGCAATACACGGCTTTTGTCGCGGTCAGCGAAGAGGTTCGAGTGCAGCCCAATGGTAAAACAGAACGCGTGCAAGTGCCCGTAGAACTACCACAAGGAGTTAAGTTTGAAGGGATTTATGGAAACGATGCTAAGGATGCTGCTACTGCTAATGTCGGTACCAGTAGTTACATTGCAAAGCAGCGCATAGTCGCAGCTCCAGTTGCCCCTCCACCCGCACCCAGATTTCAACCAAGTCCTCAATTATCTCAAGCGAAACCAACTGCTGCGGAACCCTCAATTACAACCGATAAACCATCTCCTAACCAAACGCCTGACCAAACAACAGTGCGATCGCGCATTCAAGTCGTGAGTTTAACTGGTGTAACGGTAGCTGAGAATACTGGCATTACTGGGAAGATGCCACAGCAAGAACAGGTGCGCGTATATCTCATCGAGCCGCTGATGCGCCACCTGCAAAACCTGAACGTACCGACCAATCTCAGCGGCGATATAGTGCTGGAGTTCTCAGTTAACAACGGTCGCATTAGTAGCATCATCCTTGACGATCGAGCTTCTTCGCTACAAGATCGGGCTTCGATCGATCGATTGCGGCGATCGCTCCTGAGTTGGGCAGCACCTCGCTCTGCCAATGGCAAAGCACGTTTGGTTCTGCGGATTGCAGCTAGGTAATCTATAACGTTATAGATTACCTAAATTGCTTGAGCGTATCGAGGAAAGCATAGACCGCAGGCACGTGCAGTCCGTTAGCGAGCACTGAAACGCCAATGATGCGTTCGAGACGAGTTGGCAAACTATAGACGTGCAAGTCATCGGGGATTGGTTCTGCTGCCAGGCGCGGTAAAATGGTCGCTCCCAATCCCCTCGCCACCATGCTAATAATCGTCGAATCTTCTCTTACCGTATATGCTACTTGCAAATTGTAGCCAAACTTGGCACAGTGAGCCTGTACTAAGTAATTGCAACTGTAACTATCGGGTGTAGCGATGTGGGGATAGCTGCATAATTGCTCCCAATCTAGCTGTGTCCCTTTAAGTTGGAATGATGGAGGGAAAATGGCAATATATTCATCTCGCAGTAGTTCCCATGCTTCAAACTCTTCGCTGTTGGGCAGATAGGTAAAACCAATGTCGGCGTACCCCTCTCTCAAAGCCTTATCAACACCGTGATAGTCGGGATATTCAGTAATGCTAACTGCGATCGCGCTAAAGCGATGCCGAAACTTAGCGATCGCGTCGGGCAGAATATGGGTAGCAACGCTGCGTAACGTGGCAATCCGTACCTGTCCGCCCTGTAGTCCTTTGGATAAATTAGCATCTTTAACTAGATGTTCCAATTCCAGTAAAATCTGTCGCGCGTGACCGACTACCTGCTCGCCCACGGGCGTAAGGTGCGCGCCGTGGCGACCGCGTGAGAGAAGTACGATGCCTAATTCTTCTTCTAAAGCTGCGATCGCGTGGCTGACGGCTGACTGCGATACCTCTAGATGCAAAGCCGCCTCACCAAAATTACCGCTGTCCGCTACTGCCACAAAAGCACGTAGCTGTGACAGTTTAATTTGATTCAGGACACTGCTATTCATGCCAGATAAATTTCGTATCAAAATTGCTCATGCTATAGGCATTGTGCCACCAGTCTCAGGATCTAGCATCACCTGAATCGATGAATTTTATTCATGAAACCAATGCAAGTATTAGCTCGATTCTTTAAGGTCGGGCTGTTTACAATAGCTACCACCGAGCACCGCAACTTAATATCCATATATCCATTACAAGATCTGTTCTAGATCCGTCGAATTCATTTCAAACATCATTCTAAGAGGTGAATCTAAAGCATGATGCGAAGCCCATCTCATTGGGGCATGCTGATTATAGAACCTCCAAATCGACCGAAGTATTCTTGAGAGGTATATTATGAAACTCTTTACGCGCTCATCTCAAACATCTAATTCCGAATCCTTAGATCCTCTGAGATCGGAACAATGGAAAAATTATTGCGATTTAGAATTAATTTCGACTGAAGCCAGCGATCGCCATAGTCGTTTAATTAGCAAACCTCATGGCATTCTTGGTGCCATACAAAATCTATGGGAAGGCTTGATAGACGTGCTAACTAAGGAACCAGAAATAAAGGTATGGCAAAAGCAAGACCGCCACGGAAATACCTATTGGCAGGCCTACGATCCCTGGACGGGCGATACAGTTAGCATCGCTTCAGAATTAGAAATGCGTTACTGGCTTGAAAGTCGTTACCGTCGCTAATAAATTACGTTTGATTTGACTTTGTATTGCAAAATGTTTGTTTGACAGGTACCCCGCGATCGCTTTGACTTGAGATTAGATGAGGAGAGCGATCGCCTCCACCTCTCCAGTTAAAGCCACCCCCTTAAATATTGGCGCTCGACGAGAAAAGACAAGAGTTCAGTTGGCAGGCAGGTTATTGTGGCTGCTTGCTGGAAGTCTGGTTGGAACTTGACAACAGCAAGATGATTTTTACAGTTGCGATCGCAGACGGTAAACTAATAACTGAAATCTAGAATAGTCAGCGATTAAACCTTGATTTTAGTTATCGATAACTACGACAGTTTTACCTACAACCTGGTGCAATACCTGGGCGAACTGCTGCCAGAATATCCCCACCTGGGTGAGGTAATGGTGCGGCGTAACGATGAAATCGCGATCGCCGAAGTCAAACAACTTGCCCCTAAAGGCGTGGTAATTTCACCCGGTCCCGGTCGCCCCGAAGAAGCAGGCGTTTCATTGGATATCATTCGCGACCTGGGGGCATCGGTACCAATTTTAGGCGTGTGTCTGGGGCATCAGAGCATGGGTCTAATTTATGGAGGTCAGGTTGTCTCTGCCCCCTACCTCATGCACGGTAAGACATCCGAGATTTATCATACGGGTGTTGGTGTCCTGGCTGGTCTGAGCAATCCCTTCACCGCTACCCGCTACCACAGCCTGGTCATAGACCGCAACCACTGCCCCGATGTCCTGGAAATCACTGCCTGGACAGACGATGACATTATCATGGCGGTTCGACACCGTGACTATCACCACGTCCAGGGCGTACAGTTCCATCCAGAGAGTATACTAACCAATGCTGGCAAAGATTTACTCCGCAACTTCCTGAATGGAATTACCAATCCCCAACCCCAACCATCGGTAAGGGTTTAGCATTTGTGCGACAGTCTTGCCATCAAATGCGAGCGTTATTGACAAATGCTAAACCCCTGCGGTATCCCCAACCCCTAACCCCTAACCTCTAATAACAAACATGCAACGCAGACAATTCATTCAATTAGCTAAAGGTGGACTTATTAGTGCTGTTTCTGCCGCCGGAGCGATCGCGCTAGACCGCAACCTTTCACCTGCCTACTCGCAAGGCGGCGGATCGCTATCGATTCAATGGTTGGGGCACATGAGCTTTTTGATTAGCGGTGGCGGGAAAACAATTTTGACGCATCCCTTTAAGCCCGCTGGTTGTACGGCAAATAAACCCCAACCCAAGGCTTCCGCCGATCTCATCCTGATTAGTTCGCGCCTGCTGGATGAAGGCTACATCGGGGGGCTAGAAAAAACAAACCGCGTTTTATACCAGCCCGGTGCCTACAGCGTGCAAGGTCTTAATATTCAAGGCATTCGCATGGATCACGATCGCATTGGCGGGCGGCGCTTTGGAACTAACGTAGCGTGGCGATGGCAGCAGGCAGGCATCCGCATCCTGCATCTCGGTGGTGCCGCAGCCCCGATCTCAGCCGATCAACGCATTTTGATCGGTCGCCCCGACGTGGTCATCATACCCGTAGGCGGCGGGCCGAAGGGCTATACGGCAGCCGAAGCCCAGGCAGTGGTTAGCGCGCTCAATCCCAGGATCGTAATTCCTTCCCATTACCGCACTGCTAAAGCCTCCAGCAACTGTGAATTAAGCCCGGTGGATGAATTCCTGACCCTTATGTCTGGAGCCAAGATCCAAAAGCTAGGCGGATCGAGTTTGCAGTTGACCGCATCCAGTCTACCTAGCTCCCTATCAGTAACTGTTTTCAGTTAGGGACTTGCAGTTAAATAATTTCCTAATCAAAGTCAAAATGGCAGTCAAACCCGATTGGTTAAGAGTGAAAGCGCCCCAGTGGGAGCGCGTTGGTAATGTCAAGGACACCCTGCGCGATCTGGGGCTTAACACCGTATGCGAAGAAGCCTCCTGCCCTAATATTGGCGAATGTTTCAACCAGGGTACTGCTACATTCCTGATTATGGGGCCTGCCTGCACCCGCGCTTGCCCCTACTGCGATATCGACTTTGAAAAGAAGCCGAAATCCTTAGATCCCACCGAACCCGATCGCTTAGCTGAAGCAGTGCGCCGCATGGGGCTGAAACACGTGGTGGTTACCTCCGTCAATCGCGACGATCTGCCCGATGGGGGTGCCTCGCAGTTCGGGCGCTGCATCGATCGCATCAAAGCGGTCATGCCGCAAACCACGATCGAAGTACTGATTCCAGATCTGTGCGGCAACTGGGATGCGCTGGCGGAAATTCTCTCGGCACAGCCCCACGTCCTCAACCACAATACCGAAACCGTCCCGAGGTTATACAAGCGCACCCGCCCGCAGGGCGAATACAGTCGTACGCTGGAGCTATTGCAGCGTACTAGGGCGATCGCGCCGTGGGTATATACCAAATCTGGGATGATGGTAGGACTGGGAGAGGAACCAAGCGAGGTGGTGTCAGTCATGCAAGATTTACGGGCGGTTGATTGCGATATCATCACCATTGGGCAGTACCTGCAACCCTCGCAAAAGCACTTGAACGTGCAGGAGTTCGTCCGTCCCGAGCAATTCGAGCAGTGGCGGCTGGCGGGCGAGGCAATGGGCTTCTTGCAAGTAGTTGCTTCGCCATTAACGCGCAGTTCCTACCATGCCGAGCAGGTACAGGCTCTCATGCAACTCTATCCTCGCCCCATCCCCCATAATGAGGTAAGGTGATTCTCACACAAAAATGCACCGATAATTGTAGGGGCTGTGCCCCGTGCCTGCCCCCAACCCCGTGCCTGCTCCGAACAAATTGGGGCAACCGAAGAGGGATTGCCTCTACGTCTTTTGCATTTGACCAGTCATGCAGTCCTCCGAGCCATTTTCCGAAGATATAGAAACACCGCAGTTACACCAGATCAAAGCGCATCTAGATTTGATCCTGCTAGCGTTGGAAGCTCTGACAGGTATCGGCTCAGAAGCCATGCTGCAAGCGGCGGAAGAATTAAATTTACAGGAGGTACTCAGCGATCGCATTACCCTCTGGCGACTGCGACAGGCTAGCCCATTGCGCAAGGGCAAGGGTGGCAGGAAAAAACTGGATGTAGACGAAGCGAGGGCAATGGCGCTAATCGGTTGCCACCTGGCAGCCAAAAGCCATACAAAAATTCGCGATGCCGTGGCGCATCTAGAAAAATGCACGGCACAAAAACGCCCGCCCTACCAGGATGGCACCTTGGGCGATTATCTAGATCGCTTCAACGATTTCTACCAGGAACGCATGGCGGAGGAAGGGCAAATTGTCAGTAGTAGCTTGCAAAGGTTAGCATTGAAATTATTAATCGATCTTTTGTTCTATAGCGCGCCCACAGGCTCGCGCCGTCTCTGGGTTGCCCTCCTGGAGCGCAGCCGTTCCTAACCCCCGCTCTTACCAGATATGTCCAGCCCTCAAGCCTTAGTACAAAAGCATCTCTACGAGCTACCCACCTGCGTACTGGAGGTGCAGTCACAGCGATCGCCGCTGTCGGAGTGGTCAGATCGCCCGATCGCGCAAAATCTCCAGTTTCGCCTCACGCTTGAATCGAGTCAATCCTGGTTCTCGAAGAAGCAGAGAGTTATTCAAGGCGATCGCACTCAGCTTGGCAAGTTAATCGTTGCCGTGGCCGATTATGTCGATCGCTTCCTGTCCGACGATCTAGTTACGAATTTGACCCACAAGCTATCGGTACCTGGTCTATCCAGATTAAATCTCAGTACGTTACAACTTTTCGATCTAGTTTCTAATTTGGAGCAATTTGCGATCGACGTGACGATCTTGCCTACCGTAGAACTAGAGGTTAAGCGCATCACCCCTGCATGGCTAAAAATTGCCGCGATTGTAATTGCTACAGTGGGCATCAGCACCAGCGCCGTGACCTTAATCTTTCGATCGCCCACCCCAGAACTCGTCACCAGTTCCAATCGCGATCGAGAAGTTGCAGAGAAGTCTGCTGATTCTCAGCGCGAACCAGATGCGATCTCTTCTGCTCGACCGAAAGAATCCGCTCCAGTTAGTCCGTCTCCCAAGTCCGCGCCCGATCGGGAACAATCTCTTCCGCACCAGACAACCAAACAAACACCTGCATCAGCACCATCTACATCCCGATCGCCCAAACGAGAATCTCCTCCCGATCCAATTATTGCGCTATCTCCCTCACCAGTAGAACCATCTCCAACTAGTTCCCCACCTCCACTGCCAGATAACCCAGATAAAATAGATAAAGTTGTATCCTCCCAATCCCCACCCGCATCCAAGATAGAAGGAGGTCAACTTGAAAGTCCAAGCCCATCGAGCAGTCTGCCAAGGACAATAACTCCTCCAATCAAACCGCAAACTACAGAGAACAAAGATGAGAATCTCCGTCGCGATCGCCAGACTCTCGGATCGGGTACCATCGCTGCGGAAAATAGCGATCGGCATAATCTGCCTGCCAGTCCGCCAACCCAGCCTGCGTATAAGCCCGCACCACTTCCTCCTGCGCCAATGTCTCAACCAACGCCAGATCGTTCTCCATCAATAGTCAAACGCCCTGAGACAGAAGGGTTTACAACTAAATACGGACAGCGATCGCAATCTCTGCCTGTCCCTGCTCCAGTGCCAGTCACCACGCCTGCTGCTGTTACTGCTCCTCCTAATCGTAGTGCCACTATCCAGGTTGGAAATATCGAAACGAATTTGAGTCAGGATGTCAAAGATTCTCTAACTAAGCATTTACAAGCGATCGGCCTGTCCGCCAATCGCAGCGGAGCGGTAGTATTTGATATCTCTATAGAACGCGGCAAAGTCGTGCAAATTCAATTCGATCTAGACGCATCTACACTAAAAGACAAAGCGGTCATGAGCCAGATCGAGCGATCGCTCCTGAATTGGCAACCACCGATATCCACGAATGGCAAAATCCGTCTGAGCGTTGACGTTCGGCATCGCGATCGCTAACTCTGAAACTATCGCGGTTTTGTGACCAAATTTCTTTAAACTAAAACAAGGTGGTTGCTAAATATTAAACAAATATTAATAACATTTCTTTTAAGAATAAAAATATGAAACCCATTACCCTGCTTGGCTCTACTGGTTCGATCGGTACCCAGACCCTCGATATTGTGGCGCAATATCCCGATCGATTTAGAGTAGTAGGTCTTGCCGCAGGGGGAAATGTCGCGCTCCTCGCCGAGCAGATCCGTAAGTTTCAGCCCGAAATCGTGGCGATCGCCGATCCAAGCAAGTTAAACGATCTCAAGGAAGCGATCGCGGGCTTAACGACACAACCCATGCTGCTCGCGGGCAGTGAAGGCATCCAAACTGTTGCTGCCTATGGTGACGCTCAGACTGTAGTTACTGGTATTGTTGGTTGTGCTGGGTTACTGCCAACTGTGGCGGCGATCGAGGCGGGTAAAGATATTGCCTTGGCTAATAAGGAAACCCTGATTGCGGCTGGCTCCGTGGTTATACCCTTAATTAAGCAACACGGCGTGAAGCTTCTCCCTGCCGACTCCGAGCATTCAGCTATTTTTCAGTGCTTGCAAGGCGTGCCTGAGGGCGGGCTGCGGCGGATTCTGCTGACTGCCTCCGGCGGCTCGTTCCGAGATTTACCTGTGGAAAAATTAAGCAGCGTCACAGTTGCCGATGCGCTCAAGCACCCCAACTGGTCGATGGGACGCAAAATTACGATTGACTCCGCCACCCTTATGAATAAGGGGCTGGAGGTAATCGAGGCACATTATTTATTTGGCCTCGACTACGAACAAATCGAAATAGTCATTCACCCACAAAGCATCATTCATTCGCTGATCGAGTTGCAAGATAGTTCGGTACTGGCACAACTGGGGCTACCGGATATGCGCCTGCCACTGCTCTATGCCCTCTCGTATCCGGAGCGCATCTATACCGATTGGCAACGACTCGATCTGTTCAAGTGCGGCGACCTGACTTTCCGCGAACCAGATCATCGCAAGTATCCTTGCATGCAACTTGCCTATGCTGCAGGCAGAAGTGGTGGCACCATGCCTGCCGTCCTCAACGCTGCCAACGAACAAGCAGTAGAACTCTTCTTAAATGAAAAGATCTCCTTCGTGCAGATCCCTCAACTCATCGAAATAACCTGCGATCGCCACGACTGCATCGCCCAACCCAGTCTGGACGATATTGTCGCCGTAGACGCATGGGCAAGGCAGACCGTAGTAGAGCAGCTTTATGCTGTGAAGTAGGGTTTGGGAGTTGCCGCAGGGGTTTAGCATTTGTTATGAATTCTTTGGTTTGATGCCAAGACAATCGGACAAATGCTAAACCCGTACCGGGGTTTGGGGGTTGCCACAGGAGTTTAGCGTTTGTCATGAATTCTTGCGTTTGATGCCAAGACAATCGGACGAATGCTAAACCCTTACCTAGGTTGGGGATTAGGGGTTGGGGGTATTTTTCTTGAGGATCGGACGGCTTGGACGTTCGGAAGACGATCTGGGAATAGGCTTGCTCGATCCCCCATCGCTAAAGCTGCCCTCCCGATCTCCATATTTCTTAGGTTTGGGCTTAAATCCCGATCCCGAGCGATTATCTTGCTTGCGGAAAGGCTTGCGCGATCCTTTAGAAGGGATGGTTGCAATAAATTTCGCATCAAGGATATTCAGTACGTTGCCCTGGCGCTGCGCGTTAATGTCCCAAAATTGGCCGACTGCGTTAGCAGGCAGAATACCCGCTAGGGCAATTTTAAACTTTGTTGTAGATTTCGCAGCGCCCTTCTTCTGGTCGGACTTTTGCGGTGCAGGTTGTTTTGAGCCTTGCGGATCGCTACGGCGCACTTTAATAAATACTTGATTTTGTTCTAGTGACTGAGCTGTCACTTCGCCGCGCACGGAGAAATAACCATCGTCGATATTAGGTTCGGTGGGCTGATCGGGTTTCCCCATTTCCAATGGTGCCCACACGCCAGCGATCTGAACGTGCAAATCTCCCGTTTTATCGCGAGTGCGGGGATATACTACCCAGTAATAGTCTTTTTCGAGATCGAGCCGTTTTTTCACAATTGAAATAACCTTACCCAATAACACGGCATCGATCTCTGTTCCATCGGGTGTAACCAGATTACCTTTGCTGAACTGATCTGCTTCAGGCGTATAGCGACCTTGAATCAGGCCAATAGCCCTATATTGCATCGGCTCAGTGGCAGGCGGAATTGGGAGGTTACGCTCCAAATGCTCGACCGATGGTGGCATATCGGACGATGTGTCAGGCGATTGCTCTATAGCCTCTGCAGTTGTCACTGCCGACTCAACTGGTACTTCAACCTTAGACGTAACAGTTGATGCCTCTGCTTTGTCCGTCGTTTTGTCCGCAGGTTCTGGCTTGACTGGAGGACTAATCAATTTGACTAGCTCTAGTTTTTGAGATTCCTTAGCAGGAGGTTTGGGCGCTACCAAATCTGATGCAGAACTAACAGGTGGCTTAGGAGACTTACTGGACTTATTTAATTTGCTCATTTGAACCTCCGGAACATACCATGACTCACTTGGGGAAAAGCTTACGAACTTTGGAAATTACCAAAGTCAAAGCTGGGAAATCATAGGAAAACTTTTGCAAAACCTTTTGCCAAATTAACAGGACAAGCTCAAACCGAATCTATGCTGTAAGTCATAAAATCTTAACTACTTTTAACATAGCGAAGGAAGATGAACCCCCTGTTAATTTCCTTGTATTAAAAGGAGAACTGAAGCCATCGCAATAAGTTTAAACCATAAGCTTCTAGATCGTTGACATCCTAGCATTAACCTTAATGAAATAGTCGAAAGCTTAGGAGACAACACTAACTCCACACCTTGCCTTGATTATAGCGAGCGATAATTGACTATGCGCGCAAACCCCTCAGGATCTAAGCTGGCTCCACCAACCAGAACGCCGTCGATTTCAGGCTGTGCCATAATTTCGTCGATATTATCGGATTTTACCGACCCCCCGTATTGAATGGTGAGATCCCGATCGTTCAGTTGGCTGCGGATTTTACCAATGACGCGATTTGCTTCTTTGGCTTCGCAGGTATCGCCGGTACCGATCGCCCAGATCGGCTCGTAGGCAATTATTAAGTTTGTGAGATCTACATCTTGCAGGCCATTTTGCAGTTGGGAAGCAATCCATGTTTCTGTTTCACCGGCAGCGCGATGCTGCTTGCTCTCACCTACGCACAAAATCGGAGTCATGCCGTGTTTTTGAGCAGCTTTGAGGCGTTGGTTAACTGTTGCATCGGTTTCGCCAAAATACTGTCGTCGTTCGCTATGACCCACAATTACATATTTAATTCCCAACTCCACCAGCATAGGAGCAGCGATCTCGCCTGTAAAAGCCCCGTTATCAGCCCAATGAACGTTCTGCGCTCCAATACTGAGGTTGGTTGGAGCGTTCGCAGCCAGCCCCAACAGTGTGGGCAGAGTAGTAAATGGGGCACATAAAATAATTTGTGCGGCTGCGCCAAATTCGCTCGCTTGGGCAGTGAGTTGAGGTAAAAAATCAACCAGAAATGCTTTAGCCTCCGTCTGGGTCTTATACATTTTCCAGTTGCCAGCAATTACAATCTTACGCAAATTTAATATTCCTTAAAAGAGTCCGTTTTTAGTGCTTAACTCACCTTACGCAAAAACTTGTGAACCCCTCACCTCTCACCCCTCACCCTCAGGGAGAAGGGAAAAGAACCGGAACGGGGGGTTGCACCCCTGCGACCCTTATGTACGAAAACACGTTACGAGTTACAGGAGATTACAGGTCTGTGTAACATAAGTTCTTAACTAGTTTAGTTTTAAACCTGACTCTTCTATAAAGACTTGCTTAAATTTTGCAAAGCAATATTTTGTGGCTTTGCCCTGCTATAGATTTCAGGTATTGCGAATTAGTCTGGAATTCTTTGCGTGCAGGTATATTTAGCTGCATTGCGAAAGGTCTGGATGCCCTCAATAATCTGGAATTCTTTGCGTGCAGGTATATTTAGCTGCATTGCGAAAGGTCTGGATGCCCTCAATAATATTGACGTGTCCGCAGTTGGGGCAGTAAACCTTTTCATCGATCTGTGGCTCGATATCAGCTCTGCTCCACCAACTTTTGCAGCGATCGCAACAAAAATGATACAGAAATTCTAAAGATACCTTCATACCCAACGCCCCACGACTACGCGCACAGTACCATCGGGTAAGATCTCGGACTGTTCGATCGCAAAGCCCTGTGCCTGTGCTTTTACGAGCAGCGCTTTATGGGCGTATTTTTGCGTGACGGTACCGATAAACGCCTGCGGATCGATCCGCGCTCCCCAGAAATCCGCCACTAATTCATAACTTGCAGCTACTTTCCTAAAACCAAGGTCGTAGCCATTATTTTGCCGAATGACGTAGTCCGCTTTCGTCTTATTCCCCTGATAGCCCCGTACCATAGCATTTTGTTCTACGCTATACCCCAGATCTTTGAGCGCTTCCAGCAAGATCTCGCCATCCTCGATCTGAACCCTGATAGTTGTAAAGTGAGACATGAAATTTTTTCTCCTACTTGGGTCTAGTATTCCACATTTACCATCAGGGCGATCCCCTGCGGGATGCGTACTGCCAGAAGCGGATTGCCCCTATAAGCATTTTATTGAAGATCTCAATTGGTAGGGTGGTGGGCATTGCCCACCTTTCGAGGAGCTTCCTACACCGCACTAGCTGCCAGCATGTCGGCATAGGGTGACTGGTGGAGGTGTTGCTTGTGGGTAGAGCCGAATAGCTCCAGTTTATCGGTGATGACTGCTTGCATGGCATCGATCCCGCTTTGCATTACGTCTAGCAAATCCTTAAGCGGGGAGTTTTGCAAACTTTGCGCCAGGTTGCTGACATACGCCTGTCTCACTTCGGTATTGACATTAAACTTGCAGACCCCAAGCTGAATGGATTGGGCGATCGTGGCGGGTGGTAAGCCAGATGCCCCATGCAGTACCAGGGGCACGTCAACCGCCGCCCGAATTGCCGCCAGACGCTTAAAATCCAGGCGTGGTTCGCTCTTATATTCGCCATGCACGTTACCGATGGTTACGGCTAGCGCATCCACACCCGTAGCTTTAACAAACTCCACAGCTTGAACGGGATCGGTCATTTTGGCCTCTTTCTCGGCGACAGTGAGACCATCCTCGGTGCCGCTGATTCTGCCAATTTCCGCTTCGATCGCGGCTCCACGAGCGTGGGCTAGTTGTGTCATTGCTTTTGTAAAAGCCAGATTTTCTGCATATGGTAAATGCGAGCCATCCGCCATAATCGATTTCATGCCAGCATCCAGAGCAGCTCGAATTGCCTTTTCCGAGGTACTGTGATCGAGATGGACGCTGATGGGTACGGTTGACGCTCTTGCCGCTTCCAGGCACAGGGCAACTAAACCCGTACCGCCATAGGACAGGGCGCTGGGATGAATTTGTAACATGACGGGACTGAAGTTTGCCTCCGCTGAGTCTACGACTGCTCGCACTCCCTCCAGGTTGTAGATATTAAATGCGCCGATCGCATAGACATTGCGCCGCGAGGTTTCGAGTAATTCCCTAGTGGAACAGAGCATATAAGGCTATTGGAGAGTTAAAGAAGTGTTGATGCTAAAGCCCATTATAAATTTCTTGTTGCCTTTAGAGTAAAATTCACTAGAGGCACCTAGGCTATAAACTCGGTCTAAATAGTTCTGGGTAATTGTGGGAAGTATTGGGAAATATTGCTTGTGGAAAAAGGTACTCTGGTTGAGTTTCGTCTGCATGGCGATCGCCGCTTGGCGGTCGTCGATCGCCCAGAAGGGAAAAAGCATCTGCAAGTAATTGATGAAAACGGCACGCCTCATACTCTGCACCCGCGTGAAATTGACTACGTAATTCAGGGTAAAACTAATGCTGAACCTGAAAAGTTTACAGTCAAGCAGATCCCTACTTTCCACCAGCAGGTCAAGCCATACCTCGATCCCGATAGTTTGGCGGTAGCATGGGAGATTTTAGTAGAGGAGCATCAGCCCGTTACCCCAGAAGGGCTGGCTCAGCTACTGTTTTCTGAGGTTAGCGCCGCTACGACCTATGCCGCCTACTGCTTGCTCAGCGAAGACAAACTCTACTTTAAGCAAAAGGGTAATGGCTACGAGCCACGCTCTACAGCCCAAGTCACCGAATTAAAACATCAGGCGGAAGTAGCAGCGGCACGGGCACAGGAAGCCAACACATTTTTGCAAAAACTCAAAGACAAACTGGTAGGCGAGCAGGTGGAGTGGACGAGTAGCGATCGCCATCGATTAGAAAGCTTAGAGCGCTATGCCATTCATGGGGAGGAATCGTCCGATAAATCCATCGCGATCGAACTGTTGACAGCGCTGCATCGCCCTAAAAGCGATACAGGAGCATTTCAACTCCTGGTGGACTTGGGACTTTGGAACGTTCATGAGAATCTATTCCTCAGGCGCAGTCAGATTCCCATTCGTTTCTCTGCGGAACTGCTATCTAAGGTGCGGGAATTTATCGACTCGCCAACTCCAGATTCGATCGCGCGCCTCGATCTAACCCATTTGCACGTCTACACGATCGACGATGAAAGTACTAGAGAAATCGACGATGGTTTGAGTGTTGAAACCATTGCCAATGGCAAGCAGCGTCTCTGGATCCACATTGCCGATCCGTCGCGCTGGGTGCAGCCCAATGACATTTTCGATCGCGAAGCCCGCAAGCGCGGTACTAGCGTTTATCTGCCTACTGGTACGATCCCGATGTTCCCGCTTGAGTTTGCCACGGGGGTGATGAGCTTAGTCCAAGGGCAGATTTGCCATGCCCTGTCCTTTGCGATCGAGTTAGATGATGATGGTATGGTGGTGAACTACGATGTCTGCGCCAGTTCGATCAAGCCGAGCTATCGTCTCACCTATGAAGATGTCACGGAGATGTTAGAGCTGGGGGTGGAAGCAGATCTCGAAGCGATCGCCAGGTATGCTCGCCTTAGAACTAATTGGCGGCGATTGCAGGGAGCGATTAATATCGACTTGCCGGAAACTACCATTAAAGTCGATCTCGACGATCCTGAAAGCCTGACTTTAGAGATTTTGGATGACTCCTTCTCTCGACAATTGGTAGCGGAGATGATGATTCTCACGGGCGAGGTAGCAGCTAAATTCGCGCAGGCTAATAATATTCCAATTCCCTACCGCTATCAGGAACAGCCAGACCTCCCATCTGAAGAGGAGATTTTGCAGTTACCGCCAGGCCCAGTACGTGAATTTGCCATCTGTCGCTGCATGACCAAGGGAGAAGCAGGAGTCTATCCTTTGCGTCATGCTGGCTTGGGCTTAGATGCCTACGCTCAAGTCACGTCACCCATTCGCCGCTACAGCGATCTCCTGGCACACTGGCAGATTAAAGCCCATCTCAGCGGTCAACCTTTACCGTTTACGGTGGAATCTTTGAGCGACCTGCTACACGCGATCGATCCCGCTATTTTTGAAGCAGTTCAGATCGAACGCCAAACCACTCGCTACTGGAGTTTGGAATATCTGCGCCGCCATCGAGATACTGTGTGGCGGGCGCTGTTGTTAGATTGGTTACGCGAAAACGAAAGGCTGGGGCTAATTTTACTGGAGGACTTGGGTCTAAAGCTGCCAATGCGAATGACCAGAAACATTAATATCGGCGAAAGTCTTAGCCTCAAGGTATCCGATGTTGACCCGCGCAAGGACATCATTCAGTTTCAGGAAATACAAGCAGCAGTTCTCCAGGCTACTTAAAGTCTCATACCAAATCCCGATCTGTTAACCCTTTTCTCACAGTCTGCCTGCGCAGACTGTGTTTGTATAGCTGCGACTCCTGGTCGCTAGGCATGGGATCGTTCAGGCTTCGCCGCCGACTACAACATTGCGAATTCGCAGGCTGGGGGAACCGCAGCCGACTGCCAGTCCATTCTGACCGCCTTTACCGCAGCCACCTGACTCATCCCAATAGAAATCATCGGCGATCGCTTCGATATCCGCCAAAGTTTGAAATACGTTGCCTGACAGGGTTACATCTCTGACTGGCTCCGCAATTTTGCCATTGCGAATCATCCAAGCTTCTCCGGCAGTGAAGGTAAACATCTCGCCATTAGTCATGCCGCCCTGCCAGTTTTTGGCATAGACACCAATGGGAATATCTTCAAACAAGTCCGATACGGGAGTTTTGCCACGCCCAATCCAGGTATTGGTCATTCTGACAATGGGAGGGTAATGATAGTTCAAACAGCGGGCATTACCTGTCGTTGCCTCACCCAGTTTGCCAGCCGTTTCGCGAGAATGCAAGCGCCCCACCAACATACCATCTTTAATTAGCTGCGTGGTTGTAGCCGGTACGCCCTCATCATCGTAGAAATAACTGCCGCGATGGAAGCCATAATCGTCAAACGGTGCGGCTCCGTCAAAAATTTGCAAGTCCGACGTACCAAACTGCCTGCCCAAGCTCATTACCTCTAACAGATCGGGGTTTTCGTAGATTGCATCCGCTTCGGAAAGATGTCCAAATGCCTCGTGTACGAATAGTCCCGCCAGGATCGGATCGATCGCCACCGTATAGGTATTGCCCTGCACTACAGGTAAATTGAGCGCGGTCACAGCTCGCTCGGCTGCCGATTTAACCTGACGCTCCAGTCCCTCTAAGTCGCTATAGGCGCGCCTGGAACCAACGGTTTCGCGACCAGTTTGGACGGTATTGCCATCGCGCGCCGTCGCCGCAAAGCGCATTTCCCAATCCGCCCACGACTGGTAGATCGTGCTGCCTTCAGATGTAGCGATCGCGATGTTCTGCGTGCTATCGCCATAGCGCACGGAAGTAGTAACGATTTTATCCGACACCGCCTGCAAAATATCCGTATAGTGATTGCATAGCGCCTTTTTTTGCGCTAAGGGAATCTGGCGCGGATCGACTTGAATCATCGATCGCTCTACCTGAATCGGATCGACCTCAGCCAGAATGGTTTCTTCATTACCCACCCACTTGGCAGCAGCGATCGCTTCGAGTAACTTTTGCTCCAGTTTCTCCCAGCTATCAAAGCTGGCAAATCCCCAGCCACCCTTGTGGCAGGCGCGTACCTGTCCCCCAGTGGAAATGCCCGTGCTGAGAGTTTCAACTTTGCCGCCGCGCAAAAAAATGTCAGTCCCCTCCGATTGTTCCAGGCGGATCGTGAAAAAATCTACCTGCGATCGATATTTACTAACCAAATCCTGGAGCCGATCTTGAGTCTGAGTAATATCCATGACAGCTATATAAAGTTAATCTTTTGACCAGTAAGGTGGGCACTGCCCACCCTACCCATGAGATCTCTATAGCCATCCTACTCCAAATTGTAAAATTTCTTCACTAAAAGCTGACCGCTGAAAGCTTCAGGTCATGGATAGATAAATTATGCGGTTTCTTCCTTGCTGCTTGGCAATGTAAAGTGCTTGATCTGCCTCGTCAATTAGATCCTTAGGGGAGCGATTCTCAGTTGGTACGACACTGACAATGCCGATACTTAAAGTTACGTAGTCGCTTACCAGCGATCGCGGGTGTATTATCCTCGCATTGGCAATTTCGGTTTGAATCAGTTCGGCTACTTTCATTGCCCCCGCCGCGCTAGTTTGTGGCAAGACCACGACAAATTCTTCACCGCCAAACCGAGCTACCATATCCATAGGGCGGTTGAGAACGCGATCGATCGATAGAGCTACCTGCCTCAGACAATCATCCCCCGCTAAATGGCCGAAGGCATCGTTGTAGTCTTTAAAGAAGTCCACATCGCACATGACTAGGGCGAGTGGCGTGCGATCGCCCAGCATCTGTTGCCACTGACGGTTGCAATACTCATCAAACTTACGGCGATTAGCGATCTGGGTGAGACCATCCACCGTTGCCAGGAGATTAGCTTCCAAGGCTTTATTAAACCAGTGCGTTTCTACTGCATCGCCATGCTCGATAATCGTTCGCATGATGGCTTCCAGGTCATCTTTTTCCTTGGAAAGAATTTTCAGCAGAGATTGTAGAGCGGTCTCGGACTGTTTGCGCTCTCCAACTTCATGTTGGAGTTGTTGGTTAAGTACGTAGAGTTGAGCCTCAATAGTGTCGCTGTGCTCGACAGTAGTTTGTAAAATTACCTCTAAATCGGCCTTTTGCCGAGAGACAATTTCTAAAATCGACTGTAGAATTGCCTCTTTCTGTTGACGCTGCAAAATTTCGGCCTGAAGTTGCTGATTTACCTCTTGTAATTGAGCCTCAATCACATCACCATGCAGGGCAGTTGTTTCCAGGGCAATTTGTAGATCGCGATTAGCCCGTTGCAATCTCTCAACCTGCTCGCACAGCCAGCTTGTCGAAGCTGCCCGATCGTTATCATAATTATCGATTGAGGTTTCAGTTCCCACGATCGTTCCTTAATCTTAGACAAATTCTAATTTCATATTTGGCATTAAACGTTGGAGATTTCGCAATGACTTAGTTTGCCACAATACCTTATTAGAGCCTTGTAACGTAATCTCAACACTACCTCTGTTACGCACCTCCACCACAAACATAGACAGCATGCTGATACCAGAACTGTTGAGGAACTCTAGCTCTTTGAGATCGATCGTTAGATCTGATGCTTGAGTTATGGCATCGATCAACAAATTCATAATTGGTTTATATTCTTCTATACCATCAAGTCTGAGGAACCCCTTTAAGAAAACCGTGGCATTTTCTCCGTCGTACCATACTTTGTAATCTTTATTTGTAATTTCCACGCTAACAATGACTCCTTAAATTTTGAGAATAATATAAACAGCTTGCCGATCGACGATCGAACGCTGGACTCGATCTATACAATACCCAGTTTCCCATTAATAAGTAACTACAGTCTTCTATAGATTTAAGTAAGCCATAACCGTAACTTGTACTACGTCAGGCTGCTGAGGTAGCGGATCGAATTTCCATCCCATTTTGGCATCATAGTCGTTGATCATGGTTAAGATTCCCATGTGAGATCCTCCCATTCCTAAAGCTGTTTGTTCCAGTTGTTTAGAGTACATCTCATCAACATCCGAGCTAATTAATTCTTGCACAAAGGTTTTATATCCCTCAGCGACATGCACTTCGGCTGGATTGATCACCCGAAAAACGAGTTTTTCGTCATATAAATACAAAGATATACTGACTGCAAGATTTGCTTTTTCGTCGCTATATTTCATCGTATTTTCTAGCAACTCGTTAGCTATATAGCTCACTGCACCTTTGACGTTTGCCCTTTTATCAATGTTGCCATTGGGGAGATCGTCGCCGGGGAAAAAATTAGCAAAGTAGTCACCTAAGAAATCTGCCGACAGCCCGTAGTTGCTCCAACGCTTCTTACGGGGAGTGGAGCCAGGTGAAAAGTGGATGGTTAAGTACTCCTCGCTTACTGGTAGTTCGTCAATAAATTCGCCAAATATTTGCATCATAATTTTGAATGTGTTGAACGATCTTGTTAATTTACTTTTGCTTCAATACAAGTAACGTAATGTCGTCGAAAACCTTTTGAGTGCCAATATGCGCCATCACGCCATCAATTACGGCTTGCCGGATCTCGTTGGCGGATTTGTGGCGATTTTGCTTAAGAATCTCATACATGCGCTCTAACCCATATTGCTCGTTCTTACCATTTACAGCTTCGGTAATACCATCTGTATATAGCACGGCAATTTCGCCAGGATCGAGTTCTACCTTGGTTTCTGCAATAAATTGCGAGATGTCGGATTCGATGCCCAATGGGAAGCCCAAATTCATCGTATCAAATTGTTCTATAACCCCATTATTGCGTACGACAATCAATTCTTCGTGTTGGCCGCTAAGACGCAGGACACCTGCCTCATAGTCCAACAGGGCAATGGTCATGTTCTTATATGACTCCATGCGGCGCGTGTTGCCGTAAATTGCGTAGTTGAGCGCGCTCATAAATTTAACTGGATCTTTTTCGTTGACTGCGAGCAAAGTTCGCACGGCTGTCTGAGCCATGATCATTACTACGCCGCTTTCCAGACCGTGACCGGTCACGTCGCCGATGCCAATCTTGACCCTGCCATCATGTTGTAGTACGTCGTAGTAGTCGCCGCCTACTTCGGCTGCGGGTTCCATAAATCCGGCAATATCCAGACCCTCAATCTGTCGTAACTCCTCATCCTTAGGCAAAATCATTTGTTGCAGTTGGCGAGTTACCTCCAATTCAGAGCTCATGCGCGAATTTTCAGTTTTAAGGCGCTCGTTGAGGATGGTGATTTCCTGATTCGCTCTACTAAGTTCGGAGGTGCGTTCGGCAACGCGATTTTCTAGCTCTGCGTTTGCTTTTTCTAAAGTATCGAACGACTCTTGCAGTTGCCCGGCCATTTGATTGAAAGATCGCGCTAGAACATCCAATTCTTCAATACTCTTGACCTCTTCTACCTTGCGATCGAGTTCGCCAGCGGCGATCGCCTGGCTGGCATCGCGCAGGCGTAAAATTGGTTTTACGATCCAACGAGCTGTAAGCACGCCGAGCGCGATCGCGATCGCCAGAGCTGCCAGACACAACAGTATGGTGTTGCGAGTATTGGCATTGATCTGCTCCATAAAGTCGCGCTCGGGGATGACAACCACAATCAGCCAATCAATACCCCGACCGTCGCGCAGAGGGTTGACGTGCACGAATTGCAGATTATTATCGCTGTCCTTGAACTCTAGCTTGATGCTATCTGAAATATTGTTGAGATCGCCATAGGTCTTCAGCAAGTAATCGGTCGTAGCCGCCACAATAGATTCGTTGCTATTTACTGCTTTGATCCGCTCGACAGTTCGATCTTTGCCATTTCCCTTGATTGTAAAGGGCTGCTCGATTTTGGAACTCGCAACTAGATCCCCCGATCGCTCGATAATAAAGCTTTGCCCAGAGGGACTGGTAACTAATGTTCTCAGGAACTCACTAATCTCTGACAGTCTGATGTCCATACTCAGGACACCGCGCAGAACGTTAGATTTATTGTAAACGGGTATAACTGGACTGATCCCAAGGAGCGGAGGGTTGCGGGAAGCAAAACCATAGATGGGACTCCAGGTGGGTTTACCTGCTTCCACCGCGTTTTTGAACCAGGGCCTGACGCGCGGATCTAACTTGTGAGTGCGAACTACTTTAACTCTGCGGTTTTGGGAGTCGAGCTGATAAATTCTGCGATTTAGTCCTGTGGACTCATTCTTAATTGCCAGATAGAAATTGCCGTCTTCTCTTAGTTCTACACCGAGGAAATGACCCTTAGTGTTGGCATAGTAGATATAATTCTCTAATTCTCTATGACTGACAATTTGCCAAAAAAAGCGTTCTAAAGCGTGAAAATCATCGGGATTGACGTTGTTACTATCCATCGCCGCAACTGCTACCTGAGCGATCGCCTGCACCTTATTGAGGTATGTGAGAGTATGCGTCTCAATCCGGTTGCTAATTTCGTCGCGCAACTGGGTTGATAGCTCGTTAACTGCTTTTCTGCCGCTCTGCCACGACAGATAGCCAACCAGCCCCACCGCCGCAAATATCTGAATTACGAATGGCACCACAAGAACGATACCAAGCGACACTTTGCCAGAAGGCTTAGCTGCTCGATTGTCACGAACCTCAGTCATTTTTCGATCGATAGTCTCGGTATCGATAGTATCCTTTTTGGTAGAGACCTTATCTAACAAAAACTGTAATAGCATTCGACTTACTGCGTCAACGAATTAGGCGCTTGAATTTGGATATATACAATCTGGACAGAACTACCTAGCACGCAAATATAATTTTTCCCATTTTTGGCTGTTTTTTGTCTCCCTCTGTCTATTACTCCATCCAGATTTAGTGCAACGCATAGTCGCAGACAACCGACCTAGGTTGAATGTCACTAAAACAGATTAGGACAAGCAGCAATTGCTCCTTGTCCCGCTAATTATACCCTTTAGAAGTATTACAGTTTCTGTTGAGCTAGAAATAGCCCGATCGCTGTGTTAGAGCAGGTTCTTATCTGACCCATTTCCTGGCAACAAGCTCGGCTAGATCGACAACGCGTTGGCTGTAGCCCCATTCGTTGTCATACCAGGCCACAACCTTGACCATATTACCTGCCATCACCATCGTGAGCGAGGAGTCAAGAATTGACGACTCATCGGTACCGCGATAGTCAATTGAAACTAGAGGCAGATCGCCATACTTCAGGATACCTTTCATAGGCCCTTCGGCAGCAGCTTTCATTGCTTCATTCACTTCTTCAGCAATAGTTGACTTCTCAGTTTCGCAGACAAAGTCTACGACAGACACGTTGGGCGTGGGTACGCGCAGCGCAATCCCGTTGAGCTTACCTTTAAGCTCTGGCAATACTAACGCTACAGCCTTGGCCGCACCAGTTGAAGTTGGGACAATGCTTAAAGCTGCTGCTCTAGCGCGGCGCAGATCTCTGTGGCTGGCATCGAGCAGGCGCTGGTCGCCCGTGTAACTGTGGGTAGTAGTCATCACGCCCTTAACGATGCCAAAATTTTCTTGTAATACTTTGGCAACCGGAGCTAAGCAGTTAGTCGTGCAACTAGCATTACTTATAATGTGGTGTTTGTCGTGTTCGTATTGACTATCGTTTACACCCATAACAAAGGTGCCATCTTCATTTTTGCCGGGGGCAGTAATCAATACTTTTTTCGCCCCAGCATTCATATGCTTTGTGGCACCAGGGCGATCGATAAACACGCCTGTAGACTCAATAATCAGGTCAATGCCTAAATGCGCCCAGGGTAAATTTTCAGGATTGCGATCCGATGTGGTTTTAATTTTGTGTCCGTTTACGGTGATAGAGTCATCGTCAGCACTAATATCAGCATTAAAAATGCCCAGCATGGAGTCATAGCGCAGCAGATGAGCATTGGTATGAGGGTCAGAGGTGTCATTAATGGCAACAACCTCTATCTGGCTATCCTTGCGCCCTGCCCAACACCTGAGGAAATTGCGCCCAATTCGTCCGAATCCGTTAATTGCTACCCTAATCACTTCTTGTTGCCCTGTAAGAATTGTTAAATTTACTATGAAGTTTATGATACCGAAAAAAGACAACATTTTATGTTTTTTTAACATGGACTTGCGTAAAGCTCCCTACGACGATCCCAACGCACCAGCAATTTTAATTGAGTCGTTGCATCAAACAGGCTTTGCTGTAGTGACGGAGCACCCGATCGCTTTCAAGCTAATTGCAGACACTTACCAGGAGTGGCAAGAATTTTTTAGTTCGCCCGCCAAACACAATTACACTTTCGACCCCGAGGCTCAGTCTGGCTATTTTCCCTTTAAGTCCGAACGAGCCAAGGACAGCAGCCAGCCAGATCTCAAAGAATTTTTCCATCTCTATACCTGGAGTGAATTGCCAATAGGTATGGGAGATCGCACCAGGCAGCTATTTCACCAATTAACTCAACTAGCCGCAGAAATATTGGGTTGGATCGAGGCATCGGAGCGATCGCCCGCTTGTCTGCGAGGGTTGCAATTAAGTCAGGCAATTGCCGATAGCCCCGCCACAGTTCTACGCATCCTGCACTATCCCCCTTTGCCAGATCGAGTTGCCGATGGTGCCATTCGTGCCGCTGCCCATGAGGACATTAACCTGATCACCCTATTGCCAGCAGCGACGGCGACGGGTTTAGAAATTTGCGATCGCCAGGGTAAATGGCATGAAGTACCATGTAGCATGGGTGACTTAGTAGTTAATGTAGGGGATATGCTCCAACTCGCCAGTGGGGGCTACTATCGCTCGACCACCCATCGCGTGGTCAATCCGGTAGGAAATTTGGCAAGGCGATCGCGCTACTCCATGCCTTTATTTTTGCACCCGCGCCCAGAAACAGTTTTGGCAGAAGGCGTAACGGCAAGCAGCTATTTAAAAGAAAGATTGCGCGAAATTGGTTTGATCTCCTGAGCAATCTGCTAGGGTAAATTATTCCTAAATCTTGCCAAACAATAATATATTTAAGCTTTATGCAAGTATCGTATTCCTCTCATGGCGATCGCTACTGCGACTATCTCCTCAATAATTACCCCGATATAGACGCGGGAGTACTTCAACATGTCGAGGCGATCGTCGAGAGTACAAATTGGGACAATCCCGCATCGTCTTTAGACTGGAATAATCTCGCAATCCTAGAGCTAATAGAGGCTGAGCAGTCTGAAAATTTGGAGATAAAAGCACAGCACGTTCAGGTAGCAATACAAAGTTTGGAAAAAGGGTTTCAGATCGATCGAAATCCTCTGTGTGCTGCCCACTATGCCCTCATTCAAATCATGACAAATAGTGGAGGGAATGCAATTAATCTCAGCTATGCAACTTTACTAAATGCAATTCAGACAGCATATACCTCCTCGGCACAGATAGAGCCAGGATTAATATATCTTCCACCTTCTAAATTTGGTTCGCACACATGTGAGCTACTGCTAAAATCGCAAAATTATTATACCCAGTCTTTAATATCTCTCAGCGAGGCTTTATGGCGCTCCCAGCTTGTATTCTATAGCCAGATGGGAGTTCGTTTTTTGCAATTAGCAAACCAAATTACCCCAAACAGTACCGATATCCAGTTAAGACTTGGAATAGGGCATTTGATGGCAGGGCAGTTTGTCGAAGGAGTTTTAAGTTTGCAAAATGCTGGACGCATGGCACCAGAATGCATTATGACTCTTCATGCTCTTTATTTGGGTTATCGAACTATAGGGAATTTAGAAGCTTCAAGTTATTGGCTAGAACGCGCGCGCAATCTGCCATCATTTCCCGACAATGCCCTTAATCCTATGTGGCAATGGACTAGACAACCAGTAGATAGCGAAATTACGTATGTAGGCTTCGAGCAAAACTTGGTCATGGCGGTGGAGCCAAGTTTTAATAGTATTGTTACTAGCGTACTGGTGTCTGAAGGGGACTGGTTCGAGTATGAAATGGAATTTTGGCGTAAGTGGATTCAGCCAGGCATGACAATTATTGATGTTGGGGCAAACGCTGGGGTTTATACGTTCAGCGCTGCTCGGGCAGTGGGATCGACTGGTCGAGTTTTTGCTATCGAACCTTTTTCTAAGTGCGTTCGATATCTCAACGAAACCCGTAGCATAAATAGGTTGGATTGGGTAAAAATTTGTCCGGGAGCGGCGAGCGATCGCAATGGCACTGCCAAGCTATCTCTAAGCCCAGCTAGCGAGTTAAACAAGCTTGTATCTGGGGAGGCAGAGAGTAACGTGTTAGGGAATTTTGAGGAAGTAGAGTGTTTTACATTAGATAGTCTCATTGCAAGGGAGAATGTACAGCGCGTGGATCTTCTGAAGATAGATGCTGAGGGTCATGAAATAAAGGTTTTGCAGGGAAGCGATCGCCTTTTAAAGGAATTCTCTCCTATTATTTTGTATGAGAATATTGTAGATGCTACAAGCAGTAACTTACCTGCAGCAAAATTTTTAACGAACATTGGCTACAAGCTCTTCAAATATCAACCTTACTTGCAAAAACTGATTCCCTTGAATGCAGAAGCCGATCTCTTGGGTATGCTTAATGTAGTTGCTATGCCATCGCAGATAGTTTAGCGCGATTACCCAAACTAATAGATGGGCTATAGATAGAGTATATAGACAATGCTGCACTTATTCCTAACAGACTATTTTTTACGCGAACACAGCTATACAACCTACGAATACTATAACTATGAACTAGCTAAATGGGCAGAATACTATCTGGGGCAAAAAGTTGCCGTACATCAGGCCCATTGGTGTACGGGTAGGGTGACTGAGAACCCCAACGATATTTTATTAGGACATCCAACATGGGATAGCTCCGAGCAAGCAGTAGCTACTGGATTAGGTAAATTCAAACGGGATTGGGTAAAAGATAATGCCTTAACACACAATGATGCCTGCCACCCCAATACATACATAATTATGCCCTGGGTGCCAGAGTTTCCCATTGAGTGGATGCCCAACCTAGTGCATTTAAATAGTCAGCTTCTGGCTGCTCGTAAGATTTTTGCTTTGTGCAGCCCGCTTTGGATCGAACGCACCTTAGCTAAAGCAGATGATACGATTCAAAGTCAAGTTAGTCATAAACTCATCCAAACAAATATTGGGATTGCTACCCAAAATCTACCAATAGTTAAGCAAAGATTTAACCCAGTTGGACAGCGCCAGCTTCTACACATCAGCACTCTCGGCTCCTATAAGGGGTTTGAGAATACCTGCGAAAGCTTGAAAGGCTTGGACGCTCGCTTAAATGTAGCCAGCAAATCTTTACAGGCACCTACAGGTTTAATCGATGCCACTATAAATGGCAAAAAATATACTTTTAACTTTTTAGGTAGTGTAAATAATGCCGATCTGGAATTTAACCAATGGATAGTTGACACCTGTGACTTCTATATTCATACAGCGACAATGGATGCACAAGCCACAGTCATCTTAGAACCCATTTAGGAAGTCGCAGTTGCCAGATTTCTTAGCATTTTGCGGATTAAAGCCAAGTAAATAAACGATTCAGACATTTGCTCATAAAATTCATAATCCTTGCTTAGTCTACGACAATTACCTAACCAAGCAAAGGTTCGCTCTACCACCCAACGCTTTGACTCCACTACAAAACCTTTCTGATTGTCTGCCCGTTTGCTAACTTCCCAAAGCCATCCGAAGTTGTCGTTGACCCATTGTGTGATTTCATCACCAGAGAATCCAGCATCAACCAGAATTTTCTCTAATCGTGGTAATGGAGATGTGAGATTCTGTAACAACTGCTTAGCTCCTGCTCTTTCACCGATGTTAGCTGCACACACCAACACCTTTACAACTAAGCCCAAGGTGTCAACCATAGCGAAGCGTTTTCTGCCCTTGATTTGCTTACCGCCATCAAAACCTCGACTGCCCGCACTTTCTGTTGTCTTCACACTCTGGCTATCGATACTCACCAAGCTTGGGGTCGCCTCTTTACTAACCTTTTCCCTAAATTGTTGGCTCAATTTGCGATTAATCTCCTCCAGTAGCCCAGTTCTTTCCCACCTTTGCCAGTAGAAATAGACCGTTGAGTAAGGCGGAAAGTCATGGGGTAGATTCTGCCATGTACAACCATTTTTGAGTATATAGAAAATGGCATTCAGTAACTCTCGCATATTTGTTTTGGGTGGCCTACCCCATTTTGATGGTTTGGGTAGCATGGGTGCGATAATTTCCCATTCTTGGTTGGATAAATCGGTATTATAGGATCGGCGCATCTCTTCAGGTTTATACTAGACTTCATCAGTATTTATACCTGCTTTTGGTGCGCCTTTTACTTCCTAAATGGCTTCTTAGAAAATAGCGCCAGAGGGTTAATACCGTTGGTCACTCCTGAAAGTGGCTTTGATTGCCCCCATGCAATCTACTTGACTCATGACCCCGATAAAAATCGACAGATTATCGAGAGGGCTTTAAATTTACCTGAATCTGAACTTTTGCACAGAAGTCAGTTAGTAAGAGAGCATATTATTAAAGAACATAATTGGGAAAATATTTTTGATAAGATTTGGGATGTAATTGCTGACGAGCTAGATATTAAAAGCCAGGCATCAGAGATTATTAATCCCAGACATCAACCATCGCCTTCTACCGTGGAATCGCTAGACCGTTTAGGTTTAAGAGAAATCAACTATATTATCTTCCCGGCTTGGTCGAAGACAGAGGGGCTTATTAAAGAATTGAGAGAAGTCTTTAGTGCAATTCTTACATCTCCTAACTGCGATCGCATTACTTTGTTAGTAGATGCTACTAATACTGACCCTGAAATTGCTGATGAGGCGATCGCGGAAGTAGTAATGAATTTAGTTATGCAGCCAGATCTAGAATTTGAGCGAGAACCCCAAATCTCAATAATTACCGATCTCAGTCCATTACAATGGCAGCATTTACTTCCGAGAGTTAAAGCTCGAATAGAATTAGAACATGAAGATAATAGTACGGTAAGCGCGGCAGCAGAGCTAAATATTCCTGCGTGCAGGTTAGACGAGATTGGTAATATGGATCTATCCTACTAATCTTGTAATCCTTATGCAAGTTTAGTTCCAAAATTGTGAAATAGACAAAAATTGTAATAGCTGGGATAGATTTGTGTTATTTAGTGGCAATGACGTTAAGGCTAATTAGATTGCCCAGTACGCGCATGCTGCTACAATCTTTGAATAGATTAAACTCTGCAACGCGCTGACATTCCTGAAATCCCACTTCTGATAAGTAAGTAGCTAAGAGATCGAAATCAAAACCAACTTTATGAACGTCATACTGATTTATCTGTCCGCCAAATATCATCCGCATGATCTTATAGCGCTCTGTAGAGTCCAGATCGGGATTTAGATACAGCCAGCATAAGGTTCTCAGATCTGGGACGCTAAGCATAAGCTTCCCTTGAGGTTTGAGGACTCGATACCACTCTAAAAGGGTAAGTAGCAATTCATTTCCTAAAGCATAGTGAAAGTGTTCCAGAACGTGACTAGCATAAATTTCAGACACCGAATTGTCTGCAAACTGACTTAGATCGGATGCATCACATACATAATCAACTTCTGGGCGCGGCTCAATGTCAACAATTTGCCACTCGGGGTGAGATGTTTTACCGCCAATGTGTAATTTTATAGATGTCATTATAGTTTAAGCTGTTTCAAAATAAGGCTATCGGTGAAATTTCAATTCTGTCTTATCCCATATAGCGGTAATCCTAGTATCTGTTAGTATTTTCGTTTGCAAATCGCTCATGGGACACCTCTACTTTTTGCTTAATTATAGCGCTGTATTCAGCCTCAGATCGCTAGAACCTCGATCGCCCAAATGTTTTTGCCACATCTGCCTGTAAGCATTTTCCATTTCTCGCGTAAAGGCTTTTGCATTCCAAAGCGGGGATGTACGTCTGGATAAATGTAGTTTGCGAGCGATTGTTTGTCTCAGATGTGGATCTGTGCCAAGACGAATTCCCCATTCTACATACTCTTCATCTGTCCAAGCAATACCCTCTGTCACGCCTGCATTCACCATCATGGTATAACTATTGCGGGCGGCGAACTGTTCTCCTACTCTGGTAACTAGAGGGATGCACGCCCATAAAGTCTCTAAAGTAGTAGTTGCACCATTATAGGGGTAAGTATCTAGTACTACATCGGCAACCCCTAAATTGGCACGGTGAATTTCTTCTGATGGGACTTCAGGGAGGAAACGGAGGCGATCGCAACTTACTTCTTCCTCTAGGGCAATTTGTGTGAAAAATTGTTGAATTACTTCTATTTCATCACCACCCTTGATCAGAAAATAACTGTTAGGAACGGACTTAATAATCTTTAGTTGCAATCTGGCAGTATCTGGATGTCGCTTGACAGCAGTTTGACAACTCAGGTAAATTACGGCATCTTGGGGGATGTCAAGATACTGGCGACGCAGACTTGGTACTGCTAATTCAAACCCATTTACGGCAACGTAGGTTTGTGGCAATCGCCAGATTCTCTGGGCATAATAATCGCTGGCAACTTCTGGCAGGACATATGGATCGGCGATAAAATAATCAACTGCAGGTAGCCCAGGCGCATCCATCCCCAACCAGGTAACCTGGATCGGTGCAGGACGCAAGGCCAATACACCATAGCAGCGTTTTGAGGTTAGACTATCAAGATCGACTAAGATATCAATTTTATCTTGTTGAATTTGGGAAGCTATGCGATCGATTGAGTCGGCAGGTGATAAATGTCGAAATTCCGTGCAACTATGGGCAATAAACTGTTGGACATTATCGTTTGTCTGAACTAAAGAATAGGCGTAAATCTTAAAGCGATCGCAATCGTGATAATGAAAGAGCCAGCGTGATATCCAGCCGACAGAATGCCTGCGCAAACATTGAGATAAATAGCCAACCCGGATTTTTGGCTCGCCTACAGAACCTGCACCCGATTCACCTATTTCTTCGTACCTGAAATGCTGTCGAATTCTTGTTTGCGTGAATCTGCCCAGTTCTCTCAGAAACTGGTGGGTTGCTTGAGGGCGATCGTCGAAATAAAAGGCAAATGCGCCAGTTGTCGTAATATTAAGAATATGATTGATATCTATCGGTATACCTAGTTGAATTAGCGATCGCACCGAACCCATATACTCTTGATAAGCAGTTTGGGCTTCAGCCCAGTGACCGCCTGCCTGCATAAAACCTCGCGTCATCAGGTAATTGGCAGCGATGCGATCTTCCAATTTATGCGCGATCGCGAGCATGTTTTGCGCCAACTTCACACTTTCCAGGTTCTTACCAGCATTTTGATACCAATTAATCAGGTTGGCAATTGCTTCTAGACATTTGGGTTGCAGCCTCAAGCACAGTTCGCCATATTCAATTGCAAGCGGCAATGGTAGTGCATGCGTGAATGCATCCATTTTAGCGAGCAGCATAACAAATAGGATTTCTGCATCGATTGATTTATTGCCCAAACAAGCATTCGCTAGCTGAAATGTTAATGGGCGAACGGGAATGGAATTCAGAAGTTGTTGCAAAACTTTTCGCACCAAACGATCGGCAATTGCAGGTGATGGTGGCGAAGCTCTCAGAATATTTATTATTTGCTCTAGAATTCGATCGTCCGCATTGAGATTTCCTAGCTCTAGTGAGAGTTGCAGTAACTGCCAGAGATTAGATAAATTTTCCGCGTCGATCTCACGAATGTGCTGGCAAATTGCCCATGCTGTTTTCAGATTCTGGCTATCCCCATTAACCGATAATTCTGCCAGCGCTCGCTGGCGTTCTACTTCGGTTTGTAATACGCTAACCAGTTCGCTCGTCCATATTTGAGCTTGCTCTAGATTGGCATCCATCACGGGTGCCATCCACGCCATCTGAGCTTCGGCTTCTTGCCCCTGTAGTAATAAAGCTAGTCCTAAATACCAATAGTTCGATACTCGCTCTGGATATTGAGCTATTTCCTGCTCGAATAACTCCACAGCACGATTGTAGTTTCCTTGCAGAAACTCCTGATGTGCTTGAATACTTGGGATTATCTGCTCGCTCATTTTTAATTAGATAGCGATTGTTTCTCTAGGTACTTTAACCACATCTGTCTGTAGGCAGATTCCATATCCCTAGTAAAACTCTCCCCATTCCAGAGCGGTGATGTTTGGCGAGATTGGCGCAACCGCCAGGAGATCTGTTGCCGTAGAGCCGGATCGCAGCCGAGGCGAGTCCCCCACTCAACATACTCTTCATCTGTATGGGCAATGCCTTCAACGATCCCAGCATTTGTCATCATTGTATAGCTGTAGCGAGCAAAAAACTGTTCGCCTACTCTGGTTACTAGTGGTACGCACATCCACAATGCTTCTAGAGTAGTAGTCGCACCATTATAGGGATAAGTATCTAATATTACATCGGCAATACCCATATTAGCGCGATGAATGGCTTCAGAGGGTGTGGGGGGTAAGAATCGGAGGCGATCGCTAGTTACTCCTTCTTCGTTAGCAATTTGTAAGAAACTGTCCCTAATCGCCTGCTGGTCCGACAGTCCCTTGACCAGGAAGTAGCTATTGGGTACTGCTGCTAAAATACGCATTTGCAAGCGAACCGTATCGGGATGGCGCTTGTAGCCTTTTTGAGCGCTGAAGTAAATTACCGCATCATTGGGGATTTCCAGTAGATCGCGGCGCAAGCCAGGTACTGCTACCTCGAAGCCATCTACAGCAATATAAGTACGGGGCAAGCGCCAAATCTTTTCAGTGTAATAATCCTGTGCATTATCAGGCAATACATAGGGATCGGCAATGAAGTAGTCTATGGTTGGAATGCCAGAGGCATCCCAGCCTAGCCAGGTTGCCTGGATCGGAGCAGGCTTTAAAGCCATAACTTCGCACGTACCATCCAAAGTAGTGCTATCAAGATCGATGAGAATATCAATCTCATCTTCATAGATTTGCTCGGCTACTGACAAACTGCTTACTGGTCCATCTATACCGGCTCGATAGGCACGATCGAATTGCTGCACGTACCAGTCGCGAAGGGAATCCTCTACTTGCTGGTCGGCAATTAGATAACCGTGAATGCGAAACAGATCGCGATCGTGGTGGAGAATTAGCCAGCGTGCTAACCATCCTACAGAATGGCTGCGCAAGCAATGAGAAACATAGCCGATCTTTAGTTGCCGATCTGGTTGCAGTTTAACTTTATATTGTTGAAATCGCTGAATATGTTGTCTGGCGTAAGTTTCTACATTTGCTTGGCATAACTGCGAGACTTGATTCTGAATAGTACGGAGATGGGTAGGGCGATCTATGAGATAGGGGGCAACAGAATAAGTAAGATAGAGTCGTTGGGTAGTAACAGAATCCAATTTGGTGGCATTCGATTGCATTAACGATAGTAGCAAAGATTCATGTCGTTCCAACACAGCTAATGCTTCTTGCCAATTCCCACCTGAGCCAATTAAACCCCTCAATAACAGGTAGTTGGCGACAATGCGATCGATTAAGTTGTGAGATAACTCGTAACATTGCTTAGCAGCAGAAATCCCTTGCTCGTACTCACCAATATTTTGATATAGAGGTGCTAAGTGATTGAGAATCTCTAGTTCCTCCGGTGCTAGTCGCAAGCCTAATTCTAATATTTCAATTGCCAACCTGGTTTGATTGCCAAGGTATGCCAGCTTCACCGCACCATTAATAACTACTGTAAGAAACCCAATCGCCTCTGTACCTTCAATAAAAGGGGGGTATAAGGCGATCAACTCTGTCAATGATGAATAAAGTGGGGGATATTCAAAGGCTTGTTCTAAAACCCGCAATAGCAAATCTAGATTGACTGTTTCAGGTCGCTGGCAAGTTCTCAGAGCATTTACTACGTCAAGCTCGACAAAATCCGACTCAGTTAGCGATCTGGAACGAATAGATAATTCTACCAGTTGGAATAGATTGTTAATATTATCGGGGTCAATTTCATGGACATGACGACGCAACAGCCAGGCAGTATCTAAAGCAGATGTTTCTTGCTGTCGAGTAGCTTCTGATATCAAAACCTCGGCTAATTCAGAATTCCATTCTGCCAATTTAGAGTCTAGCATACCCGATATGTCATCCGGCAAAGTGGACTCTGCTACCGACATACCCTCCAGCCAGGTAGTTTGTGCCTCTACTTCCTGGGACTGTAACAGTTGCATCAAACCTAGATGCCAGTAGTAAGAAATTTGTGTGGGTTCTGCGGCAATTGCTTGCTCGTAGGCTTGGGCAGCTTTATGATATTCTCCCCTTGCATAGTAGTTATTTGCCTGTTGCTGCCAATTATTTGCCTTCATATGAACTTATTCAACGCTAGGAAAGTCAATCGACAGAAGTAAATGGGCATCCTGGCCAAAGGGATTATCTACGGGGAAAGCAATCCGAGGGTAGTCTCTAGCTATCCTATCCCTGGCATCCTGCCAAATTTCAGGTAATACTTCAGCGAAATCGGAACTTTTAAATACCTGCATCGTGGCACACTTTTCCTAAATCCATATTTAAAAGGAGTGGAAAGATTTTACCCTCCCACTCCTAGCATAGGACAGATTTATTTAATCTTTATGCTTTGTATACTTTAAGTAGCAGATGCGCGACTTAGTTACCTACTGGTTGAGTACCGGCAGTACAGGTAGGACCACCTGTAGCGTTTGAAGTAGGAGAAACTGGTGTAGTTGCGCCTGCCTGATTCATTTCACACAGAGCAGCAAGGCTGGTAACATCGCTGGTACTAGCCACAACATTTAATTGCACCATGCCACTATAGCCTCTGAGTGCTACGGATCTGGGTGTGCCAGTGCTGGTAGCGTTGTTGTTAGAAGGAAGGCCGGCATCATAGGCAGCATTTGCAGAGTTGAAGTCGTAGTTCTCGGTTTGGGTCTTGACACCAACGCCCAGGATGTTGATGTCAGAGCCAAAGCGATTCTTTTCGGTGAAGTAGGCTTGTTGACCTTTGTTGAGGGTACCGACGTAGGTTTTAGCTTCGGATTGCTTAGCTTTGTTAGATTGATTGAGGAAGGAAGGTAGAGCAATCGCAGCCAGAATACCGATGATGATGATTACAACTAGCAGTTCGATGAGGGTAAAGCCCTTTTCGGAATTTTTCTTGCTGAGTACGTGTTGGAGTAGCTTGGCTCTGAATTCTGATTTCATGGTTTCGTCCTGTAATTTCGTGTAAGTAATGTGTCAGTTATTTAGTTACTCTTCAGTCGTGTTTACAACTTACCCCCGCAATCTCCGATTCATATCATCACATACAAAAAAATTTTTTTGGGACTGGTATAACCCTTTGCTTAAGCTGATAAAGCATCGCAATATCAGGACTTTCAGCTATTTTAAAAGCTGGGAAGTTAGCCCGATATTTGAAATGTGATGTAGTTGCAATTATGCTGCGCCAAAATTTTAATGCTGCTGTCACCTTTAACCAGCTCTAACGGGGATGGCAATAGCTGAATTGCCTGCATCCAGCATGTATCTTCGACCATGGGGCTGGTGTCAATGAAAATTTCGTCATCGAGCCACAGCCGAAACCAAAACACGATCGCATGACATTTGCCTTCGTCATTAATGACGGGCTGAATTTCTTTAGTTGCTGGTTGAATAGATGCACCACAAAAATCAAAGGCAAACACCTCGAAGACTTCACTCAAAACCCTATGGGGAAAATGGCTGAGGTAGTTTTGTAGGTAGGTATATTTTGAAGAAAAGTCATTGAAAGGACTGAGATCGAACCCTGCTGCCGTTTGGACTCGATCCTCAGCATACAATTTTTCGCTCTCGACTAACATACCGTAGACAGTTGCGGCTTTGGGTAATATTTTCGCGTCGGGTGCAAGCAGGTTAGCACGCGCATGGGCAACAGATGGAACTACACCCTCAGCCAAAAGCCCCACATCTACAATTTCTGAAACCAGGATGTTAGCTTTTGCAGGCATGTCTGTGCCTATCTCTAAGTCTGTGGAAATTTTATTGACTACTGTAATTTGCTGGCTAAACCCATTCAATTTGACAATTTTGCTTGCCATATCGGCAACAGGCTTGACTTTTTCACAACTCGTAACGTGCTTGGCCCCAGCACGAGCCGCCATCATTGCTAACAAACCCGATCCAGCACCAATATCCAGGACAATCGAGTCAGACCGGATGGCTTTGCGTAGGGCTCGATTGTAACAATCATTCCGATGGCGATCGTTCATCATGGGAAAGTGCCAGCGGGGCACCAACCTCAAATAAATACGATTGAGGTTTTGGGCGATCTCTGGCATGTCAGGATTAATTGCTAATGCTCTTTCGTAGCAGTTAATTGCTTCATCCAGTAATGACATTTGCGCTAGAGCACTCCCCAAGTTGCAATGTGCTTCAACGTAATTGGGGTCGATCGCTAACGCCGCTTCGAATGATGCTACGGCTTCGTTGAGGTTACCCTGTTGGTACGCAATACCACCAATGTTGACATGTGCTTCAGCATAGTCAGGGTAAATCTCTAAGGCTTTTCGATAAGCAGCGATCGCCTTGCCAGCTTTATCTTGAGCGCTAAAAACATGCCCCAGGTTAAGATAAGCTCTGGCGTATTCGGCTTCAAGCTCTAGAGTTTGTTGGTAGTAATTAAATGCTTCATCAAGATTACTCGTCCCCACCAGGGCTTTTTCTGGCGGGTAGTGTAGATCGGCATATTCATGTCTGATGGCAATTGCTTCAGCATAAGCTGAGATTGCCTCTTCCCATTTCTCTTGCCCGGCCCAAGCTGATGCTAAATTACGATAGGCGAGTTCGTTATGAGGGTCGATCTCTATAGCTTTTTGCCAAGTAGCGATCTTTCGATCGGATTCTTGGGGCTTATCTTGTCTAGCCAAAATAACCTCCTTACTTCTTAACTTCTTTCTAGAATTACTGATTTGTAGAATGCCTCAAGCCCTTGCACGCAAGTTATATCTTCGTATAAAAGGTTAAGGCGCTCCTGCATTTTGTCTATAATTGCCTGTCGCCAGGTTGAGTCTAACCCCAATTTTGTAGCTATTTCTATATACTCATCCTCAGTTTGAGCAATTGTTTCTGTAGTACCAATAATTTGTAAAAAGGCGTAAGTATGACGACCGCGCATAAATTCACCGGGGCAGGTGACGATTGGTAGCCCGCAAGCGATCGCTTCTAAGCTAGAATTCCCTCCCGACCAGTCGAAGGTGTCCAGAAAAATGTCTGAAACAAGGTTAAGGTTGAGGTAATCTTGCCAGTAAAGACCAGGAAAAATAATGCAGAAATCCTGGCTGTTTAAACCAACTCGATCGAAGGCTGAATATAGCCTTCGGCAGAACTGTTCTGTAACGTACGAGCTACGATTGGCTAAAAATAAAAATTTTGCTTTTGAGACATGCTGAGCTATAGCTGCAAAGATATAGTCATATTGGGGCAAATACTTATATAAGCTCTGACTGCACAAGTAAACAATCGCATCTTCAGGTAGCCCGAAATCCACGCGACATTTACGTACAGTAGGTAAGACAGGCTTAGAATATGAAAAGCCCAGTTTAGGTAATCGAACTAGTGTTTCTGAATAGTGCGATCGCGCATCGTCAGGTTCCATCAGAGCGCTAGATAGGTAGTAGTCAATTGTTGGCAATCCAGATGTAACGGGATGCCCCCAGCAGTTACACTGTACTGGCGCTAGCCTCAGTCCGGCTAGTTGGGTAGTGAGAGGATGCATATTGAGATCGGTAAATACCAAAATATGCAGATTGTCAGCACGTACCCGATCGCAAATTTTTTCTATATCGTCTGGTATATGGTGGAAGCAATCACTTTCTCGCTCAAATTCCTTGGTAAAAAAGTCTGCTTTTGAATCGACTAAATAGCTATAAACCTCGAATGTTTGCCGATCTCTATAGCGCAACCAGTTAAGAACCCATCTGCCGCCTGAGTGCATTCTTAAGTAATTTGAAATATAGCCGATGCGAATTTTTTCACCTGGAGCTATTGGTGGCATCTCTAGAGGTTGTATCCACTGTGGATAATTTGCAGCCATAATACGGTGGATAGTTCGTCCATATTGAGTTTGCAGGTCAAGGTCATTTTGAGCCTGATATGGCAGATAAAAGTTGGTATCAACTTTAATACTATCTAAAGCCCAGAGTTTATCTACCTCCGTGCCTGTTTCTAGTTTGATATCGATCTGCCGAGAAAAGTCTGTTAATCCTTGAGTAAATCGTTGCCGCCAGTATTCGATTTGTTCTGCCGTGTCGTACATAATTGGCAGAGTCAACCGATATTTGCGGTAAGCATTAGGACGATCGCTGTCTAAAGTTAAGACTTGCTGATAGCAATCAATTGCAGCCTCTGCCATTCCTTGCAAGTACATTGCATTACCCATGTTTTCCCACGCCTCTACATGCTGAGGTTGAGTGCGGAGAGTATTTTGATAGCAAGCTATTGCTTCATCCAACCTATTTTGTCGAGCATAGGCAATCCCAAGTTCGTAATAAGTTATGGAGTAGCTAGGATTAGTTTCTGGTAAATGTTGAAGATAATTAAAGGCTTCATCTAGTTTTTGACTCTGGATTAAAGCTGTAACTAAACCTAATCTGGCGGGAAGATATTCTGGCTTGAGATCTAAGGCAATGCGATATGATGCGATCGCCTGTTCGGGTAAATTATTTTGATAAAGTAACGCGGCCAGATTACTGTGCGCTTCAGCAAAATCCGGTTGTAATCGGACAGCTTGCTCTAAGTTGTCGATTGCTTCATCGAGTTTGCCCTGTCGTTCCCAAATGAATGCTAGATTTACATACGGCTTTGCAAATTCAGGTTTAAGCTGAATAGCTTTTTGATAGAGGGCGATCGCTCGTTCGTATTCCTGCTGATTTAAAGTAATATTGCCAAGACTGAAATAGACTTCGGCGTAATCGGGATTAAGGTTGATGGCTTTGTTATAACAGGCGATCGCTTCGCTAATATGTTGAACTTCTGCGTGTATCGTCCCTAATCGATAGTGCCATTCAGCGACTTCCCCTTGCTTAGCTAAGGCATTTTGATAGTGAGCCATACAGGCAGCTACAAGTGCGGCGCTAGTTTGGGCAGTACTATTAGTAGTTCGATCGGAAGCTAAAGCCTGTTGTACAACCTGTAAGAGCAAAGTACCGTTTACTTGAGTAGGGGAAAGAGTAGGTAAAAGCGAGATCGCGTGTTGGAGATCTCCATCTTCATTCAAGATGAACTGTCCTGATGGGATTGATAGAGCGAGCGATTTCAGGATGTCATTGATATCCTTTGGTTGATTTTTGCAGCGGATATCTGCTCCCAGATCGCGAGAATGTCGTTTGATTTCCAGTTGTTTTTTGTGTTGACTCTCCACGACAGTTATCAAATCTGTTTAAATCTTAGTTCCCTAAACCGATCGTACATATCTCTAGCAAGCTTCTTGGGGTTCCACAGAGGTGCTAAAGTTTCGATCTGCTTAGCTCGAACCATTCTTTCTCTTACAGATACTCTCAAACTAGAATCTAATCCAAATTTAATTCCCCAGTCAGTATATTCTTCCCAACTCCAAGAGACACCTTCAGCAATCCCTAAAGATGTTAGGCAAGCGTAACCTACTCTACCCATAAATGTCTGCGATCCGGTTCTAGTTACTAGTGGCAGATCGAACCACAGTCCTTCTATAGTGTGAGTACCGCCATTGTAGGGATAGGAATCTAGCATGACATCAGCAGCAATGTAGGTGGTTCTATGTTTTTCCTCTGGCAACTGAGGTTTAATGAATTTGATGCGATTAAAATCGACCATTTGGATCGCACACTCTTGTTGATAGGACAACTGTATAATTTCAGGGTCGCCAGTAATGGCTTTATGAATCAGTACGCTATTTGTAACATATTTTAATATACTTACCTGAGCTTTAACCATATCTGGGGTAAACTTGCGCCCTGATGCGAGGGTCAAATATGCAACTTGCTCTGCACTAATACCCAACTCATGGCGCATTTCATCGCGACATGCTGGTTCTCTTTCTAACCCAGATATGGCAACACATAGATCTGGGACTCTGACAATTTGCTCGCAATAGTGAGCTTCAGTGCCTTCAGGATGTAAATAGCGATCGCTGAGGTAATAGTTCCGAGCGGTTATAAAGGGAGCGTCAAATCCCAACCAGGAAATACACACAGGCGCAGGCTGTTGGTAAAGGATTTCAGGATTTACATGCATAGTCACAGAGTCTAGATCGACTAATACGTCTAACTCATCTTCTCTAACTTGCATTAAAATCTCCTCTACTAAATTATTGGAGAGTAGATCTTGAGGTCGATACAATTTCGAGGCTACGCGCGCGAACATTTCAGTGCGATCGTCTTCCCGAAGATTTCCGGTAGCATAAAGATAGATGTGGGGAGTAAGTTGAGATAACTCGCAAACTACATCAAAGCAAAGCCATCCAACAGCATTCCTCGCAAAATTTGGAGAGATAAACCCTATTTTTAAGTGTTTGGAAGGATCCGAAGCTGGATAGAAAGATCTTTGTGAGGTAATAGGCCGAGCAGCCAGAACTTTTCGGGTATATAATTCCCCAATTAGCTTTGATAATTGAGAGTTAGCTCCCAGATCATCTCTCAAATGGGGAATAGCAATTAATAGCCACGTATAAAGTGCTTGAATTTCCTTGGGGGTAAGACGAGCGGCATGTTCGTAAATTTGATTTTCCAACTCTAAAAATTGCTCGAGCGCTCGATCGTACATACCAGCAATGAGATATGAGCCAATAAAAGCTACTTGCGAACGAATGGGATCGCTCGATCCACATGATAGTGCGTACCGATCGACAAGAATTTTTCTCGAAGCACTAGCTTCTTTACTCAATTGGGATTTACTAAGCAGAATGATAAGCTGCCAATAAGCATCCCCATAATTAGGTTGAACTTGTATTGCTCTTTGATAATAGTCAACCGCTTTTTCCAAATTGTCTTTCCGAAGAAAAATATCGCCAATATCTCTGTAGACCTCAGCATAGGTTGGGCAAATCTCTATTGCTCTTTGAAATCTGGCTATTGCTTCGTCATCCCTGCCAGCTTTCAGAAGTAAGACACCTAAATTTCTATGTGCCTCCACAAAATCAGGTTGGATTTCAAGCGCTTTTTGTAAGTTTAGAATAGCTTCTTCAATTTTCTCTTGCCTCTCTTGAACGTACGCTAGATTGATGTAGGCTTTAGAAAAAATTGGGTTGAGTTGGATCGCTGTTTGGTAATTGGCGATCGCTTGCTCGTAATTTCCTTGATTTAAATCGATATTCCCAAGACTGAAATAGGCTTCGGCGTAGTTGGGATCGAGTTGCAAAGCTTGGTTGTAGTAAGCGATCGCATCCACATGTTGTTGCATTTCTGCATAGATCGTTCCCAACCTGTAATGCCATTCGGCAGTTTCTGGTCGATCTGCTAAAGCTTTCTGATAGTGAGCAACGCAGGCATCTATCAATTGCAAGCAACTGGGGGAAGTACGATCTAGAGCTACAACCTTCTGGACAACCTGTAATAACAAAACACCATTAACTTCAGCAGGCGAACGGTCAGGTAATAGAGAGATCGCTTCTTGTAGGATCGTATTTTCCGGTAGACTGAAGTTGTCGCGATCTAGCTTGATATGCAGCAAGAACGTCTGCAAAAGGTTATCGACATTCTCAGGTTGATTTTCGTGAATGTATTGACGGATCGACCATGCAGTTTGATAGTTTGCCCTATTTGCCTGGATTTGAGATTCGTTATCCAGAGTTTCTATCAGTTCAGCAATATAGGCATGCATTTCTGCTTCCGAGTCTGCCGTAGAAAGCGCATCAAACCACACCATCTGTGCCTCCTCTTCTTGACCTTGCAGTAGCAGCAGCAAGCCAAGTTGCCAGTAGTAAGATTTGACATTGGGGTTAGAAGCGATCGCCTGTTCGTACAAACTAACTGCCTCGCTATAGTTACCTTGCAAAAAATAAGCTTGGGCTTGTTGCTCCCAGTCAGATAGTGCTGTCGTCATGATGCTGTTTTTTATTGAGATCTAAGCCTTTGACTGATTTCAGATCCATGAGTAACACAATAGCGAATTACTTGAGTAATTTTATGGATATCTACGCTACTAACCGATGTACCTGTTGGCAAGACCAAAACCCGCTGACCTAGCTTTTCTGTCTCTGGTAACAGCAACCCTGCATGGGGGAAATAAGAGCGATATGGTTCCATGCGATGGCAGCCAGGATAAAAGTAGCGGCGCGCTAGAATATTCTCGGCATGAAGTACTTTTAGCAGGCGATCGCGGCTGATTTGACTCTTAGTTTCATCAACCTCTAGAACAATATACTGATAGTTACAATGCTCTGCCTCGTCATAGGCAAATAGCTTAATCCCTGCTAAACCAGACAATTCTTGTTGATATTGCTTATAGTTTTGTTGGTTTGCCGCGATAAAAGTAGACATACTTTCTAAACCAGTCAAACCCATTGCGGCAGACACTTCGCTCATTTTGCCATTTGTGCCAACGTAAACTACGTTATCGTAGCCAGCAAAACCGAAATTCTTCATCAAGCGAATTTTATTAGCTAGCTCGTCGTTATTTGTAACGATCGCCCCGCCTTCAAAGGCATTAAGGAACTTGGTAGCATGGAAACTAAACACTTCAGCATCGCCAAAGTTACCGATCTTTTGACCATTGTAAGAGTTGCCAAAAGCATGGGAAGCATCGAAGAGTAATTTAAGCTCGTGCTTTTGCGCGATCTCCGTAATTGCTTCTACGTTACAAGGCTTACCCCAGAGATGCACGCCGATTATACCCGTAGTGCGCGGTGTAATCATGGCTTCGATCCGCCAGGGATTAAGAGTGTGGGTTTGCGGGTCTACGTCGCAAAAAACGGGGGTGATTTCCTGCCACTGCAAAGCGTGCGCGGTAGCCACAAAGGTAAACGACGGCACGATTACCTCACCTGCCAGCCCTGTTGCTCTAATGGCAATTTCGAGCGCCACAGTGCCGTTGACCATAGCGATGCAGTGCTTAACGCCCAGCCTCTCGCAAATCTGCTGCTCGAACTCCTGCACGTAAGGCCCATTGTTTGAAAACCACTTGCGATCCAGCATGTCGTTGATGCGTTCCAGAAGACGTTCGCGATTGCCAACATTGGGCCGACCAACGTGCAGCTTTTCAGCAAAAGCTGGCTTACCGCCGAAAATTGCTAGATCGGTAATCGTGCTTTGTTCTAGAAGCTCGATCATAACGTGTAGATTCCTCCGTAATAGCAGGCTGCGTGGTAACTAAATTCAGCATACCCAGATCTCCAACGGGGTAATCACCTGGCAAGTTAATTTATTGGTTCGCGGCGATCGCTCTTGGGGATATATTTGCCATAAGGATCGTAGAGATCTTTACGCAATTGCGCCTCTAGTTCTAACATTTTTTCCTTGGGGCGCGCCCCAATCGGTTTGGCTGGCGATCCGAAGTAGGTTGTCCAGGGCTCGCAGTCTTTTTTAACCAAGGAGTTCGCTCCAATTGCAACACCTTCTCCAATTACAACTCCCGGCAAAATAACCGAATTTGCGCCAACGATCGCATGTTTGTGGATATGCACAAACGAACGACTGGCTACACGATAGGGAAAGGGAACGGTTGGATTAGTTAAGCAGCCTCCCGCGTAGTCCTCATTACCAGTATAAATTCTCACTCCACCTGATAGGCCGGAGAAATCCTCCATAATAAATTCCCCACCACCAGCAATAGATGTAAAAGCACCAATATGAACAAAGCTACCGATGATTGTACGTTCACCCCCCATAATGAAGACAAAGTCATCAATAATTACTGAATCACCTATTGAGATGACTTCAGGTGTGATGATTTTGGCTAGTGGCCATATCATTACATCTTCTCCAACTTGCTGTAAAGCAAGACTCTCTGCTTGATTAGTCATATTATCTATTCTGTTCTTACTATCTCTCTAAAAAAGTTTTCCAATCCCCTAATACAATTATCATCATTATATACATACTTATGGCGTGATTTGATTTTTGCTACTATATCTCGATTCCAAGGCAAATCCCGACCAAGTCTAACGGCTATATCAATATATTCTGATTCGCTATAAGCAATTGTATCTGTTACATCAAGCGCTTTTAGAATACCATAGGTTGTACGACCTTTTAAAAACTCAGTTGGCATGGTAACCACAGGTAAATTACAAGCAATCGCCTGTAAGGTTGTATTCGATCCAGAAAAGCCAATTGTATCCAGCGAAACATCCGAGTTGAGTAGGAGACTGAGATAATCTTCAAAGTTCATACGAGGCAAAAATATGCAGCGATCGTTGCAGTCTAAATTAGCTTTTAAAAATGCTGATTCGATGCGCTGTCGAAATTTTTGGGTGACAGTATCTTGCATGTCGCTTACACAAAACGCAATCTTGGACTCTGGAACCTTGTTAACAATTTGTGTAAATATATAGTCGTATTGAGGCAGATATTTCCAAATTGTCTGGCATGAGAGATAAATCAAGCAGTCTTTTGGTAAATTCAGGTCTGCTCGATCTTTAGGCGTAGCAGGTAGTTTAGGCCAAGGATAGCTCAAGCCAAGACTAGGTAAACGAACCAATTGTTCTGAGTAATGTGCTTGGGCATCATCCGATTCCATCAGATCGCTAGACAGATAATAAGCAATAGTTGGGATACCAGTGGTAACTGGGTGGCCGGCCCAGGCGCACTGAATGGGAGCGAGTCTCAAGCCAGCAATTTGAGTCATTTGAGGATGCATACCAATGTCTGTAAACACCAGTACATGCAAGCGATCTGCAAAGATTCTATCGCAGCAGGCTTCTAGATCGTTAGGAGTAATATGTCGAAAAAAGTCGCTTTCTTGCTGAAATTTTTCGGTGGTACTGTCAACTAGTTTATCAGTATAGTAAACATAGGTCTCAAAGCTATTTCGATCTCGTTGCTGTATCCAGCCCAAGGTCATTCTCCCAACACTATGCTCCCTAAAGTAAGGAGAAATATATCCAATCCGAATTTTGCCATTAGGAGCGGGCAGTGACATCTCCAAACGTCTTGACCACTGCGGATAGTTGGCTGCCATAACTTGCTGAACAATCTGTCCATAATGATATTGCAGCTCGAGATCGTTTTTACCTTGATAGGCAAGATGAAAGTTTGTTTTTAGACCAATGCTCTCTAATGCCCATACTTTATCTGTTACCAGCTTTTGCGATATAAGATTTGCGTAACGTTGCAAGCCATCTGTAAAGTGTTGTCGCCAATAATCTATTTCATCTGCACTTTCATAAATAACAGGTAACCCCAACAAACTCATACGATTAGCTTTTAGACAATCAGGGTTCAACTGTAAAGCCTTGCTATAATTAGATTGAGCTTCCTCAATGTTGCCATGCACCATCCAAAAATCCCCCAAATTAGCATAGGCATTTGCATGATTAGGATTAATGTCTAATAACCTTCTATAACATTCATAAGCTTCATCTAGCATATTAGATTTTGAGAAAGCCATAGCAAGATTGAGATAGGCTAACTCATAGTCTGGCTTGAGCAATATGGCTTTCTGATAACATTTGACTTCCAACTTAACGTTTTCGTTGTGAAAGGCTACTCCCAAATCAAGGTAAACATAAGCGAAATCGATTTTATGGGTAGGTGCTTCCTCTAAACAGGAGAATGCTTCCTCTAAAGAAGCATTTTGGAGTAGTACTTTAGCTAGACTTAATCTCGCAACCACCTGCTCTGGATCGAGTTCGAGAGCCTTTTGCCAATTGGAAATTGCCCGATCGCATATATTTAGATAATATAGTGATTCTCCCAGACAAGTATATGCACTAGCAAAATCAGGTTGAATCTGTAGAGCTTTTTCATAAAAAGCAATTGCCGCTTCGTGTTTCCCCGATGCTTGTTCGATATTACCTAAGCCAAGCAGTGGTTCAGGATTATTGGGATCGAGTTCTAAGGCAATTAAATATGAGGCGATCGCTTCCTCTACTCTTCCTGTTTTACTATAGATATTACCTTTGATATTGTGAATCTCAGCGGACTCGGTATTTACCATTGTCCCTAGGCAAGAGTCATAGAAAACAATACAAGCATTAGAAAATCTCTGAAGAATATCACCAGCAACGTCCGATCTAATTAATTCCTGCAATGTTTGCAATGGAAGATTGAGATCTATTTTCGATCTCGAACTAGCAGTGAGCAATTCAATTACATCTTCTAAAACTGTATCTTCTTTAGGTCGGAATGTTTGAGATTTGATTGATGTAACGATCAGGTGCAATAGGTTCTCTATATCTCCTGGGGCATTTTCTTGAATGTGCTGGCGAAGCAACCAAGCTTTGTCATAATTTCCTAAACCCTCTTGCTTTATGGCTTCACCTTTAAGGATATCTACTAATTCTGCCAACCAAACTTCAACTTGCTCTGGGGTTCCATCGGCGATCGCAGATATCCAGACCATTTGAGCTTCTTCCTCTTGTCCTTGTAGAAGCAACTCTAATCCATCGTACCAATAGAGATTGTTTGCGCTCATATCATTCTGTCTAGTGATTAATAATGCATCTCATTAAGCTTTAGCGTAGTCATGAGACTTCTACTAGTCCTTGTATTTGTATGTTTTGGTGTGGGTGGATCCCTAAAATATTAGGGTCGTTTTCAGTACCATGCCAATATAAAATGTATCCTAGTTGCTTGCAAAGCCAGATTAATGGGTTTCTTGTGTCATCATCATGGCTTTCAAGATAGAGAATGGGATGGTATTTCTCTATGGTATTTCTCGCACCCATGATGACATCGCGCTCCATGCCTTCAACATCGGCTTTGATCAGGTGGCATTGCTGCAACCCCAAGCTGTCAATCGTTACCATCTCTACGCGTTCGTATTGACTTGCGACTGTTTTTTCTAGTCTTGATGTACCTTGCAGGACTACGCCACCGAAATTATCCGATCTCGTGAAATCAATTTGTGGCACGTTAATGAATCCGGGTTCCGATCCTACAGCTTGATTAAAACAGTAAGCGTGGGAGATGCTATTTAAGGCAATACTTGCAACTAAAGCTTGATAAATTATTCTTTGTGCCTCAAACGCATATACTTTTCCCCTTGCCCCAACAAATTGACAGAATGCCAAAGTATGCGTACCGATATTTGCTCCTACATCTAGAACAACATCACCTGAACTTATTAGTTGCTTCAGCAGATCGATTTCATGCTCGCACCATGTGCCTAAATAGCTCAGCGATCTACCAATATAAAGATCGTTTTTGTTATAGAGCATCAAGCCATACTTGGCTTGACAAAGCTGATTAAAGCCAGATAGTAATATCTCGTTTGAATTCTGGCACTCGTTCATTGATTCATTTGTGTCGGTCACTGTGACGGATCGCATCTGCAAATCCGCAGCTAAATCTGCAAATCCGTAGTTGCTAAGAATCTTTTGCTTGAGTTCGGTGTATCGATTCTGTTCCCACTTTTTGTTATTCTGAGCACTCCAGATTGGATTGCGATCGCTCCATTCAGTTGACGTATAATAGTCGGGCAAAAATCTTGTCTTAAAGTCTGGATTCCTCTTGACATATGTGTTTCCTACACCGTATAAACCAAATTGATCTAGCATCCAAGCAGATCTTTGGCGTAAATTATGGATGATGAAATCAGATAAACAATTTAGGTAGTTTTTTGCAGCTTCGGTTTGACGAACAATGACAAGTGATGCACAGTATCGGTCGTAAATTGGTAGGCCAGAACCAAAATCTACCAGAGCAATATCATAGTCTGATTCTGAGTTAACAATAGAGTCAAGATCGCGACGAAACAGAACATCAGCGTCAGTGATAATAACTGTGTTGCCAACATTGCGAATAAACTCAGCAGCACGACAGAACCTGACGCAGCAATAGTAGACAAGTTTTGCTATCAAGCCATCAGGGTTATTGTTGTCGGCAATATCCAAAAATTCATAGGAATGCGATATCTGTAGATCTGGCAATTTGCCCTGCAGCGAGCTGAGTAATTGGAATGTTTCTAGATCTGGATCCATAATATGGAAATGGATGCCACATCTAGGTGATGTTTCGTATAAACTCAATGCTTGGGCAATGCCAAAATTGCGAAAATATACCCTATCTGAAGATAAAAAGACAATTGGCTTGGATTCATCTAAGTGGTGACTGCCACCGAGATCGATACAGGTAGAAACTAAATGACTATTCCTCTCTAAATTCTTTCCTGGGTTCTGGTGAGTCAAAATATTTTGGAGTGGTGAAAAGTCAATGGTGCAGGTGGGATCGCGATCTAACTTTCCCTGTCCTAGTAGGGATTCCGCTAACACGCGCGACGTGAAACTATTTACTTCTCCCTCCTGCGGATTTTTAGCGATCGCCTGTCTGGCATATTGTTCTCCCTTCGCATACTCTCCCAAAATATTCTGGAGATATGCTAATTCACCTAAGACGGGTAATTCAGGATCGATCGCGATCGCTTTTTCCAATGCTTGAATGCCTTGTTCAACTTTATCTCGTTGGCTAAGTTTAAAGTTGCGATTGGCTGGCGCTAACAAATGGGCTATTGACACGTAGCTGAGAGCAAATTGAGGGTTTATTTCGAGAACCCGTTCGTGGATGGCGATCGCTTCTTCCGGCTCACCCAGTCTTGCATAAAGATTGCCTAGTGCATATAAATTATTTACATTCTCAGGATCGTTTTCGCGGATGTGTTGGCGAAGCAACCAGGCTTTGTCATAATTTTCTAATTCCTCTTGCTTTATAGCTTCATCCTTAAGGATATCTACTAATTCTGCAAGCCAAACTTCAACTTCTTCTGGCGTTCCTTCTGCGATCGCAGATAGCCAGACCATTTGTGCTTCTTCCTCTTGCCCTTGCAAGAGTAGCTCTAGTCCTTTGTGCCAAGCCGATCCCGTCATAGATAATGCATTCAGTTTCCTATGCCAATTTTTTCGTCATCATTCACGCAAGGTAGCTCTATACAATCTGCTTGAAGGTGAGGTCTACACTCCTGCGCAGGGGGGCTACGGCAGATGGTGTAAGCATCTCGCATGACACAAGGTTAAACCACTGCCTGAACTTAATTTTACGATAAATTATAGAGCACTGTACATTAAATAAACATGATAGTTATTGGTTAGCGATTTTTGGGAATAATCCTAGAGAGTGACTGCGATCGTTCTGTTATAGTCCCGCCATAAGCACATGTCCGAGGTACCTCAGCCTGATATGCAATTTAATACTTTGCAACAAGCCGCCTATCAATCGGCTGCGCCTGCCGCTCGTTTTTTTGAACAAAATGAGCAGCAGCAAGCCGAGCAACTGGAACAGATCGAGCCTCAAGCTATGCTGTTGCTCCAGGCCAAGGCTCAAGAAAAAGCCATGTTACGTCAAAAAGCGTTAGTTAAAATTACGAATCGGATTCGTCGATCGCTAGATTTTTCGGAGATCTGTCAAACAGCAACGGAGGAGGTGCGCCAGTTAATCGAAGTCGATCGCGTCACCATCTACCAATTCAATCCAGATTGGAGCGGCAACTTTTTATTTGAGTCGATTTCAGAAGGTTGGAAGCCCTTAGTGGGCGCTTTACCTGCGATTGAGGATACTCATTTCATGGAAACCCATGGCGGGCGCTACGCAAACAATGAAACCCTGGCGATCTCGGACATCTGCACTGCCGAGTACTCCGATTGGCATGTCGCCTTGCTAGAAGAATTTCAAGCTAAAGCCTATGCGATCGCGCCAATTTTTCAAGGCGATCGCCTGTGGGGATTGCTTAGTGCTTTTCAAAACACCGCACCGCGCCACTGGAATGTCGATGAAGTAGATTTACTAGCTCAAATTGGCGAACTACTCGGGATCGCTCTACAGCAAGCAGAATCAGTGCAACAGATGCAGTCACAAGCACTAGAATTGCAGAAGGTGGTGGCAGAACTGCATCTGTCGCAAAGGGAATTGATTCAAACAGAAAAAATGGCGACCTTAGGGCAACCAATTGCTAGTGTAGCGCATGAGATAAATAATTCTTTAAGTGCAATCCAGACTGCTGCCACCAACGTTCAGGATTTTTTAGAAGCAGGTCTAGGCGAGCTACCTCATTTACACCAGTACTTGAGTCCTCAAGAACAAGAAAGCTTTTTCCAGCTTGTCGATCGCGCCATCCATACTCAAGGATTTATGGCTTCGATAGAGAGCCGTGCCCTCAGGCGCAAAATCGCAACTGAGATCGAACCATATAACTTTGAAGATGCTAGATATATTGCGGAGTTGTTAATAGATATGGGAGTTGATGAGGAGAGAATTGAACTTTTACAACCTCTTTTAAATAGCGATCGAGCAGACTGGGCAATCCGGCTTGCGTATAGTCTGACTCGCAGCTTTACGAACAATCAGACAATTTTAGAGGCTGTCGAGCGCTCTAGCAAAATGGTCTCTGCGCTTAAAAGCTATACTAAAGTCGAGCAAAACACAGAGAAGCATGAGAAACTATAATCGATTTTGCGATACTCTGTGTTGATGATAAAACCTCGATTTTAAAGACTTAGCGGAACTCAGGAGGTTATTGGGGCATCAAGACAAAATGCCAATCATTCATTGCCGATCGGACTCAGGCTGTTATGGTAATTTCAAAGATAGCTCCTTGGGGTTGATTGCTTTTGGCACAAATTGTGCCGCCGTGTGCTTCCACAACCATTTTACAGAAGGCTAAACCTAGTCCTATTTGAGAAACATTTGGCATGAGAGCGCCTATCTCGTACTTTTCAAAAATCTTTTGCTGCAAATCCTCAGAAATACCTGAGCCAGAATCGATAACCTGAATTTTGAAATCGTTAGGTGTAGGATATTCTACGTTGACGACTGTCGAACTGTTGTGCGGGGAAAACTTGATGGCATTGGAGAGGAGGTTATCTAATGTGCGTCTAAACATGGAAACATCGACGCAAACAAGCTGGCTTGATGGTGGAAATTGAGCGATCAGTGATTGTTTTTTGCGAGAGGCGCGCTCTTCAAAGTCTGATATAGAAGATTGGATCAGCTCGTGTAGATTGACTTTTGTGCGATGGAGGAGAATTTTGCCAGATTCAAACAGAGCAATTCGGAGTAAGTCCCCGATTAATGCTTGCAACGATTGGGCAGACGTATAAACTTGAGATAATTTGGAGTTCCGCCTTTCCTCAGGATAGTTGGGGCTTGAGAGCAGTTCCAGACCAGCTAAGATATTGCTCAGAGGATTGCGTAAATCGTGGACGATCGCGTTAACCATGTCTTCGCGCAGGTTGAGCAAAGCTTGCAGGTCATCATACTGGCGTTTGATGCGCAGCATAGCTTGAACCCGGGCACGTAACTCTAGCCTGTTAAGAGGTTTACTGATAAAATCGGTAGCTCCAGCAGCCAGACACTGAGAAAGGCTGAGTTTTGAGTTTAGTGCCGTGACCATCACGATTGGAACAGCTTGCCATTTTGGGATTGCTTTGATTGTCTGGCAGACTTCGATGCCATCCATTTCAGGCATCATCACATCCAGTAGAATGAGATCGGGGCTAAAGCTTTCAAGTCCTTCGATCGCCTCTTTCCCACTAGAAGCATAGTACAACTGATATACTCGGACTTCGTCTGGGGTAACCGTCTCCCAGGGGGCAGCTTCACCAGCACCAGCGCTCAAAAAAGTTTCAACCACATCGAAATTATTGGGTTCGTCGTCGATTATCAAAATAGATGGAGTTCTCATTGATTGTCTTCTGAAGGCGTTAAAAGTTTTTGAATCAATTGCGTCAATTGCTTTAGCTTGACGGGTTTGCTAAGGTACTCGTTGGCTCCAGCGGTGAGGCAACGATCGCGATCGCCAGCCATAGCCAACCCAGTCAGAGCCACGATCGACACGTTAGCTAAGTTTGGATCTCGGCGGATTTGCTGCATAGCTTCGATGCCATCTAAGTCCGGCATCTGGATATCCATCAAAATCAAATCCGGATGCTCGGACTGTGCCAGGGCGATCGCCTCTTTCCCATTTTTCGATATAAGGATGCGATAGCCTTTGGCTCTGAGATAGCTGGAAATGGTAATGGTATTAGCTTCATTGTCTTCTGCTAGCAAGATTAATGGGGTAAACTTTCGCTCAAATAGTCGAGCTTTACTGCCAGTGTCACTGGGGACATTCTGTACGGGGGAGGGTAATACTGTAGTAGTACAGGGAAGATCGATCGTGAAACAGGTACCGACCCCCACCGTACTCGTAACCCCCACTTGTCCGCCGTGCAGTTCGACAATGCGCTTGACCAGCGACAGTCCTAAGCCCGTCCCTTCATATTTGCGGTTGAGAGCGCTGTCGATCTGGGTAAATGGTTGAAACAGCTTACTCATATCTTCTGTGGCAATGCCGATGCCCGTATCAGTCACGGCAATTTGCAGTTGAGGTTGGGGATATCGCTCTGCAGCACGGGCTTCGCCCGTTAGCCCCAAGCGATGCACTTCGCGTGAAGGGGTTGGGGGTTGGGGGAGATGGCTGACCTCTAAGATAATGCGTCCGCCTGCCAAGGTAAATTTGACGGCATTGCTGAGCAGGTTGATCAAAACCTGGCGGATGCGTCTTTCATCCACTAGTATATTGGGTAGATGGGGTGGCAGTTTCAGTTCTAGCTGAATGCGCTTGTCTAAGGCTGTTTTTTTGATAAATGCCAGACTAGACTGACAGAGCGCTACTACGTCAACGGAGGAAGGCTCCATATCCATCCGCCCCGATTCGATTTTGGCGAGATCGAGAATGTCGTTTATGACTTCCAGCAAGTGAAGTCCACTGCGCTCGATCGCTTCTAAGGATTTAATTTGCGCTGGATTAGTCTCGCCAAAAATTCCATCTTGCAATCCCTCGGTCATACCCAGAATAGTATTGAGAGGGGTACGCAGTTCGTGACTCATATTGGCAAGAAATTCGTCCTTAAGGCGATTAGCACGGAGGAGTGCTTGATGGGTTTCTTGCAGTTTTGCGTCGGTTTGTTTGAGAGAGCTGATGTCTGTAGAGATCCCGCAGATCGCGTAGGGGTAGCCGTTGCGATTGCGAAGGACAAACTTGTTAGAGAGGAATGTATAAGTATTATAGCCAACCTTAACCTCTTCCTCAAACTGACGAATGTGACCCTCAGCTAGAGTAGCTCGATCGTTGATTCGAATGAGATCGGCTATGTTTGCTGGGAAAAAATCGTGGTTGTTTTTGCCGATAATATCTGGCATCTTACAGTTAAAGAAATCGAGAAACGCCTGGTTGACAAATGTATGCCGCCCCTCCAAATCTTTCACGTAGACCACCGAGGAAGAGCCGTTGAGAATAGCTTGTAGTTTGGCTTCGCTATCTTGCAGTTGTTGTTCGGTGCGTTTGCGATCGCTGATATTTTGATAGGTACCTAAAACACCTACAACTTCACCTTGCAAGTTGTGCAACGGCAGCTTATTAGTTTCGACCCAGATCTGGTTGCCATTCGCTCGTACTAGAGTTTCGACGATGCCTAGCTTTGCTATATTAGACTGCATGACCTCTCGATCGTCAGCACGGTAAGCATTGGCGGCTTCTGTTTTCCCCCAAGGCAGTTCGTAGTCAGTTTTACCGACAATCTCTTCAACAGAATTTAAATTTGCATCGCGGAGGAAATTGCGGTTGCAACCTAAATAAACCGAGGCTTGATTCTTCCAAAACACTGACAATGGGAAGGTATCCAGCACCGTTTGCAAAAATTGTTCGCGCTCTTGCAATCTGGCTGTGCGCTCTTGCACTTTGATTTCGAGTTCCTGGTTGAGTTGTTGCAGTTGTTCTTCAGCTCGTTTGCGATCGCTAATATCCCTTTGAATCCCAAAATGTCCGATAATTCGACCTTCACGATCGTACATGCAGACGTAGTCACCTTCAACGGTCATGGCGGTACCGTCTAGTTTGACTGCTTCAGTTTCGGTGTGCAGATGTCCTATATCAAAAAGTTGCCTCCAGACCCGTTTCCCCTGCTCCAGATTGTGGGCGAAGAAATCGTTGGGAGTGAGATGCAAAAGTTGCTCTGAGGTAGCGCCATATTGATCGAGCATAGCACTATTAACCCGGGTCATGCGCTGATGGGCAAACACGTAGTCTAAAACCGCCTCTTTGTCAACCGACTCATTCCAGTCAATGGGGCGATCGAGCATCATAAAAAAGCAACCGTCGAGAGATTGGGAGAAGAACAGATCCAACAGTTCTTTTTGCTTCCGTGCCTCAGCTTCAGCGGCTTTGAGATCCGTGATATCCTGTCCAACGGATTGAAATTCAACTAAGCGATTGTCTTTGTCAAAAATGGCGCGATCCGTCCACAGTTGCCATGCAATCTGACCATCTGTCTTGATAACCGAGTGCTCTTGCACGTGCAACGGATTTTCTGGAGTTAAGTTGCGCAGTGCTTTCACGCTTTGTGCGACAAATTCTCTCTCATCTTCAGGAATCAGGTTGAGGAAGTTAAACCCAATGAGTTCTGACTCGGAAGCACCAAAGTAGCGGCAATAGGATTCATTTACAAAGGTGAGGGTGCCATCAGGCTGAAATCGGCAAATCAGTTCGGTTTGATCTTCAACGATAGCTCGATAGCGCTCTTCACTTTGACGCAAGGCAGTTTCAGCAGCTTTGCGATCGCTGATATCCACTGCAGTCCCTATTATCTGCCAGGGCAAGCCTTCTACCGTGCGTTTGAACACGCGATTGCGACTTTGCAGCCAGCACCACTCTCCATTGACGCAGCGCATCCGGTACTCGACATCCATTACTTCACCATCCTCGGATGTCAAGTATTGTTCTAATTTCGCCATGACTTGAGGCAGATCGTCGGGGTGAATCAGATTTGGGAAAAAATTGCTGCCCATTGCCTGAACTTCTACAGGTGTATATCCCAAAATTGTTTGGATTTGGCAATTTACATAGACATTGCGCTGTTCCACCAGGTCGTAGATGTAGAGGATAGCAGTGCTGGATTCGGTAACTTCTGTAATGAAGTGCTTTTGTTCCTGCAGGTCAGCGGTACGTTCGGCTACTTTGGCTTCAAGCTGCTGATTGAGTTGCTCCAGTAACGTACTGGCTCGTTGCCTTTCTAATTCAGCGACAGCACGGGCACCGAAAACCTTTAGCAGATTTTCAGCGCGGTGTGGATCTTGAATCGGCAGCCGATCGAGGATGCACAGATCGCCGATCGCCTCACCCTGGTTATTTCGCAACGCAATACCTAGATACCCTTCTGCCTCCATAGCTATCAGGTCTAGATCCTCAGGAAATAGTTGTTGAACTCCAGACTCGCAATAAAATATCCCTTCCTCTAAGGTTCGTTCGCAAGGAGTTTTGGCGGGATGGTAGGAGAAAGTGGGTTGCAAAGAGCCATTGGCCCAAAAAGCCAGGGACTGAAGGCGATCGCCAACTCGCTCGGTTACAAGAGCATAGGAGACGTTTAATGCCTCGGCTATATGATTCACCAAAGCAGTGAAGAAATCTCGACCAGTAGTAGACGCAGTGCCCGCGATCAGGTTGTTCAGAGCAATTTCAGCTTGTTTGCGATCGCTGATATCCATATCGGTTCCCAACATTCGTTCGGGATTGCCATGCTCGTCTCGCAGCACCATCCCTCGAACCAAAACCCACACAATTGAGCCATTCCTATGGAGCATTCGATGTTCGATAACAAATTCGGATGTTTGCTCGTCTATGTGTGTATTAATTGCTGACCTGACTAATTCGATATCGTCTGGATGTGTAAATGTAAGCCAGGATTTAGCATCGTTCGGGATGTCAGCATCCGTGTAGCCAAGGAATGCTTTAATATTCGGATCGATATACACCTCTTGGGTCTTTAAATTATGTTCCCAAACCCCGACCCTAGCGGCACGAGTAGCCAGACTATAACGCTCTCCTACTGTTTGCAGCGACCGTTTGGCTTGTTCGCGTTCGATCGCAATCCCAGCAATATTAGCCGCCTGACCGATCGATTCTAGTTCAAGGGCTGTGGGCGATCGCACCTCTTGGTAATACACGGCAAATGTGCCTAGGACTCGATTGTCGCTAGCCATAATGGGAGTTGACCAGCAAGCTCGCAGTCCATAAGCCAAAGGAAGTTCTTTGTATTCTTGCCAGAGAGGATCGGTGTCGATGTCAATCACGATTGTCGTTTCCCGACGAAATGCTGCCGTTCCGCAAGACCCTTGCCCTTCACCGATCGCGATGCCGTCCTCAATCGCACGGTTGAAGCCTTGCGGCAAACTGGGGGCAGATCCAAGACACAGTCGATTGTCTGACTCCAGTAACAGGATCGAACCCAGAGCATCTTTGAAGCAATGCTCGATGAATGCAATTAGCTCGTGGAGCACATCAGACAATGGTTCGTCCCGAGCAATTTTTGACAGCAGTGCATTTTGGGTCTCCAGTTGGAATTCCGTGCATTTGCGATCGCTAGAGTCCTTAGAATTGAGGGCTTGCTGCAGACTTTCGCGGGTCACCAGCCCGACTGGGCGATCGCGCTCGTCCAGGACGGGCAAATGGCGCATCCGGTTTGCTTGCAGCAGGTTCATGGCGATCGCCCCGTCGGTAAAATCCGACTCGCGCAGGGCGATCGTGAGGGGTGCCATCACCTGAGCGATCGTTAAAGTGTCAAGAGGCTGCTGCTCTACAACCAGGCGCACTACGTCCCGATCGGTTAGAATGCCAACCAATTGCTCCGCTTCTACCACCAATACGCAACTCGACCGTACCTCCTGGAGGAGATCGTTCGCGTCAGGCGATCGCGCGCCGTGCATTTGAGCGATCGCCGCGATCGCCTTAGTATCGGGCGCAGCAATTAGTGGATCGCGAACAATGGCGAACTTCGGGTCTAGCTGGCTGAGATTGGTGGCATCAGAGAACATAGCAAAGGGACATTAGTATCGTTAACGCGAATTTGCCCATCATAACTGACCTCCTCCCCCCACCCCAATTTTGAGGAGAGAGGAAAATGTTAGCAAAATCAGGGTCTGGTTTCTTTCTCCTCTACGAGGAGAGGAGTTAAAGGAGAGGATTCCCCGTCAATCGTCAAATTATAGATGGCGCATTCATAGGTTATCCTCTGGCAGTGTTAGAAGTTGCTGGATTACACGCGTCAAATGTTTGAGCCTGATAGGCTTGTCCAGGTAATCAGTGGCTCCGGCGGCCAGGCAACGTTCGCGATCGCCACTCATCGCCAGTCCGGTTATAGCTACGATCGGCACGTTAACCAGGTTTGGATGCTGGCGGATCTGATGCATAGCTTCGATGCCATCGATTTCCGGCATTTGGATATCCATCAAAATCAGATCTGGGCAATTGGACCGTGCTAGAGCGATCGCCTCCCTCCCATTCCTTGCCAAAAGCATGCGGTAGCCTTTGGCTTCCAGATAACTGGAAACAGTGTAGATATTCGCTTCATTGTCTTCTGCTAGCAAAATCAAGGGAGAATCCTTTCGCTTTATTAGTTGGGCTGTACTGTTGATGGCACTGGAAGTATGCTGAAGGGGGGCAGGTGATAACGTGCTAGTGTAGGGAAGCTCGATCGTAAAGCAGGTTCCAACTCCAACTTCACTCGTGACTCCCACCCGTCCGCCGTGGAGTTCGACAATGCGCTTGACCAGCGACAATCCTAAACCCGTCCCTTCATATTTGCGGTTGAGGGCGCTGTCGATCTGGGTAAAGGGCTGAAACAGTTTGCTCATATCTTCTGCTGCAATACCGATACCTGTATCAGTTACAGCAATTCGCAGTTTGGGTGGGCTGTGGGTTGTGGGTTGTAGGCTATGGCTGACTTCTAGAGTAATGCATCCATTTGGCAAGGTAAATTTAACCGCATTACCGAGCAGGTTGATCAAGACCTGACGGACGCGTCTTTCATCTACTAATAAGTGGGGTAGATGGGCGGGCAATTTAAGCTCCAATTGGATGCGCTTGTTATGGGCTAGTTGTTTGATGAACCCCAGGCTGGATTTGCAGAGTACGGCTACGTCAACGCAAGTACGGTCTATCTCCATCCGTCCCGATTCAATTTTGGCGAGATCCAGAATGTCGCTGATGACTTCTAATAAATGATTCCCACTGCGCTCGATCGCTTTTAAGGCTTTAAGTTGCGGCTGGTTAGCTTCTCCAAAAACTCCCTCTTGCAAACCTTCAGTCATGCCTAGGATAGTATTGAGAGGGGTACGCAGTTCGTGGCTCATATTAGCAAGAAATTCGTCCTTAAGACGGTTGGCGCGCACAAGTTCCTGATAAATTTCTTGCAGTTCAGCCGTACGTTCTTGAACTTTGGTTTCTAGCTCCTGGTTGAGTCGCTGTAGTTGTTGCTCGGCTAATTTGCGATCGTTAATATCGATCAGAGAGCCAATGTAGCCTGTCACATTTCCCCATGCGTCGCGTTCGGCGACAACCTGTGCTAGCAACCAATTCAGCGACCCATCTGGATATAGTTGCCGCACCTCCTGCTGATAGGTGGCATCGCGATCGGTACTGGCTCGCTCCATAAGGGATTGCAATTGTTGGCGAACGATCTCGCGATCGTCGGGATAAATCGTCTCGATCCAATGACCTTGCAAGCACTTTTCTACAGGATGCTTGACCAGTTGCAGTACTTTTTCGTTGACGTACGTGCATTCGCCTGAAAGATCGTAACGAAAAATGCCCACTGGACTGACTTCGGATAGGAGCCGATAGAGTTCTTCACTCTTCTGTAATGCTAGTTCGGCTGCCTTGCGATCGCTAATATCCACCGCAGTTCCGATTAGTTGGCAGGGTTTCCCTTCCGCCGTACGCTTAAATATCTTATCTCGGCTGTGCAGCCAGCGCCACTCTCCATTCGCATGACGCATCCGATACTCAATATTCATCACGTCGGCATCGCTAGCTGTAAGGCATTTTTTCGCTTGCTTCGCGAGCAAGGGGAGATCGTCTGGATGAGCCAGATTGACAAATAAATTGCTGCCCATTGCCTGAATCTCTTCTGGAGAATATCCAAGAACTCTTGCGATCTGACCGTTGGAATAGATATTCCGTTGCTCCAACATGTCGTGGATGTAGAGAATAGCAGTGGTGGATTCGGCGATCTGGGTAATGAAGTGCTGCTGTTCTTGCAAGGCAGCGGTGCGGTCTGCAACTTTAACTTCTAGTTCTTGATTTAGTTGCAGGAGTTTTTGCTCGCTCTGCGAGCTTTCGATCGCAATGCCAATTAGATTGGACATCTGTCTTACTAAATCTAGTTCCTTGTCTGTTGGCGATCGCACTTCTCGGTAATACGTGCCGAATGCTCCCAACACGCGATCGTCGCTGGTAATAATGGGACTGGACCAGCAAGCTCGAAAGCCATATTGCAAGGCAACTTCTTTGTATTTCTGCCAGAAGGAATCGTTGGCAATATCGGTTGCGATTATCATTTCGCGGCGTAAGGCAGCCGCGCTACACGATCCCGCCCCTTCAGCGATTGATATCCCATCCGCAAGTTGGATATACTCCAGTGGGAGGCTGGGAGCAGCCAGGTGGTGCAGGCAATTCTCTGCATCTAGCAACATGATAGAGCAAAGTGCCCCATGCAGGCGGTTTTCGATGAACTTAATCAACGTATTCATGACCTCAAGCAATGGCTCATGCCTGACAATTTTAGCTAGCAGGATATTTTGCTCTTCTAATTGGGTTAACGTACATTCATAGGCTTCGGTATCCCCATTTTTGCTCGATTCATGGCAACTGAGAGCTTGCAGCAAACTTTCATGGGTCACCAGTCCGATTGGGCGATCGCGCTCGTCCAGGATGGGTAAATGACGAATGCAGAACTCCTGGAGTAGATTAACTGCTACTGTCAAATTCGTGAGATCGGACTCGCGCAGAGCGATCGCTAGCTGTGACATCACCTGCCGGACGGACAGAGTGTCAAGAGGTTGCGGTTCTGCGATCGCTCGCACCAGATCGCGTTCGGTCAGAATGCCGACCGCGCGATCCGCTGCCACTACCAACACGCAACTCGACCGGATCTCGTGGTGGAGGCGATCGCGTTGACTTACCTCTGGGTTAGCCGCATTTGTTTCGGGATCGCTGTGCGATCGCATGTCGTGCATTTGGGCGATCGCGTCGATTGCCTTGATATCCGGCGAGACGATGAGGGGATCGCGCACTACGGCAAACCACAGTTCTAGCGGGCTAAGGCAGGGGGCACCAAAGGACATGGGACGGTGGGGATAAGGTACGGCAAACTCACTATTAATTTTAACTGCCACTTAAAACCTCTGAGTCAAACCTGCAGTCTAAATTGCAGCTTAAAGGTACTAATCTTAAAGGTGATTGGATTTTATCGATCGCGCTTTCGGGTGAAGAAATCATGAAAATTCGCAATTACAATTCATCATCAAGTGCTGAAGTAAATGTTATCCCCCTACTTGATGTTGTATTTTCCATCCTGGCATTTTTTATGTTGCTGACAGCTGGACTATCGGAGCCTCCTAACATAGGTGTAGATCTGCCGCAATCGACTCGCAATCCACCCCAATCGAATAATTCGCTCCAGTCCGATATGCTGGTAATTACGCTTGATGCAACGAACGCAATCAGGATAGAGCGTCAGGTATTGCAACGTCCAGAATTAGAGCAACGGATTAAATTACATTTAGTACAATATCCCCAGGGGTTAATCGTGTTGAATGCAGAGGACAAATCGGTAAGCTATCAACAGGTAATAAATTTTTTAGAATATCTACGGAGAGTGGCAGGAGATCGGGTGGCGATCGCCACGTCCAAATCCCGATAATAACTAAGCTAGCAGTTCGGTCTACAAGTTATTTATTGCGATCTGGATCGATTTCAGTATCATTTTTCTATCACAAGGATGGAGCATAATGCCGTTTAAACCACTCAAGCCAACAGAGCAAAGCGATGGAGATATAGGAAAATCTAATGGATCTAATTTATCTAATGGCTCTAAAGTTAACGGATCTAAATCTAGCGTCGAGCAGGTCGAGCATTACAGCAACTATGGTACTGGCAAGCTAAAACTAGCAATTCACCAGCATAGTTTCTGGCTATTTTTAATTTTTTCAGCCACATTACATGCCTTGCTTTGGGTACTTACACCCAATCCCCTCAAGCAAACAGAAAAGCAAAAGTCTCCCGAGGATATAGAAGTAGTTGGCACAGTCCCAACCGTAAATTTACCTCAGAAAAAAATTCCCAATCCGTCAAAGTTGTCCCAGATCGCTAAACAGGATCTGCCTTCTCCTCAGAACAATGAAAATCCAGAAAATGTAAAATCGGCGATCGTAGATTTGCCGAAAAACGCATCGAAAAAAAGTGAGTCAGAAGAGGATAAAAAATCAGTTAAACCCGACAATAAACCCGCAGAATCAAAAAAATCAGCAGACAAAGTTACCCCAAAAACTGAACCTAAATCTGAATCTCAAAACGAACCCAGTTCCGACCAACTTGACGATCTCGCAAATAAAAAAACTACCCAGCCGGATAATACCCTCGACCAAAAAACTGAATCTCAAAATAAAAACGATAAGCAAGCCGATCCAACCGCAGAGCGAAACGCAGAACCAGCTACCGCAGGTGCCACGCTCAGTCAGGATCAATTTCGCAGCCAGTTTGGCAAAATCTATGCTGAATATGCCATTAAATACGGCAAAGAAAATGTCGTACAGCGCATAATTCCTTCTCCTCAAGAAACTACCGTATCTCAAGTATCGCAATCTATAGAGCCAGGGATTAACTGGATACCACCTGTAGAGCAACCAAAATCTCTAGATCTAAAGGGCAAGAATACCAAGGTAACTGTCACGTTGATCGTTGCACCCGATGGCAAGATTGAGAAAAAATGGATGTTCTCAAGCAAGAATAGTAATGTTGACGAGATCGTCAAAAAAACAGTGAAAGGCTATGAAAGTAAATTTGCACCTTTAGAAGGTAAGATTCGTATTGTTACTATTAGCTACGATTTTCCTGGGTGATGAAATGAATTAATAATTGACAGTTGATAATTGTCAATTGTGCCAATATTTCGCTATTCTGAATAAATGTTATTATTCTTGTAGCCATGACAGATATTTCAACTGTTCCACTAACAGGTAAGGCTTTACTCCAAAAAGCAAAAGAAGTTAACCATCTTCCAAAGCGAGAGCAAGCAAAATACTGCGGCTATTTCTCCCGTGGCAAAGACAACCAGGAGCGAGTCAACCTGACAGAATTTTATGAAGCGCTAATTGCTGCCAACGGCTTTTCTTTGGATCCAGAACAAACCAAAGATGGTAGGGGACGGGCACCTACTAATCGCGTCAGCGTGCATAAAAACGGACAGATTGTAATTGGCGCAACCTACACGCAATCGATGGGTTTAAACCCAGGCGACGAGTTTGAAATCAAGTTAGGCTATAAACACATTCATCTAATACCCATTGAAGCTAAGGAGAAAAACACACCCCACAAAAAAGCGTCTTAAATCTGCACTAACTAGTAAATATGCGATCGCCTATAATTGCTTAACTTTGAAGGTTTAGTTGCCATTAGATGGCTAAATCTATGCCTAGAAAAATTAGAGAGTTGAAAGCTCAAATTGCGCGTGAAGGATTTGTGTATTTACCCAAACGCGGTAAAGGTAGTCATGAACGCTGGCGGCATCCTTTGCTTCGCAAGACACTAACGATTTCAGGTAAAGATGGAGATGACGTGCCAATTTATCTAGAAAAGCAATTAGCCCAGCTATTAAGTGAACTAGAAGATCTTAGAGAAGATAAGAATTTATGAACCGATATAGCATGATTGTCCAGTGGTCTGATGAAGATCGGCTTTTCCTAGTTACGATTCCAGAATTTGCAGATCTTGTGGTTATGCCTTGTACCTATGGCAAAACTCGTGAAGAGGCAATCCGAAACGGCGAAGAAGTAATCGAAATGTACTTAGAGGCTTGGCAAGCAGAAAATGAATCTATTCCTGAACCCAGTACATTGCAAATCGCTTGACTTCACTGTTGTTGCGCGTGCAGCGTAACAATTGCGTGTAACTTAACAAAGCATTACACTTTGTTAAGCTAAGTCTTTGTTATCTGGTAATGCAAAACGTTATGCAACTTGTCGATACTCACGTTCATGTTAATTTCAAGGACTTTTTACCAGATCTAGAAGACGTAAGATCGAGATGGCAAAAAGTAGGGGTAACGCGATTAGTACATTCGTGTGTCACTCCTGGTGAGTTTCAAGAAATCCAGTCGATCGCCGATAAATTTCCAGAACTCAGCTTTGCGGTTGGCCTGCACCCTCTCGACGCTCGCATGTGGCATAGCGATATGGAGGCGCAAATTCGCGAACTGGCTCAGAGCGATCGCCGTGTAGTGGCGATCGGCGAAACGGGGCTGGATTTTTACAAAGCGGAAAATCAGACCGAGCAGATGGAGTCATTTCGTCGACAGTTGGCGATCGCCAGAGATCTGGATTTACCTGCAATTATCCATTGCCGCGATGCTGCGTCTGCTACCTGCGAGGTTTTGCAAGAATTTAATGCCCTCAATCCCGAGCGCCCCGCCCGTGGCGTGATGCACTGCTGGGCTGGAACGCCAGAGGAAACGCAATGGTTTCTCGATTTGGGCATGTATATCAGTTTTAGCGGCGTAGTCACGTTCAAAAATGCCGCTAATTTGCAGGAGTCCGCCAGGATTGTGAGTAGCGATCGCCTCCTCATCGAAACCGATTGTCCGTTTTTGGCACCCGTACCCAAGCGCGGCAAGCGTAACGAACCATCCTATGTTTTGCACGTAGCTGAGAAGTTGGCAGAACTACGCGGTGAGACACTGGAAACGTTGGCAGAGCAAACAACTGCTAATGCTTATCGATTGTTCAACTTAGGTTGACACTCTCAGGTCTAAAGACACTGAGATTCTTGGTTCGCTGACTCGCCGTTAGACGACAGGTTCACACCAATCGCCCAAGAGGGCAAATCTCCCCAAGCGTAAGTTCCGGTATGCCCTACCGTACTGAGTCCTAGTCTTAGAATGTTGACTGCTGCATTGACATCTCTATCTTCTACATATCCACAATGTGGACAAACATGAGTCCTAGTAGACAGAGATTTTTTAACTTTCTTGCCACAGCTTGAGCAGTTTTGGCTTGTGTTGTGAGGAGGAACAGCAACTGTTACCTTCCCATACTTGTGACCAAAATATTCTAACCATGACCTAAAGGTTGACCAACCAGCATCAGATATTGATTTAGCTAGATTTCGATGGCGTACCAAGCCTTTGACATTCAAGTCTTCATAGACGACCAAATCGTTAGATTGGATGACGGAATATGCAACTCGCTTGCAATACTCTTTTCGTTGCCTACTTACCCTTAAATGCTTACGGGCATATCTATTTCTAGCTTTGTGGTAGTTGATTGATTGTTTTTGGTTAGCTTTGTTTCTGTCTTTGCTGAACTTCTTGGATTTTTTGCGGTTAGCTCGATTAAGCTGTTTCTCAGATTTGCGGTAAAACTGGGGCGATTGTTCTACATTACCTTTGTTGTCGGCAATGAAATATTTCAATCCCAAGTCAATACCAACTATCTGGTTGGTCGGTTGTGTTTCGACTGTGATATTAACGTCAATTGCAAATTGAGCATAATAGCCATCAGCACGACGCACCAACCGGACACGCTTAATCTGTTTGATATCGTAGTAATTCAAGTCATAGGTTCCCTTTAGTTTCAAAGTTCCTATTCCTTTTTTGTCTGAGAAAGTTATGGCTTTTCTAGTATCCGAAAGCTTCCATCCTGACGTTTTATATTCAACAGAACGACAGTTTTTCTTAAACTTTGGATACCCCTTTTTGCCCTTAACTTTCCTTTTACAGTTATTGTAAAACCGAGATATTGCACTCCAAGCACGTTCAGCAGCAGATTGCCTAGCCATTGAATTGAGTTCATCGGCAAAAGGAAATTCAGCAGCCAACACAGCACAATATTTATTAAGGTCGTATTTACCAATCTTTTTGTTATCCATCCAATAGCGTAAAGCTTTATTTTGGATGAATTGGCTAGTACGAATAGCGTCATCTATTGCATGATATTGCTTGTCTTTTCCTTTGACCTTGAACTCGTAAATTATCATCGGCTCGACCTAACCAACTACAATGTTATGCTAGCATACTTCGTATAAAAATGTGCAAAGCTAACTTAAAGATTACGGCGATTAAAATCGCACGAGTCGCTTATATCTCAGGTTTTAAGACTCTGAGTTTTACGCTTACCGAAAAGTTTTATAAGGTGCGATCGTCTATTGTCCAGACGATTTACACGAAAAATATGCAGATTGCTGGATCGCTAATCGGGGACGTGAAATGTAGTAAAAGACATAGACCTGTGAAATGGAGCTATGTTATGCTCGCATTCGGTGTTGAGAAAATTGTGATGTTTTTTATATGAGTGCTAATAGTGAAGGTGAGCAGTCTGGGTTGTCTGCTGACGATCGCCGAGCTAAGCGCCCGCGTTTGTATATATCTAAACTTGGTAAAGTAGCTCTTCTGGCTTTTTTCCTGGTAGCCGGGTTTAATCTCGCCACCAGAGTGGCTGCAATCGTTGGTTATGCAGAGCCGTTCTTATCGACTAACGGCGATCGCACCTCTAATAATTTGCCTGCTATTAATCCAAATTTTAACGATCGGGGTGAGACGTGGGAATGCGAGGTAATCGTGGTTGGGGGGTCATTGGGGGGAGTTGCTGCTGCCTATCATGCCATGCAGGCTGGCGCTACAACTTGTTTAATCGAGCTTACTCCCATGCTAGGCGGACAGGTTAGCTCGCAGGGGGTATCCGCGATCGACGAGTCAGAACTCATGCGTAAAGACCAGATATTTTCTGCTAGCTGGAATTATTTTAAGCAGTCGATCTCCCAACAATCTTCACTGCCGACAAAGTCAATTTTCCTAAACTCGGGATATAAGTCGGTCGCAGAAACGAATAGTTGTTGGGTGGGGGATCTTTGCTTTGCTCCTACAGCGGGTGCCGCCGCTGCCAAACAATTATTGCAAGAAGCTATGGAGCGATCGCCAAACAGCCGTTGGGTGACAGAGACCGCTTTTAAGGGCGTGGAATTCGATCCTAGCGGCAAGCAGATCGTTTCGGTCTACGCGGTAAAACGAAAAGCACGCGATCGCAACTATATCCCTCAAGGCAGGCTATCCCAGGAGCTTGCTTCCTGGTATGCCTGGGAAAGCGATGATGTATTTGAGAAGTTTCCCATACGCTTGCAAGCCCCGCCTGGTAAGCGCGCGATCGTAATCGACGCAACAGACACTGGCGAGCTAGTGGGATGGGCAAATATTCCCCACCGCCTTGGTTCAGAGAGTTTCGCTACTACGGGCGAACCCCATGCACGCGCTGATAACCCTGACTGTACCCAAGCTTTTACATACCCATTTGTCCTGGCGATCGGTGACGATGGAGGAGTATCCCGCCGGCGTTTATCGCAGATTAAGTCGGGATATCCCAAAGCAGAACATCGCCAGGACTTTAATTTTGGTAATTATCCCATGATGGAAGGGCGCAGTTTTTTCAACTATCGCCGCATCATCAGTACCACTCGCAATAATCCCAATTGGGATGCACCAGTTCTCGGTGACATGACCATTGTCAACTGGAATCCTGGTAATGATTGGGGTGTGATGAATCCTCCCTCGATCATGAAAAGTTCTGAAATCCTAGCTTCAGGGCAGGATAAGGATTGGTTGGGTGGTTTAAACGTAAAAGCTCTCAGTCATGGAGAAGATCGAGCGTTCTTATTCTCGGAATGGTTGATGGAACAAACTAGCGTACCGCTCAAGCATCTCTCCGGGCAGGATACCCCCATGCCCACGCAGTCGGGTCTAAGCATATATCCATACATCAGAGAAGGTAGGCGTATCCTGGGACGACCCGCCTACGGTCAGTCGCAGTTCTTTCTCCGCGAACAGGATATTCGCATCGATCTTGCCGGTGGAAGGGATTTTAGTGCCTCTGCAGTTGGCATCACTCACTATGCTGTAGATATGCACGGCTGTAGCTATCGCGATCGCAAACTGTCGGGAGAAGCTAGCTCTGCTGCCACTTCAGAACACTCAGTACGACCGATTGCGATTCCGTTGGAGAGCCTGATTCCCCAGAAAGTCGATAATCTATTGATCGGTGGCAAATCGATTGCGGTCAGCCATATCGTCAATGGTGCGACGAGGGTACATGTAGGAGAATGGGTCGCTGGCTCAGCCGCAGGTACAACCGCTGCATGGCTGATTAAGCAGCAAAATAATGCCATAATGCCCTATGAGATTGTTGCCAAGGGTCTGATGCCCAAATTGCAGGAGTACATGCGATCGCAAGGCATCACGTTTAATTTGTAGGTCAGGAGTATCTTGGATCGGGTAATTAAAGTAACTGTAATTGGCGGCGGAGCATGGGGCACGGCCCTATCAAAGCTAGCAGCGGCAAACGGCCATAACGTGACGTTGTGGTCGCGCCAAAGTTCGCAAACACTGGCAGAGGCAGTTAGCGATCGCGACGCGATCGTATCCGCTGTTTCGATGAAGGGAGTAGCCGCGACCGCCGCGCAAATGCAGGGTCTGGACGTAAAACCCAATGCCATTTTAGTGAGCGCGACCAAAGGACTGGACCCGATCGCCAGCCAGACCCCATCGCAAATATGGCAGAAAGCTTTACCCCATAATCCTATCGTGGTTCTATCCGGCCCTAACTTGTCGGCTGAGATTATGGCGGGACTGCCCGCGGCCACGGTGGTTGCCAGTACCGTACCCGAGGCAGCGCAGCTAGTACAAACAGTATTTGCCTCTCGCAATTTCCGCATCTATACCAACTCCGATCCCATAGGCGTAGAGCTAGGCGGAACTTTGAAAAACGTCATTGCGATCGCGGTGGGGGTATGCGACGGCCTCCAATTGGGTGCCAATGCGAAGGCGGCATTAATTACGCGATCGCTGACGGAAATCATCCGTGTCGGCCTTTATTTTGGCGCTCAACCCGAAACATTTTGGGGCTTGTCCGGTTTGGGAGATTTACTCGCTACCTGCAATAGCAACCTCAGCCGCAACTACCGCGTTGGCTACGGTCTGGCTCAGGGTAAAACCCTGGATCGGGTGCTATCAGAAATTGAGGGTACAGCGGAAGGCGTAAATACTGCCAACGTTCTGATCGAGCTAGCCAACCGCGAAGGCATTACCGTACCCGTTTCGCGTTATGTCTATCGTCTCTTACACGCAGAAATCACTCCTCAACAGGCGGTTGAGGGTTTGATGGAGCGAGAACTCAAGCCGGAACTGCAAGCATGGATATCAAGTGATGAGTAAAAATAAGATTGTCTATCGAGAGTTTGGTGCGCCTGAACCAGAAGAGGATGCCGACTCCTCAACCGCAGACTTGCCGCCGCAGCAACAAAATATACGCGTGCAAGCGTCGCGCAAAGGTAGGGGTGGCAAAACCGTAACTGTAGTCTCAGGTTTTCAAACTAAGCCCGAAACGCTGGCCGCCTTAGGCAAGCAACTTAAAAACCACTGCGGTGCGGGTGGGACAGTTAAAGGTAACGAAATTGAAATTCAGGGCGATTGCAGTCAAAAAATTTTGCAATTTCTGCTCAAACTAGGCTACAAAGCCAAAATTAGCGGAGGCTAGCCCCAAAAATATGCCATTGAGTTTATACTTAATCCGTCATGGAATTGCCCAGGAACGCAGCGATCGCATTGCAGATCGAGAGCGCTGCTTAACTGATGAAGGTCGTAAAAAAACTCGACAGGTCGCCAAAAAACTGTTCGATCTGGGCTTAAGGCTCGATCTGATCCAAACCAGCCCGCTGATTAGGGCAAAACAAACAGCAGATATATTTGAAAGCAGCGGTTTTGACTGCCCAATTGAGATATCCTACGATCTAGCGCCAGAAGGTAGCTTCGATCTGTGGCTCCAGTGGTTTTTGGAATGGCGAAAACTAGGGAAAACTTCTTTAGGTCTGGTTGGGCACGAGCCGGACTTGAGCAGTTGGGCTGAGTTTTTGATGTGGGGTCAGGTGCAGGGCGCATTGGTTCTGAAGAAGGCGGGCGCGATCGGCTTATCTGTTCCAGATGTAGAGCACCCAGTGGGAAATAGCTTGATGTTCTTTCTCATTCCACCGAAGTTATTAATTTAGGCTGAAAGCATGTTGTTACGCGCCCTGCACCGCGTATTTGCGCTTTGTACCAATCTGCAACGCGATTTCCTCCTGCCAGTGGATCGATGCCGATGCCGTTGCGACCGCGATCTCGACCAGAACTGTGAACGTACTTTCCTTCACCTAAATACATGCCAACATGCGTGGCTTTCTCAGTGCTGCCAAAGAAGATGAGATCGCCAGGTGCGAGCGCGTCGAGCGCGATCGCGCTGCCCGTTACATTCACAAATGCCTCCTGCTGATATGCGTCGCGAGGAATCCATATACCCGCAGACACAAAAGCAGCTTGCATCAATCCCGAACAGTCATAATTGGGTGGGACAGTACCGCCCCACAGGTACTCGTTTGGTTGCTGCATGGCTGTTTGGATGTAATTAATAACGCTGGGCATGCGTTCTCTAATTTGTGCAGGGGTTAGGGATTTGGGAGGAGCATAACTTTCTGGTTCTATAGCTTCTAAGTTTGGGAAATCCCGCGATCGCACATATCCCATATAGCCATCTTCCAGAAGTTGCACTTGTCCATCACCTATAATTTTCAAGTATCGATTAGCTGACATTTGCGTAGCAAGTTTGTCTAGATCTAACGAATCGTAGATATTAATGGTGGCAATGCTGCGGTAGAACATGAGATTTAACAGAAATTTGATTAAAGGACAAGTTTTGATAAATGCTATAGTCATAAGTAGTTTCTAATGTTTAAGACAATGATGCAATTAGAAATTTTAGAAGCCCTAAAGCATATATCGAATGAAGAGCGCATTCTTGTTATTGAAACTGCTGCTCGTTTGATGCGAGAAGAAGCAAAGAATAAAGAACTGCGTAAAGCTGAACAGCATCGGCGGTTAGAAATGGCGGCTCAAGCAGCACTGCCAGATTATGAAGAAGGTGGTACATTACATGACTTATGGGCATCTGATAAAACAGATTATGACCGTGAAGATGAGCCATCAGACACTAAAGTAGTGGCTAATGCATAGGGGAGATATCTGGCTAGTGAGACTCGATCCCACCGTGGGAGCTGAGATTGGTAAAACTCGTCCTGTGGTTATTGTGAGCGACGATCGAATTGGAATTTTGCCTCTCAAAGTGGTTGTTCCAATTACAGAATGGCAAATGCGATATGCAGATAGGGATTGGATGGTGCAGTTAAAGCCTAGCCCTGAGAATGGTTTGAGCAAGCGATCGGCTGCCGATGCATTTCAGGTCAGCTCGGTTTCTACGGAAAGGTTTGTGTCAAAGCTGGGTAGACTCTCTGAGGAAGCTATGAAAGCTGTTACTTTAGCCTTAGCGTTAGTAATAGCTCTAGACTCCAAACTATTGTGATGATTTATTAATTGCAGGATGAACCTGCTGCCGTCAGCGATCGCTTCTCTCACCTCCAAGCTAAAATCCGTCAAGATATTCTCTCTATTTGAGCTAAAGTGAATTATGTATTGTCGATGTTGTCGCCCGTTTATTCTAGGGCTTGATTTAGAGTCATGGCGGAAAAGGTAGTGGTTGGTTTGTCCGGTGGCGTGGATAGTTCTGTGGCAGCAGCTTTGCTCCATCGGCAGGGCTATGATGTTACTGGTTTGACGCTGTGGTTGATGCGCGGCAAGGGACAGTGCTGCTCCGAAGGTATGGTTGATGCCGCCCGTATTTGCGAACAGTTAGGCATCCCCCACGAGATTGTCGATAGCCGCGATGTCTTCGAGCAAAATATTATTAACTATCTCGTGACGGGCTATGCGGCTGGCAGTACGCCTTTACCCTGTTCTCGCTGCAACAAAGCCGTCAAGTTTGGGCCCATGCTGCAATATGCCCAGGACACTTTAGGCATTGCCAAAATTGCTACGGGACACTACGCTCGCGTTAGTTACGATCCCGAATCGGGACGGCATCAGTTAAGGCGGGCAGTCGATCGCGCCAAAGATCAATCCTATTTCCTCTACGAAGTACCTCAGGAAGAGCTAGGTCGTTGCCTATTTCCCCTCGGCGATCGCACCAAAGTCGAAACGCGCCAGATCGCGGCGGAATTCGGGCTGGCTACAGCCGATAAACCGGAAAGCCAGGATCTTTGCCTGGTGGAGTCCCACGGCTCCATGCGCGATTTCCTCGATAAATATCTCGCGCCCCGCAAAGGCAATATTGTCGATACGCAGGGCAAGGTTTTAGGCGAGCATGATGGCACGCACCACTACACGATCGGTCAGCGTAAGGGATTGGGCGTGGCTGCGGCACATCCGCTCTACGTAGTGGCGATCGACCCTGGCAAGAATGAGGTGATTGTGGGCGATCTCGATGCGGCGCAGGATAAGGAATGCACTATTTCTCAAATCAATTGGGTATCGATGGCACCAACCAGCAACCCCATCCGCGCTGCCGTGCAAATTCGCTATCGCACTCCACCTGCGATCGCCACAATTGTGCCTATAGATAATGGCAATCGCGCTCGGATTATGTTTGACGAGCCACAATTCAGCATTACGCCAGGGCAAGCTGCTGTTTGGTATGCTGACGATTTAGTCCTGGCTGGAGGTTTAATCGACCCTTAATTTGTAGTAAGATAGCCATGTATATAGCCATCTTAGGCGATGAGGTTTTGATATGACTAAGCCATTAGATCGATATTCCATCGCTCAGGTTCGCGATCGCCTCACTAGAATCGTGCACGATGTCGAGAAAGGGCAATCTGTAGAAATAACACGACGAGGTAAGCCTGTAGCAGTAATCTTGTCAGTTGATGAATACGAGAGAGTCATTTCAGGAAAGATTGGGTTCGGCAAGTCTCTAGAGAAATTTCGCCAGGACATGAAGATTGAGGAACTGGGAATAAATCCTGATGAAATTTTTGGTAACCTGCGCGATCGCTCTCCTGGACGAGAGGTGACCCTGTGACTGGGTTGCGATTTCTACTCGATACAAATATTCTATCGGAGCCGCTACGCCCTCACCCCAATCCTAATGTGATGGCAATGCTGGCGGAGCACGATACAGAAATTGCTACAGCTACGGTTGTTTACCATGAAATGCTATTTGGACGCGATCTTTTACCAGAATCAAAAAAACGCCGTGCGCTTGAGCTATACCTGCAAAGAGAGATAGAAGCAAAACTACCTGTTCTACCCTACGATCTGCTAGCGGCTCAATGGCATGCTTCGGAACGAGCCAGGTTAGTTAAGCTAGGTAAAACCCCCTCTTTTGCTGATGGACAAATTGCCGCGATCTCACAGGCTAACGATCTGATTTTAGTTACGAATAATAAAGTGGATTTTGAAAGCTTCCTAGATCTTCAACTTGAAAACTGGTTTGCCTAATCTCCTGCGACTAAAACCCCTTCAGAACGCACTTACATTATCACCATGATTAGTCTGTTGTCATTGATGCTCCCGATTGCGACAAAACTAAACGCTCTGTGGCAATTCAGCCGTCCGCATACGGTTATTGGCACTACCTTGAGCGCGATCGCTTTATTTGCGATCGCCTTCAGCCAAGATGGGATGAACTTCGCCAATTTCCCCGATCGCTTCCCAGAATTAATATGGGCTATAGTCGCCTGTTTGGGCGGCAATGTTTATATCGTGGGGCTGAATCAACTGGAAGATATTGAAATTGACAAAATCAATAAACCGCATTTGCCACTTGCATCTGGTGCATTCAGTATTCAAGAAGCCAGGATTATAGTAGCAATAACGGGAATAGGGGCAGTGGCGATCGCGACTTGGCAAGGTGTATTTTTAGCTTTGACTGTAATCGTCAGCCTGCTAATTGGCACGGCTTATTCATTACCTCCTATTCGTCTCAAGAGATTTCCATTCTGGGCATCGCTTTGTATATTTGTGGTGCGAGGTGTCGTAATTAATTTGGGATTATTTCTACACTTCGATCGGGTATTAAATCAGCGCTCGGATATGTACCCCAATATTCCCAATGAGATCTGGTTGCTCACTATATTTGTTTTGATATTTACCTATGTAATTGCCATTTTTAAAGACATGCCCGACACCGAAGGCGATGCCAAATTTAATATCGCAACGCTATGCATTAACTGGGGGCAAAAAACAGTTTTTAATCTTTCCAGGCAAATTTTAATATGGCTTTATTTAGGTACTGTCCTGGCTAGCTCGTCCAGTTTAATTACTAATATTAATATCCCCATACTTGCGATTAGTCATATGAGTTTAGCCGCAGTCATGTGGTGGCAAAGTTTGCAAGTAGATTTAAGCGATCGCGCCGCCATCTCTACTTTTTATCAATTCATTTGGAAGCTCTTTTATCTGGAATATTTAATATTTCCGCTGGCATATATATTGCGATTCTCGTCTTCCTCTACCTGACTAGTTGGGATAGCAAGCCAATTAGCCCGCCTCCTACGACCAACCAGACGGAATTGACCTGAAAACGAAATAATGCTATGCAGCTAGCGATCACTATGCCCACCGTCATCCCATCAACTAAGGCCGCACGGCCTAACTGCCAGGTCACGACTGCCATCAGTCCTAACGAAGCAACGTTCGCGCCATCCAGAAAGCCAGATGCCCAGGGCGATCGCCGTAGTTTTGTTGCCCAAGGTTTGACGAGAGCAACCAGGACAAACGCAGGGAGGAATATGCCTATTGTGCCAGCGATCGCGCCCAGGTGACCTGCCAGCAAATAGCCGACAAAGGTGGCGGTTGTAAATACTGGGCCAGGCGTAATTTGACCGATCGCGATCGCATCGAGTAACTGCTGGGCAGTGAGCCAATGGGAACGTTCTACTAATTCCTGCTGTAAGAATGCCAGCAATACATAACCGCTACCATACAAAACCAGCCCGATTTTGAGAAAGAAGAAGAAAACTGCTATCCAGGTTGGTGGTGCGATTGCTGATGTCGCAATTGACGCTGAGGTAGCTATGGTGGCTACACTAGAAGCGAAATTTGCTGAAATGGGTAGGAATAGAAGAGAATTATGCCCTGTTGACTTCACAACTCGCCAACGGCTAATTAGCATGACTGCCAGACTAGCAATTAATAGTAAGAGAATCTCATTGCTACCCCAAAAGGAGAAAATGGCAACTACCAGCCCCGCACAAAGTGTTTGTATATTTTTGATGGCCGACCTGCCCAATTTCCATAACGCTTGCAATACGATCGCGGCGATCGCGGGTTTCACGCCATATAACAGCCAACCAACTTCAGGTAAAGAGCGATATTGTGCGTAAATTATTGCTAGCGCCCATACCATGAGCATCGCAGGTAAAATAAAACAGATGCCAGCTACGAGTAACCCCTGCCATCCCGCTCTTTCCAGTCCGATATGAATTGCTAATTCCGTGGAATTCGGTCCAGGAATCAAACTTGTAATTCCCAGTAAATCCAATAACTTCTCTCGATCCATCCACTGTCGCCGTTTGACCACCTCATCATCCATCATGGCAATATGAGCGGCTGGGCCGCCGAAGGCAATAATGCCCAGCTTGCCAAAGACTGATGCTAGCTCTAGCAATCGCTCTCTCTTTGCCAAAGGTTCGGTTAGGGGTTGCAGATCTTCAGTATCCTGACTCATAATTGCTTTTCTATTCTGTCCGATCTACATATAGCGGTTTTCAGATCGTAAAGAGAAGGGGGGTTGGGGGCGTTGCCCCCAAGAAGGGGTTCCACCCCTTCACCCAAAAAATAAAACCCGTTCTCAACTGAAAAGTGCTATATCTCGGCAGGCGCAGTCTTGTAACCCTGGATAAATCCATCCACCATCCGTCTGCGCATCGCGGCCACTTCCGCTTTGCCAACATGATTTTCCAGTCGCGTTATCGTCGGTTGGCTTGCCAGTAAATCTTGCTCCGCAATTGGCAGTCGGTCACAAGCTATTTTGTAAATGGGGTCGTGCCACAACACATTACTATCATTGGCATCTTCATACCCTCCTACAATCTGATACACCCGTTGACTGACTAACTGATAGAGGCTATGCCTGATTTTGTGCGGGTCGCGCCATTCCTCAATACAATCTGATATCCCCCGACAAACTTGCACTTGTGCTTCTGCTTGTCGGGCAAGCAATATACCCGCATCTGAACTTAATTCTAGACCTGAAAATCGAACGACTAGCGGTCGTCGCGAGTAAAAATCATAGGGCAGTTCCAAATTACACTCTGTCATGGCAAAATAGACGTACAAAAATTCTAGAAAGATTGATTCTAAAACGTTTCAAGCTTTTTTTTTTGCCCTTTTTCTTGTTTCTTATGAATTATTCAGGTTAGACTGAAATTATCTATCTAGATCGCCTATACGGGATGTTACCCAGCAAAAATCTGTCTAACACACCCAAATGGGCGATTAGGCTGAAATGCTCTGGCTAATCACCTTTACGGGGTAGTTAGGCAGAAAAAGTCTGGCTAATCGTCTTAATTAGGTGGTTAGGTAGAAAAAATCAGTCTAAGAACCCATTTGGGAAGTCAAGAAAAGCTTCTTTTAGTCACATTGCTACCATGTAAGAAGTCAGCATTTCAGTACCATACATCCCCTGAAGCAGCAAAAAATACTAAGTATTTATACTTTCTTAAATGAGTTCTAATATATAGTTATCTTGCTAGTGAAAGATTCTAAAAGATGCCTACCTTTTTTGTGAGAGATATTCTCAATTTGGTTGATACTTCATTTAAGTACGATTATCAACTAAGTAATCATAATTATGATGTTGCGTCTGCTCGACTAACTGCCTTCAATAGTGATGCTGGCTGGGTAATATTTCTTGAGAAACTAGTGAGTTGGCCTGCATCTATGGGAATTATGCTTTTAACCGATGCATGTGGAACAATTTTAGACGGATTTGATGGAACGTTTAGCCCCTTAATTAGTGTTGATTTTGGTAACTATGAAATTGACGATGATGGAGGGATGATTCCCCCTGAGCAAATTGATGTCTGTATCCGAAATATTGAGTTCCAAGTTAAAGGCTCTGATGTTCCCCTGTTGGCTAATAAGGAATTCGATTACAATTTGCTGCTTCATCTCCTGCCTAACTATCGTCAAGATATGCTGCACACTGATGCGGAGTTTCAGTGCTATATCAAGGGTGCTTCCAAGCAAAAAATTATCCAACTTGATAATTGGTTCCACGACGGTAATTGGAATCTCAAACCAAGCGATACAGAGGTTTATCAATTAATTTGTGAGGTAATAGCTACTGGTAATCCAAAAGTTTATAAGCCTACTAAATCCCCCAACACTGACTCTTGGAAAAATTTTCTGAAATTTTAAAATAACCTGTTGCTGCACCACAAAGATAGATAATCGGGTCGAGAAGGGTGTTTAGCCCTTCCCTCCCACACCACCCGGCATGCGGGTCCGCACCGGGCGGTTCATAATCGCCGCGCAAACAAACCTCAAGAAAATCAGGCATAACCCTGGACTTTCATCCAAAGTTCTCGCACTGAAAGCCAACCCTGTAACTGTAACCACTGATTCGTCATTCCCGTATGGGTTGCCAGAGTCTTTGACAAACGCCAATAGCCTTTGCGACTAATGCCGGTCAAAATCGCCTGTCGTTTACTAGTGCCTAGAGCCAGCAGATGTCGGATACGAGTGCGAGGTCTGCGCCACTGTTTCCAGTAACACATACGAATTCGTCGCCGCAACCAACCATCCAACTGCTCAATTGGACTGTAATGCTGGGAAATGCCGTAGTAGTTCATCCAACCTCGTAAGTATCGGTTCAACCGTTCCATGCGGTACTCCATTGAAACACCCCAACTACGTGACGTTAAGCCCCGCAGTCGATGTATGAAATCCCGATAGGCTTGGTCTGACCACCAAATCCGAATTCCTCGGAACGTAAATCCCAGAAATTCTAATTTGTCAGTCCTGACCACACGACTTTTCTGCCGATTTACTTTGAGCTTCAGCTTTTGGCTGAGGTACTGACTGATATTAGCCATTACCCTAGTCCCTGCCCGTCTACTTTTGACTAGTATGACCAGGTCATCCATATAGCGAGCAAAGCGATGTCCTCTGGCCTCTAACTCTTTGTCGAGGTCATCCAACAAGATGTTGGCGAGCAACGGTGACAGTGGCGACCCTTGTGGAGTGCCCCAATCCGTTGCCGCGAAAGTGTGACCGACCATAACTCCTGCTCGCAGATACCGTCCGATTAAACCCAGAAGTACCTTATCGGTTACTTTCCGAGCAATGCGGGACATCAGCATGTCGTGGTCTACATTGTCAAAGAATTTCTCCAAATCAATGTCTACCGCAACTTGATACCCTGCTTTGATGGCGGACTTTACCTGCCGAATTGCTCCGTGGGCAGATCGCTTGGGTCGGCTGCCATAGCTTGAGTCCGAAAATCCTGGCTCAAACATTGGCGATAACACTTGTAGAATGGCTTGTTGGATTACCCGGTCTATGACACAAGGTATTCCTAGCTTTCTCTCGCCGCCTCTTGGCTTTGGTATTACTACCTGTCGCACTGGCTGCGGTTGATACGTACCATCCTTCAGGGAAGCGCGAATCTCTGTCCAATGCTCCCTTGCATAGTCGAGGAAATCTCCTATAGTCATACCGTCGATTCCGGCTGCTCCTTGGTTCGATTTCACCCTTCCCCATGCCTGTTGCACATTGTTGCGCTCTAATATTCGCGCCATTAGGTTGTCTAAGGCTGGCTTTATGTCAGCACGCCATCCGTCATCTCCCCCGGTCGGGTTCATCGATGCGTCTGAGTTGTTCATTGCTCCTCCTTATGGCAATTATGTTCTGTCCTTCGTCCTGGATTGGACTACTATGACTTCTGCTGACTTCTGCAAGGCTTGACACCAAGAGTTCCCTCTTAGTGGGCTGTCCTTTTTGCTTTAGGGTTCTGTGGCTTCCTAACCGTTTCCGGCTCTTACCTCATTCAGACTCCCTTTACTCTTAGAACCGCAACCTTACAGACCTCCCCAGATAAGAACGTGAACTGTCCCGCCGCAACCGTGTCATTTACTGTGCCCCTTGAACCAGAGGTTTTGTTGTGTTGTGCCAACTCACCCAGGGGTCTCAGCCTTCTATGACATTTCTGTTCGTCGGCTCGTCGGTTTGCTATCCGGCTTCCTTCAAACACTTCCTCGCGAAAGCACTCTTGCCTTAGAACCCATTTAGGAAGTCGCAGTTGCCAGATTTCTTAGCATTTTGCGGATTAAAGCCAAGTAAATAAACGATTCAGACATTTGCTCATAAAATTCATAATCCTTGCTTAGTCTACGACAATTACCTAACCAAGCAAAGGTTCGCTCTACCACCCAACGCTTTGACTCCACTACAAAACCTTTCTGATTGTCTGCCCGTTTGCTAACTTCCCAAAGCCATCCGAAGTTGTCGTTGACCCATTGTGTGATTTCATCACCAGAGAATCCAGCATCAACCAGAATTTTCTCTAATCGTGGTAATGGAGATGTGAGATTCTGTAACAACTGCTTAGCTCCTGCTCTTTCACCGATGTTAGCTGCACACACCAACACCTTTACAACTAAGCCCAAGGTGTCAACCATAGCGAAGCGTTTTCTGCCCTTGATTTGCTTACCGCCATCAAAACCTCGACTGCCCGCACTTTCTGTTGTCTTCACACTCTGGCTATCGATACTCACCAAGCTTGGGGTCGCCTCTTTACTAACCTTTTCCCTAAATTGTTGGCTCAATTTGCGATTAATCTCCTCCAGTAGCCCAGTTCTTTCCCACCTTTGCCAGTAGAAATAGACCGTTGAGTAAGGCGGAAAGTCATGGGGTAGATTCTGCCATGTACAACCATTTTTGAGTATATAGAAAATGGCATTCAGTAACTCTCGCATATTTGTTTTGGGTGGCCTACCCCATTTTGATGGTTTGGGTAGCATGGGTGCGATAATTTCCCATTCTTGGTTGGATAAATCGGTATTATAGGATCGGCGCATCTCTTCAGGTTTATACTAGACTTCATCAGTATTTATACCTGCTTTTGGTGCGCCTTTTACTTCCTAAATGGCTTCTTAAGCTAGTAGTGGTCGTCACTCGGATCTGTAAATTGATCATTTGGACGCTGGTTCTCCTACAGGGGACTTTCACCCCATTAGTTCACGCCCATGCTGTTCCTATGATGGATTGTAAAGCGCTCAACAAGGTGCGAACCTGAAGGTAGGAATGTATTAACCTCTCTAATTCGGAGTCAAGGAGTAGCAACATGAAAAAAGATGCTAAGGTGATATCTTACGTTGGCAAAGAAGTCTTTATTGGAATTGATGTGCATAAAAAGACCTATGCTGTCGTTGCCAAAGTAGAGGGAGAAGTAGTCAAGAAATGGACAACAGCAGCATCCCCTCAAACTCTATCCCTACAACTCATTAAATATTTTGATGGAGCCACCATCCATACTGCCTATGAAGCTGGGTTTTCAGGGTTTGTTCTACATCGAGAACTTAAGAAGCATGGAATCCAGAATCTAGTGGTGAATGCATCATGGGTTGAAGTTTCCGTCAATGACCGCGTCAAGACCGATAAACGAGATGCGCTCAAATTATCCACCCTGCTGGAAGTAAGGCGATTAAAGGGAATCCGCATTCCCAGTGAGGTAGAAGAAGCCCATCGGTTGCTGAGTCGCACCAGACAACAGCTTGTCGAAGATCGCACTGCTGTCAAAAACAAAATCAGGATGAAGTTTCACCAGTTTGGGCTGATTGATGATGATGAGACCCGCCAGATGACCCACATACTCGTCGATGAGCTTCTGGAAAATGCTCCATCAAAAGAATTAACGATTGCGATTAACGCCTACTGGAGCGTTTGGAGAAATCTAGATGAGGAAATTAAGAAGATTGAGGAAGAACTGAAGCATCAAGCTAAAGAAGACCCCAACGAAAAGACCTACCGCTCCGCCCCTGGCGTTGGGCCACTGTCTGCTCGGATCTTGTCAAATGAACTGGGGAATATGTGCCAATTTAAGAATGAACGTCAGTTGTTCTCATTTACAGGTCTAACCCCCAGTGAACATTCTAGTGGTGAAACGATCCGTCGAGGTCACATCAGTCGCCAAGGCAATAGTCGAGTTAGAGGGATATTAATCGAGATCGCATGGAGAGCGATTGGGAAAGATAAAACACTGGCTGATTTTTTTGAGAGGCTTTATCCTAGAACCGGAAAGACCAAAGCCATCGTTGCCGTCGCTCGGAAACTTATTGGTCGGATTCGCGCAGCCTTTCAAAAAAGAGAGCACTACCAAAAAGAATTTCTTGTTGCGGAAACTCCAGCAGCTTAACCTCCAGGAAAATTCATTAATGTAGTACAGCACTAGAAAAAACTCATTACAAAAGATACATCGACAAATTTTCCTGCTGTGACCGCGTTGTTCGCCCAGTGAGCATTTTTTGACCACGTCATGCTGTTTGCGGCACAGCAACCTTTATAACGAATGAGGAATGTGTAGCATTGTTACGATGATGACTACGAATGACTGGTTGTCGAGAGGGTTCTTTTATTAGACCTCTTGCAGATTAGGTTGAGGTTGAGTTGCCAAAGAACCCCAAGATAGGAAAATATCAGGACATAGCAATAACGAAAAAGCGTCCTGATGATGAACTATATAATAGCGCAAACCCTACCTGCTGCACACTTTAAGCGTCGATTTGGTATCGAGACTAATACGTTCAAAGCAATTGTGAAAGTGCTTAAACCAGAGTGGCGAGCAACGCCAACACCTGGAGCCAAGCCTAAACTCGGACTAGAAGACCGCATATTGGTTGCCTTCGAGTATTGGCGGGAATATCGCACCTACTTTCACATCGCCACTAGTTGGGGCATCAGCGAGTCTACAGTTTGTCGAATAGTGCATTGGGTAGAGGAGACTTTAATCCGCTCACGTCGCTTTCGACTACCTGGGAAGCGCCAGTTGGTGCGGGGCTTTGGGATACCTACAGTCGCGACGTTGATGTGACTGAAACTCGCATTGAGCGTCCTAAGCGGCACCAACGTGCCTTTTATAGCGGCAAACAGAAAGGGCACACGCTCAAATGTCAACTCATAATTGACGCTCTTACTGGGCAGATTATCTGTACGTTTTTCGGCAAGGGGCGACGGCATGATTTCAAGCTGTTCAAAGCTTCTGGCATCCATTTCCATCCTCAAACCGAGAGTTTGCAGGACAAGGGTTATCAAGGCATCCAGAAACTGCATCTCTACTGCCGCTTACCCCACAAGAAACCGAAAGGTGGTCAGCTTACGCCCGAGCAGAAAGCGTTCAACCGCCAACTTGCGCGCCAACGGGTTGGCATTGAGCATGTTAATCGCCGCTTGAAGATCTTCCGCATCTTATCTGGACGCTATCGCAATCGTCGTCACCGCTTTGGTTTGCGTTGCAATCTAATTGCTGGTCTCTACAATTTTGAACGCTCTCAAGGCTCCTCAGTTGGCTAATTTGCAAGAGGTCTATTGAGTTACGAACTTTCAGTAGAGTAATACAAGAGGATGGGGATAATTTGAACCTTATTAAAATTCGATGCTGGAAATGCTGAAAGTTCTGATTCGGCTTAATTTTGTTTGAAATTTATTTGTTTTCTTCATTTTTCGGTTGACAATCCACATGACTGGGCGTACACACATCATTGGAGCGGACAATATTGAGATATTGCAGTGTTGAGTTGGAGGTGATCTATTGCCGCTCAATTCGACCGTTATACAGCGAAAGTTTGACCAGAGTGACACATTCTTGCATATACTCATCCTCGGCGTGTAGCATTTATTGAGGGTGATTTGTGTGCCAAATCTTCAAGTTCAAGAAGCTTACTCTTTTTACAGAGCATACATTCTCGAATATAGCCAGAATAAAGCCGAAATTTATGAACGGTACGGCTTCTCTTTACAAGGAAGTGTAGGCTCAAAAGATTGGGAGGTGTTTGCTGCAATTTTACTGAATGATAGAGCACGAAGAGGAGACGGAGCAGATTTGATGAATTATGAAGTTAAGTCTGCTGTTATTGGAGGCAGCTTTGAGTACCAGTATCACAGAAATCGTGGGTTGGACAAACTAACAGATGACAGAGATGTAGATCACATCTTTGTCGCTAGAAGCGAAACATATACAAATGTTGAAATTTGGCTGGTCGAGCGTACCAAGATGATTTCCACGTTTGACAAATGGTTACCCGAATTAGTTCAAAACTATGAAACTGCGGACAGACAGAGGTTTCGACGTTCGGTAACTTATGGCTTTGTCAGGAGTCAAGGTGTTCGACTGTTAGAAATCAGCAATGGAGAGCTAACGTATTTTCTTGAAGCGCCTTAACTAAAGTACTAAAGACATTTTCAGCGATCCAGGTAATGACAGGTACGCAAACAGCATCACCAAATCCAGTCAAAGCTTGATTGATTTGTGATGGAATGGGGTAGTTATCTGGCACGCCCTGTAGTCTTGCATACTCACGAGGTGTCATAAGGCGCATTTTGATAGTTCCTTGTCCAACTCTGACTAACATTTGCCGACTACTGCCGCCTCTAGCAGTTCTTAAGCAACCTGCAATGCCATCCTTTCTAAGTTCTGCTCGTTGCTTTCCTATTCGTACCCGCCGATACATTGTGCAATAAGAGTAATACGGTAAATTCTGGAATTCCTTTAGATAATTTAGATTGACAGGCGACATCATGCTCAAATGGCGATTCACTTCATCATTTAGCCACCAACGAACATCATCGTTGGGTACATGTTCCACAATACAACTCACATTTGTTTTTACCTTTTCAGGCAGTGATGGAACTTCTACAAAATGCCAACGCAAATCCTGATTAGCCATGACTGCTTTTTCAAGTGCCTTGGTCTTAAGTGAGGGAGAACGTTTTAAAAGAGTGAGTATGTTCTGATCTGAATGGGAAGTATGCACCCCAATAACAAAGATGCGAGGTCTACTTTGAGGCACAAAATGTGCTGCATCGATAGCGTAAACATCACAAGCATAACCCAACCTATTCAATTCCTGAATCGTGATTCGGAAGTCCTGACCATTATTTGAAGTAAGCCACCCTGTTACATTCTCTAGCATTACGAGGTATGGTTTACTTGCTTGATTTTCAAGAATTTGAGTAAACCCCCAAAAAGCGCTAGAATGTTCGCCGCTAATGCCCTTCAAGTTGCCTGCCAAGGATAAATCGATACATGGAAATGAAGCTGTTGCAAGTAGTGTATTAGGAACATCAGCATGACAAATAGAAAAAATATCTTGAACCTTGTAATGCTGGCTTGCATCTCTGAAATGAGCAGAATACATTTCAAATTTGTCGTGTGCCCAATCATTTGCAAAAACGACTTTCCAGCCCATTTTCTCTAGTCCCAATCTTACCAGCCCAATTCCTGCAAAGTACTCTGCACAAGTAAGGGAATTACAAGAGGCTGCAATATCACTCACGGTGGAAAGAGCCTTGTGATTTGTTACGGAAAGGGGCATAGTGCTTAAGGTACCAATGTATTTCGAGATTTCATAGCTATTGCTATGAGAGTTTAGCGTTAATTGCGTTGCTTAGTCAATTAAGTTTTATGAAGAGGTTTGGAGAAAAACTATACCAACTGAGAATTCAGCGCGGATTGACGCTGACAGATTTAGGTAAGATGCTAGATGTGCATAATACCTTTGTATCGCAATTAGAGAAAGGGAGAAGAGTCCCTAATGCTGAGATGATACTGAAGGTAGCAGACATTTTTGGTCTGACTACTGATCAACTAATGCGCGATGAGCTGGACTTGCCAGTAGATAGTCCTTGAAAACACTGTATAATCGGGTCGAGAAGGGTGTTTAGTCCTTCCCTCCCACACCACCCGGCGTGCGGGTCCGCACCGGGCGGTTCATAATTGCCGCGCAAACAAACCCAAAGGAAAATCAGGCATAACCCTGGACTTTCATCCAAAGATCTCGCACTGAAAGCCAACCCTGTTGCTGTAACCACTGATTCGACATACCCGTATGGGTCGCCAGAGTCTTTGACAAACGCCAATAGCCTTTGCGACTAATGCCCGTCAAAATCGCCTGTCGCTTACTAGTTCCTAATGCCAGCAGATGGCGAATACGGGTGCGAGGTCTGCGCCACTGTTTCCAATAACACATACGAATCCGTCGCCGCAACCAACCATCCAACTGCTCAATCGGACTGTAATGCTGGGAAATGCCGTAGTAGTTCATCCAGCCTCGTAAGTATCGGTTCAATCGTTCCATGCGGTACTCCATCGAAACACCCCAACTACGAGACGTTAATCCGCGCAGTCGATGCACGAAATCGCGATAGGCTTGGTCAGACCACCAAATCCGAATGCCTCGAAATACAAATCCCAGGAACTCTAATTTGTCAGTCCTCACCACACGACTCTTCTGCCGATTCACTTTGAGCTTCAGCTTTTGGCTCAAGTACTGGCTGATATTCGCCATCACCCTAGTCCCTGCCCGCCTACTTTTGACCAAGATTACCAGGTCATCCATATACCGTGCAAAGCGATGCCCTCTTGCTTCTAGCTCTTTGTCGGCGACCCTTGTGGAGTGCCCCAATCTGTTGCCTGGAAAGTGTGCCCGACATTACTGGTCAACGGGATTCGAGTCGAGCGTATCCACAACCTAAATCTGTTTAAATTTACGCCAGAACTTGGCGATCGCATGAACGAACTACTCGAAAAGAAAAAAGCTGACACGCTAACTTCAGAGGGATCCGCAGAACTAGATGCCATTGGCGAGCTAGATACGATCTTCAGCTACATCAATGCCATTACTGCCGCACAGCCGCAAACATAACGATGATTCGGTCATGCAGTTTCTAGCTCAGGAATAGTTAGCTCAAGGATTATACTAGCAGGGGTGCTGAGTTCGTGAAGGTGAGAAGGCATAGGAATCGGATCGCCATATTCCCGCATAACTTCTATATGTCCCGCGATCGCTTCCTTCATGTTTTGTTCGATTTCAGCGATCGTGCTGCCAGTAGTCACGCATCCTGGTAAATCTGGCACATAAGCCGAGTAGTTATCTTTAGCTTTTTCGATGATAATTGTGTATTTCATGGCTTCAGTCCTGCTTGCTTAAAAATGCTGTTGAGCGTACCTAGAGGCAAATCGTCAGAAAACTTACCTGGCACTGTTACAGTTCCCGACTTAATTGAATGTCGGTAATGTCTGTGACTGCCTCTCGTCCTTACTAAGAGCCATCCATCAGCTTCTAGCAGTTTGATGACCTCTCGTACTTTCATTGTCATTTATCTAGACCATGCATAGCGATTCATACCGTGGAGATTAGACCTCTTGCAAATTAGCCAACTGAGGAGCCTTGAGAGCGTTCAAAATTGTAGAGACCAGCAATTAGATTGCAACGCAAACCAAAGCGGTGACGACGATTGCGATAGCGTCCAGATAAGATGCGGAAGATCTTCAAGCGGCGATTAACATGCTCAATGCCAACCCGTTGGCGCGCAAGTTGGCGGTTGAACGCTTTCTGCTCAGGCGTAAGCTGACCACCTTTCGGTTTCTTGTGGGGTAAGCGGCAGTAGAGATGCAGTTTCTGGATGCCTTGATAACCCTTGTCCTGCAAACTCTCGGTTTGAGGATGGAAATGGATGCCAGAAGCTTTGAACAGCTTGAAATCATGCCGTCGCCCCTTGCCGAAAAACGTACAGATAATCTGCCCAGTAAGAGCGTCAATTATGAGTTGACATTTGAGCGTGTGCCCTTTCTGTTTGCCGCTATAAAAGGCACGTTGGTGCCGCTTAGGACGCTCAATGCGAGTTTCAGTCACATCAACGATCGCGACTGTAGGTATCCCAAAGCCCCGCACCAACTGGCGCTTCCCAGGTAGTCGAAAGCGACGTGAGCGGATTAAAGTCTCCTCTACCCAATGCACTATTCGACAAACTGTAGACTCGCTGATGCCCCAACTAGTGGCGATGTGAAAGTAGGTGCGATATTCCCGCCAATACTCGAAGGCAACCAATATGCGGTCTTCTAGTCCGAGTTTAGGCTTGGCTCCAGGTGTTGGCGTTGCTCGCCACTCTGGTTTAAGCACTTTCACAATTGCTTTGAACGTATTAGTCTCGATACCAAATCGACGCTTAAAGTGTGCAGCAGGTAGGGTTTGCGCTATTATATAGTTCATCATCAGGACGCTTTTTCGTTATTGCTATGTCCTGATATTTTCCTATCTTGGGGTTCTTTGGCAACTCAACCTCAACCTAATCTGCAAGAGGTCTATTGTCTACACTTAAATAGTAACCAATTGCTCGGTAAGAAAAAAGCGTATCGCCCATTAAAATCACACGTAACTCCGCAACATCCACACAATTGCCCCCTGAATCGTACAGTCTGTTTCAGGATGAATCGAAATAGGATCGTAATTCGGGTTCTCCGGCACCAACTTCACCTGACCATCATGCATATACAAACGCTTGATTGTCTCCTCTCCATCGATCAGAGCCACCACAATCTTGTCATGGGTCGGTTCAATTGCACTATCGACAAGAACAATGTCCCCATCACACAGACCAGCCCCAATCATCGAATCGCCAGATACCCTTACTGCAAATGTATTCGATGGATGCTCGACAAACCAGCGAGGTACATCAATGTATCTTTCCACATAGTCATCTGCCTTTGACGGCAACCCAGCCGAAACAGGGCACAGATAAAGCGGTAATCGAATCAGCGCCGAGAAATCAATATCTAAAGGTATAAGAGTCATAATCTATCGTACAAAATTCATGTTTATATCAAAACATAAAAATTTGTAAGAATCTACCTTTTTTTCATCTGTCGCAAGGGAATTTTGACAAGATCGCTCAAGTCTATCTCTACCCGTTCCAACCTGAATCCCTTGCCAGGAGGCTCAAGCAGCACAGGTAGATGTCTGTAAACAATCTCCCCATTAATCGTAATTTTTTCCAAACAATCGTACTTCAACAAGAGCGCATCGAGTCTGGATTTGAGGTTTCTTGCCACCGACTCAGAGCAAGAGATCGTTAGCGATCGCTCGTCCTCCACCACGCGATCGCAAATCCGTAGATACCTTTCGATATCCTCAAATCTTATTTTTGCTGCCTTTAGCTCTTTTCGCCTCATTGAATTCCTCGATCAGCACTTCAACGAATTCCTTCAAATTGCCCACCTCAGTTGCGAGAAGTTCCCGCTCATCCTTCAAAAGTTCGACCTCAGCCAAAAGCTGCTCGTACTTCTCCTCTAGCGTAGCAAGGCGATCGCCTAAATCCCCAGTTGCAGGTTGCACCTCTGGCAGGGGTAGCGCAAACAATCTCAACGTATCCTGCACGGACTCCCCCCGATAAGCAGCGATCGCATTCATTTGCCTGCCCGTCACCGCATCCACCTTGCCGTGGACGTAGCGGTTAATCGTTGCATGAGTCGTGCCAAGCTCTTTCGCCACGCGATTCTGACTGGACTTAGCCACCTCAGCCGCAATCCATGCCTGAAACCTTACCTTATCAATTTTTACGCGCTGGTCATCATACATATCTTAAGAGCGATCGCAGAGTCTAAGTACATGTTGACGCATGTACGCACAAAAAGTAATATTGTGTACATATACACTCTTATACATAATTATGTCGCGATCGTTCAAGACAACTAAAACGGACATTTCGGTTGAGGTGCACGATTACCTCAAGCAAGTGTCTGCGCGGACGGGCATCCCCATTCGTCGCATCATCGATGATGGCGTTCTCCCCTACGCCCAGAAGCTAGAACAGCTATTTGCGGAGGGGGTAAAGGTATGAGTACTCGTCTCAAACCCTTACTCCCCCTCGACCCAACGCTACGGCAACGCGCGATCGGTGTTACCACTCGCCTGATGACTGAATTTACCAAGAGCGATCGGCATTGCGTTCCCGTTGGCAAGTACGCGCAGGAAGTTTGCAAAATCTTCCGCATTCCCCTATTGCCCAAGGAATCGCCTATTCAAGTTGCCGTGAAAAAACTGGAGGAGTGGCGCTCTCAAGTCAATTTCCGCACGGTTATCGATGCAGACATCGAAGCGGTGCTGCCGCAGTTGGAAAGTCTGGTCAAAACCATCCGCCTGGCGATCGGCAGCAAGATCGTCACCATTTTTTAAATACCGCAGAGAGTCCTGCCAAAACCTCTGTAGAAACGAGAAATAGGGAAAAACCTCGCGGCGGCGGCGCTTGGAAAAATCTGGCTGAAACCTTCAAAAATTTCTGCTGGCAACAGGTGGACAAGCTACCCCATCGCCCCGCCGATCCGATCGCCTGGATACTCTCGCGTCTCGAACACCTGGAAGCTGAGTTCCAGAGGCTCTATCCACAAACAGCTTTACAAGATAGCCGCCATGCCGAATGGGAGTCAATCCTTAGCGATCCGTTCAAAGGCATGACACACCTGCTCACAGTCGGCATAGACCAAACTTCACCTGAATACGAAGAGCGATATCAGTTTGCCGTTGCCTACCAGAGGAGGCGGTAATGAGTGACGAATACGAAAAGCTCATAGCAATTCCAGCCTCTCCGCGATCAGATCGCGATGTCCGCCCTCAGTGGAAATGCTTCTGCTGTTGCGACGGGGGACTGGTCGATAACCCCTATCCGAGCCAGTTAGTTAGCGGGAAGAACGGCAAACCCTTCATCTGTCAGCGTCTCGCCTGCAAAGCGGGGGAAAAGTATAGGAATGCTTACTTTGCCACTGATGCCCAGCGTCAGGACCACGCTCAAAAGTATGGCGGTGAGGCCATGACTCAGGCAGAGTATCAAGCTCAATGGGACGTTCGCCTCACAGTTGCCCACTGCGAACAGATGCACCTCTGGCACAAAAGGCAATGGGACACCTGGGCGCAAGAGCGATCGCAAAGGCTCAACTACGGGCAAGCAATCTCTAGCCTGAATCAGCAGTTATCCATGCCAATCGAGAAGGAGCGTAGATGAAACACCTCGATTTATTCTCTGCCATCGGTGGCTTTAGCCTTGCTGCGCTCGGCAAGACTGTTGTTCCTGCTGTAGCAGCGGCGGTACGCATCCCGAAGGGAATCGCCCTGCAAAGAGTTTTGTATCTCGATTCAGTTATCTAGAAGTTGAGCAAATAAAATGTTTGTAGATAAGTACACAGCCGCAAAAATCACTGGTCTTTCTGCGGAAACCCTTAAAAAGGCTCGCTTATCTGGGAATCTCAAAGAAGGCATCCACTTCGTTAAGCTAAACTCTCGCACCATTCGATATAACGATGAGCTACTTCAAGACTGGATGCAAAACCGCCATGACGAACGCGCTCACCAACGAGCGATCGAGATTTACCAAGCTAGCCTGCTAAGCAATAGGAAGAAAAAGAGGTAAAAATTGAGTACGTTTTGAGTACGCAACTTACCTCTTCTTCTTAAAACCAATCGGAGCGAAAGGATTTGAACCTTCGACCCCCACTACCCCAAAGTGGTTTGATGACCCGCAAAGAGTTGACTGAATATGATTTTTAGGTGTTATCAATAGTAAGTATACCAATTTTATACAAGTTTTCTAGCTCTTACTTTGGGCTTATTGCTGGGTAGTGAGGCTAGGTAGTTATCAACTGCACGTTGATGAACACTTGGGTTTGGCTGGGTAGCTACAAAATCCCTGAGTAGTTCAGCATTGTAACGTACACATCTGCTGCCGAAGCGCACCCAGTGAATGCCTTCAACCAACTTCCCGCTAAGCCGCCAGTCGCGCAGGGTTAATGCTGAAAGTCCAGCGATCCTCGATGCTTCATGCTTATCACACCATTCCTGTAAGGATGGCAGAGTAACAATACTATTTTGTTCGATCATCTGTGCCATTTTCCTTACCTCAAATTTTCCAAGTACAAAACACGTTGCAGGGCGATCGCCGCTACGGCAGGGACAACTGCGTTGCCGATCGCTGCAAGTCTGTCCAATCTTCTGGAAAGCCCATGAGCCACTCCACAAATTGGGGGTTTAAGACTTCGCCAGGGGGCAAGTATGGTTTGATTTCCTGCACCAGACCGAATCCCTGCGATGCCGTTGGGGTCGGTAACAGCCGCAATTTGCGATCTAACTTGGTTTGACCAGGGCGGTGCTTGCCCGCATAGGCTACTGGCGTAGGCAGCCACAAAGATGCGTTCGCGTAGATGGGGTGCTCCGACTGCCGCTGCCGATAGGATTTCCACATCGAAGCGATAGCCCAATTGGCAGAGTCCTTGCAAAACTTCGGCAAGTCCACCTGTGTAGAAAGCTCCTTTGACGTTTTCCCAAATGACAAATCTGGGCTTTGCTGCCTCGATGATTCGGAGCATCTCGAACCAGAGTCCTGAGCGACTGCCTGCAATTCCCGTGCGTTTGCCAGCGAGGCTGAGGTCTTGGCAGGGAGATCCACCCGTGATGAGGTCGAATTGGTTTGGCTTGGCATGGAAAGTCCTGATATCTCTGTGGATGGGGATGGTGGGGAAGTTTTTTCGTAGAACATGGCAGCAGTAGGAGTTGATTTCGACAAATTGCACGGTCTCAATGCCGAGCGATTGGGCTGCGAGGGTAAACCCGCCGATGCCAGCGAACAGATCGAGATGCTTCATCAAGATTCCTTGCCATTGGGCATTGATAGTTTCTGGGTGAGGCTAGAAATTGGTTGCCCGTAGTTGAGCCGTTTAGATCTCTGGGCTGCGTGTTTATCCCAATCCGCCTTGTGCCATAGGTGCATCTGTTCGCAGTGGGCAGCAGTAAGGCGCATGTCCCACTGAGCTTGATACTCACGACTTGACATGGCTTCCCCGCCGTGCTTTTTGGCATATTCCTGCCGTTGAGCATCAGATAGATAATAGGCAGTGTGGTATTTTTTCCCTTCCTCACAATCTGGTCGCTGACAGATGAATGGCTTGCCATTTTCCCCTAGTACAAAATTGCTGAGGTATGGGTTAGATACCTTGCCAGAGTCGCAGCAACAAAAGCATTTCCACGGCGGTCTGACTGAACGATCTCGGACTGGTGCAGGAATCGCAGATATTATGGGCAAGTTTTCTTGAGTTTCCATAGCTACCTCCTGAAGGCAAAGTTGTAGCGTTCTTCGTATTCGGGACAGTCAGACGGTACTTGTGACATGAGGTAGCTAACCCCACGCATGGGATCGTCGAGGATCGCTTGCCACTCGGCATATCTGCTGTCTGGTGAGGCAGTTTGCGGGTAGAGTCTTTCGTATTCAGCTTCCAGGTGTTCGAGGCGCGAGAGTATCCAGGCAATTGGATCGGCGGGACGGTGAGGTAGCTTGTCTACCTGCTGCCAGCAGAAGTTTTTGAAGGTGTCATCCAGGGTTGACCAAATGCTGGAGGCGCGGCGAGATTTATCTTTACTTCTGGATTCCACAGAGGTTTTGTCAATGGGTTTTGAGAGATCTATAAAATTTTCAAAATTCTCTCTCTCCACATTTTTTGTGGGCGCAGACAGAGAGAGATATTTTTTAATTCCTTCTTCGTGGAATTCATTATTTATATGTGTGCGATTGCCCATAAATGGTTCGCCCATTTGTGGTAAACCTGAAAGTGGCTGAGGTGCTTTTGTAGCAAGCGGTAGAGTAAGCTGTTCGACTGGCTCAGGCTGCTGAATTTTTCGACCTTCAGGCAGTGGATCGATGGGTAAGGGACGCTCGTATACTTCGTAGTCCCAAGATTGAAATTGTCCCGATGGCGATCGCGTGATGACGCGGCGCACGTAACCAAAATTGATTAGCTCGTCGATCGCAGAGCGGATAGCAGAGATCCCATCTTTGACGCGATCGGCGATCCAGTTAAGATCGAAGTGCCAATCTGAGGGAAAGCTGAGCAAGTAGCTGTGCAAGCCGTGGGCGCGGAAGGACAAGCGCTCGTCGCGCAAAATGTCGTTGTCAATTTGCGTAAAGCGGTTGCTGTGAATGGCATGAATGACGGTCATAAATTACACTCCAGTTCTAAAATCAGTTGTTTTGGGGTTAGGGATTAGTCAACATAGGGATCGTCACCTTCTGGCATGTGTAGGGGACGCGGGTTGGTATTACGCTCCTTTGGACAGCGATGGTTGTGTGACCGCTTGCGCTGTTCGCGGGTGATAATTTTGCTGCCAATCGCTAAGCGGATTGTCTTAACCAAACTTTCCAACTGAGGCAAAACCGCCTCGATGTCCGCGTCAGTGACCGTGCGGAAATTGACCTGAGCGCGCCACTGCTCAAGTTTTTTGACAGCAACAGTTACAGGCGCTTCTTTGGGCAACAGGGGAATGCGGAAGATTTTGCAGACTTCCTGAGCGTATTTGGCGACAGGAATGCGGTACTTACCACCCTTGGTAAACTCGGTCATCAGACGTGTGGCAACACCGATCGCTCTTTGCCTGAGCGTTGGATCGAGGGGCAACAAGGGTTTTGCTGGAGTATTCATCTTGAAGCTGCCTCCTCAAACTTGCGAGCCATGGCATCGAGCTTGCGGGCGCATTCGCGGTTAATCAGCGCTTGTACCTCGTCCCTGATAGATTTTGGGATGCGGATCATCTCGGTTTCTCCTGACTTGAAGATTTGTGGTCGTCTTTCTGCGGTCATCACTGTATACCTGCTACTAGCATGATGTAGACAGACTAGCATTTATTCTACGTTTATGGCAAGATATATGCCTGTCACTAGCAGGTTAGATGCATGGATCTCCAAAAATGGGTGCAATCGGAAGTAGACAAGCACGGCTCTGCTAATCGGTTTGCGGCTATTCTGGGCGTGGCTCGGCAAGCGGTTAGCGATTGGCTATCGGGTAAAAAGTTACTGAAGGATCGTTCGATTGAGGCGATCGCTCAATATATGGGCAAGACTCCTGAGGAGGTGCGGCGGCAATTTAACCTGGAGGATTTTGCCGCGTATCAGTCAAAGGCGCGGACGCGGGACAAGAGTTTGCCCAAGGGACAAGGGGCTAAACTAGAAGCAGAAAATCGGCAGATCAAGAAAGAGATTGACGAGCTGCGCGAGGCGATTGAGGATTTAACTGTTGTTGTAAAAGAATTGGTGGCACGCGATGGAACCAAGAGAAATATGGGCACCAAAACAAAGATTCAAGAGCCTTGACCTTCTGCTTGGTTTAAGCGATTGCTCTTTGCAAGGTCGTTGTTTAACGATTTGCTGTTCTGATGCGATCGCGGAAAAGTTAAAGGTAAAGCTAGATATTTTGCTGCTTCGATTCGGACAATTGGAGTCAATTTTCATCAACGATCAGGTTGTGTATAGATTCTTACCTGTGGTTCTCGATCCACCAAAACGGGAGGTCAGACTCGAACGGGTGGAGATAGATTTGACAAAATGTGTAAAAATTCCATTTTTTAAGATGAAAAGGGACTAGATTATCTGTTTTTTTTGTGCTTTGATAAAAGTACAATATTCCGAGACTTTTTATGAATATCGATCCTTCTGATATCGATTTATCGATACAGGTACGATTACCGCTGTTCTTGTGCCATGTTTCGGCGGGACAGCCTTCATCTACTGACGATTGCATCCAGGATTACGTTATGATTCCTGGTGGTCTGGTGCCCTACCCTGCGACGACTTTTGCGTTACAGGTGGCTGGGGATTCGATGAGCGGTGTTGGCATCATCGATAGAGATCTCGTTTTCGTGAATAAAGCTGTCGAACCCGTACATGGCAGGATTGTGGTGGCGGTGGTGAATGGCGAACAGACAATCAAACGGCTGTACAGCCATGCTGGGAAGGTCAAGCTTTTGCCTGAGAATCCTGACTATCAGCCAATTCCGATTCATCCTGAGATGGATTTGATCGTCCAAGGAGTAGTGACAGGTCTGTACAGACCCTATTAATTGTTGTGTTTGGGGTGGTAAGTGTCGAGGAGCGGTTTCCGTGACGAACACGGTCGGGGGAGTGGTGCGCCCGCGATGGGTGGGTGGGTTAAGGGCGCAAAGATTTGAACGAGCGAAGCTCACCACATCCCATATCCCATCGTTTCTGACTGAGCAAAGTTTGTGGGTTGCTTTCGTGTAGGGGATGTTGCACGCATCCCCTTAAAAATTTACAGATGGACAGATACAAGTTGCTGTATAAAAGCTTCCTGCTTCTGCTTTCTGCTGCCATAACACAAGCTAGAAAATGCAGTCTCAAGGCTACCTCTAACAGGCGAGTGCCAGTTGATGTACTCTTTTACCGATTCGAGCAATCCATAGGCGGTGTTGTAGGCAGACAGTAAATCGCTGCCTTGTCCTTCACCGAGAAATAGCTTGAGGCAAGTTTGTACGATCTTGGGCTGCTCCGCTAGAGGTTTGTTAGGATCGCCAAAGGCTTTAATGAGATGAAGCTCTGCTTCCTGTTTGGTAAGAGCAACATCGGCAAGGCGATTCGATATATTCTCGTAGTCTCTAACCGTCTTGAGTGCATGAGTCAGAATGCCAGCAATGCGAGACGCTACGCTAGCGCGCCCGCGCGTTTCGCTGTTGTAATTCGAGACGTGGTTGATAATTTGCTGTCTCTGGCGTACAGGTCTGGTCATGCCATTGGTGCAGACAAGCCGATTAAAGTACAGATCGATCTGCAATCCCCTACCGCACTCGTGCGATTCGGTAATCATCAAGTGGGTCTCTGTGATATCGCCTACTTTCTTCACGTCGATTTCGATGGGTAGTTTGGTGAAAGCAAAAAGCTCTTTCCCTGCTTTGAGACAACCGATGCGATCGATTTGCAAGTCGTTCTGTTCGCAGAAAGTATGGAAAGTTTCGAGGATCTGGCGATTTTGGAAAGGCTTACGCCATTTTCCATAGATGCTTAGCATTTGTTGCGTATCGCTGCGATAGGCGGCAAGGTATTCTTCGGTCGAGCAGTCATCACCATAGCTAATCGGTGAAAGTTCAACTGTCCAATCAAGTCCAGCCTCTTTTAGCTGTTCGTCGATGGTCATGCCCGATGTAATAGGTGTTCCTAAGTTGCGATACCAAGTTCTAACTGTCATAGTTTTATTCCTGAATGTTTTGATGTCGTCTTGAAAGTCAATAGAAAAGTGGTAGTTTTTGTTGGAGAACTACCAAACTCAAACAAGCTATTTCTCAGCAGCCACAGCATCAAGGCAAACCATTTCGCGAGTGCCATTCGTGTCGGCAAGTTCAGGTTTGCTCTGTATGAAAGCTGCAATCAATTCGAGTTGCTTCTTCTCAGCCGCCGTCTTACGCTCTCTCCAGTCGAACTTGACAGACTTGTAGGGCTGACCTTGAGCGTTCGTGTGGCTCAGGAACGAAAGCATAAAGATGCCCTCTGCGGGTTCGCCGTTCTCCATCAAGCGAGTGATAGTTTGGGCAAACTGAGCCAGCGATCGCGTTTTGATGTAGCTCACGCACACCGTATTTGCAGGGAGAATCTTGCTGGCTGGGGCTGGCACAAAGAAAATTTGCAGCCATTCAGCTTGCTTGGTTTTGCCTAAATCGCCGAAGTAACGAGCGACTTTGATAATCGAAATTTCGAGCGAGTCACCCAGAAACTCATTCTCACTCAAGGCGATCTGCCCAGTTTGGCAGTTGAGCCTCACAGCAAAGGGCTGTGGAGGGAGAAAAATAGCGTCTTGGGGTTTAGTCCCAAAAACAGTCAGTGCGGTCATCGTTTGGTTTTCCTTGTGATTGCATAGAATTGATTGATTTAGCAGCGGCTTTTAATGTCATCACTGCAATCGGACAGTTGAATTACCAGTTGCCATAAGCCAGTTCGGTGGCTAGCCTATGGCGTTCCTCTTGTTCGTCAAGCCATAACTCGTATTCTTGCCAGTCTTCTTCAGTTGGTTGAGGCTCTGGCAGAGGAACAGCTTTGGCAAAGTAGCCAGTGTTTTTGCCATCCGACCAATATGTATCGAAATCAACGATTAGATAGTGGGTTTCAGTGCGATCGAAGTCATCCTCATAGATGTATTCGTGATAGGGCAGAACGGGAACGCGATCGCGGTTACGAGCCGATTGAAACTGCGTGCAAGAAGTAATCATCGTGGTATCTTAGAAATATGTTTTGATGTCGTCTTGAGCGAGCGCCTTTTTCGTCTTGCTCAGGACGATTTTGTTATTACTGCGCTGCCAGATATGAGCGCAGATCTGTATAGCCGAGTTGAGCTAGAACGGCATACCCGTGCTTACAGCATCCACGCCCGAAGAATCTCACCTGGTTTTGGTAGTCCTCGCACTCGCAGACCAAACCAGAAGCGATCGCCTGCACCTGATAGAAAGTACCCTTTGACTCGTTGCGAACCGTGAAACGAGAACGATCAAAAGCATGGCGAGTAACAGTCAAACCTCTAGCTTCAGCCTTACGGCGATCTACAAAATGCTGAGTGAATAGCTTTTTAGACAAGAATTTTGGACGTTGCCCCTTGATGTAAACCCAAATAACCTTTGTGAACACATCGAATTTGACTACTGCACTTGCAGCAACATTGAGAACACGAGCGATCGCTGAAGAAGAGTAGAGAATATTTTGAGAAGTGACCATGTTTGGAAGTCCATTTATTGAATAGTTTATATAAATATTATATGCTGCCAGCCAATAGCTAGCAAGACTTAGTCTATTTGTAGTACCTATTAAAGAAGGTTCTTGTATAGGTAATGCATATCTAGCGAGTATCTATCAAATATCTGGTGATGGTACAATAGAAACAGTTAGATCGATGAAATCAAATGCATGTAGTCGGAATCACTGGAACTCGTAAACTACCTGAGAGCGAAGTGGCAAAAGCCACAAGAGAATTGAGATCGCTACTCGATAAAGCCACTAAACTACACGTAGGAGATGCCACAGGAATAGACGCGATCGCCCACAAATGCGCAAACGCGGGGATGGAAATAGAACTACATAAGACAGAAGGCAGAAAGCCCTACCAACTTCAGCAACGCAGTAAAAAAATGGTAGATGCTCTCATTGCTGACAATGGAATTCTCCATGCTTTCCCAAATAAACCCTGCCCTGCTGGCGTGACAGTAAACTCTTGGGCTGGGTCTGGAACTTGGGGGACAGTACGATATGCGATCTCGCTTGGAGTCCCTTTAGAACTGCACTGGCTGATCGAACCATGCGATCTACCAGATTGGATGCTGGAAAAGCAGCTAACTCTGATTTAATGGGTGGCATCAGGCTTGACAGCCCTGCTCTACACTCACATTCCACATGCACCACACCACATCACAAAAATCAATCGCGTAGCGTCATCTTGGTTCGCGGAATGAAGCACACGACAGCCGATAAAGCACGGCACAAAATGCAGCAATGCGGAGCGCAGCGCAGCCAACAAACTAATCGCCCAACAATTATGATCGCGGACACCGCAGCGGAGCGAGGATGGAAGCCAAAAAACAAATCGTGCCCAACCATAAATCGAGAATATCGGGCACGTCCTCAGACATCTGACTATTAAAGGGCGATCCTCTTTGCGGAATGACTGCTGTGCTAGGCTGACGTTTCCTGCGGAATGGAGCGCAGAATAATCGCGGTGGAACCGCGTCCGCTTTTCCCCGTGGGGATGCAAGGGGACAAGCCCAGCGGCTTTAGAGCGATCGCAGTGCTGAATACTTGGAAGCTCTACCAACAAATAAGCTGAGACGGTGCGATCGCTTTAATTGAGGAATGATCGCTCTTTACAAAAGAATCAAGCACGGTCGAATCCGATTAGTCGTGTTTTGATAGTGCTTCTAGGATCGCTTCGTGAAGTTCGATCATCCTGGCTTGATTTTTGGTGGACTGCTCAAATCCACGCGAGATCGCCTCGAATTGTTGTTGCTGAATTCCCTGTGTCTCGGCAATCCGTTGCTGCGTTTCAGCTAGATTTTCCAGGAGTTCCTCAGAGCGCTGTAACTCTTTGGCTAAAAGAGTATTTGTAAAGTCAGCCAGTAGCTTCTGGTCGCGTTCGTCGCGCATCAGTTCTGCCTTCATGGATTGTTCTTTGCCTGCGATCGCTAGTTCGATCTCTTTTTGCCGTAGTGCCCAGCGTTTATCGAGATAGGAAGGCAACCATTTCCCCAGCGCGATCGCAAAAGATACAACCACGAACCCAATTATTCCAATATCCTGCCAGGCATACGGTGATAGGACTGGAAATTGTGGCTGTTGTGGTTGTGGCTGTGTTTGGATCTGAGCGATCATAACTATTTCTCTTTGTCTAGATCTATTTGGCTGGCTGAATAAAAAGCCTTCCCCAGCCGCTTTTACTGCCTTCTACTAGCCACCTTGCCTTGAGCAAGGTTCGGCTGTAGATTGCGCCCTTACCGTTGTAGACATCGCTGGTATAGCCATCATTGCAGTCCCCGTATGGATCGTTGACAATATAGTCACCGTTCTCAGTCCTGCCAATCACAACTATGATGTGACCACCTGTGGGAGCATCTTCAGAACCACGATGCAGGATGGCAATTACAACGGGTAAATTTGCAGCTAAGGATTCATCCAGGTCATCGAAATCCAGGTTTGTGTACCATGCAGACTCAATGCCATAGTTTACTAAGGCGTCTGTCTGAGCTGAGTGATCGGTGGTATCGCCATGAGTCAGCACAATTTGCAAATATTCGTCATCACCTGAGAGATTAGCTCCAAGATACTTAGCTGCCATCGCACAGCTAGAAGAGTTACAGGTTCGATCTGGCTGAGAGTAGTTATCAGTTTGTGCGTAGAAGGGGACATCTAACTCGATCGCAAGTTTATCGACTGGGAAAATGCCTTCATAGGCTTTCCGCCCTGCGGGTCTTGTAGGCTGGTTGTTCAACAGCCTTACTACATCGTCAACTGCCAGGTCAAAGTTGTTGAGATCGCCTTCGATTTTAGGGATGCGATTGGCAAGATTCTGAGCAGCTTGCCGCCGCCATTCCTGAACTTGAGTCATCATAAGTATTTCCTCACAGCGATTGCAATTAAAAGAAACACAATCCCGATCGCGCCAATGTCATGCCAGTTATCTGGCGAGAGAGTTGGAACTTGGATTAGAGTCATCGTAAGCACCTCCATAATTAAGACGGAAAGCGGAAGAATGAAGAGGGAAGTCTGTATTTCTTCGCTCTTCCCTCTTCGTTTTTAGTAATCCTCGTCTTCCGCACATTCATAGTTCTCGTCATCGCCATCGTCCTGAGCATCGATGGCTGAACCCACTAGAGTTGAGGCAACAGAGTCGAGCAGGCTGCGAGCTAACAGGATTCTGTCTGCAATGGACATAGCGATTATTGCCTCTTCGTTTTGAGCCAGAAAGTCATCAAGTGTTGTCACGGGCGCTATCTCCTATGTTTCAACGAGTCGGATGCGAAGTCCTACAACTCCCTGAGCGTGCAGCAGGATGACTACTTGCTCGTGGGTGTAGTTTTTGCGGTTGACTTTGTAGTGCCATGCGGTTGTGGCTATAGTCTTGCTGGCAATGTGGTCGTAAACTGCCTGCCACCTCTGGGCAAACTCTTGCTCTCCCTCACCCATCCAATCCTCGACATGCCGCATCTTGAAGACGCGATCCAGGTCGCGCACCTCACCACTACTGGGCATTCTGTAGGAAAGTCCTCGTGGGGAGATTTCTACAGGGAAGTCTGATTCGGAGGGGTAGAGTAAGCCAGACAAAAGCGATCGCAGCTTTGCCAGGAAATCAGCGTAGGTCATTAGATCCCTCCGCTACCACCAGGGATTGCCACGTTAAAGTTTCCGACCGTAGTAGACGATAGGAAATTGCCCATCAAGTCCGAAACTTGTGCTTCTAGCAGATCGATCTGGTATTGACCGTTTGCGGTGAAGTCCCACACGCCACCAGGAGCACCGACAGCATAGGTGACGATCCGTCCTTTCTTATCGGCAGTAGCTTTGGTTCTTGTCGCTCTGGCAAGTTGGTTGAAACCGTTGGGGCCAGTCACGCGCACATCGAGTTCGCCGAGTTCGCTGTTCTTACCGCCGATAGTAGAGGCTTTGATGCCCACGTCGTCGCTGAACTGGACGGTAAAGTAGTAGGGCTTATCACCAGGAGTGATGATATCGGAGATACTGCCAGGGGAGACAGTAGGGCTGGATTGATCCAGTGGCACAGCTTCAACGCGCTCTTTAAAGGCTTTATCGATTTTGAAGGAGGCAGACCAGCGGGCGGGAACGTTAAATGGTTCGCCAGTGGCAGGACTCGTACCTGTGCGCGGAGCGTTAGGACGCATCGCAAACGTACCGAAACCTTGCAGTTCGACAGGTTGATTGGTTGTTACAGTCTCCACGATCTTTTCAAGTGTGACTTTCAAGAAGCGATCGGCATCGTAGCCGCCGATCTGGAGTTCTTGCGCGATCACATTCGCGAGTTCGAGTTGGTTCATGGGTTGGATGTCTCCAAAATTGCTCTGTGGCTACGAGCTTAGGTGAGGAGACATCGAGAAACCATGACATCTGCACTAGCAGATTCTATGACCTTGCTGTGCGACGCATATCAAAAGTAGCGATCTAGGAGATCGGTACCGCGATCACCCATCTGTTCCAAACGCTGGCGCAGTAGTTTCAGTGCCATTGGTGATGGTTGTACCTTGCGGTTTTCCCAGCGATTGATCGATGCAAAAGTGACTCCTAATTCTGCGGCAAATTGTTCCTGCGTCAGTCCCAAGCGAAAGCGCAACTCTCGTACCAAATGGTTCCCAGAATATTCGCAAGATGATGAAATTAGCTGGGTTCCCCTACTGACTAATTGAATTTCTTGTGTTGCAACCATGATAAAAGTCGAGTCCTAGCACAGATAACTATTATTTTCGCAGAGATAAAAGCATCTGTGCTAATGTTTTCGATCGCCGCTGTAGTCGATTTTAGGAAATTGGTATTATTCACTTTTTATCCCTCATGCTTATTTTAAGGGTAGTCGAACTGTGAAAGTACTACCTTTACCCATCTGGCTCTTTACCTGGATACTACCCTGATGTGCCTGCGCGATCGCCTGCGCAATCGCTAAGCCCAAGCCAGATCCCCCTGTTGCCCTGGAGCGATCGCTAGAAACGCGATAGAAGCGATCGAAGATATGAGGTTGGTCTTGAAGTGCAATGCCAATACCCGTATCATGGACTTGGATGACCGCGTAGCGATCTTCTCGTTTCAGAATCACCTTAACTTGCCCTCCTGGAAGCGTGTACTGAATGGCATTAGTAATCAGATTTGCCACCAGCCGATAGAGCCGTTCCTCATTACCTAAGACTAATAAAGGATAATCTACCTGAATATCTTGACCAAGACTGATTTTCGCCGCGATCGCGATATCTGCAAGTTCTTCTACTAGATCGCCGATTAGATCGTTGAGACAGCAGGACTGGAATTTAATTGGTGGAGATGGCCGATCTTGTTGCTCTTGTCGATCCATGCGAGATAGCAGTAATAAATCCTGCACCAATTGCGATAAACGTCTACTTTGGCGTTCGACTGTCTGTAAAGTGCTATCCGCTTCTGATTCAAGTGATGGAGAAGTGGCAAGCGCCATCTCAACCGCTGCACAAATCACGGCGATTGGAGTACGCAACTCGTGGGCGGCATCAGCCGTAAACTGCTGGATTTGCTGATACGAACTGTAAACGGGACGCATGGCTTTTCCTGCTAGCCACCAACTCGCACCGCCGACAAGAAGCATAGAAATGGGAAGTCCCAGTAGTAAAATCAATTTGAGTGTGGCGAGATGGCGATCGCTTTCTTTGAGCGAGTGACCTACCTGCATGTATCCCCAAGGTTGGTTTTGATTATTTTTAAGCAGGATCGAAACTTGATGGTAGCGATCGTTTTTAGTTTGAAGAGTTTGCCAAGTGGTTGTGTCTAAATTTGTTGGGATGCCTTCTGGCAGATTGCCTGCGATCGCGACAGGATCTCCTGACAGATTCCAAAAGCGAGCATAGTAATTATCTTGCTGGATCGTGCCTAGAATATGCCGCTTGAGATTATTGACTTGGGCACAAGATGCTTTGGAGTTTTCATCTAAGATGCAGAGATTGGGCAATACTCTCTGTACGCTGGCATCTATCAGTCCAGGTTGCTTGAGAATTGGTTCTAGGCTGTCATGTAGGACACCAGAAAGAGATTCCAGCTCTCGATCCTGTGACTGAAAATGGGCATGAGCTACCGTTTGATAAAGCCCTATGCCACAAAGGCTGAGGATTAATCCCATCACAATCGTATAAGAACTCGCCAAGCTCCAGCGAGTAGATGTGAATAAATGATTCTGATTCATGATGGTGGGTTGAGGCGGTAGCCCATACCTGGAATGGTTTCAATTAGCTTGTCATAACCATATTCTCCTAGCTTACGCCGCAATAAACGCACTTGGGCGGCAACGACGTTACTAATAGTTTCGGCATTGATTTCCCAAAGTTGATTCATGAGGCGATCGCGGCTCAGAATTTGATTTGGGTGTCGCATAAAGTATTCGAGTAACTGAAACTCCTTGTTAGTTAGGAATAACGACTGAGGGCGACCGCGATCGTCTTGCACGGTCACAGTTGAAGTGCTGAAGTCCAGTTTCAGGTTGCCGACTTGTAATTGCTGCGGTTGCATCTGTGGCGATCGCCGTTGTAAAGCTCTCAGCCTTGCCAACAGTTCCACGATTTTAAACGGTTTCACCAAATAGTCATCAGCTCCGGCATCGAGTCCTGCGACCTTATCTGCCATGCCATCTTTAGCAGTGAGCATCAGGATTGGCAAGGGATTACCCTGAGCGCGGAGGCGTTGACAGAGTTCGATGCCCGATAAGCCAGGTAATAGCCAGTCAAGGATGGCAAGCGTATACTGAGTGGCTTGACTTTCCAGATATTGCCAAGCGAGATCCCCATCTTGGAACCAGTCAACTATATATTTTTCCTGGTTGAGACTATTTTGGATGATGCGTCCGAGATCTAGTTCATCTTCAACTAATAGAATTTTCATATGAACTTGCAGGAGACTGAGTTGGAAAACTGGCAGACTAAGATTGCGATCCAGGAATATGAACTATCTCTTAAAGCTGAAACGTCCATTCACTTTTTTACCGCCAATATCCAAGAGAATTACTACTTTATATTCACCTGTGGCTTTGGTAGCAAGTAATGCAGTGTAATGCTTTTCCTTGTCATCGTACTTCAGTGTCAAGGTTTCCTTCTTGCCATCAGGCATTTGTACCTGAGCCGTTACCTTTGCTCCTCCCACAGCAGTATGGGTATCACCTTTTTGCAAATAGAAGTCCAGATGCATTCCTTTATCGCTTTTTTCAGGCACAAACTCTAAATGATAGCCCTGCGACTCAACAACTTGACCGCCTTTATTCCCAACAGCTTTCGTCTTGGTGATATTTTCTTGTTGTGTTAGTGATGGGTTAGATGCGATCGCAATTTGCCCGACAGTACCTAAAGTAGTAATGACGATCGCGGCAAATGCTGAAAAGACTTGAGATTTCATAATTTATTCCAAAAATAAGATAGATTTACGCGCTAACTTCATTCAATTTGCCGTCACGTTCAGCAAGCATCTCTTCTTTTTTGGGAATGAGATATTTACCAAACAGTGAGTAAAAAGCTGGCAAAACCAGCAAGGTGAGGGCTGTCGAAGTAAACAACCCGCCAAAACTACAACCGCTATGCGAACTACAACTTAAAGCTAAAGCGCCCATTCACCCTTTCACCCTTAATGTCAGAGAGAATTGCAACTTGATACTCTCCAGGAACTTTAGTTGGCAGTAAAATCGTGTAGTGCTTGCCAGAGGCATCGTATTCTAGATCCAATGACTTTTGAGTGCCATCAGGCAATTTGACTTGTGCTTTTACCTTAGCATCAGCGATCGCTTCATGATTGTCTCCTTTCTGTAAGAAAAAATCGAGATGTACGCCGCTTTCCTCTTTGCCTGTGACTAGTTCCAAATGGTAAGCACCTGACTCGACCACTTGTCCACCTTGCTTAGGTTTGCCTTGCTCTTGGGATTCTGTTTTGGCAGGATCGGGAGATGAACTGGTAGCTGCTTCAGTAGGTTTAGTGGCTGTAGTTGTTGGGGCAGTTGTTTCAACCGAAGTAGGGGTGGAACTACTGGTTTGATTACCACTGCTGCACGCGCCTAGTGCTAGCAAACCCACAATACCCGAACCGATTATGAATAGTTTGAAAGATGGCATCGAATTCACTCCAAATAAAAATAAATGACAAAACTAGATATTTGCTTCTTCTAACTCGATTGATTTAGTCGCAGCGATCGCCTCTGCTTGGGTAGACATCAGATACTTGCCAAATTGGGAATATAAAGCAGGTAAAACAAGCAAGGTTAAGGCTGTAGAGGTAAATAGACCTCCGAAGACTACAACAGCTAGAGGCTGTAGAATCTCCTTCCCTGCTCCTCCACTAATCACTAGTGGAAACATCCCTAAAGCTGAAGAAAGAGCCGTCATCAAGATTGCAGCAAGACGTTCGCTCGATCCCTTGACGATCGTTTCTCGCATAGACATCCCCGCCGCAAGTTTAGCGTCGTAATTATCCACCAATAATAGGCCGTTGCGTGTTGCTACGCCAAATAGGGTAATAAATCCCACCAGAGAAGCAACAGAGATCGCTCCCCCTGTTAACATGATTGAGATTAGTCCGCCAATCAGTGCTAGAGGCAGGTTAATCATAATAGCCAGCGTTGCGGGGATAGTTTTAACGGCAAAGTAAATCAGTACGGTGATAATGATGAAAGCTAGAGCGCCGTAGACAATGAAATTTTGGGTAGCACGTTCCTCCGACTCAAACTGCCCACCATAGACTGGAAAGTAGCCAGAGGGAAATTGCACCTGCTGCTTGATTTTTTCCTTAATCTCATCCACAAGCGATCGCAAGTCCCGTCCAGTAGCATTTGCAGAAACCACAATCAGACGAGAGACATTTTCACGATTGATTGTGTTCGGCCCCGTACCATAGTCAATCTTGGCGACTTGAGCGAGTGGAATCTTCTTGCCGTCAGGTGTATCAACTAGAAGATTGCTGATGGTTTCTAGATCGCGGCGAGACTTTTCTTCTAACCACACGACCATATCAAATACCTGTTGCTTTTCCAGTACTTGGGAGACAACTTTGCCGTTCATTGCTGTTTCGATTGTGTTGGAAAGTTCACCTACGGTTAAACCATAGCGAGCCGCCGCTGTGCGATCGAATTGGATTTGAATCTGCTTGATGGGAATTTGCTGTTCTAATTGCAGATCGACAACGCCAGGAATTGCTTGCATGACCTGCTCTACCTGCTGTCCTAACCTAAGCAGTTCTGATAGATCGGAACCATAAATTTTAACGGCAATACCAGATCGTACACCTGACAGCACCTCATCCATACGGTGGGAGATAAATCCACCCACATTTGCGGCAACCCCAGGAAGTTTCGCAAATTCCTGACGTAGAGTTTCGATTGCCCCTTTACGATCGCGTACTGCTTCCGCACTCAGTTCTATATCCATCTCGGCAAAGTTGACTCCACCAACGTCACTATCGCCTGGAGCGCGGCCCGATCGTAGTTGAATTACCTCGAACCGCTTATCGTCTTTCAATGCACTCGCGATCGAAAAACCAACCTGATTCGTAGCTTCTAAGGAACCACCAGGATAGAGGTTAATGGCATTGATTAGCGATCGCTCTTGAAACTCTGGCAAGAACGATCGCCCTAAGGAAGGTAGAATCACAATCGCCGCTACAAGTGCAGCCGTGGCAAAGAAGATAACCACTTTCGGCCATTGCACAGCAAACATCAAAGCCGGGTGATAGAGGCGTTCCGAGAATCTTGCTACCCATGTTTCATCTGGGGGGAGCTGACGATTTACTAAAAGCAACGCGCATAAAGCAGGGGTAAGGGTTAGTGCTACTAAAGTAGAAGCGAGGATAGACAGAAGGTATGCTAATCCCATCGGTGAGAAGATGCGTCCTTCTACTCCAGAGAGGGAAAAAATCGGTGCAAACACGACGGCAATAATAATTGTAGAGAATAGAACGCTTACCCGCACTTCGATAGAGCCATTAAACACAACTTGCAAAGGGGGTACGGGTGTCCCCGCAATTTGATTTTCGCGCAGTCGGCGATAGACATTTTCCATGTCCACGATCGCATCATCAACTACTGAACCAATTGCCACTGCCAAGCCACCCAGTGTCATCGTATTGATGCCCTCTCCCGCCCAGTTAAGAATCATCACACCCAGAATTAAGGATAAGGGCAAAGCACTGAGAGTAATGATTACGGTTCGCCAGTTCATCAGAAACAGAATTAGAATGACTGAGACAATGATGATGCCATCCCGCAATGCTTCTTCAATATTGGTAATGGAAGCCTCAATAAAGTCTTCTTGACGGAAAGTAACCTTGACTTGAATATCTTTGGGCAGTGCAGTTGCGATCTCCTTCATTGCCTCTTCTACTGCTTTGGTCACAGTTGGTGTGTCGGCACGGGGTTGCTTATTTACAATCAGAACAATTGCTTGCTTACCATTCACAATCGCATCGCCACGCTTAAGGGCTGCCCCAAGCTTTACCTCTGCCACATCTCCCAAAAGAACAGGTTTACCATCTCGCGCCTTGATCGCCGACTTAGCTAAGTCCTGGATAGATTGAATTCTGCCCACACCGCGAATCAGCAATTCTCGATCTGAGGTGGTTAAGAAGCCACCAGGAGCGTTAGAATTTGCTGCTTTTGCCGCTTTTTCAACATCTTCGATTGTGACATCAAATGCCTGTAATTTTTTGGGATCGATGAGTACCTGATATTGCCTGATATCACCGCCGAATACGACAATTTGAGTTACACCTGGCACGGCAAGTAATCGATTTGTCACCTGCCAGTCCACAATGCGTCGCACTTCCATCGAGGGAACTGTATCAGAGGTAAAGCTATATTTCAGAATCACCCCAATCGGAGAACTAATTGGTTGAATTTGCGGTTGCTCCACACCTTCGGGTAACTTGCTCCGTGCTTGCTGCAATCGTTCTGTTACTAATTGCCTTGCCTGGTAAATATCCGTACCCCAGTTAAAAATTACTTTGACAACAGATATCCCCACCGCTGATGAGGAGCGCACCGTCGTCACGCCAGGTGTGCCGTTAATCGCACTTTCGATTGGCAAAGTAACCAGAGATTCAATTTCCTCTGGGGCTAGTCCTTTTGCTTCTGTTTGAATCTCTACCTGCGGCGGTGCAAAGCTAGGGAAAACATCTAGGGGCATCTGCGAAATGACCCGAAAACCCCAGAGACTAACGATAATCGAGATAATTACAACGAGCCAGCGTTGCGCGATCGACCATTTGAGAATGGCATTAAGCATAGCGATCGCTCCTAATTATTTGAGTGACGATCTTCGCGATCGCCATGCTGTACTTCCGAATCAGGTAAATTATGTTGGGAATGAGACTGAGAACGATCGACATAAATATCTGTACTTTTTCCTAAGCCATTAGCACTAATATCCACAGTCGCCAGAGCAGGTTTGGTGCGTCGCCCTAACCAGAATGCTCCTGCGGCGATCGCGCCTCCGATTGGCAAGACTACCCACCAGGGCATCTGACTATTGCCTGGCACTGTTGCCAAATTAGTCTCTGGAGCAGTATCACTCTTAGAATCTTCTGCTTTTTTGCCTCCCCGCAGGGATTGCGCGTAGAGTTGCATCCCCCGCTGCGTTACAACTAAATCCCCCTCAAATAGCCCATCTTTAATTTCGATTAAGTCACCCGATTTGCGACCCAGAGTGATGTTGACAGGCTGGTAGGCATTACCATTTTGGACATAGACGATCTGCTGACCGTTGGCTTCCACAATCGCCGACTGGGGAATGGCTAAGACTGCTTCTGGCGATCGCTCGGTTAGGATCTCTAATTCTGCAAACATCCCTGGCTTCAGCAACCCATTGGCGTTTTCTAACTCTGCTTGGACAGGCACGACGCGACTTTCACCCGTTACAACAGCGCCGATTACAGTAATTTTCCCAGTAAAAGTGCGATCTGGTAATCCAGCTACCTTGATGCGCACTGACTGCCCAACTTTAACCTTGTTTAAATCCTTTTCATAGACATTGGCGGTGGCTAAAACCGCGCTGCTATCCACAATTGTCATCAAGGGTTTACCCGCTTCTTCAACGGATTGTCCCAGCGAAATCTCGCGATCGGCGATCGTGCCGTCAATGGGGGCTTTAATCGCGATCGTGCCGTCGGAATTAGGATTAACACTAAGCTGGCGCAGACGTGCCTCATAGGCAGCATTACTCAGTTGCACCCGAGACTGAGCGCGTTGTTGCTGAGCCTCAGCTTCCATAACCTGCAATCGACTTTCAGCTTTAGTTACTGCGGCCTTCGCTGTGGCTAATTTAGACTCCGATTCTAGCAACTGCCGTTTGGGAATTGCCCCGCGCTCTTGCAGTTCCTTGTCTCGATCGTAGCGCTCCCGATCTATCTTAAGTTCAGTTCTGGCTTGCTCTATGTCTAACGTAGCTATTTGCTTCTGGCGATCGTAGTTTTGCTGCGCTAATCGCAGATCTACCTCAGCTTCCGCCCGCTTTTCGATCGCACTCACCCGCAATTCCCCTAGTTCTGGGCTAGATAGAATTGCCAAAACCTGACCTGCTTTCACCACTGCGCCTGGTTTGACAAATAGCTTCACCACCTTACCTTTGATTGGGGTAGTGACTTCGGCTTTGCGATCGGGCATATGCGCAATTTGCCCCGTGGTTTGAATCCCTAAGGCTAGGCGCTTAGAGGCGACAGGTTCTACTTTGAGTCCCATCCGCTTTGCTGTTTCTGCATCGACGGCGATCGCATCCTTGGATTGCGTGGCTTTATTGCCGCCAAACTCACTACCATGCCCCGCATGGGCAAGTACGCTGACTGGATAGGCGCTAGGAAGAGCTAATAAAGCTAGACTGACTAATGCTCCAGCCACGAAATGCTGCTTGGCGAGGGGGCGGTAATAAGTCATAGTTATTATCCACTGATAAGGTAAAAGGTTAGATTTGCTAGGGCTGAATACAGTTTTTCATAAGGCGATGAAATTGGGATGAAATTTTCGGATCTGTACTTTTGGGGCTACATTGTTCGATTTGTTAGAATAAATGCACTTGAATCCCTCGCTTGAGTTACGTCGTTATGACGACATTTATCAACCCCAAAACTGACTTTGCTTTCAAGAAAATCTTTGGCTCTAAAAAGAGCAAAGATATTCTAATTAGTTTCCTCAATGCCATTCTCTATGAAGAGAAAGAAACTATTCTCGATGTAGAAATTATCGATCCCTACCAGGCTCCACGCATTAAAGGGATGAAAGATTCTTATCTCGATGTCAAAGCCACGATCGCAGGTAATAAAACCGTGATTATTGAAATGCAGGTATTGAATGTGTTGGGGTTTGAAAAACGGGTACTCTACAATGCTGCCAAAGCCTTTTCGATTCAACTGTCTGTTGGGGAAGATTACACATTACTAAATCCTGTGATTGCCCTAACGATAACCGATTTTGAGATGTTTCCAGAGCAAGAACGGATCATCTCCCGTTATCGCCTCAAGGAGAAAGACGATTTGACCGACTACAGCGATGATATTGAGCTAGTGTTTGTGGAGTTGCCTAAATTCAAGCGTGAATTAGATCAGTTGGAAACCCTGACCGATAAATGGTTGTACTTTCTGCGATCTGCTAACAAGCTTCAAACAGCACCACCAAATTTAGATGAGGTGCCAGCACTTCATCACGCTTTTGAGGTCGCGAAGCAAAGTAAACTGAGCAAAAAGGAACTAGAACTATTAGAAAAGCGAGAAATGTTTTTGCATGATAATCGCAACGCAATTTTAAAGGCAAGACAGGATGGTCGAGCTGAAGGTCATGCTGAAGGTCGAGCTGAAGGTGAGCGGGAGAAAGCAATAGCGATCGCCCGCTCCCTTCTTGGTCTACTCGACATCGAAACTATCAGCCAGAAAACTGGTATAGGTATTGCGGAAATTCAGGCACTCTTGTAGAGCTTAGTGACCGTAGGTCTGAATTCGGCCCAGTCCAAATGGGATATTTACACCCCCAACACTGCCAGAAATGGGGAAAAACCATGTCTTAGGATACTTCCATCTAGTATTTACATCTCTCAGGTAAACATCCATATTAGTGCCTACAGCGATCGGCTGTGCAAAAGCCACTGTCGCCGCCTTGCCATTCATAGAGACAGTGGTGTCAATTTTTTGCCCTGACTGAGATTTAACTTCTATCTCGCCAATCGCCACCTCCTCTGGTATATCAATTGTCATCTGCGAAAGAGACCCACCGCCAACGCGGATTTCAAAATGGTAGGTTGGTCTGGGGGCACCTGCATTATTAGGAATCGCACTACTGTGAATAATTTGGGTAGCTTTAGGACTAGACGAAACATCCTCAGCTTGTAAAGCGGGAACCGAAGTTAGAAGTGCTAGTGTAGATACGGTGGCATAAATCAACCTTTTTAACATGTTTCCTCTCAATAATTCACATCATTAACTTGTCGTTTATTAGCATGACAGAGAGGAATGAAATCGTGATGAAATTGGAATATCTAATTTGAACGTATGAGAATATCTATTTAGCTATTGCTCTCTGAAGCGAGGCAAGCGCACGATTATAGTTCAAAATTGCTCTAACACGATTGCCATCTGCCTTAGTCAATTCACTTTGAGCTGTAGATACATCTAACTGAGTACCAACACCAGCCTGAAACCGCAGTCGTGCAAGATCTAAGCTTTCTTGTGCTTGTTTCAAAGCGAGTGCAGCAGTTTGAATATTTTTGGCATTGGTATGCAGATTTTTATAGGCTTTTTCCACCTGAAGACGAATTTGATTGCGCATGTCGGTGAACTTAGTTTCAGCGATCGCCTTATTCACCTCTTCTTGATCGGCGGCAGCTTGTGCCCCACCACCATCAAAAAGATTCCATCGCAGTCTTGCACCAACAGCATAACCATCAACAATTCCCATGCCACTATCTAAACCGTACAAAACTTGATAATTGGCAAATAAACTAATTTGAGGTTTACCGTCGGCAATTGCGGCAAGACGTTGCTGTTCGCTGATTTGGCGTTGTGCGAGTTGCTGTTGCAATTCCACACGCTGTTTATATGCCTGGATAATGCTTTCTTCCAGCGATAGACTCCATTCACCCGCTTTTTGCACGGCATCGGAGGCAGAAACATCGATAGATTGCGAGACATTCAAGATTTGAGCTAGTTGGCGACGAGAGATTTCTTGCTGGGTTTGAGCTTGGGTCAAGTCCTGTTCGGCATTCGCAAGCTGCACTTTAGAACGTAGAATATCAAACTGAGTTCCCGTACCACCTTCTTCTAAAAACACGGAATCCTTGAGACTTTTCTGGGCATTTACTACTGCTGCCTGAGCAATTCTCACTTGTTCGTCTGCTTCTTGTAGATCGTAGTAACCATTCGTCACATCTAAACGAATTTGTTCGCTTAACCGCTGCACATCTAAAAGATCGATACGCAACTTTTCTTCCGCCGCCTTAACTAAAGCTTCTCGTTTACCTGATGTAAAGATGTCATAGCTTGCCTCTAGCGTACTACCGAGAGAATTAAGCGATCGCCTCACTTCTCTATCTTTACGTAAATCTAGAAAAGTCTCCTTGGCAGAGCGATCGCTTTCTAGTTCACCCACGACAGCAATGGTTGGCGAGTTAGCCGCTTGTGCTTGGCGGAGTGCTGCTTGACTGCGTTTTAGGGTTAGCTCGGCTATACGTAGCTCGGTATGATTTTGGCGTGCCAGGTCTAGAGCTTGATTGAGCGTAATCGCTTGGGTTTTCTCAAGCCTGACTTCATCTAGTTTGGTAGGCAGATATAAAGGATCGGGAGCAGGAGAAAGATTGCTTGGTGCTGGATCTTTCTGCGTGTGGCTAGAGTTATTGAGCATAGGCTTAGTTACTGTTTGTGCAGTGACTAGCTTTGCCTCATTAAATATAACTGTGGTACTGACGCCGATCGCTGCTAAGCAGCGAAACATCTTCATGCAATTCAGAAAATAAACGCTCACTGCACATCTACCCAAAAGTCAGCAACGATTATTCTGCCATTGCGATTGAATTGTCCCCAGAGTTTGTATCTACCTGATTGAGGGAATTTAGTCATAAACTCTACTTGTCCATCAGGAGAATTCTTAACAGCATGGGCATGGATGTAGTCTTCTGCTGCGAGTGGGTTAATCTGTCGCAATATAACAAGGTGGCCTCTTTGACCTAAATAGGGCTGTAGGTCTTGAATTGGTCGATTGTTTGCTGCTTGCCGAAGGTTAAACATCACTGTTACTTCCTCCCCCGCTCTGAGCGTTGACTCCGAAAAAGTGAGCTTTGCTTTTGTGTCACCCAGAGTCTTGATGCGATTTAGATGGATCGCTGGAACAGAAGAACTAGCACCTGGAACTTGCAATTTCAGCACAGAGACTACTTCAATTTGTTTGGCAGGCTTATAGTCGCTGAATAGGGTGTAATTTCCAGGTTGAGGAAAACTGGCCTCGACTTCAAAGCGTCCATTCTGCTTGTAGGTAGGGTGAAGATGATCGAAGAACTGGAGATCGTCCCTGACTACAATCAGGTGCATTAATTTTTCCTGAAAAGTATCGAACTTAGAGATCGCTTTCCCCTGCCGATCCCGCACGTCAATCGTTAAGGATACTGGAGTCTTGGGAGCGATATTAGGTGGAGCAGTTAGCTTTGCTTGAATTGAGTTAGCCCTTTTCAGCATCTCTGTCCTGTTCATCTCAACACCATTCATCAAATGTCCTTCATGAGGATTTTTTGATGAAGCAACTGGTGTAGAAGCAGGCGGTGTTTCTTCAGCAGATTTAACTGACGACGAACAACCTTGAGCAAAGATTAGGGTCGCAGATACAGCGGCGGTACCCATCCAGAAAGGAATCGCGGCGGCAAATTTTTTCATTAATGTATGTTTTGAGCTAGACAACCAGTTTGCCTGAATGCTTTTCTAACCAGCACTCTCTCTTAATTTACTGAATGCAGATGAAATCAGGATGAAATTGCCCCAAAAGCTTTTGATTGTCATAAATAATCTTTTAACTAGATGCCATCTATAACAACAGTTAGGCTAAATTAGCAACGAAATTTGTAGATTTTGTAAATACAACCCTAAAATAGCTCGCAAAGGCAACAAGTCAAGCCTCCCGAAGAAAACTTGCCCCACTTGCAAACTACCATTTACCTGGCGCAAAAAATGGGCGAATTGCTGGGATGAGGTCAAATATTGCAGCGATTGCGCTTCGTAAATATAAATCAGAACACCCTCAAAGCGATCGATAACTAATCATTCATTTCTCCATATATAGCAGCAGTAGAGGGTGAAGATTGTCTAAGGTACTGGAAGATCCAAAACTTAAACAGCCCATCTAGAAATACTGGTAAGGTAGCGATGAAAGCCATAATAAAAATACGATTTTCGGGGATGCCAAAATGGTAGAACAAAGAAGTAAGCAAGGCATCCCACCCTTCTTTAGAATGAAATCCAACAAAAGTATCAGTAGAAACAATAATTAAAAAAGCTTTGGCATTATCGCTGAGACTAAAGAGTACCTCGTCGATAAAGTCTTTAATTACTAGGATTTGTTTTTTACCTGCAACAAGTATGGTGTTAAAGGCTATTACGGCGGTAAAGTCTGCCAGCAAATTTTTTATCCCATCTAAGCTGACATTCTTGTAGTACTTAACAATATCGATCGCTTCCTGGCGTAACTGATTCCCTTCTTCTAGAGATTGATTTGAGTATTTGCCAATCAACCTATCGAATTCTATTTTTTGCTTGGCAATACTGAAGCGTTCGATTGCTTCGTCATCAAATTCGGGACTCAACTGAATTTCAAAGGGTTTTTGGTTAGTCCAGTAATCTACAATAGGACTGTAGACTAGGTTTTTGGAAATTACCTGTACGGCAATAGTAGCTATCACTAAGATCGCACAATATCTAATCGCGGCATTTGTGCGCTTGCGTGATTGCCTTAATTCATCAACAACATCATTTTCATAGGAGCTATACGAGGGAGTAAGATTGTGTCTAACGCGATCGAATGCACGGGTAAAAGAGCCAGGTAGAATGCTTTTTTCAACTGAAGTTACGGTTCTAGAGGTATCTTTCTTAGGGGAATGCGGAAACAAATAGAATTTCTCTTTGGCTTCCGGTTTCAGGACATCTACATCTAATAGCTGTACTGTATCTGGTTGAGTCTTGACACTTTTGATGGGGTTGACGCGATATCTTGCCAAGATGTAGTCAATGAAAGCCAGTTTTTGGGTAATTGATGGATTGGTATCTTGAATACTTGGGTTGCCCAGTGGCCTAGTCGCTGCTTCTATAGAATTTTGCGGTAAAAGGTAAGGAACTCTGGAACTCAATTTATATTCCGTTAGCCTGGCATCAATAGTGTTGAGATAGTTGCTTAGTTGAATGTTAAATAAGCTAAAGGTACTTTCGCTGTATCCAGCATTTTCCGAAATGGGATTCCCCCCAAAGTACTCTTCTTCGAGCTTTTTAATGTTTACAGCAGCCTCATAAGCTCGATCGATCGCTCTTTCTGGTGTTTTAGTAAACCACTGAGTTGCCTTTATGAAAATTGACTGAAGCTGATTTTTAGAACTAGAAGCCATTCGGTGCCTTAGTCTTCAGAAACTAGTAATTTTTGCGATCGCTTCAAAATGGATGAACTCATATTTTCTCATCTTAGGGCTGATGAAACTTCGCAAAATTCAAGAAGATCTATTTTTTTGATACCCTAGAATGTGTTTTCTAGACATATATAGAACTAAAGGTGGAATAATTATCCATTGCAGAAGTGGCAGCCAGCTAATCTCCACGATTGGTACAACCAAGGTTGAGACACCGTAAAGTTTTGCAATGCGAATGCGATAAATCTCTGAGATGAACGTGTAAAACCAACCTAAGCTGGTAAAGAGAATCATTGCCCGCCAAGTTGGGCGTAATATCCAAGAGCGAGAGCGATCCACCCAACTGACAACTCCCCCACTAATTACAGTAATTACCCCATCACCCACTGTACAGTGAGTGATATAGCTTACCTTGTCAGCTAAGGTCGGCATTCTGTAAAACTCAAAATATGGGGACTGCCAAACTTCATAGACAAAATGCAGCAGAAACCCAAATAAAAATAGATTGGTTTCTGGCGCAGCTAAGATACCTTCTATTCTCCTGGCAACTTTTTCAATATACATGTGAGCGAGATTCGCTAGTGCTGGGAGTTAATTACCGAGGGCGATTTCGTTCCGAAGGCATTCGATCGCTGTTCTTGGGATTTTGGCGCTTCCTTAGTGCCAGAATTAATACCATACAGCCCCCACCATATGCCAACCATTATGGCCAAGCTATAGCCGATAAACTCAAGCCAGTAGGAGCGATTTACTTTTCGATCGGGCATATATTTTCCTGCTTACTTGCTAGCATACCAACTGCTGTACCACTGGCGCATTTGCTCGATTTCGGCACTTTGAGATTGGACAATCGCACTGGCGAGCTTTCTCATTTCGGGGCGATCGCTATCCACAATCATATGCGTCATCATTAACGCCATCTTGTGATGGGGAATCATCTCTTCGATGAACGCTTTATCAAAATCAGGCGCAGTAGCAAGAGCTTTGAGATCGGCTTCCGTCATGTTCATCATGCCCATCATGCGAGAGTGCATCCCCATCATTCCCGTATCTTCGATCGCAGATATAGGAGGGACATTCGTACCATACCACTGCTTGTACCACGATCGCATTTGGTCGATTTCACGGGTCTGATCGCGCTTGATTGCCTCTGCTAATTTCCTGATCTCCGGTCGCTTGGAGAGTTTTAGTGCCAAATCTGCCATCTTAACAGCACCCTCATGGTGCGGAATCATCATGGTGATGAAATGGCGATCGGCTTGCTGTCCCATCATCATGCCCCGACGATGAGGCATAGCTTGGCTGACAGAGTAAGGAAAGCCTCTGTGAACTTGCTGCGCTTGCACAACACTCGTTACGAGTATGCCCGTCACTGCCCCGCCTGCTAATAGACCCGCTATCGCTAGCAGCAATGGCTTGTTCGTTTTCCATTGATGCCCAGATTCTCCAGATTTTATCAGTTTCATAAGGTTTTTCTTCGCCTCCATTTTCACCATAGATCTGGGCGATGAAATCAGGATGAAATTTGCGCAGCCGCAACAAAATTTAATGCGATCGCAATACTTTAAGAGGGGATTTCACGCCCATTTCATAGTTGCCTGAAACAATTAATAAGCAAAGGAGAAATTAATATGAGCTATTACTTCAGTAAAACCTTGAATGTTTCTTTCGATGAAGCTGTGACAAAAGCGATCGAGAGCTTGAAGCAAGAGGGATTTGGTGTCCTTACAGAGATTGACGTACAAGCCACGATGAAGAAGAAACTGGAGGTGGAGATGCAAGGCTACAAAATCCTGGGGGCTTGCAATCCATCCTTTGCTTATCAAGCATTGCAAGTAGAAGACAAAATTGGCATGATGCTGCCTTGCAATGTCATCGTGCAACAGAAGGCAGAAGTTGTCGAAGTTGCTGCTGTAGATCCCATTGCATCCATGCAAGCTGTTGAGAATCCAGGTCTACTAGATATCGCAGAGCAGGTAGGGGCAAAACTGAAGGCAGCGATCGAGCGCCTGTGAGACTGAGAATTTTATCCTCAGTTCGTTCGCTGGCATTAGAAATTAGAAATTAAGTAAATCTCCCCAGGCAAAGCGATCGCTAAGGCAGTTGCGGCGATCTGCCCCCATTTCTGAAGTACTGCATCGAACTTGTATACGTGTCACTCATATTACAGGAGGTTGTACATGTTTGGATTTTTTAGCCGCAAACGCGAACAGGACGGCTCGCAAAGTAAAACCGCAAAAGACCCGATCTGCGGCATGACAGTCGAGAAAGCTACTGCGCTCAAGTCAGAGAGAAAGGGGCAGACTTACTATTTTTGCAGTACGCACTGCCAGCAAACTTTTGAGTCGCAGGGAGAATAACTAAGAATGGCTCACAATCACGGACAGCACGGTCACAGACACGAAAGCACTGTATCATCAAGCCCACAGGAGATGGCTAAAGACCCGATCTGCGGCATGATGGTGCCGAAAGCGACAGCTTTAAAGTCGGAACGGGGTGGGCGTACCTATTATTTTTGCAGCCAGGGTTGCCAGCGTACCTTCGAGTCGCCCGAAGCCGAACTCAAGTCTATGCGTACCCGCGTCACAATTGCGCTGACAGGAGTTTTGTTCCTGGCAATTCTGCGGGCGGCGGCTTTTATCGGTTTGGCAGCAGGTGTAACTCTTGTGACTTGGGTTCCAATTCCATTTCTGCCCTGGTTTACCTGGGGAGTGTGGCTGTTTATCTTGACTACGCCAGTCCAGTTTATCGGTGGGTGGTCGTTCTATGTGGGGTCGTGGAATGCCATTCGCACCCGCAGCATTAATATGGACTTTCTGATTGCTCTGGGAACTAGCGTTGCCTATCTCTATAGCGTAGTGGTAGTCTTTTTCCCTAGTATCCTGCCTGTCAGAGTCGAAGAGCGCAGCGTTTACTTTGAGGTTTCCGCCATAATAATTGCCTTTGTACTGCTGGGCAAGTACATGGAAGAAATCATTAAGAAGAATTCATCGGCGGCAGTACGCAAGCTCCTTGATTTAAAACCCGCCACAGCCAGGGTAATCCGAGACGGGATAGAGATGGAAATCCCCGCCGAGAGCGTGATGGTTGAAGAGACGATCGTTGTCCGTCCGGGTGAGAAAGTGCCAACAGATGGTATCGTCCTTGATGGCTTATCATCCGTGGATGAGTCCATGCTAACTGGGGAGTCGATCCCTGTAGAAAAGGGAACAGGAGCAGAGGTAATTGGCGGCACCTTGAACCGAACAGGAAGCTTCCGCTTTCGCGCTACGCGCGTGGGGGCAGAAACAGCCCTAGCTCAAATTATCAAGTTTGTCGAGGAAGCTCAAGCTAGCACTGCTCAAGTACAGCGGCTTGCCGATAAGGTTACTGGCTATTTTGTCCCTGCTGTTGTAGGCATTGCTCTACTAGCATTTATCGTTTGGCTGATCCTGGGTAATTTCCCACAGGCTTTGCTATCTTTCATTGCTGTATTAATTATCTCCTGCCCCTGTGCTTTGGGAATTGCGACACCAGCGGCTCTGATGGTAGGTGTAGGCAAAGGGGCGGAGGCAGGGATTTTAATCCGAGGTGGCGAAATCCTGGAGCGAGCTGAGAAACTTACTACGGTGGTTTTCGATAAGACTGGAACGCTGACACGGGGAGAACCCAGCCTCACGGATATTATTGCTCTGGCAGAGCAGCCAGAAGGCGAAGTTTTAAAGCTAGCCGCTGCTGTGGAGGTAGGTTCAGAACATCCCCTAGGAGAGGCGATCGTGCGGGCAGCCAGACACCAGAATTTGTCAATCCCTGATGTGAAGAATTTCCAGGCGATTCCCGGGCGCGGCATTCGCGGAGAAGCAAACGGCAACCGAGTTATCCTGGGCAATCGCCAACTGTTTCAACAGGAAGGCTATTACCTTAATCCATCAACTGAGAGTACGCTGAGCCGTCTAGAAACAGAAGGGAAGACAGCTATGCTGGTGGGCTGCAATGGTCTTTTAATCGGGATCGTCGCTGTAGCCGATACGCTCAAGCCTGAAGCTAGTCAAGCGATCGCAGCTTTACGCAAAGAGAATATTAAGGTCGTGTTGCTGACCGGAGATAATCATCGGACTGCGGATGCGATCGCCCATCAATTAGGCATTCAGCGGGTAATTGCTGAAGTCCTACCAGGAGATAAAGCCAAGGTCGTGCAAGACCTACAGAAACAGGGTGAGGTTGTGGCGATGGTGGGCGATGGAGTCAACGATGCGCCAGCCTTAGCAACGGCTGATATTGGGATTGCCATCGGTTCTGGGGCAGATGTTGCGAAAGAAACAGGTGGCATCATTCTGGTGAAAAATGACGTGCGCGATGTCGTGGCAGCCATCCGCCTGTCCCGTGCCACGATGCTCAAGATTAAACAGAATCTGTTCTGGGCCTTCATTTATAACACGGTAGGAATTCCTATTGCGGCTCTAGGGTTCCTGAACCCAATCATTGCAGCGGCTGCTATGGCTCTGAGTTCTCTGTCAGTGATTGTCAACTCATCGCTGCTGAAAGGTCTGAAGCTATCCACTGATTAACTAAATTAAATGATGAATATTCCCTATGACGGGTAAAAAACATGAGTACGATTCTGAAAGATCCAGTTTGTGGCATGACAGTTCAGCCAGATAAAGCACTAAGAGCTTTCCACAACGATCGAGAAGTCCACTTCTGTTCGGAATTCTGCCAAAGCAAGTTCTTTGAGCAGCCAGACAGGTATATTAGCGCACTTGTGACCGCAAGTTACGATGAAGCCAAAGAAAACAGGCGGGTTGCCTATTTCTCAATGGAGGTTGCAGTTGGTTCTGCTATGCCAACTTATAGCGGTGGTTTAGGTGTACTGGCTGGCGATACCCTGAAATCCTGTGCCGATCTGCGAGTACCCAGCGTTGGGGTGAGTCTGCTCTATCGCAAAGGCTATTTCGATCAAAAACTAGATGAATGGGGTGGACAAGGAGAACATCCTGTTCAATGGCATCCAGAACGCTTCTTGCGCCCTTGGCCTGAAACAGTCAGCGTCGAAATTGAGCAACGGATAGTCCAAGTTCGAGCCTGGCAGTATGACATTGTCGGCTTAAGTAGATATATTGTCCCCTTGATTTTGCTGGACACCGACGTTGAAGGAAATACTGATAATGACCGTACCCTGACAGATTTCCTCTACGGCGGAGATGAGCGCTATCGTCTAGCTCAAGAGATGTTGCTGGGTATTGGTGGAGTCAGAATGCTTCATGCCCTCGGATATAGCGGTATCGAGCGATTTCACATGAATGAAGGGCACGCTAGTCTGCTAGTCCTGGAGCTTTTAAAGGAACAAAACGGGCAACAGACAGAAGTGTGGGATTTCGGCAACGTTAGAGAGCGATGTGTCTTTACTACCCATACACCCGTTCCTGCTGGACACGATCAATTCGGCTACGATCTGGTGCAATCTATTTTGGAACCAGTTGTGCCTTTCGATATCCTGCAAATGCTGGCAGGGCGCGATCGCCTCAATATGACCCTGCTGGGGCTGAACCTGAGCCATTATGTTAACGGCGTGGCTAAGAGGCATGAAGAAGTCTCGCAAGAAATGTTTCCTGGCTACCCCATCCACCACATCACTAATGGCGTTCACTCCTGGACGTGGACTTGTGACAGCTTTAAATCTCTCTACGACCGATACATTCCTGGCTGGAGCAACGACCCATCCATGCTAAGGCATGCCATCAACATTCCCCAGCAGGAGATTTGGGAAGCTCACGTAGTAGCTAAAGTTCATCTCCTGGAACAAATTCAGAAGCGAACCAATCTTTCGCTTTCTCCTGATACTCTGACAATTGGCTTCGCTCGTAGGGCAACGCCTTACAAGCGGGCAGATTTAATCTTCTCAGATATTAATCGACTGCTAGAGATTGCCGAACAGGTTGGCTCCTTGCAGTTTGTTTTTGCGGGTAAGGCACATCCCAGAGACAATTCTGGTAAAGACTTAATTCGGCATATTTTCGATATCTCTCGCCAGCTACGAGATCGAATCCCCGTAATTTTCTTGGAAAACTACGACATGGATCTGGCTAAGCCGATCGTCTCTGGAGTCGACCTCTGGCTGAACACGCCACAGCGACCTCTAGAAGCATCGGGAACCTCTGGCATGAAAGCCGCACACAACGGCGTTCCCAGTTTCAGCGTTCTGGATGGCTGGTGGATTGAAGGGCATATCGAAGGGATAACGGGCTGGTCTATTGGTTCCAAGGAGCCAGAGTTCTCTGGTTCAGATGCCCTGAACCGACAGGATGCAGAGGACTTATATCAAAAGTTGAAAAACACGATCGCGCCAATGTTTTATCGAGAGCACGAACGCTGGGTTGATGTGATGCGGCAGGCGATCGCGTTGAATGCCTCATTTTTTAACACCCACCGCATGGTGCAGCAATATGTCACAAATGCGTATCTGCCTTAATTTATCAAACTAGGAGGTTTCTATGGTTCACCAACACAATCGAGAGGTTCACCAAGACGATCGCGATCGATCTGATATGAGTAATGGATGGCTGAGGCCAGCTCGAATTGCCTTGTATTTTTTCTTAGGCATCATCGCCTTCTTTTTGATTACCGAACACTTTGCACATCTGATCCCTGTCCTGCCCTGGCTATTTCTCCTGGCTTGCCCGCTCATGCATCTATTTATGCACGGTGGACATGGCGGACATGGTGGCGGCAGTGACGATCGCTCGCGTTGAAGCTTATCTCTAGAGTTCTATCAGTCGAGCTATTTAAGAATTAGGAGACTTAACGTCATGAAAGATATCCCCGCTTACGGCCTCTGGTTCCTGGTGATTATCAATTCTCTAGTATTTATCATCTTTGCTTTCAGCTTTACAAAGCCGCGCAGTCCCCGCGATTGGCGATCGTTCGGAGCCTTTTCAGCCTTCATCGTGGCGCTATTTACAGAGATGTACGGCTTTCCTCTCACCATTTACTTACTCTCAGGCTGGTTGCAAAGCCGTTATCCTGGGTTAGATGTCCTTTCCCATAACGCTGGCCACCTCTGGTGGACGCTGCTCGGGCAGAAGGGCGATCCGCATTTCGAGCCGATCCATATCCTCAGCTTGGTGTTTATCTTTGGCGGCTTTGTCTTACTGTCATCTGCGTGGGAGGTACTATATAAAGCCCAACGCAGCCACACCCTGGCGATAGCAGGCCCCTACACAACGATTCGCCATCCCCAGTATATTGCTTTCATCATTATCATGTTTGGATTTTTGCTGCAATGGCCTACGATCTTGACTCTGTTGATGTTCCCAATTCTGGTATGGATGTACGTTCGTCTGGCACGTCAAGAAGAGCGTGACGCTTTAGCAGAATTTGGTGAGGAGTATGCCCGTTATGCTGCGGTTACACCAGCCTTTTTCCCTCGCTGGGGGCAAACAAATCAGAAAAAGCTATCGAATTCTAAGCAGTCTCACCACGATACTTAGTTCTCGCAATTGCTCTTCATTTAATTGTTAAATCTTACTTCAACCAGATAGGAAATTATGAGCGATCTAATTGTTATTGGCTTTAAAGATGAGTTCAAGGCAGACGAGGTTCTGATTGACCTCATGAAACTACAACGGGAGCATCTAATTGACTTAGAAGATGCTGCGATCGTTGTCAGGGATCGAGAAGGCAAAGTCAAAATCAAGCAAACCCAGGAACTAGTAGCTTCTGGTGCATTGAGTGGAGGTTTCTGGGGACTGCTTTTTGGTTTGATATTCTTCAATCCATTATTGGGTTGGGCGGTTGGCGCTACCGTTGGTGCAGTTTCGGGAGCGCTAACCGATATCGGCATTGATGATAACTTTATTCGAGAAATTGGCAATACGGTAGAGCCAGGAACGTCTGCCCTCTTTATCCTGGTGAGAAAGTCTACACCAGATAAAGTTCTGGACGATCTGAGCAAGTTTGAGGGTAAAGTTCTGCGCACCTCATTATCGAAAGATGATGAGGCAAAACTACAGGCAGCTTTAACGAAAGTTGAGTCAGACCAAGAATAGCTGGACTTTGATTTTTGTTCCACCACAACCAACACAAAGATTCAAGAGAGATCTTATGATATTACGACTAGATATTTTGGGAAGATTCCTCGACCTTACTAAAGGTGAGTTTGCGATTCAAACATCCGAAGCCGATCGAAGAGCAGATTACCCAGGCCGCGATCGGATGCTGGCATTACCAGGTCAACCTGGCTTCGATCCCTGGTGCCTGACCGATTCAGTAGCTTATGCCAAATTGTATGACAACCCTAAGGCAATAGAAGCGATCGCTGCACTTTGGAAGTGCGATCCCGAACCTGACAAGACATTGGCAATTCAGACAGAAATTATCGCTGCTCTATGGTGGGGAGATATTGCTTTCCCACTCACTCATGCAGGTACTCGGATTGGATACTATTACTGCTGTCCTTGGGCACCAATTTATGTAGCTAGGCGCTCAGTCACGATTGGCAACCAACGGCTAGCGAGGTTTCAGAAGTTTACCTTTGATGTTTCGGCTGAAGTAGTGTCAAAAGGCGGTGCGTTCAAGCGCCAGATTCTGACTAGTTCCTTTCCAAAGGAGGTTCTATGTTTCAAAAGATTTTAGTAGCTATGGATATGTCTAAAGATAGCAAGCGCGTGTTTGATGAAGCCATTGCCCTAGCGAAAGCCAACAAAGGCAGCATGGTGCTATTGCATGTCTTATCTATTGACGAAGAGGGTTGTCCAAACATTTCTAAACTCTACAACCCGGACCCTTATCAGTCAGGAACCGGTAGTGAAATGGTGGAGCAGTATCAAAAACAGTGGGAAGCATTTGCTAAGAAAGGGCTGGATCTGCTGCGATCGCACTCAAAAGCTGCAACTGCCGCAGGCGTACACACAGAATGTGTCCAAAGCCCCGGTATCCCAGGTAAAACCATTTGCAATACTGCCTGCACCTGGGATGCCGATCTAATTGTCATGGGACGACGGGGGCTTTCTGGACTGAGCGAGACATTAATGGGCAGTGTCAGCAATTATGTCCTCCACCATGCTCCCTGTGCAGTTCTTACGGTGCAGTCTCAAGTCAAAATGGCAACTTCATCTCATCCCAGCGAATCAAGTCCATGGAAGGCTGTAACCTGACTTAGCACTTTGCCTGCTCACACCTGAGTTCAGCGCTCTCGACAAATGGAATGACAAGGAGGAAATATGATGGCAGAACGACAGGGAATCATTGGAAAACTAGTTGCCCTGGCAAAGGGCGAGGTTGCCGCTGACACGCTCGAAGCCTATCGACGGGCGGGTCAAACCGTTTATGATTTGCTCAAACAGGTAGAGGATCGCCGCCTGGAATTGAAGATTCAGGGCTCGAATCCCTGGACGGTCGATCTGGCAAGTCAGGCGCAATTTCTCTGTGCCTGGAATGCTTTTGTACTGCAAACTCTGGGCGATCGGCTTCTAGAGGCCGATTATCAAGCCGATCCGTCAACGGTGGGTTACGTTCCACCCATGACAGCAGAACAGGCACTTGCTTACTACAGCCAGGTTGAAAGTTGGCTCAATCGGGCACATCAGGCGCAATACAATCCGGCTTATCAGGTTGACGGATACCTTCCAGCAGATCTGCCACCCTGGGAGGAGTCGGAGTCCTGCCCAAATACCCATCTGGATGGCATGGTAGAAGCCACCCGTCTGATTCGGACTCATGCGGAAGCAGCGATCGCGACCTTTGAAGCCGAAACCATTCCCGCAGAAAAGCAATCCACTATCCATCAGATTCGTCAACTGCTGGCAGCCGCCAATAGTGAAGCAGACTATGCCGAACAACTCTGGAAACCGAACCTGCCCCAAGCAGTTCATCCCAAAGTTGAACGATACGCAAAAGCTGCCCTTGCGTCCTACTATCACCTGGGGCAAATTCTGGCGATGCCACAACTACTGGAGCATAATCCATCGGCTACCACTCAGCTTATTTCAACTTCAAACCAACTTCAGCGCCCCCTTCCCGGTGAGGTAGGGTTCGATCCTTGGTGCCTGACCGATCCTGCCGCACGGGATGAATTTCAGCGGAATACTGAGGCGAAGGCAGCGATCGCGACAATTTGGAAATACGATCCTGACCCGGAACGCACGCTGGAAATTCAGGCAGCGATCGATGCGGCTTTAGCCCAAGGGGCGATCTCCTACGCCAAAGACCGCTGGGGAACGCGCTTGGGGCACTACTATTGCTGTCCCTGGGCACCGATTTATGAAGTGAAACGCGCTGTCACAATTCATCACCAGCAACTACAGCCCGGTCAAGAATTCACCCTCGATATTTCAGCCATGACTGTAGCGCAGGGTGGAACATTCAAGCGAAAACTCTTGGTCGGCTCTTTTCAACCAACAGACGAAATCTGTATTTCCCAATCCACGCACCGCGATCGCCCATCCCACCATCGAGGTTGTTAAGCAGACCACCTCTAATCAATCACTGCGCATGGGAGGAAGTTAAATGTTTCAAAGAATCTTAGTCATCATCCCTTCTAAAACCGCCAGGTATCAGTTTGAGCCTACCCTTACGCTAATCTACTCTACTGGATGAGGTTAAACAATGGCTTCTGAAAAACGCAAAATGTTTCCTTTAGTTCAAATAGTTGGCTATAGTTTGGCAGGTTTAATTGGTGCTGGAGTTGCTGTTATAACTTTAAAGACTTTGAGCCCCAGTCAAAACTTCACCAATCGAACATTCCAGCCTCCTATGCTTAGTTTAGAGGGCGAGTTTGTTGCCACTGCGGTTAAAAAAGTTGGAACGGCTGTCGTCCGGATTGACACAGAACAAACGATTCGCCTTGCTCCTGACCCCGCTTTAAACGACCCAATTCTCCGCCAGTTTCTTGGATTGACGGATGCCGATCTGGTTCCTCAACAAAAATTGCAGCGGGGGATTGGCTCTGGGTTTATTACAGATCGAAGTGGCTTAATTCTGACCAATGCTCATGTTGTGCGAGGAGCAGACAAGGTGACTGTAACCCTTACCGATGGGCGACAATTTCGGGGAGAGGTGAGAGGTGCAGACCTGCTAATGGATCTGGCAGTGGTAAAGATTAACCCTACGGGTCAGGCATTACCTGTTGCCCCATTAGGTGACTCTAGCAAGGTGCGGGTAGGGGATTGGGCGATCGCGGTTGGCAATCCATTAGGTCTTAACAACACGGTAACATTGGGAATTATTAGCAATCTCAGCCGTTCCAGTTCCCAGATAGGTATGCCCGACAAGCGCCTAGACTTGATTCAAACGGATGCAGCAATTAATCCCGGCAACTCTGGCGGTCCCTTACTGAATAAATCTGGAGAAGTGATTGGCATTAACACCGCTATCCGAGCCGAAGCCCAAGGCATTGGATTTGCCATTCCGATCGATATCGCTAAAGCTGCTGCGACTGCGCTTGCCGATGGGAAACAAGTGGCTCATCCCTATCTCGGCATTCACATGATCACCCTAACGCCACATATAGCAAGAGAGAACAACAGTGCCCCCAATGCCCCTATACAACTGCCAGAGATCGACGGGGTGGTGGTACTGCAAGCCCCTCCCAATACCCCAGCAGGCGCAGCAGGCGTTCGCCCGGGAGATGTCATCGTTGACATTAACGGACAGTCCATTACTACAGCGGAGCAGTTGCAACGCATTGTGGAAAGCGGTCAGGTGAATCAGGTTTTGCAGGTGAAACTACGGCGGGGTAGTCAGATCGTTTCCCTATCTATTCGTATTGGTGACCTGCAACCAACTCGTTAATTGAGGCATAGCATGGAGATTTCGATCGCGACAAGTCGTCAAGTTCATTTCCGTCGGATTCACGGCACCATCACCCCTGTAATGATGCTACCGCCCTTAATCTCTTTGACAACTGGGACAATTTATTAAATTTCGGGTATCGCAAGTGAGAATAAAGGAGAAAGACCCATGCACAATCCAGTTATCGCTAATTCTAATAGCTCAGAGGTTGAGAAAGAAAAAAGTATTCGACAGCGGGTTAACGCAATCTTGGGAATGCTTCTAATGTTTTTTGCTTGTTTACTGGTCTGTCATTCACCAGGACTTATTCATACAGCCTTAGAACATTTCTCACCTTAGCATTGCTACATCGAGAGGAACAATAAAACTAGCTTGGAGCGGTTTTTAATCTATGGACATACCTTCAAAAACTCGACAAGCCAAATCTTCAAAACGATGGATAGCGATCGCGATCGCCACAGGACTTGTCACGCTTGCTGTCGCAGTCTACACCATTTCTCGCTACCGTCCCCTATCCCCTAGTCCTATCCTAACGGCGGAAACAACTACTGCCAACGCTGGCATCGTCACTGCTTTAGGTCGTTTAGAGCCACGAGGAGAAGCGGTACACCTGTCCTCGACAAGTTCACTGGAGGGAACGCGAATTTTGCAAGTACTGGTGAAAGAAGGGGACGCAGTCCGAGCTGGACAGATGCTTGCCATTTTAGATAGCCGCGATCGCGCTCTAGCAATCCTTAAAGAGGCTCAAGGACAGTTGAGCGTAACGCAAGCCCGATTGGCACAGGTGAAAGCTGGCGCGAAAGCTGGAGAGATCGATGCTCAGACGGCAACAATTCAGCGCATGGAAGCGGAATTGCAGGGAAATGTAACGGCTCAAGTTGCAACCGTGGAGAGACTAGCAGCAGAGCTTCGTAATGCCGAAACCGAGTACGAACGTTACCAAAAACTCTCTCAAGAAGGGGTTATTTCCGCATCCATTCTCGACAGTAAGCGACTCACCTTTGAAAGCGCCCAGGCAAAACTGCAAGAAGGCAGGGCAACGTTAAAGCGAATTCGCGGATCGGTGCAGGCTCAACTGAATGAAGCCAAAGCTAATCTCAATCGGATTGCCGAAGTGCGTCCAACCGATGTGCAAGTGGCTGAAGCAGATGTGGATCGAGCGATCGCGACAGTTGAAAAGACAAAAGCAGATCTGGATCTGGCGTATGTGCGGGCACCTAAAGCTGGTCGCGTCTTAAAAGTTCATATCCGCCCTGGTGAAGCGATCTCCGATCGCGGCAAGGGCGTATTTGAAATTGGCCAAACCGATCAGATCGATGTAGTAGCAGAAGTATATGAAACTGACATTGGCAAAGTGCAGGTGGGGCAAAGCGCCACAATAACTAGTCCTGCGTTTGGCGGGAAATTGCGCGGTACAGTTGCTCAAATCGGCTGGGAAGTTGGTAAGAAAGACATTCTCAATACTGACCCAGCCGCAGCTACCGATGTCCGTGTGGTAGAAGTCAAAATCCAATTGAATTCAAGCTCTAGCAAGCAAGTTGCAGGCTTGTCAAACTTGCAGGTAACGGTGGAGATTGCACTAGGAGCCGTAAAGCCGTGAGTCCCAAAAACAGGAGTCGCAAGCTGTTTCTTGCCTGGTTACAACTGAGCCGAGAACGAGCCAGGCTCCTGGTTGCGCTAGCAGGGATTGCCTTTGCAGTGATTCTCATGTTTATGCAAATGGGGTTCCAGGGAGCGCTGTATGTAAGTGCGACCCGCGTACACCAGAGTCTTAATGCCGATCTGGTACTGATTAATCCCCGTTCCCGCGCCTTGATCAATATGAACAACTTTTCTCGACGGCGGCTTTATCAGGCTCTCAGTATTGATGGTGTTGAGTCTATTAATGCGATGTATGTCGGTCTGGGTACCTGGAAAAGTGCCGAAAGCCAGCGCGATCGCGCCATCTTAGCGATCGGCATCGATCCCACAAAAATCACGCTGCATATTCCAGAAATCAACCAATACCTGGGACACATCAAACTGGATGACATGGCGATTCTCGATCGCATTTCTCGTCCAGAATTTCAACCCTTTATCGAAGCTGTGGCGCAGGGCAAGGTCATTACACCAGAAGTGAATAATCGACGCATCAAGATTATGGGTTTATTTACAGTTGGCTCCTCCTTTGGTTCCGATGCACTGCTAATCACCAGCGATATTAACTTCTTGCGGATATTCAAAACCCGCGCACCTGGAGAAATCAACGTTGGCTTAATCAAACTAAAACCCAGTGCAAAGGTTGAAAAAGTCATGCAGGCATTGAAAACAAATTTGCCCAATGATATCCAAGTCTTGACCCATGCTGAATTTGTGGATTTTGAGAAAAACTATTGGAAAAAGAACACTGCTATTGGCTTTGTATTCACCATGGGAACCATCATGGGCTTCATCGTTGGTAGCGTGATTGTCTATCAGGTACTCTATACAAATGTCTCCGATCATCTAGCTGAATATGCCACGCTAAAAGCAATGGGTTACCGCGATCGCTATCTGCTGCATATGGTGTTTCAAGAAGCCTTAATCCTGGCGGTACTGGGCTATGTTCCTGGATTTGCCGTCACCCTGGGTTTATATAATCTCACTCAAACCGCGACAAGCCTGCCGATGACAATGGATATCGAACGAGGAATATCGGTTTTAGCCCTCACGATTCTGATGTGCTTTATTTCAGGCGCGATCGCTGTACGCAAACTCCAAGCTGCCGATCCCGCTGATATCTTTTAGCAATATGACTCAAGAACCTGTTATTAGTATTCGGAATCTCAATCACTACTTCGGTCAAGGCGATCTGAAGAAGCAGGTTTTATTTGACATTAACCTGGAAATTTATGCCGGGGAGATTGTAATCATGATGGGCCCTTCTGGCTCAGGTAAAACTACTTTGCTAACCTTAATTGGTGGATTGCGAGCTTTACAAGAAGGTAGTCTCAAAGTTTTTGGTTATGAGCTAGATGGAGCTAGTAAAGAGCAACTCGTTAACATCCGTCGGGATATTGGCTACATTTTTCAAGCGCATAATCTGCTGGAATTTCTGACTGCATGGGAAAACGTGCAGACCGCACTCGAACTTCATGAAGACATTCCAGTTGAGGAGTTTCGGGCAAGAGCAGATGCCATACTCAAGGAAGTTGGATTGGAACATCGGGCGAACTACTTCCCAGACAACCTCTCTGGTGGTCAGAAACAAAAGGTAGCGATCGCTCGTGCCCTGGTCAGCCATCCCAAACTGCTTCTGGCTGACGAACCAACGGCTGCATTAGATAGTAAGTCAGGACGAGATGTAGTGGAACTGATGCAGCATCTATCACAGGAACAGGGCTGTCCCATTCTGGTAGTGACACATGACAACCGCATTTTAGACATCGCCGATCGCATTATTCGTATGGAAGATGGTCGTCTCACACCCGCTGCGATCGCTACTTGACTCTCCAGTCGACTAGAGAGTGTATATAAATTAAAAGCTGATAAATTTTTGAGATCTAAAGCTATGGTGACTGCATTCTGCCAAGAGCAAACACTGTTACAGATTGGTCAAGTTGCGACGAAGAGCGGCATTCCGATCAAAACGATTCGTTACTACGAAGAACTCGGCTTACTTAAGTCATCAGGGCGAACTGAGGGGCAATTCCGCTTGTTTTTACCTGATATTATCAAGCGTCTTGCCTTTATTAAACGATTACAAAAGTTGGGGTTGAGCTTGCAAGAGATTGCTGAGATTTTGCAAGTTTACGATCGCGGCTTAACTCCCTGCGATGAAATTGAGCAGCGGTTAAAGCATCAAATCCTCGAAATCGATCGCCGCATTGCAGAACTGATGACTTTGAGGAATGAGATCGTTAACCTGCTTGAAGATTGGACTCCCACCCAGCGACTAGAGACAGGTGAAGTCTGTCCGATTTTACAGAAAAATGATTTTTAACAACATGGATAAAACAAGCAAAGTATTACGCAAACGTCCTTCCCCCTTTCTAGCAAAAGTACGAGAACATATATGGATAGTCTTTCCATTTAGCATGGTGGCGATCGTGGTCATACTGGCGATTAACAACTATAAGCCAAAGACATTTGAGCGATTCGAGGTAACAACACAAGGGAACTCCCTTCCACCGTTAAAAGCTGGGGTAACCCTCCCTGGTACAATTTTCCCTAACTTAGGGCAGCAACATATACTAGAAGGACAGCGAGTTACCTACAATTCCAATCCTCCCACTTCTGGATCGCACTATGCAACCCCTGCAAGTTGGGGCATCTACATTAAAGAACCACCTGTCGATGAGCAGTTAGTACATAATCTGGAACATGGCGGCATTATTATTAGCTACAATCCTCAACTGATTAAAAGTGAAGATTTAGAGAAGGTTAAGGCACAGGCTCGTGAATTGAGAACCGTTAATCCTCGTATTATTGTCACGCCACGACCAAATCTTGATTCAGCGATCGCTCTGACTGCTTGGGGATACCTGCAAAAACTTCAAAGTTATGACCCCGTGCTAATAAAGACATTTTATGACGCGCACATTGCCCGCAGCCCTGAATGTCAGAATGGTCTGTGTCCGATTTAGTCTAATTGAAATAATTCAAAAACTCTGCCGTAGAAGTAACAGTGTGCCAAATTGAGTCAAATGATTGAAAAGTTGGGAACGAGTAGTGCGATCGCTTCTATGTAAAAGTGAGAAAACAGCAGAAAATTTCATCCTGGTTTCATCTTGTTTCGCTATCCTTATAAACATTGGAATAAATTTTCCATATCTCAGCTAAATTTAGCGCTTTTACTTTTCATAGCATCTCAAATGCATCTATGAGATGGAGATTTTATTGAGCGCCAATCTCATATGAAGATGATTGCAATCCACTCATGAACACCGTTTTGGCATTCATGCTTAATACAAACGTTTGTCTAGAGTGTGAATGTAGCTAAGACCTACACAATCAATTGACACAAATTTGGAGTTTTACTATGACAACTGCAACACTGGATACTTGCATTCGAGATTGTTTGGATTGCTTGCGAGAATGTGAAATCTGCGCCAGCACTTGCCTGGGTGGAGAGCATACGTCAATGATGGCTGAATGCATCCGCCTCTGTCAGGACTGTGCTGATTTGTGCACATTGTGTGCCCGCTTCATGCTGCGGGGATCGAGCCTCTGTAAAGAAGTTTGTGTTGCCTGTGCCAAAGCCTGCGAACTCTGCGCTCAAGAATGCGATAAGCACGCATCTCACGACGATCGCTGTAAGCGATGTGCTGAAGCTTGTCGTCTTTGTGCAAAAAGTTTACACCAAGTAGCACAAGCAGCTTAGTAGTCTGGCATGACTGCTTCCTGAAGACTTTGGCATAGGCAGATTGGATAGCTGCCTTACACAAGTGGGGGCGTATATCACGCCCTCATCGCCACGCAATAATTTTATTCAAACGTCTAGGGACTCATTTTATGAAGCCAGATTTCCTCATCGTCGGCAGTGGCTTATCAGCCTTGGTCTTTGGTGCTCTGATGGCAAACTCCGGCAAGACAGTGCAAATCCTCGAAGCCCATGAGCATCCTGGTGGTTTTGGGCATACGTTTACGATGGCTAAAAAGTATACATTTAACGCTCAATTTCACTATGTCTGGGATTGCGGTGAAGGGCAAACCGTCAATCGGGTACTCAAAAAACTGGGCTTGGATCGGGAAGTGACCTTTGAGCGGTATGACGCCAACGGCTTTGACCATATGCGAATGCCAGGTCATGCCTTGGACATTCCCTCGGAACCAGAAGAACTGATTCAGCGATTGTCTGCGCTGTTTCCCGCACATAGCGATCGCATCCGCCAATTCGTCAACGAAGTCGAAAAGACGGGCGTAGGCTTGAAAATAATTGCTCCTCCAATCAAGCCAACTGAAATACTCAAACATCCAAGTGAAGCATTGTGCGCTGTCCAGTATCTCAACAGCACCCTTCAAAATGTATTTGACAAGTTTCAACTACCTCAAGCCGCTCAAACTCTATTGGCTCTGCAATGGCTTGATTTTTTACTGCCTCCAAATCAACTCTCATTTTATGCTTGGGTCGCCTTATTTCGAGGCTATCAGGCAGGTGCTTTTTACCCGACTCAGCATTTTGAGAGCGTTATTAATGCGTTGGTGAAGGTGATTGAATCACACGGGGGACAGTTGCTGCTTAACCATGAAGTCACAAAATTTAGGGTCACAGATAGAACGGTTACAGGAGTGGAGGCGATCGATCTCACCACCCATCAGACCTCTGAATTTACGGGTAATACGGTGATTTGTAATATTGATCCCCAAAGAGCCGCCAAAATGATTGGAGAAGAAAAGTTCTCTAAAACTGTACGCCGAAAACTCAACTATGAATATTCGGCATCTAACTACATGGCTTACTGCGTCGTCAAAGATCTCGACCTCAGAGAATATGGATTTGGCAAGTGGAATCTCGCCCATAGCGGACATGACGATCTAAATGAATCCTTCGCGCAGATGTACGATCGCCATGACTTTTCTAATCCTAGTTTTGCGATCACTACGCCTACTTTATTGACAGAAGCGAGGGGGGATTGCCCAGAGGACTGTCAAATTGTGGAATTTCTCACTGTTGCCAATTACGACTATTTCAAGCAATTACGGGAGAGCGATCGCAAAGCCTACAACCAGAAAAAGCAAGAAATCTTAGATTCCATCCTGAATGTCGTGGAAAAACACTACGTACCAAATTTTAGGAAGCACATGGTCTTCCATATCACAGGCAGCCCTACCACTAATGAGCGGTTTTGCTGGAGTCCGAATGGAAATTCCTACGGCTCCAGTCTGACCCCGCACAACATGGGTTTAGGGCGACTAAATCACGAAACCTCGCTCAACCAGTTTTATTTCTGCAATGCCTCATCTGGCTATCCAGGCTTTGCTCCGACCATTTGGACAGGAGCACTGCTGTATCAGCGCTTATCTGGCGATGTGTTTTTAGGCAACGGCTAAACAGAAAGTCATGCAATATTCAATTCATCAACTTAGGAGTCAGCTATGAGAATTGCGATTATTGGGGGCGGAGCCAGTGGTATGGCCACAGCTTACCTGCTCGATAAACAAGGGCATCATGTCATCGTGTTGGAACGGCAACCCATGCTAGGGGGACATATTCGGACTCTGAACAAAAACGTGAAGCCAAACCAATCTGAGTGCAATGAAATTTTGGAAAGTGGTGTACTCGAATTTCCCACTGTATTTCATAACTTCGTTGCTCTCATGCAAGAGCTGGGAGTGGAATTAGTACCCGTTGATATCGGTTCAGCATTGTTTCCCAGAAATGGCGATCATTTTTTATCGGAGGTCGCGATCGAGAAAAACTTCGCAGGCATCCAACGTCTGATCGAATATCTTCGATTTGATACCGTCCATGTCCGTTCCGCTGGATTATGGCTGAAAACCCGATTTGCTAATATGAAGTATTTTTACGACCAGCCACTATCGCACTATCTGAAAGACGATAGTACTAGTAGCCTCTGGCTCAAGTTGCTGACGATGTATAGCTACTCGATACCGTTTGAACTGATCGACGATTTTCCAGCAGAATTGGCAATTCCGATGTTACGGGACTACCTTGCAGTCAACTGGCTCAGGGTTGAAGGCGGTGTATATACTTACATTGAAAAAATTCTGGAATGCTTTAAAGGTGAAGTCTTCCTAAATATGGAGATTGCCAGTATTTCCAGAAGCCCAGATGTCGTGAAAATTAAGCACTTGAACGGCGCAATGCAGGAGTTTGATAAAGTCGTGTTTGCCACGCCACCCGACCAGGTAATGGCGCTGTTAGCTGACCCAACCGATGCTGAAATTAAACGCTTCTCAGCTTGGAAAGCCAATTATGCAACTACTACAGTTCATAGGGATACTTCCATGTATTTCGAACAAGGCATTCGACACCCCTCAGAATTTGATTTTTTCCAGACAAACACCCGTTGGGGATATAACGGTTGCTTGAATCAGCTTTGCGGCATCTCCTCATCGCCACAGCATCATTTCCTGTCGTTCCAATTGGAGGAGCTTATTGCCAAAGATCGCATCATTCATATTCAGGAGCACCACACTCCGTTGTATACCACTGAATCTTTTCGATACCGAGATGAAGTGGTTGCGACTAACGGCGAGAATAACACCTACCATGCGGGAGCCTACCTTGGTGATGGCTTGCATGAAGGAGCTATCTCCTCTGCTCTTCGAGTCGCTGAATTGATCGGTTAAGCCTTGGATCTATTCAATTTTTTCCATTTTACAGGAAAGATTAGGAGAGAATATTATGTTTGGATTGCTATTAGGACTTGCATTGATCGCGATCGCCTTATTCTGGTTTCAACGGCGAGGACAGGGACACAACAGACATAACGGTGGACATGGTCAGAGCGGACATGGGGGGCATAACAAACATAGCGGCGGCGGCGGTTGCCATTGATCTAATCTGCAAAATGTATACAGAAATAGTCGCTATAAACGTTGGAGTGAGCGCAATCGGTATGGTAGGCATCATTAGTCCCTTCACCTGTTATGAGTAAAAGGCTATTCTTACTGTTTGTTTGTTTATTTGTCGTCATGATTGGCTTCGGAGTAAGTCTGCCTGTACTTCCTTTCTACGCCAAACATCTACATGCAGCAGGTATTGCGCGTGAAACGATCGCGATTCACATTACCTTATTAACTAGCATTTATGCCTTCGTTCAGTTGATTGCAGCACCATTTTGGGGACAATGGTCAGATCGAATCGGCAGACGACCCTTAATCTTGCTCGGAATTGCTGGTTCCGCCATTGCCCAACTCCTATTTGGGTTTGCCTCTTCCCTAACAATGCTGTACGTTGTTCGGGCAGTCGGTGGGTTTCTATCCTCTGCGATGCTGCCTGCTGCAACAGCTTATGTTGCCGATTTAACTTCTGAGCGCGATCGCGCCAAAGGAATGGCTTGGCTCGGTACAGCAGTAAGTCTTGGAGTAATTGCAGGTCCAGCTTTCGGTGGCTTGACAACTCGTGAAGACTTACATTTCACCTTTGGTCTTTTCGATATCAAAATTGAAAACTATGCTCCTCCATTTTTTCTAGCTGCGGTTTTGATGTTCTTAACGCTGCTAGCTGCTCTCCGTTGGTTGCCGGAATCGTTATCATCGAAATCAGAAACTGTACTCGCTCATCAGCCAGCCCTGAATTGGAAAAAGCTTGGTAAACCACTATTACTGCTATTGGGATTAACAACGATCGCACAGTTTGGACTTACGCTCTTTGAAGTCGTTTTTGCGTTATATGGTCAAGAAAAATTGGGATTCGGCCCCATCCAAATAAGCATTGTATTCATGGTTTGTGGCTCAGTAATGACACTCTTTCAAACCATTGCTGTGGGCTATTTGTTTCGACATGTAAGTGCGATCTCCCAGGTTGCTTTGGGATTTGCACTCATGGGAAGCGGGATATCCCTGCTGCTCATGGCGAGATCGCTTCCCATTGTGCTGGGAGTAGTCGCTATATTGGCATTCGGTATGGCATTGATCGCCCCAAACTTAGCTGCTTTGATTTCAGAGCGGGGCGGTCAACACACGGGAACAGTGTTAGGAATTCAAAATGCCGCCAATAGCTTCGGACAAGTTGGGGGATCGATGTTAGGGGGGGTTCTATTTGCATGGCAAGTAAGCTCCCCTTATGTTTTTGCTGGTGTTTTACTGGTTGTAACTAGCTTACTGCTGGGTTCGATGAAGAAACATCAGGAAAATCTAGCGTAACGTGGTGCGATCGAGGTCAAGGAGTGAGAACATTACCTGTAGCCGCCATCATTCCCCAAAGGAATTGCAGTCTTACTCTTTGTTCGGCAGTGACATCAAAACCAGCTTCGACTAAGTAGTCATGTAGCTCCTGTTGGGTGTAACAATTCTTGTGAGCAGGGTCAATCAGTTTAAGGATGATATCGAGAATCTGACAACACCAATAGTCTCGACACCAATCCATGACAATAACTTTCCCGTCAGGTTTGAGAACACGGCACATTTCTTGCAAGGCAGCGGCGGGATGCTCGAAATAATGAAATGCATTTGCCGTTACGATGATGTCAAAACTGCGATCTGGAAACGGTAGCGCGATCGCGCTTGCTTGCACAAATTCGATATTGCGATCGCCAGTAAATTTTGACTGCGCGATTTCCAGCATCTTTTCGGAAATATCAACGCCTACGATCTTTAAGCGAGGATGGGCAGCAATTAGCAATCTTTCTAGTTCGCCCGTACCACAGGCAATATCCAGGATAGTCTCGTTCCCTGAAAGATTCATGTAGTCCTTCAGGAAAGTTAGCGTATCTGTGAGATAGGAACGCCAGCGGCGATCGTAAATCTCTGCAACGCGATCGTATTGTGCTTTAACCTTAGATTCAGTTGTCATATTCTGAGGTGTCTTTATATCTTAGTTGCTATCCCTTTATACATATAGCCTCCCACCTTTGGTAAGCGTTCCACGTAAAATTGCTCGACTGCAACATCGCTGAAATGATTTGCCACCAGTTGTTGAATATTGCGGTTAAGATGACAACCATCCGCAATCACTTTTTGCAAGGGGGTAAGGCGGTTCTGCCATATCTGCACGTTGCGATCGCTACTGAGTCCATGTTCGATGAAAAAGAATTTACCGCCTGGCTTGAGAACGCGATGGATTTCTGCGATTGCGCGATTGACTTTGGCAATGCTGCACAGCGTCCAAGTGCTGACGACGCTATCAAACGTATTGTCAGGCATTGGCAAGGATTCGCTATTGAGAACGCGATACTCAACTTGGATGGATGAATCTCGAATGCGTGGCTCAGCAATAGCTTGCATTCCTGAATTCGCATCAATAGTCGTAATCTTTTCAACATGATAGGGATAGTAGGCCAGGTTTAGGCCCGGACCAAAGCCGATTTCAAGTACTTCACCTTGCACGTTGGCGAGGACTTCTTTTCGATACTCTGCGAACACTGGATTAGACATAGACCAATCCATCAATCGAGGCAAAATTAATTGTGAATAGATGCCCATACAACCTCTTGTTAATTTTATTTCATGGAGTATAAACTGTAGTGATTAGACTTCAGGGATGAAAAGCCGCGATCCTCTCTCTTTCTCGCAACCAATCGAGATCGTAACGGTGGCTTAAAGTGCTTGAAGTATTCATAGGAGCTATCTTTTGACATAAGCGTTGACCAGGTTATCAACGACGGTTTCTTCAGCAATGCGATCGCTCATCGGTGTAGGAAATGGATCTTGATGGCGATGAACGGAAAAGAAAACAACGGTTTCGACAATCAGACGTGCGGTAGCTGAGTAGTCTGGAACTGGATGCAGCAACCCCTCTTCTATCCGTAATTGCAGGTATGTAGTGAGTTGCTGCAATACCCTAATACGCATCTCACCAAACCACAGGACAGCTAGCTCTGGATAGTCCAACGCCGATCGCTCGACTAATTTCATGCCCACACGGTAGCGAGCCGTTTTGGCATAGAGTTCGCGGATGATGCGCTCAAGTTCGGTGCGCGGGTGCTTGACTGTCTTTTTGGCGATCGCTCTTTCCAAGCTATGAATTCGCCCTTCGCGAGCTAAGAGATCTCGCAAAAATGCTAAGGTGGCATCTGATTCGGGTGTTGGAATTGGCAATGTCAGATCGGTCGGTTCCCACTCTGGTTGAGTGACAGCGCGGATAACCAAATCGAATAGAGCTTCTTTACTTTCGACATAGCGGTAGATGGCACCAGGCGATCGCTGCATGGCATGAGCTACATCGGCAATCTGGGTGCGGCGGTATCCCTTTTCGATGAAAACCACCGTAGCAGCCTCAATGAGACTATCAAGACGGGCGATCGCAGGTTGACGACTCATTAGTAAGTAAATGATTCATTTACTATATAGTACGCCATAATATCATTGTTGATTAGGATATGCTTGAGAATAGCTTTACTAGGTAGCTTACCGAGATAATGTACTCTGACAGCCAACTCACCAACCTATTCAACCAAGAAATTCTTGATTACTTATACAGAAAGAATCGAGGAGGCGTTGCTAATCAAAAGGGCAACACATACGAAAACTTTTTTGCCATCTGCCAAATCGTCCTGATTGCTCCTCGTGTAATCGAGTCAGGCGAAGAGATTTACCTTGCTAGCCAAGTAACAGCTTTCGTCGATGACCTGATCGTCGATCTTGGTGCAGACACATCACTACAACATTTCCAGCTAAAAAATAGTCCTACAGTGTCATGGGGTACTAATACCAGCAAAGTCAGAATTGCGTATGACTTCCGACAACAGAAATATCTCAATACAGAAGTCAAGTGTAGAAATTCAGAGTTATTTCTGGTTGTTTCTTCAGAAGATTTACAGATTCGCCTGGCAGACTCAATGCCCTCAGATTTAAAAAATTATAGTCATGTTGCATTTTTCCCATACCTACCAACTGTTGACGAGCTTTTGCAAGCCCATGATGCTTTTAGGCAAGCAATCGCATATTTGACTGCATTTGAGCAACCAACCAGAGACAAAATTGAATGTGTAGCAAAGGTTTTGCTGGGAGCCTGGGTTGCTAGTGATAAAACTAGAATCACTGTGCTGGACATCCTTAAATCTGCGCAGAAATGTCAACCGTCTTTTATCCGCTCTTTCTTGAGTGATGATGTAATCTCGCTCGATCCCGAAGTGGTTAAAGTCTTAGAGCAAATTCCAGGATTTTACTTCTCAATTTCTAGAGGCTTTTTCCACTGGGAATACATAGCCGTTGGATGGTTCACAGATGGAACATTTCCACATAGTTGTGATTCTGAAGCATTTCAACACTTTCAGGATAGAATTAAACAGTTTTCTCCTTCGAGGTTTGAGGACTTAGAAATTCTGCTCTAGCTAGTTTGCAAAATCGTAAAATTCTGTGACAAATACTTGATTTACAAAACTAAATAATGCTAAAAAGCTACAAACCATAATAAAAAAGCGATATAGCTTAGCGTTAGCTTCCATACTTTTTTTCCTTCAAGCGATCCTCCCTATGTCTAGAACATTCTCACAATTTGCTAGAGATAAGGAAAAGCAACTGCTGGCAACACTTGTCGATCCACAAAGCAACGTTGAGCTTTACCGCAAGTGTATGTATGAACTCGGCGAATCATTGGGCGATCTGGTCTTGACAGAAATTAAGGATCGCACTGAAGGTGCATATCTCGCTTGCACTGCCGAAGATGCCGATTTCCTGGCAAAAGGCATGTTAAGTAAGTTAGAGACAAGTCTAGCCAAAGTTACATTAGCTTGCTTCTGGAATCAGCGTTTCGCCCCGTTTGGTATTTCAGACTTGCAGGTTGCGCCAATCTTGAAGCGTTACTTAGAACCAACTACAACGCAAGTTAATAGTTTAATTATTGTGAAGTCAATTATTTCTGGAGCTTGCGTAGTCAGAACTAACTTGCTCGACACAATTGAGCGAATTACCCCACAAACAATCTTTGTAGTTGCACCTGCTATTTTTAAGGGGGCAGAGAAACGCTTACAAAAAGGTTTTCCTGAGAGCATATATAAAAAATTTCGCTACATTTACCTGGCAGAAGACGATGAACGTACCCCCGAAGGTGTTGTTATACCTGGCATAGGAGGCATGGTCTATAACCGTCTTGGTTTTAACTCTCAGGCAGATAAGAATCATTATGTTCCCGACCTAGTTAGGCAACGTCGTGCTGCATTAGCCATCGGAATTTAACATCTCATAACATTCCTCTAGTGCAGCCAATTCAGAAATGTTTGCCAAAGTAGCCAGAGATTGAGCGAGGTAATAACGAACGCGATCGCCCAGGCCATCCATTTCAACCATTTAGGATTGACAAACTCTCCCATCAAGCGGCGATCGCTGGTAAATATGACCAAGGGGATCACAGCAAAAGGGAGTTGCAAGCTCAAGATCACTTGACTGAGAACGATTAGATTACTTGTACTGTGTTCGCCAAAGTAGACGATCGCAATTAAAGCAGGAATAATGGCGAGAAATCGAGTGGCTAGACGACGCAACCAAGGGGGTAGTCGCAGATTGAGAAATCCTTCCATCACTACTTGACCTGCTAGGGTTGCAGTTAGCGTGGAACTCTGTCCAGAAGCAAGCAGGGCTAACCCAAAAATGGCACTAGCAGCACTCACGCCCAAAAGTGGAGAAAGGAGTTTGTAAGCTTCTTGAATTTCTGCTACGTCCTGATAGCCTGAAAAGTGGAACGTAGCGGCAGATACGATCAAAATTGCTGAGTTAATAAACAGCGCAAAGGATAGAGCTACTGTAGAATCAATCGTGCCAAATTTAATTGCTTCCCATTTCTTCTTTGGTGTTGCTTCCCACGCACGGGTCTGCACGATCGCGGAATGCAGGTAGAGATTGTGCGGCATTACGGTTGCACCCAAAATGCCAATTGCAATGTAGAGCATCTCAGGATTCTGCAAAATCGCTAACTTTGGCGCATATCCGAATAAGATACCGCCTGTATCTGGTTTTGAGAATAGAATCTCCGCCGCAAAACAAATACCCACGGTGGCAACCAGCATAATTACCAAAGCTTCCACATAGCGAAAGCCTTTTTGTTGGAGCATGAGTAAGACAATCACATCCAAAGCTGTAATACACACGCCCCAAATTAGTGGTAGACCAAATAGTAACTGAATAGCGATCGCACTGCCCAATAGTTCTGCCAGATCGCAGGCAGCAATGGCAATTTCGCACAATACCCACAAACAGAAGTTAATTTTAGGACTGAATCGATCGCGGCACACCTGCGCTAAATCTCTTCCCGTCGCCACACCCAGACGCACGCATAGTGCTTGCAGCAACACTGCCATCAGGTTCGATAGCAAAATCACACTCAGCAACGCATAGCCAAACTTCGCCCCGCCAGCTAAATCGGTTGCCCAATTACCTGGATCCATATATCCCACAGAAACCAGATAACCAGGCCCTGCATAAGCGAGCAACTTACGCCAAAATCCCTGATTTGGGATTGCAATCGTGCGATGGACTTCAGATAAACTGGGTTTGCGATCTAGAATAGTCATGATAAGCTGCTTTTCATAATCGTTTCATTATTCGCCCGAGCATACCATTGCTGGCGATCGCGTAGCTATCAGTATAAATACTTGACAAATATAGTTACTAATGAATATGTCGGTGGTGAATATCGGGATAATGCTGATGTTTGTGTCGGATCGGTTGGTGTTTGTGGAGATGGCTGTGTGCTTTTTGCATAGAAACCCTGCGAAGATGTTCGTGTTGATGGTGCTCGTCATGAGTATGACTGTGCTCGTGTACGATCGCTTCATGGATATGCTTGTGGTCGTGTTGCTCGGTCAGGTGTAGCCATACTCCGATTCCCATCAATCCCGTCGCCAGGATTAAGTTGGTTGTGACGGCTTCTTTGAGAAAGAGAACAGCGATCGCCGCTCCCACAAAAGGTGCAACTGCAAAATAGGCTCCTGTTCTAGAAGTGCCAATGTGTCTCAGGGCTAAGATAAACAATACGAGACTGATACCATAGCCAAAGAACCCCACAACACAGCTCGAGCCTACGGCTAAAGGACTGGGTAGACGATCGCCCATAGCTAGGGCGATCGCTACGTTCACTGTTCCTGCTATACCTCCTTTCAGGGTAGCGATCGCGAGAGGATCGGCAGAGGAGACTTTACGAGTCAGGTTATTATCAATTGCCCACCCCAGACATGCCGCGATAATTAATAAAAATCCCCAGTTACCATCAAAGTCGAGGCGACCCTGCCAGGATAGTACAGCGCTACCTGCGGTAATTGCACCCATGCCGATCGCAATACGGCGATCGAAATGCTCTTGAAATACAAACCATGCAATCAGTGCTGTAAGCACGCCTTCCAGGTTGAGTAAAAGCGACGCGATCGCCGCAGGCGTAGCGATCAGTCCCAGCATCATCAAGACGGGAGCAAGCACACCACCAGCGAGAATAGCACCGCCTAACCATAACCAGTCTCCCTTCTTTAAGCTAGCTTCAGCAGGTTGTTGAGCCTGGAATCTCTGACTAATTAATTGAACGAGAGCTAATCCCAGCCCAGAACCTAGATACAGTAACCCTGCTAGCATTTGGGGTGCAGTTTCACCCAATAAGGCTTTTGCCAACGGCGTACTCGCACCAAATAAGAATGCGGCAGCGATCGCAAAAAATACACCAGATTGCAATTGATTACGATTCATCGTTTCTATTCTTACTATCTAAATTACTCACTAAGCAGAGACAGCGGATCGACAGCACTAAAGCCATCGAGACGAATCTCAAAATGCAGGTTAGTACCCGTTGTATAACCCGTATCTCCCATTGTGCCAAGTGGCTGCGCTTGGCTTACGGTTTGTCCTTCTTCAACATAGATATTATTGAGATGAGAATAGCGAGTAATTGTACCGTCAGGATGACGAACATCTACCATATTTCCATAGCCACCACTATTCCAACCTGCATATTGCACGATGCCCGTGCTGGCTGCCCAGATCGGTGTACCTTTCTCAGCCGCAATATCTACACCTTGATGCGCTCTGCCCCAACGCCAGCCAAAGTTTGACGTAATTACGCCTTCCGAGGGAAATATAAATTTATTGGTAAAACTGGCATTGGGTAACAGAGTTAAGTAGGCAGTTGCAGTGAAATTTGACAAGTCAGAGATCTGAAATGGTAATTTGAACAACTGAGCAGAAGTTATTTTTTGAGTAGGATTAGCACTATCTTTATCAATCGAATTATTCTTTGCTGCTAACTTCACAGGTTTTCTATCGTCCACTAAAGGTGATTTCTTGATATTTAGGGATTCTAGGTTATCAGAAGCGATCGCTTTCTGTGCTAGTTTGTATTTTTTCTCTCGGTTCTGAGATAAAACTTCTGCAAGAGTGCGAGAAGATTTTGCTACAGGTGCAACTGGAACCTCTCTAGTGTTTTGAAGATTTAAGAGTAGATACATTGTTCCGACTGAAAGCGAAAAGCCCAGAAGTGCTAGTGCCTTACGCAGCTTTAATGCAGTCTGTGGAAGTAATAATGGCTTGGAGGAGATTCTGTTCCCCCTTAGCGCAATTTCTCTTAGTTTTCGGGACAAAGTTAAGTTCGCTCAAAAATCAACAATAACGATTCTACCAGAGTACATTCGCTGACGACTTCAGGTTTAATGAGGTAACAAATAGCGGAAGTTGCGATCGCCTTGATAGCCAGATAAATCAGCAAGTTCTTGGAGCGATCGCTCACCTTGATAGAACTTTCCTTTAATTTCCCAAGTAGGAACACTCTCAATTTTTGCCGCTTCGCACAATTGTCGTTGGGAATTGATACCGTCAGGATGACATTCAATTATATTTAACTCTTTTACAGCTTCCTTGCCAAATAACTGCTTTTGCTTATAACAGTGAGGGCAGGTATAGAAAACGTACATTTTTACTCCAATTTGCTTGAGGTGCTGTGCTAAAGCAATTTCAGCATTGCCTGAAGTCGTAGTGATTTCCCAACCTACTCCCTGTTTTGGTCTTGTTGTCGGTGATTGAATAACTGGTTTCCCTGTGGTGGGATCGATGGGTAGAGTCTCGCTAGCGATTGACTTATTAGCACTTCCATAAATAGCCAACGTCCCTAAAATTGTGAGTACAGCAATAATAGCTCCAGTAAAGAATAGCTGTCCAATATCCTCCCATTTTTGCCCAATCACAGAAAAGATAAATAGACTGGTAGAGAGTAACGCAGAAGCGATGCAGTAGATACAGACAGACTGAATCACGGCAAATAGGAGATACATCAAATAGCCGCTAAAGACCATCATGGCAGTACCACCCATAAAGAGAAGTAGTTTTGTCCAATTCTCTAGTTTCGTGCGAAGTTGCTTTTGTTCGGGAGAATTCACCAGTAAAGGTGCAACTGCAAAGACAACCATACTGCCATAGCCCAAACAACCAAATAGCGAGAGCGGTAAGCCAAATACTTTGGCATAGGGACTAGAAAGTACTAGATCGCAGCTATTTGTTGGGCAAGCTGCCGATGTTTGCGAGAAGCTGACAAAAGTGAGATAAGCTGTAATCGCTACGCCCAAAGTGGCGATACCAGCAATAATCGGGCGAGAGTAGCGATGTAACCAGGGTTGCGATCGCTGCCGATTGCGAAATTCTTTCATCTTCTCAGCAGTGGATGAACTTATTTCTTCTGAGGAGGGAGGCTGATTGTTTTTGTTCATAGGATTAAATTATTTGGGTATTTACTTAAAACATTTGTAGCATTGGTGTAAGTCAAGACATTTGGCAGTGAATTAATCATGTGTATCCTCCTGTTGCTGAATTGATACATTTTTCAAAAGCTGCCAGCCATTTTGCATTAGGGAAATGGCACTTAAGCTGATGAGAACAGAAACCACTAGACTTCCCACTGCATCTGCCCAGAGCCAGTTGCAGAGATAAACCGCACAGGCAGCCAGAATCACACTAACTGAAACGGTAGCATCAGCGACCCCGTGTAATAGCACTCCCCGAATATTCAAGTCATTGTGGCTATCTTCGTATAGGAGTTGAATACTCAAACCGTTAATGACCAGACTTATCCCTGCTACAAGCAGCATCGGTAAGCCTAGTATCGGTTCAGGGACTTGTAGGTGTTTCACAGATTCCCAAGCAATCAAAAAGGCGATCGCGCTCAGGCTAGCACCATTAAGCAATCCTATCCAGGCAGTCACTTTCCAGTAGTCGATCGCTGACCAACCGTTCGATTGACGCTGAAGTAGCCAGACGACTAACAGCGTTAATCCCATCGTCACTAGATCCAGGAACAGGTGTCCCGATCCTGCCAGTAAAGACATACTGTGGCTCTGAAGTCCAACTACCAGTTCTACCAGAAACAGGAAACTCCGCAGTCCCAGAACGATCCAAAGTAGCCGCACTTTCGGGAGATCGTGTGGAGTCGCTTCGAGGAAATCGGTATGAACGAGCAACGTATAATTGGGGTTTATCATCAAAGGAAAGTTTTACTACTGAAATGAGATTTGAGGATAGTTAGTTATACTCGGTCATCTGGCGCTTGTGGGCAGGGATAAGCAGGATCGCCCGTTTCAATTTGCAGCGTTGTGTGTTCGATCCCAAAATGGTTATGCAACCCTTGAGAAGCCCGGGATAAAAATGCATCGCCAGTCTGTTCATTGGGAATAATCAAATGAGCCATAAGAGCTGTTTCGGTTGTACTCATCCCCCAAATATGCAGGTCATGCACGCCAACTACTCCCGGAAGTTCAGCCAAATAGGTGCGAATGGCTAGTGGCTCAATCCCGGCTGGAACTGCATCCATCATTAGATCCAGCGATTCCCGGAACAGTTGCCAGGTGCCAGCGACTATCGCTACAGTAACAACCAAACTCACAGCCGGGTCAAGCCAAAGCCAGCCCGTCAGCACAATCACAATCCCAGCCAGTACAACACCTACCGAGACGGCTGCATCAGCAACCAAATGTAGAAAAGCACCTCGTAGGTTCAGATCCTGCTTGCGCCCCGATAAAAACATCAACGCGCTGCCAGTATTAATCGCAATCCCGATCGCTGCCACATTAATCACTGTTGCACCTGCAACGGGTGTAGGTGCAACAAACCGTTGCATCGCTTCCCAACCGATGCCGCCAGAGACAAGTAGTAGAAAAGTAGCATTCAGCAGTGCTGCCAAAATCGAAGAGCGCCGCAATCCAAAAGTACGTCGTGCGGAGGGAAGTCGCTGAGACAGCAGACTGGCTCCCCAAGCGAGGAGCAATCCCAAAACATCGCTCAGGTTATGACCGGCATCCGCCAACAGTGCTAGGGAGTTCGCCAGAATCCCGTAAACTGCCTCAACTACCACAAAAAGCGTATTGAGGGAAACGCTGATGATGAATGCTCGGTTATAGTTGACGGATTCGTGGCTATGATTGTGAGTCATTGTTTCTACGGAAAAATTGAGTGGTGGACAGGTGACAGAAAATGAGGTAGTGGAAACAGAAAATTCAGTGAATTGGCTGCAAGAAAGCAAGGTTTATCTAATCAAAATCAAGCAGGTCTTCTAGAAACGATCTGCGCCGATGCTCACCACTGTAATGTCTGCCGCCGCGATGCCCGCTGTCGTGGTGTTCCTCTCGATATCTGTCATGATGTCCACCAGAGTGTTCCTCTCGATAATCCTCTCGATAATCATCTCGGTAACGATCTCGATTTCGACTGCGTTCTCCATAACTGACATCTCGATAGCGTGTTATTGACTGGTCAATGAGTTTCTCCAGCTCGCCCCGATCTAGCCAAATACCTCGACATTGGGGACAGTAGTCAAGTTCAATGCCCTGGCGATCTGCTGGCACCAGCTCAATAATACAGATTGGGCAGATTCTCATCGTATTTTTAGTCGCCATTTGAATACCCCTGTTTGCGAACAGTTTTGTAAATCAGAGACTGAAGTATCCTTACCTCTAGAAATCAAATAGATCTTCCAGAAAACCACGCTTCCGCTCGCGGCGATCGCGGTCTCCAAGCTTATCGCCGCGATATTCCTGACCATGACGACTTCTGTCTCTGTCTCCTTCACTTTCATAGGGCGCTGCTGTTGAACGCTCAACAATCTTCTCCAATTCGCCCCGGTCTAACCAAATGCCACGACATTGGGGGCAGTAATCGATCTCAATGCCTTCGCGGTCTGCCAATCTCATGTCAACATTACAAACTGGACACAACATACTTTTACCTCCACTAAAAAATGAGTTTTAATAAATAGCAAGTGAGCGATTCTTTAGAGTCTTGATATCTATTTTCTTATAAACGCCCAGTGTAGTTTTTGTAGTTTTAAACTGCACTTGCATCTTATCTCAGAACCCTTGTTGCATTTGCAATTGCAGCCAGAGCCACCCCCACATCAGCGAACACGGCTTCCCACATCGTCGCTAAACCAAACGCTCCCAAGATGATGAATACGCCTTTAATAGACATGGCCAGCCCAATATTCTGTAAGACAATTTTGCGGGTCTTTCGCGCTACTTGAATGGCTTCGCCAATTTTGGTAGGAGAATCATTCATAATCACGACATCGGCAGTCTCAATTGCCGCATCGGAGCCAAGACCACCCATAGCGATTCCAACATCTGCCCTTGCCAGTACGGGTGCATCGTTGATGCCATCGCCGACAAAGGCAACTTTCTCATTTTTGGCAGCATCAGCCATAATTTTTTCGATTGCGTCTACTTTACCTTCGGGTAAGAGTTCTGCCATGTAGGAACTTAAAGTAAGCTGCCACGCAATATTTTCGGCAACTTTCTGATTGTCTCCTGTCAGCATAATCGCTTTCGTTACGCCTAGCAGTCTCAGGTCTCTAATTGCTCGTCCCGCATCTTCTTTGAGTTCGTCAGCGATGGTGATATAGCCTGCATAGTTGCGATCTACTGCAACATGAACGACCGTACCAGTAAGCTCGCAAGTATCGTGTGGTATGCGTTCTCGATGTAAAAGGCGATCGTTCCCTGCAATAATTAAGCGATCGCTAATCGTAGCGCGAATGCCATGCCCTGAAATTTCTTCGTAGTTCGTTACCTTTGAGAGATCGACTTCCCCTGTGTATGCTTTTTGAATAGAGCGAGCGATGGGGTGATTCGACTGCGCTTCGATATGAGCAGCGAGAGATAGCAATTCTTCCTTGGTAAAACCATTTTTAGGCATGACTTGCGTGACGTTGAAATTTCCCTTTGTCAGCGTCCCTGTTTTATCGAACACAACTGTCTTCACGTGAGTAAGGGTATCGAGAAAAGTCGAACCTTTAATCAAAATACCCCGTTTGGCCGCTCCACCAATGCCACCAAAATATCCCAAGGGAATGCTAATTACCAAGCCGCAGGGACAGGAAATCACCAGAATAACCAGCGCCCGATACACCCATTCCGCAGAAGTGGCATTGGGAATCACTAGAGGAGGAACGAGCGCGATCGCCAGCGAGACAAACACCACAATCGGTGTATAAATCTTGGCGAATTTCGTGATGAATTTCTCCGTCTCTGCCTTTTTGCTGCTGGCATTTTCCACCAGATCGAGAATCCTGGCGATCGATGACTCACCAAATAGTTTTGTGACTTTAATATCGAGTACGCCTGTTTTGTTAATCGTGCCTGCTAACACAGGTTCGCCCACTTTTACGTTGCGAGGTACAGATTCTCCCGTCAGAGCAGAGGTATCGATTTGGGAAGTGCCTACCATAATCTCTCCATCTAGGGGAATCTTTTCGCCTGCGGTAACAGTAATAACTTCTCCCACTTTGACTTTTTCAGGTGATGTTTTTAGAATCTGACCATCAACTTTGAGATTGGCATAGTCGGGGCGAGTTTCCAGTACCGCTTTAATCGATCGCCGCGAGTTACCCACGGCATATTCTTGAAACAGTTCGCCAATTTTGTAGAACATCATCACGCCAACTGCTTCAGGCAACTTGTGAATGGCGATCGCGCCCAATGTGGCAACAGTCATCAAAAAGTTTTCGTCAAACCATCTACCCTTAAGAATGTTGTGCCCTGCGATCGTCAGCACATTCCAACCCGCCAAGAGGTAGGCAAAGATAAAGATGGCATACTCAGCGATCGAAAAGGGCGTGTTGTGCAGGGCTTCCTCAAACCCCGTCCCCACACCGAACAGTCCAATCACTAATACTACAGGAGCTAACTCTGCCCTCAGATCGAATCCACCTTCGCCGTGATCGTGATCGTGATCGCGATCATGACCGTCTTCGCGATCGTGTTTGTGGCTATGACTTTCTTGATGCTCCTGCTTGTCATCATCATGACTGGAACATCCACAGTGTTTGGACATACTATTGAATATATGAGGGGCTATTCATATATTGCCACGATGTTGAGAATTTGTACATGCTTGCTAACTGGTTAGGCTAAAACGTATTTAACTTTCTGTTTCGCCTAAGTGTTCTGCAACTTCGTGGTAGAGGTTGACGACGTGATTATCGGCAAGACTGTAATAAATATTGCGACCGTCACGGCGATATTTAACCAGATTCATCGATCTTAGGGTGCGTAGCTGGTGTGACACGGCGGATTCGGTCATCTCCAGGACAGCGGCTAGATCGCAGACACACATTTCGCAATCGACCAACACGGATAGTAGTCGTAGGCGGTTAGGGTCTGCCAAAACTCCAAAAAAGTCAGACATCTGCTGTGCTTTTGCCATTTGCAAGACCTGTTGCCTACCCTGCCGCACGCTATCCAAATGCACCATGTGTGTTTCACAGGTAGGTATGTCAGAACTTTTGGGGCTGCGCTGGGCAATCTTTTTCATAGCTGAGCGTTGGTTGTCTCGTGCATTTGGAGTGATATTCATTCTCACCTTAGCAGAAATGCTTACTATAATTGTGGCAAGCACAGGTCGAAGCGATCTAAGAGGGGCGATCGCCGCTATTACTCAGGGCAAAGAGAAAGCTTGTATCGAGAATAGCTCTCATATTTGCATCTCTGGTTTGATGCTCCAACCATGCAGAGGGGAGACCTCTCTGGACAGGATCTCCTCATCTCGCTCGGCGAGAGCGCTCTCAACCGTACTGCCCAGCCCTGCAATACCCAACAGAAACGACGAACCAGAGCTTCTAGGTTCTGACGCGGAAGCATTTTTGAACCGCAGGTACTCGATAAAGTTGGCGAGTTCGGGCAATGATTTGCTAGGTAGTTCTTGAATTGCCTCAATGATTTGCTGGTGTATTATCTGTGCCATAGGATTTACTCCCTATCTTTCATTAACTCTGGCAGTCTGGGTCGGCTGCTTACACTACCTGCATAGTTTTCATACAAGGTTGCAACGTCATGCCCCGTTAGTTGTGCCACCATTACAGGACTCATGCCCAGATCGAGCGCATGGGAAATTAACGTGTGTCGAGTGTTGTAAGGCTTTCTGTAGTCAATATTCAACCCAGCCAGAACAGTCTTCCATGCTCGATTGCGGAAGTTATGATCGTCGATCGCATGACCGTGGGGTGTTGGAAATACAAGGCCGTCGGAATCTGGATTCTCTGGTCTGCGAGCAAGCAGCATTGACTGCAAGTGTGGTGTAAGGGAAATAGTCCTGGCTCGATTGGTCTTGGTGGACTTTCTTACGCCTCGGCTGACACTTTCACCAATCCAAACACTAGAGCAGTCATCAGATAAATGCCCCCAACGCAAGCCAACTGCTTCGCCAGTTCTGCATCCTGTCCCAAATAAGAATTCCACAAAATCAGCGTAGTGACTATAGTAGCGATCGCTTCGGAAAGCCTCAATAATCATCTGGATTTCTTCACGGGTGAAAGGCTTTGACTTTTGTTTAGGAGGTATTTTTACCCGTGCAACTAGATCGTTCCAAGGATTGTTCTCGATGATTTCCTCATTTATTCCCCATTCCCAGCAAGCATTAATAAGTGTCAGGCGTTCTTTTGCTGTAACAGGTGAGATTTTGCTGCATAGCCACTCTAAGAATTGTTCGGCTAGTGCTACAGAGATCGCATCTGCCTGCTTTTCCTTAAAATACTGCCTCAAGTATCCGAGCGTGGCTTTGTACTTCTCCAAGCTGCGTTGATAGACGCTCTTGGCTTTCTCCTGCATGAATTTCTCGAATAGCTCTACTGTTTTAAGCTGCGATCTCTGTACTTGCCGATCGGTCTTATATTTTTTCAAGGTGGTATCGAAGTTACCACTGGCAATATCTAGCTCGATTTGGCGGGCTTTACCCTCGGCAGCAAAGCGGTTGACCTTTGTGTCAGGTAGACCGATGTAAAGACAGTAGCGTTTGCCAGCGTAGCCCCAGCGCAATCGTAACCTGTCTTTGAAGGTTTCTAAAGCAACTGTCCCCTTTGCCATACTTTAGGTTTCTGAGCACAACTTGGTATACCAATTTTATACCAGTTAGCCCTTCAAAATCCTATATTGAGCGACATTTTGTAGTTCTTATTGAGAATGCGATAGAGCTGTAAACGCATACCCAGAAAAGCGAAAACCCTCTCATAGAGAAGGTTTTAATACTATCGGAGCGAAAGGATTTGAACCTTCGACCCCCACTACCCCAAAGTGGTGCGCTACCAAGCTGCGCTACGCCCCGAATTTTTTAGCTTGTTTATGATATCAGACTTAAGCTAGTCATGACACATAATTAAATAGTAAACTTAATTGAGTCATGTTGAATTAAATTAGCAGTTCAGTGCGTAGGGCTATGAAAAAATACGTTGTTTCTGTAGTTGGCGCGGTTGTCATTAGTGCTTGCAGTCCGACACCTACTGTAGCTCCCACTTCTAGCCCCAATAGCACTAGCGCTTCTAACCCAGATAGTTCAACTACTTCTAGTCCTAACCCTGCTGCCAGTCCTCAGCAACCACCTCAACCCCAGAATCAAACCAACTCTAATGCTGCTGTGCCTGCCAACTGGCACAGTTATACCTCAGAGGCGGGAAAATATTCTGCGGCGTTTCCTGGCAAGCCATCAGAGCGCACTCAGGACTTACCTAGCCCTAAAGGTTTGGTAAAGCAATATCTCACATTGTTTGGCAATGATGATGGGGCTTTTTTTGTGGCTTACAATGATGTTCCTAAAGAAGTTGGGCAGCAAGACCCCCAAACCGTCCTTGCTGAAGCTGTGAGGCTGTCAAATCAACAGTTGAAAGGGAAAATCAAAGAAGATAACGTTACGGATCTGGACGGATTCCCCTGCCGCAGCTTCGTGTTTGAGGATGTCAAGGTATCTGGGATTGATGCGATCGCCACGGGGCGCACCTGCTTAATCAAGGACAGGCTATATCAGCAATTGGTTTTAGGCAACAAGAGTAAAATTAGCGGTACTGACATCGAGCAATTTATTCAGTCATTTAAGTTGGCAAGCTGATCGGGGCTTGCGGAAAGAGTCGCAACCAGAAGCTTGAGAACTCTTTCTCCCCCAGAATTGGGGTTGGGAGGCTTAACCGAACTGTATTGGCTTGAGATGTTTTTTAGGGACGACTAGTTGCCCCCTCCACACCTAAATTGCGATAGGCGGCGTACACGCCCTGTACGTTGTACCAGTTCAAAAAGATCCTTGCTACTTCTAAGGCTAGCTGCGGGTTGCCGCGATCGATCAGCCACTGTAAGAGGGGACGCATCGATCGCTCGTTCAACACCCCACCCAAAGACAGCAGCCCCCAGAGCAGCCGATGCAGCCAGGTCATTTGGATCATCATGCGCACTTCCCAGGTGGGATGCTTCTGATAAAATAAAATCCCCATCCGTCCTCGCTGCTCCTCCTGATCGATCAGATGAGGTAATTGGGATAAGCTAAATGGTGGATGCCAGTGGTAACCAACCGCTTGAGGGCATTTAATCAGCTTTAAACCTAGTTTTTTCAGACGTACGCCCAGTTCTAGATCCTCCCAGCCATACTGACGAAAGCTGGTATCGAACAGACCTGCTTCAATTAACCAATGCCGCGCGATCGCTACGTTACCTGTAGCAAAATAGGCAGCCGAAAAGTCGGTCACCTTAAATGGTTCGGATGTAGGTTGTTCAAAATTACAGGTATTAATTACCCGACCGTAGGTAAAAGCGCGATCTAAACCATGCAGGCCTGCAGCATGCGCGGCTAAAAAACCCTCGGTCACTACCAGATCGCTATCAATAAAGATAATGAACTCGCCAAGCGCCTGTTCGACTCCTGAATTTCTTGCCGCCGCCGCCCCACCACGATCTTGCTGAATTAAGCGCACGTGGGGGTAGCGATCGCGGTGCAATGTCAGGTGATTCACCGTATCGTCAGTGGAACCATCATCGACAACGATTACTTCATAGGGGCGATCGAACTGCTGCTGCTCTAGTGCAGAAAGACACTTCTGCAAAATAGGCAAGCGATTATAGGTTGGCACCACCACCGACCATATGGGTTTAGTCATAGTAAACGAACAGTCAATTAATGATTGCGCACCTGCATCTGCCACGTTTGCCAGAGCGTTAAACCTCCTACATAACCATAGCCCAGGGCATATAGCACCATAAACGGCAGGGTAAGAAACAGCCCCTCGTTAAAGGAAATTACTGCCGCGATACAGCTATACAGGCAAAGACCTATTTCGATCGTTGCCGTCATATCCATGGGTATTTTATAGGCCTTATTATCCCAGCGATCACCCTTTTGTTTGATGTTGTACTTGGGCGTACGCCGGAAGTTAGCACCTGTATTAAACAAGCCCGCAATCACAGCCCGAGAATTACTAAAAGATATACCCGTACCAAGCAATGCCAAAAGCAAGATTCTGCCCAGACGCTTTGTCCAGGTTAGAGGATACAGCTCCTTTTGGGCAGTGAAATACAGAAAAGGAGGCCCAAATGTGGCCGGCATCATAAAGATACCCCAAAAACCACTAAACATATTTCTGAGTGCGGTTAATTCAGGTGGAACCAGCAGCATGAGCGGTAATGCCAATAAAATAATCAGTAACATGAGTGGATGTACTGAGTATCCAGTTAAATGCAGGATGGCCTGACACTTTGCAGCCAAATTAAGCTTACTGCGCAAAATCGCAGGAATCAGCTTTTTAGCACACTGAATGCTACCCTTAGCCCAACGGAATTGCTGGAGCTTGAAGGCTGCCATCGACACTGGCAGTTCCGCATGAGCAACAATATCGTTGTCGTACACTACCCGCCAACCACTTAGCTGGGCGCGATAGCTTAAATCCATATCCTCTGCCAGCGTATCAGCGTGCCAGCCGCCGCTGTCAATAATGGCATCTTTACTCCAAATACCAGCGGTGCCATTAAAGTTGAGGAAGTACCCCCTTTGACAGCGTGCCTGCTGCTCGATCGCAAAGTGACCGTCAATACCAGCCGACTGCAGTCTGGTCAGCAAAGAATACTCGGAATTCACGTGCCCCCAGCGCGTTTGCACGACGGCAATACGATGGTCGGGGTTCTGGCAATAGTGCAGGATGGTTCGCCGCAACCAGTCCGATCTCGGCATAAAATCCGCATCGAAAATGGCGATATAGTCACCCTGGACTTGGGACATAGCAGCCTGTAAGGCACCTGCTTTAAAACCCGTACGATCTTCGCGGTGGATGTAGTCTACCCAGTATCCCTGACGTTGGTAGGCAGTCACGGCCTCTTGCAATATGTCTTGAGTATCGTCAGTGGAATCATCCAGCACCTGGATATACAGGCGATCGCGTGGATAGTCTAACTGACAGACTGCATCCAACAGTCTTTGCGCCACATAGCGCTCGTTAAAAATAGGCAGTTGCACGGTTACAGTTGGTAGCCCTCTTACCTCGACTGCCTCTGCGGACAGCTCGGCAGTAGCGACTGAAGCGAAGCCGTTTCTGCCTCTTTTCAGGCTGCCCAATGACGACATCGCCAGGGAGCGCTGTTTTTTCCTGACCGAGCGCCGCTGGTAGTATTCTCTGCGACCCAGCTTAGTTTTATGGACGGCAGTTAACCAGTAGGCGTTGATCCCGTACAGCAGCAACCAACCCGCTGCCGCACCGTTTAAGACAGTGAGTATTGTTATCAGTAACAGAATAGTTCTAGACTCCTTACCACATTAGGTACTGATTTGACCGACAGACAAATTCAGTAGAAATAACTTTGAAAACACTCCTATGCATATATTATCTCTACAGTCGGCAACGATCCCAAAATAAAAATTAGTTTATTAGGCTTTTTTTTAATTTGTAACCTATAGATGCTAGACCATTCTCTCCAGACCTACAACTGCACAGGGAGTATTTTTAACTATAGCCGTTCCGAGTTATTGGTGTTAGCCGCGCGCTTGTAAAGCCTGCAAAGCCACAGCCGCTGCCGCTTGTTGGGCGGCTTTAATACTCTTGCCCTGTCCTTTCCCCCAACAGCGATCGGCGACCCAAACCTCAACCGTAAACAATTCCTGCCCATCCGTGCCTGTTTTATTGCCTGCTCCATCGTCTTCAGCATCTTGAGGATCGAGGGTTTGATATTGCGGTAATAGTTTCCAACGCGCTTGGGTTAACTCTTGCAGCGCCACTTTGTAATTGCCCAAAGCTGGCTCGGACATTAGTTTTTGAGCGGCCTGCTCTAGATGTGGGTCAAGCCAGCTCCGAATTAGACTGAAGTCATTGGTACTCAGGTATAAAGCAGCCAGTACAGCTTCTAAGCCTGCTGCCAAGCGCGATCGCACGGCTGTTGCATCATTGCGGGCAGCATTGGACATGACCAGTAGCCGATCTAGATCGTAGACGGCGGCAATTTCAGCAATGACGCGATCGCTAACGAGGTGAGATCGCAGTGCGGCCAGTTCGCCCACCTTGCGATCGCTATAATTTTCGTGCAGCCACATACTGGTTGCCAGCCTCAAGACGCTATCCCCAACAAACTCCAGAACGTCGTTGTTCGTAGTTGTGGAATAGGAAGGATGTACTAAAGATAGATCCAGGATCTGCCAGTTAATTTTGTGCGACGAATCAATGCCCAGATGAGCGAGCAACCTGTTTAACTCTCTTTGGCGACGCGGATCGATCATAAATTAACGATTAATAGTAAAATCTGCCAGTTAATTTTGTGCGGTGAATCGATGCTCAGATCGACGAGCAGCCTAATTTAGCTCTCTTCGACGGTGCGGATCGATCGTAATTTTGGTAAATAATACGCATATTTCAAACACACCCATTAAAATTACAGCAACAAATAATTCTTCAAAGAACTTTACTGTCTTGAATAATTTTGCTTAAAACATGACTAAACGCTTTGTTTCAATTTTATTAATGGCTCTATTAAGCGTGGCTACTAGTATCTGGATTGTAGCCTGCCAGCCTGAAACCACTACTTCACCTTCTAGTCCAACCGCAACTACAGCAACTAACAGCGGTACTACTACAACTACGGCTTCAACCAATGAACTCAAGCTCGGCGTGCTTCTGCCCGCCACGGGGGATCTCTCCGCCATCGGAGCGCCAATGGTTAAGGCAATTGATTTTTTAGTAGAAACTGTTAACAATGACTGTGGTGGCGTTTTGGGTCAACCAATTAAATTGTTTAAGGAAGACGATCGCACTCAAGAAACCGCTGGCGTTGAAGCGATGAATAAGCTCGTCCAGGTTGATAAGGTGGGAGCCGTGGTTGGTGCTTTTGCCAGTAGCGTCTCGACCGCCGCCCTCGCGATCGCGGTTCCCAACAAGGTCGTCCAAATTTCACCGGGTAGCACCAGCCCCGTATTTACGGAAAGAGCGAAAAAAGGCGACTTTAATGGCTTCTGGTATCGTACTGCCCCACCCGATACCTATCAAGCTGCTGCGCTTGCCAAACTGGCATATTCAAAAGGACATCGCAAGGTGGCAACGTTAGTAATTAATAACGACTACGGTGTGGGTTTTGAAAAAGTATTTGTCGAATCTTTTAAAAAACTAGGCGGTCAGATTGTCAACGAGGCAAAGCCGACGCGCTACGACCCCAAAGCTACCACCTTTGAAGCTGAAGCTAAAAGCGCATTTGGTAGCAAACCAGATGCTGTTGCTGCCGTGCTATATCCCGAAACCGGCGCTCCTTTACTCAAAACTGCTTCCGAGCTAGGTTTGCTCAAAGGCGTTCAGGTCTTCCTGACCGATGGCGTGCAAACCGAAGACTTTCCTAAAGCGATCGGCAAAACATCAGACGACAAGCTCATCCTCGCAGGTGCTCTAGGAACGGTACCTGGTGCTGACGGTCAAAGCTTAGAAGCGTTTTCCAAGCGCTTTAAAGAAAAAACAGGTCAACCCCTCGGCGCTTTTGTACCTCACTCCTATGATGCTGCCGCCCTGGTGACGATCGCGGCTGAAGCTGCCAAGAGTCCTACTGGCGAAGCGATCAAAAGCAAAATTCGCGATATTGCCAATCCACCTGGTAAAGAGGTCACCGATGTCTGCGAAGCTTTGAAACTAGTCAAAGCTGGTACAGATATTAACTATCAGGGTGCCAGTGGTAATGTCGATCTAGATGAATATGGTGACGTTAAAGGCAGTTATGATGTCTGGACTGTGGAGCCAGATGGCAGGATCAAAGTAATTGACAAAGTCTCTGCTTAAATAAATTTCTAGATATCCTGGCTAGTCTGTGTCAATATGCTTTAGGGGCAGCGTACCCGTGCCTGCCCCATACTCCCAACCCCCGCGATCAAATCTGTAAATGCGATATAAATGGAACTAAAGCGATCGGATAACAGCCCCAAAGTGGCTGCCTACATCCCCTATTATAGAGAACAAGCCAAAAGAGAGATTATTCCATTTGCCGTTCATCTTTACGAGTCCGAGATATTGGAGGGAGAGCGACAAATTGAAGGGGGGACAAGTATGCCATTTGTTGCAACCTGGAGAGGATCTGGCATACCCTCAGAGTCAGGGTTAATTATCGTAACATTTGATAACAATCCAGAACTGCGTTACGAAGTAGTGATGTCTAATTCAGAGTTTGTGGGTTACTTGATCGAGATCATCGTTAACTATCGCAATCGTAATGTCATTGACTTCCCCAAGTTATTCTATAGCAAGCTATTCAGGATCAAGATTGCGTCTGACAGCAATTAGTGTATAATCCTGACCTGAGTAGACTGTCTGAGAATGGAATTGTTGACAGCATACCCTGAGCAAACAATCAAAGCTATGTGAGGCGATCGACAGTGTCCTACACCACCCCCAAAAATGAATCCGTCAACCGACGAGAGTTTACACACAAGGTAGAGCCCTCACTTCTTAGGGCGGCCAGACAGATTTACAGAAATTATCTAGATACCCATGCTTCCCATTTACCGCGCCCCCTAGGTGTTGCCATCAATCGCTATGACATGAGCGGTAAGCTGGTCTGCAAACATGCCATTTTTTTACCTCAAGAATGTTTTGTGCCAATTGAAATTTTAGAGTCAAACGAGCACTATTAAACGTTATCAAGGCTATGTGAGTTCTTCCGTGTTGTTGCAAAACCTCAAGGGTAATTTAGCCAAACTGGCGAGGGTGTATGGTAAATATCAATACCCAGTAATTGTAGGACTGATCGCTCTGGCGGTGTCGGCAAGCATTAATGGGCTGCGTAGTGTTGGCTTCTTAGAGCCACTAGAACTAAAAGGTTTAGATTACTTAATTGGGTTGCGTCCCGCAGAACCGCCGGACGATCGCATCGTAATTGTGGAAATTAGCGAACAGGATATTCAGCGTCAAGCCCGTTGGCCCTGGCCGGATATTATATTTGCTAAAGCGATCTCTAAGATTAGTGCCGCTAAACCATCTGTAATTGGCATAGATAAGTATTTAGATATACCCGTGGGAGAGGGTCGCGCTCTGCTCGTCCAGAGCATGCAAAATGCAGGTAATGTCGTAAATATTACGTTTTTGACCAATAGGGGTAGGGGTGTGGATCTGCCTGCCGATCTCGCTGCCGTCAGCGATGCTGGGTTTGCCAACGTACTCACAGATGCAGGATCGGTCGTGCGCCGCGCTCTGCTAGCACTTGACTACGACTCGTTTGCCTTACTCTTGGCGAGAACTCACTTAGAAAGAACCTCGCGCAAAACCATAGATTTCAATCCCAACACCAAAGAATTTGCTATTAACGGGCGCGTAATTCCCAGAATTAAAACCAGGTATGGTGGCTACAACAATATCGATGCCAACGGCTATCAAGTGTTGATTAATTATCGGGGCAGGGAAAAGCGGTTTACCCATATATCTTCTACAGATCTATTGCAGGGTAAGGTCGATCCGTCGCGGTTGCGCGATCGCATAGTGCTAATTGGCACTACAGCAGTCAGCTTGAAAGATAGCTACCCCACGCCCTACAGCACGGGCGAAGAGGTCATGTACGGGGTTGAGATTCATGCCAATATTGCCAGCCAGATCGTCAGTGCGGCATTAGATGGCAGACCGGTTATTCAGGTCTGGAGCGAACAATGGGAATACATCTGGATTACGGGCTGGACGATTTTAGGTGCCCTATTGGCACTGTTAGTGCGAGGTGTCAGCCAGAAACCGATTGCCCTGGTTGCTCTCGCAGCATTGCTGGCAGGCTCGGTGTATTGGGCATTTCTGCTGGCGTGGTGGATTCCCTTCTTCCCAGCCCTGTTTGGCGCGATCGCGGCTAATATTCTCGTTATTCTTTACCAACTTAGCAAAGAGCAAGCGGATCGTAGTTTGCTGATGGGGCTGTTTTCGCGCCATGTTTCTAAGGAACTGGTCAATTTGATCTGGGAACGGCGCTCGGAATTCTTAGATGCGGGACGCATTCTCGGTCAGGAGGTTTACGTAACCGTACTGTTTACCGATATGCGGAACTTCAGTTCTTTTGCGGAAGTTAAAAGTCCGAATGAAATCCTGATCTGGTTGAACGAATATTTGGGCGCGATCGCCTCAGAAGTTCTGAAAAATGGTGGCATGGTGGATAAGTACATAGGCGATGCGGTCATGGCGGTATTTGGCGTCCCGATCGCCCATGGTGCTGAAAGCGAACGCAGTCGCGACGCTCAAAATGCAGTAGAAACTGCGATTGTGGTGGCTGAAAAATTAATCGAGATGAGCAAAATCTGGCAAGAACGCGGTTTCCCGGAGACAGTTACGGGAATCGGCATTAATTCGGGCATTGCGATCGCAGGCAGTCTCGGTAGTAGCGATCGCCTCGAATACTCCGTTCTGGGCGATACTGTTAATATTGCCGCCCGCCTGGAGAGCCTTAATAAAGAAGTAGATGGTGGGGCGTACCATATTTTGATTAGCCAGGATACTCACGCTCGTTTAGAGGGAAGATTTAAAACTGAGTTAGTTGGTAAATATGCCCTCAAAGGTCGGGCAACGGAAACACCCGTATACAGAGTTCTAGGCAAGTAAGCCTTTATGCCGATCTACAGAATTAAATCTAGAAATAGCTTGTGTATTACAACTACTTGGGGTAAATTATTCATAGGGCTACCCTATTCCCCCCCCGTGTAGCCCAGATATCCCCGAAAATGGCAACTGTCTTCGAAAGGGACAAGCGCAAATTAGTAGTCCTAAACCAACGTCACAAGGGTATGGACGTGCTGATGCCGAAGGGATACTTTATATTGCGCAAACTAAAAATCGAGCTATAAGCTAACGTTCCTAAGGCTCTAAGAGCTTAGGAGCTTGCATGAGTCGCATACGAGACGATACTCGACCAAATCTCAATCGCCCCAGCCCCTTGAGTTATCGCACCTCACCGCAGGTGGAGTAAGTAAACCAATGATGCCATAAACGACGTGCGATAATTAACTATAGCGTTTTTCAGATCGGAGGTGAGTAGGGGGTTTGGGGGCGTTGCCCCCAGGTCGGGGTTTCACCCCTTCACCTCATCAATAAACCCTATTCTCAATTGAAAAACGATATAGCAGCAGGTTAGCGAGGATGACGAGCAATGCGCAATCCTTTCCCAGGCATGAACCCATATCTAGAGCAACCCGATCTGTGGCACCAGGTTCACAATCGCCTGATTGTGGCGATCGCCGATGACCTGACACCCAAAATCGTTCCCAAATATCGCGTTTCCATTGAGGAGCGCGTTTACACCAGTGTAGATAATCTCGTCATTGCCGGAATTGCCGATGTAGCGGTTACAAATCGCAGTTTTCAAAATTCTGGAACTGCAACGTTAAATCTCACCGAACCCAGGAAAGTCAAGCTCCCAATACCGGAAGAGGTAACAGAGCGATTTCTAGAAGTGAGATCGACCCAAGGCCATAAGTCCGTAGTTACTGTCATTGAGATTCTTTCGCCCAAAAACAAACGCTCGAAAGAGGGACGATTTGCCTATGAGAGCAAGCGCCACAAGATTTTGAGTTCTGCAACGCATCTGGTCGAAATCGATTTACTGCGATTGGGAGAGGCAATGCCGCTGTTAGAGGTATTTGATACTAACTATCGCATTCTTGTCAGCCGAAGCTACCAGCGGCCAGATGCCGATCTCTACGCGTTTAACCTGAGCAATCCGATCCCTGCCTTCCCTATCCCATTAGATGTAGGTGAAATAGAGCCAATTATCGATTTACAGCGACTATTAAACGAGGTGTACGAGCGAGCAAGGTTCGATCTGGCAATTGACTACGGGCGATCGCTAAAACCCGAGCTCTCATCCCAAGAGACAGAATGGATTGCTACAGTTCTGGGAAATATGGAATTGAACGTTCGCAACTAAAACTCAGATACTTGGTGCGATCGGGTTTCCTGTAGCTACCATCATGCCCCAGAGAGGATATAAACGCTTTTTACGTGCTGCAGTTACGTCAAAACTAGCGGCGTTTAAGAAGCCATGCAACTCCGTTTGAGTGTAACAAGTTCTATAGGCGGGGTCGATTAGTTTGAGCGCAAAGTCAAGAGCCTGGCAAGACCAGAAATCTCGACACCAATCCAGAACGATCGCTGTTCCATTGGACCTGAGCACGCGGCGTATTTCTTGCAGCGCAGGGATGGGATGCTCAAAATAATGAAAAGCACTTGACGTTACCACGATATCAAAACTGGCATTGGGGAATGGTAAGGCGATCGCGCTAGCCTTGAGGAATTCAATATTGTTGCGAGCGGTAAATTTCGATCGGGCAATTTCCAGCATCTGTTCGGAAATGTCAACGCCGACGAGCTTAACTTGCGGATAGGTGGCAAGCAGCAATCTTTCTAACTCCCCCGTACCGCAGGCAACATCCAGGATAGTTTCATGCCCTCCTAGATGTATGTGTTCCATCAAAAAAGTCAGGGTATTCCTAATGTAGGAGTGCCAGCGGCGATCGTAAATCTTCGCAATGCGATCGTATTGGAATTTGATTTTTGCTTCAGTTGACATATCCAGTGCCATCATATTTTAGTCGCTACACCTTTGTATATATAACCTCCCACCTTCAGCCACCCTTCTGGGTAAAATTGCTCGAATGACTAGCCATTGAGAACGCGATATTCGACTACTGGATTAGACATGGCACAATCTAGCAACCGAGGCAAAATCGATCGAGAATAGAGCCCCACAAAAACTAAACATCTCAAAGGTTTGAGATTCTGATAAGCTATTACACATAATATTTTAAATTAGGTTTCAAAATGCGATCGCGTCGTCTGCTGCTCTTGCAAATGTTGGGATTGTTGGCAGCATGTGCTCCTGAGGTGATTAAATCACCTGAGAAGTTGACTATAGGCGTAGTTAGCTATGATGAAGGATTGCAGTCTCTCGATCGCTATGGGAAGTTCCGCGACTATCTGGCAAGTCAAGTAGGCGCTATCATCGAACTGGAGCCTACCCTCAATGAATTGAAAGCCATCGAACGCATTCAAAGTCGCGCCTGGTCTTTAGTTTTTGCCCCACCTGGCCTGGCTGCGATCGCCATTTCCAAGGAAGACTATAAACCTATTTTTAGCATGCAGGGTGTCTTAAACCAGAAGGCAGTAATTGTGGTACTGGCCGATAGTCCGATCGTAAAACTAGCCGATGTGGCAAATAAGACCGTCGCGATCGGGCAACCTGGTTCGGCAACGGGTTATTACCTGCCCATTTATGCTTTATACGGACTTAACCTCGCAGCGATCGAATTTACTACCACACCCAAAGCCATTCTGGAGATGGTCGATCGGGGTCAAGCTGCGGCTGGAGCGCTATCGAAGGATGAGTTCGAGCGCTATCGTTCTGGGTTTAGCGACAAGCGATTTCGCGTACTGCACACGAGCGAACTGGGCATTCCACCTGGTAGCGTCCTGGTCTCTCCCAAGATCGCGCCTGACCTCGTCCAAAAGATTGTGGATGCCATGAAGTCAGCCCCACCAAATTTAGTGCAATCAGCAGGTTACATCGCCAACGCTCCCGTGCCTAACTATGAATTCATGATCAAAGTCGTAGAGCGCGTTAGACCCATAGCTACGCGCATTCGTCAAAAGCCTGCCCCCCTTTACGAAGAAGGTCGCAATTAGGGTAGCATAGCGTTTTTCATCTGAAAACCGCTATAACAGCTAACTCAGCCCTAAAACCTCCATAGATTTTTTCAGCACTTCATCGGGATCGAAAGGTTTAGTCATATAAATATCAGCCCCCACTTCATTGCCTTTTTGCTTGTCAAACTCTTGCCCTTTGGCAGTCAGCATAATGATGAAAACATCCTCTAGCTTGAGTTCGTTTTTGACCTTATGGCAAACATCAAACCCATTCATCTTGGGCATCATCACGTCCAGAAATACCAGGTTGGGTTTTTCGGTAGTGATGGTTTCGAGAGCATCCTCGCCATTATCTGCCGTCAGCAACTCAACCCCCTGGTCTTCTAGATCCTCCAGGGTTTGCTCTAGTAACAGCCTGATATGAGGCTCGTCGTCAACGATCAATAGTTTTTTAGTCATAAGGATTTATACAGCTCGCAGCAGATTCCCTTTGTTAAGTGTATTACCTTGCTTTTCGGAACGCACAAATTTTTTTCACTGCCTATGCGATCGCCTGGATCGATGCTATACTAATAAATGCTTTATTAGCTACTATATGGCGGGCGTAGCCAAGTGGTTAAGGCAGAGGGTTGTGGTCCCTCCATTCGTGGGTTCAAACCCCATCGCTCGCCCTTATAAAAATTATCGAGATTTACGATCCGCGCTACGCGAGTAAGGATGCACCTCGCTTGTACAGTTCCCGAGCGTAGTCTGTCCAGATTCCCTGTCCCCAATAGCGGAAACAACTGGTTTGCAATAACAAGTTGTAGAGCAATGCTTCTCGATAGTCGGGACGCTGCGTCACCGCTGGATCTGCCTGTACCAAAGCATCGTATTTTCTATGGAACATGGCACTGAGTTGATTCATTGGTTCTAACACGTTCTCGTAACCTTTTACCCAACTCAAATTGTTCGTCCAGGATGCGCCATCCATGTGAAATCGATCGTCGCTTTTCTGTAATTCAGCGATCGCCGTTTCTACAGATTCCGTTGAGATATTTGCCGGATCGACTCGCTCCCAAATCCTGTGCTGCTGAACGGCTTGACAGGGGGGATAATCCTCAGGACTTACGCCAGCCGCCTCGATTAGCTCCAGATATTCCGTGCCATTTAATCCCACTACACCAGCGCCGCGATCGCGAATTTCCTGCCAGGCGATCGGAAAGTCGCGCGGGAATTCATTCATCATCACGCCACCATTCTCGCCATCAGCAATCTGCGTCACTAGAGAAGGAACTGCAATCTTCCCAATTAGCTGTTTCCCTCTTCCTTTTGCCTCATGGTAAGGTTGCATCTGCGCTACCAGCTTCGTATCAGAACCCTGAGTTTTAATCAATACCGTGATACTAGCGATCTCGCCTTGGGAATTGCGCGCCACGAGACGATTGGGGATATATTTGCGATCGTGCGGTATGCCAGATCCATCCAAGCACTCAATCGCATGCTCCTGTACCATCAACCACTGATAACCGCACTCTTTCAGAGCTTTAATATATTCAAATAGAGTATCGGGATGGTTGGGCAAATGCATCTCTGGCGGCGAAAATCCGCGCACGCGCCGCAGGGCATCGTAGCCAAACAGGGCGGCAAAGTGATGCTGCCATGCCTGGATGTGGAGCTTGATGTCGGGAATGGGAGTAGAGGGAATGACGGCATGACTCCACATCGTGCCCAGCCACTCCACATAGGTCTGATACTGCGGATCGCAGGTGATGCGCCGAAGATTGTTGAGAATATCTTCTCTTCCCATTTGCTGCAATCCCCACAGGAGATTGCCGGAATAGTCCAGCATCATCCGAGGGTTGCAACCTTGACTCACCAGTTCAGGAATAAAGTCCCCCATGCGGCTGTAGCACCAGGCGAATACGCCAGCATTATGGTTGTCTCCATCGTGAGGATGTTCGAACATATATTGGAGATTGCTAATCAGATCGCCATTAGCCCCTGCGGGAATAGTGGGTTGGTGCATGTGGAGGGCGCAGGCGAATCCAGCGGTAATCCCTTCTAAGTTGATATTTGAGATCGGCAAAAATACGGGATCTGAATGGTTTGTCACTGAGGCGATCGCCGTTTCCCATCCACAAATATTAGGTAATCTAGCACTTATCCCTTCAAAATTAGGTAGATTAGTTGGCAGTGCGATCGTTGTCATAGGATATTACCTCTCTCAATTCACTCTCAGTTTAATCTATAGGATAACGCTCTAGGTCTATGTTAAGAAAGATTTAGTACTCTGCTGCTGATATTTTCCCGCCATCAAAGGGAAGTTTTCTGTTGCCAGTATGCGGTTGTCTTTGCAGGTCGCGATCGCCTCTACACCTCGGATGCGTTTGGCGAGCGCCAGTCCCTTCTCTACACCTAGCACGAGGATGGCTGTGGATAGCCCATCTGCCTCTATCCCTGTTGGTGCCAGGACTGTAACGCTAGATAGCTCTCTGGGCGATTCTCCAGTAGTCGGGTCGAAAATATGATGGTGCTGATAATCCTGGCTGAAAGTACTGGCATAATCACCTGAAGTCGCCACAAAGCAATTTTGAGGTTGAATCGAACCTATGCAAGCATTGGGATCGCGGGGATTTTGAACGCCAACCGTCCAGGGTTGTTCGGATGGCTTCTGTCCCCAACAGCCGATTTCACCCGTATCAAAGAGGGCATTCTCGATCCCATAGCCCTTCAGCACTGCCAGGACGCGATCGGCAGCAAATCCCTGCGCAATTCCATTGAGCGTAATTGCCATCCCAGGTTTAGTAAATCGAATTCGCTTTGCAGAAATGTCGAGATCGCGCCAATTAACTTTTTGTTGCGCCAGAGCGATCGCTTCCGAGTTTGGCAATTGCCCTTTCTCTTGGGCGCGAGCGTAGACTTGCCAAAGCGGTTGCACGGTTATGTCAAATGCACCTTCGCTCAGTCTTGAGAACATCTGGGTCTGAGCTAATACCTCGATCGAGTAAGGATGGGGGGCATCCAGCGAGCCAGAGCGATTCAGTTGACTGACCTGACTATCAGGGCGATAGATACTCATTAATCGATCAATTAAATGAACTTCGCTTAATGCAGATGAGATAGCGGCTTTGGCAACTCGATCGTCCTCATGCACGACAGTCACAGAGATGTTTGTTCCCAGGGCATAGGAGGTATCCCGCATCAGTTTTAGTCCCGCTGACTGTAACGATGGCATCGATGATGTCGTATCCGAGTTAGTCTCAGACTGAGATATCAACCAATGCCCTGTCAGCAATGGCAGGATTCCCGTTGCCACGAACAAAACTTTGCGGCGCGCGATTGCTTTCATCTTGATTTCCTCCTTTCACGATTTGGTGCCTTGGCGTAGCGCATTTTCAATGGCGAGTAGTAATGCTTTACTCGTAGTAGTCGCTCCTGTAACAGCGTCGATGTCGATCTTTTGAGCGTTTATCACTTTTTTAGTTATCCCTGCTGCCAATTTTGGATAGACATCAGGGCGATTGCGAAGAATATTGATGCGAGTAATTTTTTGTTGAGTCACCGTTACTTCTACAACGTAAGTAAAGCCGCCCACGGTCTCCTCTCCCCGGTATGTTCCATCGGCAACAGAGGTTAGATTAATGGGCGAGACCGGGCGCTGGCGATAAGCTTGCAAGGCGACATTCTGGTTGAATAGATATAACACCACGATCGCTGCCAGTACACCTCCAATGGCGAGCGAGACTTTGCGATTTATCTGGAGCAATCGCCTGCGCCCCCCCCAGGGCTTGAATACAGACAAAATCACAACTGCAACTAAGATAATTAGCTCGATCCAGGCGAACTGAACTGTGTGGGAGAGCGCTTGCAAATATTCCGGATTCGTCATTATTTGATGAAAGATGCAGCTCGCCACCTTGAGGTTTGGCAGCGAAGATTTCAAATAGATGAACGTCTGGAATCGGAAAATCTGTGAATGGTTGAGTGGCTTTATAGAAGGTGCGATCGCTCCACTGTACGTAGCTGGTAACGCGCAAACCGTCGCGGCTGCGAAGAACCGAGCCGGAGGCAAATCCTGCCTTATGCTTGAGCGTAGATTCGATATTCTGAATTGCCTGTTCTACTAGACTGGCTTGGCTGTCAAGGTCTACTGGAAATATGGCGAACTCAGCCAATAAACCGTTAGCTTGATTAATGGTTGGCATTTAGAACCTCAAATATTAATCAGGTCATCTTTTATTTAACATCATATCAGTCATAACAACATCTTACTGAATCCGAATATTGACGGTATAGTGTTTGATGGCTCTATTTTCCGGTTCCCACGAACGTCGCAGCTTGAATTGAATCTGTTCCGTTCCACCGGACTTTGCTCTAAAATGGAATGTCCGCGTCCCACCACCACCTATGCCTGTTTCGGGTGTCTTTGAGTAGTCCGAACCTTGAAACTCGACAAACCGATCGTCAATGCTACCGATTTCCCAACAGTAGCCAGTGGTGGGGTTTTCTGCGAGACGGATCGCAATTAAATCACCTACACGGGCTTCAAATATTTTTCCGAGATCGTTGCCTAAAATTACAATTTCAGACATACCTGAATTCTTTCCTGATGAATAGCCGCTATCACATGCATTGGCTGGGTTTGTTATAAGGCAGATGAGCAGCACCCCCAGAACCAAAGCTAACCACCACACAGTAGTGAGGTTGAAATCACTTAAATCCGTGACAGTAGATTTGCGTTGAAACATAGAATTTTAGAGTTTAGAGTTAGAAATGAGAGATGGGAAGCAGGTCAGATGGTCTTACTCACTCCTACTTCCCATGAAGCAGTCGCGTTTAATCGGATCCCTGAGGCAAACTGATGTTTGGGAGTCTAGCATAAATTGAGGAAATGCAATAGGTCAATTTGTTGCACTCTCAAGTCATGCCGCTCAGGCGCGTCTCACTTTTGGCCGCCGGGAGCGGCCAGTTATGCATGGAGAACCTTCGATCTGTCCCATGACTTTCGCATTCCACGCTCTCAGGCTTCCGCAAACCGCAAGCCCTGCCTCATACGCTTTGTCCGCACTGTCTCGAGCCTCACATGCCCCAGCGAGATGTCTAGAGTCCGCGTTGTCTCGAAGATATCGCTCTTTGAAAATCCAGTCCTATCTCTGCTATGTGAACAGTCCGATAGCACCCAAGCTAGATGTGGTCAACACGACTCCTAAACTTGAGTTCAGGAAAGCAAGCAGCCAATTCATGTCTGAAGTATCCTCCAATTTCGCCTTACTCACTGACTTACACCAATTCCCTAAAGTGAAATTACAGATTGCTGGAGGGGCGAACAGCCGTTCGCCCGTACATAGATCGATCTGTAGTTCAATTTTGAAGAATTGGTATTAGATAGTTATTCAAAATAACTTGAACGGATCTTAAAGTTGATTAAAACCAAGTTGAGTATACTTAAGTTTCATCCTCAACTCGACGAATCATCCAGAAATCATCAGCCAGGTTCTCGTCTAATAGATAAGCGTAGGGCATGGTAAAGTAGCCTTGTATGCCCCAGGTTGTATTCCAAGAGTTGCGGACAATGAATCTGCGTTGCTCGTCATCATAGCCAACCGCCAGCACTGCATGCCCACCCAATAATTGTTCGTTGGAAGACGGCATGGGGACGATACCCGTATTGGCTACCTCCTGACTTTCAAAGCTCTCGTAAACACTGAACCCAAAGACAAAGGGATAGCCGGATGCCAGACATCCCTTCATCTGATTGAGGTTTCGCACTAGCCTGCTGTAGAGAATTGCCTGGTGTTTTTTCGCAACGTTGTAGCATTGCGGAGTAGGTTTTTTAAGAAAATTAATTTCATAATCAGGATCGTAGGGCCAGATCCCGTCCGGTCCTGGATGCTGCTTGGTTGGCTCTTCTGGACAGGCACCTTGTTTGGCCACGCTTTTAATGCCATCACGGATCATCGCACCACTATCTTCGTTGACAGTCCCTTCCATGACCCGTTCGTTGTAGTAGATAAACAGGCGGGAAGGGGTAAAAATATCCGTCAATTTCTGCTTCATTTGATCGAACTCAAGCGCTCCAGCAATGGCATTAGCGGTGCAACTGCCCAACTGTTCTTGATCGTAAATATGAGGACAATTGGGACGAAGATCTACCCTGGCTGGTAAAGCTCTCAGTGCTGTAATCGGTGCGGCATAAAGCAGATCTCGATGATCGGGCAGGTCGGGAACCCATCCATAGCGTTTGTTTGTGCGTGTCATTTTTTTAACTCCTGTTTAATCAAGAAAACTTAGATCTCCTACTTCGTGGAATGGATATTCCAAAAGTGAAATTACGTCTTTATCAAGTTGAGTAGCTCAATGGAATCTCACCTCCTGTTTGATTCTGGCGTTTCGATCTTGACCATTTAAAGAAGCGAATCGCTAAATTTCGTAGGCAAGGGAAAATAGTTAGCTCAGTTGAGCCTCTGCAACTTTTGAACTATTGACAAAAGCGATTGCACCAATTTTTTCTTCTGTTTTGGTTCTTTTACATAGGTAATATCTGAATGAACGCGAAGCCATGTCATAACGCATATCCTCCAACCTCCTAACTGGGTTGGATGCGTTCCTAAGCATTAGTCTCACGGTTACGCCGTCATTTGGGGTCATCAGTTGACCGTCGAGATTGAAAAACTGGGCTTGAATCACAGTCCCTCCCGCCCAGCAGCGGCGGCTCGACAGTTTGAGGGTGTAGAGTTCTGGCTCAGGATCGGGAACTAGGGCTACTCGGGTGGTTAGCCCACCGAGAATTTCTTCCCGCCGCTCATCTATTTGCAGGATATCAAGCTCAAAAAATTGACCAACTTCCGTGTCCTCTGGGCGATCGATAGCCAGAAAGATAGTATGATAGCTATTTGGCTCCATCACAATTCGATGTAAAGCTATCTGTTGTCTGTCTGTTGCCGTCAACATCACACCCGATCCAATGGCTTGGCGGATATCCTCTAGTCGTTGTTCCACCCAAAGTGGATTATAGGCATGTTGACTAGCCAGGTTAGAGGTCAGAACTTTACTTTGCAGTGTTGCCCAGCTCTGAAAGTCTGAGATTGGAGTTGAAATAGACTGTCCAGACAGCACTCTGAGCCAAGTGGTGATGGCTCGCTGGAAAGATTGCCAGGGCGTAACTTTAGTCTCTTCTAGAGATTGATAAACTGGCTCGTTAGGAAAGGGTGGAATGGTGGACTCCACGCGCATCCCTTGTACTAGGTCCGCTAAACGTCCCGCTGTTCTCAAAGGTGGTATAAACAGCCGCAAGCGACCGGGAAAGCCCTTTAGATCGATCGTTAAGTTGGTAGTTAGCTCTTTGTTGAGATAGGCATTGTGAATGCGGACTGGAACAATGATAGGAGGGGGTGTGGGCAGCGTACCTACAAATTCCACCACCGTCAAATTCTTGTGTGCTGCCTTGCGCTCTAGCCGACTGTTTGTATCCGTATGGGTTTCTATAGAAGTATAAGGATCGTCCACATGGTGAACGAGTGCCAGCACACAGTGGTGGTGGTTGCCCGCCAAACTTGCAGGGGGTGGAAGCTTGTCAGACGTTAAATTGAATGCAGCAATCTTGGGAAAGCCTACGCGGACACCATTGAGGGTTGTGATGCCAACGGTTTTCCAATCAGCTGTATCGATCGCGGTGCCATTTTGGACATCAACCCAATAATTGGCAGGCAAAGCAGGCAATCCCGCTGAAGCATTGGCGATCAACAACATGACTCTCACGTTATCTGCGGGTATCACACCACGGTTGTGAACCTGAACATAGACGCGAGTAGTAATCGTTGCTGTGGCGTGAGTTGCCACATTTTGGAAGTCATCTGTGAGCGTGTCAACAAATTGCAAGAGATCAATGGTTCCCGTTAGGGGAAACTGATACTGTCCCGATGCATCTGGTGTATCCAATTTAATGTCAGGCCCCCGCCAGAAGCGAACGACTTCTCCCTGTTGGGTTGGATCGGGCAGGTAATTCACAGTTGGAAAACGACCTTGGTCGAGTTGAGTATCCCGTACATAAAGTTCTATCCCTAGCTTGGGCAACGCATCTAATGTGCGTTCAAAAACGCCACGACCGTGGGTGGATGCCCGTAACAGACGGCGATCGGCGTGTAATTTCATATCGATGACGGCTGCATCGGGTAAGCCTTCTGAAAAGGTTGACCAGTTTGCCCCTCCATCGGTGGAACGCCAGATGCCAATATCTGCACCCACATAGATATGGCTGGTGTTGGCTGGATCGACCACAATTGCATTGGCTTGCACGGCCAGAAGGCTATTGGGATTGCCCGCAGCAGGACCACTACGCTGCTGCCACTGAGTGCCATCAAAATGCCAAACATGGCGGTAGTCACCGATACCACCAAAGGTGATGTAGATGGAGTTGCCTGTGGCATCCGCTAGATCGATGGCAATATCGGTCACGGGGACAGTCAGAGGCAAGGAACTAGTTCCCCCTAGCGTATTAATTTGAGTGCGCGTCCAGGTTCCGCCACTTTGTTCAAAACGATAGACCCCACCGCTCATGGTGCCAGCATAAAGTTTAGTAGCAGAAGCAAATGCTAAAGAGCGAATCCTTTCATTTAGGCTATCACCTGCCAGAGTGTTGTTGGGGATAGACTGCCAACCGCCCCCGAAAGTTGTACTGATCCAGGGACGAATCGACCCAAATGCAACAATGTCAGCCTCACTGGGATTGCTCGGATTGTGCGGTGTACCTGCAATTGGCGCGTAGAAAAGAACAGTTTCTCCACTTGCTAGTGTCACACCCACTTCGTTGTAGTTATAACGTGTACCTCCATCAATGGAGCGGTTAATTGATGAACGGACATAAGTACTCAATATTTTGTATGGTGCGTTCCAGTTGACCACAAAAAAGCCACTATCGCCCCAAACTGAGTGCAGCCAGACTTCTTCGCCAGTAAAGCGTTCGCCACCATTGTCTTGGGAACCGCAAAAGACCACTGCATCTTCAGTGGGATGCTGATCTAGATGTTCCATAGTGAGTGTAGCCAGTCCGGTATTGCACGAAGTAAAGATGTTTCCTGTGCCTGTTGTGGGGGTAGTAGAGTAAAAGACCCCTCCATCGCAGCCAACCCAGAGCTTATCGGAGTCACCTGGAGCAAAGACAAGGGTGTGGATGTCAGCGTGCACCGAGCCACCGATGTAGGTATTGGACATGCTATAGGTTAGACTTGCACCCGACCCACTGCTGGTTACGACACTCCGATAGAGAGAACCTGACCATTCACCACTTGACTGTTTAGTAGAACCACCAAGGTAGAGACGATTTGCATTGTTAGGGTCGACAGCAATTGCTAAGTCATACGATCCTTGAAAGCCGATCGCAGCCGTTCCAAAAAGATCGGTTGGGTATCCACTGATTTGTCTCCAGGTGTTGTCACTTATATCCAGTCGCCAAACACCCAAAATAGAACGATCGCTTGAATTTTCAATCAAAGCATACAAAACGTTAGGGTTATTCGGTTGAACTGCCAGACCAATACGTCCCACGTTTGCAGTGGGAAAGCTACTTCCTACGCTGTTCCAGGTATCCCCATCAGTAGATGAATAGACTGGTCCATACCACACTGCTGTATAGAAAGTGGTTATGCCACCGCTGCGAGCGACTACGACACTAGTTGCCCAAGTAGATCCTGCACTAGGAAGAGTTTTTCGCATCCAGTGAACGCCACCACTGCTATTTGGTTCACGTCGATAGACACCCCTACGCGTGGCTGCTATAACCCGCTCCGCATCTCCTGGGTCGACTGCCAGGGCATAAAAAGCACTGCCAGCAAGGTCGGGGTTGGCTGATTCAGTGCTCCAGTTGATACCACCATCAGTTGAAATTAGTGGTCCAACTCCAAAGTAAGCGCCTCCTGCCCCCTCACCAGATCCTACATAGAGACGATCCTGGCTGGAGGTAGTACCAGGAACTAAGGCAATCGCACCACAGGCAAGTGAATCTGACGCAGTTTGGGTGGGGTTGAGGTCAAAGGCATCCATTAAGGAACGCCATGTCTGTCCTGTATCCTCCGAGTACCACACTCCTCCATTTGCTGCACCAATATAAATGCGTGTGCCACCGGGAGCCACAGCGATCGCTGGTGTCCGTCCACTGGTAGCTGGCTTGACACCGCCCTGACCTTGTCGCAAAACGGACGGTCCAATGGGAATCCAGTTATTGGCAGGTGGTGGCGCGGGTGGAGTTGGGGGTGGCGGCTCAGGTTCTTCTTCCACTGGTTCTTCAGTGTCTGCCCGCCCTTCACCTTCTTCACCTGTAGATATGCCTTCTGCTGCCAGTTTCTGTCGCTGACGCTGACGATATTGTTCCACTAAATTGCGGCGAAAGTCTGCCGGTAATGTGCTGCTTGCACGAAGCCTGTCGAGCTCTTCTTCAGGAGAAGAAACAGGTGGTCTGGGTTCGACAATACTCCCCTCCAGAGGTTTAGGTTCAAGGGTGGCAAAACGCTCTTCTAAAAATGCTAGTTCTCGGGCAAATGGTCCCCCTTCCGGTTCTTTCCCCTGTTGAGGAACTTCAGATTGTTCGTTAATATTATTGTCTCCACCAGGAGGACGACTTCCTTCAGTCATGACTTTTCTCCAAAATTGGCGCTAAATAATGTTATTGAATGTAAAACTGACAAATTGACAAATTATCGCGACCTAGACCGAATCCAACCCAACGCAACAAACAATTTCTGCACAATAAAATCGAAGACGTACCATGTAGCCAGAAAAGCTATACATTCCAGTCCGAAACTGTGAAATTGATAAAATGCGTTAGCAACAATAAAGGCAGTTCCTCCTGACAAGAGTTGCTGTGGTAGTAGTTTGTGCATCAGGGTGTATCGCATTAATTCATACATTGCAAATTACCTCACTCAAAAATTACAAAACCTGCGGCAGGAACGTTAATCAACGCCGCTTTCCCATTCCGCGCTTCTACCGTCACCACCTGAGCGATCTGCGATGCATCCGTCGAGTAAATGCACTTCAACATATCTCCCGACTGGTGCAGGTCGTTATCGATCGTCACCCAGGCCGTTCTGGGCTGGTCGTAATCCGTGTTAATCGCCAGCAGCACCTCCTTGCCGTTAAAAATCCGCGACCAGGGCACTACAAAGCGAATTTGTCCTCCCACCATCTCCGGCAAGCTGAAGCGGACTCCATCATCGCGCCCTGAAATCGGGCGCAGGTATTGGCGACCGCGCCGCAAGACGATGTTTTTCTGGCGAATCTCCAGAATTTTGGCGAGTTCCTGATAAACTAAATTGTCTTCATTGAAGAAATGCACGCCTCGCGTCCGAAAAGCCCCAAATTCACTGCCGAACATGGCTTCTCGGATATAGCGATCGCTCCCTCCTTGCCCATCAAAACATTGTTCGCTGCCGTAGTAGATACAGGGAATGCCCAGCGTCATCGCATTCAAAGCCAGCACATTCAGCACCACTTTCGACGCACCAGCATCGGCACAGAAGCGAGCTTTATAACTGCCTTTACGTACTTGGTCATGATCGTCAAATGATGTAACCACTTTATTGCGGAACCAGATGTGGGAGCCTTTGTTGACCAACTCCGAGTTGCGGAACAGGCTGAAGTAATCGTTTGGATTGCGGTATCCCTTGACCAGATATTCCAGCTTGTCCGGGATATCATCAATGCCCAGCGCCGCACTCAGTCCCGTCAGTTCCAGTGTGTCGTAAGCCCGGACACGTCCTCCCGTAATCTCACCCAACAGGAAGAAATTCTCCTTGCCGATGCTTTGCGTGAACTCGCGGATCGCGGAGGCAAAGTAGCGGGTGGCACCAATGTCCATGTGCTTCACGGTATCGATGCGGAAGCCATCAATGTCTGCGTAGGCGATCCAGTATTTATAGGCTTCACACAAATGGCGCAGGGCATCAGAAACTTGATAGTCATCGGGAGAACCGTAGCCGTGGTGAATATCCTTCAGATCGCCGAAGTCTCCCTCGCGAAATTCGGGGTCGTAGTCCCAATTTCTGATGTAGCCCTTGCGCGTAAAGGCATCAGGATCTTGGAATTCGGCAGGCCACACTGCCCCAGCGATATCCGGCAGGTGTTGGGGATCGGCTTTGACGAAGGGGATGGTGGGATTGCCCTGTTTGTCGTTAAAGCCCTCAACTGGGTACGTCCCGCCAGTCCACGGACGATCGCGATCGCCCGCATAGGAAAACACATTTCCGCTATGATTCAAGATAATATCCAGAATTACATAGATGTCGTTCTCATGCGCCATCCGCACCAGTTCTTTCAGGTCATCCCCCGTACCAAAGTGAGGTTCCACTTCCAGAAAGTTCTGGATACCGTAGCCGTGATATGTCTGCTGAAAATGCACTTGCTTCAAAATTGGGCTGACCCAGAGAGCAGTAACACCTAACCGCTTCAGGTATCCCAGCTTTTGGGTCAACCCTTTCAGGTTGCCGCCAACGTATCGCGTGCCTGCTTCCCGCCACTTCCGGGCATCCTCGTCGGTTTTAATCGCGTTCTCCCGATCTGCTGGGCTGTACAATGGCGAGATCCCCGTGGTAACCAGGTTGCCCTGATTGTCCCGATAGCCATTTTCGCGACCATCCGAGAAGCGATCGAGCATCAGGAAATAGAATACCTCATCTTCCCAGGCGATCGGAGAAGGGAAATAGGTAGGTGAATTGGTTAGAACTAAGAAATCAATCTCTGACAAATGTGTTAAAGACATAACAAATCTCTTTTAAGATGACTTATAGATGGCGAAACAACACAACGCATTTTCCCCTTCCTCTCTATCCTGAGAAGAATGCGACCAAGCGTTAAATCCGGGATTTTCTAGTGATTAAAACCGATCTTTGAGTAGCCCCACCCTCTCCAGAGCGATCGTCACCGCACCCAACTGGCGAGTTCTCGGTAAACTGAGTTGTCTTCATTTTAGAAATACACTCTTCGTCAAACGTGGCTTCTCAGCGTCCTCTCTCCCGCGAAGCACTCCTCACAGCTTATCGCACATTCAAGGGAACCTATGTATTTTCTAAAGAATTTTTAAAATCGACTTGGGTTAAAGTTTGTATTTATATCTTCTATATATGCTGAAATTTGCTCTACCACTTGCGCCCCTCACCTCCCTCTGCTGAAAATGTAGAATAAATTCGTTATTTATAAAGTGCTTCTAACAAGGTATCGTTTTCAAGGGTTATAAGTATTTCTAACCCAATTCTCATTATATGTCGAATCTTTATTTTAGCCACGAATATTTCCAATTTGATAAACTTCGATACCTATCTCAACAAAGATTTGCATCTTACAGAGATAATTTAACAGCAAAGCGCCCGAACTCCTGCTGTCTAGGCTTTGCGATCGAGATGGCAACTGTTATCTCAATTAGGCGATCGCTCAATCTTTACGACATATACATAATTTTGTGAGGAATTTGTGAGGAATTTGTGACATAAAAATTAAATCTTTGGCGATGCGATTCTGTCAAAGCAAGCTATAGGATTTTAAGAGTGTAAAAAGGCGATCTCCAGCGATGTCGCGAATTTCAAGCAAATGGAACCAGAACGAAGCCTGCCAAAGCAATACTGAATTGGTGCGTTACTAATACCAAGATCGCATTACAACGCTGCCAAGGGTAAAACCCAGGACAGCGTTGCAAAATTATGGATAGATATTTCGATCCTAGAAGGTGATGTCTGCCACGTTGATTTGCGTCAGACCTGCAAATTGGATTCGACCTCCACCAAAACCAGTAAGGTTGAGTTGTAGATTGCCCCCAACCAGGCTGGCAACCGCATCGCTGCTGTTAATGAGGTTGTCATTATTGGTATCTAGACTGGAACTGACTAGGGAGACAGCAGAGAGATCGATCCGATCGCTTCCACTTTGGAAGTTGAGAATTGTATCGGTCCCAAAAGCACCGCCGAAAATGAAGGTGTCGTTGCCCGTGCCTCCATCTAAGGTATCGTTGCCTGCGCCTCCATTGACGCTGTCCGCACCGTTACCACCGCTGAGGTTATCGCTACCTCCAGAACCGACCAGGCTATCGTTACCATCACCGCCTTGAATGCTGTCCGCACTGCTGGTGCCGGTGATGATGTCGTCTCCACCGCGACCGAGAATCGTAGCGCCGACAAGAGTCACATTCGTAAAGTCCCAGATATCGGCAGCAACATTGTCGCCTCGAATATTGAAGTCGCTGCCTGTGATACTTTCGATGCGATCGATGCCGGATGTGGCTTTACTAAATAGTGACTGCAAGCCATCAAAGTTAGCCGTATCGCTCGCGACAATTCTGTCGGTACCGCTGCTACCGCTGTCCTTGTAGGCATCGCGGCCATCGCCTGCAAACCACAGGTAGGTGTCTCCACCATTACCGCCATCGAGAACGTCTATGCCAGCACCACCATCGAGGGTATCGTTACCGTCGCCGCCATTGAGACTGTCGTTGCCGTCTCCACCGTCGAGAAGGTCGTTGCCAGCATTGCCGCTAAGGGAGTCATTGCCGCTGCCGCCCTGGATGGTTTCAGCGCCGTTAGAGCCGACGATACGGTCATCTCCACCGCGCCCCTGAATGGTGGCATTAATCAAGGTTATGCCTGTAAAGTCCCAGGTATCTGCGGCAACATTGTCGCCTCGAATGTTGAAGGCTCCCAGGTCGCTTTCGATGCGATCGATGCCGGAGGTGGCGCGATCGAACTGCGATGGCAGGCCGTTGAAGGCGGTGGTATTGCTGACAATGATTTTGTCCGTACCGCTGGTACCGCTGTCTTTGTAGGTGTCGCGACCATCACCTGCAAACCACAGGTAAGTGTCTCCACCATTACCGCCATCGAGAACGTCTATACCAGACCCGCCGTCGAGGGTATCGTTACCTTCACCGCCGTTGAGGCTGTCGTTGTTACTCCGGCCATCAAGGAAGTCATTGCCGCCGAAGCCGTTGATAATATTTGCCAAACTATTGCCGGTTAAAGTTTCGCTAGCATCAGTACCATTAATTACTCCAGGAGGTGCGGCGTTGACCGTTCCGGCGATCGCGAAGTTGTATGGATTTTCGTTGCTGTCGTTATTGCTGAAGCTAATGTCGCCAGAGTAGGTGCCTGCTGTAGTTGCATTCAGCCGCACGGTGAACGTGGCATTGCTTCCTGCTGCTACGCTGGTCGGGAAAGTGCCGACGATACTGAAGCCATTTGGCAGCGAGGGCGCGCCCAGGGTAAGTTCGGCGGTGCCGGTATTTTCAATCGTAAACGTGCGCGTGAGGGCAGTACCGACCGTGGTGGTGCCGTAGTCTGTGCCATCTGCAGTACCTGGTGTAGTATCGCCATCAACAATGTTGTCAGTCGTACCGCCGAAGCCGCCATCGGTGATGTTTATCTCGGCAACGGCTGCTACATCGTTTTGACCTGTAATGGTGACAGTAATGTCTTGACTGGCCGTACCGTCGAAAGATTTTACAGTAAAGGTATCGGTTTTAGTCTGACCGGCATCCAGATATTGCACGGCACTGTTGTCAACGCTGTAGCTGAAGGCTCCATTCTCAGTAATGCTCAAGCTACCGAGGTTACCTGCGGTAGATGTGACATTAGTGTCGAACTTGTTCTCACCCGTATCCACATCGTTGACTGCGAGCGAGCCACTGGCGTTGAGTTTGCCATTCGTATCGACGTTAGTATCTTCCGTCACTGCTGCCGTTGCCGTACCGCTGATGGTGGCAGGGTCGTTGACACCTGCAATCGCAATAGTAATGTCTTGACTGGCTGTGCCGTCAAAGGATTTTACAGTGAAGGTATCGGTTTTGGTTTGACCGGCATCCAAATACTGCACCGCACTGTTGTCAACGCTGTAGCTGAAGGCTCCATTCTCAGTAATGCTCAAGCTACCGAGGTTACCTGCGGTAGATGTGACATTAGTGTCGAACTTGTTCTCACCCGTATCCACATCGTTGACTGCGAGCGAGCCACTGGCGTTGAGTTTGCCATTCGCACCGACGTTGGTATCTTCCGTCACCGCTGCCGTTGCCGTGCCGCTGATGGTGGCAGGATCGTTAACCGAGTTGACAGTGAGATTGACACTGGCTGGGGTGCTAGCATAGGCAGTGCCGTCAAACCCATTCCAACCAAAGCTGACGCTGCCATTGAAGTTGGCATTCGGTATGAAGACCAGGTTCCCCAGTTGTGCCGCGTCGATTTCCTGGTTGAGGCTAACGTCCGTGCTACTGAGTTTGAGCGTGCCATTGCTGGGCAGGCTGGTAATTTGAATTTTACTCAGGCTGTTGCCATCGATATCGCTGAATGCACCAGTGAAGTCCGAGGCGCTGAAAGTGATGTTGGTATCTTCATCGCCAGATTTGGTGATGTTGCTGACTGTGGGCGGATTGTTGGCTGCCGCCGTCACGTTCAACGTTAGGGTATTGGGAGTAGAATCTAGATCTACGCCGCCATTGGCCGTGCCGCCATCGTCCTGCACTTGGAATGTGAAGGAAGGCGTTCCTGTAGTGGCTGAGACGAATCTCAGTAGGCTGTTTTGAATGTCGGTTACTGATATGCTCGTCCCATCGGCAACTGGGTTGCCGTTGTAGGTCAGCCCCGCTACCGTGGTGGTAATCGTAACCGCTGACAAACTGTTAGGTGGCGTGTCGTTAGGATCGCTGAAACCGAAGTCGGCTGCGGTGAAGGTGTAAGGGCTGTTTTGGGTCGCGTCGATAGTCTTGTCCGCTCCTGTTGGTGCGTCGTTAACCGAGTTGACAGTGAGATTGACGCTGGCTGGGGTGCTGGCATAGGCAGTGCCGTCAAATCCATTCCAGCCAAAACCGACGCTGCCATTGAAGTTGACATTCGGCGCGAAGACCAGATTCCCCAGTTGTGCCGCGTCGATTTCCTGGTTGAGAGTAACGCCCGTGCCGCTCAGTTGCAGCGTACCAGTGCTGGGCAGGCTGGTAATTTGAATCTTGGTGAGACTGTTGCCATCGATATCGCTGAATGCGCCAGTGAAGTCCGAGGCACTGAAGGCGATCGCGGTATCTTCGTTGCCGGATTTGGAGATGTTGGAGACAGTAGGAGGAGTGTTGGGAGGAGTTATGAATGCAAAGTTACTAGAGTTAATATCTAAGCCCGTAACGCCCTGAATTACAGCAATTAGCTCGTCCGGTTCGCTACCCGGTTTGTCAATTAACTGGAGTTTAGACTAAAAGGCAACAAGAAGCATCTCGCTAGATAGAAACTAGCGAGAGAGAGGATAAAAGGGAAGAAGTTGAGCTAAGCAGTTGCAGCGGAAGCTTTTTTGAGGGGCTTGGCATAGCGTTTTTTGACAGTAGGATAACGAATCCGTTGGGTTCGTTTTTTCCCAAGAGGCCAACCTGGAGACTTACCGCGAGGTTTAGGGTCAGGGGAAGGAGAGCCAATCCTGACCAAAACTAAAGCAAAAGCATTTGCAACTCGACCAGGAGACAATTTAGTCATCGGTTTCTGCCAAGGCAGAGGAGAGTCTTGGACAAGTTCACGAGCGAGCCACAATTGCCAAGTAAGTAAAGGCATCAAGTCCGACCAAGTCTCCATCTGAGCAGGGGTAGAAAGCTGAGGGATTGTCCAATGGAGACGTTGACGCACCAAGCGATACCAATGCTCAATGGCAAATCTGCGCAGATATTTTTGCCATACCTCACTCAAGATTGGCTCGTCTTTAGCGACCCAAATCAACCACAGGGGTTTCGATTCAGGCATATCAAGACGTTCGACCAGAATGAGTGTAAAGGGATGGTCTGCGGCTTGCTTTAAGTGCAGGTTTGGCCATCGACGAATTTGCAATCGTCCCAGTTTAGGCTCTGCAATTGTGATGTCTGCTTGGGGAATAGACCAAGTGTCAGAGTCTTTGAGGCTAAATTTCTCTCCATGCTTATGGGGTCGCCCATGCCCCTCGTAATCCTTTGGGGCATGATACAGAACCCGGTTGGGGCGTAGCCTGAGCAGCTTGATACACGGGATGTCTGCTGTTTGCTGCAAAAATGGTGCGCACCCATACTCGCCATCCCCCAGGAAAAGCACAGTCCCAGGAATTTCCGCACAAACCAAGCGTAACTGACTAGCGGCTTTCTGAATCGGGTTCTCGAAACTGGTGATCCGCTCATGCCGCAACGGTAAGGCAAAACTCCCTTCTGACTCTGGAATCCAGGCAATTGTGCTGTATCCTTGCCCCACCGTAACAGGTTTGCTTCCTACTCCCGGTTGAGGTTGATGTTCGTAGGTGCGTTCTTGTAATGTCACCGCATAGGGACGCGACCAGGCTGTATGGTCGCCCGCCAATATCGTCACCTCTGCTGCCGGCATTTGCTGTATGTATTGCTTCATCAAGTCTTCACGTGGAGGATGACTATCTTGCAGTGCTTCATAGATACTCGACCACTCCCTCCGAAATAATGGGCTTAACGAAAGTTCCACAAACGATGAAACACTCCGACTCGTCAGTACCGCATCCATCAAGTCGAACAGCGCATCTCTCCCGTTCCCTATAATTTCGTACGTGTACTTGCGAAATTGCTCAAGTTTATCCAAACTAATCATGATGAAGCTGTTGATTTTATAGTCTTTTCAGCTTCCATCATCAAGCGGTCAGTCTGCAATGGCTGGCTGCTTTTTACCACTTTTTAGTCTAAACTCCAGAATTAACAGCCGCGTGTCGGAACCAGATGTTTCCAAAAGGTATTTGCTCTTGGGACCTTGGAGTTGAATGGTATCGCCATCGCTGGAATTGAAACCAGTAATAATCGCGTAGTCGTTCGTGCCATTCGTTGCCGCATTGCGATCGTCGTAGGCTTGCCAGGTCGAATCGCCGAGGATAAAGAGATCGCTACCCGCACCGCCTGCCAGGGTATCGATTTCAGCCAAACCAGGGTTGGTACTGGTGGGGTTAGCCCCGACTAGCGTATCGTTACCATCTCCACCATCGAGGCTGTCGTTACCCACACCACCGAATAGCGAATCATTACCATTGCCAGCAATGAGGGTGTCGTTGCCGCTGGTGCCTGCCAGCACGTCGTTACCGCTGCCAGTTGTCAGGCTCAACCGTTCGATGTTGGCATAGTCAACCCGATTGTCGGTAGTGCTGATGCTGCCGGAACCGTTGTTGTGAGACGAAGATACGTCGGTACTGAGACTGGCGTAGTCCACCACCAGCAAATCGTCGCCAGCACCACCATCAACGGTGTCTGTTCCCAAGCCAGGCTTGAGGACATCATTGCCAGTACCGCCGAGCAAGGTATCGTTGCCACCCTTACTGTCCAGGGTATCGTTACCGCCCTGTCCGTCCAAAGAGTCATTGCCATCGCCTCCGATCAGGTAGTCGTTGCCGCTGCTAGATTGGACAGCAATCGTTTCAATGCCCGAGATCGCTCCTGGCGTTCCTGGCGCTCCTGGGAAAATAATGTCTCCAGGGTAAGTAGGTGCAATAAAGATGCTGTCGCTACCGCCACCTCCATCGATAATGCCTGTGAATGGGCCATAGAAGATGAAAGTATCGTTGCCATCGCCACCGAACACCGTACCCGAACCAGATACAGCGATCGCATCGCCACCAGCACCGCCATTGAGGGTGTTATTGCCCGATCCGCCGTCTAACGTGTCGTTGCCAGCCCCACCGTCGAGACTGTCATCGCCTTCGCCGCCTACCATATAATCTTCGCCGCCGTTACCGCTCAGCGTGTCGCCGCCAGAGGTGCCAACCAGCGTGTCATTGCCACTACCGCCGCTGAGATTCATTTGCTCGATGCTGGAATAGTTGACGCTGTTATCAGTCGTAGAAATCGTGCCGCTGGTGCCGGAGTTGGTGGAAGAGATATCGGTAGTGAGGCTGGAGTAATCTACGGTCAGTAGATCGGTGCCGTCGCCACCATCAACGGTGTCGTTGCCCAAACCGGGATCGATAGTGTCGTTGCCAGTACCGCCGATCAAGCTGTCATTAGCACCCAGACCAAAAATCAGATCGTTGCCACCCAAAGCATCAATCGTGTCGTTCCCCGGCGTTCCGTAGAGGGTATCGTCTCCTTCCGTTGGAACGGAAGAAGCAGTGCCAACTCTTAACGTGAACTTGCCAATAAAATCATAACCTGCACCTGGAGCTAGTGCGTAAGCCTGGACTCGATCCTGTGCGAAGACGGATGGAGTATACCAGCCATAACTGGTCAATTCAACCCGCTTGTCTCCAAGACTGAAGATCGCACTACCAGAAGCCGGTACTATGGTAGTGAATCCTAGGTTTATGGTTAGTGGACTGCTGTTAACAGAAGGAAATCCCGGCAAGACATTTGAAGTTGATACAGGAGTAAAGACTGAAATACCAGGGTTATTGTTGTTACCGTTGAAGAAGAGATTTAATCCAGAGAAAGAGAAAAATTGAGTATTCCCGGGATTTCCGTATAGGGTAAATGTTGTTTCCCCCGCTGAAAGAGGGATACTTATACTTGCACCCGAACTATTGACAAAGGTACCATTCAAATTGTCACCCTGGATGACCCATAAATCGTGAGGAGGATCGCCACTCAATGTGTTCCATCCTTGTCCTCCACTAATGTTACCTGCTGAGTCTGTTGAAAAATCGACGATCCCCGTTAGGAATAGATTGGGGGTGGGAGGAGATGCACCAAGACCGATGAAGTCACTCTCCTCCAGATTGGTAGCGGTGAAATTGAGAAGGGTTATTGAGTTTCCATTTCCTAGATTAATGAGCGTGTTCGCACCTACTTGGGCAGTGTTAGATCTGAGGTCGCTGAAGTTGGTGTTGTAGGCAGTCAAGTCGATCTTGTCCGCACCTTTGATGAAGTCGGCAACAGTATCAATGCCAGAGTTAAGAGCAAAGGTAAATACATCGTTGCCATCGCCACCACCAAGGTAGTCATTGCGAGACTGATCAGAATTTTGTGTAAGCGGTCTAGAATCACAAAAACCAAGGAGACCGCAACATGTTAAGAGGCAAACAAGCAACTAATCGTACAGATGAACTACTAGACGAGTTGGTGTCAGAGTGCCATAGCCCCGAGGACATTCTAGGAGAATCGGGCTTACTGAAGCAACTGAGTCAACGACTAATCGAGCGAGCGCTCACGGGAGAGCTGAGCCATCACCTCAAATCAAGCACGCCTAAGGGAGAGGAAGCGGTAGAAGACGAAGTTGTGCGACGCAACAGCCGCAATGGCTACTCGCAGAAGACGGTGCAGTCGCAACAGGGCGAAATGGAGTTGTCGATACCGCGAGACCGTAACGGCGAGTTTGACCCCGTGCTGGTACCGAAACACCAAAGGCGAATAGCAGGACTCGATGAGAAAATCCTGGCTATGTATGCACGGGGATTAAGCACCCGAGACATTAGTGCTCAACTCGAAGAACTCTATGGTGCCAAGATCTCCGCCGCACTCATCAGTGAGGTCACTGATGCAGTTAGCGACGAGGTCAAGGCTTGGCAGTGCCGTCCCCTGGAACCTGTATATCCCATCATTTACCTCGATGCCCTCTACGTGAATATCAAGGTGTCGGGTCGGGTGAGCAAGCGAGCGGTCTATGTCGTCTTGGGTATTACGGTTGAGGGCAACAAAGAATTGCTTGGGCTGTGGATTGGGGAGGTGGAATCCGAAGGCGCTAAGTTCTGGCTCAAGGTGCTGACTGACCTCAAAAACCGTGGGGTCAAGGACATTCTGATTGCCTGTTGCGATGGCTTAGTGGGATTCCCCCAGGCGATTGAGGCTGTTTTCCCGCAAACCCAGGTGCAACTATGTATTGTGCATCTGATCCGCAACTGTTTGCGTCATGTGCCCTGGAAAGACGCTAAAGCTGTTGTGGCTGACCTCAAGCCCATTTATCATGCTGCCACTTTGGCAGAAGCCGAAGCTGCGCTTGAGGCTTTTGCCGCCAAGTGGGATCGCCTATACCCCGCGATTAGCCAAATCTGGCTGCGCCATTGGCAGAACATTATCCCCATCTTTGACTATCCCATGGACATCCGCAAAGTCATCTACACTACCAATGCCATTGAATCCCTCAATCGCTCCCTGCGCAAGGTGATTAAAACCAAGGCTGTCTTCCCCGATGAGGAATCTGTCTTCAAGCTCATGTTCTTGGCCATGCATAACATTGCCAAGCGTTGGACTCGCCCCCTTAAAGATTGGAAGGCAGCGTTGTCATATTTTGCTATCCTATTCCCAGGACGTTTAAATTACTGACCTTATTTCTCGCTTACACAAAAATCTGAGCACTCTCTCATTGCCCGAACCGCCATCTAAGGTGTCATTGCCCGAACCACCATCGAGATAATCGTTCCCTGCTTCTCCCAGCAGGCTGTCATCTCCAGCTTGACCATAGATACCACCAAGGTTGCCGGCGTTGACTTCATCACCAACACCCCCTCGAATGGTATCGTTGCCATCCCCACCTTCAAGTCGGTCATAGGAAGCCGAACCGCTAACAATTAAGTCGTTACCTGCTCCGCTCAAAACATAGTCGGTACTTGTAGTAGCTGAAATATCAATCGTATCGTTGCCAGAGCCACCGCCAATAACAATCCACTCTACTTCTTTGAGTGTCGAATCGTCAGAAATTGTGCCGTTGTTTGGGTCGCTATAGTCAACTTTCAGGTTGCTAGTTTGCGTTGAGTAGTCGAGGTCGAGGCGTTCTGTTCCCGCACCACCGATGATAGCATTCACTCCTGGGCCTGGGATGAGATAGTCATCCCCTTCACCACCATCAAGGGTGTCGTTGCCTACTCCACCATCGAGATAATCGTTCCCTGCTTCTCCCAGCAGGCTGTCATCTCCAGCTTGACCATAGATACCACCAAGGTTGCCGGCGTTGACTTCATCACCAACACCCCCTCGAATGGTATCGTTGCCATCCCCACCTTCAAGTCGGTCATAGGAAGCCGAACCGCTAACAATTAAGTCGTTACCTGCTCCGCTCAAAACATAGTCGGTACTTGTAGTAGCTGAAATATCAATCGTATCGTTGCCAGAGCCACCGCTAATAACAATCCACTCTACTTCTTTGAGTGTCGAATCGTCAGAAATTGTGCCGTTGTTTGGGTCGCTATAGTCAACTTTCAGGTTGCTAGTTTGCGTTGAGTAGTCGAGGTCGAGGCGTTCTGTTCCCGCACCACCGATGATAGCATTCACTCCTGGGCCTGGGATGAGATAGTCATCCCCTTCACCACCATCAAGGGTGTCGTTGCCTACTCCACCATCGAGATAATCGTTCCCTGCTTCTCCCAGCAGGCTGTCATCTCCAGCTTGACCATAGATACCACCAAGGTTGCCGGCGTTGACTTCATCACCAACACCCCCTCGAATGGTATCGTTGCCATCCCCACCTTCAAGTCGGTCATAGGAAGCCGAACCGCTAACAATTAAGTCGTTACCTGCTCCGCTCAAAACATAGTCGGTACTTGTAGTAGCTGAAATATCAATCGTATCGTTGCCAGAGCCACCGCCAATAACAATCCACTCTACTTCTTTGAGTGTCGAATCGTCAGAAATTGTGCCGTTGTTTGGGTCGCTATAGTCAACTTTCAGGTTGCTAGTTTGCGTTGAGTAGTCGAGGTCGAGGCGTTCTGTTCCCGCACCGCCGATGATAGCATTCACTCCTGAGCCTGGAATGAGATAGTCATCCCCTTCACCGCCATCAAGGGTGTCGTTGCCTACATCGCCATAAACCTGGTCGTTACCCAGACCCCCAATTAGCGAATCGTCGCCTCCCAAACCATTAATAACGTCATTTCCACCCAGACCGTCAATCGTATCGTTACCGCTCGTACCAGGGAGATTGTCATTCCCATCAGTGCCGACGATATTGTCTTGCTCGATCGCAACATCTTTCCCATCTAATGTAACGGTAGCAGAATCGTCCTTTGCCTTCAGCAATGCCAACAATTGAGGAGTTAGCCTTTCACCGCGAACCAATGCCGAGAAAATCGCTCCCTCATCCCCAAGACTATCAGCGCGATTCAGCCGCGCATCAACCGCATGTCCCATCTCTTCCAACAGGACGCTGACAATCGGCTCCAAATTGCCCGCATTGCGATCCAGAAAATCCCGCGATAGATAGATGGTGTCAGTCGCAGCCGCATACGCCCCATTTGCTCCATTGATTTCTGCGGGCGATCGCACCTCAACCCTCGGCAACCCACTGAAATCGCCAGCCCGCCACGCCACCTGTAAATCGGCAACGTCGATCCCTTCGCCAAACGCTGCCTGCATCCTGGGCGCAAAATCGGGAGCAGTAGCAAATTGCCCGAGATATGCCCGCGCCGCTTCAAGAGAATCTTCCAAAGCGCGATCGCCCAACATAGTATTCACCTCAAACGTATTCATAAAAACCTCCTCGCCAACTCACTTCCATCCCTACAGCATCTCTACACCTGGAGACCAAAGTGGCAGCAAATATTATTTTTCTAAAATGGAGCGCAAATTTGTCCGAGAGTAGTTCCCTGAGAATCGAACCGATCGAATCTTTAGGAATTTACTGAGAATCTATTGGGAATAATTTTTTAGTCACGAAGCCACCTCCCCTTCTCCCTCCGCTTCAGTAAAAGCCAGGTAGTAGATTATAGTCCGATTAATATAACTTATTAGTTATATAACCATACAACACGTTCCGCAAAAAATTCACATAACGTTATTTTTTCTTTACATTGCGATTGTTTCCTGGCATCTGGTTGCCAAAGCTGTATGCCTCCACTCTCCCTTGTCTCGTTCCAAGGTATAGCGTTTTTCAATTGAGAACAGGTTTTATTGACGGGGTGAAGGGGTTCCACACGGCAGTGGCTCTAGCGGGGAACCCCCAAGACCGCCCTGCCTCCCCTTCTTGGGGGCAACGCCCCCAAACCCCCTTCTCGTTTTCAGATGAAAACCGCTATAAAAACCGCTTTAGATTTATTTCGCGAGATCGCAAAAGCTCCATTCCCTCAATCAATTGCAGGGCAATACAGCTTCCACCAGACAAATAATCCCACACCGACTTACCATTTGTTAGAATGGATGAGAACCTAAAGATCGCACCTCCTACCACAAAATTGAGGGCAACGGATTTCTCAAAACTCCCCAGAATTGGGGGATTTGGTGGCGCAGATCGCCCCTAGATCGACTAACTGCGACCTTCCCAAAAGATATTGGCTATACGCACCTGCCTGCTTTGGCAACTTCCGCAGCGGCTTTCAGATGAATGCGAACGAGCGTCATTCAAAATCGAAGTTCAAGAAGTTTATCGCATAACACCTTGAGCGATCGTTACGCCGCTCGCAACTGGCCTGAAACTCGCTACAGTCGAGTTAATTGAGTTTTACGAAATATAGATCTAGCCTCATTCTCTTGAGACTAAGAAAACTAAATGCGATCGCATTAGACAAACTCTGCGTCGCAGATACCTCGTTTGCTCGGACTAGGTGTCCGTACTAAGCGATCGCAATACATTCTTAGAGAAACTTCTACTTTGGACTTCTTTTGCGATCGTGTACTAATTATCCCATAACTTTTCTGGTATTGCTACATTAAATTCGCGATATTTATCCTTTTGTGGGCAAATTTAATATTTGTGAGGGAAGCGATCGGGTAGCTATCTAAGTAGCAATTGAAAAAAGATCTGGCTGCCTTCAAGCATGTCAAATTATATATGGATTGGGCGGCGATCGGCGATACCTTAATTGAAGTCACAGCGATCCCCGTATTTGTACTAAAGTTCGGTAAAGTGGAAATAATTTTCCCTAGCTACAGCCCGAACTTTGTTAATAGTCCGAGCTAATAAATCTAACATAGCAGTAGAAGCGAGTTGAGATGGTGATACTAACCAGCAATTCCCATATCAAATATATGAAAACCCCGAGGCTAGCCTCGGGGTGCATCTATTTTCCTAACCTACTTCTTGCAATTGGTCTTTGTGGAACCAAATCGGTGGGGTGGGGACTTGCATAAATTTGACCTGGATGTAGTCGCCTCGAAATTCCAGTACTTCACCATTGGTCTCGAAAATATAGTTAGACCAGCGCGTGTCGTTTGCCTGTGCCTCAACGCTGTTGTCTAGCTTTTCGCGGATTGCTTTGACCAGTGAACCTTTTTTCAGAGCCATAGTTTAGTACTTGTTTGGTATAAGTTTCTTAAAATATAGCTATAGTCAACAGGCTTAGGACGGGGTGCAGGGGTTTCACCCCTGCGTGGGGGCGCAGCCCCCACACCCCCTGTCCTAACAGATCTGTCTATGGCTATACTTTAAGTATTTTACCCACAACTGACCTTGCCCGCGATTACTATAGAAGAAATGCAGGCTAGAGAATTTCTATAATTCCTATAGCTCGTTCTCGATCCTTTAGTCCCCTAACCGCGTCGAGGGTAAAAATTATGTGCATCTGCGTTAACTGCCACTATGTCGATCGCTGCGTCACCTACCACGCCGTAGAACAACAGCACCAACAACCCCACCTCACCGAAACGCCCGACTTCGAGGCAATCTCGCCCAGCATCAACGTTAACATCAGGACGGTTGGCGATGAAATTCAGATGGAGTGGGACGTGGTTGGTTGCGAGAGCTTTAAACGGGAAACTGGCAAATGGGCGAAACTCAGACCGGGAGAACTAGTACCCACCTGAGGCGATTCCTATATTTTTTGTTTATTCCGATGTTGACGTGTCTTTGGTTTGTTCCGTCGTGCTATCCGTGCCAGTAGTATTTAAACCAGATGGACAGCTTAAAGAGTCTGTTTGCGTCTCTTCCTTTTTGGGTTCGGGTGGCAGGAGGGCAACAATGTGCGGGACGGGTCTGGGTTCGTAGCTCATGACCGACTTGCCCCGATAGGCAAGCGCCGCACTCGCACCCGAATCCAGCATCACCACATTATACAAACCTGCTTTCGCCAGGATGACACCCAGGCCCACCGAGTCGATCATATCCATCGTGACCCCAATTACAGGACGACCGGAGCGATCGATACCCCAAAACGCGCGATCGCGATGGGCATCAAAACCATATAACTTTCCAAAACTTTCGGCTGGTTGCGGCTTGCCGTCGCGCACCAACCACCCCGCTCCTACAAAAGCATCGGTAACGCTCGGCAGTTCCGCTTGCAATTGCTCTTGGGTGGCATGCTTGTCGGGATCGTAAGGCACAAAGCGCACGTCATCAGGACTAATCAGGACGAGGGGACGACCTTTTAGTAACGGATTTTCCCCTTTCCTACCAGGATTCAGAACGCCTGCTTGACTGGAAAATTGGCTCAGTACCGGCCCGATCATCTTGTTGTCTTGCAGAGATTCTAGCGAGAAAAAGCCACCATCCACAGCGGCGATCGCTGGGGTTGACTTCATAATATCTGCCACCTGTCCGCGAGTATCGGCATGGACGGTAACGGGTTTACCCCCATAGACGAGTGTTAGACCCAAGCCATCGACAGTTAACTGCTTTTTCTGTACGGGTGTAGAGAAAGTGGTGGGATAAAGGGCGCTGGAGGCAGTGGTTTGGGTTGAGTCTAAGCCATTCCAAGCGACAGAGATGGCATCCTGCAAGCGCGACTGCCCGTAACGCCTGATCGCTAGCATATCTTCAGATGTATTTGCGGGCTGCTCCAGGCGGGGATTGAGGCTCATGGTGAGCGCCGCTTTGTAGCCGACCTCCTTAACTTTCTCCTTGACGCGATCGCTGTAGGAACCTTCGGGATAGGTAAAGTATTGAATGGGGATTCCTAACTCCCTTTCCAATGTTTGTTTTGAATCTACTAATTCTTTGGTAATCTTGTCATCGTCAAGATCGGACAAATTAAGGTGATTGACCGTGTGAGAAGCGATCGTAATCAGGCCGCTTTGCTGCATTTCCCGCAACTGATCCCAGGTGGCTTTGGGCTTGCCTTCTAGTTTGCCAACATAGCCCGTATGCACCGACCACACAGCAGGGTAGTTATATTGCCTCAGTAATGGGAAAGCGTATTGGTATTGACCGAGATAGTTATCGTCGAAGGTCAAGAGTACGGGCTTTTCGGGTAGAGATGCCCCTGTACGCAGGTGATCGACCAGTCGATCCATACTAATTGGAGTCATGCCTGCGTCTTGAATAGCCTGGAAATGCAGCGCCAATTCCTCAGGCGTAACATCCCAATCGACCTGCTTCACGGCGGTGATGTCGTGGTACATGATGATGGGGACGCGCGCCTGTCGAGCGCGATCGCTAATCTGCGGCCAAGGTGCGGGATTCAAAGTAGCAATCAGATCGGAAGAAAGATTATTCGCGAAACTAACTAAGGTGGGGAGGGGATCGAGGGCGATCGCTTCGATCGATTTTGCCTTATGCAAGGAGTTAGTGACATCAGTAAGGGTATTGAAGCTACATATCGAGACATTTGATGTGGCGACAATCTCGGGTTCCACCTGCGGAGTGTTTTTGCTCCGTAACGATACCAAGGAGGCAGCAATTCCGGCTCCCATGCCCACACCTACGGCAACTAAAGCCATAACCAAGAGGAACGTTGACTTCTTCATAACAACTGCACACCATGTGACCTAGTACATTTAAGCAGAAAATTCGGCACATTGTTGTGGGATGAGGATTGGAGATACCGCAGGGGTTTAGCATTTGTGCGACAGTCTTGGCATCAAACGTAAGAATTCATGACAAATGCTAAACCCTTACTGGGGGTGGGAGCGTGGGGATCGTGCCTTATGCCCATCCCACCAGGCGATAGATAATTATTCCCACCAACTCTTTGAGGGCATTGGTGGTATTTTTCAATGCTTCCGCTTCCGGTAAAAGATCTAATAAGGTACCGACAAAGCCTTTGGCATTATCGGTACTTACCGTCAGAAAGTCTGTAGGTGCAGCGATCGCATCGATCCCCAATTTACGAAAAATTGCCAAGGAGCGCGGCATGTGTAGCGCCGAGGTGACTAAGAGAATTTTGCGCAGGCTTTTTTGCGACAGAATCGCCTGGACGTTGACTGCATTTTCGCGCGTATTAAGAGAGGTGGCATCCTGAATAACTGCCGTACTCGGTACGCCCAACAAGGTGGCGATCGCGGCCATATCTTCTGACTCTGGATTGCCACCCTCGCCCAGCCACTCCGCTCGCCCACCACTAACAATTAACAACGGGGCTTTACCCGCTTTCCATAGCCTCGCACCATAAATTATGCGATCGCCTGCTTCGGCCACTTCCACCCACGGACGGGGATGTATTTGAGGTCGGATACCGCCACCCAGCACCACAATCGCATCTGCAACGGGCAGATCGCGCTCGGGGATATTTTGCCACTCTAGCGATCGCACCAAAGCGTCAGATACAGGGCGACTGCTACTGACGAGTAAAATGCAGATCGCCACAACAATTAGAGTGCCTGCCCAGGATCTGGTTTTAGCCTTACCCCGTAGGATCGCAATCGCGGCAATGCCGCACAGGACGATCGACAAGCCTAATGGATAGATAAACAATGGCAAAATCTTGGACAGCGCTAAAAACATAACCCCTCATAAAAAAGACCTCGACTGGCTATCTTAACCAACCGAGGTACGCTCTAGAACTTGAACGAAACCTTTTTATTTGGCAGCTTGGGCTGCTAGGAGCTTTTGCTTGAGAATTTCCAACTCTTGTGCCCAACGGGGATCGGGTTGGTGAGCCTCGGATGCGCTGCTACTACTGCTATGGGAAGAGGAACGATTGCCGCCCGACCGCTTGGACTTGCCGCTGCGTTTAGAAGATTTTGGTGTAGGAGATGAGTTGTTAGTCTGGCTAGATGCATTGGTGTCATTACCTTCTTCTTCACCTTCGGCTTTACCTTTATTACGGGGTAGAGCTTTCTCTAACTTCAATACGGTACCGTTAAAGTCAAATCCATTAAATTTTTCAATGACTGTATCGGCTAACTCGGGGGTACCAACTGTGACAAAACCAAATCCGCGACATTTGCCGGTTTTGCGATCGGTGATCACCTTCAACGATACTGATTCGCCAGACTCGTTGAATATGTTTTCTAGTGCTTGACGATCTAGCTCCGATGGCAGGTTGCCAACATAAAGACGAATAGACATGGTGAAGGTAATCCTCTGCAGTTAGTGAAATCTTCTGAGTTTGTAAAATCGATCTACAGCAGCCATAGCATGATTAATTCGTACTTTGATGTGCTGCCAGTCACGAACAAAGAGTTGGATAAAATAACGGTTTAAGCCAACTATCAAAATACCATAAAACAAAACACCATACGCAATGCATTCGCGGTAAAAAATTCAGTTTTATGAAAAAATCCATTGGTGTAGGGGGCAGGTTTTGTGCGATCGCTGTTCGTACAAGTCAATAATTACTAGCTAAACTTGCCCCTACGGTCTTGCTATTGCGTCAACTCTGCCACTACATTGCTACTGAAAAACGGCAAAATCTCCTGGTTGTCGGGATCGCCTTCCGTGAAGACGATCAGCATAAAGGCAGGGCAATCGGGTATTTCCACATAGGCAGCATCGTGGCGGACTTTACTAGTTAAGCCCGCTTTTGACCACAATCTAGCATTCTTCGGTAACCCACCACCCAAAAAACCCGTTACCTGATTGTAGGGATCGGATGCTAGATCCTGGGGTTCGATACTGCGGTAAAGTAACTGACGCATCTGGGCAGAGCGATCGCGACTAATTGCCATGCCCCCGATGATGCTGTGCAAAAGGCGAGCAGTTGCCTCAGTGGTCAGCATGTTGCGATTTTCCATATTGGCACCGTAAAACTCCCGCTCGCGACCATAGGGGCCGTCGCACCAGGTTTTTTGGCAGATATTAATCAGGCCGTATTCCGGTACGTCAAGATTCGAGAAATAACGGTTAACAATTTGTCTTTGATACTGCCAGGTTGCAAACGGCCCCGGTGATAGCTCTGGCCCCCCCGTCGTACCGCTCAGCACGTCAACGATCAGGGCAGTGGCATCGTTGCTAGAGTCTACAATCATGTCGCGCAGCGCTCGCTCCGTTTCACTCGTAAGAGTTAACATGCCCTTATCCAGCCACTCATGCAAAGCCACCATATAAAACAGCTTGATCACGCTGGCGGGGTAGACCAGTTCTATGCCCCTATGACTGTAGCCGCGTATGCGGCGATGCCAAAAGTTGTCCGCATCTGCAGCCGCACAATCGACGAGCGACTCCGCATCGTATACCAGTAGGGTGATGGCAATTTGGCTAGAAGTCAGTGGGTATTTGCTGCAAGCTAGATCGATCAGGCGATCGCAAGTATCCCGTAACTTTTGATCTAGTTGAAAGAAAGTCATGATTGGGGATTCTGGATAGATGTTTGTTATTGGTTCGGCTAATCGCAAAAGTGCGGATTTGGTATGAGTTCCCGCACAGGATAAAATTTCGAGCGGCATTCTGGCAAGCACTGCTATCAAATATGCTAGGTTAAACCTGAAACCTTATACCAACAAATAGGTTTATTATGACTCTTGCCCAAAACAGTCAGCCTATTAGTATCGGCTTACCTGACCACACGCAATTGCCTGAGTCAGATGGAACCTTTGTGAAAAATTTTCAAGAGCACCCCCAAAGTATAGTTCTAACCGAATCAATGCAGAGAATTACCTGTATCGACATCAAACCAGTGGGTGTGCTGTGGAGGCAATGTGAGGTTTATCTCTTCGCTGTTCCCACTGCGATCGCTGGGTAATAAAACGCGAAGTGTCAAGATTTCCGATCGCTGATTCTGAACTCGTACGCTTACCAAGTAGTGCATTCCCAAGTTTTCCACTAGAGATATACGACCGCGAATTGTATGGGTGTCATCGGGTCGTGCTAACTGAATATGCTCTGGGCGAATGCCTAGGACAATATGCGATGGCAGAGTTGCTAGAGTTTCTGACAAGGGAATCTTGAAATCTCCTAGTAAGGCACTGCGATCGCTACAGGGCAGAGTCAGCAGGTTCATCTGGGGACTGCCTACAAACCCCGCCACAAATATGTTGGCTGGCTTGTTGTAGATATCCTCCGGCTTGCCGAGTTGTTGGACGTAACCATCGTTAAGGACGGCTACCTTAGTCGAAAGCGTCATGGCTTCAGTTTGATCGTGGGTAACGTAGACAACTGGCGCGTTCTGGGTGGCAAATAACTGCTTGAGATCGGCGCGGACTCGTTCGCGCAGAAGCGCATCTAAATTGCTGAGCGGTTCGTCTAACAGAAAGACACTGGGACGACGCACCAAAGCTCTACCCACAGCCACCCGCTGCCGCTGTCCTCCCGATAATTGCGCGGGTCGGCGATGCATGAGATCGTCCAATCCCAATACCTGCGATACTTCTGCGACTCGCTGTTTCATCTCTTCTAGAGGTAGTTTTTTGAGCTTTAGGCCGGAGCAGAGATTCTCATACACGCTCATATGGGGATAGAGGGCGTAACTTTGAAACACCATTGCGATATTGCGATCGCCTGGTTGCTTGTGCGTTACATCTTCTTCGTTAATGATAATGCGCCCGTGCGTGGGTGTTTCCAAACCCGCGATCAGGCGAAGGGCAGTGGATTTACCGCAGCCGGAGGGGCCGAGCAGAGTGAGAAATTCGCGATCTCCTACAGTTAAGCTGATGTCTTTAACCGGGATGACTTTAGGAGTGTAGGTTTTGTTGAGATTTTGAATTTGTAGCATAGTGGGGGATGGGGTTGTGTTGATGTGATGTAGGGGTTTAGCATTTGTGCGAATTCTCTCGGTTAATGCGAAAACTGGCTGACAAATGATAAACTTACGGGTGGGGGGTTAGCCCTTAATGGCTCCGGCGGTGAGACCCTGGACGATCTTGCGTTGGAAGAATAGAACCAAGAGAACAAGGGGTAGCGTACCGACTACAGTGGCAGCGGCGATAGGGCCGTAGGGGATTTCAAAAATGGATGCCCCACCTAATTGGGCAGCGATGACGGGAATCGTTTTCAGATCCTCGCGGGTGATAAAGGTGAGAGCAAAAATGAATTCGTTCCAGGCGAAGATGAACGTGAGAATCCCAGTGGTGACAAGCGCGGGTAAGGTTAGAGGTAGCAGAATCTGGAGCAGCATTTGCCAGGTGTTGTAACCATCAACTTTGGCAGCATCTTCCAGGTCTTTTGGGAGTTGTTGGAAGAAGCTTCTCAAGACGAGAATGGTAAGCGGCAGGTTAATCGACGTGTAGGTAATAATCAAAGCTAGATAGTTATTGCCAAGATGGAGTACTTGTACGATCTCTAACAACCCCAATAACAAGAGAATGCCAGGGAATAAAGTGACAATCAGAATACCTGCGAGTATGGTGTTCTTGCCCCACAGGTGCAATCGTGCCAGGGTATAGGCGGCTGGTGCGCCGATCGCGAGGGAAAAGGCAGTAGAAGCGATCGAGACGAAAGCGCTATTGAATATGTAGCGCCAGAATGGACGACGGGCAAATAATTCGATGTAGTGGTTTAGCGTAGCTTGCGTGGGGAAATAAATGGCGGGAATTGCAGAGATGTCTTGATTGAGCTTGAACGAGGTCAGGACTTGCCACAGGACTGGTGCGAGGCAGAAAACCGCGACTAAGAGAATCGCTAAAAACAGGAGAATTTTCCTGGGAGATAGGCCGATTCCCTTTGCCTTCTTCGCAGGATCTCCTTGGAGTGGCTGGGAAGTTGGGGAAGTCATCGTCATAGGTCGATCGCTCCTGAAGTCTGCACGCGGGATTTTTTGAGTAGAAAAGTGGCTAGCGCTACTGCCATAACTAACAATAGAAATGTTACGACGACGAGGGCAGAGCCGTAGCCAAAGTCCAGGTAACGCATAACGGTGGCGTAGATGTAGAGCGACACTACTTCCGTTGCACCGCCTGGGCCACCGCCAGTCATGACGGCGATGAGGTCGAAAATGCCGAATGCCTGAGCGAATCGAAACAGAACCGCAATTAGAATCTGTGGCATCAGCAACGGTAGAGTGATGAGGCGAAAGCTTTGCCAGGGCGAGGCACCGTCGATCGCATGGGCTTCGTATAAATCGGGAGGAATGGCTTGCAAACCTGCCAGTAATAGGATACTGATGAAAGGCGTAGTTTTCCAAACATCAGCGAAGATGATGGCGATCGTGGCGAGAGTTGGTTCGCCCAGCCAGTTAATGCCACTCTTAATCAAACCCAAACGGATCGGGATATCATTGGCAACACCGAATTGATCGTTGAAAATCCAGGCCCACGCCAGCGCGATCAAAGCGGTAGGTAAAGCCCAAGGGAGGATGGCGATCGCGCGCACCAGTCCGCGTCCACGAAATTGCTGGTTCAGAACCAGGGCAATACACAAGCCCAGCAATAATTCCAACCCAACCGATGTCAATGTAAATAAGGTAGTCGTCCAAAAACTTTGCCAAAATCGACCATCTCCCATCATGCGCGCGTAATTATCCAATCCTGAGAAGATCGGTTGCAGTTGCGTGCCCAGATTCTTGGTAAATAAGCTCAACCAGAAAGCACGACCAATGGGATAGGCAAACACCAGGAGGAGCAGCAGCACGGCAGGGAGTAAAAGAATCCAACCCGTTCTTTGCTCGCGATCGCCAATTGTCTTGACTTTAGAGATATCGCTCATAATTCCTAACCCTTTACGCTTAACAATCGGCGGGTTTCGCTAGCTGCTGCCTGCATCGCTCGATCCGGGGGAAGCCGATTCGTCAGCGCCGCACTGAGATAGCGCTGAAGGATATCCGATACCTGGGCATACTGAGCGATTGGAGGACGGAGTACCGCGTTCTGCGACACCTCAAGCAGCTTGGGATAATGGGGATACTTGGCGACGATTTCAGGATCGGCAAATAGGGCTTTGCGGCTCGGTACGTAGCCTGCTTGCAGAATCAGTTGTTTTTGTACGTCTGGACTGGTGAAATACCGAATCGCTTCCCAGGCTTCCTCGGGATGTTTGGAAGATTTCGCAATTCCCAAACCCCAACCACCGAGACAAGCCCCTCCGTTCTGTTCCAGCGTTCCCACCATCGGTTTAATCGCAATTTTGCCCTTAATCGGCGAATCCGGCTGATTGGCTAGCGGCCAGGCGTAGGGCCAGCTTCGCAGGAATGCCACCCGTCCGCTTTGAAATAGACGGCGCGTCTCTTCTTCCTGATACGTCGTCACGCCTGGCGGGGAGACTCCCATTTGGATCGTATCGCGCAGGAAGGCGATCGCTCTTAGAGTCTCCGGTCGATCTAGTCCCACCTCTAGCGTATCGGGCTTCACCCAAAAGCCACCAAAGCCTTGCAGGACTTCGACGAACATTGCCACCAAGCCCTCGTATTGCCGACCCTGCCAAACATAACCCCAACTTACCTTGCCGGACCTCTGTAAGTTTTGCGAAGCTGCAATTAGATCGGCAAATGTTGCGGGTGGCTTAATTCCTGCGGCAGAGAGTAAATCCTCGCGGTAGTAGAGCATGCCCACATCAGAGCGGATGGGAATGCGATACAGTTTACCCGCATACTTTCCTGCTTCTATATCTCTGGGCGAAAATGCTGCTAACTCCTCTGGAGCGATGCGATTGGAAATATCCAACAGCCATCCCGCAGCGGCAAATTTGGATGTCCAAACCACATCCATATTCACCATGTCATAGGGAGAATCCCCCAGCAGAAACGATGCCGTGTACAGATCTTCCACGAGATTAGCGGCATTCGGCCCTTCGATGAGATTGATGCGAATGTTGGGGTGCTTGCGCTCGAAGTCAGCAATCGAACCCTGTTTCCAGGGTTGGGCATCTGGGGTTGTCATCAGCAAGTTGAGCGTAACTGGCTGCTGACTGAAGGCGATCCAGGCCCATAGGGTAACGATCGGGCAAGAAATCAGAGCTATGACTCTGCGCCAAAGCCGCTTTGGTTGCCAAAATTCTTCGATCTTGGCTCTGAGATTGTGCAGTGGCTGTTTGTACAACATTGCTGATTAATTGCTCCGAATCGCTTGTTGACAACGTTTTATCTATATAGGACTTACGCATTGAATAGTGCTATAGCGGTTTGCAGATCGGAAAGAGTAGGGGGTTTGGGGGCAACGCCCCCAAGAAGGGGTGGAACCCCTTCACCCCGTCAATAAAACCTGTTCTCAATTGAAAAACGCTATATACATGTAGACGAAAAACAACTAGACGAAAAACAATTCAAAATAGTTCTTTTTGTTAGTTTTATTTACAATTTTAGGTAGCAGCATGTAGCCTCTGTTGGCGAGAAACAAAGTCTTGTCGAGCGATTCAGCGAAGCGATCGCAGCTTTGCAAGCTCTAGAAAAGTTGAGATAGCTTCGCAATGGGATATCGATACCACTGCTCCAGGTTATTTAACTCCACTTCTAAAGGGTGGGTTGGGGCAAAGTTGGGGCAAGAATAGCCTAGATCTCGAAATCCCGCTACGATCGTGCATGGTGCTACCCACCATTGTTGAGACAAATCTAGTAAATTAATCGAACTGACTCCCACGCACGCAGATATCTGCGTGCGGAGGTGACTAGCCGTAGGTATAACTGGTATTTGCTTGCCTACATAGATAGATTTTGGTTTCGCTAGGGCGATCAGCCACTGCAAATGAGTGATTGAAGGAGGTAAACTCCAAAGCACAATGGAGGCATAGGTGCGGCGAGGACGATCGCGATCGAGATCCCCTTGCCCGCCCTTATCGAGCAGTTGCTCTGGGCGATCGTAGCCATATAACAGTACTGGCTGAGGTAGTTCCATAACATGCGAATCGTAATTATGCCATTGCGGTGAATGGGCAATGCTGGGAGCTAACTTATACACGAGGCTTGGCTCCCAACTAATTTCTTTTATACGGCTAGGCTCAGGATGGGGGGTACAGTTCCCACCCCTGCTTGGAGTCACAGTTCCCATCTCTCCTCTACTCACAGTCTTGTCTATAGCTATATTTTTTGCATGAGAACTGGAATCCTTAGCCCGCTCGCTGTCATCTCTGTCTGCCTCTGGCAGGCGGATTCCCACCAATTCTAATTCTACAGAAGTGGTATCCAGCCAGCGGTTAGCGCGTAGCTTGTATGCCAGGTCTACGCGACTGGGAACCGGACAAAATTCTCCCCACCGCCAGGCGATCGCCTTAATTTTACTGCCATCCCCGCGATCTAACTCCATCGCTAAGCAAGCACGATTCTTGCCACGGCGTTGCTGCGAGAGCACGCGCACGTTACGGCTGTAAAATATCGGCTCGGAGTTACCGATACCGCAGGGTTGCAACGCATCGATCTGCTCGAATAGCCCCAATGAGATATCCTGCAAGTCAACTTCCACATCCACGATCGTCAAAGGTTTGAGATGCTCCGGCTGCAAACACTGATGCGCGAATTCGCGCAGGCGATCGCGCAGTTGCTCTAAGTTTTCTTGGGGCAGCGTAAACCCACCAGCGGCGGGATGCCCTCCGCCCTTACCACGAATATCCTTGATAAATTCTAAAGACTCAAATACGTTGAACTCCGGGATACTGCGCACGGAAAAGCGAATATTGCCATCCTCTTCACAGGCACCAATAAAGACGGGTACGCCATAGCGTTCCACCAACCGCGAGGCCACAATGCCAATTACGCCATGATGCCAATTATCCTTAACAACTACCAGAACCCGCTCTTTTGTCAGATCGATATTGCTTCCCTCTACCAGGGCGATCGCCTCTTGCTCGATATCGGTGCATTTCTCTTGACGTTGTTTGTTAATGGCCTCGCATTGCATCGCTCGCTCTAAAGCTACACCCATATCATCGGTGGTGAGCAGTTCGATTACCGTAACGGGATCGCCAATGCGACCTACGGCATTGATACGCGGTCCCAAGCCAAAACCAATCGCTTCTGGTTTCAGACCAGTTTGTTTCTCTCCCGCAATCCCAGATACCTGAATTAGTGCCTGCACGCCTGTCAGTTGCGATCGCGCCAGTAAGCCCAATCCCTGCTTAACCAAACGCCGATTCACCCCCCGAAGCTGAGCTAGATCCGCGATCGTCCCCAAAGTAAATAGCTCTAATAGTGGTTGGGCAAGTTTCTCTCTCTGACCGAATCGATCCGCTAGCTCGAGTGCAAGCACGTAAGCAACCCCAACACCCGCGATCGCGGCAAATTGTGAATCTGGATCGAGTAATTTGGGATTTAAAATGGCATCAGCGGGTGGTAACTGCGGTGGGATGTCGTGGTGATCGGTGACGATTACTGATATGCCTAACTCCTTGGCACAGGCGATCGCGTCGTAGGCAGCAATACCGTTATCTACAGTCAGAATCAGGGTGACACCCTCCTGGTGTAGCTCCTCTACAATACGCTTATTAATGCCATATCCCTCCTGCATCCGACTGGGGATGGCATACTTGGCATTAGCTCCGAGCAGGCGGAAAGCTCGAATTAACAAAGCAGTACTGGTCATGCCGTCGGCATCATAGTCGCCGCAGATCGCAATTTGCTCGGATCGCTCGATTGCTGTCTCCAGTAGATCGAGACTGCGATCGAGATCGGCAAACTCGCGTTTGGGATCGCTTAAATATTCACTTTCCGGATCGAGAAATTGCTTTGCTAGCTCCGGCGTATCCATGCCCCGATTAATTAGAACTTGAGCTAACAGGGGCGATAGACCAGTTGCCCGAGCGATCGCTTCCGCCGCCAACGGATTGCTGGGAGAAATCTGCCATCTTTGATTGGGTAAAGCCATTAATGCTATATGACGCTATATTATTAATAAATAATTAATTTTTGCTCTCAACCGTGCGTATGCGTTAGTTACGCATAATCTTACTAGTAGTAATGAACAAACGTGCCAGCGCTATCTTCTGAGTCCACTTTACAGTTATTGCTCTTTGTTGATGAGCGCCATAGTGCGCGCGATCTGGTTGAGGAGCTGGAAGAATTTATTGAAGCCGATCCAGAATCTGGCGTTAATCTCCAAATAGTTGACGTGTCGGATCGACCTTATCTAGCCGAGCACTTTAAGGTGGTCATGACACCAACGCTATTGAGGATAACCCCCTTACCGCGTCAAGTCATCTCTGGCAAAAACTTGCTCTCCAAACTAAAAACCTTTTGGGATGATTGGCTCGTGCAAGCCAGGATAAACGCTTCTGGGGTAGCTAGCGGACACAGCGGACTCGCAGATAGCATAGCTTATTCTACGGAGTTGATTCAGTTGGCAGATCGGTTGTTTCAACTGAAGCGGGACAAAGAAGAGCTTGAGGAGCAGTTGCGTTTTAAAGATCGGATCGTTGCCATGCTGGCTCACGATCTGCGCAATCCTCTAACTGCACTATCTCTAGCCCTGGAAACTATTGAGGTTGGTGGGGAAAAGATTACCCCCAAGTTGATGGAACAGTTATTACAGCACGCTCGCAATCAAACTAAGATTGTTAACGCCATGATTACAGATTTGCTGGAGGCTGGTCGCGGTACTAACAAAGAATTTCATCTGGATTTACGCAAAATCGAACTCGACAAACTCTGCCATAGCGTAGTTAACGATCTATATTTTACCAATCGCCTCAAAGTCAAGGAACAAGAGCTGGTTGTTGATATCCCCAGCGGCCTACCCCTAGTATTTGCTGATGAAGAACGCATTCGACAAGTACTGACTAATCTACTCGGCAATGCGGTGAAATATACACCTGTTGGGGGCAAGATCGTATTTGCCGTGCTGGATCGCACATCTCAGAAAACGGAAGTTAGTATCACCGACACCGGCCCAGGTATTCCACCAGAGCTGCGCGATCGCATTTTCGAGGATCGATACCGCATCGAACGCGACGGCAATGAGGATGGCTACGGCATAGGTCTATCTTTATGCAGGCGCATCATACGCGCCCATTACGGTCAAATTTGGGTAGAAGACGCAGGAAAGCAGGGCAGTTGTTTTCGCTTTACCTTACCTGTTTATTAGGGGTAGGGATTTAGGTGATGGGGTTTAGCATTTGTCTGCCAATCTTCGCATCAAACAAAATGATTCATCACAAATGCTAAACCCTTCCGACGATTAGATTTAGGGGTTAGGGGCTAGGTGATGGGGGTTGGGTGCTTCTGAATTATAAAAATTAAAAAAACAAAAAGAGACCGCTAGCTGACCGTGTTTCGCGTCGATCTCTTTTTGCTTGTTCATTTAAGCTCCTCACACAAGACTTAGTATAAGCTATACTCCCAAAAAAAGCTAGCCTTTTTACCTATTCCTTAAGGAGTATTTAACAAATATTTATACATGTCAGATTTACCTGAAGAGACTATAGAGACTGTGTTCATTTTGCAGCTAAGACTGCTGAAGATCGTCAATACCGCAACAAAATCTGCTTTTACAATTTTTGAGCAATTTGGGGAGACTACTGAAACTGTACCCGAACTGGACGAACTGCAAAACATTAAAGAACGAGCAACATCCTATTACACAAGGCTTTACAGGATTTTACTGCAGGTTTTTGAATCTCAACCTACAATTCCTTCTGCTACGCTAGATGTACTTGTACAGTCGATCGCACAAATCCAGGCTATTGCTGACGCTTGCGAAGCAAGTAACCGAGAAATACAAAGAAACTGGAATCTGCTATGAACAATCTGCCTAGAATTCCCGATCCTGAAAAAAGAGCGGGTTCCGTTGCCAGAATGCGCGAGATTTGTGCTGCATTTGACGAGCAAATCGTTGTACTGGAAAAATTGAGCAATCGGATAGAAGCTGAAAATCAGAAAAATCCTTTCTACATTTATTGCCAAAACAGGAAACAACAATATACGGAGTCTCAGCAGCAAGGGCAATTAAGTGACATCCTCCCCGCCGCAAGCGGACGGGGCATCCCAACCTCACGATTGGGTATTCCTGGCTCATCACCACTTATCTAGAAGCATCCCATGACACATTCCCCGACAGAACGGCTCTACAGGCATTTTCTATTCCCCAGAGTCCCTGGGTACAAATTGATCCAAGACATAAATCTTGAAAACACTTCCCGAACTTTGGAGGTCCCGACAAAGCCTGACTTTTACTCTCAATCGGCGGGCTGTAAAACCGAGCAAATTATATCACGCTGCAAGCAACGGGGAATTTAACCCTCAGAGATTAAAGGTGCTTTCCACGAAAAAATGTACCAATAATTGCAGGGACAGTGGATGGCGGATGACTGCCTTAAACCGAGAGTTTATAACAAATCCGCATTAATTATCCCTAATATTGCCTGGCGACTGGAATTCGCGGCTACACAAACAAAGTCCGCCTGCGCGGACTTCAAGTAAAAAGGGGTTAGCAAACCAGGATTTGGGATTATTAGGATTCTATGGAACTCGATACCATATCTCAGGGGCACTTAAACGTGTGGGTAACCTGCCAGCGCAAGTTCCAGCACCGTTTTCTCGACGAATTAAGCCTCCCTACTGCCGCAGACACGCAGTCAAAACTAGACCTGGGGACGAAGTTTCACCTGCTGATGCAGCAAAAAGAATTGGGGTTGGATGTGGAAGCAGTGGCCGCCAGCGATGCCAATCTGGAAAAGTGGCTGTTAGCATTTGAAACCAATCCGCCTAACTTAATCGATGGCGATCGCCTGAGCGAGCATCGCCGTACCTGCGAGCTGCGTATCGACGATCGCGACTGCATTCTTAGTGCCATCTACGATTTGTTAATTATGGGCGATTCGAGCCGCGATCGCTCCGTTACCGCAACACCCCTGGCCCAGATCGTTGACTGGAAAACTCACCAACGTCCGCTCGCGCTCGCACAACTGCAAGCTAGCTGGCAAACGCGCCTCTACCTGTACGTATTGGCGAGAACTACCAGTTTCAGACCTGAGGAACTAGCGATGACCTACTGGTTTGCCAATACCGCTACAGCCGTAACGATTAAATACGATCGCGATCGACACCGGGAAACCGATCGGGATTTACATACCTTGCTGGGGCAGATTTCGCAGGCGCAGTTAAGGGGAAGTTTTGAGCAACTGCCTTTAGGTAGCAAGGAATGCGACCGATGCGATTTTGTCTATCGCTGTATGCGAGCCGGAGGGGACGATCTGGACTGGCAAGGGGAAGCGATCGCGTCATATCCCGAAGTTGCTATCTATGAGAATTAATCGATTGTCAGATACATTGGCTTTGGTGCGGTGGCTAAACACAGGTAAACCGAGGGTATCAACTGCTAAATGGCGTTTGATGCCATTGGTGGTTTTGAGTAGATGTACACTTTAAGTCTAGGCTTGAGTATCCAAGTTAACATTGCCGGATCGGAAAACTTTACCAATAATCTCCTCAATGGGCGGATCGCTGACGGTCAGGTCGATAACTTCTTGCTCGGCAAGAATGCGAGAGACGGTTTTGGTCAAGGTATCGCGCTGTACTAAGAAACGCACGAACTGACCGTCTATGGCTGTAAAGTCGCTATAGGCTTGTAAACTTTCGATGCGTTCTGTTTCTGTTTCGGATAGGGGATGGGCCAGTTCCACCCTTACTTCTCGGTAGGGAGCGAATTTTTCTAACAGACCGTCCAGGCTACCGTCATAGATCAACCTACCTTCATAAATTAGCAGCACGCGATCGCACAAAGCCGTAATATCTGCCATGTAATGGCTGGTTAGAATAATTGACGCTCCATACTCCTGGTTGTAATGGCGCAGGAACTCGCGCACGCTGGCCTGGGCGTTGATGTCTAATCCCAAAGTTGGCTCGTCCATAAACAATACCTGCGGCCTGTGCAATAGTGCGGCTAGCAACTCTGCTTTCATGCGCTCGCCCAAGGATAGTTTGCGCACGGGTTGGTCGAGCTTATCCTTGAGTGCTAACATTTCAGATAGCTCCCCTAACCTGGACTGGAAAATTTTGTCTGAGATGCCATAAACAGCGGCGTTAATTCTGAGCGAATCCATCGCAGGCAGATCCCAAATTAATTGCTGCTTTTGTCCCATCACCAGCGTGATCTTTTGCAAAAAGCTGGATTCGCGCCGAAATGGAATATGACCTGCTACCCTAACTCGACCAGTTGAGGGATGAATTAAGCCAGTTAGCATTTTGAGGGTAGTAGTTTTACCAGCTCCATTGGGGCCAAGGAAACCCACAATTTCTCCAGCATCGATCTGAAATGAAATATCTTGCACCGCCACAATAGAGCGGTATGCACGTCGCCAGAAGTGCCTCAGCGTACCAGTTATTCCTGCTTCCTTGATCGCAACAGGATAGACTTTGCCGAGATTTTCAACAGTGATTATAGACATGCATCTATAGCATTGATCGTTTGCGTTTAAACATGGGGTGGGGGGCGTGGCTCCCACGCAGGGGTAAAAGCCCTGCAATTGTCGATCGCCCTTATTTGTATAGCTATACTTTAACTGATGGAGATCGCTGCAAAAATGCTAGAGTTTCTGTAGTATTTATGGTGGGCTAGGGTAACATAGTTAGGTGCTTAGCCAACATAAACCATTACGGCATCTTTGCAACAGTATCGCACCAGAGATCGAAAGCTAGTTTTTTGGGTCTTTCATTGTCGATACATTTAGAGATCGAGTGGGAATTAAATAAAAATTACAGGCTAAATTAACCCGTCAAAGCTATAAGGAAACAGGTGGATAAGTATCTATGACCACAGTCATGATTGTTGATGACAGTGCCATGATTAGGGAGATGGTATGCGAGCACCTCAAGAAGTATGGCATGGCGGTTGTCGAAGCAGTTGATGGCGAAGATGCCATGGAAAAGATCAAGGCCAACATACCAGATCTCGTCGTGACAGATGTGGTGATGCCGCGTAAAAATGGCTACGAGCTTTGTCGCTGGCTGAAGAACGAGCCTAAAACCAAAGACGTTCCTGTCATTATGTGCACGACCAAGAGCGAAGAGTTCGATCGCTATTGGGGCATGAAACAGGGGGCTGATGCTTATGTGACCAAGCCCTACAATCCCAACGAGTTGCTAACCACTGTCAAGCAGTTGTTGGGAAAAGTTAAGGGCTAGTTGAAAGCTCGAATATAAATCTATAGTTTGTGAGTTTCTTGCTTGGCTGCGCAGTCTGGGCTTATAAAGAATGGGTGGGTAATTTCTATCCACCTAAGAGTAGGCCTTCGGAATTTCTGAGGCTATACAGCCAGAGGTTTAAAGCAGTTGAGGGGAATACTACTTTCTATGTCATCCCAACTACTTCAGCATTAGCGAGATGGAAAGCTGAAACCCCTTCAGGTTTTAAATTTTGCTTCAAGCTACCGAAAGAAATTACCCATAATGGCTTGCTTACGCCTCGGATCGCGGCAGCTAGTAGTTTTCTAGCAATTATGTCAGGCTTGGCCGATCGCCTCGGCCCAATATTCGCCCAACTCCCTCCTGGTTATGGGCCTGACTTGTTTAGCGATCTAGAGGCTTTTCTGACGGCTTGGCAGCAGGATATCGTCCCCCTGGCACTGGAGGTAAGGCATCCCGCATGGTTTTCAGAACCGCATGCGGGCAACTTGGAACGCTTGTTACAGCGTTTAGGGGTTGGACGCGTGCTCCTCGACTCTCGCCCAGTTTATGATGCGATCGACGATCCGTACGCTCCATCAAATGACCCGCAGTTACACTCCGAACGCCGCAAGCCTAAACTGCCGTTGCCTTTGAGCGTAACCAGCACATTTAGCATAATTCGCTATATTAGCCATCCAGAGCGAGCGTTCAACCAGACTTATCTGGAAGCATGGGCAGCTCAATTAGCAACATGGCTGGCACAGGGCATCGATGTCTACTTTTTTGTGCATTGTCCCCAAGAAGCGCGATCGCCCCATAACGCCTACTATTTCCAGCAATTATTAGAAGCACAAAACGTGCCAGTTCCTCCCTTATCCTGGCAATTTAGTCAGCCCAGCGTACCACCCACAACCCAGTTGAATTTGTTTGATTAAAAGAATGGCAAGATACGCTTGAGGAAAGCACGTAGCTTTAATAGACGAATCACCTCCGCCACCTTAGGCGAAACCTGCGCCTCTGGCGGAACCTCTACAGCGGCAGTTAAATCTTCGCGCAGCTCCACGTACTCCGCTGCGGTCATGAGTTTGCCATCCACAGGCGATCGCGCGCTGGTATATATTTCCGTCCGCAGCACTTCGTCGGGCGTATCCTCTGGAGGCGGTAGCGATTGGGCAGAGAGCGCAGATATGGGCATCTGTCCCCAGAGTAATAAAGTGCAGGCGATCGCTCGCAATTTTTCCCAGTTTCGGGGTCGAACCTTAGGAATCTGACAATCGTTACCCATAATAACAACTCCTAAACACTCTGAGCGCTGAAAGCTGACTGCTAAAAGCCCTCAAACTACCTTCCCAATCGATTCGGTATGCCACTACAGCCGCCAGGAATGGTTCTTCTCGTCTTGTTGCCACCCCACATGCAAAGATAGCGGCGATTTTCATCGGAAAGATCGATCGCATCGGAAAGATCTAATTCTTCGACAACTGCACCAGTATGTTCGCCGGTTTCAAAATTGGGCAGGCGCAGGCGATCGCGCGGTGAAGCCGTTGATATATCGCCGTAGAACAAAGCGATCTTACTCAAGTCAGCTTCGCGGAGCTTTACCTTCGCTAAAATCGTACCGCACAGGTTTGCTCCCGTCAGATTGCACCCGCCCAAATTTGCTTTAATCAGATTAGCACCGCTGAGATCGACCCCACGCAGATCGGTATTGCTGAGATCCTTTCCCGCCAGCATCGTTCCTAAATTGACCACGCGCACGCCACGCTCTAGATCTACAACATAGCCACCCGAACCGTCCAGGATGGCACGACCGAGCAACCCGTCGCGCTTTAACGGTGTGAGCAAATTGGCAGTGGAGAGGAATCTAATAATCTTAGCTCTGCCTTCCGGATCGCTGCCCCCGACTAAAGCCGCTGTCCGCCCCTGCGCGATCGCCCGCTCTAGAGGCCAATCCTCCATTTGCCCCTGTTCGTCCAGGACTAGATCGGAAATGCCCTGGAAATAGGCATCAATTGTTTGTTGCTGCGTGATTGCATTCTGCTGGCCGGTGAGAGTTTCCGAAATCTGATTTTGTCGCCATGCCACCCATACTGCCAGGATGGCAATCAAAATCTGTCCGACGGCACCGAGTGCATCCCACCGCAGCGAATTAAACCAAATCCAGAATGCGATATCTACTTTCGTGAAGTGCGCCAAAACTAGCAGAACTGTACCGAGCAGTATCGTTGCTAGGGTGACATCCCAATGTTTACCTAGAGGTGAATTAGCGATGGCGTAAAAAAAAGCCGGAATCAGGATGGGAGAGACAACCAGTAAGGTTACGCCAGAACCAATTAGGATGAGGTTAGCATCTTGCCAAATTATGCCAAAGACTGCGATCGCAGTCGCTACCATGGCAATTAGTAAATAGATTGATTTAGAACGCGCCCTAGAAGTTGCCAACTTAATTTCAGATCGGGTTGAAGTGACAGCTACATAGTATAGCAAGCCGTCAGCGATTAGCGGTTAGCTGTCAGTTTTTAGCAAGATCGAAAATTTACATTAGCTTGCGTAGCGGGGTCAATCGTTCCTAATTCCACTGTAAATATAGAGCCAACAGGTTGATTGCTTTCCACGAAAATGCATCCCCCATGGGCTTCTGCTACCATTTTACAAAAAGACAGCCCCAGGCCGATTTGAGGAACTCCGCCAATCGGTGTGCCAACTTCGTATCGTTCAAAAATCACCTGTCGCTTCGCCTCGCTCACACCTGGACCAGCATCAAATACTGCTATTCTGGCTTGACAAGCTCCAAATTTGGGATAATCAACTTGTAATTTAATTTGACTGGCTGGTGGTGAGAATTTAATGGCATTAGCAAGCAGATTATCGATCGTACGTCGAACTAAATTAGCATCGAGTTGAAGACAAGTCCCAGTCTCAGGGAGGTTGCCAACCAACTGAATCCGCTTGTCGGTAGCGATTTCCTCAAAATCAGCGAGAACCTGAGCGCCCATATCTGCGAGATCGACTTCACTCAAATTAAGTGAGAGTTTGCCCGCCTCAATCCTTGCTACGATCAGAATATCATCTACCAGCGATCGCAATCTCTGAATTGCTGTAGCGATTTGAGCCACTTTTTTGCGCGGCTTGTCTGGCAGATTGGCAGCAGCAAGTAAATCGCAAGCTAATTGGATATTAGTCATGGGATTGCGCAGATCGTGGATGATTGCGCTGGTCATATCCTCTTTTAACTTTAAAGCCAACTGTATCGCATCGTACTGCTGCTTGATCCGCAACATAGAATTGACTCTTGCTCGTAGTTCCAACCCATTCACGGGTTTGCTCAAAAAGTCATCCGCACCAGCATCGAGGCAGCGAGCTAAGTCCTCCTTCGCCACTAAAGCTGTAACAATAAGAATTGGGATATGTCGCCATTGTGGATTAGCTTTTAAGATTTTGCATACTTGCAAGCCATCCATCTCAGACATCATCACATCTAAAATGATCACATCTGGTAGCTGGCGATTTAAAAACTCCAGAGCAGCCTGTCCGCTTTGGACGTGGTAAAGTTGATAGCCTTCCTTAAACAGCAGGATATCAATCACATCAAAGTTGTCTGGTTCATCATCTACAACCAGTAATGTCTTTTGTCCAACTATGGCTTGCTCGGTAGTTTGTACCTTCAATATTTTGTCCCCAAACTTCATTCCTAAATCTAAATTACATCCGATTACGATGAATGCGGTGTATGCAGCAGCCTGCCCATCACGCTCAGCAAAGACTTAAGCATGACTGGCTTGGTAAAGTATTCATTGGCTCCGCTCCTAAGACATCTTTCGCGATCGCCCCTAGCATTTATACTGGAAATCGCAATAATTCTAGCTGTGTCTAGCTCTGGAATTTCACGAAGATGGGAAATAACTGCCAATCCATCCATCTCGGGGATTTGCATATCCAGTAAAATTAACGGCGGGTTTAGACAGCGTGCGAGTTCTATAGCCCTCTGCCCAGTTCGCGCTTGAACAATTTGATATCGATCGTCGAAGGCTTGCAAGTGATTTGCGATCGCTGCGACATTAGTATCGCTCTCCTGCGCAATAAGAACCGACAGACAAGGGTGATTGTGTTTGGGAGCCAGATGAACCGACCTTTCTGCATTCTTGATCCGATTAACCGCCTCACATACTTGCCACTCCAAAAACGGTCTGGCAAGATATTCTACTGATGGATGGAACTGTAGCAGTGCAGCTAGTTGTTTTTGTTCCTCAATACTAGAGATAATCAGGAGTGGGATATAATTAGTGTGGGGGTTAGATTGTATATGAGAGAGCATTTTGAGATGATTTTGGCTTAGCGATCGGATATTCATTACAACCAGATCGACATCGAGTTGAAGCAATCCATGCCAAGCCTTTCCCATATCGCAGTAGGATACACTCCGAATCCCCATGTCGGCTAAATGCCAACTGAGTGCATCCAGTTCTTGCTCCGAATCCCCAATCATTGCAACCTTATAGTGATGGTAGCGATGATGCTCTGAAGCAAGTAAATCTAACTTCATTTGCGAGCTTTGCCACCACGGGATATTGACTTGAAATTTACTACCTTGTCCCACTTCACTTTCTACGCTCACTTTGCCACCATGCATCTCCACAATCCGCCGCACTAATGCTAACCCCAAACCCGTACCATCATGTCGCCGTGAGAGACTGCTATCAATCTGGACAAAAGCCTCAAATAGTTTTTTGATATCCTTGGACGCGATACCAATGCCAGTATCAATCACATTAAAGTTTATCTCGCGTTTGGCCTTATCCAAACTAACTTCCAAAGTAACGCTACCACCTTCATTCGTGAATTTCACCGCATTACTGAGCAGGTTGATCAGTACCTGTCGCATGCGGCGCTCGTCCATAAAGACTGGTTCTGAATCGCCAGAAATTTTAGTGGTAAGCGTAATATTTTTCTTTTGGGCTTGTTGTTTAATGAAAGTCATACTGGTATCGCAAAGACGCTCTAATCTAACGGATGCGATTTGCAGATCCAGTTTGCCTGCTTCGATTTTGGCAAGATCGAGAATATCGTTGATTAGTTCTAGTAGATGATTGCCACTTTTGGCGATCGTGTTAATCGCTTTCTTTTGCTTCTCAACTAATGGTGCATAACCTTCCTCCAGCAGACCTTCAGACATGCCTAAAATCGCATTGAGTGGAGTGCGTAACTCGTGGCTCATATTAGCAAGGAATTCGTCTTTCAGACGAGTGGCACGAGCTAATTCTATATTTGTAACTGCAAGGCGATCGTTGGTTTGGCGTAGCTGCTCCTCTGCTCGTTTGCGTTCGTTCAACTCCAGTTGGAGCTGTTGATAAAGCTCGGACTGCTTGGTGGCGATCGCCAGTTGGTCGGCCAATTGTAGCTGTAAAGTCACTTCCCACGCTTGCCAATCTCTACTACGCGAGCACTGATGTGCGATGAGCAATCCCCATAGAGACTCATTTTCCTGGATAATCGGTACTGCTAGGATTGCTTCCACCTGCAGCTTTGCCATGAGTTCGGACATGCAGGGCAATATAGGATCGGATTTCCGATCGGTTATGTATGTGATATGTCCTTCCAGGTAACTTTGCAAGCATTCCGGCGGAATGGCTTCCGCCGAAAAGTACGTATTTAAAAGGCTATTCCAAGGATTGCTAACAGACTCAGCCACCACCAACCCCGTGCCGCTACGGGCAATCTTACACACCAGCACGCGATCTGCCTGTAATACCTGGCGTGCTTGCTCGACAGTAGTAGCTAGAATCTGTTCTAACTCTAAAGACTTACGCACCCGCCTCGTAATCGCCCCCACTAACTGCTCGCGTTCGAACTGCTGGCGCATAGCGTCGTCTGCGCGCTTGCGATCGCTAATATCCTGAATACTGCTAATAAAATACTGAGTACCGCTACTATCAATTTGGATCGGAGCCATAGTCAGATTTACCCAAATATGAGAACCATCTCTACGCAAGAAGCGTTTCTCAATTGAGTAATTTGCGATTTTGCCAGCTAGTAATTGTCTGAAATAGCTATCATCGTTATTGCGGTCGGGCGGATAGGTGATATCCTGCAAGCGCATGGACGTAAGCTCTGCCGTTGTATATCCCAGCGTATCAGCATATTTCTGATTCACTAGAAATATTTTACCTTCTAGATCGCTATAGCTAAATCCCACAGCAGCTTTCTCAAAAATAGCCCGGAAGTTGGTTTCGCTTTGCTGCAAAGCTTGCTCGATTGATTTGTGATTACTAATATCAGTTACCGTACCGATATAGATCTTGTCTTTTCCACTACCTTCCGCTATGGCTTGTCCAAATACCCAAGTTATGCTTCCATCTTGCCTTTGAAGGCGGAATTCTGACTCAAAAGGGATTTCACGATCGATCGCGTGCAACCATTCATGGGCAACGCGATCGCGATCTTCCGGGTATAAGCCTTTAAGCCAACCTCCTCCCATGGCTGCCTCTAGAGTCATCCCGATCATTTGACTCAGGCGTTGATTAATATATTGACAATTACAACTGGCATCGGTATAGAAAACTCCCACGGGCATTACATCAGCCAGTGCAGTATAAAATTTTTTGCTGCTTGCATCTGGGGGGTGCTCGGGGATAACTTTAGCCGCACCTCCTGTTAAGGCGTGATTTAGCTTCTCTAAAGGTGGCGTTAGACCAGGCTGATGAATTTTCTGCATATTGTGGCCAAGATTGCCAGAGGTACAAAGCTCGGAGGATTACCTCATCTAAAGTCTATAATACCCCCTCTAACATTAAGGTTTTCACAGGCTTTAATGGGGGTATTACTAAAATAAAGTGGTCTTTACCGATAAAGTTAATTCATAAGCTGGCTATATCATCTTTATCCGGGCGCAAGCGATCGCGATCGCAGGATTTCTCCTTCTCATGTTTTAAAATCCTGCCAGGACATTTATACAAAATTGCATCATGAAGTTCTATAAACCCAGTAACAAAGTACCGAGTTCTGGCTATACCTGGTTGGCCTTAACTGCCCTAATCGGCGGTCTAGCTATTGGCGGCGCGACTTTTGCCGTAGCACGTCTGATTTACCTATGGTTTCTATTTCCCATTGCCATGGGCTTTGGTGGTGGTTTTTTACAAGCTTATGCCGTCAAGCAGGGGAAAGTAAGGAGTCCCCTGGGTGCCACTGGTTTTGCAGTTTTAATGGGGTTGGTCATTTATGGCACCCTCAATGCTGGTTATTATTTAGCATTTAGGCAAGAAGTTGCAGAGGAACAAAGAAAAAATCCAGGTCAGAGCGATCCTAATCAAATCGACAGTTTTATCGATCGAGAATTAGAGCAGACAACAGGCTCTAATGGCTTTTGGGGATATATGAAACTTCGTGCTAGTGTTGGCGAGAGCCTGAAAATTGGTAGATCATCCAGTAGTAAATTAGAGCTAAAAAATGAGTGGGCTTGGGGGTATTGGGCAATCGAGCTAGCTGCGATCTCAGGCATTATTGCTGTTATGGCTTTTGCTGCTGCCAAAGAGCCGTTCTGTGAAGAAAGTAACGAGTGGTATTTGCCCAAAACACTTATCGGCAGCGTTCCTCAGAGCGAATCTGAAAATTTCTTAACCCTGATTAAGAATGATAATTTTGTCAAGGCAGGGGCGCTGATCGATCCACAAAACCAATTTCCTATCCCCAACCTGGCCATTCACGTACAACGCAGCCCCGGTTCTAATATTAACGATCTCATACTGGAAGCTAGTCGGACATCGCTTGATAACAAAGGCAATGTTAGTTTCAAATTAGCCATACAAGGCATGATTTCGCCTGCCCAATATGCCCAACTCGAGCAAGCCCTAAATCAAAATTTGCCCCAAGCATCTGATGCACCAAACGCATCTGATGTATCAGATCGGCAACCAGGATTAGAGACTTAATCTTTAGGGTAAAACCTTCTGCAGGGCTGCAATCAGGCGATCTACGCTCTCTGGGCGGCTATTAAAGCCCATCAGCCCAACCCGCCAAACTTTTCCTGCTAGTTCGCCTAAGCCGCCACCCACTTCAATGTTATGTTCGAGTAGTAGCTGCCGCGCGATCGCTTTGCCATCAGCACCATCAGGGATGCAAACAGTTGTTAACGTCGGTAAGCGGAACTCGCGATCGACATGAAGTTTCAGCCCAATCTCTTCTAACCTGTCCCAGAGATATTCGACATTTTGCTGGTGTCGCTGCCAGCAGTTGTCCAGGCCCTCGGCGGCAATTAGGCGCAGGGCTTCGCGCAGTCCATAGTAAAGCTCGATCGGAGCGGTGTGGTGGTAGACGCGATCGCTGCCCCAATATTTACCAAGCAGCAACATGTCAAGATACCAGTTTGCCACCTTAGCTGAACGTTGCTGTAATTTTTTCATGGCGCGATCGCTCATCGTAAAAGGCGATGCCCCGGGCGAGCAGCCCAGACCCTTTTGGCTGCAACTGTAAGCCAGATCGATCCCCCATCGATCTAGAAAGATCGGTACGCCGCCCAAACTCGTGACCGTATCGACTAGCAACAAGCAGTCGAATTCGCGACACAGATCGCCAACCCCTTCTAGCGGTTGCCTTGCTCCAGTCGATGTTTCGGCATGTACCAAAGCCAGGATTGCTGGACGGTGAGTTTCCATCGCCTCGCGTAACTCCTCCAGTCTAAACACCTGCCCCCAAGGTTTAGTTATAACTCGCACGTCACCACCATACCGACCGGCCATGTCAACCAGGCGGTTACCAAAGTAACCAGCAACACCAACTAAAACTACATCACCTGGTTCCACGGCATTAGCAATCGTTGCTTCCATGGCTGCCGTACCCGTACCGCTTACAGCAATAGTTAGCTGATTTTCCGTCTGCCACGTATAGCGTAGCAAAGCCTGAATTTCATCCATCAGCGTTAAGAAGGCTGGATCGAGATGCCCTACTGGTGGTTTGCTCATGGCCTGAAGCACATCTGGGTGTGCGTTTGAAGGGCCAGGGCCTAGAAGCAGGCGGTTGGGCATTATTAATGGTGCGAGTGCTGGTTTCTGACTGTCGTCGATCGCTATTACTTGAGTCATTACTAAGAGTTTTATATGGAAATATTAAAGGTTTAAATTAGAGTGTATAGGCTATTGGTAACCAAGATTGCCAGAGTCAACTATTATTAAGGCCAACGAGCGCGCAGTCTTTATGCCAGCAACTCCACCCCAACCCCCAACCCCTAGCCCCCGGTCCCCAATCCTCTGGACTACCGCAGATCTAGAGCTATTTGCAGGCGATCGCGTTAATCGCTACGAGATTATCGATGGAGAATTATTTGTGACCAGGGCACCGCATTGGAAGCATCAGAACTTGTGTGTAAATATTGGCGCTATACTTAAAGATTGGTCAGATCGGAGTGGTTTGGGTGAAACTGCGATTATGCCTGGAATTATTTTTTCCGATGTCGAGCAAGACGAACTCGCTAGCCCTATCCTGCCCGGTTTCAACTGTGTAGTTGGCAAGTTTTTTTAGATTTACCCCCTAGCAAAAAGTCCCTAGTCAAACTAGGGACTTTTTAGACTTGATTAACAAGTAGTTATAGCTATAGTCAACAGGCTTAGGACGGGGTGCAGGGGTGAAACCCCTGTGTGGGGGCTGCGCCCCTACACCCCCTGTCTTAACAGATCTGTCTATAGCTATATTAACTGATTGAGACGATCGCTCTAACAGCGGTTTACTTGTCTAACTCGGGCATGGATAGAACTGGCTCAGTGCTGCGGTTGATACCTTTCTCAAAACCAGCTACAGCAGCGCGAGCGCGACCTGCGTGCCAGAGGTGACCCACCAAGAACATAAAGAACAGCACGAAATGAGAAGTAGCCAACCAGGAACGAGGCGAAACAAAGTTAACGGCGTTGAGTTCAGTGATAACGCCACCAACAGAGTTCAGCGAACCCAAAGGAGCGTGTGTCATATATTCAGCAGCACGGCGAACTTGCCAAGGCTGAATATCATTCTTAAATTTGTCAATCTCTATTCCATTTGGACCGCGCAGAGGCTCCAACCAGGGGCCACGGAAGTCCCAGAAGCGCATGGTTTCACCACCAAGAATAATTTCACCAGTAGGAGAGCGCATCAAATACTTACCTAAGCCAGTAGGCCCTTGAGAAGTAGCAATGTTAGCACCTAGCTTCTGGTCTCGGACGATGAAAGTAAACGCTTGTGCTTGTGAAGCTTCAGGACCAGTAGGCCCGAAGAACTCGCTTGGATAAACAGTGTTATTAAACCAGACAAAGCAGGTAGCAATGAATGCCATTAAGGATACCGCACCCAAGCTATAGGAAAGATAAGCTTCACCCGACCACACTAAAGCACGACGAGCCCAACCAAAAGGCTTGGTTAAAATGTGCCAGATACCACCACTAATACAGATGATACCGATCCAAATGTGACCGCCTACAACATCTTCGAGGTTATTAACCCCAACCATGTTGCCCGATCCACCAAAGGGAGAGCTTAAAAGATAACCAAAGATAACCAGGGGGTTAATTGTGGGATTGGTTACTAAACGAACGTCTCCACCGCCTGGTGCCCAGGTATCGTAAAGACCGCCAAAAGCCATTGCCTTGAGCACTAACAGAAAAGCTCCTAGACCCAACACGATTAGGTGAAACCCAATAATGTTGGTCATCTTGTTTTTGTCTTTCCAGTCGTAACCAAAGAAAGATGAGTAGTTTTCTAAGATTTCGGGACCGCGAATGGCATGGTAAATCCCACCAAGGCCGAGTACGGCAGAGGAAACCAGGTGTACAACACCCACAACAAAGTAGGGAAAAGTATCAACTACTTCACCGCCAGGGCCAACACCCCAGCCTTGGGTAGCAAGGTGAGGGAGCAAGATTAAACCTTGCTCGTACATTGGTTTTTCGGGGACGAAGTGGGCGACCTCAAATAGGCACATAGCGCCTGCCCAGAATACGATCAAGCCAGCGTGGGCAACGTGAGCACCCAGCAGCTTGCCAGATAGGTTAATCAGGCGAGAATTGCCAGACCACCAGGCATAACCAGATGTGTCTTGAGTACGTCCGCCTACCCCCAATGAATTGAAGTTAATAGTCGTCGTCACTAGGGAATATCTCCTAAAAAAATTGCTTATTCTTACAAATAATCTTAAATGCTTAACAACAATTAGCTATCAGCAATTTTAGTAAACGCTGACAGCTAATTGCCAATAGAGCAACGAACAGCTTACAGAGCGTTACCGCGAGGTAGAACTTCTTCGGGGAAGACGAACTTCTCAGCAGGTTGGTCTTGAGTAGCCATCCAGGCACGAATACCTTCGTTTAAGATCAAGTTCTTGGTATAGAAAGTCTCAAACTCTGGATCTTCTGCAGCTCTAATTTCCTGAGATACAAAGTCATAAGCTCGCAGGTTGAGCGCGATGCCAACAATCCCAATACTGGCCATCCACAAGCCCATCACAGGTACAAACAACATGAAGAAGTGCAGCCAGCGCTTGTTAGAGAAAGCAATACCAAAAACCTGGCTCCAGAAGCGGTTAGCGGTAACCATGGAGTAGGTTTCTTCAGCTTGTGTAGGACTGAATGCCGTAAAAGTAGTTGAACCTTCACCATCTTGATACAGAGTATTTTCTACGGTTGCACCGTGAATAGCACAAAGTAGAGCAGCGCCAAGAACGCCTGCTACCCCCATCATGTGGAAGGGGTTAAGCGTAAAGTTGTGAAAGCCTTGCACGAATAGGATGAAGCGGAAAATGCCAGCTACGCCAAAGCTAGGAGCAAAAAACCAGCCAGACTGTCCCAGAGGATACATCAAGAAAACTGAGACAAATACTGCGATCGGAGCGGAAAAGGCGATCGCGTTATAAGGACGAATCCCAACCAGGCGGGCAATTTCAAACTGACGCAGCATAAAGCCGATCAAACCAAATGCACCGTGCAGGGCAACAAACGTCCACAGACCGCCAATTTGGCACCAACGAGTAAAGTCGCCTTGGGCTTCTGGTCCCCAGAGAAACAGAATGGAGTGACCCATGCTCAGCGATGGTGTCGATACCGCTGCGGTCAGGAAGTTACAACCTTCAAGATAGCTAGAAGCTAATCCGTGGGTATACCAGGAAGAAACGAATGTGGTGCCCGTCATCCAGCCACCAACTGCTAGAAATGCGGTTGGGAAGAGTAGCAGACCACTCCAGCCAACGAATACAAAGCGATCGCGCTTTAGCCAGTCATCGAGGACATCAAACCATCCTCGTTCGGCTTGCTGCGACCGTCCCATTGCTATGGTCATAAATTAAACCCTCTAAACCTATAAATCTGATTTGAGATGAAAATTATTGATTTCTTATTCCTCATACTTTTCACAGCAATACATAAATTCACCCACCATTACTGCGAACATTCACCAAAGAGCTTGGTATAGCAACACTTTGGCTTATATTTGCAATAACTTAGTCGGCAAGATGTGGAGCTTAAAAAGAATCAGAATAGGTTTGCACTAACTGCAAACGCCACCTCACTTAGCTACTAAGTGCGGGCAATATTCCAATTAGCTTCCATTGCTCTACTGAAAAAGCTTTGAGGCTTTTTGGGGTTGCATGGATATTTTTAATAGCTTAACACATCTTTACAGTTCGATCCCCTATCTAGAGGATTACCGATTGTATATGTATTTTTCCTGTTCCCATGAGGGTTTCAGCAGTTTTATCCTTTGAATTTCAAATATAAAGAAATCATTAAAATGACAGGTTAATCTTAACCCGAATAACTTATCAATGCTAGGTTTTGGACTTTTTAGCAATAAGTATTTCTACCGATTGCTTTGACAAGAGATCGCCAGGTTGCCATGTAAGTCTTGCGCGATGAGGCTTTTACCCCTTTTAGCTTGCCTATATCAAACCCAAATATAGTTATTAATACATAGTTGTTAAAAATATGCTTGGCAAAAATCTAGTTTCTTGGAAGACTCTCGCCACGATCCCAGCAGGCTATATGTATAAAAGGGTTGCAGCTAAACCAGATTGGCTAAAAGCTGAGTTCGATATAACAACGTTTTCAGCTCGCGCCAGCCCTGAGCGATCGCCGGACAGATCGAGCCGCACCGTTCAATTAATTGGGGCGATCCACAGTGCGACAAGCCTTCTATGTGAAAGAATCCGTTCCCATCAGTCAGAACTTTGTTAAGGATAATGTCATAGAGTACTAATGGCTTGGGCTTGCTGAATATGATGAATATAGGCGGAAATTTTGCCTCTGCTACGTTTAAGTATTTATCTTTCGCAGGTATGGAACCTATAGCCTGCATAAATATATGTTCAAGCCAACTCGCTTACAAAAATTTTCATCCACCCGCGTTACGGTAATTGGAGCAGGTAATGTAGGTGGTACTTTAGCCCAACGCTTAGCCGAAAAGAACTTAGCGGATGTGGTGCTGCTAGATATTGCGCCTGGGAAACCACAGGGGATGGCGTTAGATCTGATGCAAGCTCGAGCGATCGAGCATCACGATCGCATGATTATTGGCACTAATGATTACAGCGAAACGGCTAATTCCGATGTAATTGTAATTACTGCCGGGGTACCGCGCAAACCTGGCATGAGTCGCGACGATCTGCTGCGAGTTAATGCTGAAATTGTGGCGGAGGTAACGCCCAAAGCCTTAACCTTCTCTCCTAAAGCCATTGTGGTGGTAGTGACCAACCCACTAGACGTGATGACATATCTGGCGTGGAAGGTAAGTGGTTTGCCCGGCCATCAAGTAGTGGGAATGGCAGGCGCGCTGGACGCATCTCGTTTCCAAGCTTTTATTGCTATGGAACTGGGCATCTCGATCGAAGATGTCACCGCTATGGTCATGGGCGGACATGGCGATTTGATGGTGCCGCTGCCGCGCTACTCTACGGTCAGTGGCGTACCTTTGACCGAGCTAATGACTGAAGAGGCGATCGCCCGTCTGGTCGAACGTACCCGTAATGGCGGCGCTGAAATTGTGCAACTCATGCAAACTGGCAGTGCTTACTTTGCGCCCGCATCTGCTGCTTATGAAATGGTGGATGCCATCCTGCTCAACCGCCGTCGCATTATTCCTGTAGCTGCTTACCTCAATGGTGAGTATGGCCTGTACGATATCTTTATGGGCGTACCAGTGCAATTAGGTCGCCGTGGTGTTGACACGGTAGTCGAACTTAACCTGGCTGAGAACGAACTAGCTGCTTTGCATAATTCTGCCAAGTCGGTACGACAAAACATTGACAGCCTAATTCCCATGGGGCTACTTCTTCCTTAGCAATCGCTTCTTACAATCTTTGGGTATGAATCCCTTTAGACAGAAAGGGAACAATTGAGGTTGCAAAAAATCAGTTCTTGCAAAAAGCTAAATCATATGAGTCAAGGTAGGGCTGCTCTCTTAGCATCAGGAGTAGAATGGCGGCTGCTTTCAGGATTAGTGGCGATTCAAGCCGCCATTTCGCTTGCCTGGGTTGTTTACAACATTTACATGCCAGATTTACTCAAACAATTCGGTTTTGACCCAGCATTTGGGCTGACATTACTAACTATCGAAAATTTTATTGCTGCCTTTATGGAACCTATTATGGGCGGGCTTAGCGATCGCCAGAAGCAAAATTTGGGTTCTAGCGTGCCCTTGATTGTGGCAGGCATAATTTTCGCCTCGGCCTTTTTTATGGCGATTCCCGCAGTTACCATCTTTGGCAATCCTCAGAGTATGGTGCGGTGGTTGTTGCCCGCATTCGCGCTCGTTTGGGCAACGGCGATGGCTATTTTTCGTAGCCCCGCGATCGCCTTGCTCGGTCAGTGTGCGAGAGGCTCGAACTTAGCCCAAGCATTTAGCGTGCTTACCTTAACGGGTGGTGCGATCGGAGCGCTTAAACCTTTAGCAGATCGGTTTATTTTTAGCTTTGGCGCTGCTACTGCTTTCACTGTTAGTTCGCTTGCATTTCTAGCAGCCGCAACCCTATTGCGTTTCGTCAAATCCAGTATCCCAACTTCTGACGCAGCAACTAGAAATAGGACTGAGAGTTGTCCTTCGCTTCAAACAATCGTGCCTCAATTACTACTGCTTGGTTTATTAGGCATTTCGATCGCCTGGAGTATGCGTCTAGCAATTGGCGAGACTTTACCCCGACTAATACAGCTAGAGATCGCAGGCGCAAATCTGCAATTGTGGATGGGAGCGATCGCAATCGGCTTAGCCGTTTTTGCCATCCCGGCTGGGTGGCTTGCCGCCAAACTAGGTAACGAGTTGGTTACGGCGAGCGGCTGCCTTGGTGCGGCATTACTGTTGGGATTAATGTCGATCGTGCATGGAGCGATCGCAACGATCGTCTCAATCGCTCTGTTATTAGCATGTTTGAGCGCTGTCATTAACGGCACGATCCCTCTGGCCTTGACTGCGACGCCCAAAAGTTGGAATGGGTTGGGTGTAGGGATTTACTATGGCGGAACTGCTGCGGTTGCCAGCATATTTAGTTTGATATTCCCACTTCCCGAAAGAACGATCGCTTTCTCATCTAGCATTACGATGGCAGCAATCGCTTTGATGGGAAGTGCGATCGTAATTGCAATTGTCAATAGGCTTAAATCCCTACTACAAGAGCAATTGGTGCTGTAATAATTCTCAATATTAAAATTTTATTAAAACGTACCGCAGGGGTGTAGGATTACTGACTGGAGTGTTACACATACTCTAAAAGTCTGTACTGCAAGTTTTACTTAAACGCACTCTTGATGTCAGTTGAGGAGTAAAGTTCTTAGCGATAATCGGGAAATTGTAAGTCGGCAAGCCATAATATCGGCAACGAATAAATGTATAAGTTTTGCCTATACGTCTATAAACATTTAGCAAACTCTAATGGATCGCGTTACTGATAATATTGTTTTAGCTGTCTTGCAGACCGCAAATTACTAGAGATAAGCATCAACTCAAGCGGAATTACTATCTTGGCACCGCTAGGAATTTGTTCCTAATATATTCGATTAATTTGAATTATTTAGCGAATAAAGTTAGCTGGAATAAATTAGTAAAGCAACTAATTTCTCATTAAGTACTTTTGCAGTGAAGCGCTATTGTCAGGCGCTAGTGCTTGTGAAATAGAAATCAATAATGTGCGATCTTCGTGACAGATTAAACTAGAGAACTTTTGTTTTTTAGGATTATTTTCGGGGTTAAGGACTGACCTCGTTACGCGCTTAATAGAGACATTATCATTGACCCGATCGAACGATCCAGGTCTAGAGTATTAGCGCGAAGCTCTGAAATCGAGATTTTCTCTGTTAGACAGGGTAGTTCATTTGACCAACAAGGAGATTAGAATGTCTTATTCGCAAACCCAAACCAAGTCAACGGCAGGCTTTAAAGCTGGCGTTAAGGATTACAAACTCACCTACTACACACCGGACTACACGCCAAAAGATACAGATATTCTGGCTGCTTTTCGCATGACTCCACAACCTGGCGTACCACCCGAAGAATGCGGTGCTGCTGTTGCGGCTGAGTCTTCTACTGGTACGTGGACGACTGTGTGGACAGATTTGCTCACCGACCTCGATCGCTACAAAGGTCGCTGCTATGACATCGAGCCAGTACCCGGTGAAGATAATCAGTACATTGCCTACGTAGCTTATCCTCTCGACCTATTTGAAGAGGGTTCGGTCACCAACATGCTTACCTCTATCGTCGGTAACGTGTTCGGTTTCAAAGCTCTGCGCGCGCTGCGTTTGGAAGATTTGCGCATTCCCGTCGCCTACCTCAAGACTTTCCAAGGGCCTCCCCACGGTATTACCGTTGAGCGCGACAAGCTGAACAAGTACGGTCGTCCTTTGTTGGGTTGCACGATTAAGCCCAAACTCGGTCTTTCTGCTAAGAACTACGGTCGTGCTTGCTACGAAATTCTGCGCGGCGGTCTCGACCTCACCAAAGATGATGAAAACATCAACTCTCAGCCTTTCCAGCGCTGGCGCGATCGCTTCTTGTTCGTAGCCGATGCGATCCACAAGGCTCAAGCCGAAACTGGCGAAATCAAGGGGCACTACCTCAACTGTACTGCCGCTACCTGCGAAGAGATGATGAAGCGGGCGGAATTCGCCAAAGAGCTAGAAATGCCCATCATCATGCATGACTTCCTCACGGCTGGTTTCACCGCTAACACCTCTTTAGCAAGATGGTGCCGCGATAACGGTATGCTGCTGCACATCCACCGCGCTATGCACGCCGTGATCGACCGTCAAAAGAATCACGGCATGCACTTCCGCGTTCTGGCGAAGTGCTTGCGCATGTCCGGTGGCGACCACATCCACACCGGTACTGTAGTAGGTAAGTTAGAAGGCGATCGCGCTTCTACCCTCGGTTTCGTAGACCTGCTCCGCGAAAACTACATCGAACAAGACAAGTCTCGCGGTATTTACTTCACCCAGGACTGGGCATCTATGCCTGGAGTAATGGCAGTTGCTTCCGGTGGTATCCACGTATGGCACATGCCTGCTCTGGTGGAAATCTTTGGCGACGACTCCGTACTGCAATTTGGTGGCGGTACGCTGGGTCACCCCTGGGGTAATGCGCCTGGGGCAACCGCTAACCGCGTTGCACTTGAAGCTTGCGTTCAAGCTCGTAACGAAGGTCGCAACCTGGCTCGTGAAGGTGCAGACGTGCTCCGTGACGCCGCCAGATGGTCTCCTGAATTGGCGATCGCCCTCGAAACCTGGAAGGAAATCAAGTTTGAATTTGACACCGTAGATACTCTCTAGAAATTAATCTTGGGGAGAAATCTCGGAACTTATCTAGAAATTGGGTTGGGAGCTAGTAATATTTACTTAAACTCCTGACCTAATCTCCAAGTCATTCATGGATCTAAAGCGAATCGCCAAGGCTACAGCTAAAACCCTAAGTAGCTACCTTACCTATGAGGCAATGCGAACGGTGGTCGATCAGCTACAAGAGACTAACCCTCCCTTAGCACACTGGCTGGCCGGGTTTTCACCCACTGGGAAGCTCCAGGATGGAGAGATATATCTAGAAGCTCTGCTACAAGCAAACCAAGAGTTAGCTTTCCGCATTATGACTGTGCGGCAGCACCTGGCCGAAGAGATCGCAGATTTCCTCCCTGAAATGACTCGCAGTGGTATCCAGGAGTCGAATATGCGACTGAGGTGCCAGCATTTAGAGAGAATTGTCAATTTCTCAGCAACTACTCCAGATCCATCGGAATCTGCTAATCGAAGTATTGAACACAATATCGATCGCGCTACCGAGCCAGTCGATCCAGAAACTGTAGACACATCTATAGATTCCGACTCACAGGTTTCTGGTGGCGATCGCTAAACTGTAAACTCCAAAATATTGGTCTAGAAAATCATGCAAACTTTACCTAAAGAAAGACGTTACGAAACCCTTTCCTACTTGCCCCCTCTGAGCGATACTCAAATTGCCAAGCAGATTCAGTACATTCTCGACAGTGGATTTTTCCCTTGCGTTGAGTTTAACGAAGATTCCGACCCAACCAGGTACTATTGGACGATGTGGAAGTTGCCAATGTTCAATGCCACCAGCGCCCAAGAAGTACTCAGCGAAGTTCAAGCTTGCCGTTCTGCCTATGGCAATTGCTACATTCGCGTAGTTGGCTTCGACAACATCAAGCAGTGCCAAGTGGCGATGTTTATCGTGCACAAGCCCAACGCGAGCCGCTACTAAGCAACTCTCGTTCAACTCAAATCTCTAAATCTATAAATTCAACACTTAGAGGCAGCTTCACACTGCCTCTATTTTTCCATGTATAGCTATAGCAATCTCTTATCTGGGCAGAGATTCGCATGCTATGCCATCACGATCGCGATCGAGGCGATGCGGATCGGTACGATCGGCATTTAAAACTGCCTGGGCTTCCCTTTGGGTTTTAAAATCTTTACAGTCAAGGTCTTTAGCAATACCACCACGATCTCTCGGTTGCCGGTCAGGCGCGATCGGAGGTATAGTTTGCGCTGGTTTATGCGATAGGTTGCGCGGTTGCTGCGCTTGTCTGAAATCCCAAGGCATTTGCGGATCGGCCTGGCTCCACAAACCCAAGTGATTTTGTCTGGCGATCGCCTCTGCGTGCAAATATCGATCCTTGCTAGCAGCACAATTGTTGAGGTATTTTCTGTAGACAACAGCCGTTCCCTCTGCCACCATTTGGAGATTAACAGAGTTAGAATTGCCAATAAACACCTCTGCAACGGTTCTGCCATAGCGATCGCGCTCTATCGGTCTAATTTGAACTGGTTGACCTTGTGGCAAAAGCTGCCGCAGTCTTTCAGTCGCAATTTTTCCCCAAGGTTGAGAACTTTCTGGTGCGTCGATGCAAGCTAGTCGAACAGTCAGAACGCGATTTCGATCTGAGATCCTAATCGTATCCCCATCTCCTACGCCGATCGCCTGGGCTGGCTCTGTGACCTGAGCCACGGCAGGAGAAGAAAAGGCAGTAAAGCCAAAGCTAGACAAGATAAGACTTAAAATCAGAAATTTCACTTCTATTCCCCGATCCGCAATCTTTACAATAATACCAATTTGAACAGAAAACACGACAGCTCGAAAGGGATGGCAACCCTGCGTGGGGTCTTTGCCCCACTGGTCTACCAGAGCTGTCACGTCTACATAGCCATAGAATGAAAGTAATGATGCAGAAAAGAGTGATGATGAAATCTGAAATCTTGGAAATAATAAGACAAATGCCAAACGAGGAGCGGTTTGAAATTATAGAATTTGCTCTAAGATTGGTGCGTGAAGATATATCAAAGCCTAATTCTGATAGGGAAAAGTTGGAATTAGTCCACGCTGCTGAGGCTATGAGTCCATTCTACGAACCGGGCAGTGAGTTGGTAGAGTTTACAGATCTCAACGCTGAAGACTTTTATGAGTACCAAGACTATGCTTAGAGGTCAAGTCTGGCTACTATGCATGAAATTGGTAGAGCTATGGCTATTGTCCTAAATATTGGAGAAGCTTTAACTTAAGCCCTCATGGTTAGAACTCCCACACTAAAATTCGATCGCGGTACGTTAATTTTGCATCCACCGCCCAAAGGCAAAGCCTGGGTCGAATATTTTGAGTGGGACGATCGCGTCGAAAAATTCCGCGCCTATGCCTATAGATATCGCGAAATAGTCATTGGACTTCGATCTGCTGATGCAAGTTTTACTGATGAGGCAAAAGCGTTTGCTGAGGTGAGTCTCATACCTGGTATGGAAATGCAACCCTACCGCCACCAAAGTGAAGCCCTAGAAGGATGGCAGCAGGCCGGTAAGCAAGGCGTTGTAGTACTTCCCACGGCTGCTGGAAAGACGTATCTAGCTCAACTAGCGATGCAGCTCGTAGCTCGCAGCACTCTCATCGTAGTCCCAACCATAGATCTGATGCATCAATGGTATGCCCATCTGGTAGCTGCTTTCCCGGATGTGGAAGTCGGTTTATTGGGAGGAGGTTCTAGGGATAGAACTCCATTGTTAGTGGCGACTTATGATAGTGCTGCAATCAATGCCGAGACCTTGGGTAACAAATATGGATTATTGGTATTTGATGAGTGCCATCATCTACCCACCGACTTCAATCGCGTAATTGCCGAATATTCCATCGCTCCCTATCGATTAGGATTGACGGCAACACCCGATCGCACTGATGGCAGGCATGCCGATCTGGATTTACTCATTGGTCGAGAAGTCTATCGCAAGACCGCTGAAGAATTATCAGGCCAGGCATTAGCAGATCATGAGATCGTGCAAATTAAAGTTAAGCTTTCCAGTCAGGAGCGCGATCGCTACGATCGACTTACCGATACGCGCAACCAATTTCTCAGGGAATCGCATATTTCTCTGGGGAGCATGCAGGGCTGGCAAAACTTCGTGCAGGCAAGCGCGCGATCGCAAGCAGGCAGGCGGGCAATGCTGGCGCACCGTCGGGCGAAGGAAATTGCGCTTGGCACCGATGGCAAGTTGCGGGTGATGGCAGATTTACTGGCGCAACACTATCCAGAGCGAGTGCTAATTTTCACGAATGACAATGCCACCGTCTACCGTATCTCGCAGGATTTTCTCGTTCCTGCGATCACGCATCAAACCCCTGTAAAAGAACGCCACGCAATTTTAACTCGATTTCGCCAGGGAGAATATAAAACCCTGGTCACGTCACACGTACTAAATGAAGGCGTTGACGTACCTGACGCGAGCGTAGCGATTTTGCTCTCGGGGACTGGTTCGGCTCGCGAATATATTCAGCGACTGGGGCGAATTTTGCGACGCGGGGCCGATCCCAACAAACAAGCCATTCTCTACGAAGTCATCGCCGAAAATACCAGTGAAGAGAGAACTTCAGAGCGGCGACGGGGTAGAAGCGAACGTCCTGAGAGTTATGGTTCAAACATCACAGCCCTTCCATCATCCCGACAGTTGGGCATCGTCTACGGCGGGGAGTCTTACGATAGCCCCAAAGCAGCAGAGCCATCGGAAGATTGGTAGGTTCATAAATAAAAGAGTCCCCATTTGGAGACTCTTTTATTTCAATCTACAAGACTAATCTTGTTAGTTTGTTAGCCAAAGGCTGTTGCCGTTGAGGCTAGCACAAATGCCGCATAGGTAAAGATGAAACCAGTTGCAAAGTGAGCTAGACCGACTAAGCGAGCCTGTACGATTGACAGAGCGACGGGCTTATCCTTCCAGGAAACAAGCTGAGCGAGTGGCGTGCGTTGATGCGCCCAAACCAAAGTCTCGATCAGTTCTTGCCAATAGCCACGCCACGAGATCAAGAACATGAAACCAACAGCCCAACAGAGGTGAGCGCCCAGGAAGATCCAGGACCAGATGGAGATGTTGTTCATGCCGAAGGGGTTGTAGCCGTTGATTAGCTGAGCGGAGTTTGCCCAGAGATAATCGCGGAACCATCCCATCAGGTAGGTTGAGTTCTCGTTGAACTGTGCAACGTTGCCTTGCCAAATACCCAAGTGCTTCCAGTGCCAGTAGAAGGTCAACCAGGCAATAGTATTCAGCATCCAGAAAGCAGCTAAGTAGAAGGCATCCCAAGCAGAGATGTCGCAAGTACCGCCACGACCAGGGCCGTCGCAAGGGAAGCTGTAGCCAAAGTCTTTCTTATCTGGCATTAGCTTAGAGCCACGGGCATCTAGCGCACCCTTAACCAGAATTAAGGTTGTGGTGTGCAGGCCGAGCGCAATCGCATGGTGCACCATGAAGTCGCCAGGGCCAATGGTCAAGAATGGAGACATGGTTTCGCTGTTAATTGCAGCTAGCCAGCCTGGCAACCAGACATCACCATGATTGGGCCATGCGGTTGTGGCAACGCTATCAGGATTAGATAGCAGAACGTTAAAGCCATATAGAGCTTTACCGTGGGCTGCTTGAATCCACTGAGCAAACACTGGCTCCACCAGGATCTGCTTCTCAGGCGTACCAAAGGCTACTACAACGTCATTGTGGACGTATACACCTAGGGTGTGGAAGCCCAAGAATAGAGATACCCAGCTCAGGTGCGAGATAATCGCTTCTTTGTGATCGAGAATGCGACCCAAAACGTTGTTTTTGTTAGCTTCGGGATCGTAGTCGCGGATCAAGAAGATCGCGCCGTGGGCAAACGCACCCAGCATCAGGAACCCAGCGATGTACTCGTGGTGAGTAAACAAAGCAGCTTGAGTGGTGTAATCCTTGGCAATAAAGGCATAGGGAGGCATTGAGTAGAAGTTTTGCGCTACCCAAGAAGTTAGCACGCCCAAACAAGCCAGGTGCCATCCGAGTTGGAAGTGGAGCGACTCGTTATAAGTGTCGTACATGCCCTTGTGACCATCACCTAAGATGCCACCTAAAGGAGTGCCAGCCGGTGGGTTGTGTGCTTCCATGATGGTCTTCATGCTGTGACCGATACCGAAGTTGGTACGGTACATGTGACCAGCCACGATGAATAGCACGGCGATCGCCAGATGGTGATGAGCGATATCAGTCAACCACAGCGATTCGGTTTGAGGATGGAACCCACCTAAGAAGGTCAGGATTGCAGTACCCGCGCCCTGAGACGTGCCAAAGATATGACCGGCAGTGTCAGGATTTTGGGCATATACGCCCCAGTTGCCCGTAAAGAAAGGAGCAAGTCCAGCCGGGTGAGGGGAAACGCTCAAGAAGTTGTCCCAACCGACGTGCTGTCCGCGAGATTCGGGAATTGCCACGTGGATGATGTGACCGGCCCATGCTAAAGAGCTAACGCCAAACAGACCTGCCAAATGGTGGTTCATGCGAGATTCAGCATTCTTGAACCAGGCCAGGCTGGGGCGGAAACTGGGTTGCAGGTGCAGCCAACCCGCGAATAGCAGAACGGCGGCCAATATCAGCAGCCAGATTGCGCCACCAAACAGCTCTTGATTGGAGCGCATCCCTTGGGTATACCACCAGTGATAAACGCCTGAATAGCAAATATCAACGGGACTGGTAGCACCAGCTTGGCTGTAAGCTTCAACTGCTGCTTTGCCAAATTGAGGATCCCAAATTGCGTGTGCAATTGGCTTGGTATTGACTGGATCTTTGATCCATTGTTCGAAGTTACCTTGCCAGGCGACATGGAACAGATTGCCAGAAACCCACAGGAAGATGATTGCCAGATGGCCGAAGTGAGAAGCAAAAATCTTTTGGTAAAGATTTTCTTCAGTCATGCCGTCATGGCTTTCAAAATCGTTAGCTGTGGCGATCGCGTACCATATCCGACGAGTAGTCGGATCGTTAGCGAGGTCCTGGCTAAATTTAGGGAATTTAGTTGCCATAGTTTTAGTTATTTCTCCTCGCTATTATCCAAGTGCTCCATAGCGTGCTAAGAAGAAAGCCCATGTTGTCGTAATTCCACCCAAGAGGTAGTGAGCTAAGCCCACTGCACGGCCTTGAGTAATGCTCAAAGCACGGGGTTGAATCGCTGGAGCAAAATTAAGCTTGTTGTGCGCCCAAAGAATAGACTCAATTAGCTCTTGCCAGTAGCCGCGACCGCTGAACAAGAACATCAAGCTAAATGCCCAGACAAAGTGAGCAGCCAAGAACATCAGACTGTAAGCAGATAGACTAGATCCATAGGATGTCAATACCTGCGTAGCCTGTGCCCAGAGGAAGTCACGCAACCAGCCATTAATGGTTAATGCGCTTTCTGCAAAGTTGCCACCAGTCATATTAGTGACAGTGCCGTTGGAGGCTACAGTACCAAAGATATCAGACTGCATCTTCCAGCTAAAGTGGAAGATCACTACGGAAATGCAGTTATACATCCAGAAGAGACCAAGGAACACGTGATCCCATGCTGAAACTTGGCAAGTACCGCCACGACCAGGACCATCGCAAGGGAAGCGGAAGCCCAACTCCGACTTGTCTGGAATCAGACGAGAGTTGCGAGCAAACAGCACGCCTTTCAGCAGAATCAGGACGGTAACGTGAATGGTGAACGCATGAATGTGATGCACCAAAAAGTCAGCCGTACCGAGATTCATGTGAGCCATTGCGACTTTGCCGCCAACTGCAACGACATCACCGCCAAAGATGGGGCTTACAGAAGCACCAGCATAGGGGGCAGTGACACCAGCCGCACCAGCATGAAGGCTTTGCAGCCAATTAGCAAAAATGGGCTTGAGCGAGATCGCTGAATCAGAGAACATATCCTGCGGACGACCCCATGCACGCATGGTGTCATTGTGGATGTACAGACCGAAGCTGTGGAAGCCAAGGAAAATACATACCCAGTTGAGGTGAGAAATAACTGCATCTCTATGACGCAGAATGTTGTCCAGCACGTTGTGATTATTTACGGCTGGATCGTAGTCGCGCACCATGAAAATGCCAGCATGAGCAGCAGCACCGCAGATCATAAAGCCGCCAATCCACATGTGGTGGGTGAATAGCGAGATCTGAGTGGCGTAGTCGGTAGCAATGTATGGGTATGCAGGCATAGCATACATGTGCTGAGCGGCAATAATCGTTACTGAACCGCCGATCGCCAGGTTAACTGCTAGCTGAGCGTGCCAAGAAGTGTTGAATACTTCATACAGACCCTTGTGACCGTTACCGGTAATCATTACGGGATCTTTATGAGCTTCTAGCATTTCCTTCATGCTGTGACCGATACCCCAGTTAGTGCGGTACATGTGGCCGGCAACAATGAACATTACCGCTAGCGCCAGGTGATGGTGGATCTGATCTGTCATCCACAAAGAGCCAGTTTGAGGGTTCAAACCACCTCTAAACGTGATGAAATCAGAGTAAACGCCCCAATTTAACGTAAAGAAAGGAGTCAGACCCTTAGCAAAGCTGGGGAACAGTTCTGCCATCAAGCTGGAGTTCAGGATGAACTCGTGTGGCGCTGGAATGTCCTTAGGTGCTACACCCAAATCTAACAAGGTGTTGATTGGGAGCGATACATGCACCTGGTGCCCTGCCCAAGCTAGAGAACCTAGCCCGAAAAGACCAGCGAGGTGGTGGTTCATCGCTGATTCCACATTTTGGAACCATTCCAGCTTAGGAGCGGCCTTGTGATAGTGGAACCAACCGGCATGGAACATCAGACCAGCCATTACCAGACCGCCGATCGCCGTGCAGAGCAACTGATATTCCGTTGTAATACCAGCAGCACGCCACATGTGGAACAGCCCGGAGGTAATTTGAATACCCTGGAAGCCGCCACCGACGTCTCCATTTAAAATTTCTTGACCGACAATCGGCCAGACAACCTGCGCGCTGGGTTTGATCTTTACGGGATCGCTCAACCAGGCAACGTAATTAGAGAATTTAGCGCCGTGGTAGTACATACCACTGAGCCATATAAAGACAACTCCCAAGTGTCCAAAGTGGACGGAAAAAATCTTGCGAGCAGTGTCTTCTTCGTTTGTAAAACTATCAAAGTCATGGACATCGGCATGAAGGTTCCAAATCCAGGTAGTGGTTTTTGGTCCCTTCTTTAGAGCGCGATCGAAATGTCCTGGCTGTCCCCACGTATCAAACGAGGTAGGCACGACATCGCGATCGACACTCACTTTTACCTTTGCCTCTGGCTTTTGAGGAGTCATTGTCATTGAGGTTTCCTCTCTCAATTTATTAAGACAAGGTTTATGTGTTTGCTTGTCCCTTCGCCATCTATAAAGCTAAATCTATGAATAAAATAAGGACTGCGGTTATAGAAAGCTAAGGACTTAAAGGGTAATTATAGGTTTAGACCTGGAACCATCTTGATACTGCTTAACAATTATTTAGATAGCGCTCAAGTAAGAGCCGATAGGCATTAGCAAGTATTCGCAGTCAATTCACGTTGATGATTTTTAATATTTTCCTTAAAAAAAATTAACAAAGTCCAGCTTTAAGCGAAGAACATACCTATGCGAGGAACATACCTATTAAAAATCCCAGAGTCAAACCAGAAGTGTGCCCGATCGCGCTGACATTGGGTGTGGTCAGATCGAAAAACATCTGCAAGCACACGATCGCGATAATCGTTCGCAATCTTTGGGCAGCAAAGCGCGACTTCTCTCTCCGCCAAGCTTGAAACAAAATAGCGCCCGTTACCCCCACCATGCCCATAATTGCGCCGGAGGCTCCTACCGTAATTTGACCTGTGACGTTTTGCGCGATCGCGAGAATTGTCACGACTAACATCGACCCCACCCCGCAAAAGAGGTAGGTTGCGAGGTAGCGCCAGATTCCCAGTTTCAGTTCCACAAAGATGCCCAGATAATAAAGCCCCAGCATATTAAGTGCTAGGTGCAAATAGCCAAAGTGCAAAAAAGTGGCACTCAGCAAACGCCACCATTCACCTTGCAAAATCACGGTTGGTACCAAAGCACCCAGGCGGTAAAGTACCTCAATATCTTCACTACCACCAGCAAAGAGCTCGATCGCAAAGACCACCAGATTTATCCCAATGAGCAAAAATGTACCGTAGGCTTTCTGGCTCACTCGACGGGATGGTTTGCCATACATATTTTCTTGGTGTACCTCGCGACCGAGGCGCTCCAGAATTTGCATTGACGATGCCGTTAAGATCGCGTGCGGCTCGACTTGAGATCTAGATAGTCGCCACTTGGCAGCATTACATAGCGAAGCATCGCCAGAATTGCAAAGATCTGCAAAAGTTTCTCGTGCCCTTAAAAGATCGCCACAGGCACTTTCAGCAGTTGCCAGCCAGAAACTTTGAAAACTAGCTGAATAGTTGGCCAATTGATGCTCGAACATGAGTTTTACCTGGGCAGGATCGCCGCAAAAGGCAAACACCATCATTCTTGCGAGAGCTAGACTTTGGCGATCGCCAGTTCTGCCAACAAGCTGCTCAAAACTCGTTAAACCTTGCAATAGTCCATTTAGATCGCCAGTTTCACCTAAAGCTCTGAGGTAAAAGAACATTAACTCTACATCTGTTTGCAAGATCTCAGGCGGGCAGTTCTCTTCGATCCAGAGCAATAGATCTTGCCAACGACCTGCCATGCGATAGAGCAACACTACAGCAGTTCTACCTAAGGGGGTTGGAGAATTGTGATAGCGGCTCAAAATTTTAGTTGCCCGCTCAAAGTCGCCGTTCTGGCCCATCTCCAGAGCTTCGAGCAATTTAGGATATTCCGGCAGTCCGTCCATAGGATGCAATAATTGCAACCACTGAGCTAGCTCGCGCGCATGCCTGTAGCGTTGCTGCGAGACTAGAGTATTAAGCCTATTCAAGCCGCAAAGTGGGATGACAAGCAAGATCGCCCAGAGACTGCCTCCAACCAGGCTCGACCAAGTAGGCGCAAAATAAGCTAAGGCAAGCGTGACGACCAGGATCGTACCTGCAATCCACCCCCAACCACTTTGACGACCCAGTCGCACCATTTGTACTAGCAGGGAGATACAAGACAGACAAACTGTCCAGAGCAGGATCTGGTTGGGGTTCATGGAAATTTTTCAACCTGTAAATTTTTCATTGATATGCTCTAAGTACGGGCAGGTTTAGCTAAAAGTTTTTGCTTGTTACCGATAACGCTCGTACAAAACCTGCCCCTGTCCCTGCCCCTACGCCAATGTATTTTTTACAGCAACAAATTTTTCAAGGTTTATTTAGCCGGTTGAGTCCCATTATGCTTGGCAATCTGATTAACTTGGGTCGCAACCCAGAGATTCCTTAGTACTCACGCCTGTTTTAGAGTTGGTACCTTGAGCCTTTTGACATAACCATTTAACCTGAGCGCCATCGAGGATCGCATCGGTAAAATCGGCTCCTGTAATATTGGCAAAATCAAAGGTACTTCGCAGCAAGATAGTATCTACCAGAATGGCATTACTAAGGTTGGCATTGGCAAAGTCTGTCTGATCGAGCATACCAGAGGTAAAATCTGCCCCGTGCAGATCGGCATGGCGCAGAACTGAAGCACTAAAAATCGCACCTCTGAGATCGGCATTCGCAAAATTTGCACCTTCCATATTGGCTTTAGCGAAGCCCGCACCGCGTAGCTCTTGGCCTGAAAAGTCGCGTCCTTTTAAGTCACCAAAATTAAATGATAGGGGTTCAGCCCTAGCTAAGGTAGGTCTGAGCACCGCGATCGCGATCGCCAGGATCAATGGGTAAATAAACAACCGTGCCAACCTTTGCATAAACATATCCAACCATTTGCAAATTGATATTTATAGGGTAGCCGAGATAGCTTTGCAAAGGCCTAATTTTAAATACCCCCACCGCCCATCAACAAACCCAAGCCATGCAAAAAGACGACCAGCCTAATAGAATCAAACTAGTCGCCTTTTTGAGTATAAATTCCTAAAGTTGAAGAGTGAATCTATGCTTCACGCTCGACATAGAGGAACAAAAGAGCCATAGCTGCCATTGGGAACACCCAGCAGGTTACAGGAATAAAAATCCAGGGCAAATATGATGCTGCGTATGAACCTAACATGTATAAATTCCCTATAATTTAAGTTGAATAATAGATTTGACATCCTCCCTACCCTGAAGGATAGGGCTTCTTAAGACAAGATTAATAGTTCAAGACTAATAGTTAACCAGTCCTCTAAAGATGGCATCTACACCAGGAAGATTGGCAAATAGCAGATAAGCTACAAAAGCGCCACCGGCTGCTCCGATAAAGAAGCTGCTGGCAAAATCACCCCAGCCTGAAGACGTTCTGAACTCTTCAGGAGCATAGGTTGCAAAAGCTTTTCCGGTTTTTACTTCGCCATGCAAGGACAAAGCGATCGTCAAAACCGTAATTATTCCGGCAACAGTTAGTAAGGCAGCAATGCTGGCTGCATCTGTGCCTCTGGCTGGACCGCAGAGTGCCTCTGGGCCAAACAAGAAATAGCCGTGTGCCATGCCGATCTCTAAACCACGACGGCTGGGAGACAGCCCTTTGCGGTAAGCAGGCAGATTGCCAATAAAAGCCTTCGTAAAACCAGAATCACTTATGGGTGTTGATAAGTGACCGTCTTGCGGATCGCCATGATAAGGGTTAACAAAGCTCATACTTAATTCTTTAAAAATTTAAAAGAACGGTTTAAACTCACATTCTAGAGAATAAGCGCCTTCTTAAGAGCAGAATCAGCAGATAACTTCAGAAAAGTTCACAGTTGATTTGTAGTGTTAAGATTTGCCGCTCGCGATCGGGGTTTAGCTTCTCAAAAAGAAACCCCACAAGCTCAATAGGAATAACCTGAATATCCGACAAAAATGAGGAATAGCTTTATATACCAACTTGCCACAGGGTGTAGATGTAGGGCGCATCCTGGGCTGCTACTAGCCTACCGAAACCAAATCAATAGCATACCACTGGTTTAGGTAGTTCTAAGTATGGAGGATATAGATGGTTAGCTGTGTATAAGACCTACTAAATAGGAAATGCGGGTTAGACTATCCCCTAAATTTCAAACATTTCCAATCTCTAAAGTGGGGTCTAGGTAAAAGGCGAAATTACTTTCCAGAAAAGATAGGGGATACCAATAAACATAAAAACATAGAGGGTAAATAATGTCATAAGCACTTCTAGAAACATTACATAACGTAAAACCTAATACTAAGGTTCAGTAATTGCAACTCCTTTATATTTGTTCGCAAAACAGGGGTTTGCTTAACTTTACTTAGTAAATACATTTATTAATCGTGGCAGTAATGCCGAGTTCATTCTGTTGTGTATGATACAGAATATACCCATTCTTTGGGTATCGCCCGGGTGGATTAGATCCTATGTCAAGCTACCTTGATAATTGCCTTGGTAGACTTGGGTATTAATTACCGCGATCTCTAGCTTAGATTTAGGCCATGAAACAGTAGATATAGTTCCTCAATGTCAATATTCCATAGAGTACCCTAGATCTACAATTTGGCTTCTGGAGGAACGCCATTTGGGTTGTACTTTAACAAAAAGTTCCAAATGTACCTGACCCAAAATTAGCTTTTGCATTTGCTCGCGTGCTTTTGTGCCTATTTCCTTAAGCATCTTACCCTTTTTGCCAATTAAAATGCCTTTCTGAGAATCCCGCTCTACATAAATAGTGGCTAAAACGGCAGTGAGTTTGGGTTGCTCGTCAACGCGATCTATACTCACGGCAACGGAATGCGGCACTTCTTCGCGGGTCAATAGTAAAATTTGCTCTCGAATTAGCTCGCCCATGATAAACCGCTCTGGTTGGTCGGTTACCAGTTCGGGTGGGTAGTAGTAAGGGCCTGCTGGGAGGCGATCGCAACACATTTGCTTCAAATTATCTAAGCCATCTGCAGTCAAAGCCGAAAATTGACATAAATCCCAGCCGTAGGGGCTAGCAATCGAGCTATAGCTCTCCAGGTTGAGGTGCGATCCCTGTGGGTCTGGCGAAAGGATGTCGATTTTATTTAAGCCTACGAGCGCGGGCGTACCAGCTTTGTGGATAGCATCAGCAACAAAGCGATCGCCTTTCCCCGCCGGTACCGTGCTATCGACAACCCAGATAACTAGATCTACGGCGGCGATCGCGCTGACAGCGTTTTTAACTAAGGTCTCGCCCAAGAGGTGATGGGGCTTATGAATTCCAGGTGTATCGACCAGGACGATTTGGGCGTGGGGCATCGTCAGAATACCCTGTAAGCGATGGCGTGTGGTTTGCGCGACGGGGGATGTAATCGCAATTTTTTGACCTACCAGAGCATTCAGCAACGTGGACTTGCCTACATTTGGTCGCCCGATTAAAGCCACGAACCCAGACTTAAAATCGGGGGCGGTAGTAGGAAGGAGCATAGTTCTAAGCGATCGTAAAAAAATCGGGATGATAGGATTTGAACCTACGACATCCTGCTCCCAAAGCAGGCGCGCTACCAAGCTGCGCTACATCCCGTTGTTACAAACCATAATATTACATTAAGTTTGTGTCTAATGATTTAATTTATAGGTTTGAGGTTAGGGAATTCCTCTACCAGAACCTCGTTAATCACATCTAGTAGTTTTGGGATTAGCAGTTGGTTAGATCGCTGCATTGAGTCTGTCAGGAGTTGAGGCATAACGCTAATCGATTTTTTGCCAGTGGGGGACTGATAAAAGGAAATTAGATCTTTCAGTTCGTTTTCAGTGAAGTATTTATCGTATAAAGGATAGGAGATATTCTCTACGATCTCAGCAAAGTTAACGCGCTTGCGTAGCAATTCTCGATATCTTTTACTAATGCGTAGAGCGTCAGTGCCGATCTTCTGCTGGAGTTCCGCTCGCTCTGATGGTCTGAGTTTGCTTAAGGCTGGGTTCTTGTCCAGGATACCAGTTATGATTTTGGGAAAATCCGATTCTGTTTGAGCCAGCATTAAATCAAAAATTCGATCGGCATTTTTATTGGCTCCAGTTATTGTTAAAAGTTCCTTAATGAGTAGACGTTTCTGCGGCGTAATAGTTGTCGTAGCTGCTTGGGAACGAACTTCCTGGGCATTAGCTTTTGGCATAGTGCCTGCACTAGTTGTCAGCCAGAGAAGCGAGGAAACAACTAACAATCTGTTGAGACTTTTCACAGTGCAAAACCTCGTAGCGTACGTGTTCTAATCTAACAGGTTTGATATGTCGAGCAAATTGAAAGTTATAGCTGTATGCGGATCTGTTAGGGCAGGGGGAGTGGGGCGCAGCCACCACGCAGGGGTTCTACCCCTGCACCCCGTCCTAAGCCTGTTGGCTATAGCTATAACAAGTCTTTTAATTGACCGATGAAGTTAACGCGAAGAGGGCATTACAGTGTTAAAGCAATGTTGGATTTGGTTGTCTGGGCCAAAAAACAACCAGTAACGGTCAAAGCGATCGCAAATCGTCAGTCCATTCCCGCTCCGTATCTGGAAAAACTATTGATCGAGCTGAGGCAGGCAGGTCTCGTGCAGTCGGTTAGGGGAATGCATGGTGGTTACGTGCTAGGGCGATCGGCTAAGCTAATTTCCCTCGGCGACATTCTTACTGCCGTGGGCGAGGATACGAACCCCCTACCCAGAGTAGAGCCGGATGCTGCCAAAGCCGACGATTGGGTCACATATGCCCTGTGGCAGCGACTGCACCAAAAACTCAAAGATGCTCTATACGGCATTTCCCTGGAGGACTTGTACTATGATGCCCGCAGTTGGCAGGCTGCCCTTGGTCAGGAGTCAGAATTTACGATTTAACTCGCCACCCGTCTGCGAAACTCATTCGCGGCTTGCGTACTGGGAATTTGTTGGACGATCTCTTCAATCAAATCCGGTACCGAGTTCTTTTGTTTTAGAGATCGCTGCACGATCAAGCGTGCCATTGGGCCAATCAGATCGGCTAGTTCTTGCTCGCAGCGGTGGATGAAGTGCTCGTCAACAGGACGATCTCTTAAGGCCGGCGTGAAGGCAGGTGTAATTTCCGATTCTGATGGTCGAGTTTTTTGGTTCTGGATCACAGTGGGCGGGTAAGCTCCCATGCCTAATATATCCATACTTAAAGATTGAAATTCCTTTTGGGACTTTGCGGGTACGCGATCGCGCAGGCGCTCCACCAATTCGGTGAAATGATGGCTAGCTGCAAGTTCTTGTTTGAGCAATACAGGAGCAATCGGACCAATAAACTTAGCTAGCAGCGTCTCTAATCTCTTCAGCGAGATTTCTGTTAGAGTTTGCTCTGGCCGCGTTTCGGCATGGCCGTGGTGCTCGGCAATAGTTTCTCCTTGCAAATGCGACAAGACCGTCGGGTCGCTCGGGGCTTTTTCTTCATGCGTAAAACTTTGAGGCAGATGTGAGATAGGCGAAATACCCACAGCTATACTACCGGGATCTAAGTGCAAGCCTATGGCATCTTGGACGGCCTTATCCAATTCTTTGACGGAGGCAAAGCGATCGCGGGGAGATTTTTGCAAGCAGCGCATGACGGCGGCTTCCAGTTGCACTGGTAGTTGTTCGCAACCGGGCTGCGATCGCAAGGGTATGGGTTGCTCGGAGATATGCGCGCGCACCCAGCACAAACCGCTATCGTCCTGTGCTTGAGAACAACCAAATGGATCGGTGCCGCTCAACATTTCGTAGAGTATGACACCCAGGCTGTAAATATCGGCGCGTTCGTTGAGATCTTTGCGCACTTCTAGTTGCTCGGGGGCAGCATATTGAAATGTGCCCATGAACATACCAGTATTGGTGGCAAAGAAATGGTTATTGGCAATTTTGGCAATCCCAAAATCCAGAATCTTGACTAATTCACCCAGGCTGGTGGGAACGAGGAAAATATTCTCAGGCTTTAAATCGCGGTGAATGATTTTTACGCGCTCGCTATCAGCGTTGCCATCGTGCCACATCACCACACCTTGATGGGCTAAGTGCAGCCCCGCACACACCTGATGTATGATGTAGGCACTGCGAGCCCTTGATAATCTCTTTTCCTGACGCAGGAGTTGACCTAGAGTTTGCCCCCTTAAATATTCCATCACGTAATAGGGATAACCTTCAGCCGTCACGCCATAATCTTTAACCTGAACGACGTTATCGCTTTTAATTGCCGCACACAGTAAAACTTCGCGCTCGAAGCGTTTCCTCAGATCTGCTGTAGAAACTAGTCTTTCTTTGAGCATTTTGATCGCAACATCCTGCCCTAGAAGCGTATCTACAGCTAGGAAGACCTCCCCCATACCGCCACCGCCAAGGCAAGCATTGATGCGATAGCGATTGCGATCGCCTACCGTACGACCAATCCAGGGATTTGTAGGCAATGGGCTGTCCATACTGGTGAATAAGGATATCTAATGTATAACCATCATATCGTGCAAATTTTGGGTCATACGTGATTTAGATCGCGAATATTTACGATCGCAGTTGCTGCCAATCTAGTCTATAAAGCTGCAATGCTTCCGATTTCCCTTTCACGTTGACTGGTGGTAGTTTTATCAAGGGGAGGTTGCGTTCGATCAGGCGATCGAGCGTAGACTGAGAAATCACTATTTCATTAGCCTGCGCCACATTACAGATCCGACTGGTGACATTTGTAGTATCGCCGATCGTGGCGTATTGAATTAATTTGGGCGAACCAATATTGCCAGCCGCCACTCTACCTGTATTGATCCCAATGTGAACTTGAATGCCAAAATTGCGTTCTTGGAGCCAGCGCGTACTGAGATCGCATACAGCTCTTTGCATCGCGATCGCCGCCCTTACCGCTCGATCCGCATCGTCTGTTTTTTGATACGGAGCGCCCCATACTGCTAGTAAAGCATCGCCAATATACTTCTCTAGCGTACCTTCGTACTCAAATACGATGTCTTCTACTACCACCTGAAAGTAATCGTTCAGCATGGCAATTATCTGGCGCGGTTCCAGCACTGACGATAGTTCCGTAAAAGCGCTAATATCCGAGAATAGGGCTGTTACCTCAGTATCAACGATTTCCAGAGTGCCTTCTTCTCTAATTTTTTTGCTAACCGATTGGGGGAAAAAGCGCTCGAATTTGGCGCGCGTCACGGCTTCCATTTCAATCTGCTTGTATAGCCGTGCGTTTTCAATGGCGATCGCTGCTTGATTGGCAAGCGCTGTGAGGAATTCTAGATCCTCGTCGGAATAGGCATTGGATGTGGATAGGTTATCAACATACAAAAGGCCGATAATTTCATCTTTGGGCTTGAGCGGCACGCACATAGAAGCGCGAATTGATAGACCTACCACCGATGCGGAACTGTCGAATCGTTCGTCAATCTGGGCATCTTTGGTCAAAATGGCATCGCCATGCGCGAGCACAAAACTAGTAATTTGCGTGCTGTAAAAGTGATAGTCGTCGTCGGTTTCCAAACCAGCCCTGTGCTTAAATGCCTTGCTCTCTAACTGCCCAGTCTGCTCGTTCACCATCAGGATTGCAGAGCGATCGACCTCCATGATGTCAAATAGTAAATCGAGGATTTTCGCCAAGAGCTTATCTGGATCTTCAGGGAACGAGAGTTGCTTGCCCACCTCTAGTAAAATTTGCAGCTTAGCGAGGGCGCGTTCGCTAGAATCCAGAGGGCTAATCTTCAATACTCTACTGGCGTGGAGACTGCTTTGCTGGTTGAGCAGAGAGCTAATCATGACGCGATTGGAGTCTGGCGAAACTTGCTTGGCAATATTCAGCCTGGGATCGGTGACTAGATTGTCAGCAAATCTAAACATGATATCGCCGCAGCGAATCAGGTCTTTATCATGCAGTTCGCATTCCTGCACCCTGACATCGTTAACAAATGTACCGTTACGACTATTGAGGTCGGTCAGAGTAACGCTCTGGTCCGTAACTAAAATCTGAGCGTGTTGTCGGGAAAGACTCATATGTTGGTGGACTATGCTGTTGCCAGGCTGGCGACCAATACTATTCAGTCCTGCTTTCAGCTTGGTAACTCTGCCATCAACGCCACCGTCGGTGCTAACTAGGTATGGCATCGTTCTAGGTTCACTACATTTCGATCTTAAATCTTAAACGCGAGTCACCCAGCGATCGTACTTTGGTAAGAGCCCGTGTACCGCTTTGCTATAGAGATCTTGCAATTGCTTTGAGATCGATCCAACATTGCCATCGCCTACGGGTCGATGATCGAATTTCGTGATGGGTGCCACCTCCGTGGCCGTGCCAGCAAAGAATGCTTCATCGGCAACATAAAGTTCGGTTCGGTCGATCGGTCGCGTTACTACTGACAAACCCAGTTCTTTTTGCGCTAAGTCTATTAAAGTACTGCGTGTAATACCCTCCAGGATATTTTCTGTAATGGCGCTCGTAATCAAACAATTATCTCTTACTAGGAACAGGTTCATGGCACTGCCCTCTGCTACATGTCCTTCGTTAGTCAGTACCACTACATCGTCAAACCCAGCTAAGTGACCGTCGGTTTTAGCAAGGGCGGTATTAACGTATGCTCCATTCACTTTTGCTCTGGCTGGGATCGCATTGTCATCCAGCCGCCGCCAGGATGAAACCCCCACGTGCAGTCCCTTACTCGTATCCAGGTAACCATCCATCGGTACGGTAAACAAGCAAAAGTCGTCTTGGGTATTGGCAATTGTCAGAATTGGCCCGATGCGCAGGTCGGCCTTATATACAATTGGACGAATATACGTGTTCGCCTGGCATTGATTGCGTTTAATCAGCTCGATCGTGAGTTCAGCCATTTTGTCAGCATCGATCGGCGATCGCAATCTCAAGATGTGACTGCTTTGTTGCAAACGCTTATAGTGATCTGCCATCCGAAATACGCCCATCTGACCGGACTCAGGTAGCCAATATGCTTTAATCCCCTCAAATACCGCCGTACCGTACAAAAAAGCATGGGTACGAATACTGATCGAGGCATTCTCTAAAGGGACAAATTCTCCACGCAGGTAGGCATACTGGTCAGACATATTCAAACCTCAGTAACAAAAGTAGGCGGTCTATATATTTAAGCAAAAATTTGCCTGTACCGATCCCAATCCAATCTATCTCCCACCTCTTATTTGCACGATCTTTTCCTGGATGCGTCTTTGTAATTGGCTGTTTTGCTGCTGGGCTTGAGTGAGCTGATTAAACTCACGGTTACTAGAAAAACCGTTATTTCTGATCGTTTGTTCTGAATAGGTGAATAATTCCCCACATAAATTACGCAGAAATTCAGGTTGCTCGCTCGGACTCAATTCGCAAACGGATATATTCCGTGCTTCTGCCTGTCTAGCAACAGATACCCACCCCTGATTATTTTTAGCTCTGCGCAGTACCTCGTTGCGCTTGCCTTCGATCGCTTCTGCCGCCGCCGCATATCGAGAAATTTGGTCGTCAGTAAAATCCTGCGCCCGTGCCGTTGGCGCGCCCAACATTAAAATCGCGATCGATAACAGCGAAAACCCTGCGAGGCCAACGCAATTGGATGCAAAATACCGCCACCTAGTCATAGTAATTATTGAGTTTTGAATTTTAGATCTACAACCATTATTGTTGACTTAAACTACCTTATTTTGTTGCCTGAGGTAGGCTTGAATAAACGGCTCTAGTTCGCCATTCATCACATCTTGAATATTGGCAGTCTCGATATTCGTGCGTAAATCCTTAACCATTTGGTAAGGGTGAAAAACGTAGTTGCGAATTTGATTACCCCAAGCTGCCTCTACAATATCTCCACGAATATCTGCAATTTTTTGCGCGTGTTGTTCTTGGGCAATTATTAATAATTTTGCCTTAAGTAGCTGCATGGCTTTCTCTTTATTTTGCAATTGCGATCGCTCTTGGGTACACCTGACTGATATGCCAGTCGGGATATGGGTAATTCGCACCGCAGTTTCTACTTTGTTGACATTCTGCCCGCCCTTGCCACCGGATCGCGTGGTGGAGATATCCAGGTCTTTGGGATCGATTTCCAACTCGACTTCTTCGTCCAGTAGGGGCATTATTTCAACTCCGGCAAAACTAGTCTGACGTTTATCGTTAGCATTAAAGGGCGAAATCCGTACCAGGCGATGGGTGCCCTTTTCCGAGGCTAAATAGCCATAGGCATGACGGCCATGCACCTCAATCGTGGCGGATTTGATCCCGGCTTCTTCACCTTCCGATATATCTGATAGCTGTACTTTGTACCCCCTAGCTTCACAGAAACGGGTATACATGCGCAGTAGCATTTCTGCCCAGTCCTGAGCGTCTGTCCCCCCCGCACCGGCATTGATCGTGAGGATGGCATCGTAACGATCGTAAGGACCTGATAAAAGCTGCTCTAAATCCCAGCGATCTAGTTCGAGATTAAGCTGCTTTATACTGTCTGAGGCTTCGGATAAAAGGCTCTGGTCTAACTCGAGTTCTAATAGCTCGGCGATCGCTTGCAGATTTTCGACCGTTTTACCCCAACGTTGAAACTGCTCGATATGCGATTTAAGCTCGTTGAGTTCTTGCATAGTCTTTTGGGCGCGATCGGCATCATTCCAAAACTCGGGCTGGGCTGCGACCTGTTCTAGATCGAGAACTTTGGCATTGAGTGAGGGAAAGTCAAAGATAGTCCTGGGTGTTACCCAGGCGTTGTGCGAGTATGTCGATGAGGCGTTTAATTTCAGCTAAGTCCATGCGATCTTTCTGATTGGGTTCTGTAATTTATGTTGCGACAGCCTGGCTCGGAAGCAATGCTCTTTACCTTTATCGCCAATTAGCTTTAATGTGTAATGTGGAGTAATGTGTATGGCTTCAACATTTATTTAAATCTCAGTATTATTTTAACGTGAGTTCGGCGAACCACGGAAACGAACCCTACTCGCTACCTCCCTCTCCTCAAAAGCGAGGGGAATAACAGCAGGATCGGGGTTTTGCTCCCCTCTCCTCGAAGGAGAAGAGTTGGGGGTGAGGTCTGACGAACTGACGTTATTTTACTCTTTGCTTAACGCGAGTCTCAAATAGTCAGGGTGTAGAAATGCTTCGGACTGGGGAATTTAAAAATACTTAGAGATATCAATGTATGATTTTTGGGGAATAGTAAGCTATATAGCCTATAAAAATCCGGAGTAATACCTGTAAGTATAGGCAGACAAATCGCGATCGTAAATTTAGTTTCAATAGTTTTGATGAGCGAGACACAGAGTAACCATGCTTTATTAATCGTGGATGCTAAAGGTAGCAGAAAGTTTGTGCTGGGTGGGTTGAAATATACAATTGGACGAGATGTCAGCAACAATATTCACCTGCATTCTCGGTTTGTATCCCGCCAGCATGCTCTGATTCTGAGAGTGCCTGGCTCTGAGCCAGGACGCTATCTTTACCGCATCGTCGATGGCGACTTATCTGGTAAGCCAAGTATAAACGGCATCATCATTAACAATAATCAAAAAATATCTTCATACGATCTGTGCCATGGCGATGTGATTACCCTGGCCCCTAACGTAACCCTGACATATTTGAATAACTTTAATGATTAGTTTGCAAATATTAAGCTAAGGAGATTTCTAGTAAATAAAATCCCCGTAGGGGGCAGGTTTTGCAGTTTATCTTCGGTTAAAACCATCAGGCTTGGGCTAAACCTGCCCTTACACCTAGGTATATTGTTTCGTAGGAATCTCCTAAGTAGGGATATCCCCACCTCAAAGCGTGAATAACCTGGGGAATCAAGCGATAGAATAAGCTTGGTAAGTCTAACTGAAATGATGGGTATGGGTTTTTTTGACTCTGAGATCGTACAACAGGAAGCGCGCAGCTTATTTCAGGACTATCAATCGCTCATGGAGCTAGGTGCTGGCTACGGTAAGTTCGATCGCGAAGGTAAAAAGCTGTTCATCGAAAAGATGGAAGAAATGATGGATCGCTACCGCATCTTTATGAAGCGGTTTGAGTTATCAGATGACTTTATGGCGCAAATGACTATGAAACAGCTCCAAACGCAGATTGGCAATTTTGGCATTACCCCACAGCAGATGTTCGATCAGATGAACATGACGCTAGAGCGCATGAAAAGCGAATTGAAATAAAAGTCTAACTCACAGTTTTGGCTTTGCCAGCACTACTACAGCGCTGACGGTAATATTTGAGCCTGCTAGAGTGGCGATCGCTTCGCGTATGGTCGAACCTGAAGTGTAAATGTCATCGACTAAAATAACCGACTTACCTAACCCCGATATCTTTCCGATCTCAAAAGCGCGAGCTAGATTGCTCTCCCGTTCCCGTATGTTTTTAGTCTCGATTTGGGGTTTAGTATTCTTAGTGCGGATCAGCGCTTGGGGAAAACAGCGATACCCTACTTCTGCGCAAAAGCTACTCGCCAATACTTCGGCTTGATTAAAGCCTCTGGCCTGCAATCTCTGGGGATGCAGCGGAATAGGAACCGCGCTTATACTGCCAGACCTGGGTTGTAATAACTGTTTTGCCATAGGATCTTGCTGCCACGCCTGCGCCATCTTTACACCTAGCAGCGTGGCAATCGCGGGATGACGCTCGTATTTACAGGCGGCGATCGCCCGCTTCAGCGCGCCATCATATACACCCCAACTAAACAGCATTGGCACTAGAGCGGAGGGTTGGGGTTGGCAAAACTGAGGATAGCGACAGCTAGTTATTTGGCGATCGCAATCCCCACAAATGCGATCTGGTGTAGAACGCTGGCATAGGGGGCATTTTGACTCAAGCAACCCATCTAAACACTTGCCTAAAACAAAATTAAGCTTTTGCCACACTTGCTATTGCCTGAAATTATTAGGACCGAACCCCACCTCTCCTCCAGTCCTCCTGCGAAGGGGAGGCAACCCATATGACCTTCAATTTAGTTGGTTGGCTTGTCACTAACGCGGTTTAATAACCACAGAGAAGCAAATAAACTGACAAAGTGCGCCAGAATAGTCAAAATGCTTGCCTGAACTACAAACATATCAATTGGCTGCACTGAAATAACCCCAACATAGCCGCCAGTAGGCTGTGGGGTTAGAGATTTAATAGTTAGCGCCCCAACAATAGCATTAGCTCCGATTAGGGTAACTGGCATCCCAATCAAGCTGAAGATCGCCCCAGTTTTTAATAACTTTACTGTTTGCAACTTGGATGGACGTTCCCCGCCATTTGCACCTCTGAGCTTTTGGGCTAACTTTGTATAGCGAAAGCTCCAGAACGCAGTGAAATAAACTATGCCAATACCAATTACGGTAAATAAAATTCCCATGCCAATACCAGGACTGGGAGCAGTAGCAATAGGAACGTTAGGATTGGGAGCCGCAGCCCGAGTAACAAATGGAATAGTTGCGATCAAGATGATACTAGCAATGATTGCCAAGACTAACTGCGACCAGAAACTGCCCCACCCCCACTTCCGTAGCGCCAGAATGATTCGTAGCACGTTGGGTGAAGGCGACCCAGGATCTGACTCTTTTAGCTCTTTTGTCATGGAATTTTAACTTTGTTGGCACTAGGGGCAGTCTGGTTAATAATAACTGGATTGGCAATCTTATTAAACACATCATTAGGGACATTAGAGACTAGCACTTTAATAATTGACCGAATCATGAATTTCCCGATCGTCACGCTGGTGCTAACGGCATCCTACAACCGATCCTTTATTTATACGCAAATCCCTTAACAGTATTTCGATACGTCCTCGTCGCAATCATCCGCTAAGTAGTTCATAGCACGAAAGCGCAATCCAACCAACTGATCGTACAACGGATTGATTTGACACATGGCAGGTATGTGCATAACTTTCCGCCCGAATAGGATGACATCCCTTTCAAATGGACATTGCGCAGGTATAGCTTTACACAGGAAATGAGCCAACCTTTTATCGTGAATATCCAGGCGATCTAACCATTCTTTGACGGGATTGAGTAGATCGGGATGGTGTTCTTTACCAGGTAAAGCCTCTATTTTTTTGCGCAGCTCGACTATTGGCTTAATTTCTTGACCGAGCGCTACGCAAAACTGTTGGATCAGGTCATCTTCTGTCTGGGAGTACATGCCATCTACCATGGCAATCATCACTGCCGTACGTAGAAAATTTTGCGTAATTTTCGGATCTTTACCGAGGGCCTCAGCCAACTCGGACGGGGTAATGGGTTTCAGTTCTTCCAGGTTGATATTACTGTGCAACTCTGGACTTTGGGTTAATTCTTGTAGTAAATTTTTCTCGCTAGCACTAAAATCACTATCTGCCCAAGCAACACTTAATAAGCCCCTCAACCAAGCGGAAATTTGCACTTGAGAGTAAGGCATTTGACTAGTCGTCATAAAAGTTCAATCTCAACGCTGCTTTAATGATAATTCTAAATTTTCAGGTTTGCGAATATTCTCGAGAGTGCGATCGCCCAATCGGGTTATTTCTAAAATAGACTCAAATGAAGACTCAAGAAACACGTTTCGATTTTTGCCATTGTCAGTATTTATCCGCCTTATCCGCCAAATTAAGTCATGACTCAAACCCTTAAAGTTTCATCCAATTGGCTCCGTAGGGCTAAGTTAGCTCTAGATCGCCATTTCAGCACGCAGAAAGCATTTGCGGCTGAGCTAGGACTTTCGACTCGTAAGGTTAGCGACTTTTTTAATGGCCGCCCAATCGACTCTGAGAACTTTCAGCGTATCTGTCAAAAGCTGGATCTGGAGTGGCAAAAAGTTGCAAGGATAGCACCAAAGGATTTGGAGTCAATGTCATCAGCGCCTCTGGCTTCTGAGACAAAGCCGATTGCAGCAGCCAGAGTTGCGCCCCCTACCACCCAACCCGCTCCTGTGGAAGAACCAAGCCTAACTCAAAGCACTTCTATCCCGCGATTGGCATCTCACTTATTTAAGAACTTTAATGCCCCTGGCAGTGTTGATGCCCTGCCGCGCAAAAAATTTGTACCCGTGAATGCGATCGAGGAGCCTGAGATCGATGATGATGAGGAATCTGATGATGTCGTCGAACCATTTACTCCAACGGGGTCGGTGGCATCAGTTCGACCAGAACCCGCTAAGCCTGTTGCATCAGCTAAATCTGGGGAACCGATCGAACCAGTCGCATCAGCTAAATCGGAACCTGTGAAGCCTATTGCGTCTGCCAAAGTTGTCGAGCCTGTTCAGCCTACTAAACCTGTCGAACCTGTTAAACCAGCGCCGAGCGAACCTATTGCACCTGTCCAAGTCGTCGAACCCGTTCAGCCTACCAAATCGGCAGATCCTGTTCAGTCGGTTAAAACCGTTGCATCTAAACCTCCTGCAGCACAACCTTCAAAAACTGAGCCTCAAGCTAAAGATGCGATCGCAACTAGCCCGCAAAAAGATAGTCCGCAAAAAGCTCAAGATGCCGCTAGTCTGACGCTCGAAGCCCTCCAAGCTGTCCTGGCTGAGTTGAATGAGTCGGAACCAAATATTATCCCCACACCTTTAGTGGGCGAGTCCCCAGAGGAAGAGATTGAGAGCAGAGAGCGCCCAACCAAAACTACCGATCGACCCACGGTTGAGGGTATGTGGGAGGAGGAAGATGGAACTGAACTGCCGTTAGAACATGATGATGTAGCCGAACTACCGTTAGAGCATTTAGAGGCATTAGCAGAGGACGATCTGTTAAAACAACCTGCTCCTGAGGTAGCGGCGATCGCGCTGCGAGTCATTCCCGAACGCGAGCAATCCGAGCGCCAGGATCTCAAACCACTGCTCAAGCAATATCGCGATGCCTGCGCGATCGAAGATTGGGATGCCGCATCGGAAGTAATTCGCTATACGGATTGGCACTACTTGAAAGAAATAGGTGAATTGCCATTAATACTGGAACTGCACAGACAACTGCTACCCAACAACTGGCGTAACGGTGGCAGTAAAGTCAGCGATCCCTATCGCCACTGGCAAATTTTGCACAATTGCGGTGGCGCTAGTTATTATCTCGGCGATCTAGATGCCGCAGTTGAGTTCTACGAAATGGCACTGAAGCTGGTGCCTCAACTCGATCGCCCCGATCTAGAGCTTTCGGTGCTGTACGGGCTGGGTCTGACCTATCAAGCTATGTGGCAGTACCAAACTGCGATTAAGTATTTCCAGCAATTCTTAATGCGATCGGGCGAGCAGCAGGATTGGCAGGCACAAACAGCCGCACTCTGTAGCTTGGGTAATATCTACTACGCGCTGCGGCAGTATCGCACCGCCATTAGCTATTATCAAAAATTCCTCAGTACCCCACCAGAGAGCGATCGCCAGGCTAGAGAAATCAGTATTCTCGGCAACCTGGGCAGCGCCTACTATAAATTAGGCGATTACCAGGCTGCCATAGATTGCCAGCAGCGATACCTAGGCATTACAAGAGTTGTGGGGAATTACGAAAAAGAGACGAATGCTTTGATTGCCTTGGGTTTTGCCTACAGTGCCCAAGGACTAGAACAAACGGCGATCGAATATCACCAACAAGCGCTCAACCTCGCCCGCCAACTGCGGAACGAACATTTACAGATGTCGGCGCTTAAAGGGCTGGGGCATGGTTATAGAGAGCTTGACAACCATCGCATGGCAATTTCTTGCTACCAGCAGTGGCTGGAGATTGCGAAGAAAAGCGGCGATCGCGACGAACAAGTGCAGGCCATGTATAGCTTGCGCAAGCTGCATAGTACCCTGGTCAAAGCCAATTAAATCTTCGGCAGAAATTCTTTGGGGTAAATTGCGAACTTCCGCGAACTTATTCGATCGCTGCGCGTCAATAGCGCGGTGGTTGGCTGGCAAGCATTGGGCATGGGATTAATTCAAACTTGTTTCCCAGGGTCTTGCGGTTATGCGAAAGCTCGGCTAACCTGTCAAAGCAAATTGTAAGGAGTTCAAGATCTATGGCATTTTTTGATTTGACTGAAGGCCCCGATAACCGTACATTTGCACCCGGCCAACTCGCAGGCGCTTCAGTTCGTGGTTTAGGCGGTAACGATACGATAAACGGCTCGGCTGATGCCGAAGATATCAACGGTAATACTGGGAACGACATACTTAGTGGTGGCGGCGGCAACGATACTCTTCTAGGCGGAAGAGAGAACGACATCATAAATGGCAATGATGGTAACGATCCGTGTAACGGCAACTTGGGTAACGATAGCGTTTTTGGTGGTGGCGGCGATGACATCGTGCGCGGGGGGCAGGATAATGACTCTGTCTTCGGCGATGATGGTAACGATTTCCTCTACGGCGACTTTGGCACGGATTTCCTTACCGGAGGTGCGGGCAATGATGTGTTTGTCCTCAGAACTGGTACTGCTGTAGCTAATCCTGCCTTTGCCGATGTAATTAATGATTTTGGCAATGGCATTGACCAGATCGGTCTTACTGCCGGTCTTACCGAAGCAGGTATCTCTCTGGTTTCTGGTGGTGGCAGCCTACCATTTTCTGCGTCTGATACGCTGATCAGAATTGGCACAGGCGGCGATTTCTTAGGTGTAGTACTCAACGTTACACCTGGTTTATTGACCGGACGCTTTACCAACGCTCCAGGTTAGTTTGGTGTGACGTAATACCCATACCCATCAACCCAATTTAGTTTTGATGCCAAATCCTGGTTTGCTAACCCCTTGTTACTCGAAGTCCGCGCAGGCGGACTTTGTTGGTGTCGCCGCGACTTCCAGTCGCCAGGCAATCTTAGGGGTAATTAATGCGGATTTGGTATGAGCCAAGAAATCAAATGTTCTTGGCTTTTCGCGATCTTCATGCTTAAATCCTGAAATTTTTAGGTTATTTGCTTGTGTTGGGTCAAGAGCAGGATAGCTTATATACACTAGCAATATCGGATTTGGCATGGGATACAGGAATTGCATCCCGCTGTACTCACAGAGACAGATCTACTTGCAGTTGTGTATAAGTTCCAGGGAGATTGGCTATGGATTTTTTCGATTTAACTGATGGTCCAGATAACCGTACGTTTGCACCAGGTGAGGTGGCTGGTCGTGCGGTAAGGGGTTTAGGGGGTGACGATACGGTTAGTGGCTCAGGCGATGACGAAGATATCAACGGCAACCTGGGAAACGACGTCATTGACGGTCGTGGTGGCAACGATACCATTCGAGGGGGTCAACAAAACGACTTTCTGACTGGTAGCGACGGCAACGACCTGGTTAACGGTAACTTAGGAGACGATAATGTTGGTGGTAATGCTGGTGACGATATAGTGCGCGGCGGTCAGGGCAGTGACGGTTTGAACGGTGACGATGGTAACGATTTTCTCTACGGCGATTTCGGTCAGGATTTTCTGATCGGAGGTGGTGGAGACGATGTTTTTGTACTCCGAACCGATACGGCGATAGCTAACGCAGCGCTAGCGGATCAAATTCTCGATTTTGGTCAGGGTGGCGATCTGATCGGCCTTACTGGTGGTCTCACTGAATCTGGTATCTCTCTAGTTTCTGGTGGTGGCAGCCTGCCATTTACTGCGGCTGACACGCTGATTAGAATTGGTACAACTGGTGACTTCCTGGGCGTTGTTTTGAATTTTACTCCAGGTCAATTAGCTGGGCGTTTTACCAGCGCTCCAGACTAAATTGCGCGCGATCGCAGCATCAAGACGGGCAGGTTTGCAATTTTAGCCTGTCCGTTTTGGTTAGTTCTAACTGGAAGCACTGGTATAGAAACGCAATGCGAAGCCCCAAAATATTCGCGAAGCAAAGAAAAGCGATCCGGCTAGAATAGCGGCTCCCAGTATCCAGATAATTTCACCCCGACCCAGCAAAGTTTCAGACGGCACCGTCGTTAAAAATGCGACGGGAATTACAAAGGTAAAAAAGAAGCGATAGGAAGTAGGGTAGGCAACCATAGGAAAGCGTCCTGCCTCTAAAAAGCCTCTGAGAACTTCTGTAACGTTATAGATTTTGACAAACCAAATACTGGTAGCGCCCAGCATAAACCAAATGCTGTAGAGGCTGAGAAATCCTAATAGCAAAGGGATAGCACCAAATAGATAGCTAGCAATTCCCAAATGCAGTTTCGTACCAGCGTAACCCAAGATAATTAACCCAAAAATACAATCCGGTAGGCCCCAAGGTGAAATAGTATGTGTTGATAGCCAGAATTGGCTGCTAATTGGTTTGAGTAAAACAAAATCCAAGGTTCCCTGCTGGACGCGATCGACAATGCGGCTGAGATTGGGGATGAGGAAAGTAGCAGCAAATCCTTGCAAAATTGTGAAAACTGCCAGTACTACTAAAGCTTCTTCCCATTGCCAACCGGAAAATGTATAGCCGGTTCGATAAAACAGAAATAGACCGAATAAGCTCCCAACAAGGCTGCCCAAACTACTTACTGCCGCCAGGACAAAATTAAGACGGTATTCCATCTCTGCTGCGATCGCCGTACTCCAGAATAACCTTAACGTCCGCCAGTATCTCTGCATTTTTTGTCTCCATTGCTCGATCTCGATCTTAGAGCGATCGCATACCCCAAAAAATCAACCTCTTATCCAGTTTGCCACCCTGCAGATAACTCTGGATATATTCGCCTTCACCGCCCGTGATAATGACTGGCGTGCGAGGAAACTGTTTTTGCCAATCAATGATGAAGCGCTTCAACCCTGCTACTACAGTATTGACAACACCGCTTTGCATGGATGCGATCGTGTCATTCGCCCACAAAGTCGGCAGTTCGCTGGGAGGGTTAGCTAAGGGTAATAATGCTGCATTGAGACGCAAGCATTTAAACTGGGCGTGCAACCCAGGTAAAATTGCCCCTCCGACTAAAGCAGGCGTAGCATCAATGCCAGTCAGTGTTAGCGATGTTCCAGCATCGATCGCTAAAACGGGATAACCATAGGTAACACCCGCCCCCAGTGCCACCAAGGCGCGATCTACTCCAAACGTTTTATAGATGCCTCCGATCGGTACCAACTGGCTGGAAACGATCTGGGTGTGCGCGAGTCCATGCCACGGCGTGACCACGTCTGGCACAACCGAAGCGATCAAAATCCGATCGTAGGAGTACCGATCTAATTCGTACTCTAACTCATCGAGTTCTATATGTGGCTTGACATATTCCACTGATATTTCCGTACCGCTAAAAATAGCAGCACGAATGTGAGTATTACCGATTGCGATCGCCAGCCATGTTTCTTTGGTCATCAAACAGCTTTTAAATATTCATTTACTTCAGGTACTTTTGGGCATAATTAGGCATAATATGACCTAACATCATTTTCCACCATTATTATGCCTAGAGAACCCAGAAAGCCTGACGAATATATTGTGCATCTGATGCTCGAAGGAAATCACGTCGCACATATGCGCTTTAATACGATCGAGGAAGTCAAAACCTGGTACGCATCTAAGTTTAAGCCCAAAGCCGAAGATGACGACCTGCTACTGATGCCCATGAAAGCTGATAATGAAATCCTATTCGTGCGTCCCAAGCGCGTTAACGCTATTCATGTCGAGCCAATATTCTCATCTAGTGTGGAAATGTTTTGAAGTATTTTGAGAGGGGATTTTACAACTCAGATAGGATTACTATAGAAGTATCTCACCGCGATCGAATACTTTTCCATCCGTGCCGATCGCTTCCGTCACGATCCGTTTCTCGTAGACTTCCAATGCTACAAAGCTGCGCTTGGCGATCGCGTAGGCAGTGGTTGCAGATTTTCCCACGGAACGAGTGTGAGCGCCGCCACCATGCACGATATAGGTCGTGCCTTTGATATCCTTCGAGCGCTCGTAGTTATGATCGTGCCCGCACAGATAGAGTTGAACGTTATATTTCGCAAATAGTGGAGAAAGATCGTCGATGAAAGCTTGGGTATTGCCATAGAACCCAGAGGAGTAGATGGGATGATGCCCAAATACGATCTTCCAGGGGGCATCGCTGGCAGCCAGGCTTTCCTCTAACCAGGCTAACTGTTTCTTCCAAGGGCTGTTAACATTGGTATCGATCCCAAAAAACTGTACCGATCCCTGACGAAATGTGTAGTAGCGATCTGGCATGTGGAAAGGCTTGTATTCGATCTGAGGTACGCCGTTATCGGTAATAATGTCGTGGTTGCCGAGTACGGCGTGAAATTCCACGCCCTTTGATAGTAGTGGTTTGTAAGGTTCCTCAAATACGCTCTTGACTCGCTCGATCTCGCCATTGGGATAGATATTATCTCCAGCTAAAATTACCAATGGATAGGGTTTTGCTTCGTAGTATTTTGCCATTGCATCTGCAACGGCGTATTGCCCAAAGTCACCCGTACCCGTATCGGCGATCGCGGTAAATCTGAGTAATGGGGTTTGCTCGTTACCCCTGGTGCTAACATTCTCGGCTTTGGCAGTATAAGAGCTTTGCGGATCGGGGCTGTTGGCGGATTTAGACTCCGAGCCAGGGCTAATCAACTTGGCGATCGTGCCCCCAGCAACAGCAGCCCCCAGTCCGGTGCCGACTAGTAATAGCATTTGTCTGCGTCTCATAGACATATAAAGCGCAACCTCTAAGTTAACCGTTTTATTGTAAAGGCATTATGGCAGAATGGCGATCGCTACCCATGTTATTCAACGTCATTGTAAGGTGGGCATTGCCCACCTTACCCATGAGGTCTTGTCCTGAGTGTAGGTTCTGATGCTGACAAGGACAGTTATTTCAGGTAAAGTTGCTCCCTGTTTTTGGTTTGGATAATCGGTCTGTGCCAATTGACCTATAGCGGTTTTCAGATGAAAACGAGAAGGGGGTTTGGGGGCGTTGCCCCCAAGAAGGGGTGGAACCCCTTCACCCCGTCAATCAAACCTGTTCTCAATTGAAAAACACTATATACCTTGAATCATTAAGAGAAATGCTATCTGTAATTGTTGGTACTCACGATACATCCTCCAGGCTTGGCGATTGCTGAAATAAGGCAAAACTGGCCAAGATGAGTGCTATCAATGCGAGTCCAGTTCTAATCCAATGCCATAGTGCCCAAGTACCGATCGCACTCGCAATCTGAGACAGTGCAAGCTGACGATTTAAGAATTCGGCATTTGCACCTGCGAAGTAGATCGGAAATGTGAGCGTACAGATGAAGATGCAGATTGCACTGAGTCCCAAATTGAATCGGCTTGAGGATTTCCAACCCGTGCCGAATGCTGCGATCGTTAGCACCAAAGCAACTAGATTTAACGGAAGCATGAGTACTGGAAACCGAAAGAAATGATCGCTCATCCAATTGAGAAAAACATCGGGTTCTACGGCTTGCCAAAATTTGACTACCACTAGGGCAATGAAGAGGAAAGCACCACAAAATAAACTGAGGGCAATTACAGAAAGTAAGTTGAAAAGTCTCGCAAGCTTGAACATGACTAAATCCTTAAATAACGCTACGTTGCGGTTCTGAGAGAGTAACGCGAATGGTGATGCTGCCATCATTGAGTAACCAAGGACGGACTTTGAAAGTACGTGCGCCGCTTGTGTGCATCGGATCGGCTTGTGCGATCGCAGTTGCTTCTTCTACAGATGTTGCTCGATAAATCAACATGCCATCACCTTCAAAATATTGTCCGTCATCTGTCCAGAGCGGTCCTGCTCCAAACAAAACATTGCGATCTTCAAGATCTCTCAAATAAGCTCGATGTTCTGGGAGATTCTGCTTTACTGCATCGAGGCTGTTGGCTGTTGAAGTTACAACATACAATTGCAGCCGCAATGAGGGTGCAGAACTCTCGACGATCTTGCTGGCTTCAATACGGGAGAAATTCATACAATCTTGCTCCTAACTTCAATTCGATACGGGAAACAATCAGATGTGAAACCATTTAGTGAATAGAAGGCAGAACGTTTTGAAACATGACCTGAATAATTTGCTGTCCAGTTGGAGTACTCCAGTCTTGAGCTAGTTCAGCCATAATTGTGTCCGTGGCAGTTAGGACGACTCCAGCGTTTTCCATGCGCCGACGTGACATTTCTTCTGCTAAATCAGAGGGTGAACCAGAAGCATCCATCACGGCTTGAACACTGAACCCAGCACTGACAGCATCAATCGCTGGAAATACAAGGCAAACACTGGTTGTGACACCTGCCATAATCAAATTCTTGCGACCTGTCTTAGCAACAGCATCTCTGAAGTTGGAGTCAGTCCAGGCATTAACGATTCCTGCTCGTTTAACTCTCGTAGCAAAAGCCTCTGGCACAATATCTTGTAGTTCTGGCAGTAGCGCTCCTTGAATGTTTTCTTCCTGACTACTGGTCAGCACGACAGGTATATTCAAGATGCTGGCAGTCTTAGCTAAGGCAAGCACATTCCTTTTAACTACATCCAGTGAAATATTCTTGATTAGCTGCATAGTTCCAATTTGATGATCGATCAACACTAGTGCAGTTTCTTCATGTTTGAAAATCGTATTCATGGTATCGATCCCTTAATTGAACCTCTTTGTTTTTTTAGCGTAAATCAACTATATTGCGTGTATCTTCAAATTCGCAAGTAGACACAAAATAGTGCTATACACACAAAAATGTATGCGTAAATCCAAAGATTCGACTCCTGCTCTACTTGACGCTCATCCCTATCTGCGCCAAACGCTCGACTTGATTGCCGATAAATGGGTTGTAGCAGCACTATATGTGCTGTCTCACGGTACAAAACGCTATGGTGAACTTCAGCGCGAGATTGGTGATATTTCTCAACGGATGCTCACACGAACTCTACGGGATTTGGAGCGAAACGGACTAGTTTCTCGCAAAGTTTATCCCGTTGTCCCGCCAATGGTCGAATATTCCCTAACGCCGCTCGGACAAACGCTGAATCAAGTTCTAAAGAGCCTATGTGAATGGTCAACTGCTAATTTTCAAGCCGTAGAAGAGGCAAGAGCGAATTACGACAGAATCGAAGAATAATCAAGAATTACGATCGTTTCAATGGTTTTGCTCTTGAGCATTAGCAGGAATTGTTCATTGTCAGAACTAATAACTAAAGCAGTAGAACATACGTATAAGACTTACTGTCTTTTCCCAAAATATGACCTTAGATTGAATAATTTGTGGCGTTAAAAAGCTAAATTTGTCTGAGAGATTAATTACTAATATAGGGGTGCCAATCGCAATGGGGAAAGTTAACGAAGAATTTGAAGTCGCTAAGACTGAGGCGGAATGGCAAGAAATTTTAACGCCGGAACAGTTTCAGGTGTTGCGCAAACACGGTACGGAACGCGCTCGCACCAGTCCCCTGGATAAGCAGTATGGCAAAGGTACTTACTTCTGTGCAGGGTGCGATCTGCCCCTGTTTAAATCCGACACCAAATTTAATAGCGGTACGGGTTGGCCGAGCTTCTTCGAGCCGATTGAAGGCGCGATCGCTACGTCAGTAGATCGCTCTTTATTCATGACTCGTACCGAAGTACATTGCCGCCGTTGTGGGGGACACCTGGGTCACGTATTTGACGACGGCCCCGCACCCACCAGCCAGCGCTATTGCATGAACGGTGTAGCTATGAAATTTGTGCCCGAGGCCGAATCCGAATAGTTGAATTACTTGCTCGACTTTACCTTGGGTTTAAAGAGTGCCAAGCTCATTTGTACTAATTGCTTGATTTTGCTTGGTAAGTCGGGCGTAATGATGCCTTGCGGGTAGAAAATGCTACCCAACACGATCAGCAAACCGAAAATGATAAACCGACCATCGCGCAGAAACTGAGATAACCAGATAGGAATACCACTGACTCCAGCGATCGCCCTTAAAGCTTCCGGTAAAGCCGTGAGCACCATACCGCCAATGACAGGGCCGACGAACGTGCGCGAGCCACCGATTAGCACAAATGCCAGGTAGGTGATACTAGCGTCAAACGTCCCCTGCTTGGCATTCCAAGTATTGAGAAAATGAGCGCTAACGGCTCCTACGGCACCAGCTAAAATCGCTCCCAACGTAAAGGAAAGTACCTTGTAGTAGGCGGGATTGATTCCCATTGCGCCAGCGGCTAGCTCATCTTCGCGGATTGCAGTGAGGGCGCGGCCAACTCGAATGCGTTCCAAGCGATAGATAAAGAACATACTCAAGATTAATAGGGGCAGCGCTACCCAGAGGTAATCGATCTGCGAATTAAATGGCTGGGGAATTCCTGGTATGCCGATCGCACCGCCGGTAATTTCTAAATTTTGACAAAGGAAGCGCAAGACCTCAACAAACGCGATCGTGGCGATCGCCAGATAAATACCCCGCAACCGCAGCACGGGAATACCCAGCAATATCGCGACGATCGCGGAAACTACTACTGCTAAAAGCATTTCCAGGAGCAATAGCGGCATCGGGAATGGGTTGAGTGGATTGCCATCCGGCGTGAGGAAATATTTAGTTGAGAGGATAGCTGAAATGTAGCCACCCAAGGCATAAAATCCAGGTGTTGCCAGCGATAACTGCCCTGCCATCAGCGGCAAATAGACAGAAAGTCCCAAAATTGCCCCAAAAACCATGGAAACAATGACGGTGCCGTAGGTGTTCAAAAATTCAATCATACTTTCTGCGCAAAACTGCGCCCTAACAGACCCTGGGGTCTAACTAACAACATTAGAAATAACACGGCAAATGCCACAGCGTCTTTGTAGGCGGAATAGTCGGCGGGGACAAATGCTTCAATTAGACCGATAACAATTCCACCCAATACCGCACCTGGAATACTACCTAAACCGCCCAATACGATTACAGCCAGTCCTTTAAGGCCGTAACTAACACCAAAGTAGGGGCCAGGAATCCCAACGCTGGTACCTAATAGCGTACCTGCCACTCCCGCCAAAAAACCTGAGATAAAGAAAGTGAACAGGATATAGAAATCGGTATTAATTCCCAACAAACTTGCAGTAGTAGCATTTTCCGCTACAGCACGCAAAGCTTTACCCAACCTTGTGAAGTTAATCAGATAGGTCAGAGCTACCAGCATAATACCCGAAACGCCAAACACCACTAATTGCGCTGTCCGTATCAGGATGGGACGGGCTTCTGTGCCAAAGTTGATGGCAGCAGGTAAATTTCCATAGACGTTATCGGGGAAGGTATAACTTTCAGATCCGACCAGGTACTGAATTAAATTTACAACTACGATCGCCACGCCTAAACTGGAAACGAGCGTGAGTAGGGGGTCAGCCTGTTTGAGCCGCAACGGACGAAACGCTAGACGCTCGATTACTACACTGACCAGTCCAGACAAAATACTCCCAAGCAACAGAGCGATCGAGAAATCTAAAGCAAAGGGTAATTTGGCATTTGCTAACAGACCGTTAAACCCAAATGCCCCTCCAGTGAGGCTGTAGGTAAAATATGCCCCTAGGGTAAACACGGCACCGTGCGCGAAGTTAATAATTCCCAGGATCGAAAATACCAGTGTATAGCCCAAAGCAAAAATGGCGTAGGCGCTACCCGTTGACACGCCATTGAGAAATTGCTGCAAAAATAAAGTGAAATCCATGCTTTGTGCCTATTTCTTTGCCTTATCGCGATCGAAATGTCGTACCAGATAGGCAGCAGCAAAATTACCGTGCTCGTGCTTCTCCAGGATGCTTACCAACTCAAACAGGCGGTTTGCCACATCTGCACCTAATTTATCAATTAATGTTTGCCGCTCTATCTCTGCTTGATGTATTTCTCGCATGTGCGCCTGCCACTGATTGGAGAATAGCTGCGGCACGTTGGTATGCAGGTTTAGATTCTCTAAGACTTCCCATTCACCGCGATCGCACCAAATGCCACTGCAACTGAGACAGCGTTCCACGTAGAAAGGTGTTTTTAAGGGTACTTTAGCTCTAGAAAGGTAAATACCGCACTCCGGGCAAAAGCCTGCTTTAGCATCAAATTCCGACGGTGTGAAGTTAGACGATTGCGTTAATGACGCTGGATACTGTGGAATTGACTGCTTACTAGCAGATGGCTGAGTTTGCTTAGCCTGCCAAGCACTGTACTCTAGGGCAGGTATCCAAACCCCTTGACACTGAGAACACTGTTGCGCTGCTAGATCGCCAGAGATTCTAGTCGCTTTTAAATCAGTTTCTTTATGTTTAGGGCAGTGCATAGTTCATACTCCTCTAATCGCAAACACTCACAAATAACCATCAATTCTCACCTGTCCCTGCCTTAGCACTTGCCAACCATCATCTGTCCATTTAACAACAGTTGAAGGTAAGCCGCTACCAGTAATCGCGTTTGGGTCGCGATCGCGCATAACGAGTACGTGGGGGAAGCAAGCTGCGATTTCTCCTAATTTTCGTAGAGGAGGGTCGCCACTTTTGTTAGCGCTGGTCGTGAGCAAAGGGCCAGTTTGCTGCAAAACGGCGATCGCCTCATCGCATTTGGGAATGCGAATCCCCAGTGTAGTTGCACCAGGATTGAGTCGCTTCCCGCGTTCGTTGGCAGGCAGAACTAAGGTTAAAGCACCCGGCAGCTTAGCGCAAGCCAACCGCTGCCAAATTGTTAGGGCAGGGCGATCGGTATCGACAAAATCTAGCAAAACCGCCAGTCGTGCCGCCATTAAGATCAAGGGCTTATCTTGAGGGCGCTCTTTCAGCGCAAAGATGGCTTCGGCTCGATCTGCAATCGAAGCGATCGCCGGAACCGTATCGGTTGGGAAACTAATTATCCGCCCCGATCGCGCTCCTGCAACTAAAGCCGCCATCGACACTAATGCCATAACAATTAACTATCTAACAAAAGCACAAACCGAAAGTACCTTATGCCGTAACGCTTGGGCAACTCCAGGTCTTGCTGAAAACCCAAGCACCTATAGATGTGTTGCGCAGGCAACATCAGTTCATTGGTGAAAAGACCGATCGAACCCGCTCTGTCACTTTTTGCCCTCGAAATACATGACAAGATTAAAACCTTGGCAATGCCTTTACCTCGATGCTGCGGGTGAACTGCCAATACGAGGATCGAAGCCATATCCGGCGTAAAAATTGCTGGGTCGCCTTTACCTGCCCGACAGTAAGCAACCGAGCCGACGATGTTATCGCCAGAACGACAGACTACAAACTCCGATCTCTCTGCCCTTTCTGCGATGTTGCGCAAGGTCTTCTGCATGATTTCCCACGATCCAGGCTGAAGATACGGCGCAAATTCTGCGTAGGCAGAGACATTCAGATCTGCGATCGCCTCGAAATCTTTACTTGTTGGGATCTCAATCGCATGCATACCGTTAGAAAATTTAAAACTCAGTTAATTGCTGAGATTAGGCGTAGATCGACTAAGGGAATTTCGCTCTGTACTTCTGGTCTGGTGACTTGAGCAATTACACCAGGGCCGAAAAATCTACCAATTTTTTCCTGTTTCTCTTGCCATGTTTCTAAACCAATCAGCGGCGACTGAAAGCGCAAAACTAAACTGTAGGTATCGGGTTGCCCCTCGGCTTGAAATACCTCTTCATAAATACCAGCTAAAACCGGTCTTTCCTCGTTGGTAGGACTCATACCTAATTTTTCCAACGCTGCATCCAGGTGAGCGCGGATGCCGTAGCGATAGCGGGTAACATCCTGGCGCACCTTTATTTGGGTTGGTGTTGCCTGGGTATCGCGCAATTTTAAAGCAAGATCGGAAGAGGGATATAAAAACTGACTGGGCTTAACTTCCGCTGATTTTAGGGCTGCGCCCCCAAGTAAAATAGGGATACCATAGAAAAATCCAGCGAGGTTGAGGGTAGGATTACCAGTAGCGTAGGCATATACGCCGATCGCACTTAATGCTATTCCGATTAGCAAAAATACCGAACTGAGAGAAATTTGTCGTAGCATATAAATGAAAAGTGCGAAACTAACTTAATACAGTTTTTATATAGTTTTTGCCAAGCAAGTCATGAAATGACTACAGCCACAGCTTAATTTATACGTTAGAGAGGCTACAATCTGCCAAGATTAAGGGAAATATTTAAGGGTAGCGGCACCAGTTATCTAAAATCTTAGTTGCTAACTTAGAAGTAGATTAACTAAAGGCTAGAATTTATTTCGGTCATTTAGATCGCTAACGTCTGAGCGATCGCTAGTGCTACCTCCAACCATTCGATCGTTATTTACGTCAGTTTAATTACACATACAGTTTAACCAAGTACGGAGCTAGAGGAATCGGGCATGAGCAAAGCCATCAACTTCCCCGCAGAAATTGAAACCATGTTGCCCAGCGATCGAGATGATGAGTCTGCTTTAGATCTAGAAGATCTGGAGAAAGATGATGATAGCCTCGATGATGAAGAGGAAGCTGGCAGTGCAATTGACATTTCCGGCGAGGATGAGGAAGATGGCAAGCCTGGTAAAGCCCGAGGCCCGAAAAAGCGTGCCAGCCAGGCTAAAAAGAAGCACTACACCGAGGACTCAATTCGACTGTACCTGCAAGAAATCGGTCGTATCCGTTTGCTACGGGCAGATGAAGAAATTGAGTTAGCGCGAAAAATTGCCGATCTGTTAGTTCTGGAGCAAACCCGCGAGAAGCTTGCTGCCCAACTGCAAATCGATAATCCCGAAGATGTGAAGGATTCGGATTGGGCAAAGGAAATGGAAATGCCCTTGGGCGATTTTCGGCGGCGCTTGCATTCGGGGCGGCGTGCCAAAGACAAGATGGTACAGTCCAATCTGCGACTGGTGGTATCGATCGCCAAGAAATACATGAATCGCGGTCTGTCGTTCCAGGACTTGATCCAGGAGGGCAGTTTGGGGCTGATCAGGGCAGCAGAGAAGTTCGATCACGAAAAGGGTTATAAGTTCTCTACCTACGCCACGTGGTGGATCCGTCAGGCAATTACCAGAGCGATCGCCGATCAATCGCGCACGATCCGCCTGCCCGTGCACCTGTACGAAACCATTTCGCGCATCAAGAAAACCACGAAACTTTTATCGCAGGAAATGGGGCGCAAACCAACTGAAGAGGAAATTGCCACCCGTATGGAAATGACAATTGAAAAGCTGCGCTTTATTGCCAAATCAGCGCAGTTGCCAATTTCTCTGGAAACTCCGATCGGGAAGGAAGAGGATTCGCGTCTGGGCGACTTTATCGAGTCCGACGGTGAAACACCGGACGATCAGGTTGCTAAGAATCTGTTGCGCGAGGATTTAGAAAGCGTACTCGGTACGCTTAGCCCTAGGGAACGGGATGTATTAAAACTGCGCTACGGTCTCGACGACGGACGCATGAAGACATTGGAAGAAATCGGTCAAATTTTCAACGTTACCCGCGAGCGCATTCGCCAAATCGAAGCCAAAGCTCTGCGCAAACTCCGCCACCCCAACCGCAACAGCGTTCTGAAGGAATATATTCGCTAGGGTAATTTCAGTTCGTACAACTTTGATGCAACCTAACAACAATAGTTAGCGAAGGTTGAGGTAACGGCTATGGCTGTAACTACAGATAAATGGACGGTTGAGAGATACCATCAAGCGATTAAGGAGGGTCTGTTTCAGGATGTCTCCGTTGAGTTGTTGCAGGGAGAAATTGTTTTAATGCCGTCAGAGGGAGTACCTCATGCTTACTCCAATACAGAGGTTGCGGATTATCTAAGAACATTGCTGGGCGATCGCGCTAAAATCCGCGACGCTATTGCTCCGGCAATAATAGAACCTACATTTTTTGAGCAGTGTTCCTTGAAACAACGGTATCTCCTGTAATATCTCAGGTTGCCGGAGCAGTAAACCTGTAACCCTTCCCAACGATTCCGAACCAGAAACAGATATCGCAGTTGTGAAGCCATTGGGCAAACTCTATCTCGAACATCATCCCTATCCCGATGATATCTTCTGTCTGATTGAATTTTCCCAAGCCACACTGAGTAAAGATTTGGGGCGCAAAAAGTCGATCTATGCCGAAGCGGGCATCCAGGAATATTGGGTTGTCGATCTTAATAATGCACGGTTAATTGTATTTAGGGATTTGGTCAACGGTGAATATACTACGGAATTGATATTAACTTCTGGGGCGATCGCTCCCCTGACATTTGCCGATCTACAAATTCCGATTGCCCAACTATGCCAAGTATAGAAAAACCTCAGGTTTAATATGCGATCGCATCCCCAGGAGCTTAGAATCTACGAAACAAGCCAGGGAGAAACTCCATTCTCATCTTGGCTAAGCTCATTACGAGATCGAGAGGCTAGAGCAAGAATTAGGAAAAGACTAGATCGTATAGAGCTAGGAAACTTAGGCGATTATCGCTCTGTCGGAGGAGGGGTGTTTGAGTTTAAAATTGATTATGGGCCTGGCTACCGGGTATATTTTGCTCAGATCGATCTACTTATTATTCTGCTACTATGTGGTGGAGACAAAAGCACTCAAGAACGCGATATTTTACAGGCTAAACAATTTTGGCTTGACTACAAGCAACGCGAACATGCCAACGAGTAGGAGCTATCATTCTTATTTAATTGAGTCTCTAAAAGATCCTCAAGAGGCAGCAGCCTACTTAGATGCTGTGTTAGAAGAGTGTAATTATGATGAATTGCTTTTAGCATTAAGAAATGTTGCAGAAGCTAGGCTTGCCATGTTAGACAGTTCATCAACAATCTTGAATCAAGAAGCAATCCAAAATATTCTTTCTCAGTCAACTAATTTAAATCTGCCTGTTTTAATTCAAGCATTAAATGAATTAGGCTTTAAGCTTTCAGTTATACCAGTAGGAGATGCCGCGTAGCTAAAAAATCTAGTAAATCCTTTCTAGCACGCTCATCGCTTAGCTTCATATTTCTTAAACGAACTCAACCCGATCGGCGTGGTATTTGGGTGGAGGAAGTTGCCCAAAATCAAAACTGTTTTGTGAAAGAAGATCGATATGCTTATGTCTCTAGAAGATCTGAAAAACATTGCTGAACGTCATTCCTTTGATGATGAAGCCTGGTTTCGCTTGGCTAATGCCTATGTAAGCCAGGAAATGTGGGAAAATGCCATCCCTACGTTTGAGCGAGCGATTTCTATTCGCCACGAATATGCTGCAAATCATTACGATCCTGCCAATACTTTGGCAAGTACCGCCAATATTTTGGATGCAGCTTTTGATTACTATCAACGTACTCTTGAAATGGAAGCTGACTATGCAAGCTGCTATCTGCACTATGGTTATTACCTTCACGGTAATTTACAGACAGCAGAAGCAGAAACTGCTTATAGAAAAGCTACTGAAATCAATCCTGAATTTGCCGTTGCCTATCTAGAGCTAGGAAATATTGAATACGACCGCAGCAACTATTCACTGGCGATCGAATGTTTTAACAAAGCAATTGCTTGCAATCCTGACTATGCAGAGGCTTACTGCAATATCGGCAACTGTCTCGCTAACCAAGGAATGTATGAAGGAGCTATCGCTTGTTATGAAAAAGCATTCGGTATTAATCCTAATTTGCCTGACCTCTTGGGAAAGCTGAACCAAATTTACGTCAAATTTGTGCCTCGCTGGCATTTCCCTATGATGAACGATGAATATCGCAATAATTGTTATGAAAGAGCATTGAAAAGAGCAATAGGAGATGATTCTATTGTGTTAGATATTGGTTCTGGTTCTGGCTTACTTGCGATGATGGCAGCAAGGGCAGGAGCTAGCCATGTCTATACCTGCGAGAAAGTAAAACCGATCGCTAATATCGCGCGTCAAATCATTCAAGCAAATGGCTACAGCGCTCGCATCACAGCGTTTAACAAGATGTCCAACGATCTCAAAATTGGCAGCGATCTAGCAGAACCTGCTGATGTTTTGGTAAGTGAAATCTTAGATGTTGGACTATTAGCAGAATACGTCGTCCCTTCAGTTCGCCATGCCCGCAGCGAATTGCTGAAGCCCAATGCCAAAATCATTCCCAAATCTGCAACTGTCTATGCTGTCTTACTTGATAGTATAGATATCTTTCATGAGGATAGAGTCCAAAATGTATCGGGATTCGACTTGAGTTTATTTAATGCTTTCTCCAATCGTTCATCATATCTGCAATTGTTCGTACGCCATTTCCCTTATCAATCGTTGTCCGAGCAATTTGAGGTTTTTACGTTCGACTTTGATGGTGATGACATTAAGCCTGAAACCCGCAATTTGTCAGTCCCAATTATTCAAAGCGGCACCTGCCATGCAATCGCTTTTTGGTTCGGTTTGTGGCTAGATGATGAGATCTATTTAGAAACTAGTCCGTTTGTTCGAGATACCTGTTGGATGCAAGCTGTGTACATTATGGAATCTCCCCCCTCTTTAGAGTTAGGACAAATAGTAACTGTTAATGCCAGTCACGATACTACCCACATTAACTTGAAACTAGTCTGCTAAAACATGTCGAAGAACAGCCTGCTTTAGGCATGAGGAGCGATCGCTGTTTCGGGGAATAGGTCGCGAACGTAGTAATGAAGCGTTTCGGGATCTAAGAGCACGCGCCCCTGCAAGCATAGTTCGTTCAGTCCGGCGATCGCCTCAGCATCCGTCCAACCAAGAGCGAGAGTAATTTCATGGTGTACCACGGATACCTTGCCAGCAAGAAAGTGGAGCAGTTCGTTTCGTTGCGACTCTGATAGGGGGGTGGTGGGTTGCGCTACACGATCTGGCTCGGTTTCCGTCCAGTCCCTTGCCGTCCAAGCGGAAAGACCGAGTAGAAAAGAGAGATTGCCCAGATCGCCGATCCAAAACGACGGTAAGCCCGTGCCTTGCAACAGGACGCGGACTTGCTTGAGATGCGGCAAGATTTTCTCTAGCAATAACAGGCGACGGCGACCCCATATCCTGATTTCAGTGGCGATATTGGCGGCGTGTTGCGATCGCTGCCAGCAAAACATCTGGTTCCAGGGTTCAACAGTGACTTCTGGCGGTTGTCCTGGTTCCAACCGAAAGCGCAAACTGCGCGGTGAGATCTTGGTTTTGCGTTGCTTGAGATAGGCAAGCAGATTGCGTAAATCCTGCGGGTGAACGGTGAGGGCAACTGCGGGCAAACGCAATGCCGATTGTACTTCTAGAAATCCCTGCACCCAGGTATCGGGTAAAACAATGCGGGCTTCGCGCACAGTGCGATCGCTAACTCGAACCGCAACCTCCTCGCGGCGCACGTCCAGGTAGGTGGGGCGAGTGCTGCGCATCTGTTGCAAGCCTCGTTGTAAGTTATCGGAAAAATCGATGTTGGTACATCCCGGTTGCAGGGCTTCTATCTCGGTGAGGGCAGCAACCTTTAGCGACAAACGCGCGTAGGTCGATTCGTCCCGCGAAAAAGCCTCAAAAAAGACGCGATCGGGAGCGACAGTAATTACCGGATCGTTCTGTCTATCCGCAATCTCGCGATCGCTGACGTACAGTTCTGAAACAATACAGTCCCGCAACGCTAGCATGGCATCGCGAAACGGCAATACGTCTTTGATGCGAGCGCGTAAATTGACAGGGGGACGATAGAGATTGGGAGCAAAATAGAGAGCAGTGCGATCGCCGTCTAATATGGCTTGACTGTTGGAAGTGTAACTTATTGAGGCTTCCATATCTACATCTCTCTCACTGCGGCATGGATTCTCGATCGGGATCTTCGGTAATCTCGAACTCAACTTTGTCGTACAAATCGGCGATCGCTACATCACAGCCTATCGACTGTAGAGGAATTGAGAGATCGATGTCTTCGTATTCTACAAATGTCCAGCGGCTGGTTGCAGTTTTGAAGTAGTGCTCTATATGCACGTTCGATTGCTCGATTAGCAAATATTCCTGAAAGGTGGGAATGGTGCGATAAGCAATAAATTTATCGCCGCGATCGTAGTTTCGAGTTGATGGGGAAAGAACTTCAGCAATCAGAATTGGGTCGATTAAAGTATCGCGGCGACCTTCAGCATAGGAGATCGGTTGCGCCATTACCATGACATCAGGATAGGCATAGATGCGTTTCCTAGGTACCCAGAGCCGTTGATCCGTAGCGAAAACTTCATAGGGCTGACGCTTTAGCGAGAATAAAAGCATAGCGCCAAAGCTAAGAGCAAGTTTGTTATGATTGGGGGTGCCGCCAGTCATTAGAATAATTTCTCCGTCATTATATTCATGTCGCTCATCTGAAGCAATTTCTAATTCCAGATATTCTTCGGGTGTATAGTGAGTTTTTTCGATTTGAGCAATCATGTTAGGAGTACTCCGTAGCGATTAAGTATATATTACGCGTTCTATTTGCTGTTGGCTATCAGCGGCTGTACGAGTTTGCCGTAAAGCTTCGGATCGCTGCGCTCCAATTCCTGCAAGCGCGCGATCGCTGCCTCTGGGAATGCCGCACTCTTCACTTTCGCAAGAAATTTCTTCCAAGTTTTTAGCGTTTCTTCTAGAATGGATTTAGTCTCGCCATACAGGGCATTTTCTAGACTCGCCATCGCCTGTTCCCTCGCTTCGGGATAGGCGATCGCCAGTTGTCCCAAACATTCTATCGCCTGCTTAGCAATCCCCGTAGAAGTTGAAGCTAGGGCGCGATCGGCAGCGAGGAGAAGATCCGAGAGATTGTCTTTTGCCAGTTCCCAGCGCATTGAGAAAATCTCTAAGCCCGCCGCGATCGCGTAATTATGGGGCGATTCCAGCAATTCCAACAAACCAGACGTACAGGCACGGAATGGAGTTAAGTCACTGCCTATCGTGGCAAAACAGGTTAGTAGCGTGCAGGCAGCTCGCTCATCCCCTGCTAATTGCAGGGTGTTCCGCACAATGCCCGCTAAGAAGTCAGGTTGCAGATCGCGTACCAGCATGCAAATGTCTCGCACGGCGATCGCGCCATCGCTGGATTCGTAGGTACGGGCAGCGTAGCCGCGATCGTCGCGATACTGCTTCACAATCGGGCTGTAGGCTTTCTCTCCTTTCCAATACATGGGAATGGCACAGCGATCGCAGGCAATTGCTAGCAGTTCGCTATCCCGTCGTTCCCACCACTGCGAAATCAACCACTGGTAAGGTGCGTGCCAATCGCTCCTACGGTAGTGTTCGTTCGATAAGAGAGAAACGCCAGCGAGATTTTTCCGTACGGTTTGCCTGCCGCGATCTCCGCCCTGTGCGTAGGCTTGGGCGAGGCGGCGCTGCCAATCCGCATCGCAATTCGGCCATTTTGTTTCTGCTTGTAACTCCAATAGTAAAAAGGGAGCTTCGTCGGGGAATCGTGCTTCGATCAGTTGGGGTAGGGAGTCGTATCTGCCGAAGGTAGAATAGCTGGCAAAGGGGGATAATGGCACGATGCGATCGCGCCATATTTCCAACCACTGTTGGAATGACGGATCGGGCAAGAAGGTTAATGCTGCCTGCATCAACCAATTAGCACAGAGGTAAAGCTCTTGCTGACTTTCATCGCGATCGAGTTCTCCTCGCTCTTTGGCATTTTCGTAGCGGGCGATTGGCAGAGCCGTGGCGCGCTGTAGCAAATCTAAAAATCGCTCGCCGAAGTCGGTACGCTCGATCGCTGCGATCGAAATTCTGCGCCCTCGCTCTTTGACAAGTTGACGTATCTCTTGCAGTAATTGTTCGTCTCGTTGCACGAGTAGATCGCTGCTGGGCGGCGGGAAATCTTCTTTCCACATATTGCCGAGATCCTGTTCGTGGATTGCCTTTGCTACTCCGTGTAGTTTCATCAAATTGGCGATCGCCAGTAGATAGTGCAGGGCATCCTCGCGATCGACGGCAAACGAAGGAAAGCTTTTTGTAGTGCTAGGAGAGAAAGTTCGTGCTGTTTCTGGTTGGAATTTTGTGGGGATAGCTGCGGCTTTTGTTGGTGCAGGGGTTCCTAGAAGCGCCATTTGCTCTGCTTGGTTGGCTTCGTCGGGAAAGCGTTCCTGATAGTAGCGCAGGCTGTAGGAGCGCATCATGCCAGCATCGCGATCGCTCAACCGGGATAAACTATCTCGCAGAAGCAGATAGAGAGCAGTGCGTTGCTCCTGCGGAAAAGCGGCGAAATTGTCGGCAGCAGACCAGTGCAGGTTCATGCTGGCCACATCCTTCCGACGCAAGCGGAAAAACCTGGTACGCACGCATTCTATGGCAGTCCCCTGCCAGCATTCCTGTTCCAGGAGAGGTTCGTAGCAAATCCAGGCTCGCATCGCATCGTATAGTTTGGCATCCCCTTTTTGCGCGCGCGATCGCAGCACTTCTTTGAACGCGCCGGTAAGGTGGTAGGAAATTCCTGCTAACAGTTCTTCGCTTTGCTTTGCTATCGGCGATTTGTAATCGTTAGGGGTAAATGAGTAAAAGACTCCCAAGCCAAAGTAATACTCGACGGCAAGGAGAACGGTCGCGAAATCAGTGGCAGCAAGGGCGGATGGCAAAGGATCGAGTACTTCCCGCGCCAAGCGCGATGCATCGGAATACACCTCAATTTCAGGGCGGCGGATCTCCATACTTATATTTGCCTCGCGAATAGCTTGTCCTAGGGGACTGGCATAGCCGCCGCAACTTCCCAGCAAGCCATCTGCGTTGCTGGCGACGGGACGCAGGGGATCGAGGCTCTCGATAAAGAGATAGAGCAGATCTGTAGCAGCCAATGCGCCTAATTTGGGGAAATATTTCTTACAGAATCGGCGGATTGATGGCGAAGTTGAAGCAAACCCCAATGCCATCTGCCTGACAGCTTGAGGCTTAGCTGCGATCGCCTTCAAGGTAGCCTTATCGACACCAGGCAGGTCGGTGTGGCGCAGGTCTGGATAGGTTTGCAGCAGGGCAAAAACGGCAGGAATATCGACTGAGGCAAGGTGTGCGTCCAGCCTGTCCCGATCCGATGGGGCGATCGCATTCATAAGTTCTTCTCTGGGGGTAGCTTGCAGGTGAAACTATGTTGCGATTTTACCCACCTCTTCCCAAGAGGCGATCGCGATTTGAACTTTAATCTTAGTCACGGCGATACTGCCTGAAAGCAAACATCAACATCATCGGGAGCAGGGGGCGATCGCGCAGTTCGTATTTCCCTGCATAGATCGAATTCTCACCTTATTTTTAATTGCCCTATTTCGAGTCAAGACCGTCAACCTCAGCGAATTAGCAGTTGGGTTCATGGGATTAGACCTAACAATATTTAGCCAACTGCTGATAGCTGACAGCTACTATAGCGGTTTTCACTTGAAAACGGGTTTTATTGACGGGGTGCAGGGGTTCCACCCCTTCTTGGGGGCAACGCCCCCAAACCCCCTGCTCTTTCCGATCTGAAAACCGCTATAAAATATAGCTATAGCCAATAGGCTTAGTACGGGGTGCAAGGGTGGATCCCCTGCGTGGGGGCGCAGCCCCCACACCCCCTGTAATAACCGATTTGTCTGCTGCTATACGATTGATTAGAGTTTTTGGGAAGCTTCTCATGATTAAGCAAGTTTGTGCCATTTTCCTGGTAGCTGCAACATTAGTTGGATGTAGTAATAACCAGGAGCGACGGATTGCGATCGCTTCCAAAAACTTTACCGAACAGGTGATATTAGGCGAACTGCTAGCGCAACAGGTTGAGGCAAAAACGAATTTGAAGGTGGAGCGCCGTCTCAATCTGGGAGGAACGTTTATCTGCCATCAGGGTATCATTGCAGGTGAAATCGATATCTATCCCGAGTACACGGGCACGGCATTTACCGCTATTCTCAAAAACCAACCCATTAAAGATTCTAAAGTCGTATTCCAAAAGGTGAAGCAAGCCTATGCCGACCAATTTGGACTGAGCGTCACCGCACCTCTCGGATTTAATAACACGTTTGCGATTATTATTAGGCAGCAGGATGCCCAACAGTTAGGGATTACAACGATTTCCGATGCTGCCAAATATACCTCTAAATGGAGAGCAGGTTTCGGCTATGAATTTACGCAAAGAGCCGATGGCTTTGAAGGACTAGCGAAAACCTACGGCCTCAAGTTTGCCGAGCCACCGAGATCGATGGACTTGGGATTAACTTATAGAGCGATCGCGGATAAACAGGTAGACCTGATTGCCGGTGATTCCACGGCTGGCTTAATTTCTAGCTTAAATCTCTTTGTTCTCAAAGATGATAAGAACTACTTCCCACCATATGACGCTACTATCATCGTGCGTAAAGCTACCTTAGAAAAGCATCCAGAATTGAATAAAGTATTACAGAGCTTAGAAGGCAAGATATCGGAATCAGATATGCGCCGCCTCAATTTCATGGTGGATGGTGAAAAGCGCGATGCAAAGGAAGTAGTGCGAGAATTTCGGCGATCGCGTAATTTATAAAGTCTCCAACTATAGCAACTACATCACTAACAACGAGATTGCCTTCAACCTTACTGTATTCCTCTCTCATAAAAACCCGTTCTCAAGTGAAAACCGCTATATCATGTGTTCGCTGAAGAATTAGTTTGGCAGCATAACAGCCAGTACCATCAGCGGCAGCTCCGTTTGAAACCGAGTCAGAATTGCCAATCCGTTCGGTGCATGCAAAGGTTAGCCAGCAATCTCGCTGAAGTGGCGGAATTATTCAGATGAAAGGTGGTTGGGTTTCCTGCGTCAACCCAACCTATAGCGGTTTTCAGATGAAAACGAGAAGGGGGTTTGGGGGCGTTGCCCCCAAGAAGGGGAGGCAGGGCGGTCTTGGGGGTTCCCCGCTAGAGCCACTGCCGTGTTCCCCCCTTCACCCCATCAATAAAACCTGTTCTCAATTGAAAAACGCTATACGAGCGATCCGATCGTAGGAATATCTAAGGTAAAGGAACTTAGATTCCTTCAGAATGGCGCTCTTGCAGCCTTCTGGAACTTTGCTGTAACGTTGCCCGACAAATCAATATTATCTGGGTCGAGAACCATCACCGATGCGCCGGGGTTTAGATCGAACGTCTTGAGATCCACCCAAACCACGTTGGGGCTGGTGGTCAACTCAAAGAAATAACGCCGATTGATGAGATCGATTGCGGTTCGGTATTCGGTGTTATACAAAGTGCCAGGAGCGTAGTTAGGCGCACCGAAAGGAACAGAAACATTACGCGCGACTGCGAGGATGCCCGCGATCGCTTCCCGGTCGTTTTTGGGTTCGGGTAGCATCTTTTGAAAAAAGGTAGCTCGGACAAAGCGATCGGTTGGGGAAACGTTACCCGGCAGAGGAGTTGCGCGAGTAGCATTCGTAAAATCCCACTGTTTTAGAAGTGCTAACTGTTTGTCAAAGGGTGGGTCGTTCGTCATGATGCGGTGCTGGCGACCGTGATGAACCAACATTTTCCCATTGATGTACTCAATAATTGCCGAGTCTCCATTCGCATCCTCGATCGACAGATGCACCGTTGACTTATGCCCCTTATATTCGACCAAGATCGGTTGAATCGCTTTGAGCAGTTCCAGGGCTTCTTCGACGCTAGCAGCGTTATCTAAAACATACTGTGCCCAAAGTCCAGCCTGTACGCCGGGCAGATTGCGATCTCGTGCCCCAAAATCAGTTGCAGTCAGGAAAAGCATATGCGCTCCCACACCTTTTTCGTTGAAGCCGTCGGCAGTGCCAACACCATAGATTGTGGTCACGAGACTAGCGTATTTTGAGGTCCACCGGGCTGGATTCTCTTTAACGACCACACTTGGTCCGAGAAGTCCGCCATTCCGGTTCATCCCCCGTGGAAAAACAGTGAGGATTGGCTCGGTAGATTCTGGCCAATCCATTGTCCGTCCAACTACAACCGTCAGTTTGTTATTGTTCCATAGGATGCGAGTACAGGCATTGGCGATAGGCTGCCATAGAGTAAATTCAAACATCGCAGCAACCAGTGCGCCACACATGGCTCCGCGAATAGTCTTAGTTGTTACTTTCATCATGCAACTCCTCAGTTAGTGACCAGAAGGATAAGAGTAGCTGTAAGCACAAGGGCAAATTTTGGTAGACTTGACACGATGTACGATCTTCCCAGTATCGGCTATAGCACCAATAGTTTCAGACCTCGATCGTGCAAAACGTTCTGTCTTTTAGAATAAATCAAAATCAGACCTCGATCGTGCAAAACGTTCTGTCTTTTAGAATAAATCAAAATTGGTACTGGCTTGGCTCTGACAATCAGCTAACGGTAGCCCTCACCCGCCGCAGAAAAACTTTGCATTTTAGCCGACGAACTCTCGACAGTCAGTATCAACCAGATTGTACAATTATGGATTCGGGGTAGTGCGCTGAATCTGTGGTTACTGTTTCTTTGCAAGTCTTGCCCTCATTAATTTCATAATGTCAGCCCACAGATTTGGGATATTACCATATCATCTATATCGTCACTTTCCGATATTCAGACTCGAATACGCTCCGATTGGAAAGTTATAAAAACGGTCGAAAAGTCATCAATGAATTACTCAGGCGCGAATCGGACAAACTTCTAGGAGGCCCTTGACAGAAGTTAGATCTGGATTGCATAAATGCTACGATACACTGGCATACTTTGGAGTAGAACTTACCCAAAAGCTTTGCGATCGATAGCAGGTAGAAGCTTAAACCTGTTGAAATATCGCGATCGCAGCCTTGGTTCAGGCTGCTGCAGCCAACTTTAGCTCTGAGCCAAGAAAGCAAATTATAGCGGTTTTTAGATTGGAGGTGAGTAGAGGGGGCTGGGGGCAATGCCCCCAAGAAGGGGAGGCAGGACGGTCTTGGGGGTTCCCCGCTAGAACCACTGCCGTGTGGAACCCCTCCACCCCAAAAATAAAACCCGTTTTCAAGTAAAAACCGCTATAAAACAGTAGATTTCTTCATTCAAGCTGGGGCAAATGTCGATCGAATCCGCTTTAAGAGACTGGTTGCAGACAACGCTGATGTTTCGAGGATTATCCTTGGAACAACTCGGATCCGTAGCGCAAATTGCCCAACTGCAACGATTCCAAAAGGGAGAAATTGTCTTTATGCAGGATAGCGAAGCTACGGGCTTTTTCATCATCAAAATGGGGCGAGTTAAAATTTTTAAGACTGCACCCAACGGTAAAGAGCAAATTCTGCGCATCTTTGAGCCAGGAGAAAACTTTGCAGAAGTACCAGCGTTAGATGGCAGACGTTTTCCAGCATCAGCATCTGCTCTAGAACCAACAGAACTGATTTTGTTCCCGCGCAGATCGTTCCTGGATGTACTGCATCAATACCCTGATATCGCGATTAATATGCTGATTAGTCTTTCACAGCATTTGCGACATTTAACGGATCTGGTAGAAGATTTGTCCTTTAAGGATGTACCGCAACGCCTAGCCTCATATCTACTGAAACTGAGCGATTCATACTCTGGAATACAACGCGATCGCGCAAACTCTGGTAATAATATAGTAACCCTAGACCTGACCAAAAGCCAGCTAGCTGCAACTTTAGGCACAATTCCAGCCACTCTCTCTAGAGCATTCTATCGCCTTACGAGTGAAGGGTTAATTGCAGTACATGGGGCGCAAATTGAACTACTGGATCGCGATCGCCTGCAAAGCCTGAGCGATATGTTGGAACTAAGCGATCGCGAATCAACTTAATAAAAACTCCATCGGTTGTCTTTCGAGTTGTAAGGTAGTTTGTACTAGTCTTAAGTTTTATTGCACTCATCAATTTCTCATCTGGAATTCAGCCCTACTTTATTATAGCGATCGCATAATTGGCTATTAGTTTAAGACTCTACCTCGCAGCCAGATTTATGAAGCCGTTCCCAATTACCAGAACGCTACTTGCCACAGGGCTACTTGTTGCCATTAATGGCATAGTTAACTTGCCGCCCCCGTCGCCAGCGGAGGTGACCGCAAAAGCGGCAATAGTTGCCAACACTAGCCAGCAAGCACCTTCTACCGTAACCGCCGTGGATTCTGTGGGTATCACTGTATCTGATATGGATAAAGCTGTAGAGTTCTACTCCCAGGTTCTAGCGTTTCGCAAAATCTCAGATGTCGAAGTTTGGGGTAACGAATACGAACACTTACAAGGATTATTTGGAATTAGAATGCGTGTGGTGCGGATGCAGCTAGGCGATGAGTTTATCGAACTCACAGAATATCTCACGCCCAAGGGTAACCCCATACCAATTGACTCGCGCAGTCACGATCGCTGGTTTCAGCATATGGCAATTGTAGTTAGCGATATGGACAAAGCCTACCAGCACCTGCGCCGCTTTAAGGTGCAACACTCCTCAACCGCCCCGCAGACGATTCCCAACTCAAATGCAGTAGCAGCAGGCATTCGCGCTTTTTATTTCAAAGACCCGGACGGGCACAACCTGGAGATTATCTACTTTCCTCCTGGTAAAGGCGATCCCAAATGGCAACAGGCAAGCGAGCGATTATTTCTAGGCATAGACCATACCGCGATCGTGGTAGCGAATACAGGTACAAGCTTGAGATTCTACCGAGATTTATTGGGCATGAGATTAGCTGGCGAGAGTGAAAATTTTGGCACGGAACAGGAACACCTCAATAACGTGTTTGGTGCCAAGCTGCGCATCAGTGGTTTGAGAGCACCTACAGGGCTGGGAGTGGAATTTCTCGATTACCTCACGCCCCGCGATGGCAGGCCGCTACCGCTCGATGCACGTCCGAACGATTTATTCCACTGGCAAACCACGCTGATCGTGAAAGATGCAGCAGCGATCGCGAAAAAACTGCGCGCCGCCAATACCGCATTCATTTCTCCCAGTGTCGTAGAGCTACCAGGGAAAACGTTAGGATTCCAGCGTGGCTTCATCGTCCGCGATCCAGACGGTCATGCTATACGAATAGTAGAACAGTAGCTTTAAGGACATATCCCATGAATACAAATCGACCGTTGTTTCTGCCAGTGATACTCGGAACTCCTCGCCAGGGACGCATGAGCGAACACGTTGCTAAATTCGTACTGCAAGAGGTAGACAAGCAAGACGGTGTTGAGACAGAGCTGATCGATATTCGCAAGCTATCCTTCCCAATCGATGATGAGGGTGAAGATATCAAAGATGCGGAATTCTCGGCAACTATGATGCGAGCAGATGGAATTGTAATTGTCACGCCCGAATACAATCACGGTTATCCAGGCATGCTCAAACACATCCTTGATACCAACTTGAAGGAATATATTCATAAGGCTGTGGGAATTTGTGGTGTATCGGCTGGTTCGTTTGGCGGCACTCGCGTCATCCAAAATCTCTTGCCAGTGATGCGAGAACTAGGATTGGTCAACATCTTTTGGGATGGCAACTTCTCCAGCGTCCATAAAATCTTTGATGAAGCTGGCAATCTCCTGGACGAAGCCTACATCAGACGGATAGATAAGTTTTTAAAAGAGTTGATTTGGATGGCCAAAGTTTTACGATACGGACGAGAGAATATTGAATTGTCGTAGGGACAAATCTATGTGTCCAACCATAATCACAACGTAGGGACAGACACGTAGGTCTGCCCTCCCCTGCACGATCGCCAAATTAAATAATCCCAAGGAGAGAATCATGTCAAAAGCGAAGATCGCATGCCCAAAATGCAACACATTGATGAATCATCACGCTGATAAACCCGATCGCCGTACCGAATCATCTAGTCAGCAAGTAGATGCAGATATCGAGTTGGCAAATATTATGCAAGTCCATTTTTGTCCTGGCTGTGGCAATACGGAAGTGCGATCGGCGTAGAATAATTTGAATTTCATCGTAGGGGCGAATGGCCATTCGCCCCTAATTAAATAGATTTTTTAATTAAGAGATAAAAGATTATGGTTGCGATGACAGCGGAAGAAATCAGGCTAGCCGAAATTAGAGAAAAGGGGATTCCCTGGCGCAAGTGGGGATCGTATCTCAGCGAGCGTCAATGGGGAACGGTACGCGAAGATTACAGTACCAATGGTACGGCTTGGGACTACTTTTCCCACGACCAGGCTCGATCGCGCGCCTATCGCTGGGGCGAAGACGGTATCGCCGGTATTTCCGACGATCGCCAACAACTCTGCTTTGCGATCGCTCTCTGGAATGGAGCCGATCCCATCCTCAAGGAAAGGCTATTTGGCTTGACTGGCTCTGAGGGCAATCACGGTGAAGATGTCAAGGAGTATTACTTTTATCTAGATAATACGCCCACCCATTCCTATATGAAGTATCTCTATAAATATCCTCATGCTGCTTTTCCCTACGCGCAACTAGTCGAAGAGAACAAACGCAGGAATCGGAGGGAACCGGAATTCGAGTTACTGGATACGGGTGTCTTCGAGGGCGATCGCTACTTTGATGTTACGGTTGAGTATGCCAAGCATTCACCGGAAGATATGTTGATTCAGGTTAGCGTTGCCAATCGCGGCTCGGAAGCGAAAGCGCTGCACTTATTACCTACGCTTTGGTTCCGCAATACCTGGTCTTGGGATGGGAATGGGAAAAAGGGCAAGCCTTTATTACAAGCAATTGATGCGAACAGTCGATCGAGCGCGATTGCTGCCAATCATATCGATCTGGGTACGATGTGGCTCTACTGTCAAGGGGCTGACGAGTTGTTGTTTGTAGAGAATGAAACGAACAATCGCAAATTATTCGACACTCCCAATGCTTCAACCTACGTCAAAGATGGCATTAATGACTATATCGTGCGCGGTGTGAAGGAAGCGGTCAATCCGAATCGGTGCGGTACGAAAGCAGCGGCGCATTACGAACTGGTGGTGGGTGCAGGCGAAACTCAAGTTGTTGAATTACGGTTGAACAGAATTCCTCCATCTCCCTCGACAGCAGGAGATCGCGAATTCGACCGCATTATGCGCGCGCGCCAACAGGAAGCCAATGAATTTTATCAACGCATCTCTCCCTCCTCGTTGAGCGAAGATATCCAGAACGTGCAGCGGCAGGCGTTTGCGGGGATGTTATGGAGCAAGCAGTACTACAACTTCTGCGTGGATGCATGGCTGAAAGGCGATCCAGGATCTCTACCACCTCCGAGCGATCGCAAGCACGGCAGAAACTCACAGTGGTTCCATTTGGAAACCGAAGACATTCTATCTATGCCCGATAAATGGGAATATCCCTGGTTTGCGGCTTGGGATCTGGCCTTTCATGCCATTCCGCTGGCGGCGATCGATCCGGATTTTGCCAAGAGCCAACTCGATCTGATTACGCGCGAGTGGTACATGCACCCTAACGGTCAAATACCCGCCTACGAGTGGGCGTTTGGCGATGTCAATCCACCGGTGCATGCGTGGGCAACCTGGCGAGTCTACAAAATCGAACAGAAGATGTATGGTCGCAGCGATCGCGCTTTCCTCGAACGCGTGTTTCAGAAGCTTTTGCTCAACTTTACCTGGTGGGTAAACCGCAAGGATAGAGATGGCAAGAACGTGTTTGAGGGAGGTTTCCTGGGATTGGATAATATTGGCGTATTCGATCGCAGCGCCGAATTGCCGACGGGCGGATATATCGAACAGGCGGACGGCACGAGCTGGATGGGGATGTATTGCCTGAACCTGCTGACGATCGCCCTGGAGTTAGCTAAAGAGAATCCTGTGTATGAAGATATTGCCACAAAATTCTTCGAGCACTTCCTCTACATCGCCGATGCCATGAATAAAGTGGGTTCTGAAAGTACTGAATTATGGGATGATGCGGAAGGATTTTATTACGACGTACTGCACCTACCGCATGGCGAGCAGTTAAAACTAAAAGTGCGATCGATGGTTGGCTTAATTCCTTTGTTTGCCGTGGAAACGTTGGAACCAGAGATTCTGGATAAGTTGCCTGGATTTAAACAAAGAGTAGAATGGTTCATCCAGAATCGTCCGCACCTAGCCCATAATATTGCTTGCCTGGAAGAGTGCGGTGTAGGAGCTAGACGACTGCTGGCCATTTGCGATCGCGACAAGCTGCGACGCATCCTGGAGAAAATGCTGAATGAGTCGGAATTTTTAGGAGAGTTTGGCATTCGCGCCCTCTCTAAGTGCCATCGTGACAATCCCTATATCTTTGAGGTGAATGGAGATCGCCACCGTGTTGATTATGAACCCGCAGAGTCCAGCAGTGGTCTATTTGGTGGAAATTCCAACTGGCGCGGTCCCGTGTGGATGCCCGTCAATTATTTGATTATTGAGTCTCTGCAAAAGTTTCATCACTACTATGGTGATGACTTTAAAGTGGAATGTCCGACTGGATCGGGGCAGATGATGACACTTTGGGAAGTAGCACTAGAACTCTCTCGCCGTCTGAGTTTTATTTTCTTCAAGAATGAAGCTGGCGATCGCCCTGTTTATGGAGGACGAAGCAAGTTCCAAACCGATCCGCACTGGCAAGATTTAATATTATTCTACGAGTATTTTCACGGCGATAATGGCGTTGGGATTGGAGCCAGCCATCAGACGGGTTGGACGGGTTTGGTTGCGAAGCTGATCCTGCAGGCGGGCGAGTATTGCATGCACGGTAAATCGGAAAAACTCACTTCTATTGCGATTTAATACCAATTCTTCAAAATTGAACTACACATGAACCTATGTACGGGCGAACGGCCGTTCGCCCCTCCAGTAATCTGTAAATTTACTTTAGGGAATTGGTATAAGGTGGGTCGAAAATTAGCGACCCAAAATTGCTGATGATGGCAAGTTGGCGTGCGGATAATCTCAAATCGCTGCAATCTAGTGGATAGTTTTGAACTTCTGATGCAGCATCGTTAGCCCACTGAATATAGTTGTTAATTGTTCGGTTGTGAGGTCGCCGAACAAGTTAGCAATTTTAGCGCGGACTGCTTCTCTAGCCTCTTGTAAGCGATCGCTGCCTGATTCCGTCAATTTCAGGTTGATGTGGCGGCGTTCTTGAGGATTATCGCTGCGGTCTACGTAACCGTGCTTGACCAGGCGATCGGTCATGGTGGAAGCGGTAGCACGAGTTACGCCCAGGTGATCGGCGACTTCTGATAGTGAAGCACCGGGTTGGCGGCTTAAAAATGCTAAAACGCGAAACTGCGGTATGGAGAGATTGTTTTCGCGCTGGCTGCGCATTTCTGTGCGGATGAATTGCATGATGGCTGGCATTGCTTCCATAAGTTCGGCAGCGCATTGTTCTGCGGAGGGGATACCGTTGCTGAATTTGTTTGCTTCCGGTTCTACAGCTGTGGTAACAACTGGAGGACTATTTTTTCGATCTCGTTTGGCCGCAGAATTTGTCATGTAGTTAGAATTGATGTAAAACTAATCGTTAGTTTAGCTAACTATGTATTTCTTTGCTATGTCCAGACGCTTTTTGTATTTGCAACTACCGATCGTTCTGGCACTGACTGCCTGTGCTGGTTTACAAGCTCAGTCTGCAAAATCAAGTAAGGACGAGAAACGTCCGATTCCTGTGGTGGCAGCAACTGCGAAACGTCAGAATATGCCCATTATGGTACAGACTACGGGTGTCGTACAGGCGTATGCAACGGTGGCAGTTAAATCTCAGGTTGTGGGGCAATTAACCAATGTTTATTTCAAAGAAGGGCAGGACGTAGCCAAAGGCGATCGCTTGTTTGAGATCGATCCGCGCCTGTTAGAGGCAAATCTGGCCCGCGCGATCGCGGATCGAGCCAAAGCCGCCGCACAGGTAACTCAAGCCCAGGCTCAGGTAGCACAGGCAGAAGCGCAAGTCACCCAAGCACGGGCGAATGTTGCCAGAGACGCCGCCCAGGCAAAGAATTCGGTTAAGCAGGCAGAGCGGTACAATAGCTTAGTGACACAGGGTGCAGTCAGCCAGGAACAGGCGGATCAATTTCGTTCTACGTCTGAGGCGCAACAGGCGACAGTAGCCGCCAGTCAGGGTAATGTGGGCAATGCGATCGCGGCGGTAGAATCAGCAAAAGCCAATCTTAAAACTGCCCAAGCAGCTTTGATTTCGGCGGATGCAGCGGTCGAAAGTGCCAAAGTTCAGCTTACCTACACGGCGATCTACGCTCCGATTGATGGTCGCGTCGGGAAATTAAATGTGGATCGGGGGAATCTGGTCAAAGATAACGATAGCAATCCCTTAGTGGTAATCAGTCAAGTTGCGCCGATTTATGTGGAATTTTCGATTCCGCAACGGCTACTGCCCGACCTGAAAAAATATCAAGCCCAAGGAAATCTCAGAGTAGAGGCAATAGCGCCCCAAGATTCGGGTCAACCAGCACGGGGCGAACTGGTATTTATGGATAGCACCGTTGATGCCACCACAGGCACGATGAAATTAAGGGCGAGTTTTGCCAATCACAAAAGACAACTCACACCGGGACAATTCGTGAATGTCAAACTAAAACTGACAGAGCAAAAGGATGCGATCGTAGTGCCTGCAACTGCCGTGCAATCCGGTCAAAAAGGCACCTTTGTCTATGCGATCCAGGCCGATCGAACGGTGGAAATGCGACCTGTTACCACGGGTACCAGTCTGAATGAGGAGATCGCGATCGAAAAGGGCTTAAAGGAAGGCGATCGCGTAGTTACAGATGGACAATTTAACCTTACACCCGGCGCACTTGTGAAAGAGAAAGAGAAAGAGAAAGAGAAGGAGCAATAAAAAATTCCACCCCCTAATTTAAACGGGGAGAGAAGATGAAAGTCGGAAGTATCGTTCGTCAAACAGGTTTGCTATGAATCTCTCTGAAATCTTTATCCGTCGACCGATTATGACTGTCCTGGTGATGATGGGCGTGCTAATTTTGGGCCTAGGAAGCTATCGCATGCTGCCGGTTAGCGATCTACCTAACGTAGATTTTCCGAGCATTCAGGTGACGGCAAATTTACCAGGTGCCAGTCCAGAAACCATGGCGGCCTCGGTGGCAACGCCTTTGGAACAGCAGTTTTCGAGTATTGCTGGCATTACTTCCATGAACTCGACGAGCAATCTTGGCAGTACGCAAATTACGCTGCAATTTGACCTCAGTCGCAGTATTGACGGAGCTGCCCAGGACGTGCAGTCAGCGATTTCCGCAGCTACGCGGAAACTTCCCACCACCATGCCCGCGCCGCCTTCCTATCGCAAAGTCAATCCCGCCGATCAGCCAATTCTCTATCTGTCGCTGAATTCGTCGGTGCTGCCCCTATCTGAAGTAAATAAATATGCGGAAACTCAATTGGCTCAGCGCATCTCCACAATCGATGGAGTGGCACAGGTTAATGTTTTTGGCGCGCAAAAGTATGCGGTGCGAGCGCTAATCGATCCGCAATCCCTCAGTGCTAAAGGGATTGGCATTGATGAAGTTGCGGATGCGATCGCCAAGGGCAATTCGAATTTACCGACAGGAAACCTATTTGGCAAACAACAGAACGTCACGATTTCTACGAACGGACAACTGAATAATGCTGCTGATTACAGTAGCCTGATTGTCGCCTATCGCAATGGTTCGCCCGTACAGCTAGGGGAACTGGGACAAGTCATTGATAGCGTCGAGAATGATAAGTTGGCCAGTTGGTTTAACGGCAATCGGGCGATCGTGTTGGCAGTGCAAAAGCAACCCGGCACGAATACCGTCGAGACCGTAGAACGAATTCGCAAAATCCTACCCGCATTCCGCAAGCAAATTCCGGCGGCGGTGAATATGGAAGTACTTTTCGATCGCTCCCAACCGATTAAGGAATCCATTGATGATGTGCAACTTACTCTGTTATTGACCATTTTCCTGGTCGTACTGGTGATTTTCCTATTTTTGCGCAATCTCTCCGCTACGATCATCCCCAGTCTGGCGGTACCGCTTTCCTTGATTGCGACTTTTGGCATCATGCTGCTACTGGGCTATTCCTTGGATAATCTTTCCTTGATGGCGCTCACTCTCTCCGTTGGCTTCGTCGTCGATGATGCCGTCGTCATGCTAGAGAATATCGTGCGTTATATGGAAATGGGGGAGAGACCTTTTCGGGCTGCCCTCAAAGCCTCGCAGGAAATTGGCTTTACTATTCTCTCAATGACGATTTCTCTGGTTGCAGTTTTTATCCCCATTCTGTTTATGGGCGGTATTTTAGGCAGACTGTTTAAGGAATTTGCCGTCACGATTAGCGTTGCCATTCTCTGCTCGGGGGCGATCGCGATTAGCCTGACGCCGATGTTATGCTCGCGGTTTCTGCGAGTAGAAGCAAAAGATCGAGAAGAAGCATATCAATTAGTACCCGTAACCGCAGGTGAAGTTGGGCAGGAACATATAAATGCCACAAATTCCAGCGATCCTGTTCGGGATTCAGAAGGGAATGAAGTTCTACCCCCACCGCCAAAATCTTCGCCATCCTTTTTAGCTCGTTTATACAATTTCTCGGAGAGTCTCTTCAATGGCATGCAAAATGGCTATGCTTGGAGTTTGAAAAAGGCTTTTAAGCACCATCGCATCACCTCTACTCTCTCTGCTGCAATTTTAGTGGGAACGATTGTTTTATTCGTAGTCGTTCCCAAAGGTTTTATTCCTAACACGGACATCGGTTATCTTACCGTCACAACCCAAGCGGCTCCAGATATATCCTTTGAGTCTATGGTGAAACACCAACAGGCAATTGTCGATATGATCCGCAAGGATGAGAACGTTGCTGCTACTAATTCTACTGTTGGTGCGGGTGGGCTGAATTCTTCAGCTAATGCGGGACGAGTCTTTATCAGTCTTAAGCCCCGGAACCAGCGATCGCTCAGTGCGGATGAGATCGTCCAGGAACTGCGTCCGAAATTGAGTCGCGTACCAGGCGTGAAAGTCTTCCTGCAAAATCCGCCTGCGATTAATATTGGCGGACAGCAAACTAAGGCGCAGTATCAGTACACTTTGCAAAGTACTAGCTTCGAAGAACTGCAAAAATACGCTCCCGCATTGGAAGCGGAATTGCGAAAATTGCCAGAACTGCAAGATGTCAATACCGATCTGCAAATTAATAATCCCCAAGTTTACATTCAGATCAATCGCGAGCAAGCAGCCAGTTTCGGATTGACCGCTACGCAAATTGAGACAGCTTTGGGTTATGCCTACGGGACGAGACAGGTTTCTACGATCTACGCCCCTGATAGTCAATACCAAGTGATCTTGGGTGTGGAGACAGCCTATCAACAGGATCGAAGCGGATTGGATTTGCTCTCGGTGCGATCGTCTAACGGACAATTAGTGCCTTTAAATGCCGTTGCCGCGATCGCCCGCAGTGTCGGCCCCCTGACGGTGACGCATTCGGGCCAACTCTCCTCAGTTACGCTTTCGTTTAATTTAAAACCTGGCATTTCGCTTGGCGATGTCACGGGTAAGATTGCCGAAGTTGCCCGTCAAACCTTACCGGATAATATCAGTACGGGTTTTCAAGGATCGGCACAGGCATTTCAAGATTCTTTACAGGGTCTGGGCTTGCTGCTGCTAGCTGCCATATTCATCATCTATATCGTGCTGGGCATTCTTTACGAAGATTTCATTCATCCCCTCACTATTCTTTCTAGCTTACCTTCAGCGGGATTTGGAGCTTTGTTAACTCTCTTGATATTTCATGTCGATCTAAATATTTATTCCTTTATCGGCATCATTCTCTTGATCGGCATCGTGAAAAAGAATGGAATTATGATGATTGACTTTGCGATCGCGGCTCGAAATGATGGGAAAAGTCCAGTAGATGCAATTTACGAGGCTTGCCTGGTGCGCTTTCGTCCGATCATGATGACCACGATGGCAGCTTTGATGGGGACTTTGCCAATTGCGCTCGGTTTGGGAGCGGGGGCTGACGCTCGCCGCCCTCTAGGATTAGTGGTTGTAGGAGGATTGCTGTTCTCGCAATTCCTTACCCTCTATCTCACGCCAGTGTTTTATACAAACATGGAATCTTTGAAGCGCAGGTTCAACAAACGAAGAGTGGCTGTTGCAGACTGATTCTTAATTGAAAAAATATGCTGCTCTCATCCTCCTCTCATTTACTGGAAGCAGCTAGGGGCTATAATCGGCAAACAGGCTGGACTGGTTGCAAAGATCGTCTAGCAAGAGCGCGAACAAGCAGGCAAAATAAACCAATAACCTGATTTTTTATGCTGGCGAGTAAGATTGACATAGAAGGTTTTCACTGTTAGGTAAACTATGACCGTTGCAAACATAAAACCGATAACTCTAGAGGAATTTCTGGAACTACCAGAGACCAAACCCGCTTCAGAATTTATCCAAGGACAAATTAACCAAAAGCCTATGCCCCAAGGAGAACACAGTCTACTGCAAGGTGCGCTTTGCCAAAATATCAACCAAGTTACTCAACCAACACAGATAGCGTTAGCCTTTCCTGAACTGCGTTGTGTTTTTGGTGGTGCGGCGATCGTGCCTGATGTGTCCGTCTTCCGTTGGGAACGCATCCCCCGTAAGCCGTCTGGTCGAATTGCTAATCGGTTTGAAATTCATCCCGATTGGGCAATTGAAATTCTCTCGCCCGATCAGAAATATAAAAAGGTCTTGGCAAACTTGCTGCACTGTGCAGAGCAAGGTACCGAGCTAGGCTGGTTGCTCGATCCAGAAGACGAAAGCATTTTAGTTGTATTTAGCGATCGCCGCGTTAAAGAATATAAAGATAACGATTCCCTTCCCATTCTCAAAGACATCCCATTGGAATTAACTGCTCGACAAATCTTTAATTGGTTGAGTTTGTAAATTCAAATCAATTTAGCTTCTCGCAGAATTACTATTATGGGAACTATACCAGTTTTGAAAGCACGATCTAAAAGTAGCAAAAGTCAGACGATACGCATTTTAAGCTTCATTACATCTTGCATGTTTGTCTTTCTGGCGATCGCAGGATTCCCATCAGCTTGGGGACAATCGAGCGCTCCCGACGACGATAGTTTGACCAGTCAGTTGCTTCCGAAAGTGCAAACTAATAGCATGGTATACGCTCCCGTTAGACTCGATGGCAGTATTCTATTCGCGGTAGCAGCGGAAGTATCGACAGGACAGGGCATGGCACCAGGTAGCATTACTCCGGTTGAGAGTCGTGCTAAAGCAATAGAAAAGGATCTCTACCGGATTATCGATCGCGGTTTCGATGCATCAACGCTGAAAGTAGTTGCTAAGACTGAAAGCAAGCAGGCTACAATTCTGCTATCCGATGGCAAACAATATAACGATCTGCCTTTGCTGGTGCTGACAGAGATGGATGCCCGCATCGGGGGCTTCACCCTGCCAGAATCAGCCAGCTATGTGGCGCGGGTAATCCAACGAGGTCTGATTCGCGCTCAACAGGAACGCCAAACTGCTTACCTGTGGCAGCAGGGACAAATTTCAGCAGGTATTCTCATAGCTGCGATCTGTATGAGTGCAATTCTGATATTCTTGCAGAAACAGTTGATGGTGAGGTGGCGATCACTCAAGCAAAAACAAAGACAGCAAGAAGAACATCTAGCAGCAATGGCAGCGGCTCTAGATACCGATGATGAAGATTTTACCCAGCAACAGTCACAATGTTGCTCCATGATGTCGCAGCAGATGTCTTACGAGCGCTTGCTCAATAGCTACGATCTGCGTCGGCATTTACTACAATTAGGACATGTCGTAGTTTGGTTATGCGGTATAGGATGGATTGTGGGATTATTTCCCTATACCCGATGGCTGCAAGTATATGTGATTCAGCAGCCAATTGTACTGGGCGTTATCCTGGGTACTACTTTAGCAATTAAATATAGTGGAGTGATCGTCGATCGCTTCTTAGCAAAATGGGCGAGTCGCGAATCTCTCACACCCGAAGCCGTACAGCGTTGGATGTTACGCACCAGTAGTTTTTCACCTATTCTCAAGGGCATTATTGGAGTGCATTTAGCAGGTTTAGCACTTCTGTTCGCGCTCGCAAGTTTAAATATTCCATTAGCTCCAATCCTGGCTGGTGCTGGAATTTTAGGATTTGCGATTTCCCTTGGTGCCCAAACATTAGTAAAAGACCTGATTAGCGGCGCGTTAATTTTGATTGAAGATCAGTATGCGATCGGCGATTTTGCCATTTTAAATGATAAATTTGGTCGAGTTGAGAAGATGAATCTCCGCATTACTACGCTCCGCAACCGCCAGGGGAACGTGATTATTATCCCTAATAGCGAAATTAGAGTTGTTAATAATCTTTCTAAAGATTGGGCAAGAATCAAACTGTTAATCTACATCGACTACGATACGGATATCGATTATGCCATAGAAATTATTCAGCAAGTCGCAAGTGAAATGAAGTCCGATCTCTTTTGGGGGCCGCAGATTGTCGAAGTCGAAGTCAGAGGCGTAGAAGAGATCGATGCTGGAGGCTTTACGATTGGATTGCGGTTTGAAACCTTACCTGGAGTGTATCGCAAAGTAATCCGCGAATATCGCCGCCGCATGAAACCCGCCTTCGATCGCGCTGGCATCAAACTAGGCTCGCATCTATCTTCTGTCGTAAACAAATACGAACCTGCACCCACAGAATTAACTAATAACTCAACAACTATTGCACAGCTAGGTCGCGAGGAACAGGATGGTGTTACATTGTAAGCAAACAGATTAGATTTGCTATACTAGCTGTATCAGGAAGCTAAATTTTTAGACTATGCCATTACTGAGTCCACCTCTTACAAAAGACGATTTCATCAACTCTGACTGGCAGGATGTAGTAAATAGTAGCGATAGGAAGATTTGCCGTAGCTACCATAGTATTTTTTGGCAAAAAGCCCTGCAAGCAAAAGAATCAGGAAGAACGAGAGAACAGAACGTTTTTGAGATTTTAGCCTATCTAACTAGTGTTGATATTAAACCGGAGACTACAGAAGAGTTTTTCGCCAACCAATTTCAGAACCTGACAGATGAACATCTAGATTTCTTGGCTGGTATAGCAGTTGATGTATCGGATTCGGAACTTCAGGCAAGAATTGCAGATGTTCTCTGGGCTAAACGGCGTGATTATAGGATGGCGCAGCTAGCTGTAACTGCTTACCTAAAGTCTGCAACGCAACTAGCAGATCCTGAGAAGTGGACGCATTGTTTTGATAGGATTGAAAGATCGCTTCGTTTAGCACGTCGGATCAAATATCAGACTGAGGAAGTTGCCACATATATCGAGGATCTTCTTAATCATTTGAACGGAGAGGATCCATCATGGTTATCTGCTAAACTGATGCAGCTTTTGCAGAGGTGTCAGCTTGGCGATTCAGTAAAATGTATCCCTCTAGCTGAGAAAGCTGCTACCTTGGCGGAATCAACCCATGATTGGCGTAGAGCAAGAACTTTATGGGAGATTAAAGCAGTATGGCATCGCACAGAAAGAGATAATTTTAAAGAGCGTGAAGCCTCAATGCTAGCTGCTGAAACCTATGTTCAGGAAGCTCAAGATTTTCTCCAGAAAACACCACCAAGTTACCTAGCTGCTTCGCATTTTATGCAGCAAGCAGTTGAGGCATTTAGAAGCATTCGAGGCACTAGAGAAGAAACTATCGACGCAAAATCTAGATCCGAAGAAGTTCACAGGTTGCTACTTCAATATCAAGAAGAATCTCGCAATGAGCTAATTGCTAGTTCTCAAGAGATTGACATTAGTGAAATGATAGAGCAGGCTAGAGCTTACGTCAAAGGAAAAGATTTTCAGGATGCCCTTTTTGCTTTATCTTTACTAGGCTCCCCTTCTAATGTCTCTCAACTACGGCAACAAGTACAGGAACATGCTCGTGAGTTTATTGCATCCCACATTGCCCCTAAGGTGATAATGAATGAGAAAGGTAAAGTGACAGCTCGGCAACCTGGCTCATTCCTTTCCGACGATCCTAATGAAGTAGAAGCAGTAACCCGCTTTGAGATGAATCAAAATGCGATCTATTATCAGACGCTTCATGCTCAAGCATATGTTGAATCTGCAATATATCAAATCAACTTAGAGCACAGCGTCAGAATTAATGACTTACTACCAATTGTTTCGCACAACCCTTTTATACCAACAGGGCGAGAGTATCTTTTTGCAAAAGGTCTATATGCAGGATTGGATGGAGATTTCCTGACATCTACCCACATTCTTATTCCTCAGATCGAAAACTCGATTCGTTATTTACTGTGGCAAAAAGGGGTGATAACTTCTGGACTCGATGATAGTGGTATTCAAAACGAACACAATCTAAACTCTACACTTTACCGACCAGAATTAGCTTCTATTTTTAATGAAGACACGCTATTCGATCTACAGTGCCTATTGGTTGAGCATTCTGGTAGCAACCTAAGAAACCGTATGGCTCACGGTTTGATAAATGATGGTGAATTTTCACATCCGATTATGGTCTATCTGTGGTGGCTTACCCTCCGTCTCTGCTGCTTACCAATCTTGCATTATCAACAAAGTCTTCAGAAATCCGATCCTTGGGTTAAGTTCGCTGGCATGTTCAAAGACGATCCGCTCTTTGATGAGTTTGTAGAAGACATGGCTAGTTATCGACGCGAGCTAGATTCTGGGTTAGCCGAGCATGAGGTTTCCTCAATGGAGAATCAGTCAGCGTGAGTCAATATATCCTCGATACCGATCATGTAACTCTTTTTCAGCATAGTCATCCTAAAATTTCAGAACGAACTAGGGAAATCGGCAATTCCAAAATATTTATTACAACTGTTACACTGGAGGAACAGTTGCGAGGGAGGTTGGCTGGGATTAGCAGATCTGCTACAAATCCTGAGCGGCTAGCAGTCGCCTATCAAAACCTTAAGAGGACTCTTCTGTATTTTTGTAGCGTTAATTTGCTGGATTTCGACAATAAAGCATCTGCATGTTACCAGGATCTGCTCCAACAAAAGGTTCGTATAGGTACGCAAGACTTGAGAATTGCAGCGATCGCTTTAGCTAATCAAACAATCCTTGTTACGCGCAACTCTAAAGACTTTGTTAAAGTTCCCAATTTATGTCTTGAAGACTGGACTGTTTAGTCAACTTAGCCATCATGAGTTATGTCCTTTTATAGCGCATGTCAAATAACTCTTAAGCTTTGTTTACAAACAGCTTCTTTCTCAGGTTGCGGATTAATATTTTTGCTGTAGAGTAGATGCAAAGCTTTACAATCTACTGATGGATGCTGTTGCTGCTTTATGACGTTTCAGATCGAACGAGTAATCCTACAGCACCATAAATTGCCTCTGCGTCAACCACTGAAAACAGCATTTGGCTCGATTTGCGATCGCACCTGTATAGTTATCCAGATTTGCGATACCGAAGGTAGGATGGGATGGGGAGAAGCATCGCCTTTACCAGGTTTTGGCATGGAGTCGCTCGTAGAAACCCAAGCCGTTCTCGATAATTTACAGACTGGGCTAGTGGGAATGGAGTTTGCGAGTTTGCACGAGATCGCTGTGTTTCTAACCGAATTCAGCCAATCTCCAGCCGCAAAGCATGGGGTTGAGTTAGCCCTGTGCAATCTACTCGCGATCGCCCAAGCAAAATCGCTTTCACAGTTAATAAACCCTCAAAGCCGCAATCGGTTGCCAGTTAATGCCTTAATCGGTGCTGTGTCGCCCGCGATCGCTGTCAATTTAGCACAGTCGTTTGAGACAAAAGGCTACTCATGCATTAAGGTCAAGATCGGTACCGATCTAGCAGATCGAGATTGGCAAAGAGTAGCCGCGATCCGAGATGCTATTTCGCCGCACGTTCAAATTCGTCTGGATGCCAATCAAGCCTGGTCGGTGGATGAAGCGATCGCCCAAATCCGTCGCTATGAACCCCTGGGCATTGAGTATGTCGAGCAACCTGTCGCAGCCCAGGATCTTGAAGGCATGGCAAAAGTTAAGCGTTCGGTGGGAATAGCGATCGCTGCTGACGAAGCAATTACCTGTATCGACGATCTGCGCGAGGTAATTGCTTGCAAGGCTGCCGATATCGCAATTCTGAAACCGATGGCAATGGGTGGAATTTTGACGGCTCGACAAGCTGCTGACGTTGCTTTCGCCGCTGGGTTAGATGTGGTAATTACCACTACGATTGATGGAGCGATCGCGCGTTTGGGGGCGTTACATCTTGCAGCTTCTATTCCCCAAATAACTCGTGCCTGCGGTTTAGCAACGGGGGAATTGCTAGCTAACGATCTGGTACCCGCATGTCCTATGCCAGAGCGAGGAGCGATCGCCGTGCCGGCATAAATCAGAAGCTCGCCTATGCTTTCTCAGAATTATAGCCGTAGACAGATCTGTTAGGACAGGGGGTGTGGGGGGGCAGCCCCCACGCAGGGGTTCCACCCCTGCACCCCGTCCTAAGCCTATTGGCTATAACTATAGCGGTTGTCAGATGAAAACGAGAAGGGGGTTTGGGGGCGTTGCCCCCAAGAAGGGGTGGAACCCCTTCACCCCATAAACTAACCCCTTTCTCAATTGCAAAATGCTATATACATGGAAAAGGAAGATTCATAAGCATGGTGCATTTCCCAAAATCTATCTGTGAAGTGGGAAAAGTTGCATTTATAGTTTTCAGACTATTTTTACAGTGAGCGATCTACCGGATTTCGCATGAATTAAGGAGTTGCGATCGCCCACAAAAAAAGCGGCGACACCAGAGGCTCGACGCTTAAATAATGTTGGAGTGTAAATGTACATACAGGATAGAAATCTAGAAATCAGCTACAAGACCACAAAGACAATATGGTGGGGTAAGGAGGAGGCAAACTAGGGGAAATGAATGCCTACTGAATCTGATGCCTCTGTAACCAATAACGCCAATCTATAAATTCCTGATGTGCTTCAGAATAGATCCAAATAGTGAAAAACTAGAGAAGGTTTTGCCTCATTTAGATTTTTCTCGCACAATAGGCTGAGGAAGGAGCGCATAGAACACGGCAGTGGCTCTAGGGGGAAACCCCCAAGACTGCCCTGCCTCCACTGCGTGGGGGCGCAGCCTCCACACCCTCTGTAATAACCGATCTGTCTGCGGCTATCATAGTAAAGGTGCAAAAAACTTGTCGATGAAAATTTTGCGCTATTCCTTAAGTTCGAGCACGAATTCGCAATGGCTATCATCCACAAGTTACACCCCGAATCACCGCAATCGCGCAGTATCGAGCAGATCGCGTCTGCACTGCGAGATGGGGCTGTCATGCTTTACCCCACAGATACTGTCTATGCCATTGGTTGCGACCTCAACTCCAAATCCGCCGTGCAACGCGTACGACAGATCAAGCAGCTTTCAAACAACAAGCCGCTTACTTTCCTGTGCTCTTCCCTATCCAATATCGCCCACTACGCTCTGGTAAGTAACAGTGCCTATCGCATCATGAAAAGCTTAGTACCGGGGCCATATACGTTTATCCTCCCCACTACTAAGCTAGTGCCGCGTCTGGTGATGGATCCCAAACGCAAAACCACTGGGATTCGCGTCCCCGATCATGTAGTTTCCCAAACGTTAATTCAAGCTTTAGGCAACCCAATTATTTCTACATCGGCAAATCTCAGCGATCGCGATGACAATGATAATGGGTGGAATAGCAACGGGCGAAATGGCGTAGCGATCAAACGCGGTAAATCGGTGCAAGCTTGCGATCTCCCGCAAGCAGAATTATTCGATCGCTTCGACAAGCTGGTCGATATTATTATCGACGATGGCTCGGAGCCTCACTATGAAGTATCTACGATTGTCGATCTAACTACAGACGAACCCGAGATCGTGCGGCAAGGATTGGGCAGTGTAGAATTTATGACCGTTTAAGCGTAGGGGCAGTGCCTTCTACCCTGAACCGATTGCGATTGTTGTGGCGATATTTGGTATTACACCTCATTCAGCAGCCAAAAGCCTGCGAATTCCTCATCTTCAGGATTCTTCTGGACGGCCATAAAATGAATGCCCCCTGCTCGCTGTTTGGCAACTTCAAAGCTTTCCCCCTCAGCGATCGCCTTCCCATCCTTAGGAGCCTGTAAAGTGGTCAAAATCCAACTGGCATCAGCGCTGGCTTCGAGTAATAACTGGACGCGATCGCGATTGGGTACAAATTTCAGAAATACCGGATCGACACCGGACATCCAGGCTGCCAGCGGTAGTGCGCGGCTGGAGATAATGATGATGCCAGGAATAACTAAATTTGGGGCGAGGGAGTCCGTCTTGAATAGTTCGCCAAAATCCATCGACCACTCCGACGCACTGGCAAAATCGGCAGCAGTCAAGGATACCAATAGCCAGCGATCGCCCATGAGGGCATTGGGAATTGGTTCCGGCTTGACCGGCTGCAAGTTTTGCAATGGTAGGGGGTGCGGATCGGCTGCCTGAAACCCTGTCTCCTGTGGGTAAACTGTTTGCATTCGCTCCTGCAACCAGTTCAGCATTGCGAACATGCGGCGAGAAGCCAGCGATGTCAGACCCACTTGCCGACAGCCCCGCGTAATAATGTTGCTCATGCTGGGTCGGAAAAACCGTACTTTCTGCGGAGTTTCTCCAGCGGCTGCCATTGCTGCCTCTAGTTCTTTCGCCAACCAACTAGAATTAACCTCGTTGCCAGGACATTGCTTGACCCACTCAAAAGCTCGATCGCGATCGCAAATCAGCAATTCCCATATTTTTTTGTTGTTGTCGTCCAGGACGGGGCGAGAATAAAAATCTAGCTCCCAAACAGCAGCGGGTCGTTTCATAGTTAGCTTTTAGCGGTCAGCTATTAGCTTATCAGCAGTTAGGGCTAGTAATTGAGCTTAGGAATAGGAACCGCGATAAATGCGATCGGCCTGTTCGACGGGAAGCCAGCCGCTCAGATGGGCGCGATCTATTTCAATCTGGTGGATTTGCTGTTGCAGGGGTTTCTCTAGGGAACTGCTATGGGGAGGAGTATTGCGTAGATCGCAGGCGGGTATGTCGGTGAGAATGGGTTTGAATTCATCAAGATCGGGATCGTAGGAAAACACTTCACCGGTTTCGATCTCGTAGATCCAGCCGTAGAGGTTGATCTGCTTCTGGTGCATCTTGGAACGAATGACGGGATAGGTGCGCAGGTTATCTAACTGGTTCAAAACATTTTCGGCCACAGCCATAGCAATTAAATCTTCGCCTTCCAGTTCGCTGTAGTTTTCCTTCAGCACGCGGCGAGTAGCCTCCGAATGCTTGAGCCATTCGTAGACCAGAGGCATTTCGTCTTCAAGGCTTTGTAGTTTTAGCAACCCCTTCATGGCACCGCAGTGGGAGTGACCGCAAACAACTACTTGCTGAATTCCGAGGGCGTGGATGGCGTATTCGACAGCGGCACCTTCGCCACCATTGGTGGCACCAAAGGGAGGAATGATATTCCCAGCATTGCGAATGACAAATAGTTCGCCTAGATCGGTTTGGGTGAGCAGGTTGGGATCGATGCGCGAGTCGGAGCAGGTAATGAATAGGACTCGAGGTTTTTGCCCGTGTGACAGTTCTTCAAATAGATCCTGATGGCTGCAATAGTAACTCTTCTTGAAATTACGCAGTCCTTTGATCAGTTTCTTCATACAGCTTCACCCTGAACTCTACCGACTCTTTATTGTCTCACTAAATATAGCGGTTTTCACTTGAGAACGGGTTTTATTGATGGGGTGGGTTCCACACGGCAGTGGCTCTAGCGGGGAACCCCCAAGACCGCCCTGCCTCCCCTTCTTGGGGGCAACGCCCCCAAACCCCCTGCTCACCACCGATCTGAAAACCGCTATAGTGCGATCGCACTGCGATCGCAAACCCATCCCGCACTTCCTTTCCTCTACCCCTGCCAGCAATTCCAAAGCCACAGTCAGATATGGAAGGCTTTTACAGCGATCGGGATGAGATAAAACTCCGCGATAGAGCGAATTTAGCTTTGGACTCTATGGGCAACGATGGATATATGGCATGGAATTATGGGCTGATTGGGTGCAAAATCTGATTGCCCTCAAGCCCCATAAACGGCTTTATCTTCAGCGGGGTTTTGCCTGCCCTAAACCATGTCTAGTCCCGGAGCATATTGCTTCACCAATAGCAAGCAGTTGCGATCGCGATCGCGCGTATAGCTTAGTTTGTCTGCGATTTGTTTGAGCAAGTACAACCCCCTACCGCCAGTTGCAGTTTCATCGACCTCATTGGGTAAAATTGAAACTTCATACTCCAGATCGAACTGAGGGCCGTAGTCCCAAATTCTGATCTCGATACTATTTGATAATAAAACTGCCTCCAGATTAATTGGAGTTTCTTGAGGACAATCCTTGTGGGCATGGCGCACGGCATTGGTAAACGCTTCGGCTAGAGCAGTTTGACATTTAAGCCAATCTGTTTTTGGCATTGAGTCTTGACGCAACTGATTAAACCAACTCAGGACTTCTGACAGCGCGTTGAGATCCGTTTTAACTTGTAGTTGAATTTTCTTTGCAACAGGCATAATTGCTCAAGACTGTACTCGGAACCAAGACGGTTATATACCATGGCATATAGTAGTTAGCAGTTAGGGACTTGCATGAAAATAAGATACCCGCGCTGTGTTACGGCTAATGCCTAACACATCCTACGGTTGGGACATTATTTAACTGCAATTCCCTTAGCTTTTAAAAGGGGCATGCAAGCACTTCAGTAAGTCAATAATACTCACTTACTCACAGACTGCTGCAATATTTCACAGAAATATAATAACCTGCGAAGTCAATCGTTTGCAGATATTGGGTGCTTGAAGGTAGTGCTAAATATTATCTATAAGAATGCTAAAAACCCAAATCAGCCTTGGCAACTTCAGCAACGCGCAAAACTTCAGTGGTGGAGATTTCTTCCCAGGAAACTTCGCCAATTTCACGGTAGAAAGTTTCGTCATAGGGGCGCGTCTGCACGACTACAGGCATAGGTACGGCATGTCCCAATACCAATGCCTGTTGTTTTGAGTCTAGTTTTGCCAGTACCGATCGCAGGTTGCCGCTACCAGCTACACCGGTAAAGATCGCTTCAATATCCTTCTCATCGTTCAGCAATGCCGTAATGCGGGTGCCAATCTGGGACATAACTTCGTTATCAATACCAGACGGACGCTGATCGACAACCAGTAAGGTGACGAAATATTTACGCATCTCGCGGGCGATCGTGCCAAAAATAGTTTGCTTCGCTGTCATTGGCGCAAGGAAGCGATGCGCTTCTTCGATCGTAATCATTAGCTGTTGGGGGCGATCGCAGACATTTTTAGTTTGCAGAAAGCGCTCGGCTTTGCGGACGTAAACCTGGTGAATGCGGCGCGTAATCACATTTGTTGCCAGCATATAAGCCAACAAATTCGACTGCGAGCCAAACTCAATCACGACATGTTTTTTGGCATCAATAGCATCGAGAATCTTTTTAATGTAGTTTTCGTGACAACTATTACGAATATATTTGATGTCGTCGAGGCGGGTGAGCTTGCGCTGCAAGGCCATAATTGATGACTTACTCCCCATCTTTTGTTCGCAAAATTCCTGGATCTCGGTATTCGACATGGTCAACAGCCGCGTAATCCAGGTTTTACCGAATTCATTGCGCAGAATGATCGCATTTTCGAGACTAGCTTCGGAAAGGTTTAGCTCGTCTTTGATCAGCATTAGATCTTCCACTTCGATCTGGTCGTAACTGATATAGAGTTCCTGCGCGTCGCGAACGCCCCGACGCAATGTGGAATCCGGATCGAGGGTATAGATTTGCACTTGCCCGGGAAATAATTGCCGCAATCCCTTGACCGTGCTGAAAGCCTTGCCCTCCATCGCAGCTTCCCAGCCATATTCGGAATGCATATCAAAGATAAGGTTGACCGCAGCCTGCTTGCGAATTACGCCCGACAAAAGTAGGCGCGTTAAGAAGGACTTGCCAGTTCCAGACTTCCCAAACACGCCGTTACTGCGTTCGACAAAGCGGTCTAAATCTAGACAAATTGGCACGGGCATATCTATAGGCTGCCCGATCGCAAAGTTTCGTTTGTGCGGATCGTCTTCCCACCCGAATACAATGCGAAAATCTCGCTCTATGGCATCGAATACTTGACTGAAGTGGCTGGGTACGGTTTTGACGGGCAACAAATTGAACGTACTCGCATCTTCAGAGCTGAGGCGATTCCCTGCGGGATGCGTACCGCTGCTGTATTCTCCCGATTTTTTGCGCTTGCCCTTCTTACTGGTTAAATTACTCCCCAGGATATCCAGAGGATCGGAAGGAATAAACATCAGCATTGGCGTAAGGTTTATCGTGCCGAACGTTCCCGTTCCTGATAGCACTTCCGTTAGGAAAGTATTGCTAGGTTGAGGGGGATTCATCAAAATGCGAGGACTAGAAGTGCCGAGCGTCACGTCAGTAAGCATGCAAAAGAAGCGAGCGCGGCGACCCTGCACTACTAAGAATTTTCCCACCCGCATATCTTCTACCGAGACATCAGCATTGAGCCTCACTTCTAAACCTTGGCTCAAAGATCCCTGCACGACAACGCCTAAAGGTAGTAAAGAACTCATGGGCAACGGGGGTAGTTGGATAGTCTATCGAACCGCAGATGCTTGCATCTGCTCTACTTTAGCAGGTATTGCGAAATTGTGATTATTCCTACCAGAGATTCTGTTCTACTACCAGCGATCTAGAGCCGCAACGGGGCTGCGACTCTCTTCTCCTCTGAAGGGTTAGGGGTGAGTAGGGGTGAGGATTCCAAGATCTTCAGCTTCAGACAAGTTCCTAATTAGGATCGTCCTTTAAATAAGATGTAATTTCCCGAGGTAGGGGCAAGTTTGGATGAGGTTTAATCAGTTCTTGCCAATAGACTTTGGCAAAACCTGCCCCCCTACAGAGATTTTGGCGTTATTAAATTCATATTCCTTCGCAACCGAAATCCACGGAACCGTATCAATTTCTACTGAATGTATTGGCGAAATATCGTATTTTCCTCATACGGATACAGGATAGTCTATGCGTTTAGAGCAGTTGCAGGCTTTTATGGCAGTTGCTGAAACGGGTAACTTTCAGCAGGCAGCCCAGAAATGTGGAGTTACCCAATCTACGATCAGCAGACAAGTGCAGGCCCTAGAAGCCGATCTTGGCGTGCAGTTGCTGCACCGTCACGCTCAGGCCAAGCTGACCGTAGCGGGCGATCGCTTTATTGGTAGAGCGCGCCGTATTTGTCAGGAATGGCAATCGGCAACCCAGGAAATCTCCGATCTGTTGGCAGGCAAGCAACCTGAGTTGTGTATTGCGGCTATCCCCTCTGTGTGTGCCTACCGGTTGCCCAGGGTGCTGCAACGCTTTTGCCAGGATTTTAGCCAGGTACAGGTGCGAGCTACAACTTTAGGTAGCGATCGCGCCATTAAAGTCCTCAAAGATGGATTGATCGACCTGGCGATCGTTATGAACAATCGCTTCCTGACAGCCAGTCCTGAAACGATCGTGGATCTGCTATATGAGGAGACAATCCAGGTGCTGATGTCTGCCGAGCATCCCCTCGCTAGATATACAGCCGTGCCCTGGACGGATCTAGCCATGTATCCCCAGGTAGTGTTTAAAGACGGATATGGCATCCAGAGGCTAGTCCAGGATCAGTTTAGAGTGCAAGGTTTAAAGCTCAACTCAGCGCTGGAGCTAAATTCTCTAGATGCCTTTCGCGGTGTGGTAAGACAAGGAAATCTAGTAGCACTCTTGCCGCAAACTGCCCTCCAAGAAGCCTCCACAGATCCTATGCTGGCAGTGCGTCCGTTAGTCGCGCCACAACTAACCCGCCAGGTGGCATTGGTAACGACCAGCGATCGCCTGCAAGTTCCCCCCATTAGGCATTTCCGCAAATTAGTTTGCGAATTAATCCCGCCACAGGTTTCAGAGAAGAAGGAATTGGGGGTTGGGTGATGAGAGATGCCGCAGGAGTTTAGCATTTGTCATGAATTCTTTGGTTTGAGGCAAAGACGATCGAACAAATGCTAAACCCTTCCCGAGGATTGATGGTTGGGTGATGGGTAATGGGGATTGGGTGATGGGGCTGGAATGTATTAAACTGGCTGACTATGAGTAATGCTTTTAGAACCCTGCTGCGCAAAATAGGGAGCGGTACACACACTGGTAAAAATTTAACGCGCGAGGAGGCGCGGGATGCCACCTGCATGATTTTGACGCAGGAGGCCACGCCCGCCCAAATTGGAGCATTTATGATCGCTCATCGCATTAAGCGCCCCACTTCAGAAGAGATGGCGGGCATGTTGGATGCCTACGATCGCTTAGGGCCGCAACTGGAGCCGATTGATTTCGACCTACCTGTGGCAATTTTAGGGTCGCCCTATGATGGGCGATCGCGCACGGCACCAATTAGTCCGCTTACGGCTTTAATTCTGGCTGCGTCTAACTGTCCCACGATTATGCACGGTGGCGATCGGATGCCTACCAAAGAGGGGGTACCGCTGATCGATATTTGGCAAGCTTTGGGCGTGCAATGGTCGCAGTTGTCTTTAACAAAGGTTCGCAATGTGTTAGCGGAAACTAGCCTGGGATTTATCTATTTACCAAAGCATTTTCCCCTAGCCCACGATATTGTGACCTATCGCGATCAGATCGGTAAGCGTCCCCCTTTTGCTACCCTAGAGTTGATGTGGTCGCCCTATCAAGGGAAATCTCACTCCGTCTGCGGCTTCGTACATCCACCTACCGAAATTGTGATGCGAGAAGCTTTTGCCATGCGTGGTGTGGAGCTATTTACAACTGTGAAAGGCTCGGAAGGGAGTTGCGATCTGCCACGCGGTCGCGTCGCAATCGTAGGATTTGGTTGCGATCGCGCGATCTTTGCGGCGCGAGACTACGGCTTTACTTCCAATGAAGTCCCGCTATCACCTACAGAGCAACTGGTGACGGATATCATGGCGGTGTTGGAGGGTAAGCCAACTGAGTTAAGCAACTCTGCCATTTGGAATGGCGGTTTTTATCTGTATCGGTTTGGTTTATGTGCCGACATCAAGGAGGGCATCGCGATCGCGACCGAGTTACTAAATAACGGTAAAGTTTTGCAAAAGCTCCAGCAGATTCAACGTGCTGTTTCCCTGCAAGCTGATATGGTAATTACGTAATTATAGCTATAGCCAATAGTCTCAGGACGGGGTGCAGGGGTTCCACCCCTGCATGGGGCGCAGCCCCCCCACTCTGTAATAACCGATCTGTTTACGGCTATAGATATTAGAGCTTAAGTTAAAAAACACGTGGAAAAGCCTGATAATCCTTGGAATTACAAGCCCTGGTGGTGCCAACCTTGGTCGATTCTCTTGACTGGTGTCGCGATTATCTTGGGTAGCTGGTTATTGTTTGAGACAATCTGGATCTCAATTCTAGTAGCGCTCCCCATACTGGCGTGGATGGGATTTTTCCTATTGCTGTGGCCACAACTGGTCTCTCTGGAAGCACTTAAGGAACACGAGTAATATAGCAATCCGAAATGATATGCTAGTCCGATAGTTTGAGCGATCGCTTCACGGCAAACCATGCTTCCCGCAGTTTCCAAAATTTAGAAGTTTTTATCGCTTCAATCTCATTTTGCAGCCTGTGTAACTCTTGATTTATTTGGATTTCCTCGCGCGCAAATCGCTCTTCCATGAGTATTTTTTGCTGGAATAACGATTCTGCCAACTGGACGTATGGCTGCCGATCCCACTCCTTAGTGGGGATGGTTGCTTGCAGTTTTCTAAAAATTACCGCCCGAGGATTAATATCCTGCACTAGCTCCCACTCCGGTTCTGAAAGTAGGTACTCCTTCAGAACCATACCCGTCCACAACTGCGTATCATCTACTATGAGGATGCCATCTTTCTTGAGGTGTGATGTGGCATAAAACCAATCAATAAATGGAATTGGAAACCCATGACAGCCATCAATCAAAACTAAATCTAAAGGGAGAGTATTTAGCTGTGGTAACACATGTTCGGAACTATGGCACTGAAAATCAATCCGATCGGTCGAAATCTGGCGATCGGCACAATACTGTCGAATGCGATCGAATTGTCCTTGTCCGGGTGCAATACAGGTATGTTCGCTACCCTCGATCGCAAACAGAATCGTACTGATTCCCGCTCCGGTTTCTAGGGTTCTGGAGTCCTTTGTGACATGACGATCGATGAAGTCAAGCACTTCCTCACAGGCTTGATAGGAAACCAGGTTACCCATGCGGTCTTTGTGCAGCTTTGGCGGAGAGGCTAACAAAGCTTGTAGTTCTGGCGATCGCTCCATGGCAGGGCGATCGCTCGCGAGCTGTTCGTTATTTGTCATGGACATAACTACACCTGCATCTGAATTGACATCTTCAGTAGACGTAAGCGTAGCGCATTGTATCCCTGATGGCAACTTTGCCGTTTTGGGTTGCGTTTTGCTTTGCGTTGTGATTTGCTGCAATCGCAATACAGAAGCGAGAATCGATTCCTCTATCCCTTGGAAAGGCAAAGAGTTGGGTAGATCGGCTGCTCGATCTAGCTCCTCCAGTAGAGACGTGCATTCCGGTGCTACCTGCGACACCAACTTCACTAAGGGATGCTCCCAATCGAGGCTACCAAAAAGTTTCTCGTCATAGATATCTGCGATCGCATGCTCCGAATTCTGGGAGTCGAGCGGGTTGCTAGCATTTAACGCCAGAGAAAATCTATTTTGCACCAACTTGACTAATCGAGATGGATCTTTCAAGAAGCCATTCACGCTGACTAAAAGGCAAGCATCGCGATGTCGAGTGTAAAAGTCGAGGAGTTGCTGATTGTAAAATCGCCATGTTCGGATGGCATAGTCGGGATGCTCCTGGAAAATTGGTTCGTTCAGCCGCAGAATTGAATCTGCCACATCCCACGGGAATCGATAGACAAGAAGATAACGGGCTTGGGGAAGCAGATCGTGCCAAAAATCGAGCATGAGGCTAGTGCGCGGATCTTTCCAACCCCAAAGGGTTTGACTATTGGCTCTAGTGGCAATCAACGCTTGGGCAGCCTGCGTATAATTAGCAAAATTTTCCTTATTTAACTGTTCGCTTTCTGTCCAGCCCCAGTCTGGCCAGCCCGGCTCGTTGGGATTGCAGGAAGCTTGCAAAACTTGTCGCTGAAACTCCAGAAAATCGACATCCTCAAAGTAACCTTTTTGGTTGGCTCGATCTGCTGCGTAGAGGCGATCGCCCACGTTAACTCCCAGAGTTTGCAAAAAGGAAGCCGTGAGCGAGGTGCCAGAACGATGCATCCCAGTAATAATTAGCGGCGACAATCCATGCATTGTCTGGCTTGCGGAAAAATTCGGCATTATGGATTACTTTGTTGTTTGCAATACCTTAGGTTCAGATGTGCGGATCCAGTCGCAGGTATAGTCAATGTCAACGGGTAAAGCCAGCAGACCATAGGAGGATTGAGAACCTATTACGGTGAGGGGCAAAATATCTCGACGACGGTCTAGAGCGACAATTTTTTGGTCGGCGCGGGTCTCCGATACCCCAGCGGTGACGGTGTAGTTGCCGGGCGCGAGATAGCAGTTCCAGCCAAACTCTAGAGTCATAACCGTACCAGCGGGCACCGCCGGTAAACTCTGCGGCGTACCGTAGGTGCTGTGACCGACTACGGCAATGCCATTCAGGGTCTTAATTTTAAAACCAGAAATGGGCGAAGCAATATCTTCATAAAACCGAATGGTAGAGCGCACGATCAGCCGCTCGCCGCATTTGGCAGTTTGCACCGATCGCCCTTGCTCGTCCACCAACTCCACATCAAGCAGTTCTGCCCCACCAACGCCAATGCGAGATTCACCCACAGATTCACCGGATGCGGATGGCTTGGCTTCGTGTCGGAACTTACGATTCTGAAATTCTTCGCTGGCAGCCTCTCGCTGCGCCATCAGCGTACTATAGGCAAGCACCGCCGGATGAGGTTTGTCGTCGCAAATAATTTTGTGGCGGTCGATGATAATGGCGCGATCGCATAGGTTCAGAATGCTATTGAGGTCGTGGGACACGAAGAGAATGGTCGTGCCTTGACTTGCTAGCTCCTCAATTTTGCTGAAGCACTTGCGCTGAAACAAAATGTCGCCCACGGCTAAGGCTTCATCAACGATTAAAATTTCAGGTTCGACGTTCACCGCCACGGCAAAAGCCAAGCGCACAAACATACCGCTGGAGTAGGTTTTGACGGGCTGGTCGATAAAGTCACCGATATCAGCAAACTTCACGATATCCTCGAACCTGGCTGCGATCTCCGACTGGGATAGCCCCAACAGGCGACCGTTAAAAAATACGTTCTGGCGACCCGTAAACTCCGGATTAAACCCGCTGCCTAACTCCAGCAAAGCGGAGATGCGCCCGTTTACCTGCACGCTACCATTAGTTGGCGTTAAAGTCCCCGCAATTATTTGCAGCAGCGTACTTTTGCCAGACCCATTCTGCCCGATAATGCCCAGAGTTTGTCCCCTGGGGATTTCCAGATTAATATCGTTCAGTGCCCAAAAATCCTTGGCTCTTCCACGTCGCGGAAATACGATTTCCTTAAGGCGATCGACTGGATGGGCGTACTGTTTAAAGCACTTTGAAACACGATTTACGTTAATTGCGATCTCACTCACACGCACTGCTTCCTGTAAAAGTTAGCCAGAATTTCCAGATACAGAGTACCAAAACTAGTTTAAACTTTTCTTCACAAAAATGCACAATTCTTAGCTAGCGTTCCAAGCGAAAAATGCACCCTCTGGATCAAAATAGCTGAATTTTAAATACTTCGACTATAAATATTTATACTTATAGCAAGTTTAAATACTTGGCATTAGCTTTCGATATATTTCCAGCGATCGCGCTGAACTTTTCGTATAACTACCTGAACGGGGTGTATTACCCAGAAAAAATCTGTCTAACACACCCATATGGTTGATTAGGCAGAAATATTCTGGCTAATCACCTATCCAGAGTAGTTAGGCAGAAAAATTCTGGCTAATCGTCTTAATCAGGTGCTTAGGTAGAAAAAATCAGTCTAATATATAGTTAGACCTTATTGTTCTCTGTTTGTATATCATTTCAGTGAGAGCATATATTTATTGAGACTTACAAATTCTCTATTGTTCACATTTAATAGGCAAAGCACATTATGTCGACTGATAATTACGGCAAATCTTATTGGTGTGTCAAAGTACCGACCGATATTTCACCTAATGGAGAAATATATTTATATGCCGATAAAGTGGAAATTACTTCTCATGGAGATTTAGTTTTTTGGAGTGAAGAGAATGAGAAACGCGAGAAGCCGTTTCAGAACCTGTCTCTTGCCAGCGGTTTCTGGATTGCTTTCTTCGCCGCCTCAGTTATAGATGGTGCCGCTGTTGCGGTTGAACATTGGAAAGGAGAAGTTTCGAGGTAATTAAATATGCTGATACTGTTGCAAGAAAAAATGTTAAAGCAAAAAATTAACTAATGGGAAAAGCAGAAAAACTATTACTCAAAATTCTGAGAGGGACTTCTGACAATAACATTCCCTTTGAACAATTATGCCAGCTATTGACAAATCTGGGATTTGAAAAACGAATTCGTGGCAGTCATCATATTTTTGCAAAAGAAGGAATTGAAGAAATTCTGAATATTCAACCCAAAGGTAGTAAAGCAAAAACTTACCAAGTTAAGCAAGTTCGCGAAGTTATTCTTAAATACAAATTGGGAGGCCAAGAGGATAATGAAATATGAGATAATCATCTACTGGAGTGAAGAGGATAAATCTTTCGTTGCTGAGGTGCCAGAACTTGCAGGTTGTGCGGCTGATGGTGAAACCTATATAGAAGCCTTGCAAAATGCACAAATCATTATGCAAGAGTGGATTGAAACAGCACAGGAATTAGGCAGATCCATTCCTCAGCCAAAAGGTAAATTAGTCTATGCCTAAAATTTAGAATTCAGCGTAACTATATCTGTTGGTGTGTCTACCAGCGTATGCAGCGGAACGGATCAAACCGCTATAGTTGCGCTTATTTTGCAAGTCCGTCCGCTGATACGCAAGCCGTTATACTTAAACGATATCGCTGATTAAGTCCGTTGAGGTTATCTATCTGCGATTCAATTTTGAAGAATTGGTATAATCCACATTTTGGCCAAACATCTCGATTAATCCCCGATTTTCAGATATATTGGCTTTGGTGCAGTGGCTAAACACAGGCAAACCGAGGGTATCAACTGCTAAATGGCGTTTGATGCCATTGGTGGCTTTGTAGGAGTAAAACCCTTTCGACTCAGCACTGGCAGTACAAGTATTTTTCACCGTTTGTGAGTCTACGACAATCGGGGTCGTCCATTCAGGCTTTTTTTACCTGTGCTCTAACCTGACTATGCAAGGTCAAGGTCGCCACGATCTGGGCTAACACCCCCTGTCGCATGCCGTTACTTGTAATGGCTAGCATCCCAAAACCTAACAGCGCTGCACGCGCATTAATACAAGCGCGATCGCATCGACAATTGCTCTGGCATCCTTTGCTTCTAAGTTACTTTGGTTGAGCATGATGCTAAATACCAGTTCGTCATACATCGCGGGCTTGGCATAACCAGAGAGGGAGACGGTATCGCTAAGCGTACCTGTTTTCGCACTCAGGTTACCCAATGCAGGAGTATCTTGGAAACGATTTTTTAAAGTGCCATCGATTCCTGCGATTGACAAGGAATCCCGAAACACCGGATCGCGTCCCATAATTTGCAAAATCTGAGTTAAGGCTCTGGGCGTGATGGAATTACGACGCGATAGCCCTGCTGCGTCTGCCAGGTTAAAACTATCGGAGGGAATCCCCTGTTGTTGGAGGAACGCGACGATCGCCTGAATACCTGCCTCACTTGTATCTTTTCCTACTTGTGGCGATCGCTGCCCCAGTTGGCGCATCAGTAACTCGGCGTAGAGATTATTGCTATCCTTATTCGTCGTGCGGATCAGTGCCGCCACAGTTGGCGATTCCACAGATGCCAGTTCGAGCGATGGCTCCCCCGTTATCTTTGTTGAGGTTTCCAATCCGTCATCAACCTGAATTCCTTGGGCAATCAGTTCGGCGTTGAGTAATTTTAGAAAATGTGAAGATGGATCGGGAACGGCTGTAGCTCCCAATTCCGCTTCGCTATCCCAAGGTATTTGTCCGCGAATAATTAACTTTTGGGAGTTAAAGGGACGTTCCACCTTGAGAGTATATGGACTACCCTTTGCCGCAGTACGAGCCTGATTTTCCACTATCCAACCGGATGCCAGATCGGGACTATCCCAACTGAAGCTGACAGGCTGCCCTACCTGACCGGGTTTAATTGTCCAATCCAAAACATTTCGATCGATCGTGAGGGGATGGACGATCGCGGCATAATCCTCCTGAAGATCCTGCCATTCCCATCCCACACCCCAGCCAGATCCGCGAAATTGAGGTAAGGCATAGATGCCACCATTTATCCGCCTTACACCCTTCTGCTTTAATTGTTGCACGAGGAGTTTGAGCGTATCTGTCGTCAAGCTCGGATCGCCCCTGCCAACCACCCCCAAACCGCCGTTGAGTTCTCCTTTCGGGCTAACTGCATATCTAGCAACCAGGCTGGTGCGAATGCGATAGTTCGCTCCCAGGAGCTTTAATGCCGCCGCTGTTGCGAGTAACTTAACATTGGAAGCGGGAATGAAATACTTATCTCCATCTACATTTACTAAAGTTTGTGATGATGGCGACATCCCTGTCACCAATACACCCAAGCGCGAGGATTTTAGTTTTGGCGTGAGGATTATCTTATTAACCTCTGACTCCAATTGGCTAGCACACACTGCGTGGGAGCGATCGCTCTGAGCTTGAGCGATCGCTCCCCCATCTCGGCCAGGCAAGTAAATTGCTAACGTTGCTAACGAGGCGATCGCCGCTAAAAGAACCCTACACTGCCAAATGGAAATCGCGAATTTAGACATTAAGAGAGGTTAGAACTTTAATAAAAATCTAAGGTGCTGCACCAATTATCTGCGCTACGGTTAGATCCAACTCAGGGAAAAGTTTTGACACAATCCTCTCTTCTCCTCTAAATTGAGTACGTTGGTATTTGCCATCTACTCCTAGGACATGAACAAAAACCGTTGGTTGTTTGGGATTGCCTAAATATTCCCGAGCTGCGATCGCTAAATAATCGACAATCCAGTACTCAGCAATGCCAAGATGCTCGTATTCTTCGAGTTTATCGACATAGTCATCGTCCCAATTGGTTGAAGTAACCTCAACAGCCAGTTGGATAGGGCGATTGAAGGCAGTATAAGCGGAGGGATTTGCCAGCCAGATCTGTCGATCGACTACACTGACATCAGGAATGCGTGCTTGCTCTTCGCCCTGACGATTTAGAGTCTGAATTACCAGTCGATTCGTAACTACAAGATCGAGATTTAAACGCCTGACTTCATCGTGCAAGGTAAACAAAATCAGATCGGCGATCGTATCGTGACCTCTGGTTGCGCGCATTTCTACAAATTCCCCACCCACAAGCTCGTACTTGCAACCATTGTCGGGATACTCCTCCAGGAAGCGATCGAATGTTAGTTTGAGTTTGGTAACGGTCATAATTACCACTAATTATTTACTGTTGAGTTGCGCGATCGCCTTAGCCTCAACACTCCCCAAGGAATCTTAAAAGTATTAAGGATCGGTAATCTAGAAAATCGATCTTTGTCCTTCAGGGCTAACGCCGATGATCGTGAGCTGACAGTCCAGCACCTTAAATCCATATTTATCAGCAACTTTCTGGCTGATGGTCATGATCTGGTTGTTTTTAAACTCGATCACGCGGTTAGTTTTGACGCAGACTAAATGATGGTGATGGTGCGGTCGAGGTTGATTGATCTCGTAATGCTTGTGATCTTCAGTTAGTTCTAGCTCGCGCAAGATCCCCATCCGCGCCATCAGTTTGACAGTGCGATAAATTGTAGACAAGCTGATGTTTTCGCCCTGAGCTTGTAAGCGATAGTATAGATCCTCCGCACTAAGGTGCTCTCCCTCGGGCAAGTGCTTAAAGGTATTTAGAATCACTTCTCGCTGCGGAGTCATGCGCCAACCCTTGGCATTTAATTCCGCTTTCAGAGCTTCTGGTGAGTAAGTGGTTTCTGACAGAGTCATCTTATTTTCAATAATGACATCTTCTTGATAATAGCCTATATTATTGAAACAAAAAACCGCCAGTACTGACGGTTTTTTCAGTTTATTGCAAATGAATCTTAGTTTGTCTAGAACGGAGTCAAGGGATAATTACCTTTTCTTGCAAGTGTTAACTTTTGTAACAATGCTAAAACGTTACCCAGTTTTAGCAATCGTAGTAAAGGCTAAACTCGTAGGGGTGAGGGCGAATGCTAACTGGAATAGCTTCATTATTGAGCTTGTAGGAAATCCAAGTCTTCACAAAGTCTTCAGTAAATACATCACCAGCTAACAAGAAGGCATGATCTTTTTCGAGGCATTCCAATGCATCCATCAATGAGCCTGGGGTGGAAGGCACCTTAGATAATTCTTCAGGCGAGAGTTCGTAGATATCAACATCAAGTGGCTCGCCAGGATGAATTTGGTTCTTAATGCCATCGATACCAGCCATCAGCATTGCCGCAAAGGCTAGGTATGGGTTACAAGTAGCATCAGGGCAACGGAACTCTAAGCGCTTTGCCTTCGGGTTACCACCGGAAAGTGGAATGCGAATCGAAGCAGAACGATTGCCCTGTGAATAAGCCAGGTTTACTGGAGCTTCAAAGCCAGGAACCAGACGCTTGTAGGAGTTGGTAGTAGGGTTCGTGAGTGCGAGCAAAGCCGGAGCGTGCTTCAGCAAACCGCCAATGTAATACAGCGCCATATCGCTTAGCCCAGCGTACTTATCACCAGCGAACAGTGGTTGACCGTCTTTCCAAATAGACTGGTGCGTGTGCATGCCAGAGCCATTATCACCAAATAGAGGCTTAGGCATAAACGTGACAGTCTTACCATAGCGCTTGGCCACGTTCTTAATCGTATACTTGTAGGTCATCAAATAGTCAGCAGCCTGGATGAGGCTTGCAAATTTGAAGCCCAATTCTGCTTGCCCACCTGTGGCAACTTCGTGGTGGTGCTTTTCAATCGGTACGCCGCAGTCTGCCATGGTCAGCAGCATTTCGGTACGGATGTCCTGGAAGGAGTCAGAGGGTGAAACGGGAAAATAGCCTTGCTTATTGCGAATTTTATTACCGAGGTTACCACCTGGTTCGCTGCGCCCCGTGTTCCACAAACCCTCGGCGGAGTCAACCTTGTAGTAACTGGTATGCATCTCTTGTCCATATTCAACGCTGTCGAACATGAAAAACTCGGCTTCTGGTCCAAAGAAGGCCGTATCGCCAAGCCCAGTATTAGCAAGGAAGTCGAGCGCTTTTTGGGCAATTACCCTGGGGCAACGATTGTAGGGCTGACCCGATCGCGGTTCCTTAATGCTACAAATCATGCTAAGGGTTGGTACTTCCATAAAGGGGTCGATCCAGGCTGTAGCTGGATCTGGCACCATAGCCATGTCTGACTCATTGATAGTCTTCCAGCCTCTGATACTTGACCCATCAAAAGGAACGCCATCAGTGAAAGAACTTTCGTCAATCTGATTGTGATAAAAAGAGCAGTGCTGCCAAATACCCGGCATGTCAATGAACTTTAGATCGATAATCTTGATGTCCTGCTCTTTAATCATATTCAGGACTTCTTGGGGAGACTGAGCCATACTATATCCTTGATTTAGGTTAGTCTGAAAATATTTACAATTGGTTCATGGTAGAGATCCAGGTAAAGGCATTTTGTAGTTTTCGATACCTTTTTGTTCGAGATAACCTGTAATTAATCTTTAATTTGTTTAGGCTAAAGGATTCAGTAACTTTAGTTACGAAAAGCAATCCGACCCTGCTTAGGCAAGCTAAAGAATAAGAAACTAGCAAGGTACAGGCCGTAGACGATTAGCCCCACAATCCCCCAGAAACCGAGGTTCTCTACGGGTGCGCCCGCATGAACGATCGCTCGCCATGCTAGTGGCGGTTCTAGCCAAATTTTGCAGGTGCGGCTGAGTTCCCCCAAGGGAGAAAACGCGCACGGAATGTATGTAGCGCTGAATATAGCCCCAACTACACAATAGGCAGACGTTGCCCACCGCCAGACGTTATACCAGGCTTTCAGCGCTCCCCTCGACATGGCAATATCTTCGTTGATATCCTGCCAGTACCACAAAGATAGTGGAATCAAGAGTTTTGCTGCGAAAACGGTCAAGAAAGCGATCGGCAATCCCCCAATTAGTAAGTAAACGCTAATGGCAAATAGACTGGCTACGCGCCAGTAGATTGCTAGAGAGCGTTTGACTGTCTCCGAGCGATCGCGAAATGCCCAAACGAGCAGTCCCAGAGGGATTAATACGGTAAACAGAACGGCTAGACGGAAATCCAGCCAAACAAATTGTCGAATTAATGTTTCCATACTTAGTTAGAGTTGTTAGGTTAATAGGGTTTACACTATCGTTAGTGACTGATGTATTGATAAACTAATAGGTAGTTTTAGTAACTTTAATTTCAAATTCAACCATGCCACTAATTGCAACTGACAGTATAGTTAAAGATTTAGCAAAGGCTGGAGCGCTGGCGATGCGCGTTCCCCCCGAAGGCGGGTATGAAGGACGCTATCAACGTCGCTTGCGGGCAGCCGGATACGATGTCCTGTCAATTACGGCGCGTGGTTTGGGCGATATATCCAGCTATTTGACTGGCGTGCACGGCGTGAGACCGCCCCATCTAGGCAAAAAAGCGGTTCAGACATACTTCTTGCCGCCCCAGATTCAATATCGTTTGTCTAGCTTGCCACCTAAGTCCAAGGGGTTAGTGGTCTGGCTGATTGAAGGCCGCTATTTGTCGCGGCAAGAACTGGAAGTATTGAGCCAATTCCCCGATCGCGATGCCCGCGTCAAAATTGTGATTGAAACCGCCAGCGATCGCGAAGTTAGTTGGTCTCCGTTAAAGCAAGTTATCGCAGCATAGCTACACGCACGTTCCTACAGCAAAAGAGTTCGTCCGAGCGGGCGAACTCTTTTGGTTTTAGGGTATTTTTTCCTATAGCCGTAAACGGATTCGGTTATTACAGGGGGTGTGGGGGCTGCGCCCCCACGCAGGGGTTCCACCCCTGCAACCCGTCCTAAGCCTATTGGCTATAGCTGTAGATCGATCTAGGCAGCGAAGTTCTTCGCCACAAAGTCCCAGTTAACCAGGTTATCCAGGAAGTTCTGGATGTAGTCAGGACGGCGATTTTGGAAGTCGAGATAGTAGGCATGTTCCCACACATCCAGGGTCAGCAACGCAGTTTGACCGTGTACCATTGGATTCTCGGCATTAGGCGTTTTGGTGACCTTCAGCGTGCCGTTGTCCGAAACCAACCAGGCCCAGCCACTGCCAAACTGGGTTGTAGCTGCGGTTTTGAAAGCTTCTTTGAATTTATCGAAGCTGCCGAAGTCAGCGACAATCTTGTCTAATAAAGCACCAGTTGGCGTACCACCCCCACCCGGTTTGAGGCTATGCCAAAAGAATGTATGATTCCAAACCTGTGCGGCGTTATTAAATATGCCCACCTTAGCTGGGTCTTTAAAGGAGATCGCAATCACTTCTTCCAACGACTTGTCCGCCAAATCCGTATCCTTAACCAGGTTGTTGAGATTGGTGACATAAGCAGCATGATGCTTGTCATGGTGGAATGAAAATGTCTGCGCTGACATATGTGCTGACTCTAGTGCGTCAGCAGCAAATGGTAAAGCAGGAAGTTCAAACGCCATTGTTCTTAGTCCTCTTCTAGGTTGGTTTGAGCTTAAGTATTGTAACGATTTTATGCTACAAATTTAACAAGTTTGTTAAGGAATTATCAGTAGAGCAGGATTTGAAGTATTAGATTTATTTAAAGTATTCTTAAAGTGTTCGAGTTATCAGCATGGATGTGTCGGATCTACCAACCGAGATCTTTACGGTTAGCCCAGATCGATCGCTTACTAAGATTTACCTAGGGTGGATGCCGCAACCAGGAAACTACTTGGAAGTAGGCGGAAAAACCTATTTAGTTTTAGAGCGCCGCCATCGTTACCACCTGAGATCGGGACGCTACGTTCCTTTGAAAGTGGCTCTATTTGTCAAGCCTACGCAAAAACCTACAGAGATGAATTTGGTAGAAGGAAGCTGGGTAATTGGCGATGCCACCTGCCGATACAATGCGCGATCAGAATTTATTCGCTGTGCCGTTAACCCGATGGGACCATGTAGTGGTTGCAGTGCTTGGGAAGCATTGCCTGAGAGCAATTAGTAGATCTTTAATGCTTAGGGACTTGTGGTTAAACAATATCCCAAATATCGCAACTGTAGGACGTGTTGGTTATTAGCCGTAACACATCGCAGGTATCTTATGTTCGTGCAAGTCTCTTAGGAGACCGATCGTTTGATCCTTAGCCATAACATGCGCAATTTCCAGAATTTACTGGTTTCCATTGCTGCCACTGTATTTTCCAGGACGGCAATCCGATCTCTAGCAGCTTGTAAGTGTTCGCTTAAACGCACCTCGGACTCTTGGTATTGATGATTTAGATGGTTAAGGTGCTCTAGATCGGACTGTACGTGCTGCAATTCTCTTTTTAACCTCTCTACCTCGTACATGCGCTCGAAGGCAACCAATTCCTTATCAGCAATTACGTCAGCTAATCTGGATGCATATAGATCCTGGTGCTTAGCGCAAATATAATGCACCAGGCGTTTTTGGTTGGCGGGTTGCTTGCAAGCCTGCACCATAGAGTCAGAACGGGTACGATAGTCAAACATCACCTCTGGAATATGATGAAACTGCCATCCCTGTTTGGCTACCCTCAGCCAAAATTCCCAATCCTCATAGCCCAATTTGTCAGGGATATTGGTATCGTAACCGCCGCATTCTTGCCAAATCTGTTTGCGAAATACGGCACAGGCATCAATGTAGTTCCCAATCATGAGGCGATATAGATCGAAATCCGGTAGCGCCCAAATCCCCGTCATCCCGCCGAAAAACTCTACATCACCGTAGACAACTCCAACCTGAGGACAGCGATCCAGAATCTCTATCCCCTTATACATGTATTCCGAGCGAATCTTATTGTCGGAATCCAGGGGCAGAATATAGCGACCGGATGCGATCGCAATGCCATGATTGCGGGCATTAGCCAAACCTTGATTCTCGATATCAATCACTGTGTAACCGCGATCGCGCAGATCGTTTAAAACATCCAGCGTTGTCTCCGCCGTCGAACCATCATTGATAATAATGAGTTCGTAGTTAATTGGCCGATCGCGATCCTGCGAGGCTTCGACACTGGCGATCGCATCCCAGATATAATCACCGTGGTTGAAGCACGGGATTATTACAGAGATATCTATCATCCCAATTGGTTCCAACGTTCGGCAGCGCTGGCAACGGCAGTATCGGCATTTTTTCGATCTAACATTGCAAGTTGTAATTCCTCGTAGATAATTTTGCGCAGTTTATCTAAATCCTTAGCAGGGGGAATTAACACTTCTGATTGCGCCAGTTGGGATGCACTGATCGTACGAGCTTTATCAGTAGTTGAAGCCTTATCGCTTAGAGAAGTAAAGTAAGGATCGGCAGCGGATTTCACAGTCGAAGGTAGAGAGTTCTCAACTTTAGAGAAGTTCAACTGATTTTCGCTATTGGTGATAAATAAGGCAAACTTGACACCAAGATCTACATTTTTCGCACCGGCGGGCACGACTATATTCATCACAGCCGCGCTCTTTTTACCTGTAGAACCAACGATTTGGGCTGACACATCCGAGACTTTGGCAATGTCGGGGGCATTCTGAGCCACCACCTTGAGAAACTGCGGTCCCGTGAGAAGAACTGCTAGCTCGCCTGCTTGATAGAGTTCGATCGCTTTGCGGTGACCTTCATTGAGAATCTCACGCGGTATCAATTGTTTCTGGAATAGACTCACCCAGTAATTAAAGGCAGCTTTACCTGCGGCATCGTTAAATCCTGCCTTACCATCGGCAGTTAGTAAATTCATCCCCATTTGTACCATCGACTCCAGCACCTGGCTGCCATCCATCGTCAGCATGAAAGCGTACTTGCCCGTTTTAGCTTTGATCTGCTCGGCAGCTTTTGCAAGTTCGTCGTAGGTTTTGGGCGGACGGGCGGGATCGATTCCTGCTTTTTGAAATAGATCGCGGTTGTAGATCGTGACATCGGTGGCAACGTACCAGGGCAAGCCAAAGGTAACGCTGCCTAATTGATTGGCTTTCCAAATATTGGGAAAGTATTGCTCGATCTCGGCTGGAGTTAATCGCGTTTGCATATCCAGCAAAGCCTTTTTCTCAGCTAGCTTAGCAGCAAACTGAGGGTTGAGGTTAACCACGTCCGGGATGTTATTGGCAGCAATCGTACTGAGAATCTTGCTCTCCATATCGCCCCACGGCACATCGACCCATTCTACTTGAGTGCCAGGGTTTTGTTTTGTAAATGCAGCGATCGCCTCTGCCATGTAAGCATCAAACGTGGGTTTCAGCTGCATCGTCCAGAAAGTAATTTTGTTGCTAGGTGATGGTTGGGGTTGGTTTGAGCTGGTTGTTTGAGCGCCGCAGGCTCCTAATAGGAACAGGGCGCTGGTTTGCAGAAACTTTCTTCGAGGGAAATGCATGGCGATCGCGATCTATATATTCACGTAGTTATTTTTAGCACTAACTGGGCGCGATCGGTTGCTCGTTGCTAAGGCGATCGCGTGCAACACAGACTAGGCGAATATTTCGGCTGGATCGGCAGATTGTACCTTACGCAGAGATATTGCACCGGAAATGATACACATGATCGTTGTTAGGATCAAAACCTGAATACCTCGTTCTAAGGTCATATCGAGCGGTAAGCGCGTGGCATTGCGCGTGAGCGCATATAAGCCAATACATACAATTAAACCGGGTATAAAACCCAGAATGGAAAGCACGAACGCTTCCTGGAGTACGACTTTAGATAAATAGAAATTGCTGTATCCCATTGCTTTTAGGGTGGCGTATTCCGCCATGTGATCGGATACATCGGTGTAAAGGATCTGGTAGACAATCACGATGCCGACGATGAAGCCCATGATCGTGCCGAGCGTGAAGATAAAGCCGATCGCCGTGCTGCGCTGCCAATAGGATCTCTCAAAATTGATGAAGCCATCCATCGTCAGGATTCTGATATCATCATCAACCAGGTCGCCTGCCTTTTTGATGTCCGCAATTGTCAGATCTTTTTTGCTAATTGTAACTCTGGTCTTATCGGATGCTACTTCTCGAATGCGCTGATTATCTGGCGTAAAATTCTCTTTGGCTAAAAGCACCTCTTCGCCTGGGAGCAAAGCGATGAATTGTTTCATGACCTCATATGGGGAGGTACCAGGTTTGAGTTCAATAATGCCAACGTTAATCAGTCCTTCTCTGCGATTGTCAAAGATGCGCAGGAAGTTGGTTTCGCTGGTGATTATCGTACCGTCGGCACCAAAAGAAGAACCCATTCTAAACATGCCGCCAATTTTCAAGCGACGGTTCGCAACTTCCCGAAAAACCGGCTTATGGCAGGTAAAGTCCTCCAAACTTGCATCCGCGCCGCATTCTTTCACAATCGGGCCAAACTCAGGGCGAGAGTCGCGATCGAATAGCACGACATCTTCCAATCTGATTTGCTCGAGATTTTCCCTACTGACTCCGGGCAATTTGAATACATCGGAATTGGGATCGGCTCCCAATACGAGAATATTTCGGGTTTGCCCAGACGGACTCTCCTTAATTTTCCAAGCTGCCAGCCCAATATAGAGATTGTGAATCGCTTTGACACCTTCAATGCCAGCGGCTTGATACAGACGGCGCTTAGAAAAATTCCTCATCCCAACTAAGTTAGTGGATTGAGGGCTGATTAAGACTAGATCGCCCTTTAAGTTGCTTTGCAAGCGGATTGCACTTCTAAATAGGGCATCCTGGAATCCGATCTGCATGAACATCAAAATCACCGCGAACGTGATACCAGCGATCGCTACTAGTAAGCGACTTTTTTCATAAGTGAGTTGCAACCAGGCAAGCGGGACGGCAAAAATCATGACTTCAGAACCTCGATCTTGACTTTGACCTGGTGATTGGTGAGATTAGAGACCTTAGCGCTATCGTCTAGTTTGATTCTGACTTCAATTACTCTGACATCAGTTTTGGCGGCTGGATCGGTTCCAAGTACATCATTTTTAGCAATTCGCAAACCGATGTGCTCGACTTTGCCAGTTATTTCACCATCAATTACTTCACTGGTAATTGTAGCCCTCTGCCCTACCTTTACCTTGCCAATATCAGTTTCATAAACTTCAGCCACCACGTACATCTGGCTGGTGTTGCCTAGCTCAAGTACGCCATTGTTAGTGTTAACCGCTTCGCCGGATTTAGCATGTATTTTGAGGACTTGCCCGGCAATTGGTGCCCTGACTGCGGTCAGGACTAGATCGGCTTTTGCTTTTTCCAGATCGGCGATCGCGCTTGCCAGTTGGGCTTCTGCCACCCTCACATCTGTGGGTCTCACTTCTGCAACGCTGTTCAGTAGATTTTCAGCTTGAGCGATATCTTCATTTGCTTGAGCGATCTGACCGGTCAAACTTTTTACTTTCAGCATGTAACTGTCGCGCTGAAACTCGGAAGCCGCTCCATCTTTAACCAGCATCTCGTAACGCTGCAAGTCGCTTTTAGCAATTTCCAGCTCATTTTGCCAGCGCGCTAAATTAGCTTTTCTGGACATCATGTTAGCTCTCTGGGCTTCGATATCGCCTGTTTTAGCTCCAGCCTTGACTTGCTCCACAATGCTCTGCCGCACGGCAACTTGACTTTCAGCTTGCTTGACGGCTGCTAGTGTCCGCTCGTAGCTGTCCAGGAGCGCAATTACCTGATCCTTTTGTACTCGATCCCCTTCTTTTACCAACAACCTGCTAATGCGGGAGCTGCCAAGCGCAGATGGGGGGGCAACTTTAATCGTTTCTCCTTGCGGTTCTAAACGCCCGAGGGCGCTGACTGCCGGTGGAGTTTTAGGCTCTGATACTGGTAAAGTGGCTGGCGCTGTTTGCGAAGCATTACCCGCCCTGGTGATGGCATAGTAAGCACTAAATCCCAATAGAGCAGTGCCAAGAACGATTAGAGATATAACCCAATAATTTGGGATTTTTGCTCCCGATTGTTTGGGCTTAGTCTCAAGCTTAGTCTCCATCAGCTTTTCGTCTCACTATTGTCATAACTTTAGTATTAAATTTTATTACTTTCACCACGGGCTGAACTCACCCTTTATGGTATTTTCCTCCAACAGTGCTGCTATAGCAGTTTGCCAAGACACGAACGCAGCTAAGAATTTCACCGCCTACAGCCCCAACGTTAAAAGGCCGACCGCTGAGCGCTGCAAGCTAACTGCTCCTAAGTCGTATATTCTGCGTTGATTCTGACGTAATCATAGCTTAGATCGCAGCCCCAGGCCGTGCCCCTGCCAGGCCCGTTACCGACACTAACCCCGATCGCAACGGTATCGCTTTTCAGATAATTACTAGCGGCATCGCGGTCAAATTCTTGCGGTACGCCGTCCGCCATCATCACAAAGTCGCCCAGTTGAATATTTAGTTGGTTTTTATCAAACTTTACACCCGCCCTCCCAGCGGCGGCGGCAATTCTACCCCAGTTGGGATCGCGTCCAAATACAGCGGATTTCACCAATGACGAACCGGCGATCGTGCGGGCAATCGCTCGGGCGGCGGCGCGATCGCCCGCACCAGTGACGTTAATTTCAATCAGACAGGTAGCGCCTTCACCATCGCGAGCGATCGCTTTGGCAAGTTGAACGCAGACTTCGGTCAGCATTGCTTCTAGCCTTTGGGCGGCGGGGGAATTTGCATCCGTAATCCCAGCCGTGAGGGACTGTCCGTTGTTGAGTGCCAGTAACATATCGTTGGGGCTGGTATCGCCATCGACGGTAATTTGGTTAAAGCTTTGCTCGGCGGCGCGACTCACCATCGACTGCCACAGGACGGGCGACACCGCCGCATCGCAGGTGACAAATGCCAGCATCGTTGCCATATTTGGGTGGATCATGCCCGAACCCTTGCAGATACCGCCAACCCGAACTGGCTGCCCGTCAAACGTAGCTTCGAGCGCAAATGATTTTGTCACCAGATCCGTAGTGACGATCGCCTTCGATGCGGCATCGCTGCCATCGGGTGCCAGGGCGGCGATCGCCTGTGGAATCCCCGCTCGCATCCGATCCATGTCTAACTGCCTGCCAATTACGCCTGTAGATGCCACCAGGACGGCATCGGTTATACCCATGGTTTTCTGCACCAGTTCCGCCGTCTCGACGGCATTGCGCCAGCCTTCATCGCCCGTACTGGCATTGGCCTGCCCGGCATTACACAAAATTGCGCGTACCATTGTGCTGGACTGCAATACTTGCAAGTTAAAATCCACGCAAGCGGCTCTAACCTGCGAAGTTGTAAACACCCCCGCCGCGATCGCGCTCGCGTCGGAACTAATCAGTGCCAGATCCGGAGCACCCGATGGTTTCAGCCCAGCTTTAATTCCCGTAGCCTTATAGCCCTTCGCTGCCGTCACCCCGCCAGGAATTTCATGCCAATCTGCCATATGCTTTGCCACACCCACTGAAATACGACAAACAGCATTATGGCATTGCGATCGCAACGATTAGTTATTTTTTGCTACCGTATCTACAATCTGGGCAAAAGCACTGGAAATTTGCGATCGGCATCAGGTTGGCTTCGACTCCGCTTGTTTCAGCAAAGGTTCTAGCAAGTTACGTTCCTCAATGGGAAGCTCTAACAAAACGCGGCGATCGCCCTTTGTCTCTCGGTAGCGCACAGCCGCATTGAGCAGGCGCAAAGGAATTTGAAATTCGGGGCGATCGCCCGTTAATTCTTGCCATACTTCCAACCATGTCCGAGCAGTTTTATCGCTGACCATCTCTGACATCAATGTGGGAATATTATGGACGATCCCTTGGCCTAATGCTGAGGTAATCTGGTGGTTGTCGTACAGTTCGATGAGTGTTTGAATCCGATTTTGCCAAAATGACGCATCATGCTTACTATCAAATAGCTTTTGAATAATGAGGTATATATCCATTATTTTTATATCTTCATCACTTAGAAGATTTAACGCTTGGATTCCCTCATCCCAGCGATTTAATTCTAACAATACAATAGCGCATTCAAGGAAAACTAGAGATTCGATACATCCTAGTTCTATGGATTTATTAAAAGCAGCTAAAGCTTCCTCATAACGTTGTAATTTTCTTAGCAAAAAGCCCCGTGACGAATAAGCCCAACTATAATTAAGGTTGATTTCAATCGCACAATCGTATGATGACAAAGCTTCTTCATAGCGTTGCATGTTACTCAGTTCATGGCCCCGAAACATCCATAACCGTGAATCGGCTGGGGTAAGTTCGATTGCTTTATCCCAAGAGGACAAAGCCTCATCATAGTATTGCAGTTTATCCAATGACCATGCTTGGATTGTCCAAAAAAGCTGCTCATTTGGGTAAAGTTCGATCGCTTGCGAACAAAACGCTAAGGTCTCCTTCCATTGATGGAGAAACGCCAAACTAGCTCCTTTACACAGCCAGTCCTCAAGATCGCCTCGAAGTCCTATCAGTTTTTCAGCATTTTGCAGCGCCATTTCATAATTTTCTTTATCGTAGCAATTTTGATATTCTCGCTTGTAAGCTGCTATGCGAGGATCTTCTTTTTTCTCTTCCCTTTCTTGAAGTGCCATCTTGATATAATCGCACTCCAACTGACGTTCGGCATTTTTCATGCTCAATCTTTCCAATCTCTGTTGCAGCTCATCCTGCGTATACCAACTGCGCAAAAAATCTACGAATAAAGATATTGGCTCTCCGCGTTGCTTCTTGACTTCAAGGCAAAAGCGCATTAAAACTTCTCGCAGTTCGTAAAAAGATTCGCGACCAATTGTTTCAGCTCTGACATATCCCTTGTCGCGTAAATCCTTTAGTTGGCTCGATGCGGTTTGGTGGCTGATAAAGCAACGCAGTGCTATTTCTTTGACGGGGACGGGATGGCGGCGATCGCATAGAAACTCAACGATTTTCCTCTGCTGTTGCGATAACCACGCCATTCGAGCTTGATAATAGGGAGTCAGTTCGTCCAAAGTTTTCATGAATGGTTCCACCAACTCATCTAGCGATTTTCGCGTCAGGAATTCGGCAAAGATGACATAGACGCGGTGATTTCCTCCTGCAAGATAATGGATGGTTTTAATGCGATTATGTCCTGCCCTACTTTGGATGAATGATTCTAATTCTTTATCCTCCTCTAACTTAGCGATGTGTTGTAATAAAGTGACGGCATCTTCCAAACTAAGCTCCTCTAAGTGGTGGGGATAGAAAAACCCATAGAAAGGGGAATCTTTGTGCGTAACGCCATGAAATAAACTCTGCGTCGTTGCTAAAATAGTGATAAACGAATTATTCTGGATATAAGCTCTCAGTTGCTTTTGGCCGATATCCCCTAAACCTGCAAAAATATCGTCTAAATTTTCCATTAACAGTAGCAAAACGCGATCGCCTGCAAATTCGCGCAATAACTTTTCTGCCCTATATTGTGCCTGTTCTGGAAACTGATAAAGCTCCTCAACTTTCTGCTTTAGCTTAGATTTATACTCATCTGGATAAGCTTGTTCGAGGGCGCGAAATATCCGCAATAGTAAATCCAAAAAAGACGAAACACCCCATTCTTCCTCTCTCAGCCATGCGATTAGTAATTTGTCTCTCAAGTCTGCCATCGCTGCGATGCGGTGGTAAATCAGGGCAATTGTATGCGTTTTACCCATACCTCGCCCACCCACTAAGAGCCGAAAATGCTTATTTGCAGTCAGCGCGCTAGTCCGAATTGCATCGATTAGTTCTTCTACTAACTGATGTCTTTGCACGAAGATCGCCTCCAGAGCTTCTGGCGACATCATGCTGGGCGTAAATCTTGAGAGGAATGTGTTTTTCATCAGCCTAACCTCTCAAAAATTGCCAATACCGCTGAATGAGTGGATAGCGAAAACTATATTTCAGATCTTTCTGCCGAACGATATAGTAATCCTTGCCTAAAAGCCTTAAGACATCCTTCGCTATTTCTCTGTCCTGCGTTTGCGGTTCGAGTCTAAGGCTGGCAAACAGATCGTCAAACGATAAAGCTCGCTCAGCATTTGACAAAATATCCAGCAGGTTGAGCGCATAAGCTTGTCGATCGCTGTCATAGTAGTTCGTGATGCGATCGCGATAATGTTCCATTTTCCAGGGATTGAGCGGGTCGAGCAGGCAATCGCCTACCACTTCAAGTACTGTTGTAGGTTCAACTGTATCGTTTCTCATTTTTAATCTAGCAATCAGATGGTGGATGTAAAAGGGAATGCAGCTTACAGATCGAGCGATCGCTGCTGCTACCTCCTGAAGATTTGCCGTAGGAATCTTTTCTCCTTCCAGTAGTTCGCTAGCTAGTGCAGTTGCATCCTCTTCGGATAGGGGTGGAACATCAACAGGATACATGTCGTTAGTTGGTTCGTTGGCATAGCCCTTTTGTTTTAGCTCGTTCACGACATGATGCAACCCAATCGAACCTGTAAACACCATCCTCACATCTGGATAGGTTTGGCGGAGCGATCGTAGTGTATCCAACACCTCTATTGCTGCCACATTGCCGATTTTGTCCAGCATATACGGCACTTCATCCCACAGCAAAATTACCTGGCGTTCCTGGTTGGTAACCAGGTCATCAATGACTGCCTTAAGGATTTTTTTCCAATCTGACGCAATCTCTTGAGGTAGCTTAAAGCCCTTGACCTCCAAACCACGCAAATCTTGCAGTAGTTGGCGAGTTCGGTTTGCTACCTTTTGCTTCTTGCTCAAATACTCTTCTACATCCTGCAGTACTGCTTCCACAAACTCTAAGGGCGAGCCAACATGTTCGAGATCTCGGAAGATTGGCAATTTGTTTTCTGGAGGCTCTGCCTCCATTTTTTTGATGATGCTGGTTTTACCCATGCGCCGTTCTGCACTCAAGATCGCGCTTTGTCGCTCCAAAATATCCCAGAGGCTGGCAATCAAAGTATCCCGTCCCACAACTTCGTTTGGCGCAACTTGACCGCCTGGATTAGCTTTCATTTATGCTATCCTCAACGTACGTTATTTTTATTATACGTTATTTTTAACGTATAATTCGAGGCGGATCTATAATAAATGACTTTTGGAAGCAGAAGGCTAAAAATGCAGTCCTCAACCTATATCAATTATCAATAGCATCTCCAGATATGAAACCAACTGTAATTCACTTGATAGAAGCAACAGAACTAGCTTTACAAGCGATCGCCAAGCACAAAGACAAAACCCTATCAGAAGTCGTTCAAGAAATCGTGGACGAGTATCTTTGGCTCAGTAAGCAAGAACTTCCCAAATGCATAGGTATGGGAAAAAGCGGCATGTCCGATCTATCAGAGCGAGTTGACGAACTGCTTTGGCAAGAAGGCAGATGATGATTTTAGCCAATAGTGGATTTGTACATCTCAATTGAAATGGGTAAGAAATTACTAGAGGCTGCGGAGAATTGCACGAACGAGTAGAAAGCCATAAAATTATGCGATCGCTGCGATTTGGTAGCGTTTAAAGAGGTGTATTAAAATCACCTGATTTTCTCACTCACTTCAAATGCATGTATTGCGATTTCTAATGCAAAAATTGCATATTTATAGTTGACTCACCCAAGAGAATATCATAGTGTTGCTAGCTACAATTGCGTATTGTAGTATTATCTGCTACAAACATGGAAGAAATAATTAATCTTTTATAACTATGCTAAATATGTGCAACGATGGAATTACTGCCTCGATACCTTCCCCTTCTTAAATTGTAGTTTTAAAATTTATCGATTGAGTGGTGATTGAAGGATCTTCGATATGTGGCTGAGGTGGAAATTGAAGGCAGTTACACCTATCGCATGAGAGAGGGCGGCTGAATATGAGCGACAGAAATCTTGCCAGCAATTTCTATGGGCGCGCGTCGATAGAAAATCCTGTAAAAGAGAAGCTTCCACAAGCTAATTATTCTCCACAAGCTAATTATTCTCCAAATCTGAATAACGCAGATATTCGCGAACGACAGCATGGTTCGACCTTCGGATTAGATGCTCTCGGCATGAAGAATCTCGGGCATGTCTACCACAACCTACCCGTGCCAGTTCTGATAGAACACTCTCTCGTTCGCGGTGAAGGCGTTCTAGCCGAAAATGGTGCTTTATGCGTGCATACCGGGAAGTATACTGGGCGATCGCCCAACGATAAATTCATTGTCGAAGAACCGAGTAGCAAAGAAGAGATTCACTGGAATAAGCTCAACGTTCCCATTTCCGAAGCAAACTTCGATCGGCTTTATCGGCGGATTCTTTCCTACGTGCAGGGCAGAGATCTTTATATCTTCGATGGCTATGTGGGTGCCGATCGCAAGTATAGAAAGGGAGTGCGAGTGATTACCGAGGCTGCATCCGAGAGTTTGTTTGCCCATCAGTTATTCCTCAGACCGACAGACGAAGAACTGCACCACCATCATGCCGACTTTACCGTAATTGCCGTTCCTGGACTGCACGGCGATCCGAATGACGATGGCATTAACAGCGAAGCATTTATTGCACTACATTTCGCCAAAAGATTGGTAATCATCGGTGGCTCGAAGTACGCGGGAGAAATCAAGAAGTCTGTATTCTCTCTGATGAACTACTTCATGACGAAGTGTAACGTCCTGCCCATGCACTGCTCTGCCAATATGGACGAGAATGGTAATACAGCTCTGTTCTTCGGTCTTTCCGGTACTGGTAAAACCACTCTGTCCGCAGATCCCAACCGCCGACTGATTGGCGATGACGAGCACGGCTGGTCAGATGAAGGCATCTTCAACTTTGAGGGTGGATGTTATGCGAAATTGATTCACCTTTCCCATGAGAAAGAAGCAGAAATCTGGGAAGCAACTCGATTTGGAGCCATGATGGAAAATGTCGTTCTGGCATCCGATACCAGAGTTGCCGACTACGACGATGGCAGCCTGACGGAGAATACGCGTGTTGCCTATCCAATTGAATACATTCCCAATTCTGTAATTCCGGGTATAGGCGGTCATCCCAATACCATTATCTTTCTCTCGGCAGATGCTTTTGGCGTACTGCCCCCGATCGCCAAGCTCACCGAGCAGCAGGCAATGTACTATTTTATGTCCGGCTATACCAGCAAGTTGGCTGGTACCGAGCGCGGCATCACCGAGCCGCAAGCGACTTTCTCTGCTTGTTTTGGCAAGCCATTTCTACCTCTATCAGCCAGCATCTATGCCGAGCTTCTAGGCCATCGACTCAGAAGCCATAACTCTACCGTATACCTGGTAAATACGGGCTGGTCGGGCGGCCCCTACGGGGTGGGCGCGCGTATGGACATCGAGCACACCCGCGCCACAATCTCGGCAGCCTTAGACGGTCACCTGGATAATGTAGCGTTCTATCCCCATCTCATCTTCAAAATATCGATCCCCGAATCGGTACCGGGAGTACCTCAACAAATCCTGAATCCCAGGGATACCTGGAGCGACAAAGCAGAATACGACAGGCAAGCAAGGCACCTCGCTCGCCTATTTGTAGAAAACTTCAAGCGCTTTAAGCACGCGCACAAGGACATCGTCGATGCTGGCCCCAACGCGGATTGACCAAAGAAATGGGTTGCAAGCCCCGTCCTTATGGGATGGGGCTTGTACCTAATTTTTCGGTTATTCCCTGGTGGCTTGCTGCTATAACTATAGGTAAATTGCTAAAACAGCCGATCGCTACCTATGGAATCATCGCCTATCCACAATACTCCCACTGGCACGCCCGAGCATCGCGCGCGCAATCTGTTAATCGCGATCGCCGCGATCGCCCTCGCTGCCGCACTCTTCTTTGGCTTTCAAACCCAAAACAGCGGTGCTTCCCTTGCGGCAGTTGCGAAAGCCGCCACGCCATTAGAATCTGCACTAGCAAATAACCAGCCCACCGTGGTTGAGTTCTATGCCGACTGGTGTACGAGTTGCCAGTCTATGGCTGCCGATAACATGGCATTGCAAAAGCAGTACGGCTCCGCTGTCAATTTCGTCATGCTGAATGTGGATAACAACAAATGGTTGCCAGAAATTACCCGCTTTAAGGTTGATGGCATTCCCCATTTCGTCTTTATGGATCGTAAAAATATGGTAGTTGGCAACGCGATCGGCGTTGTTCCCCATACCGTGATGGCAGAGAACATCACGGCTATGATTGCGGGGGAAAAACTACCTCACAATCGCCTGGAGAGCGATCGCATATCGCCATTTACGGGGCCGCTACCAGCCGATGCCACGCAACCAAAATCCCACGCCTAACAGAACACTAGGGTTGCGTATTGACAACGGGTTGCTGCGATCGCGCCAAGGAAGAAGTTTCTGAATCGTTGACATTCGATGTTTCTGGCGGCACGATCGTAGTGTCTGGAGCTTGAATGGTGCTGTCGATGGAGTTGCTGGCAGGATTAGTCGCTGGTTTACGGATGGGGGGACTAACTGAGTTGGGCGAGCTATTACTGTTATTAGTCTTGAGGTAATCGTAGGTAGCTCTGGAAACCTGACGAATTAGCTCGTTTGCCCTTTGATCGTTGTCGGGGCGCTTCACGATTGCTGCCATGATATAGCGCCTCCCACTGGGCATATCGATAATGCCAGCATCGCCCACCACCGATCTGATATCTCCAGTTTTATGAACGATGCGGGCATCGGCGGCAATTCCTTGGGGTAAGAGCGTATTCGTCACGGGGCGACGCATGATATCCATCAAGCGATCGCGACTGCGCGGCGAGAGCAATTTCCCTTTATCCACCATAGACAATAAATTGACCAGATCGTAGGGGCTGGTGGTGTTTGTGCCCTCTAAATCTGGAAGCTGATTGCGAATTACTGTAGAGTTTAGCCCCCAGGACTTAAAGCGACGGTTAGCCGCATCCTTACCACCAATCCTTTTCATAATCATGTTGGTGGCGGTGTTGTCGCTGTGGACAATCATCTCTGTCAGGGTTTCCAGCGCTGAGATCTTTGTACCCTCAGGTTCGTACTGAAGACCGCCAGCTTCGCCAACGATTACATCTTTGCTAATTTCCAATTGCTCGCCCAGTTGCACTTTACCCTCATCGACATCCTGTAAAAATGCGATCAGCAAGGGTATTTTAATGATGCTAGCCGAAGCGATCGGCTTGCGACTATTGACATCGGTATAAACGCCCGTATCTGCATCAAAGACCAGCGTTTGGAGCGATAGATCCGATTCTGGTGCTGCTAGCTGCTTAATTTTTGCTGTTAACGCTGTTAGCTCCGCCTTAAGCGGTAAATCCGTAGAATCTGGTGCCTCCTTTTTGTCGGAACCGACTTGATGGCCGATGGGTGCCGTGATAGTACGACTAGCGGCACTCTGCCAAAAGTAGATTAATGTCCCTGCGATCGCGCTCAAACCGACACCAATTACCACCAAGCGCAGAACTTGCCAACCTATATTTTTTGCTAGGGATTGGGTGAGATGGGAACGCCTGAGCGATGTAGATTTTGACTGCGATTTTAATGGCGGTTTTGGTAGTGTCGCAACTTGAGTTTGATTCGGTTGAATTTTGCGATCGCGCAGTGCAGTTCCTTCTGAAATGGAGGTTACTCGATCTCTGGCAATAGAGACATAGGGTTGGTTCTTACCTTCTTTTAGTCGTTTCAGTCTAGATTCGCGGCTCATGGTTTTCTGACACCCTATCCTGCAATTCGACTGTTCGGCACAGTCATTTACTATTAACTCGCTAACCATTTAGATAATCGATCGCTATTGCTTGGCATCTTTTTGCGCAGCCCAATTAACTTGTCGCAAAATACCTCTCAGCATAGCAACCTCTTCGGTTGTGAGGTTGGCTCGATTAAACAACTGGCGTAGTTTGCTCATTCTACTGAACGCTGTATGCGGATAAAGAAACCCGATCTCCAGCAGTATAGCCTCCAGTTGTTCGTAGAAAGCTTCAACCACAGTTATGGAGGCTGAATGTACCAAATCTTGCTCGATTTGGCTAGCGATCGCGCCAAAAGAATTTGCACTTGGTTCATTTGCTTCATGGCGTGATTCATAGAGCAGGCGTAGATGGTAGCAACAAATCCCGACCGCTTGCGCCAGGTTGAGCGAAGGATAAACCGCCGCCGTCGGAATTGTCATCACCTGTTGACAGTATTGCAATTCCGCATTACTAAGGCCGCGATCCTCGCGCCCAAACACGATCGCGCTGCTTTCCACCTGGGTCAGCCAGCTCAGGCCATCGGACGAATTTAATGGCAAATTAGTGCCCGAAGGCGATACTCGACCGACAGTAGCGATCGCTCTGTGGCAGTCAAATAGAGCTTCTGGTAAGGTATCGACGATCCGCGCTGCTTCTAAAATATCCTTGGCATGTACGGCCATGTGTTGCGCGCCATCGCTGAAGCGATCGCACTGGGGATTTACCAGCCAGAGCTGCGCCAACCCCATATTTTTCATCACCCGCGCCACCGCACCTAAATTTAGCGCTCCGGCTGGCTCAACGAGAATAATGCGTACGTCGAACATGCAGGCTAGAAATTTAAGAATTGGCGATCGCCGCTTGAATTTGGCGAGCCAAAGCTTCGCTGTTGTCGATAGTTAGAGTAATCCACTTATAGTATTCATCCTTGAGTTCCAAGATCAGGTAGTCCTTTTCCCTCGTCACATACCAAAATTCCCGACCGCGATCGCTGTAGTAGGTGCCGGATTTAATAAATCCGGGGATAAACGCACCGGGAGCGCGAATTTCTTTCCAGTTACTAGCTGGCTCGGCAGTACTGACAGACTTGATATGCGCTACAGGAATGGTAATAGTACTACCAATGTGAAACGCCCAGAAACGCTCGGTCCCGCTGAGTTGAATTTTTACCTCTTGATTCGATACATAGATTTGCATGATTTTCTCTAGCTTTTAGCATTCAGCGATCGGTTTTTAAAGAAACCCTGGTAGGGTGGGCATTGCCCACCTTAACAATATATACATTCAGCTTAATTGGGGGGAATCTGCGCGATTAACTCCGATAATCGCAGATCTGGCGGAAACTTACCATCGGCTTTTACTTGTTGAATGTAGGCTTCGGGAATCGGCCATTTGAGCTTGCGTGCCAGTGCGCGCAGCACGTCGCCGCGATCGATCACGCCAGCCACAGAACCGACGGGGGAAAGCACAGTTAAACGTTTGATCTGCTTTTCTTCTAGCAGCTTAATTACCTCTACAATTTTTGCCTTTAGCTCCACAACATCCAGAGACTTAAACGGCTTAGCAATGTCGTTCAGCGTTTTGCTTTCCCACTGGCTGCGCTCGATGTAGCGGAAATCCTCAGGTGCGATCGCACCGCGATCGCGCCCATCCGCAGAAGCAAAATATGCAGGTTGAATATCCTTGTCTTCTCGCAGGAGCAAAAACTCATCGGCAAACTGACGCAGCGACATTTTGGCATCGACAATCCGAAAATCTCGCGTCATTGCCAGTTCTGCCGTTAATCCCATTAATGCTTCCTGTAAATTCGTGAACTGTAGGTAAGCAGACGCATTATTCATGACGAACCAGCCCAGCAGAATCGGCCAGATTCCGTAGAACAGGCCGTTGCGCAGAAACAGGAGGTTAACCCCCATAAATATAGCAATTAGTCCCAGAAATTGACCGGAACGAGCAGCCCACCGTACACCAGTCATGCGGTTACCTGTAATTTTCCAAACCACAGCTTTTAAAACCTGACCGCCATCAAGAGGCAGACCTGGAATTAAGTTAAATATGCCTAAGACGAGATTAATTTGCGCCAGATTAAACGCCATAGAACCAACTAACGCCCTATTTATTCCTACATCGCTTACCAGTTTAGTGGCAGCCTGGGGATTGACAGGATGATTTAATACTGCAAACACGCCATTTCCTGCTAGAGCCAGCGCTGTACCCCATAAAATACCACCAAGGGCAAGGCTGACGATTGGCCCTGCGATCGCCACGCTAAAAGCCGACCAGGGATCTTTCGATTCTTTTTCAATTGCCGCCACGCCACCAAATAGAAACAGGGTAATCGAGTTGACCTCAATACCTTGAGACTTAGCCGTCAGGCTATGCCCCAGTTCATGCAGCAAAACCGAAACAAATAGCAATACAGCAGTTAGAAAGCCAAAGAGCAAGGCTAAATCTGGCGACAACCGAACGTAATCGGTTCTGTAACTTAACGTCATCAACGCCACAATCAGAAACCACGATGGGTCGATGAATAGAGGAATTTTGAAAATAGTGCCGATGCGAATGCCGCCTTTCATAAATTAGACTTAGCCTTTACTTGGTGCCAGCTTTTATAGTGCAAACTAGTGCAAACTAATATGCCTTAGGTTTAATCCTAATAACAACATTTTATTGGCTTTTCTGCGAGACAGTCGAACCCTGCCCTAAATAGTTTAGGACTTACGCATTGAATGCTGAAATGCAAGATCTCCCCTAGCCCCCCTTATCAAGGGGGGAACTCCAAAAGTACCCTTTTAGAGCAAGCAACCACGCCATTCCTACGAGGCGAAATGGTAAAATTCATTGGATTTGCATATACCGATTAACCCCAAACCCAGATGCGTGGTGAAGCGGTTGCAGCCACAGGCGATCTCACCTGAAATCGTGCGCTTGTTTCAACAGGAAGGGGAATTTCTTTACAGGCTCGGTCAAAAACTACGATCGCATCCCTTACGCTCTCTGCCTATAGCGGTTTTCAGATGAAAACGAGAAGGGGGTTTGGGGGCGTTGCCCCCAAGAAGGGGTGGAACCCCTTCACCCTATCAATAAAACCTGTTCTCAATTGAAAAACGCTATACTTCCCAGAAAATAACGAATTCTATCTGATTCAAGAGCTAATCGATGGCGAAGACCTCAGTACTGAGATTCTTCCCGGTCAGCCGTGGCAGGAAAGCGATGTCGTAAACCTATTGCGAGAGATTTTGGAAATTCTCTCATTCGTGCATCGGCAAAATATTATCCATCGCGATATCAAACCGCAAAATCTGATGCGTCGTCGGGTTGATGGCAAACTCGTTCTGATTGATTTTGGCGCGGTAAAGGAAGCGATCGCCATGCAGGTTAAAAAGCGATAGTCTCTCTCATACTGAGAATTGGTGCAACTATTACCACCAATCGGGTTTAACTTTACTGCCATCGGGAAAAGTGACATCGTCTATCGCCTCACCCTGCGGGCGGATAGAAGCATATACCTTAGCATCCGTGAGATCGGCACTGCTGAAATTGGTTGTCGTCAGATCGCATTCAGTTAAGTCCGTGCCCACCATAATCGCCTGCGAGAAATTAGCACCTCTGAGATCGGCACCACGAAAATTTGCTGCAGTTAAATCTGCCCCCACTAGCGTTGCTTCCACCAGATCGGCTTCGACTAGTTGCGCGCCGATCAGGTTTGCGTTGCTAAAATCAGCACCATTCATCTCAGAGCGACTCAGATTTGCTCCGGTTAAATTAGCTTTGCGCAGATCGATATATTCGAGATTTAGATCCTGCATACTGGCCCGACTAAGATTGGCATAGCGAAAATCAACCCCACTCAAAACTGTGGTGTGGTCGAAGATTGTGTCGCTGAGATTGGCTCCAGTCAGATCTGCTCCACCGAGATCGACATTGGTGAAATCGACATTACTCAAATCTTGACCGCTAAAATTAGTGGTGGCAAAGTCTCGCACACCTGCGGTATAAAGCTTGATAAATTCTGCCCTTTCCATCCTGTACCCCTTTTTATCTCTGACAAATTGCAATGACTTTCTAGTTGAGGTTGTTTACTGGCAATGCATCCAAAATTTCAGTTGCTACCCTTTCAATTGCACCATTACCACCCAAGCAATTACGCATCTCTGCATAGTTATACAGCATCTGTTGCCGCGATCGCTCATTTAAAAGCAGTTCTAAACAGGCTTGGGATACACTTTCAGGCGAGGCAGCTTCCTGCAAAAACTCCGGCACGATCGCTTTCATTTGGACTAAATTGGGTGGTGACATAAACGGAATGTAGAAGTGTAGCAAATGGCGTGCGATCCAGGCAGTAACGGTGCTGACACGATAAATAACAACCTGCGGTACGTTCAGAAGGGCAGTTTCCAAGTTAACCGTACCAGATTTGGACAGAACTAAATCTGCAGCTCTAATTACTAACTGAGACGGATGAGAAACCACATCTGCTTTTACACCATACTGAGACAAAAGTCGTTCAACATTGGGGCGATACTTTTCCAAAGAAAGCGGCAACCAAAATTTTACCTGAGGCAATTGGGCTTGAATCAATTTTGCTGTTTGTAACATTACTGGTAACAGGTACTTGAGTTCCTGCGATCGCGAAGCGGGCAGCAACACTACTACTAAATCTTCGCTACTAATTCCTAGCTGCTGACGTGCCGTGGCGCGATCTGGTACGCGATCCATCAAATCCACTAGCGGGTGCCCCACCCACTTTACCTGCGCGCCCTGCTCGGCATAATATTTTGCCTCCTGCGGAAATATCGACAAAATGCGGTCGGTAAAGCCAGCGATCGCCTGCGTATTCTTATCGTTAAACGACCAGACCCATTCCTGCGGTGCGATGTAATAAATTACGGGTACTTGCAACTGACGTTTGGTAAAGTACCCCATGCCAATGTTTGGCGTGACGTAATCAATTAATATGACTAAATCAGGTGGAAATTTTTTAAGTTGTTGCTTGGCTCGCCACTGCACGAGCAAGGTGGGCAAGACGTAGGGTAAGGCTTCAACCAAACCAATCGAGCCTATGCCTACGGTGTTACCGAGGAGAGTCGCACCGGCGGCTACCATGCGATCGCCTCCCAGAGCCAGAATCTCTAATTCCAGATCGCGTTGCCGGGCTGAATTTTGGAGTGCTTGAATCAGGATCGAACCGTGCCAATCCCCTGAAACTTCACCCGTACTAATAAAAATCCGTCGTTTCATTATATGGTTTGTGATATGCTTCCTCACCAGCTTGTAATCGTAGCAAAACAACCCATACATCGGCAGATCTAAAGATGAAGAGATCGGTAATTTTTCGATCGAATTTGGGAAATATCATTACCGACTAACTCTATGCAGTTACTGCTTGTAGCAGTCAGGGAAACCGCCATTAACCTTTATATCGCTGTATATAGACCCTCAAATACCACCATCACTTACCCACGATCTAAGGAGTAGCTATGAAACTATATAAAAAACTTGTCGCCTTTGTATTAGCTATGCTGGCGATGTTCTCGGTCGCCTTGCCATCACAAGCTGCAGAAGTGGGCGAACTCGATCTTGCTTACTATTGCGAGAATGCCTACTCTAAAAGTGCCAAGGTAATTTTGATGGGAGATACCCCCACTGCCGACTCCTGGCGCTGTCTTGTTCCTCTAACCAAATTTATGGCCTGGCCCTCACAGGAATATCCCATCTCCATGAATGAAGTATGCCGCATGGAACACGGCGACTATGCCTACGCTGCCACCAGCAATGAAAAAGATCCATATGCCTGGAAGTGCTACAACTAAGTGCCAGTAACAAAAACTAAAAGACGAGGGTTAACCCTCGTCTTTTAGTTTTTGTTAGTTAATATCAGGTTTTTGCCAGGCGTGTAATATAGCCGTAAATATCCAGAACCAAGCTGTAAGCTACATTCCAGCTTTTAAGCCCAAACCAGGTTTCAATGTTTTGCCTTCCGCAAAGGGAGCGCCCAACATCAAGTTTGAGCCTGCTCCAGATTGGGCTTAGTTGCGACTCACAGAAGGCAGTTGAGGGTTTTGCACGCGCTTGGTCAGAACTTCCAGAGCCTTGGCATACTGAGGATCCTCAATTGTACCGATTAGATCTCGGTTTTTAACCAGGCGCTCGCGATCTGAGTCCGTCAGTTCGATACTAATATCGGGTTTGATCCCAGAATGGTTGATATCTGTACCATTAGGCGTGTAGTACTTGGCGATCGTCACAGCCAGCCCTGACTCGTCACCAAGTCGATGTACTGACTGCACTAGCCCTTTCCCAAATGTCTTAGTGCCGACTAATACAGCGCGCTTATTATCCTGGAGCGCGCCGGAAAGAATTTCACTAGCACTGGCAGAGCCACCGTCTACTAAAACAACCAAAGGTTTATCCGTGAGAGCCTGACGATTCGCAGTTAATCGTTCGCTTTCACCTTTGCGATCTATGGTGGAAACGATCGTGGCGTTGTCCAGCCACATTCTGGCAATTTCCGCACTGGAATATAATAGACCGCCAGGATTAGAGCGCAGATCCAGGATAAAACCTTTAACGTTCTGATCGACATGGGATTGGATCGCCTTGCGCATATCGCTGGCGGCGTTGCCATTAAACTGCGTTAAACGAATATAGCCAACTTTACCAATGCCAGAGTCGCGCACTTCTGCTTTGACGGGGTGGACTTCTATTTTGGCTCTTTCCAATTCCACATCGAATGTGCGACCGCCACGCTGCACTCCTAACTTTACCTTGGTACCAGAGGGGCCGCGGATCAGAGCTACAGCCTGGTTAATATCCATGCCTTCTGTGCTCTTGCCCGCGATCGTGATAATAATGTCCTTAGCTAAAATACCCGCCCGCGCTGCTGGGGAACCTTCAATTGGTGAAATCACCGTTAGTTTCTTGGTGTTTTCGTCCATTCCTAGTTGAATACCGACACCAGTCAGCTCTCCCGATGTATCAATTTGCATGCTCTTGAATTGTTCGGGATCCATGAATCTGGTATAGGGATCGTCTAAAGTCTTAAGCATCTCTCGCACAGCTCTGTAGGCTTCTGCTTTAGAAGCATAGTCACGCGACAGATATTTACGTCTGGTTTGCTGCCAATCCACTTTGTTGAAGTTGCCATCAACATATTCGCGATTGATCACCTGCCAAACTTCGTCTACTAGTTCTTTAGGGCTGCTTTTAAATGCAGCAGCACTAGGGTTAGCTAGCTGAAACCCAACAACAGCTACCGCTGCTGTTAATGCTGCTGTTGTGCTTAGTATAAGTCCGCGTTTTGCCATGAGCATTGTTCGTGAAATCGACTGTGCGAGGATTACACAGCTAATCTAGCACAGGTTCCTAATGGCGTATACGCCCATGTGGGTTTAATCTCTTTAATAAAACGATGCGAGCAAAAATGCTAGGTATGTCCATAATTCCTAGTACAATATGGGGGTATGATTTTCTAAAGCTAGTTACTGACTTTAGTGGAACTGCAGTGGAACTTTCTCTCAAGAGCGAATATGCAATCTTAGCTTTATTGGAGCTAGCCAGTCATTTTACTGCAGCTCAACCATTGCAGAGCCGTCAAATCGCTAGTCAAAGGAATATTCCCGATCGCTACTTAGAGCACCTACTTGCCACTTTAAGACGGAATGGTTTGGTGCGCAGCCAACGTGGCTCTAAGGGTGGCTATTTGCTCGCACGAGAACCCTGGAGTATCAGTATTCTGGAAATTGTTCGCTGCATTGAGGGAAACGATCCGCCATCTTCTGTAACTGGTAAAGTGCAGAACAGCCCAGATGCTCCGGATATTTCCGTTGTGCGGGAGTTATGGCAAACCGCGCAAAAAGCGGCGACTGAAGTTTTGGCAAACTCCACATTAAAAGATTTGTACGAACTGGAAAAGCAACGCCAGTTATCTACCACGATGTACTACATCTAAAAAATACAGCTAATAATACCTATGAAAATCGCCCATAACATCACAGAACTAATTGGTCGTACTCCTCTCGTTGAACTAAACCGCATTCCCCAGGCGGAGGGATGCTTAGCACGGATCGCGGTCAAGCTTGAAGGTATGAACCCAGCTGCATCTGTCAAAGACCGCATAGGTATTAGCATGGTCGAGGATGCCGAGAAACAAGGGCTAATTCTACCCGGCAAAACTACTTTGGTAGAACCCACTTCGGGAAATACTGGCATCGCTCTTGCCATGGTTGCGGCTGCAAAAGGATATCACTTGATTCTGACAATGCCCGATACCATGAGCCTCGAACGCCGAGCTATGTTGCGAGCTTATGGAGCCGAACTGGAACTGACTCCTGGCAGTGAAGGTATGGGTGGTGCCATTCGTCGTGCCACGGAAATTGCATCTAATACACCCAACACCTACATGCTGCAGCAGTTTCGCAATCCAGCCAACCCTGAAATTCACCGTCTCACCACCGCCGAAGAAATTTGGGAGGATACAGACGGTCAGGTAGATTTTCTGGTAGCTGGTGTTGGTACAGGGGGCACGATTACAGGCGTAGCCGGGGCAATCAAACAACGCAAGCCCGAATTTAAGGCGATCGCGGTCGAACCTGCCAACAGTCCTGTTCTCTCTGGCGGACAACCTGGGCCGCATAAAATTCAGGGAATTGGTGCGGGCTTTATCCCAGAGGTAATGGATACATCATTAATTGACGAGGTAATTACCGTAACCGACGATCGCGCGATCGCTTACGGACGCAGGTTAGCCAAGGAAGAAGGACTGCTTTCTGGCATTTCCAGTGGCGCGGCATTGTATGCCTCAATTCAGATTGCCAAGCGACCCGAAAATAAAAATAAACTCATTGTCATGATTCAGCCCAGTTTTGGCGAACGCTATCTCAGCACGCCCCTGTTCCAAGATCCCGAATTAGTCGCGCTGAGCTGAATCGGCGATCGTACAAGCAAACTGGGTAGTGCTACGCACTACCCAGTTTGCTTTTTTTATAGAGCGGTTGGATCGATGCCCATTTCTCGCAAGCGATCGCTTAATCGTTGCGATCTCTGCCGTTCTGCGTCCAATTCTGCCGAAACAGCCTCGACCTGTTGCTGTGCAAGTTCAGCTTGTTGCTGCGCGGCTTCAGCTTGTTGCTGTGCGGCTTCAGCTTTTTCTGCCCCTGTGGGGATTACCTGACCATTGCGATCGCACCAGCGCAACCACTCATTTGTTTTACCTTCATAAGCACCCGTCCATAAAGTTAACCCTAGTCCCACCTGCTCCAGCCAGGTTGTGTCTTGGGCTGAGTAGAAGCGTCCCTGTAGTTGAAATACCTGTAAAGTTGCGGTACTAATTTGATGGCTAGGATCGAATACCACATAATATTTCACGCCAATTTTGGCATAGTCTCTTAACTTGCGGTCTAATTCCTTTCCTTTGCGATTAGAGACGATTTCGACCGCTACATCGGGTGGCTTACCAAATTCCCAGACAAAATAAGAACGATTTTGCTTTTCCCACCAGTTATCCGCGACCTGCACGTCCAAACTCAGGAACATATCAGGTACTAAAGGCGGTTGATGAGTCGAGTAAAAAACGCCAACATTAGCAGCCGCTAAAAATATTTCACTGTCAGGCGGTTGAAAGGGATAGCTGTAGAGTGGTTCTGTCAGCAGTCGTTGCTGCTTTTCTGAGGCAAGATTGTCCACAGGTTCATCATCTTCGGTGACGATATCTTCGATATCCAGGTCAAAGGCAAGAGCTTCAGACATGGCATGTAATAAATAGCATTTCAGATTTAACCTAACACGATCGCACCTAATTTTTGGAAACTAGGAATAACAAAGCCTCCTGAGTTGGAGGCTTTGTATATTGCCAGCAATTCAATTAATCATTTGGTGGGCTGACCCTTTCCCTAAACGATTTGCCAGCCGAGAAGGCGGGTACCGTCGTGGCAGGAATTTCCATTTTGTCGCCTGTTTTGGGGTTACGACCTTCCCGAGCCTTGCGTTCGCGAGGCTCGAAAGAACCGAAACCAACCAAAGTTACCTTATTGCCGGATGAAACCGCATCAACAATTACTTCTAAAGTCGCAGTTAGCACTTCGTCAGCCTGCTTTTTATTGACGCTCGCTTTTTTGGCGATCGCATCAACCAATTCACCTTTATTCATATTGCCTTCCGTATATAGTGGATCGAGAGTTTAGTATGAAAATGCTCGTTTTAGCTGAATTTACGGCATAAACCGAGCAAAAATATGTAAAGGCAACTCTTTTATGCAGTTGCCAAGGGTTAATTAGCGAAAAATCATCCCCATAGTTGTGAAACTCCTATAGGGTTGGGCTTTCAAGGATTTATTCTAATAGCAACCATCCATTTGTGTACAGGTGAAAACTTTAAGTTATGTGGACTTTTTCCTTTATTTACTTGGCATTTAGCAAATAGTTATTATTTTTTTAATATTGAAAGCAGTTCGACTTTACATAGCTTCCAGGTAACTAAACCTTGAAACCTCCTAACTGCAAGGCTTATAGCATTCAAGTGGCGATCGCTCCTGCCTGACAATCTTGCCAATATCGCTTTAGCTATCTGGATTTTGCTTAAGAAAAGTTTGTCCCTCTTAGTTTTAAGATTTGTCACAACTTGCAAATGCACTACGACAAGACAGTTTCGTGGAATTTCGATCTGGTTAGAGTCCAAAAGTCTTATCCTGGAATAAGTAAATTTTCAACTATCCATGATTGTCTTTGCCCTGCCCAAAGGCTCGTTACTTAAAGAATCGATTGCTCTGCTCCAATCTATAGGACTGGACTTTAGCGCATTTTTAGACAGTTCTAATCGCCAACTTCAAATTACCGATCCTACTGGCGCTGCTCGAGCTTTGCTCGTACGGGCGCAGGACGTGTCTGTCTATGTGGAGTACGGACAAGCACAATTAGGTATTGTGGGCGAAGACGTGCTGCGAGAAAAACAACCTAACGTAGCACGGCTCCTGGATTTGCGATTTGGACATTGCCGCATGTCGATCGCCGTACCCAAAGCCAGCCCCTATCAATCCGTACTCGATCTGCCACCCCACAGTCGCATAGCATCCAAGTCGGTGCGTTGCGCTCGCGAGTATTTCCAAAGCATAGATCTGCCTGTAGAAGTGATTCCTCTGTACGGTTCCGTGGAGTTAGCACCGATTACAGGTATGTCGGACGCGATCGTCGATCTGGTCTCGACGGGAAAAACCCTGCGCGAAAACGGTTTGCAGGAGATCGAAGTGTTATTTGAAAGCACGGCCAGACTGATCGCGCATCCACTCAGCTATCGCATTAATGCTGACAACTTAACTACTTTGGTAGACAAGTTGCGTTTTGCGATTGCAGCCGAACCTGCTAGCAAATAGATCGATTGTAGGGTGTCGTTAGCGCAGCGTAACGCACCAGGTTGAAGTTAAGGTGCGTTGCGTCGTACTCCCAATGCACCCTACCGCAATGAAGAACCCGTTGCTAGCCAGAAAACCGATCGCAGTCCGTCGCGCACTACCTTCAGCGGTTCTTCTCCTTTAGCTGTAGATGGAATCGAAACTGGGTACATCCGAATACCTCGGCTGCCCAGAACGATACTGCCAATTACTTGCGCTCGCGGCATATGGTAATCGGCGGTAATGACGTAAACGTCTGTAATCTGTCGTTTCTGGAGGTCATCGACCAGGGTGGTGAAATTAGTTACGGTATCGACAGCACGATAGTCCAAATGAATTCGCTTAGGTGAAATGCCAGCTTCCGAAAACAGGTAGTTGGAATATTCTTCAGGGCTACCTGATGAGACCCAGATTGGGAGATCGGGGTGTTGCAAAGCAAACTTAGCGGCAAATTTCTCCCGCGAAGGCGCTCCGCCCAGGACTAAGATTGCCTGAGGCGATCGCTTGGTCGCAGGAAAAACACCACCAGAAATTAGCCAACCAAAAGCAACCAACCCAGACAGGGCAACTGCCGATTTAGCTTTTTTGAATGGATTTCGCATCAGATATCAGTTGTGTGAAGACTGCTTGGTTGTTATACCACAGCCCTGCCATTTAATGTCTATTAATCTATAGCCGTAGACAGATCTGTTAGGACAGGGGGTGTGGGGGCGCAGCCCCCACGCAGGGGTGGAACCCCTGCACCCCGTCCTAAGCCTATTGGCTATAGCTATAGTTCTAATCTAGTTCGCGCCGCCCCTCGATCGCTTTAGCCAGAGTTACTTCATCGGCATACTCCAGATCGCCGCCCATGGGAATGCCAAAGGCGATGCGGGTTACTTTGACAAATGGCTTCAGTAGGCCGCCCACATAAAGAGTGGTCGTCTCGCCTTCTACGCTGGGGCTAATTGCCATGATTACTTCGCTTACCTTACCCCCACTAACACGTCTCACCAAGCTTTGAATGTTTAAACTATCTGGACTAATGCCATCCATTGGTGAAATCAGTCCCCCCAAAACATGGTACTTACCTCGATATTCGCGGGTCTTCTCCAGGGCAATCAGATCGCGCGAATCCGCCACTACGCAAATAGTGGTCTCGTCGCGGCTGGGATTGCTACAGATATCGCATACAGGCTCAGCAGAGAGGTGAAAGCACACGGAGCAGTAACCTACCTGCTGTTTTGCGGCTAATAAAGCCTTTGCTAGAGCTTCTACCTCATCGTCCGGGCGTTTGAGGATATGCAAAGCCAGACGCTGCGCAGTCTTAGACCCGACTCCAGGCAGGCGTTGCAGTTGTTCGATTAAATGAGCTAGGGGGCGAGTGTACAAGAGAATAGTTAGGGATAGCGGTTAATAGGGCAGTTAATTAGGGTAGATACGCAGGCGGCGATTTGGTTCTGTCCCGAAACTGGTAGATTTGAGGTGATAGTGCTCCACCAATTCGTGCTGCATCCGCCGAATCGTAGAGGAACGGGGTAAAAGCTCGACGGGCTGGCTTTTGGGGATCACGATTTGCTCCACCGCCAGGCGCGTTTCCTCTAAAGCTTCCATTTCGTCTTCGGAGTCACCATAGGCAAACAAGTTCAGGTCGTTAACAGCAGAAATTCCGGCAGGCTCGTCAAGTTGCAGCATCCGCCGCAGTGCCCGCGTAATTTGCGGGATCGTACTGCTTTTGATCGTGTGAATGGGCAGCGAATGCGTTTCGGCTAAGTGGCGCAGTTTGGAGTGGCTGCGTACCTGCGATCGCAATGCCAGTACCATATCAGCCCGATCTAATTCTTTAGTCAAAACGATAGGTAGACTTTGCATATCGATTACCTGTTCCGTTTGGTGGCGGCTCACGGCATAGAGGTAGACGTAAACAACATCCCCATCGCGATCGGCGATCGCGCCAGCATTGAGCAAGGGCCTCGCTCCAGGTCTTTCCTCAGCTCTAGACCCGCTCGACTCGCTATCTAGATCGTATTGGCGGTCGGACTGGTCGGCACCATTGCGTACCAAACTGCGATCCAGCGGCAAAGGTTCCATGCGTCCTGAGGCACGCCATCCCCTGGCACCAGGGTTTCTGACTATTTCCGGCTGACGCGGTTGTTCTTCTGAGATGGTCACTTTGCCCTCTTCGCTCACACCGCGAATCTGATAGGCAGGTTCGCGTCCGCGCAATAGACCGTCAATGGTATCTGAAACATCCTTATGTACGATCCAGCGGTAGCGCTCTAGCATTTCCACGGCAATGTCAAATGTGGGTGGAGCCTTGCGTTCGAGAATGCTTTTTTGCGTGCCGCGCCGTCGTGCTTCCTCATCGCCCAGGGTGACGGACTGAATGCCGCCAACTAAATCCGATAGGGTGGGATTTTTAATCAAATTTGCCAATTGATTGCCGTGGGCGGTGCCGACTAATTGCACGCCACGCTCGGCGATCGTTCTGGCCGCTAAAGCTTCCAACTCCGTACCGATCTCATCGATCACGATTACCTCCGGCATGTGGTTTTCCACCGCTTCGATCATGACTTGATGCTGGAGTTCGGGCTTGGCAACTTGCATCCGCCGCGCTCTCCCGATCGCGGGGTGAGGAATGTCGCCATCCCCCGCAATCTCATTGGAAGTATCGATAATTACCACCCGTTTGTGAGTTTCATCCGCCAGCACGCGAGCGATCTCGCGCAGAGCCGTGGTTTTTCCCATACCCGGTCGGCCCAGCAACAGAATCGACTTGCCCGTTTCGACTAAATCGCGAATCATCTCAATCGTGCCGAAAATAGCACGACCGACCCGACAGGTTAAGCCAATAATTACACCTTTGCGATTGCGAATCGCGCTAATTCTGTGCAGGGTGCGTTCGATGCCAGCCCGGTTGTCGCCACTAAATTCGCCCACGCGCTGGATGCACAGATCTAGATCGGCTTGAGTAATTGGTGCTTCTGCTAAATAGCGCGTTTGCTCGAAATATCTTGCTTCCGGCGGTCTGCCCAGATCCAGTACCACTTCAACAAGACTATCGAGATGTCCGTAGGTTTCAATGCTTTGTCTGATTTCGGTTGGCAGTATGGCCAAAAGTTGGTCTAGATTGTCGGTTACCTGTCTGCGGATAACTTCGGACATAGGTTAGTAATTCAGGTTAATAATTTAGTTATTAATTAAGCTTAATTAAGCGGTTGTATTTGAGAGTTTTCGAGAGGTTTTGAGAGGTTTAATTTGTGCGACCAGACTGCTTGCCTGGTTTACGGCTTGCTGGAGTAAATGGGGGTGTGATTCAAGGCGATCGCCTCCTGCTTCTAAAAATTCTGATACCAACTTGCGGGCATAGCTACCGTAGGCGACACCAGAAGCTTCTATGTTAGCTGCCCGTAGTTTAGCAACAGTACTGGCGTTTGTACCACCCGCCAATTGCACGAAACCTCGGGGCAATTGCAAGCCCAATACCTTTTGACATAGTTGCAACGCGGCACGGGTCGTACCGTTACCAATATCGCCACTCATGGGCCTACCGTCCGTTTGCCAAATTAACTGGTTTGGTAAAGGCTGCATACAATCTAGTAATGCTAACAAGTACTCCTTAAGATTGTCGCAGTCAGGAAAACTAACTGCAACTAGCTTGAGATTAACAATTAGGGGAGCCAACCGCTGCCAAAGGTGGCGAAATTCATCGACTCGCCAGGGTTGCGTGTGGATTTCGATCGCGTCGATCGCCATGTCGGCAATGTCTTCTAGATCGTAGGATTGTTCGCGGGTGTGGATAATCTGTACGGGGCAGAGGGGCAGACAGCGCCCGCAGCCATAGCAAAGTTCATCCCTCACACCTTGAAAGCGATCGCTAAACTGAATGGCTTGAGTGGGACAGGCACTAATGCAGGGGCGATCGCAGGTGGGAGGACAAGCGATCGCATCGAATTGCGCCTTACGGAAATGCAAATCTTCAACGTTATTAATGCTCACCATTACCCAAGGGGTTGGGGGTTGGGAGTTGGTTATATTGCGTGCAGCATGGTTTGCATTAGGGTTAAAGTTACTGCTTAAGTTGAGGGCGACTTTGATGCCCTCGCGCGCCGCATTCACTACAGCCGGGTCGGCGGCCATATCGATACAGTCAGCCCCTGCCAGGGTATAAACCAGAGCTAAATTACGAATGACAGGCAAATACTGATAACTAGCACCACAGATCAGCTTGAACCACTGCCGTGTTAAGAGAGAGTCTAAGGGCTTAGACATCTAGGGATTTAGAAGGGATTTAGCAAAGATGGCAAAGACCATGAAAATTTATAGCTATAGCCAACAGGCTTAGGACGGGGTGCAGGGGTGGAACCCCTTCGTGGGGGCAACGCCCCCACACCCCCCTGTCCTAACAGATCTGTCTATAGCTATACAACGAGCGTTGATTAATTGTAACACCTTAAAATTTTGGTCGAATTTTGGCATAGACTAATGGACTAGCGCCAGTATTCAGCGATCGCGATCGCTGTATTATTTCACCTAAAATTAAGAAAGTCAGCCAATGCACGATCTAGCGGAATTATTAGCGATCGCCCGTCCTATTGCGTGGGGAGCAGCCGAAATTTTACTGAAATATTATGAATCCCCCCAGGATTTGCAAATTACTGACAAGGGCAATCATGAGGGTGACGTGACTTCAGCCGATCTTGCCGCCAATGAGTATATCCTCTCAAATCTCCAGCAAAAATTGGGCACGCAGGATTTTGCCTATCTCAGCGAAGAGACTGAGGACGATCTCAGCCGCCTCGATTATGACTGGGTATGGGCGATCGATCCGATGGATGGCACCACTGACTTTATCAAACGCACGGGTGAATTTGCCGTGCATATCGGTCTTGCCTATCAGCAGCGCCCCGTCCTCGGGCTGGTGGCATCGCCTGTCGCGGGCAAACTATTTACCGCGACCAGTGGAGGAGGTGCGCATTTGGAACTTGTCGATGGCAGCAAAACGCCGCTGCGCGTTTCTAACAAAATCGAAATGGAAAATATGATCGCAATCGCCAGTCGCAGCCATCGCAGTGAGAAGTTAGACTACATTCTCAAACACTTACCTAAGGAGGGCGAAATCGCTCTGGGCAGTATCGGTGGCAAGTTAGCAGCGATCGCAGAGGGTAGAGCAGACTACTACGTTTCCATTTCCGGTCATTCCGCACCCAAGGATTGGGATTATTGCGCCCCAGAAATTATCCTCACGGAAGCCGGAGGCAAAATTACGCACTTCGATCTCACTCCTTTAACCTATAACAATGAAGACGTATTTCAGTGGGGAGGAGTTATGGCAAGCAATCGTCGCTGTCATGCCGATCTATGCCAGCTAAGTCAGGCCGCACTTGCGGCTCTAGAAGACCAGGAGCAAAAATCGGTATAACATAACGCACCTTGACGATAGACTGCAGGTATTGATTGCCATAGCTTCTTGGCGGAGCGAAGAGAGCGATCGCCGATATAGGCTCCCACAATCCACCCCTTCACCCCGTCAATAAAATCTGTTCTCAATTGAAAAACGCTATAACCCCCCGCCTCCAACAGATCGCCTTCAAACGGTCGGGTTCAGCGACATTGCAGCGCAAGTCACTAGATGACTACTAACATATCGTATCGCCTCTGAACCTTTATCCTACACTTTTAACGAATTCTCAGGGAACAAGGCTACAACCTTTTCCATAATCTTTTCGCGTGTGTCGGCGGCAGGCTCTCTGAGTTCGACCAAAATCAATGGAATTAATCTAACATGACCACTGACCAATATGTTGCCTACATTGGCATTGACTGGGCAGATCGCAAACATGATATTGCCCTCTACGATTGTGCGTCCGGCACAGGCGCAAGAATACATCATCCAAACTCGCCCCCAAGACCTCTTGGATTGGGTTAATCAACTGCGAGCACGCTATGGAGAGGGGAAAATTGCCGTTGGCATGGAACAAAAAAGAGGACCTTTACTCTACGCCCTCTGTCAGTACGATAACTTGGCACGACTTGGAAGGTTATTCAAGCCGAGGACAGAATGTCAGATGAATCTAAGCAGGCATAAGCACCTCCAATACCTGAGCTATAGAACGTCCGTTGGCAAACAAGCCATGAGCCAACTCCAGTAGTTGAGCAAGCGCTTCACGCGAGAGGGAATGGAGCTTCTGCCCGATGGTTTGCGTTCCCTTAGCAAACGAAAAACTTTCCGATTTTCCGCCCGAGCCCGTTACGCGTTGGAGCAAAGACTGCGCTAGACAACATAAACGCAAGTGGCGTTTGACCGCTTGCTGGTTGCGTACCTGAGCCGCTTCCAATCCTGTAACTTGCTTGCAGAACTCATGAAAGACTTCACAAGACCAGCGATAGTTCCAAGTTTCCATGATGCGCGTGCTTTCCCAATGTTGGGCATCCGTGAGTAAAAAGCGCGGGGCATCACCCAAGTCCGACTGCTCGTGTACAATGACCAAACGCTTGCGTCCATAGCGTTTCAGCCGTATCACTTTCGTAAATGCCCACATGGTCTTACTTTGACCATTACGACAGGCGATCGTCACAGCCCGAAAGCTCTGAGGATGCTGAGACCGTAACAGGGTGGCGACAGCATCAACTCGTTGCCACTGGTTATCCCAAAGGATATGTCGCGATGATTCAATTTCGCTGACCCAGTGCTTGCCCTTACTTTCAATCAAACGCGTCAACTCCAGGGTCAATACGCCGTTGTCAAAAGCATAGTGGGCGTTGGGGAACTGTCCCTCGAGAGTGCTCAGATTTTTGTGTAAGCGAGAAATAAGGTCAGTAATTTAAACGTCCTGGGAATAGGATAGCAAAATATGACAACGCTGCCTTCCAATCTTTAAGGGGGCGAGTCCAACGCTTGGCAATGTTATGCATGGCCAAGAACATGAGCTTGAAGACAGATTCCTCATCGGGGAAGACAGCCTTGGTTTTAATCACCTTGCGCAGGGAGCGATTGAGGGATTCAATGGCATTGGTAGTGTAGATGACTTTGCGGATGTCCATGGGATAGTCAAAGATGGGGATAATGTTCTGCCAATGGCGCAGCCAGATTTGGCTAATCGCGGGGTATAGGCGATCCCACTTGGCGGCAAAAGCCTCAAGCGCAGCTTCGGCTTCTGCCAAAGTGGCAGCATGATAAATGGGCTTGAGGTCAGCCACAACAGCTTTAGCGTCTTTCCAGGGCACATGACGCAAACAGTTGCGGATCAGATGCACAATACATAGTTGCACCTGGGTTTGCGGGAAAACAGCCTCAATCGCCTGGGGGAATCCCACTAAGCCATCGCAACAGGCAATCAGAATGTCCTTGACCCCACGGTTTTTGAGGTCAGTCAGCACCTTGAGCCAGAACTTAGCGCCTTCGGATTCCACCTCCCCAATCCACAGCCCAAGCAATTCTTTGTTGCCCTCAACCGTAATACCCAAGACGACATAGACCGCTCGCTTGCTCACCCGACCCGACACCTTGATATTCACGTAGAGGGCATCGAGGTAAATGATGGGATATACAGGTTCCAGGGGACGGCACTGCCAAGCCTTGACCTCGTCGCTAACTGCATCAGTGACCTCACTGATGAGTGCGGCGGAGATCTTGGCACCATAGAGTTCTTCGAGTTGAGCACTAATGTCTCGGGTGCTTAATCCCCGTGCATACATAGCCAGGATTTTCTCATCGAGTCCTGCTATTCGCCTTTGGTGTTTCGGTACCAGCACGGGGTCAAACTCGCCGTTACGGTCTCGCGGTATCGACAACTCCATTTCGCCCTGTTGCGACTGCACCGTCTTCTGCGAGTAGCCATTGCGGCTGTTGCGTCGCACAACTTCGTCTTCTACCGCTTCCTCTCCCTTAGGCGTGCTTGATTTGAGGTGATGGCTCAGCTCTCCCGTGAGCGCTCGCTCGATTAGTCGTTGACTCAGTTGCTTCAGTAAGCCCGATTCTCCTAGAATGTCCTCGGGGCTATGGCACTCTGACACCAACTCGTCTAGTAGTTCATCTGTACGATTAGTTGCTTGTTTGCCTCTTAACATGTTGCGGTCTCCTTGGTTTTTGTGATTCTAGACCGCTTACACAAAATTCTGATCAGTCTCGTCCCTCTGTTTCCAGTTGTTCCACGAGGTCTCGCACGATTTCCGTGCGTTTACGATACTCCAGCCGATTGCTCTGGTAGCTGATTAACTCGCTCAGACGCGCCATTACCTGCGCCATCTCCGTGTAACTCTGTTGTGCGCTCATCTGCAAATATGCTTTCTCTGCCTCCTGCCAATTCGGTGGTTGCACTACCACGTCTAACCCATCGATATACTCCCGATTTGAGATTACTGCAGTCACCACTGTTTGGTAGTTGCTCATGCGATGCTCTACATAATCGTAACTGCGTTTGACTCCAAAGATTTCTTTGCCCCGTTCGTGATGTGCCAACGTCCAATCCAGGCTGATTACCTCTTTCCCCTTGCCTTGATGCTCCGATGATAATGTCTCCCGATGCTTTTGCATTAACTTTTCGCTATCCCACCCTGCCTCAAACACTGCCTCGTGCATTGCCCGTCGGCTCACGGCTTCTCCCTCTGGCCACACTATTTGGCTGTGGATCCCTTGTAATGTCTTGTTGGGACTTAGAATCAAACCATTGACATATCGACTGACGTGGTTAAATCCCTCTTCGCGACAAAACACGCTGCGATATGCCTGCATCCCTTTAGCTATGGTTGGTGCTACTCCTACCAGCCTGAAAAAAGGTAATAACATTGGCAAAACAAGGCTTTTTCGTCGTTTATTCCTTCATCTTAGCCTTTTGTTGCCCTTTTTAGACCTTACCTGCTTAACCTTCCAAGTCGTGTGTATATAGTGTTTTAGTTTAACAAAATAGTCAACCTACCACTATTTGTGTAGCATCTGCTCTTCATGAATAATGCAGGTTAACCCTAACTGAGGTTCCTTAAAGCGATCTCGGCTTATTTTCGATGTACTCTGCCACTGCCTTGAGGTCATCAATGCCTCGATTAAACCGATTGAGCATAGCTTCGCCAGAATCTGAATCAAAATTCAGGTCTGGATGCTGAGATAGATAGTCGGCGATCGCCATTGAAATAATATGTCGATGGCACGTACATATTATGTATACATGTCGATTTTTAGTTAAAAAATATACACATAAGTATTATTACTTAGTCAGCAAGTCGAAGAAAGGTATATTAACGTAGTAAACTTCGCGTCCGCGTTTAACCCCTTTGAGCAAACCAAAACCCTCTAACTCACGTAAGTAATTTGAAGCAGTTTGACGTTTTGCAATATCAGCTTCTTCCAAAAAACGAATCTTACAATAAGGTTGTTGAAACAGGACTTCGACAAGTTCCTTGCTATATATTTTGGGTAGTTCGCGCTTCACCGTTTCCGAAACTCGTTCCATTAGTCCTCGGATAGCTAGAATTTTGTCACGAGTGATCGAAGAAGTTTCCTCAATAGCTCGAAGCACGTACAACAGCCATTTGGGAGCATCTCAACTTTGCACTGAGTAATAATGCTTAATATAGATGGGTAGCCAAAAGGGGGAAGAAATCAGAAGATAGGAATACGAGAAACCAACCCCAAGGAGAGCAACCATGACTCCAGAGCAGGAAAAAGAAATGCAAGCGCACGTTCAAGCTATTGCCGCCATCCTTTATCAGAATACACCATCGGAACAACTAACCAGCTTGGAAGGGATCGAAATCGCTGTGCGGCAGCAAATCCTCGAACATGTCAGCCCAGAAATAGGGAGTTTTTTATCCGCACAGTTACGGGCACAGAAGCAGGACGCCGCAGGCGAGTGCAAAGCAGCATCGGACAGCTCCACCTCACGCAAAAGCAAGCGCAGAAGCTCAAAGTAGCCCCCTATAGCCAGGTGAGCCCGTATGTGGAAAGATGTAGCCTGATCTTGAGTGCGAATGTATCCTACGAACAAGCCGCCAAAGACTTAGCCATGTTGATGGGAGTGCAAATATCGCGCAGTACACAACAGCGCCTGGTGCATCGCCATGAATTTAGCCCCCTAGAGGTAGAAGAGTCGGTCGAGGAATTAAGTGTCGATGGAGGCAGAATCAGACTGCGCACGCCACTTGGACAGCCAAGTGAGTGGAAGGACTATAAAGCTGTGAACTTGCATGGACAAGCCATATTTGCCACATTTCAAGATAACATTGCCTTAACAGACTGGGTAAATCGACAGCCTTTAGCAGATATGGTTACCTGTATTGGGGATGGACATGATGGGATTTGGAATATTATTGCCCAGATCTCTATACCTGATAGTCGCTATGAAATCTTGGACTGGTTCCATTTGGTGGAAAACCTGCATAAAATTGAGGCTACAGCTCAACTTTTGACTGGGGTCGAAGCTTTTTTGTGGCGGGGTAATGTGACTGCAGCTATTGCTGAGCTCAATCACTTAGCTAGTCCTCAGAGCATCAATTTTATTGCTTATCTGCACAAGCATCGCCATCGTATTCCTGATTATTGGTATTTCCAAACCGAGCAGATTTGCTCTATTGGTTCTGGCGCAGTGGAATCTGCTGTTAAGCAAATCGCTAGACGCATCAAAATCTCTGGCGCTCAATGGAACCGTGATAATGTGCCACAAGTCCTCAAACACCGTTCTGCTTACCTTAATGGCTCTCTTAACCTTGCCTTGCAAAACTGAGATGCTCCCAGCCATTTTTCCCAGTCTCCTTGCTCGGTCACGCCACGCAACCCCATGTAATAGTCACGTTTATGCTGAATGATGTAGCTACTTAGATAGAGAACGGGCAATTCCAGTAAGTGTTTTTCCACCAGGAAGAGAATATTCAAAATGCGTCCCGTTCTGCCATTGCCATCTGTAAAAGGGTGAATTGACTCAAACTGGTAGTGCATTATTGCCATCTTGATGAGCACGTCTAAGTCGTCATTGGCATACATAAAACTTTCGAGATTGGCTAATTTATCCCTGAGAATCGCTTCGCCCTCTGGAGGTGTATAAATAACATTTCCAGTAATTCCGTCAACCACCAGTGTTCCAGGCACCTTCCGCACTCCTGAAACACTGGGCTTAACGATCTGAGCGATCTCCTCAAACAGTCGCGTCGTTAGCGGCTGGTCTTGCTTGATTTTCTGGAAACCATACCAAAGCGCCTCATTGTAGTGCAGCACTTCCTTGATGTGAGGATCGCTCGGCTGTCCTTCATCCGCTAAGGCTCGGTACAGTTCATCGTTAGTTGTGACAATATTTTCGATTTCCGATGACAGCTTAGCTTCCTGGATAGCCAAGGTATTGAGCAGAACTGCTTGATTCGGAATCAGATCTCCAACCCCTTTCAATTCTGCCAGCGATCGGTTGGCAGAGATTGCCTGCTTCAGAACCACCTTAGTCTCTAATTCAACAGGCGGTGGTAATAAGGGTAGATCGTTGAAGGGGTAGTTGCGCTCAGAACCCATTTAGGAAGTCGCAGTTGCCAGATTTCTTAGCATTTTGCGGATTAAAGCCAAGTAAATAAACGATTCAGACATTTGCTCATAAAATTCATAATCCTTGCTTAGTCTACGACAATTACCTAACCAAGCAAAGGTTCGCTCTACCACCCAACGCTTTGACTCCACTACAAAACCTTTCTGATTGTCTGCCCGTTTGCTAACTTCCCAAAGCCATCCGAAGTTGTCGTTGACCCATTGTGTGATTTCATCACCAGAGAATCCAGCATCAACCAGAATTTTCTCTAATCGTGGTAATGGAGATGTGAGATTCTGTAACAACTGCTTAGCTCCTGCTCTTTCACCGATGTTAGCTGCACACACCAACACCTTTACAACTAAGCCCAAGGTGTCAACCATAGCGAAGCGTTTTCTGCCCTTGATTTGCTTACCGCCATCAAAACCTCGACTGCCCGCACTTTCTGTTGTCTTCACACTCTGGCTATCGATACTCACCAAGCTTGGGGTCGCCTCTTTACTAACCTTTTCCCTAAATTGTTGGCTCAATTTGCGATTAATCTCCTCCAGTAGCCCAGTTCTTTCCCACCTTTGCCAGTAGAAATAGACCGTTGAGTAAGGCGGAAAGTCATGGGGTAGATTCTGCCATGTACAACCATTTTTGAGTATATAGAAAATGGCATTCAGTAACTCTCGCATATTTGTTTTGGGTGGCCTACCCCATTTTGATGGTTTGGGTAGCATGGGTGCGATAATTTCCCATTCTTGGTTGGATAAATCGGTATTATAGGATCGGCGCATCTCTTCAGGTTTATACTAGACTTCATCAGTATTTATACCTGCTTTTGGTGCGCCTTTTACTTCCTAAATGGCTTCTCAAATACCATATCAATAAAGTTCAGGGGTTGCAGGTGTACTTTCAATAGCTCCAGCATAATGATTGAACATCACCTGCGGATCGTGCCCCGTAATTTGCGAGACTATCATCGGACTCATGCCCGATGCCAGTGCATAGCTGATAAAGGTTGACCTCATGTTGTAGGGCTTGCGATAGGAAATCTGCTGTTCGCTCAGAACAGTTATCCATGCCCGATTGCGGAAATTATGATCGTCAATGGCATGACCTCTGGGTGTAGTAAACACAATATCTTCAGGCTCTGCGTTTGCAGGCTTGTGCTGTAGTAACATCACCGCAATGTTACGAGCCAGCCTGAACTGCCGCGAACGGTTAGTTTTAGTGGGCTTGCGCACTCCACGAGATAATGCTTCCACAATTTCGATGGTTGCACAATCTTCAGATAGTCTTTTCCACTGCAACCCGATCGCCTCACCCAAACGAACACCCGTACCAAAGCAAAACAGAACAAATGGGTAGTAGTAGCTGTAGTAACGATGGGACTTAAACGCAGCCAAAATTTTCTGGGTTTCTTCGGGAGTAAATGGCTTCGGAGACTCTGGAGCAGGTAACCTGACCCACTTAGGCACATCTCGCCAGAAATTATCCTTAATAAAACCTTGCTCAAATGCCCATTTACCAAAAGCAGCTAGGAGCACCGCTTTCCCCTTGCGGGTAAGTTTCTCTAGTCCTAACTCCTCCAAATAATTCCAGAAGCCCTCAACATCTTCAGGAGCGATCGCAGCTAATTCCTTATTCTGGTGAAATGCCTTCAATTGCTTGCCCAACGTTTGGTATTTCTCATAGGTACGCGGGTCAAGCTGTTTGGATTTGTACTTGCAGAACTGTTCGTAAGCATCGATGAGGCTAACCCTAGTGCTTTTGACTTGCCCACAATCATTTTGGCGTGGTGGGCGATACTTATCCAGCGTCGGATCGAAATTGCCACTGATAACATCGAGATAAATTTGATGAGCCTTGCTCTGTGCAACCATGCGGTTGGCTTTGGTATTTGGCAGACCAATTCGTAAGGCATATTGCGTACCGTACACTCGCCATCGCAACCGCAGCCACCCATCGATCGCTTCAACTGCAACCTTACCCTTCTCGCCTCGCGTACTCATTGCGTACTCAAAATGCTACTAAAGTGACCTAAAAAAGCCTGTAAATTAGCTAACAGTATAGGTTAAAAGCACTCAAATTGCGTACGCAATTCAATTGAAATCCACTTTGGGGTAGTGGGGGTCGAAGGTTCAAATCCTTTCGCTCCGATTGGTTTCACAAAAGCATAGTTCATATCGCCCCATTTTTGACCCAAGCTATCGGGTGTATGGGTTGTTTTTCTTTTTCCGGTTGCTTAGCAGACTAGCTTGGTAAATCTCGATCGCACGTTGGTGGGCAAGTTCGTCGTGACGGTTTTGCATCCAGTCTCGCAGTAGCTCATCGTTAAATCGGTAATGTTCTGAATCTGTGGAAATGGGGGATAATATCTCAAAATTCTGAGGCGAGAAATTTTAATGGTATTGGAACCAGTTCTTTGTCCAACTTGGTAAAGTAGCGATGTCGTCAGACATGGTTCATCTGGTGAGGGAAAACCACGCTATAGATGTCGTAATCCAGAATGCGATCGTTGCACCTCGATCCTGAACTACACCTACCGAGGTCATTTAGCTGAGGTCAAACAACAGATTAGTGACATGGCGAATTTTAGCCTACGTCTTAGCGTCCCATGCAGACGAAGCTTTTGTAAAGCTCAAAACGTGGTTAGAACCTTTTGGCATCAGCCAGTTTTACACAGATGGCTGGGGAGCCTATGAACGCCATCTTGACCCTGCTGAACATACAGTGGGCACACAAAATACTCAAAAAATTGAGCGCAAACACAGCAACGTTTCGTACCCGCATCAAGCGCTTAGTGCGCAAAACTATTTGCTTTTCTAAATCTATTGTGATGCACGATATTGTGATTGGTCTGTTCATCAATCGATTTGAATTTAAGTGTGCTGTCTAAAATGATTACCACAGATCTAGAACACTACCCAAGTTTGCAACATTAACCGTTCTGCGTCGGTTAAACTAAAACAGTTTTGCATGGAAATGGCGATCCGGGATGAATAAGATCGATAGTGCTTTCACCCTATTTCTCAGCCTTTTGGTTGAGGCTATACCATTTTTAATCTTGGGCGTATTGCTCTCCGGTTTGTTACTGATCTTTGTAGACGAGCGCAAGCTGTTAACCATGATTCCCAAAAATCCGTTGCTGGGTTCGCTAGCAGGCAGCATGGTGGGCTTTCTTTTTCCCGTATGCGAGTGCGGCAATATACCGGTGGCGCGGCGGCTAATCGTGCAAGGCGTGCCTCCAGCCGTGGCAATCGGGTTTCTATTGGCAGCACCTACGATCAATCCAATTGTATTTTGGGCAACCTGGACGGCATTCCGCGACCAGCCGGAGATCGTGTTTTTACGGGTGGGTCTATCTTTGACGATCGCCACGATTGTAGGCTGGATATTCAGCGCTCAGGAGGATATAAGTGCCTTGTTGCAACCATCCGTAGCGCGATCGCTGCGATTTAGCCAAAAAATTCCACAAGAACCTGCTCTAGCAGTAGCGGGAGCGCGCGTGCCAACGGGGACATTTATTTTGGGCGAGTCGCAGCCATTGCAGTTGGACACAGCGCTTGGCTCTGTCATGCCAGCAAGTGCCTCGGATGCAATGTCGGGGACAAAGGCGAACGCAAGCAAACGAAAATACTTAACCCATAAAATGCGCTTGCTAATCGATAATACGATCGCCGAAATTCGCGAATTGGGGGGAGTATTGGTGGTGGGCAGCGCGATCGCTGCTATTATTCAGGTCGGTATCCCTAGGGAAATTATCATCGGTTTGGGCCAGGGTCCCGTTAGTTCAATTGTGGCGATGATGATCCTGGCTGCGGTAGTGTCGATCTGCTCTACTGTAGATTCTTTCTTTGCCCTCTCCTTCGCTTCCACATTTACTAGTGGTTCTTTGCTTGCTTTCCTCGTATTTGGCCCTATGATTGACCTTAAAGGCATTGGGCTAATGCTGACAATCTTCAAAAAGAGAGCGGTAATGTATCTTTTTCTCTTAGCTGGACAACTCACATTTCTCGCTTGCTTATTCATTAATTTACATGTTAGATAACTCATCCTATGCGAAAGATTTTACCCTCACCTCTAATCCTCTCTCTCAGGGAGAGAGAAAACTAAAGCGGGGGCTACGCCCCTGCGCTCCTTATACCAATTTGCGTAATATGAATTAGATTGATGACATGAAAATGGGAACTCGCAGTCAACAATATCCCAAACTATTTCGCTCCGTAGCTCCCTGGTTGGACGTACTAGCAATTGGGGGATGGGGAATTCTACTCCTCAAATTATGGTTGTTCGACCAACTGAGTCTCTTGGTTCATCCCAACTATTTCTGGATGACGGTTGTGGCGGGATTTTTCTTAGTGGCGATCGCAGCAGCAGAAGCCAGACAAGTCATGCGTCGCCACCGTTCCCAACAAACAGGACAGACAGTTCAGCACGTTACCTTACTATTACCAGGTTGGAGTAGCAGCCTCCTGCTGATTACGGCATTACTGGGACTGATCGTGACACCGCAACCATTTGCTAGCGATACCGCCATCCAGCGCGGCGTAAATGATAGCCTCACGGCTACCCGCGCCGTACCGCAGTCTTTTCGGGCTAACAGTCGATCCGAAGAGCGATCGCTCGTAGATTGGATTCGTACCATCAACGTTTATCCAGAGCCAGATACCTATGTCGGCCAAAAAGCTAAAGTACAGGGGTTTGTGGTCTATCCCAAAGACTTACCAGAACAATATTTCTTAATTTCGCGCTTTGTCATTACCTGCTGTGCCGCCGATGTTTATCCAGTCAGCCTTCCCGTCAAGACCGAGCAAGGACGCTCCGCCTACCCTAGCGATCGCTGGCTGGAAGTAGAAGGTCAAATGATTACTATCGAAAATAACGGCAAGCGTCAACTGGCGATCCAAGCGTCAAAGATCGTTCCGATTTCACCGCCTAGAAATCCATATGAGTACTAAAAGGAATTTCAAATCGCTAACACAACCTCTGGATCGAGCGGCGATCGCAGCAGTTGCAGTCCTGAGTATTTTGATTGCGATCCTCCTGTGGAGCGGCGATCGCACTGCGCCGCTGGTGAGGGATTTTAGTTGGCAAGGGCAGGAAGTAAGCTCTGACGACACGGGTTTCGTATTGACGTTTAACCGCCCCATGAACCATGAGACTGTCGAGAAGAATCTCAAGCTCAGTCCAGAACTCCGTGGGAAATTCAGTTGGGCGGGAAGAAGAATGGCGTATACTCTGCTATCGCCAGCCGTCTATGGCAAATCCTATCAGGTCAAGCTGGAGAATGCCTACGATCGCTTTGCGAACGAAGCCGGAAACCATACGCCGATCCAGCCATTTACTGGCACTTTCCATACTCCTAAGCCCATTTTTGCTTATATTGGTACTGGCGATCGGGAATTGGGGAGATTGGTTGTCTACGATCTCACGAAGAAGTCGAAACAAGTGCTGACACCAGAGAATTTACTGGTATCTGACTTTCGCATTTACCCAGATCGTCAAAGGATGCTCTTTATTGCGACAGAGAAAGCACCAGTCATCGATCCGCTCGACCGCAAGCTCTACACTGTCTCGCTTCAGCCCAAGCCAGAAGTGAAGCTCATTCTAGATAGTAATGAATACCAGAATTTCAAATTCGATCTATCTCCTGATGGCTCAACCATACTGGTTCAGAGACTAAATCGTCTCGTTCCCGGTCAGTACGGGCTTTGGATAATTAAAGATAACCAACCGCCCAAACCACTTGAAAATCAACCTGGTGGCGATTTTACGTTCACCCGCGATAGTAGCTCGATCGCCATCCTTCAAGGGGCAGGAGTAGCGATTCTCCCTCTGGAACCACAGGCGAAACCGCTGGATTTTTTACCTAAATTTGGCACGATTCTCAGCTTTAGTCGGGATGGAGCGCAGGCGGCGATGGTGAAATACGGCAATAACTATACGCGATCGCTCTTCCGCGTCACCAATCAGGGAGTTCAGCAGGAGATTTTTCAAACTAATGGTTCTATTCTCAGCGCCCAATTCGATCCGCAGGCAGAGAACCTTTATTGTCTGCTAACGGATGTCAAGCAGACTAAAGAAACCTATCGCGAATTGCCGTACCTAGCGGTAATTAATCTCAAGACCAGGAATCTAACGCGGCTTCTCGATTTTCCCAACCAGCGCAATCTCCAAATCAGCATCGCTCCCGATGGGCAATATCTCTTGTTCGAGCAAGTTAGGCAGAAAATACCCTCTCCTAAAGACCAAACAGGTAATTCCAGAAACAAGCAAATCAATATACAGGCCGATACCACAGAGGCACAAACTCTGCTGGGAACGGCGGAGATCGAGATAAAACCGCAGCTCAGCCTGTTACCTCTGACATCGATCGCATCTGAATCTGAAGCTCAGCTACTTCCACTATTCGGGATACGCCCTCAATGGTTCCCTTAAGGACTGGAACCGTGAAAGGTTCGCGCAATATTCGCCTTCTGATCCTGACATCAGTTCGATGACTTATAGCGGTTTTCACTTGAGAACGGGTTTTATTGACGGGGTGAAGGGGTTTCACACGGCAGTGGCTCTAGCGGGGAACCCCCAAGACCGCCCTGCCTCCCCTTCTTGGGGGCAACGCCCCCAAACCCCCTGCTCACCTCCGATCTGAAAACCGCTATATCTGCCCTCGCCCTCGAACTTTGCCATCTTTAACTATCTCGATTGGCCCCCCTTAAAAAAGGGGGAAATCCCAAAGCCCCCTTTTTCTAGGCTTTACCTTCCCATAAGGGTAGGGGGTTGGGGATCTGTTTTGCCTAACTCCTGAAAGAGATGGTTATTAACCGCTTCTTTGTTACTTGGCTTGGTACCAAAGTGTTATTACACAGGTTTAAGGGACAATTACTATGTGAGTGGGAGCAAACGTATTAGCATTCTGAGGTGTAATCTGAGCGACTTTGGTAAATGTAGTGCCAGTACCGCCACCATCTCGGTCGAAGTAGAGTCCACCACCTGCTGTGTCGTAGAAGAAGGTAGAAGTACCGATGTTAGCAGCAGGAGCATTCTGTCCCTCTACACTATTTGCACCAGTTGTGAGGAAGAAGCTAACTGGTGCAGCACCAAAAGCCCCTTGACCAGCCACTAGAGAGCCGCCAAAGCCAGATGCACTAATCAGAATGCGATCGAACTCCGTTATGGGTCTGAAGTCAGCGATCGTATCGATGACACCAGGCTCGAAGACATCTAGCTTGAAATAGTCAGTGCCTCGCTCGCCAACCAACGTATCAAATCCACTACCACCAATTAGCAGATCTCCACCTGACTCATCAACCGTATTCCCTGCATCAATAGGAAGAGTAGTAATACTATCGCCACCATTGATACTGTCATTGCCAGCGCCGCCAGCCATAACATCGTTGCCAGCATTACCAGCCAGGGTGTCGTCGTTGACAGTAGATTGGAGCAGAATGCCATTAGCCGTCGTTGCTACGCCAGCAATAGGGGAGAATGTGTCAGGTGTAGGCGCTCCTACCAGGTTCTTACCCTTGATGTTGGCACCAGGTTGACCTTGACCGACAGTGAAGGTAGACGTACCGCCGTTATCACCCGTGTTGACGGTGTCATTGGTGGTGATGAAGCTACCGTTGATAGCGAATAACTGCGATCCTGGTGCCAGTAGCTGCTCTCTAGTTACACCCACGACCGTGATGGTTTGGTTGGCAGGAGTGCCATCGCTAGCTGTGCCCGCAATTGCAATTACCGCTGCGCCAGCCGAGTTGGTGGTAACCGTTACTGTGGCGTTGCGGTCTAGTTGGGAAATTGAAATCGTGTCGCCAGTAGCGAAGTCGAAGATCGTGTCAGAGCCACCAAAGCCGCCTCTGCTGCGTACCACCTGCTCTGCACCAGTAAATGCCACTAGATCTTGCGGTACGGCGGTGAAGAATTGGAACTGGTCGTTGCCAGATTCTCCAAACATGTCGTTGTTGCCTTTGCCACCAATCAGGGTGTCGTTACCGTCCGCACCCAACATGCGATCGCTCCCGTTACCAGCAATTACCACATCATCGCCGATGTCGCCGTTCATTGTGTTGGCATTGGCAACGCTACCGTAGATGGTGTCATTGCCTTGACCGCCAAAGAGGGTGTTCCCACCATTGGTAGAAGCGACTAGCAAGTCTGCGTCCCTATTACCGCCCAAACTGTCAGCACTAAATCCGAAACGAGCGCCCACCAGGGTGTCAGCGCCTTGACCGCCAAACAGGCTGTCGTTGCCGCCTGCGGTTTGGGTTAAGCTATCGGCAAACAGAAGGTCGTTGTCAGCATTACCGTTAAGCGTATCTCTGCCGACGTTACCGATGAGAGTGTCATCGCCTCTGAGACCTCTAGCGTTGTCGCCTTCGGTAGTTGCTAAATAACTGTCGTTAGCATTTGTTCCTGTAAAAACTGCCATTAAATTTTGCACTCCTCAAGTCTTAAGGTATAACCCTGCACGAGCTTAAAAACTTACCACCTTAATCACTACGCATATCACAATACACGCTGAGTAGTTATGCAGTTTTCAGCAATGTTCTGCGCCGAAGCACGTAAAATCGCCTGCAAAGACGCTCCTACATCAGAAATTTTCACAAATTTAAAGAGGCGGTTGCTAATCGCCTCTTTGTAACTTATTCAGATTGCAAAAAACATGAATTATTTATTTACATCCTAAGCAACAATTCCAACTTGAGTAAAGCTGAAAGGATTGCCAAACTGCGGTGTAATCTGAGCTACCTGGGTGTATGTCTTGCCTGTGCCGCCACCATCCTGGTCGTAGTAGAGACCGCCGCCAACAGTATCGTAGTAGAAAGCAGAGGTGCCAATAGCATTGGTGGCATTTTGCCCCTCTACACCACCTGCACCAAGGGTACCAAAGAAGCCAGCTGGTGCTGTAACTAAAACAGCTCGTTGATTGGGAATTAGGGAGCCACCAAATCCAGAAGCACTGATCAAGATTCTATCAATCTCACCAGCAGGAGGAGCAGCAGGCTTGTAATCAGCGATCGTATCAATCACACCAGGCTCAAAAATATCTAGTTTGAAATAGTCGCTACCTGTACCACCAGTCATGGTATCAAATCCTCTGCCACCGATAATCAAATCTACAGGTGCGAGTTCAGCTACACCATCTGCAAAATTACGAGGAGGAGTAATAGAGCTATCGCCACCGTTGAGGATGTCGTTACCATCACTGCCAAACATATAATCGTTGCCAGCGTTACCATTGACGGTATCGTCGTTGACTGTGGTTAACAATACGATGCCATTAGCAGTGGTGGCAGCGGTCGGATCGTCGGTAAAAGTATCAGCCGTAGGACTACCAATCAGATTAGAACCCTTGATATTAGCGCCGGGAGCACCTTGACCAACGGTGAATTTGGATGTGCCACCGTTATCACCTGTGTTGACGGTGTCGTTGGTGGTGATGAAGCTGCCGTTGACTGCAAATAACTGCGAACCAGGTGCCAATAGCTGTTCTCTCGTGACACCAACAACCGTAATCGTTTGGGCTGCTGACGTACCGTCGCTAGCCGTACCTGCAATGGTAATCACCGCCGCGCCAGCAGAGTTGGTGGTAACCGTTACTGTGGCATTGCGGTCTAGTTGGGAAATTGAAATGGTGTCACCAGTGGCGAAGTCGAAGATCGTGTCAGAGCCACCAAAGCCGCCTCTGCTGCGCACCACCTGCTCTGCACCTGTAAATGCCACTAGATCCTGCGGTACGGCGGTAAAGAATTGGAACTGGTCGTTGCCAGCTTCGCCGAACATGTCGTTGTTGCCTTTGCCACCGATGAGGGTGTCGTTACCATCGGCACCCAACATGCGATCGCTACCATTACCAGCTACCAATACGTCATCGCCGAGGTCGCCGTTCATCGTATTGGCATTGGAGACGCTACCGTAGATGGTGTCATTGCCTTGACCGCCAAAGAGGGTGTTACCACCATTGGTAGAAGCGACTAGCAAGTCTGCGTCCCTATTACCGCCCAAACTGTCAGCGCTGAAGCCAAAGCGAGCGCCAACAAGGGTGTCGGCACCTTGACCGCCAAACAGGCTGTCGTTGCCACCTGCGGTTTGGGTTAAGCTGTCTGCAAATAAAAGGTCATTGTCAGCATTTCCGTTGAGCGTATCTCTGCCGACATTACCAATTAAAGTATCGTCGCCTCTGAGACCTCTAGCGTTGTCGCCTTCGGTGGTTGCTAAATAACTATCGTTAGCGTTGGTTCCTGTAAAAACTGCCATTAATATATACTCCTCAAGTTTTGGGGGTTAAAAAGTTCTTGCTCGGGGGTTGCTATAGGTTGCGATGAGGCAGTACAAACCTCGTCATACCATCTAGGGCAATAACTTTGGACGATCGCTTTTGTAGCGCCATTGCCCTAACAAGCAATTAACTAAACAGGTGTAATTTGCACGAAATTAGAAACTTGCCACCTTAAACTTCTAGTAATATCACAATATGTACTAGGTAATTGTGCAGTTTTCAGCAATATTCGGCGTTGAAGCAGCTAAACTTGCCTGCTATAGCGTTTTTCAATTGAGAACAGGTTTTATTGACGGGGTGAAGGGGTTCCACACGGCAGTGGCTCTAGCGGGGAACCCCCAAGACCGCCCTGCCTCCGCTTCTTGGGGGCGTTGCCCCCAAACCCCCTTCTCGTTTTCAGATGAAAACCGCTATAAATGTAGCGATCGCCAGATGGCTACAATACTGCATACATCTTGGATGTTGAATTTGGACTAAACCTGCCCCTCAACCCTAGTGCGATCGCAGATAGGGCAAAGCCATGTGAAAACTCGTAATTGATTTAGCGTCAAGGCTGGTTGCGGCATCACCGGCGGCGATCAGAGCCTGAATTTCATCGGCACTCAAACAAACCACTTCGATTTCCTCGTCATCGTCCTGTGGCGGTGGATTGTCCAGTAGCTCCAGATCCTGGGCGAGATAGGCATGGATGATTTCATCGGAATAACCGGGGCAAATGAAAAAGGAGCCGAGCTTTTGCCAACGATGGGCGCGGTAGCCCGTTTCTTCCTCTAATTCGCGCTGGATCGTATTATCCGGATTTTCGCCTGCCTCTAAAGTTCCGGCAGGGAACTCCAGAAGATAGCGCTGTACGGCAAAGCGATATTGTTTGACCAATAAAAACTTGCCGTCGGCGTTCACCGGAACTGCTAAGCCCGCACCAGGGTGGCGGATGTGTTCGTATTCCCCTTGCGCACCGTTGGGCAACTGGAGGCGATCGACCCGATAGGTGAATTTATGTCCCTGATAATGCAGGCGGTTGTCGAGCAATTTGCTAGGGATTATCCCATCCCCCGATCGCGACTTGGCGTTACTCATTCTCGCCCTCCACTGCTAATTCGCCATCATCTTCTAGAGCTTGCGGTACGAGGGTTACAGCCGCGATCGCATCGTCGGCATCTAGTCTTTGCAACCGTACGCCTTTAGCAGCGCGGGAATAACAGGAGATCGCATCGGTGGATTGGCGCATGACAATGCCGCGATTGGTAACGATCATCAATTGATCGTCAACATTGACTAAACGTAATGCTGCTAACTGATCTTGGCCGGTTTTGAATTTAGTGACGCGCAATCCCTTACCAGCACGCCTTTGGATGCGGAACTGGTCTACAGGCACCCGCTTGCCAAAACCACCCTGGGTCACGACCAGTACCCAAGGGCCTTGGGATTTATCGTTACATTGTTCTAAGGATTCGTCATCGCTTTCCGTAACGGTGGTTTCCAAGATGGGATTTTCTTCTTCTGTTTCCTCTCCTTCAATCTCAGCTAAACCAGCGGGAAGGATATCCATACTGACCAGGCGATCGCCCGCGCTCAGCTTCATAGCGCGGACACCTCTAGTATCGCGCCCCATAGGTCGCAACTGATCGTTATCAGTGCGGAAACGGATGGACATCCCATTTTGGGAGCCAATTATAATCGTGTTGTCTGCTTTGGCACGACGCACCCAGCGCAGGCGATCGCCTTCTTCTAGGGAAATGGCAATCAAGCCATTGGTGCGAATATTGACGAAAGCTGATAGCTTGGTTTTCTTGATATACCCGCCCGTCGTCAGCATGACCAGGTAATCGTCTTCGCTAAACTCGCTAACGGCAATTACAGATGTAATTTTTTCGCCGCTGGCGATCGCCAGCATCTGTACGATTGCCGTACCGCGAGAAGTGCGACTACCTTCGGGAATTTCGTAACCTTTGAGGCTGTAAACTTTACCGCGATCCGTAAAGAAAAGCACGCTGTCGTGGCTGCGGCAGGCAAAGAAATGATCGACGGCATCATCTTCTTTCATGGTGGTGCCAGATTTACCGCGCGTTGCCCGACTTTGTGCCGTAAAGGTATCGAGCGGCAAGCGTTTGATATAGCCTTGCTCTGTGACCAAAACCAAAGTTTCGCGGTTTGCAATTAGATCGGCGGTGTCGATGTCCCCCTCCGCTTGTAGAATCACCGTTTTTCTGGGGGTGGCAAATTCCGCCTTGATCTTTTCCAGTTCCTCTCTGGTAATAGCCAGGACGCGATCGCGATTGGCAAGAATATTGCGCAGGTCAGCAATTTTTAGAACTAACTCATTGTGTTCCGACTCGATCTTGTCAGATTCTAGAGCCGTGAGGCGGCGTAACTGCATTTGCAAGATGGCATCGGCTTGGGCTTCTGACAGACCGTAAGTTTCAATCAGACCCGCCTTCGCAGTAGCAGTATCCTCGGCACCGCGAATCAGGGCAATGACGCTATCGAGGTTGGCAAGCGCAGTTAGTAAGCCTTGCAGCAAATGATCGCGTTCCTCCGCTTTGCGCAATTCGTACTGCGTGCGGCGCGTAATCACCTCCGAGCGAAAATCTAGAAAGACTTGCAGAGCTTCTTTAAGTCTTAACAATCGCGGTTCGCCGTCTACCAGCGCCAGCATGTTGCAACCAAAATTCGATTGCAGGGGCGTACTCTTGTAAAGGTTATTCAGTACGACTTTGGGGTAGGCATCGCGCTTGAGTTCGATGACGACGCGCATACCATCGCGATCGCTTTCATCGCGAATGTCAGAAATGCCATCAATGCGCTTTTCGTTAACCAGTTCGGCAATTTTTTCAATTAGGGCAGCCTTATTCGTCTGATAGGGCAGTTGCGTTACTACTATAGCTTCTCGATCCTGCCGCCCCGATGCGGAAATCGTTTCAAAGTCCGCCACCGCCCGCATGGTAATCGAAGCCCGCCCCGTTGTATAGGTTTCGCGGATGGCTTCTTTGCCGAGGATCAGCGCCCCCGTGGGGAAATCGGGGCCGGGAATATACTGCATGAGGTCGAGATCGCTCAATTGCGGATCGGCAATTAGGGCTACCAGTCCATCTACTAATTCACCCAGATTATGGGGTGGAATATTCGTCGCCATCCCCACGGCAATCCCGGAGGAGCCATTCAGCAGCAGTTGCGGGATGCGAGCAGGCATTACCAACGGTTCCTGCTGCGAGCCGTCGTAGTTATCGCCAAAGTCAACCGTCTCATACTCGATATCCTGGAGCATCCCCTCTTGGGAAACACGGGTGAGGCGGCATTCCGTGTACCGCATCGCCGCTGGCGGATCGTTATCGACGCTGCCAAAGTTGCCATGCCCGTCTACGAGGCGATCGCGCATGGAAAAATCCTGCGCCATCCGCACCAGCGCGTCGTACACTGCCGTATCGCCATGGGGGTGATATTTACCGATTACGTCCCCCACTACGCGGGCGCATTTGCGGAACGGGCGATCGGGGCTGAGGTTCAGCTCGTGCATGGCATAGAGGATGCGGCGATGCACTGGTTTGAGTCCATCTCTAGCATCCGGCAGGGCGCGACCGACGATCACGCTCATGGCATATTCAAGATAAGACCTTGACATCTCACCTCGAAGATCGGTAGGTATAATACGATCCTCTGGGGTATGAGTTGAGTTGGTCATAAATGCGTCCTGGCTCCTTTTAGCACCTTATAATCAAGATCGGGTGCTTATTGGTTATGGTTATATCACCTAACTATTATATTCGACCGCAGAGCACGATCGTCAGATCGCCCAGTTTTCCAAATCGGACAAACAACTCCTCCGCTATGCCCCTTTTAATTAGCAACTAATAGCAGCGGTTCCTAAATGTATGTGTCTAGCAGTTCCAGGCAAAATTCTCAGTATTAGCGGTGATGATGACCTGACGCGATCGGGCAGGGTCAGCTTCGGTGGCGTTGTCAAAGAAGTGAGTTTGGCATACGTCCCCGAAGCGCAGGTAGGAGATTATGCGATCGTGCACGTTGGGTTTGCGCTGTCAATACTAGATGAAACCGAAGCCGAACAAACGCTCCGCGATCTAGCTCAAATGAATGAGTGAGGTGCGAACGAATTCTCATCGTAAAAATCCGTAGTGTAGGGGTAGGTTTTGTACGAGCGCTATTGGCAAAACCGCGATCTCTAGCCAAACCTGCCCCTACCACCCGTAAGTGTTGCGATCGATGGAACAAATTTGACAAGGAGAATCGATATGAAATTCGTTAATGAATTCCGCGATGCCAAGATTGCAAAGCAGCTAGGTAGAGAAATTAGCGCGCTCGCAACTCGTCCCTGGACGATTATGGAAATTTGTGGCGGTCAAACCCATGCGATTGTAAAGTATGGCATTGACGAACTACTACCTAAAGAGATATCGCTCGTTCATGGCCCAGGTTGCCCAGTCTGCGTTACGCCTATAGAAATTATCGATCGCGCGATCGCGATCGCTTCTCAGCCCAATACAATTTTGTGTTCGTTTGGCGATATGTTGCGCGTGCCCGGCAGCGCGATCGATCTGCTATCTGTCAAGGCTACAGGAGCCGATATTCGCGTTGTCTACTCTCCTTTAGATAGTCTGAAAATCGCGCAACAGAATTGCGATCGACAAGTAGTTTTCTTCGCAGTTGGATTTGAGACGACCGCTCCAGCTACTGCGATGACCCTCTATCAAGCAAAAAAATTGGGGCTTCGGAATTTCTCCATGCTCGTTTCCCATGTTCTGGTACCTCCTGCGATGGAGACCATCCTCAGCGCGCTCGACTGCCGCGTACAGGGATTTCTGGCTGCGGGTCACGTCTGCACCGTGATGGGATACAACGAATACGCGCCAATTGCGAAAAAGTACGGTGTTCCCATTGTCGTAACGGGCTTTGAACCGTTAGATGTTTTACAGGGCATTCACATGTGCGTGCGACAATTGGAGATGGAAAAAGCAGTAGTTGAGAACCAGTATGCCCGTTCCGTGCATCAAGATGGCAATGCTAAAGCCATGCAACTAATGAATGAAGTATTTCAAATTGTGCCGCGTCGATGGCGCGGGATTGGTGAAATCCCTGCTAGCGGTTTAGGGATTAGGGATGAATATGCTGAATTCGATGCCGAAAAACGCTTTTCATTAGATTCCATAGTGCGGCATGAGATCCAGCCAAAGGATGCAAATTTATGCATTAGCGGCCTTATTTTACAAGGCACGAAGAAGCCGCATGAATGCTCGGCTTTCGGCATACAGTGCACGCCAGAACACCCCTTAGGAGCACCGATGGTTTCCTCAGAAGGAGCATGTGCGGCATACTATAGATATAGACAGCATTTGCCTAATGCTGACATACAGCCAAGTTGGGTATCTAATAGCTAATGAGGTAGATTGTAAACTATGAACGCAATTGTAAAAGTAACTAATGAAGGTCACCTGGATCTACCTCCAGAGATACGATCGCAACTTAAAGCAGGCGATGAATACAGAGCGATTGTAAAAGTGGATGGTATTGTACTTGAAAAAATCTTCAAGCCACCTGTAGATCTAGATGCATTTCTTCAAGAACTTGAGGAGCTAGAAATAGATCCAAGTCAGCCAGCACTTCAAGAGATTAGCGAGATTGTGAAAGAAGTGCGACAGGAGCTATGGTCTGATTAATAATAACAAATCTGCACACTATAACACCTTGCTTCTGAAAGACTATGGCGTTATCAAAAAATAAATCTGGATCGATTTGGTATGAGAATTGTACTCGATGTCAATGTTTGGATTTCAGGTCTATTGTGGGGAGGAACCCCCAGCCGCTTATTCCGTCTTGCTCGCAACACTCAAATTTCCCTCTTTGTCTCAGATACCCTGCTCTTGGAACTAGAAACTACATTAAGACATGCCAAATTTCAACAACGCTTACAACAGCGGGCTTGTACAGTAGAGACTCTAATGGCTGTCGTGCGAGAACTATCAGAAATATGCCCAACAGTTCCTATCAGGATAGCTGAATTGCGCGATCCTAAGGATAATAAGATTCTAGGTACTGCCTTAAGTGCTAATGCTGAAGCTCTAATTACTGGAGATCTGGACTTATTAGTACTGATTAAAGTAAATGGCATTCCAATCCTGAACCCACAAGACTTTCTCAATCGTTATTACCCGGAGTAAATTCTTTAAAAACGCAGTCTATAAGCAAGCCCTACTTTATGTCAGATCCTACAGATTTCAATTTATCCTGTCCTATTCCTATCCAACAATATCCCCACGTTCTGATGGCGCATGGTGGCGGTGGCAAGCTCATGCACCAGTTAATTTCTCAAATGTTCTTGCCAACATTCGACGTGCCCACATCTCTCCAACACGATGCCGCAGTGTTGGAATTAACTCCTAGTAACCGATCGCCCAAGCTGGCTTTTACAACGGATTCTTATGTCGTGAAACCGTTATTCTTCCCTGGTGGTGATATTGGCGCGCTGGCGGTGTACGGCACTGTCAACGATTTGGCAATGGCAGGAGCGCGCCCGCTTTATCTCAGTGCCAGCTTCATTTTGGAAGAGGGATTGCCCATGTCAACGTTATGGCAAATCATCCAATCCATGCGATCTGCGGCACAAATCGCGAACGTGCAAATCGTGACAGGCGACACCAAAGTCGTGGACAAAGGAAAAGGAGATGGCATATTTATCAATACTGCTGGAGTTGGTATTGTTGAATGCGATCGCATCATTTCATCTCAATCCGTGCGATCGGGAGATGCCATATTACTGAGTGGGGATATCGGTCGTCACGGCATTGCGATTATGGCAGTACGCGAGGGCTTGGGATTTGAGACGACCATCCAAAGCGATGCCGCTCCATTGGCGGATCTCGTTCTGGAACTGCTAGCAGCAGAAATTGAAATCCACATGCTAAGGGATTTAACGCGGGGCGGTCTGGCCAGCGCCCTCAATGAAATCGCCCTTGCTGCTGGGATGAGTATTGAGATTGACGAGAATCTAATTCCCGTACGCGAAGACGTGCAGGGAGCCTGCGAAATTCTCGGCTTCGATCCGATCTACATCGCTAACGAAGGGAGATTTATCGCATTCGTGCCTCAGACGCAAGCAGAAAAGGCTTTAGAGATTATGCGATCGCATAATGCAAGCGATGATTCCAATAGTTGTGCCTGCCAAATCGGCAGAGCGACTGACAATAATACTATGAAAGGCTTGGTAACTATGGTTAGTCGGATTGGTGTAACTCGCATTATCGATATGCTGAGCGGCGAGCAACTACCTCGCATTTGCTGATAAATGAGAAACGGATAGAGATGAGAGAGAAGCGATCGCTCGTTCAATCCAAACCTCTCCCATCTGGTATTCTCAACCTGCAGCGATCGTTGGGCAAGCTTTCCCTAGCAAGGGATATGAGGTTTCGCAAGCTTAGTATTTCTGGTAGTGAAAAGTGCGGGAACCTGTAAGTATATGTGCCCAAATTCGTGATAGATTCAATAAACATAGAATTTCAATGCGGGTTGAGCGCGCAACTTGAACATTTGTGAGGAGAACGGAGCACCATGGCAGTTTTTACAGGCACTAATGCCAACGATAGTTATTTAGCAACTACCGAAGGCGACAACGCTAGAGGTCTCAGAGGCGACGATACTTTAATTGGTAATGTCGGCAGAGATACGCTCAACGGAAATGCTGACAATGACCTTTTATTTGCAGACAGCTTAACCCAAACCGCAGGTGGCAACGACAGCCTGTTTGGCGGTCAAGGCGCTGACACCCTGGTGGGCGCTCGTTTCGGATTTAGCGCCGATAGCCTAGGTGGCAACAGAGGCGAAGACTTGCTAGTCGCTTCTACTAACGGTGGTAACACTCTGTTTGGCGGTCAAGGTAATGACACCATCTACGGTAGCGTCTCCAATGCCAATACGATGAACGGCGACCTCGGCGATGACGTATTGGTAGCTGGTAACGGAAGCGATCGCATGTTGGGTGCCGATGGTAACGACACCCTCATCGGTGGCAAAGGCAACAACGACATGTTCGGCGAAGCTGGCAACGACCAGTTCCAATTCTTTACCGCCGTACCGCAGGATCTAGTGGCATTTACAGGTGCAGAGCAGGTGGTGCGCAGCAGAGGCGGCTTTGGTGGCTCTGACACGATCTTCGACTTCGCCACTGGTGACACGATTTCAATTTCCCAACTAGACCGCAATGCCACAGTAACAGTTACCACCAATTCTGCTGGCGCGGCGGTGATTACCATTGCAGGAACGGCTAGCGACGGTACGTCGGCAGCCCAAACGATTACGGTTGTTGGTGTCACGAGAGAGCAGCTATTGGCACCTGGATCGCAGTTATTCGCTATCAACGGTAGCTTCATCACCACCAACGACACTATCAACACGGGTGATAACGGTGGCACTTCTACCTTCACGGTGGGCAATCGTCTACCTGGAGGCGATATCAAGGGTAAGAGCTTAGTAGGTAGCCCTACTGCTGATAGCTTTACTGACGATCCGACCGCTGCTACTACCGCTGCCGGGATTCAGCTAGTCACGACTGTCAACGACGATACCTTAGCTGGCAATGCTGGCAATGACTTTATGTTCGGCAGCGATGGTAATGACAGCATCAATGGTGGCGATAGCAGTACTATTAATCCTATTTTCCTACAGATTCCTGGCAGCGATGCCCAAGGCGGCGATACGCTAATTGGCGGTCGCGGTATCGATACGCTTACGGGTGGCTCGGGTTCTGATATTTTCCGGTTCACTGACTTCACTCCGGGTGAAGTTGATGTTATCACTGACTATAAATTTTCTCCCCCACCTATAGGCGATCTCGATATTATTGAAGTTAGCGCAGCGGCGTTTGGTGGTTCGTTAGTTGCCGGACAAACTGGAGGCATAGGGCAGTTTCTTTTCTTCCCCCCCACTCCTGGAGCAGCACCGGCTGATGCATCTGTATTAGGGATACCAGTTGGCACTTCTGCTTTCTACTATGACGTAACTGGTGGCGGTCTTTACTTCGATCGCGATGGTGGCGGCTCAGGTACTGGCTTCGTGCAATTTGCGCAGCTTTCACCCGTTCCGGCACCTCCTGGAATCCCTGGTTTCCCATTCTTCCGAATTGTGGCTTAGGGCGCGCAGGTTGGGATATAAAAGTAATTTCTGTTACAGGGCAAGCAGTGCTTGCCCTGTTTTTTATCAATCAAGTATACAGATGGGCGCGTTTTTAATAAAATTTAGTATGTGTTAACAAATATTCAAGACAGTATTCACAAGGATATTATGACTTTTATTAAAGGATTGTTTAACAAGAAGAAGGCAGAACCTTCTAAGTCTGAAGAGCCAGCTGCACCAGCTAAAGCGGAGGTGAAAGCTGAAACAAAGAAACCAGCTGCTCCAGCTAAAGCAGAGGCAAAAGCTGCAGAAGCAGAACCTACCTCAGTCCCTGAAGCGAAGGGTAAGGGCTTGCTTGGTGGTTTATTTAACTCTAAGAAAAGCGACCCAACCCCAGAGCCAGAGGCAGAGGCAGAACCAAAGTGGACTTACCAACCCACAGAAGATGCTAATTCCTACTTTTTGGATGCTGACTCAGCCAAGACCTTCGGTAATATTGACTACATGCGTACCACCAAGACGATCAAAAAAACCTTCCCTAGATTTGGTGGTCGTGCAGAAGGTGCTGAAGTGGTAGAAGTTACTTCTTCTCTAAACAAAACAGAAGGCACTGCCGGTTCTTTTGGTCAAGCACCAAAGGAGCCTGCACCTGAGATTAAACCCACCAAGGAAAGTAGCGATCGCAATCGCAGAGACACGAGCATGGATATGTTCCGCAACATGGCGAAGGGCATGAAAAAGTAGCGGGTTCGGAATTCTAAGTACCAAACACTTCACCCAATTGGGCGAGGAAAGTTTCATGCTTCTGTCTGCTCGACGAGGTGATGTGGCAGGAGCTTATTCCCGCATAAACTAAATTCAACACTTACGAATCCTCTTTCACTGCCCCAAAGTTATTTGGGGTATTTTTTTAATAGAATAGCGGTCAGCTTGCTAAGGTCAATTCGACACGCCTCTCCTCCCGATCGCTAAATTTGCCATTTATGCACCACAATCCCATCTTTATTGAGAATCTTAGCTATACCTATCCCGATGGGACGCACGCACTTAGGGAAATTAATCTATCAATTCGAGCTACAGAGCGGGTAGCGCTGGTGGGAGCGAATGGCTCTGGCAAGTCAACGCTACTTCTCCACCTCAATGGTGTATTGATGCCGCAAAAGGGTGAGGTGATGGTGGGAGAAAACCTGGTTAAATCAAAAAATCTGCAAATAATTCGCAATTTTGTAGGACTGGTTTTCCAAAACCCAGACGATCAGCTATTTATGCCCACGGTTTGGGAGGATGTGGCATTTGGGCCAATGAATCAGGGCTGGCGAGGGGCAGAACTACAACAGCGGGTAATAGGGGCGATGCAGTCAGTTGGACTCGATCCCCATATTTACGCTAAACGCCAAGCTGGTAATTTATCTGGAGGAGAAAAGAAGCGGGTGGCGATCGCGGGGGTAATGGCAATGCGACCGCAGATCTTAGTATTTGACGAGCCTTCCGCTCAACTCGATCCGCGATCGCGCCGCCAGTTAATTCATTTATTACAAAGCCTGCCAGAGACTCAGCTAATTGCCACTCACGATCTTGATCTGGCCTTAGAACTATGCGATCGCACTGTCGTCCTCAGCGAAGGGCGAGTTGCCTATGACGGTCAAACGGAAAAGGTGTTGAGCGATCGGGACTTTTTGCTCGATCGTGGCCTCGAAATGCCACTGAGCTACAGTCGTCCTTACTGCGCGATCGACCACGCACCCAAGCTGCCGCTGTAGTTTCGGAAGCGCCAGTTGTCCGGAAATTGCAGATTTAGGTGAATGCTAGCAAACCCCAGTATAGAAACACCCCAAGTACGGGTAAGAAGATCAATAGTCCTAAGAGAGAAGATTTTCCCAGATTTGGCGGAATCGAGAATAAAACGATTAAGCCAATAACAAAATTGACCAGGGGCACGAACAACAAGATCAGCCACCATCCTGGCTTTCCGGCAGCGCGAATCATGACCCAAATTTGGGCAATTGGTACCCAGGCCAGCCAGCTATTAGGGATACTCAGTTTCTCCGCAATTTTCATCAAACAGAAACTGACAAACAAGTAAGCCAAAAGACCAATTACTCCACTAAAAAGGAGGATTTTGTCTGCAAGGGCTTTTTGTTCTTCAGTGAGGGGAGCAGTCGTGGGGTTATTTTCGCTAGATGTATTGTCTTGTGTACTATCCTGAGCGACAATTTGCTCGTTAAAATGGGTAATTAATGCAATCGATGCAGATGGTGCGATCGCATTAGATATCGAACCAGGAGCCGATAGGATTGGCTCGGCAACAAAATGCTGTAAGCCAATAACTGCAAATAGCGAGATCAAAAATAGTGAGATTCTGCGATAAACTACATCTACATGCCTGAAGCCTAAATATTTAACAAAATTCACTTTCCACACTCCTAAAAAGCTAAAGATTGGGAAATAACGTTACCTTATTTACCATATCGAGAGTGCAAATGGCTTAAATTAATTTATAGCGAATTGCCAGACTGTTGCTGCTATCTTCGACGACCGCTCTCCTAAATATCGGGCAATTGTCCCAGGCTAGCCGCACTAAAGTTATAGCAACAGTCAACATGTTTAAGATGGAATACACTGACAGAACCCGTGCATGGAACCGCAACCCTCATAACTCTTGGACTAATACCAAATCCCGATCTGTTAACCCCTTTTCTTGCAGTCTGCGCAGGCAGATTTTATTTGCATAGCCGCGACTTCTAGTCGCCAGGCAATGTAGGGATAATGCGTACTGATTTGGTATAACAGAATCTGTCCTCAACTAAACAAAAATACCTCAGCAGGGTTGCCAAGGTTAGATACTGAAGACTAAAGAATAGGTGACAAAAACGGGTGCTGCCAGTCAGTCTTAACGTACTAAGCTAGCAACTGAATATTCGTAAAATTGATTTCGTAGTTTTTTTGCTGACCCTGTTCGTTGGAATGAACGACCTGACTGGTCATGACATAGTAGTCGCCTATTTTTTCGTAGTTATCCTCAAACTTGGCTTGCCGCACGATCTCATTGGTTTGAGGATTGCGGAAGACGGCGCTATAGGCGCTAGAGATATAGCCTTCGCCCGTGTCGAGGTGAGCCAGGTGGTTGATGACAAAGCCGATACGCCCCATGACGCGGCTAACCATAGAAACCTCGTTATTGCGCACCTTGTAGTTGGAACCCATACTATCGCCGGAAACCAGAATTTCTACCGCTCCAGTTTCATCCGTTGCACCCATGGAAAATTCCGACTTACCATGCGCGTCTTCAAAGGACTTGCGCTTGCGGTGGGTAACGACATCTCTCAACTGATTGGTCAGCCATTCTTGCCCTTCATCGACAGTGACGGTTTTTTCTTCGCCGCTGGGCGCACGAGTCGTACGCTCGACCAATTTAGGCTCGTCCATGGTTACGCTTACAGATAGATCGGGGTTGATGCTTGCCTTACCCGTGCGGGTCTCGCCATCAATCGTCACGCTCAAATCTGCGGTCATACCAGGGAAGCGATCGTCCCAGGTATAGCGATTTTCATAGGCGGCGCGGAATAAATCGCGGGCTTTGTTATCTACTTTTTCTGTAGTAATCATGTCAATAATTGTCGATCGAGGTTTGTCAATTGGTATTTTATAGCTGCAGCCACTAGGCTTAGGACGGGGTGCAGGGGTAGAACCCCTGCGTGGGGGCACAGCCCCCACACCCCCTGTCCTAACAGATCTGTCTATGGCTATATTTACGAGAAATTACCTTTATAGTTCCTCGTTACATCAGTTATTCAAGCCTACCAGAATACCTCGCTTACTTTTGCCCAACCATAGGCAACTTGTCGGTATACTTCTGAGCTATGGGTGAATATTTTGCGACGGTAGCTCGTGGTTTGGAGTATTTAGCTGCTCAAGAGTTGGAAAGCTTGGGGGCGCGTTCGATTGCTCCCGGATTCTGCGGGGTGGCATTTGAGGGCGATCGCACCCTCCTATACCGCGTTAATCTATGGGCTAGACTTCCCTTTCGAGTTTTGCTAAAACTGGGCGAGTTTCCCTGCCACGACGCGCAAGAACTTTATCGCAGTATTCAAAAAATCGACTGGCAGGCATACCTCACGCCCGATCGTACCCTGGCAGTCAATGCCACGGGTAAGAACGATCGACTCAACCATACCCACTTCACGGCGCTTCAGGTTAAAAATGCCATTGTCGATCGGCAGCAACAAACTTCAGGCGATCGCTCTAATGTTGATACCCAGTCTCCGGACGTGCGAATTAACGTGCATATCGAGCGCGAGAGCTGTACGGTTAGTCTCGACAGTTCGGGTAGCAGTCTGCACCGTCGCGGTTACCGCCCCGCTGTTGGTAAAGCCCCGCTCAAGGAATCCCTCGCCGCTGCCCTCATTCAACTAAGCGGCTGGCAGCCGGATTTGACATTTCTCGACCCGCTCTGTGGCTCCGGAACTTTGCCTTTGGAGGCCAGCTTAACAGCTTTGCAGATCGCGCCGGGGCTGTTTCGCGATCGCTTTGGGTTTGAAACCTGGCCGGACTTTGACGAACTGCTGTGGGAGCGCCTGCGACGGGAAGCAATAGCCAGCCAGCTAGATCGCCTGCCAGCGAAGATTTTGGGCAGCGATCGCGATGCCAGCGCGATCCAGCAAGCTCGTACAAATGCCAAGCAGTGCGGCGTTGCTCAACACGTGAAATTCTCTCAAACCGCGCTCGATCGGGTTGAACCTCCTGCCGATTGCGGCGTATTGCTATGCAATCCCCCCTATGGCGAACGTCTGGGAAGCGATCGCGAGCTGGGCGAGTTTTACAAGCAACTGGGTCGCGTATTAAAGCAACGGTTTAAGGGCTGGGCAGTATATATCCTCAGCGGTAATAAAGCGCTTGCCAGCACGATAGGCTTAAAATCGTCGCGACAAATTCCGGTGCATAATGGCTCTATTCCCTGCCAGTTGATGCAGTACGAACTCTATTAGCCAGGCCAATTCTGCGCCCCATGCAGCACCCGCAGAATTACAATTCTAGACTCCGCCAACAGGTAAACCACCACATAAGGTAAACCTGGTAGGGCAAGTTCTCGCGTTCCTTTAACGCGCCCAGGCTTACCTCGCTTTGGAAACTGCAACAACCCTTCAACTGACTTCAAAATTGCACTCTCTACCAACTCAGCTGCATCTGGGTTCCGCTGCTCGATAAAATCCCAGATGGCATTCACATCTTGTCGAGCTGAAGTAGTCCAGACAATAGACATTAGTACTATTGTCCAGACTCATTACGCCGACGAGACCAATCTGCCACAACCCGATCGTGGTCAACTACATTCCCCTGCGCCAGATCGTTTAAACCCTCTTGAACTGCATCAATAAACTCCTGTTCGGAAGCAACGTAAGCCTGTAGTGCCTCATGTAAAATCCAAGCACGTGTTCGACCAATCTGTTCGGAGAGCCGATCCACCTGTTCTGCCATCTCTTCCGTCACGCGAGTTGAAATAGTAATTTCTTTCGTCATGGCTTTGCTTATATCTCTGCTTCAAGTATAGCAGCACGATCTGCAAAGTAAACATTGTAAACAAAGCTTCCACTAGATCGGAATAACGAATTGTTATATTGAATGGGGAAAAACTAAGCTACAGTTGGAGAAGGTTTCATGGATCTTGTTGAGGTTGTCAAAGCGGATTATCAAAAATTTCCAGCCGCACAGACTTACAGCATTTATGCTGAAGATGTTTACTTTCAAGATCCGGTGTTTAAATTTCGTGGCTTGGGTCGTTATAAGTTAATGATCGGATTTATCACGACCTGGTTCAGAGCACTCAAATTAGAACTGCACGAAATCGATCGCGTTGATGATACGACAATTAAAACCCGCTGGACGATGAGTTGGGATGCTCCTTTACCCTGGAAGCCGCGCATCTCAGTCGATGGTTGGAGCGAGCTAAAGCTCAACGCCGACAATCTCATAGCTTCTCACATTGACTATTGGGACTGTTCGCGTTGGGATGTAATCAAACAGCACGCCCTATTCCGGCGATCGCAGAACTGAATCGAAAATCAATAGGTAGGGTGGGCAATGCCCACCTTACCACCAGGATATGGAAGTTTGAAAGGGAGCGTCAATAACTTATCCCAAATTTAGGTCGGTAACCGCCCCCACGCTGCTACTGGATACGAGCTTGGCATATTTTGCCAATACGCCCTTCGTATATCTAGGAGCAGGAGGTCTCCAGTTAGCGCGGCGCTCCTCCAGTTCGGCATCTGAGATGTTCAGTTGTAATAATCTGGCCTCCGCATCGATTGTAATTGAATCGCCTTCGCGGACGAGGGCGATCGCCCCGCCCACAAATGCCTCCGGTGCTACGTGTCCGACTACCATCCCATAGGTGCCGCCAGAAAATCGTCCGTCCGTGATCAATCCCACCGAATCGCCCAAACCCGCACCAATAATGGCACTGGTGGGAGCCAGCATTTCTCTCATGCCGGGACCGCCCTTTGGCCCTTCATAGCGAATCACGATTACGTCGCCAGGATTAATTTGTTTGTCCAGAATAGCCCTAAGGCAAGCCTCTTCCGATTCAAACACCCTGGCGGGGCCAGTAATTTTGGGATTTTTTACCCCTGTAATTTTAGCGACGCTGCCTTCGGTTGCCAGATTCCCCTTGAGAATCGCTAAATGCCCCTGGGTGTAAATCGGCTTATCCCAAGGACGAATCACATCCCGATCGGGATCGGGTCGATCTGGGATATCCGCTAACTGTTCCGCCACAGTTTTACCAGTAATCGTGAGGGCATCTCCATGCAGCACCCCATTGACAAGCAATATTTTCATTACCTGCGGGATGCCACCCGCTTTATGCAAATCCGTTGCCACATAGCGACCGCTGGGTTTCAGGTCGCATAACACCGGCACCCGCGCCCGAATCGCTTCAAAGTCATCAATCGTCAGCGGTACGCCAACGGCGTTGGCGATCGCCAGTAAATGCAACACTGAATTAGTCGAGCCGCCCACTGCCATGATTACCGCAATGGCATTCTCAAATGCCTGGCGAGTGAGAATTTGGCGGGGTAGAATTTGCTTTTTAATTGCTTCTACCAGAACGGCAGCCGATTGAGCCGTACTATCTGCTTTTTCCGCATCCTCGGCTGCCATAGTCGAGGAGTACATCAAACTCATGCCCATAGCTTCAAATGCAGACGACATGGTGTTAGCAGTGTACATGCCGCCACAGGAACCAGCGCCAGGGCAAGCGCGGCGCTCTACTTCCATGAGTTCCTGCTCGTCTATTTCGCCAGCACTGTACTGACCGACTGCTTCAAACGCGCTAACTACAGTAAGGTCGCGCCCGTTGTAATGTCCGGGTTTAATCGTGCCGCCATAAACAAAAATCGATGGAATATTCATGCGTGCTATTGCGATCATAGCGCCAGGCATATTCTTATCGCAGCCACCGATCGCGATGACACCGTCGAGGCTTTGACCGTTACATACTGTTTCAATGGAGTCGGCAATCACTTCGCGAGAGACCAGCGAGTATTTCATCCCTTCGGTACCCATTGAAATGCCATCGCTGATCGTAATTGTGCCAAATACCTGCGGCATAGCACCCCCCTCTTTTAACTCGGCGACAGCTCGATCGGCCAGATCGCCAAGACCGACGTTACAGGGAGTAATATTGCTATAGCCATTGGCAACCCCCACAATTGGCTTGTGAAAGTCTGCATCGCTAAAACCAACAGCGCGTAACATGGCACGATTGGGCGATCGCTGCACGCCTTCAGTCACAACCTTGCTTCTGCGGTTATCTGGCATAGGTTTTAATATCCTTAAGTGCGATCGTTTATACTAAACCTATATTCTAAGGATTGATTAACAAGTCTTTGAAGCTATTAGGAATTCTTTAAACTCCTGTTAGTCATGACTCAGTTACAGCAAGCCTTCGCACGCAAACCACAAAGCAGCCATGTTGAAATCATTCAGGCAATTAGCACTGCGATGCCTAGCTTTCTCCTTACTGGCGATCGCATTGATATTTAGTAATTTGGCATTCAGCCCTCCTCTTTTCGCCCAAGTTACCCCATCTCCAGATGGCCCCACCCCACCATCCACAGAGCTAAAAAGCACTGAAAAAGATCGGACAATCGTTAACCCTAGGAAAAAATCGGACGTACTGGAATCAGAGAAAGATCTCCTTAGCGAACCAACCACAAGGGTAAAAAGCCCAGAAGCACAGGATGAGTATGACATGACAGTCATCCACAAATTCGATCGGGAATTGTACGGCGACTAAGTCAACATAAGACTTTGGCATCTCAACCTCGAAGTTGATAGGTATAGCTATAGCCAACAGGCTTAGGACGGGGTGCAGGGGTTCCACCCCTGCCTGGGGGCGCAGCCCCCACACCCCCCTGTCCTAACAAATCTGTCTATGGCTATATAATTCGAGCCTCTAGGGTTGGTTATGCGTTGGGCATAAATGCGTCGCAAATGACACTCCACCTTCCATGCAGGACGCTTGTGCGGAGCTACAAAGAATTTTGTCGCCAATCTGATGAAAATCGATCGACTACGATCGCCGTTCCCAGGCAAGTGTCACCAAAGCATTAACGATGGCAGCGGCAACAGGGGAGCCGCCTTTGCGTCCTTCAACGCGAATATGTGGATGGGGCGATCGCGCCAGTGCTGCTTTCGACTCAAGTACAGAGACAAACCCCACAGGGGCACCAATAATTAATTTGGGCGTAAAGATAAAATCTGTAGGCTGGCAGAGGGCAAGCAAAGCGGTTGGGGCATTACCGATCGCAAATATTGCTTCGGGGTACGCCTGCATACATTGCCGCATCCCGAGTTCGGATCTGGTGCGATCGCCGCGATCTGCTTGCTCGGAACTAAAGTCCAGTGCGGTAATTACTTCATTGCCAAATGTTTTAATTAATAAACCGACGATGCCTTGCTTGACCATGCCGACATCAACCACGATCGGGGTACGGTGCGCGATCGCTTCTAAGGCGAAGGCGATCGCCCCATCGGTAAATCTGGTTAATTGTTTGAACTCAAAGTCCGCTGTGGTGTGAATAATCCGGCGGACAATGGCATATTCAGGCGCGGTAAAACTATGCTCGCCAATTTCGCGATCGATGATGGCAAAACTTTGAGCCGTGATGGGGTGAATCAAGCAATCTGACATTAGCTAACTTAAAAAGCTTTAATTGAGATCGTAGCTAATGACAAGCGCGGTGATGGGGTTAATAAGCCCCGTTACCCTTAGGGAATATCACAACGCCGATGGTTTTCACAATAATGTAGAGATCCATCCAGAAGCAGTGATGCTTGGCGTAGTGCATATCGATCTGCACGCGACGCGGATAAGGAATATCATTACGCCCGGACACTTGCCACAGCCCGGTCAGTCCAGGTCTAATGGTAAGCACCCGATCGATGGCATCGCCATATTTGGGTAATTCTTCCTTTACTAATGGGCGAGGCCCAACCACGCTCATATCTCCCACCAAAACATTCCAGAACTGAGGAAACTCATCAAGGCTGGTGACGCGCAGCCATCTGCCAATCGGCGTAATACGCGGATCGTCCTTGAGCTTAAAACTATTCTCATATTCGGCGCGACTGATCGGACAGGTATTGAGCATATCCGTCAGAATGCGATCGGCATTGACTACCATTGTCCGAAACTTATAGCAGCCAAATAAACGACCGTTACGCCCCACACGCCTTTGCACGTAAAGGATGGGGCCGGGGGAGTTTATATAGATTAACAGCGCGATAATTAAGTAAATCGGAGAAAATAAGATCAGTACGCTTAAAGAAAATAAAATATCGAAGAGCCTTTTCCCTCCACTAGAATAGGCATCTGCTCGTCGTCTTACATGTTTGGCTGTAGCAGCAATCACGCGCTCGGTTGCCCGTAGCTGCGTTCGATTTGCTCTAGCCTTTCCATATCGGCTTTTTGTAATCATTTAACCTCTTGCATTCACACCACATGTTTTCAATCATACAATGCCAACCTACTTCTTCTGGGGTGAAGATGAGTATCAATTAGCACAGGCCGTACAGAAACTGCGCTCGGATTTACTCGACCCCGCATGGCTAGACTTTAACTACGTCAAGCTTTCTGCAACTAACGATATACAGATCGTAGATGGACTCAATCAAGCTGCAACTCCTCCTTTGGGTATAGGTAATCGTTTAACCTGGTTGTCTGAGACTAATATTGCCCAGCGGTGTTCTGAAAAGGTGTTAGCAGAACTAGAGAGGACTTTAGAACACTTGCCACCTAACTCATATCTTTTGTTTACCACACCCAGTAAGCCAGACAATCGGCTAAAGTCTACCAAGCTTTTGCAAAAATATGCGTCCATTCAGGAATTTTCGCCTATACCCGCTTGGAATAGCAATGCGATCGCGCAATTAATTAGACGATTAGCTGCCGATCTTGGTTTAGAGCTTACTGACGATGGCGTAGATCTGATGGTCGAGTCTGTGGGAAGCGACTCGCGCCGTTTGGTAATGGAGATGGAAAAACTTAAGCTGTGGCACCAAGGACGGTCAGCACCGCTTAATGCCAAAGATATTGCACCGTTGGTGCGATCGAGCGCCCATAACAGCTTGCAATTGGCTGGAGCCATCCGCGAGGGCAACACCAGTCGTGCTTTGTCACTACTAGCTGAACTATTAAGCAACAACGAAGCTGCCTTGAAAATCTGCGCCACCTTAACCGGACAATTTCGCACCTGGCTCTGGGTCAAGCTGATGCAAGAGTCTGGCGAGCGCGACGACAAAGTAATTGCTGCCGCTGCTGAAATTGGCAACCCCAAACGACTGTATTTCCTCAAGCAAGAGGTAAGGTTCCTAACCAGCGACAAACTCGTGCGATCGCTAGCAATTTTGTTGAGATTAGAATTTAGCTTAAAGCGCGGTATGGATGAATCCGCCGCCTTGCAAACTGCACTTATAGAGCTATGTACCTTACTTGGCAAAGCTTAAAGCAAGTTTTGTTTCTGAAGTCATTATCAATAACTATGATTCATAGTTGACATTAATTTTTAATTATGATTATATCCTTAATCAGTAATTGCAACTGTTCTCAATTACTACTTAAGAACAAGCTGATGTCATGGCTTATTCGATATGGCTATAGCCAAGAGGCTAATGACAGAGTGCAGGGATAAATCCCTTACGTGGGGGGCGCGGCTCCTACACCCGCTGTCTTAACAGATTTGTCTACAGCTATAAATAATTGCGACGCATTTTACCAACTCAGGGTTGGGAAAATTGTCTTGAAAAATAATTTGTTATTAATAAATATTCTTAATTAGAGATGCTTAGTGTTTTTCTGAATTAAGAGTTAGTTTCACATGTCCTAATGACAGCCAAACTTGGCAAAGGAGTTTTGATTGACGATGGACGACTTAACGAACACCTCTAATGATGTTTCTGGACTACCTATCCCCACATCAATGGGATCGGGATTACCCACTGGCGATCCCTCCAGCCTGGATACGCTGCTAATTGCCAATCGCAATGGTAGTAGTGGCAGTGGTGCGGGTTCCATCCTCTACTATCAAGCAGGCGATGATGTAATTACAGTTGACGACCTCAGCTATACGATCTATGCCGGTGAAGGTAACAACGTTGTGACCAGTAGTTTAGGTAATGACATTATCTACGCCGGCAGTGGGCGTGACATTATTAACGCTGGCGATGGACGTAATGGGATTGATGCTGGTGCAGGCAATAACATTATTACTAGTGGAGTTGGTAAGGATCTGATCTTTGCTGGAATTGGAAATGATGTGATTTATGCCGGGGATGGAAAGAACACGATCTACGCTGGTGATGGCAATAATCGCATTCTCACAGGTAAAGGCAATGACTATGTTTCTACGGGTGGTGGCAATGATGTAATTTACACGGGCAGAGGTAATGACACGATCGCCGCTGGCAATGGCAACAACATTATCAGTGCTGGAAATGGCGAGGATAGCGTTACTGTTGGTAGTGGTATCGATCGCATTATTCTAGAAGCTGGCTCTGGCTCTGTGACTGTAACTGGCTTCAATGCTAGTAGTGACAACCTGTACTTGGGCAGTAGTTTGTTGGGGCGATCGCTCGCATTTACAACTCAAAACGGCAACACGCTAGTTAAGGCAGGCAATGACCTGCTAGCAAAACTGAAGGGAGTCAGCGTTGGCTCGGAAGTACTGGTTACGGGCACTCTACCGTATCGTTATGAAGCGATCGATTTAGGTGCGCTCAACACTAATGCCAAGAATGTTCGAGCCAATACAATTAACGATCTAGGTCAAATTTCAGGGCGCTCGGAAACTGGTCAAACCCAAACAGTGGGTACCAGAACATTTAATCTGTCTCAGGGATTCATTTGGCAAAATGGTGCGATCGCTCCGCTCCCCAGTACCGGACTCAAAGTTGGTGGCAGCAACGACGGACAGACAATTACACTGCCTGGAGCGGGCGGCTTTGTCAATGGCATCAACGATCGCTCGGTTCTTGTTGGAGCGGCTGACGAGATTTTAGGGCAGTCTACCGATCGCGCCACGCGGTGGGAACCTGAATCAGGTGGATATAGCTTAGAAATTACCGATTTTGGCGGCGTAGAGAGCTATTTCTTTGATATTAACAATCAAAATCGGATTGCTGGTCGTCATATCTACGGACCGGGTTCCACTCCAACTGCTTCCAATCGCAGTTCCCCCATTTACTGGGAGGATGGTGAGATCGTCAACCTGGAAGATCTAGATGGAGATACAGGGACTGCTCGCGGCATCAATAGCAAAGGACAAATCGTCGGACAAATCGATCGCGATGGAATTAACGATCTAACAATAAACACTGCCGCTCTCTGGCAAGAAGTTGGTGGTGAATATAACCTGACCGATCTGGGTACTTTTGGTGCCGAGCAGAGCGTTGCCCGCGATATCAATGATGTCGGTCAAATTATTGGCTGGACTAGCAATGGTACTGGCTCTCTAGCAACTAGCTCTCCTTTCCTCTGGCAGAATGGCATTAAAATCGACCTGGGTAGCTTTGGGGGCTCCCGAGGTGAAACATCTGGGATTAATCAGTTTGGTCAAGTGGTTGGCTTCTCTCAAAATGCATCTGGGCAAGATGCTGCTTTTATCTGGCAAAATGGCATAATGTTCGATCTGAACAATCTGGTGACCGCACGTCCCACTTTTAACAGTGGTAACGTCACTTTGATTCGCGCCAACGCCATCAACAACTTTGGTGATGTTGCTGCCTATGGCACATTTACTTACCAAGATGCCACAGGCACTACTCAAACTGGAACTCGTTCTTATCTACTAAGAACTGTAATATAGCCCTACGAAACTGTTCAAATTGGTATTAATTTCTGCAAAAACCTGTCCCCAGATACAATCGCTAAATGCTAGCCTAGTGGCAATAATTTGGTTGTACTACTGCTATGAAGCTGAGATTGATTACTATTGGGGTACTTTCTGCCGGATTAATTGGTTATGCAAATGTGTTGGGGTTGTCTAGCGTAGCAGCCCCATCTCAATTTTCAGGACAAGAAAATGTTGGTATTGATGTCTTCAGATTGGCAAACCCTTCTGTAGTAACAATTAGAGCGGGTGGAGCAACAGGCTCCGGCAGTATAGTCAGTACTGATGGCCTGGTTATAACTAACGATCACGTGGTGCGCGATTCTAACGGACAGGTTAGGGTGATTACCAGTTCAGGTCAACAGTACACTGGCACCGTGATTGCCACCGATCGCCGCAACGATCTAGCGCTAATTAGATTGCAGACTAGCGATCGCCTGCCTGCCATCCGCATCGCTGGGGCTGATAACATCCTGGTGGGTCAGAGAGTATTCGCGCTCGGCAGCCCATTTGGGCAGTCTGGGACTTTAACTACAGGTATTCTCAGCCGGGTGGGACGCGATGGCAATTTACAGACCGATGCCTCCCTCAACCCTGGTAACTCGGGCGGGCCTTTGCTAAATTCCCGTGGCGAGATGATTGGTGTCAATAAGGCCGTAGTCAGACCTGGGTTCCCCGGCAGTGCCAATATTGGCATTGCTACCAGCGCGGTTATTGCCAACGAATTTATTCAACGCAACCGCAATAATTCTCCGGCGGATTTTCGCACGGCAGCAAGACAACCACAATCAAGACAACCAGAATTTAGAGTCAACCCGTTTGGGGCACCTGAGTTTAGCTCTCCCAATCGGCGAGGGGGGTACCGTTTAGGCGTAACCGTCGATCCTGAAACTCTCATAATAGAGGACGTACAACCCAGTTCGGTGGCTAGTAATTCGGGGTTGCAACCAGGAGATCGCCTGCTAGCCTTAAATGGTCAGCGCTTATTTGATGTCGTCCAAATTATCCAATTTCTGGAACAACGACCATCGTCAGCCGTAATTACGATCGCTCGCAACCGCCGCCTTGCCAATTTGCGGGTTAGGTTTTGAGACTTACCTCACCTGACACCGGATGCCCTGAATCCCCAGTGGTGTCAGCGGTACGACCTTGCTGTCTGTCATACCGCTGACTCGCTCGCGACTGCAAAAGACAATTTCAGTAGAGATGAGGTCGAGAGTTGGTCAGACTGGTTGATGGGAGTAGAACTATTCTTCAACTTTTTTAAAACATGACAGGTCTGGTTATTTGTTATTCACCGGGCGCGGTAGATCTCCAGATCAACGGAGCCTTAGGCATTTCCTTTAATGACCTGAATCGCGATCGCGCCACCAAGCTGCCTGAGATTTGTCGCTTCTTGTATCATCAGGGTATTGATGGATTTTTGCCCACCCTCGTAACTACTTCGATCGCGCAATTGCATCGATCGCTAGAAATCTTAGCCGCCGAGATCGAGCGACAACAGCAAGCTCCCGATCCGCTCGAAGCAAAAATCTTAGGCATTCATCTCGAGGGGCCTTTTCTACATCCCGATAAGCGCGGGGCGCATCCTCAGGAACATTTGTTACCGCTTAATCTCGATACGTTGTCAAAAGTACTGGGCGACTTCACCGCATTTATTAAACTAATTACGCTCGCGCCCGAACTCGATCCCACGGGCGACACGATTCAGTTTTTATGCGATCGCCAGATCGTAGTCAGCTTGGGACATTCCACGGCCAATGCCGAACAAACCAGAACTGCGATCGAGCGCGGCGCCACAATGGTTACCCATGCCTTTAATGCCATGCCCAGTTTGCATCATCGCGATGTGGGGTTATTGGGAGAAGCAATTTTAAGCGATCGAGTTTGGTGCGGGCTAATCGCCGATGGCGTTCACGTTTCGCCGCAAATGGTGAAATTGCTCTATCGGATGACAAGCAAGATTTTTCTGGTCAGCGATGCCCTGGCGCCACTTGGGTTGCCAGATGGCAGCTACCCTTGGGACGATCGACAAATCGCAGTTGCCAATGGCACGGCAAGGTTACCCGATGGTACGCTCTCAGGTACGACCGTTCCTTTGCTCAACGCAATCAAGAATCTCCTGGATTGGGGGATTATTCAGGCAGAAGAACAAGCAATTAATTTGGCGATCGCCGCGCCGCGTCTTGCGATGAATCTAGAGATCGAGCCCCAAGCCCCTAGGCGGGTGATGTGGTATCAGTTGTCTTACAATGCACCCCCACCACTGCCCACGACTTGGTTTGGATATGGGATCGTCGGTTGACATACTCACCGAGCTAAAGCAACGGTGATTCTTGACGCTTCACAGCAACGCGCTACCGAAGTAGTCTTACCATCGCTCCACGTCCGTTTAGAGTCTCCCAATGCCCTATGGCGACTAGCTACATCTTACCAAAAAGCCGTGCTAGAAGCACGGGGTTTTAGAACCCATTTAGGAAGTCGCAGTTGCCAGATTTCTTAGCATTTTGCGGATTAAAGCCAAGTAAATAAACGATTCAGACATTTGCTCATAAAATTCATAATCCTTGCTTAGTCTACGACAATTACCTAAGAACCCATTTAGGAAGTCGCAGTTGCCAGATTTCTTAGCATTTTGCGGATTAAAGCCAAGTAAATAAACGATTCAGACATTTGCTCATAAAATTCATAATCCTTGCTTAGTCTACGACAATTACCTAACCAAGCAAAGGTTCGCTCTACCACCCAACGCTTTGACTCCACTACAAAACCTTTCTGATTGTCTGCCCGTTTGCTAACTTCCCAAAGCCATCCGAAGTTGTCGTTGACCCATTGTGTGATTTCATCACCAGAGAATCCAGCATCAACCAGAATTTTCTCTAATCGTGGTAATGGAGATGTGAGATTCTGTAACAACTGCTTAGCTCCTGCTCTTTCACCGATGTTAGCTGCACACACCAACACCTTTACAACTAAGCCCAAGGTGTCAACCATAGCGAAGCGTTTTCTGCCCTTGATTTGCTTACCGCCATCAAAACCTCGACTGCCCGCACTTTCTGTTGTCTTCACACTCTGGCTATCGATACTCACCAAGCTTGGGGTCGCCTCTTTACTAACCTTTTCCCTAAATTGTTGGCTCAATTTGCGATTAATCTCCTCCAGTAGCCCAGTTCTTTCCCACCTTTGCCAGTAGAAATAGACCGTTGAGTAAGGCGGAAAGTCATGGGGTAGATTCTGCCATGTACAACCATTTTTGAGTATATAGAAAATGGCATTCAGTAACTCTCGCATATTTGTTTTGGGTGGCCTACCCCATTTTGATGGTTTGGGTAGCATGGGTGCGATAATTTCCCATTCTTGGTTGGATAAATCGGTATTATAGGATCGGCGCATCTCTTCAGGTTTATACTAGACTTCATCAGTATTTATACCTGCTTTTGGTGCGCCTTTTACTTCCTAAATGGCTTCTTAGACCCAATTTTCTGATAAAGAGATTTCTCGACCAGTAGGGGCTGCGCCTCTGAGTGCCCTTAATTTTTTGTTAGTTGGTTATCAATTGTGAGATGGCTGAGCGCGTCGGCGAAATCCCGAACTCCTTTGAATTGGCGATAGACCGAGGCGAACCGGACGTAAGCAACTTCGCTGATTCCTCGTAATTGCTCTAGAACTGCCTCGCCAATCTCTACGCTGTGGACGTTGCGATCGCTCCGCATTTGTAGCTGTGCTTCGATCTCGTCGATCGTCGCTTCCAGCTTTTCCTGCGGTACTCCCGTTTTTTCGCAGGCACGGATGACCCCGCGTAACAGTTTGGAGCGATCGAAGGATTCTTGGGTGCCATCGCGCTTGATCACTGTAATTGGCACGAATTCAATACGTTCGTACGTGGTAAAGCGTCGGTTGCATTTCAGGCATTCCCGCCTGCGACGGATACTATGACCCTCTTCCGCAGAGCGCGACTCTAACACTCGACTATCAGTATGTTGGCAGAAAGGGCAGAGCATGGAATGTCCCAAACATCCGTAAAATAGGCAGCCTAGGCAATTATTATAGCTTTCAGCTTTCAGCTTTGAGCTTTTTAAAAATCTTGTGCGATCGTTCTCCAGGTTCAAAACTTCTTCACTAAGGCTGACCGCTGACTGCTGCAAGCAATAAGTATTTTTACGACTCTACAAATGTTAATATTAAATAAATCTGTGTTTATAACTACTACGAAAAAAACATGCCTCAAAAAACCACTGTAATATCCCCATCGATCCTATCTGCTGATTTCAGCCGTCTGGGAGAGGAAATTCGTGCAGTTGATGCAGCAGGCGCGGATTGGATTCATGTCGATGTCATGGATGGTCGGTTTGTGCCTAATATTACGATTGGGCCATTAATCGTTGAGGCAATTCGTCCTACTACAACCAAGCCATTGGACGTGCACCTAATGATCGTAGAACCGGAGAAGTACGTGCCGGACTTTGCGGCAGCAGGGGCTGATATCATCACCGTGCACGCCGAACACAATGCTTGCCCTCACCTGCATCGCAATTTAGGGCAAATTCGCGAACTAGGCAAGCAGGCAGGCGTTTCGCTCAACCCCTCCACGCCATTAAGCTTTATCGAACACGTTCTAGAACTTTGCGATCTGGTATTAATCATGAGCGTTAATCCCGGCTTTGGCGGTCAAAGCTTTATCCCTGAAGTAGTACCTAAGATTGCTGCCCTGCGTCGTATGTGCAACGAGCGCGGTCTCGATCCATGGATTGAGGTAGATGGTGGTCTAAAAGGCAACAATACCTGGCAAGTCCTCGAAGCTGGAGCCAATGCCATTGTGGCTGGTTCGGCAGTATTCAAAGCCAGCGACTACACTAAAGCAATTAGCGATATCCGCCACAGCAAGCGTCCAGAATTAGTTCACGCCTAGAGGCGCATAACAAAATTTATAGTAGTAGGGTGGGCAATGCCCACCCTACTTTGTGTGTAAGGTTTACAATCACCTTAGAGCTAGAAAACCGGTCTGAGGACAGCGTATGAATAACTCGAAAGCAAAAGTACCGCGCAGTTTTTCCTTATCCAATAAAGTGTGGATGTATGCCGCTCTTGTACCTATATTTGGGGTAGTTCCTGCATTGATGGCATCGATCGGCGATCGCAGCAGTCAGGAAGTCAAAGATACTAGCAAAGTAGCTATATTGTTAGCTCTGGTCTGGCTAGCATCTACAGCAATATTAGGCAGTCCAGATCGCGGTGGGGACAGCTTGCAGATCGCAACAGAATTGCTAAAAGGGACTTTTACTTCGGCTTACTTCGTCACCTCCATATACCTTATGTTCAGGTTGTACAGGGGGCAAAAGATCGGGCTGCCCGGATCGAATCGTTCCAAAAGCCCGCGAATCTAGTTCGCGATCTAATTGTGTTGCGGACTATTAAGCGCTAATCTAGGAAACATGATCGATGAAGATATCGCTTTACTAGACATAGAAACATCGTTCGCCAGCCCGCTGGATCGTCCAGAGGAGGAATTGCCGCGCCCCGATCCAGATGAAATGTTGGCTTTGTTAGATTCTGAGTCAGTTCTGGAAAGAATGCAGGCTGCCAGAGCTTTTTGCGAGCTTGAAGATCGACGAGCTATCCCTCACTTGATCGATCTGCTGCAAGATGACTGCACGCTAGTACGCGTCAGTGCTGCCTATGCTTTGGGGCGCAATCCCTCGACTACTGCCGTATTGCCCTTGATTGCCAAGCTAGACCAGGAATGGAACGGCTACGTGCGTAAAGGTATCGTGTGGGCTTTAGGTACCTGTAAGGATCGACGCGCATTAGCCCCATTAATCTCTGCCCTAAAGTATGATATTGCTGCAGTGCGGCTGTGGGCCGCCAGCGCGCTTGGGCAGTTGGGCGACCTCAGTGCTATAGAATCTTTAACTGAGACTTTACAGTCAGATCGCATCGCTGCAGTCCGAAGTAATTGTGCCTGGTCATTAGGGAAGCTGTTGCGGCTTAGAGTTGCCGATGCCCCTCATCGCCGCGACGATATCTATCATGATGCTTTAGATGCCCTGATTGGAGCATTGGAAGACGACGATCTCAGCGTCCAGGATGATGCCAAGATCACTATCAGAAAACTAGGCGATCCGCGTGGACTGAGGGTGTTGGAGCAAATAGAGATAGAGCAAGGTTATTGCGATTTATTTTAAGTTAACGTCAGTTTGACGGGTCATAAAGATGGCAGAACGCAGGGCAGGCTTTCCTTACTTGCCACCAATGCGACTATCGTGTTTTTCCATAGCTACAGAGCCTTTTGGGGGACATTTCGTACCAAGTTCGTACCAATTTTTGGTTAAAAGGCAGTACGGATGCCAGTTTTTTAATAGATCTAAAATGAGCTACGGTGAACCAGCGCCCCTTTTTTGTAAAAAAGTAGCTGCTCTATGCGCTTTAATTTCGAGGATGGCAGGTATTATAACTGGAGTTTAGACTAAAAAGTGGTAAAAAGCAGCCAGCCATTGCAGACTGACCGCTTGATGATGGAAGCTGAAAAGACTATAAAATCAACAGCTTCATCATGATTAGTTTGGATAAACTTGAGCAATTTCGCAAGTACACGTACGAAATTATAGGGAACGGGAGAGATGCGCTGTTCGACTTGATGGATGCGGTACTGACGAGTCGGAGTGTTTCATCGTTTGTGGAACTTTCGTTAAGCCCATTATTTCGGAGGGAGTGGTCGAGTATCTATGAAGCACTGCAAGATAGTCATCCTCCACGTGAAGACTTGATGAAGCAATACATACAGCAAATGCCGGCAGCAGAGGTGACGATATTGGCGGGCGACCATACAGCCTGGTCGCGTCCCTATGCGGTGACATTACAAGAACGCACCTACGAACATCAACCTCAACCGGGAGTAGGAAGCAAACCTGTTACGGTGGGGCAAGGATACAGCACAATTGCCTGGATTCCAGAGTCAGAAGGGAGTTTTGCCTTACCGTTGCGGCATGAGCGGATCACCAGTTTCGAGAACCCGATTCAGAAAGCCGCTAGTCAGTTACGCTTGGTTTGTGCGGAAATTCCTGGGACTGTGCTTTTCCTGGGGGATGGCGAGTATGGGTGCGCACCATTTTTGCAGCAAACAGCAGACATCCCGTGTATCAAGCTGCTCAGGCTACGCCCCAACCGGGTTCTGTATCATGCCCCAAAGGATTACGAGGGGCATGGGCGACCCCATAAGCATGGAGAGAAATTTAGCCTCAAAGACTCTGACACTTGGTCTATTCCCCAAGCAGACATCACAATTGCAGAGCCTAAACTGGGACGATTGCAAATTCGTCGATGGCCAAACCTGCACTTAAAGCAAGCCGCAGACCATCCCTTTACACTCATTCTGGTCGAACGTCTTGATATGCCTGAATCGAAACCCCTGTGGTTGATTTGGGTCGCTAAAGACGAGCCAATCTTGAGTGAGGTATGGCAAAAATATCTGCGCAGATTTGCCATTGAGCATTGGTATCGCTTGGTGCGTCAACGTCTCCATTGGACAATCCCTCAGCTTTCTACCCCTGCTCAGATGGAGACTTGGTCGGACTTGATGCCTTTACTTACTTGGCAATTGTGGCTCGCTCGTGAACTTGTCCAAGACTCTCCTCTGCCTTGGCAGAAACCGATGACTAAATTGTCTCCTGGTCGAGTTGCAAATGCTTTTGCTTTAGTTTTGGTCAGGATTGGCTCTCCTTCCCCTGACCCTAAACCTCGCGGTAAGTCTCCAGGTTGGCCTCTTGGGAAAAAACGAACCCAACGGATTCGTTATCCTACTGTCAAAAAACGCTATGCCAAGCCCCTCAAAAAAGCTTCCGCTGCAACTGCTTAGCTCAACTTCTTCCCTTTTATCCTCTCTCTCGCTAGTTTCTATCTAGCGAGATGCTTCTTGTTGCCTTTTAGTCTAAACTCCAGTTATAACCTGTCGATCTTTGCTATAATTAACCGCCTGAGGGCGATTAGCACAGTGGTAGCGCACTTCCTTCACACGGAAGGGGTCACTGGTTCGAGTCCAGTATCGCCCATTGGTTTGGGAGCCAGGTATAGCCATATTTGCTAGAAGCAATATATCATATTTATAAGAATGATAATCGTTCTCATTTTTTGGCTTCTGGCTTTAGTTCCAGGCGATCGGGTTTTTGAGTTATTCCCTTAAGCCGTCAGCTAACACAGTGTGGCAGTGTAGGATGCAATTTTTGTAATCTTCAGCATTTCATTCCCTCCGCGCTGCAACTCATACGAAACTCTCCTGATTTCACAGGTATATCCTGTTTTCTCTAGATATTCTACTATTGTTCTTAGATGCGGCGACGGTTGTAGCATTAAGGTTAGTAATGGAAAAATTCTCACCTCTTGGCAGACTCTCAGCATTTCCAAAATGGAATCTAAATGAAACGCCTCATCAAAATGGTCGGAATACAAGAACAGGAAATGGGAACACAAACCCAGTTCGTATTCGCAGTCTCGATACTTTAATCCGGGCAATTCACCGATTGCGTACCGTCCCTGTTCCTTACCGTTCTCGTAATCATCGCAAAAGAGGCTTATTGCTCGCTCTCGATTTTCCCTCAATCCCCTGGGAGAACTGTGATACGCCCACAACCAGTCGTCTGGGGTACGCTCTACCTGCTCGATAATATTGTCAACGACTTCGTAAAAGCGATTTCTAATTTGCTCTGCAGTAAAGCTATAAAGCGGGTCAATGGATTTGATGCGATATCCAAGCTTTGTCCCTTCGGCATTAAAGCTAGCTGGCCCATCAGCCACGCTCAAAATTGTTTTACTTAGATCGCGTGCCGTGAGATCGAATATTTTGACGTACTCATCGAAAGAGCGCCCGAAAGGAACTACTCCCTCCAATTGCATTACCATAACGCTGTTTTCCCTACAATAGTGGTTTTCACTTGAGAACGGGTTTTATCGACGGAGTGAAGGGTGGAACCCTTTCTTGAGGCAACGCCCCCACCCCCCCTTCTTGTTTTCATCTGAAAACCGCTATATGTATGAATTGCGATCGCCTGAGTAGTCATACAACCACCTCTCAAGGTTTGGTCGGGCAATCAGTTTTTTTCTAGTTGACTGACTAAAGTATGCTTGCTAGCAAAGCCTTTTGCACGTGGAGGCGGTTTTCGGCTTGATCCCAGACCCGCGACTGGCTACCCTCAATTACATCGTTGGTAATTTCCTCGCCGCGATGGGCGGGCAAACAATGCAGGACGATCGCGCTGGGATCGGCTAAGGACAACAGATCGGCATTTAGTTGAAATGGCTGAAAAATAGGAATGCGATCGTCGGCTTCGGCTTCTTGCCCCATGCTTGCCCACACATCGGTGTAGAGTACGTGGGCGGACTGAGCCGCTAATTTGGGATCGTCAGTCACGATCGCTTCCGAATTTTGGGCAATGCTTTTAGCTTTGGCGACGACTTCGCGATCGGGGGCAAACCCGTTTGGCGCTGCTACCCGTACGTTCATACCCACTAGAGCGCATCCCAGTAGCAGTGAATGTGCCACATTGTTGCCATCTCCGACATAGGTTAGGGTCAGCCCCTGAAGCTTGCCAAAATTTTCCTGGATTGTAAGCAAGTCGGCAAGGGCTTGGCAGGGGTGTTCTAGATCGGTCAGGGCATTAATGATGGGGATTTGGCAATAGTGGGCAAACGTTTCCAGGTCGGATTGGGCAAAGGTACGAATTGCCAAAACATCGACATAGCGATCGAGTACCCGTGCTGTATCCTCAAGCGGTTCGCCCCGACTCACCTGGGTCACGCTAGGGTCAAGGTCAATAACATGCCCGCCTAGTTGGTGCATTGCCACCGTAAAGCTAACTCGCGTACGGGTCGAAGCTTTACGGAATACCAAGCCCAGCGTCTTGTGGCGAAGGTCTGGGCCTGTTGATTCCCCTTTTTTAAGCTGGTGCGCCAAATTAAGCAGCGCTTGTACTTCAGCACTTTGTAGATCGGCCAGGCTAAGTAGATCTCGACCCTGCAAACTTCCCATTATTTGTGTACCTGCTATTACAGTGGCTGGTTATGAGCTAGCGAAAAGCTGTGAAGCTATAAATTATCGCTCATTATTACCTAACTTAGAAAGCATAAGTCGTTCGTATGCGCAGCCACAAACAATGCTAATCTTAAAATAAAGTTAAGTTTTATTGCGAAATCCATATGCTGCGCCTCGAACATATCAAGAAAATTTACCCGACAGGCGAAGTGTTGAAAGATGTAAACTGGGAGGTTAAACCGGGCGATCGCATTGGTCTGGTAGGCGTAAATGGCGCTGGTAAATCGACGCAGCTTAAAATTATTGCGGGGGAGATCGAACCAACTGACGGACAGGTAGTGAAACCCTCTAGCCTCAAGATTGCCTACCTGACCCAGGAGTTTGAGGTCGATCCGCAGCGTACGATCAAAGCAGAGTTCTGGACGGTATTCCACGAGGCAAATCAGATTCAGGCAGACTTAGCGATTGTCAGCCATAAGCTAGAAAATCTCAAACCTGGGGATGATTTTGAGAAACTGCTCAAGCAAATGGATCGATTGCAGCGGCAATTTGAAGCCCTCAATGGCTACGAGCTAGAGAGTCGCATCGATAAAATTTTACCGGAGCTAGGATTTGAATTGGGCGATAGCGATCGCACTGTAGATGAGTTTAGCGGTGGCTGGCAGATGCGCGTGAGTTTGGGCAAGATTCTCTTACAAGAACCAGATCTACTACTACTGGACGAACCGACGAACCACCTCGACTTAGAAACAATTGAGTGGTTGGAAACCTATCTCAAGAATCTCAAAACCCCTATGGTGATTGTTTCTCACGATCGTCAGTTTCTCGATCGACTTTGCACTCAAATTGTGGAAACCGAGCGCGGCGTATCTACTACTTATTTGGGTAATTATTCCGCCTACTTAACCCAAAAGGAAGAAGCTAGAGAAGCGCAACTTGGTGCTTTTGAGCGCCAGCAGAAATACTTAGAAAAGCAACAGGTGTTTGTAGAGAGATTTCGCGCTAGTGCCACGCGCAGCACGCAGGCAAAGAGCCGCGAGAAACTCCTCGATAAAATCGAGCGTATTGAGGCTCCAGATGGCGGAGTTCGTACGTTAAAATTCCGCTTCCCACCCGCCAGTCGCAGCGGTCGAGTTGTGGTGGAAATTAAAGACCTCACCCATGCGTACGGCGAGCAAATTCTGTTTTTGGGGGCAAACCTATTAATAGAGAAAGGCGATCGCATTGCCTTTCTCGGCCCTAACGGTGCGGGCAAATCAACTCTACTCAAAATCATCGTAGGTCAAGAGCCATATAACGATGGAGAAATTCAATTGGGTCATAACGTCCTGCCCGGCTACTTCGAGCAAAATCAAGCGGAGGCTCTGGATCTACATAAGACCGTCCTGGCAACGATTCACGATGACTTTCCCAAAATGAAGGAAGAGGAAGTACGCAGTCTGCTCGGAAGATTCCTATTTAGCGGCGATGACGTATTTAAGAAAGTTGCAGATATCAGCGGCGGTGAAAAAGCCCGTCTGGCGCTAGCGAAAATGCTACTGCAACCCGTCAACTTTTTGATTTTAGACGAGCCGACCAACCACCTCGACATCCCTGCTAAAGAGATGCTCGAAGAAGCTTTAAAAGAATACGATGGTACCGTAGCGATCGTATCCCACGATCGCTACTTTATCTCTCAAGTGGCAAATAAGATTGTCGAGATTCGCGATGGCGATCTGCGGGTATATGCAGGTGACTATGCCTACTATCTCGAAAAAATTGATGAAGAAAAGCGCGAAGCTGCTCACGCTGCTGCTATGGCTGCCAAAGCTGCTAAGGATGCTGCTAAGCGAGCTAAGGAAAAAGAGAAACAAAAAGAGAAGCAAAAAGAGAAAACTAAACGATAGAACCAAGCAAAGCATCGTTCAAGGTAAGATGAGAGATGGTAAATGTAGGATAGAACGAGAATGTACGTCAAAGCACAACTATTGCTAGCAGTTTCCGTCATAGCCGCGATCGCTTTTGTAGGCTGCATATACGAGCTATCCTCGGGCGAGCCGGAACTTGGTAGCACGATCACCTGGGCAATTTTAGGAGTTAGCTTACCTGCCTGCGTCTTCTTTTTCCTGACCGCCGTTAAGCTTGCTAGAGCTTCTATAGAAAACGATCGCTAGGCATTATAGGTATGCATAACATGAAAACCTATGACTGGATTGTGGTGGGTGGGGGCATTACTGGTGCTGCCCTCAGCTACGAGCTAGGTCGGGTTGGGTTTTCCGTTCTGCTGCTCGAACCATATCCCATCTCCGATCGCGCATCGAATGCCACGCGCTATAGCTACGGCGGTATTCCCTACTGGTCGGGGACAACACCCCTAACACGCCAACTCTGTACTGAGGGTATAGATATTCAAAGTCACCTTACGGATGAGTTAGGCGCTGATACGGAATTTCGCTATCTGGATCTGGTTCTGACCATCGGGCTGGACGAAGATGTGCGAAGAACTCTGGCAGGTTATCGAGATGGCGCGATCGCACCCACCTTAGTCTCTGTATCTCAGGCTTGCGAGTTAGAACCTTTGCTCGATTCCAAGGCGATCGCTGGAGCTTTGCTATTCAAACATGCCCATGTGAATCCCAGGCGGTTGGTTGCAGCCTACTGTAGTGCATTTCAGCGACATGGCGGCACCTTGATTCATGCCAAACTCGAACGCCTGCTGTGCGATCGCCATAGGACTCAGGGTGCAATTGCCAACGGAACGACGTATCATGCCAATAACGTTGCGATCTGCGCCGGTGGAATGAGCCGTCAGTTGCTCAAGGATGCTGGCATCCATATCAAGCAATATTTCACCCACGCCGAACTAATCGAAACAAAGCCCGTAGATCTGAAGTTGCGCGCCTTAGTGATGCCAGCAACAAACCAACGGATGCAATTTGAGACAGATGCCAGTCAAGGGGAAATCGATGCCCTATGGGATGAAAGCGATCGCGAATTAGCGCCGCCATCTATCGATCCTGGGGCAATTCAGTTTTTAGATCGCACGATCGAGATCGGTCAACTGAGCCGCCTCCTGACTAATCCCCATGCAAAGGTAGATGCGGTACAGAGCGAAGCTAAGATTCGCTCGCAAGTGGGTAAAGTTTTACCCGCGATCGCATCACTACCCGGTCAGTGGCACAGTTGCCTGGTGGCTTTTAGTCAAGATGGCTTGCCCTTAATTGGAGCGGTACCGGATTATGCCAATATCCACATATTCTCTGGCTTTACCAGTCCTATGGTCTACGTTCCGACCTTAGCCCGCAGGTTCGCCGCCTTTGCCAACGGTGCAAGCGATGATATTATTCCCCAACTTTCACCCCTGCGATTTGCATAGAACGTGATAGATTTGGTTCTTCGACTGCTGGGAAGCTGGCAAAATTACGCCGTACCCAATCCATTCCCACTTCATTGTTCAGCTTATAGCGTTTTTCAATTGAGAACAGGTTTCACTGACGGGGTGAAGGGGTGGTACCCCTTCTTGGGGGCGTTGCCCCCCAAACCCCCTACTTTTTCCGATCTGAAAACCGCTATAATCCTTTGTGGTGTATTGGGATAAATCTTGCTTAAAATCTGCGCGTCTTGTTCTATAACTACATCAATTAGCTTCAGCAAATTGCCTTTGAGCAAATGCGCGATTGGGGCATGTGCCTTCATATACATCAATACGAATATGCAAGATCGGCGATCGATTTCAGGAAGATAAAAATGACATTCCTTGAAACTCAATAGTTTACTCTCTCCATGCATTAACCCCATAAATGGGAAAAAATTCTCCAAGTGTGCTTCCAGTATTTTCGGCATCGCCAGTTGAGCGGGATTTTTCAAAATATCTTGCCATGATGGTTGCTTGCGGGGTTGGTATATGTAATTAGAATATGTTCTTGGAAGATGGTTTCTTTATACCCAAGTGTTTTATGAACGAAGGAGAGAGTCTGGTTCGCGTATGTCCTGTCCACCAAGAACCGCTCGTGACAGAGCGAGTTCCAATCCTACCGGGTATGCACAGATATACACCTGTATGGCAACGGCTGCGGCAAGAGCGCTTTCCCTTTAGCAATACTGTTATTTGCGGCGGCTGTTACTCCAGCTTCGATCGAGATATCGAAGCTTTGGTATGTCGCTCGTGCCGTACCGAAGAAATCCACACATGGCAAAAAGATGCACGCAATCGCTTTTGTGTTCCTCAACTACACATCGACGAATTAAAGCGTAGATACCTCGAAACAATTGGTTTAGAGGGAAGTCGACCGCAGCAGCAAGATCGAAAACAGGCTAGCCAGGGTGGCTAGCCTGCGATTGTAAGTAAAGTATCGATCTTTTAGATCTCCTTACTGCACGACGAGTTTGACGTTGGCATTGCTAAGACCAGGCCGTCTGACTTCGTTAAGGGTTCTATTGACTGCGTACTTTTGGTTAATCGAGTTGATCAACTCAGTTTGGTTGTGCTTCTTGGCAACACCCCAAAGGTCGGCAATTAGATCGAAGCTGCCATCAGCATTGCGAGACCAGCCCAGGTCGTAGTCGCCTTCGAGGGTGGCAACAATGTCGGCACGAACGCGCTGACCGTTGTAGCCGCGTACATCTGCTTCAGTTTTGACGCTAATCCCTAGATCGCGTAGCGAGGTCTTGAGGATTTCGGCATCAGTAATTTTTGTGCGTAGAGTGCTGAAGTGAGACATGATTGCGATTGCTCCTAATGAATTAAGAAATAACTAGGAAATAATACTAATAATTGCTAATACCCAAGATTAATAGAGAGGAGCGCGATCGCTACGATCTAGCCATACAACTTAACTAATTTTCGGATCGCGCGTTACAGTCCTTTACTATGCGTTACTGGGGTATTACCGGAGAATAGATTTGTATAGACAAGCTATTGCCAAATGCTATGGCGTAACAAGCCTAGCGAGCTATTGCACGACGAGTTTGACGTTAGCATTGCTAAGACCAGGTCGTCTGACTTCGTTGAGGGTCTTGTTAACGGCGTACTTCTGGTTAATCGAGTTGATCAACTCAGTTTGGTTGTGCTTCTTGGCAACACCCCAAAGGTCGGCAATTAGATCGAAGCTGCCATCAGCATTGCGAGACCAGCCCAGGTCGTAGTCGCCTTCGAGGGTGGCAACAATGTCGGCACGAATGCGCTGACCGTTGTAGCCGCGTACATCTGCTTCAGTTTTGACGCTAATCCCTAGATCGCGTAGCGAGGTCTTGAGGATTTCGGCATCAGTAATTTTTGTGCGTAGAGTGCTGAAGTGAGACATAATGGGTATACTCCTGTAAACGAATAAGTGTGAACTGAGGGAGAATACTTACCTAAAAAGGTACGTATTGTGCTGCTAGCCTTAAGTATGGCGACTTATGAGCTAGCCTTTACCCGGCCACTAGCCGGGAAAGCTTTTAAAACTCCATACGCTGATACTCAGCGACGGTAGTTGCGGCTGGGCGAGCCCGCAGTCGTGCCCAATCGCGCAAAGCTGCTACCTGCTCTGTCATCGTCCGCGAAAGGGGGGTTGTAGATTTAACTGCGGATATAATGTCCAACTGGGTAAACTCTCGGTCTTGGGCAAATGCCTCATACATAGCAGCAATAATTGCCTGCTCGATTTCTGCCCCTGAAAAGCCCTCGCTCACGCTAGAGAGTTGGGGTAAGTCGAAGCGGGAAACATCTGAGCGCCGTTTGCTCAAGTGAATTTGGAAAATTTGGCTGCGTTCTTCAAAGTTTGGTAGATCGACAAAGAATAACTCGTCAAACCGTCCCTTGCGCAGGAACTCACCAGGTAGTCGATCTACGCGATTAGCGGTTGCCATGACAAATACTGGCGATCTTTTCTCCTGCATCCAGGTGAGGAATGTACCAAAGATGCGGGATGAAGTGCCACCGTCGGAATCGGCTGAACCAGCACTACCAGCAAAAGCCTTATCAAGTTCGTCAATAAATAGAATCATGGGAGAGATGGACTCAGCCGCCTTGAGGGCATTGCGCAGATTTGCCTCCGATCTCCCAACCGTGGAACCATCATAAACTCTACCCATGTCTAACCGGACTAGAGGCAACGCCCAAACTTTGGAAGCAGTTTTGGCAATTAATGATTTACCGCAACCCGGCACGCCCAAGATCAACATACCTTTGGGTTGAGGTAGGCCGTATTCTCTGGCTCGTTGCGTAAAGGCATTCGATCTTTGCGTCAACCAGTGCTTTAGCTCCTCCAGACCACCCACCCCATCTATACCTTCATCATGTTCGAGATATTCAAGGATGCCATTACGTCTAATTAGTTGCTGCTTCTCCGACAATACAATCGCCACTTCATCTTCAGTTAAACGACCGGTCGTCACCTGAGCTTTGCGGTAGACTTTCTCAGCTTCATCCCTCGTTAAGCCTAGTGCTGCACGCAGGAGCTTTTCCTTGGTTTCTGTCGGCAGTCTCTTAATGCGGGTTACGCCAAGCTGTTCTAGTAGAACTTCCTCCAATTCCTCAATTTTTGGTAGAGGGAAGTCCAGCACTACTACTTCTTTTTCTAATTCAATTGGTACAGTCTGGACGGGAGACATTAAAATAATTGTTTTTTGCATGCCCTTGAAGCTGGCGATCGCATCGCGCAACCAGCGCGTCACTGCAGGGCTTTCCACAAAAGGATGCAAATCTTTAAAGATATAGATGCCAGGTTCCTTCTGTCTGACCACCCATTCTAGCGCTGCTTCGGGCGAAACTGTATTGTGCTGCGTTATGGTACCGCTTTGCTGACCGTATTCGATCATGCCATGCGTCACAGTCCACACGAATACACTTCTACTGGGCTTGATCTGAGCAACCGTCGCGATCGTACGCTCTGCTCTTTCTTCCTCAGAAGTGATGAGGTAGACCAAGGGATATTGGGATTGAATCAGGATACTAAGTTCTTCTTGCATAGTGCTTCTTTGGATAAAGCCTGCCAATACAACCTTGACTACTAACCAATGCTTAAGTTAAAAATGCGCGATTGCTATCCGCGAGCAGAGCGTTACTAAACTCAGATCTAGAAATATTTCAGATCAACAAGGAACTAGCTGTTCGTCTTGTGCGAGCTCGTTGCGATCGAGCTGCGAGTTATTTACCCTCTGGCTAGGTTCGGCAATTAATGAGGGACTGCCACCAATAGCGAGCAGATCGCCATCTTTGAATACCAATGATTGAGAACATTCTGGGCAATTGAACACCTGATGAACGTGTCCAACACCCGCTGTCTCTACGACCTCCGCGTGGGATAGGTAGAAGGAGATCGCTTTCTCAGCTAGATCGGACATCGACTCCAGATCGATCGCCGATCTGATCTTTAATTGTCGATGTAGATCCGTCGAGAGGTATAGTGTCACCTTTTGCTTTTCCTGCATATTTCCTTTATATGTGAGATACCCGGGTATTTGGTTACTATATGGGCGACTCAGGTTACTGTCAAGATATCGTACCGTCTTGACGGCAAAATATTTACATTACTTAACATTAGACTGGCGTTGCAACAGCCAAACAAGATTTACGTCATTACGCATACATAATTAATGCAGCCATCGCTATAAAGCTTAAGACGGAGTGGGGGCGGAGATCCACACCCTCGATATTAACCAGGTCATCTATGGCTATGTGTCATAAATTATGTCATAGGGTTTAGTGGCAAGGGTTTACGATGCAAATCGATTATGGGCACACTATAATTCGCGGTGGCTTAACGGGAGAAAATTATGCTTGGTAGACAGTTCGAGACTGATAGTATGCGTGCAATGCGTAAAAGAATTTGGTTAAGTTTAGGGTTGGGTGCAGCAACACTAGCAGGTACGTCTTATATAATTCTCAATTCAGCGATCTTCAACCCAGCGATCGCTCAGACTGCGGTAGCCTTAGCACGCAACTTCCGGCCAGATCCGGTGAAATTACAAGGTCGCACTGGCGGCTCGGTCAGCATGACCAGCTTATCCGGACAGGCAAATTGTCGAGGTTTTGCCAGCGAGCAACCCAACCATACCATTAACCTGACTGCTAACTTTCCATTAGTTGATTTCTTAGTTTATACAAAGAATGTCAATGATGACACGACAATGATGATTAAAGGCCCGAATGGCTTAGTCATGTGTGCAGACGATGAATATCGAGGTCGCAACCCCCAACTCACAAGGAGATTGCCAGAGGGCAGCTATCAAATTTGGGTTGGGGCTAGAAATGCGAATCAATCAGTTAATTACACGTTATCTGTGAGCGAAATCAAGCAAAAATGAGTTTTCCACGCGGTCAGTTGGGGCTTTTTATGGCGACATGCTTATCTTTTTTAGCGGCAGGTTTGCCTGTCGCTAGTCAAACTGCGCTCAGCCCAAGATTCGCCCCCGATCCTCAGATCCTTAATGGAGTAACTAGCGGTTCTACGCCTCTCTCTAGTTTGGCAGGATCTAACAGTAACGGTAATTGCCAGGGCTTTGCTGCCGTAAACCCAAATCATAGAATCAGGCTCAAAGCACCATTCGGGTTTCTGAGCGTGAAAGTATTCTCCGATGGTGGGGCTGTATCCTTGCTAGTAAAAGGCCCCGATGGTAGCTTTTGCCGCGATCGCAGCAATCCAGAATTGTCTGGAGCTTGGGCGGCGGGCGAATACCAAATCTGGGTTAGCTCTAAGGATGGCGATCGCCACCAATACAGGCTTTCCATCAGCGAAACAAGGCAATAATATCGATCTAGGGCAGGCACAAGGGTTTAGGGCAAAAGGCGCTGCCCCTACAGTTATCGTGGAAAGGAAAATTGTCATGGATTGGGCAACATTTATCTCTGATTTAAATGGCATTGAAGTAATTACCGCATTGCCCCAAGTGGCAAAACTGTCAGAGGATTACTTTCGGTTTAGCCCAATTCTAGAGCCAATCCTCAACGGCAAAGTGGGAGATATTGTCGTACGCCCGGCTAGCGAAGCAGAGGTACTACAGGTGGCGCGGGCTTGCGTGAAATATCAAGTACCCCTGACCGTGCGTGGGAGCGGTACGGGTAACTACGGGCAGTGCGTACCACTACATGGGGGAGTAATTCTCGACATCACCAAAATGCAGGCAGTGCGATGGCTCAAGCCCGGTCTAGCTTGCGTAGAACCGGGCATCAAACTAGCCGCCCTCGATAAAAAAGCCCAGGAAATTGGTTGGGAAACTCGCATGGTGCCCTCCACAGTACGCACTGCGACGGTGGGTGGGTTTATCGCTGGAGGTAGTGGCGGCATTGGTTCGATTATGTACGGTCAGCTTCGCGATCGCGGCAATCTCCGTGCCGTGAGAGTTGTCACGCTCGAAGATACTCCCAGAGCGATCGCTCTACGCGGAGACGACGTGCAAAGGGTCAACCATGCCTATGGTGTCAATGGCATCATTACCGAATTGGAAATACCACTAGCACCTGCCTATCCTTGGGCAGAGGCGATCGTGACATTTGCAGATTTTATGACAGCAGCGCGGTTTGGGCAGGCGCTAAGTAACTGCGATGGCATAATTAAGAAAATGGTCAGCATTCACGCTACACCAATCCCTTCCTATTTTGCCGCTCTCCGCAGCTATATCCTGGATGGGGCGCACTGCGCTCTGATTTTAGTCTCAGAAGCTGACTTGGATCCATTTCGTGCTTTGGTCGGCGAGTACGGCGGTAACATCTGCTATGAGAAAAATGCTCAAGATGCAAACAAAGGAACGAGTTTAGTTGAGTTCTCTTGGAATCATACGACATTGCACGCTCGCAGTGCCGATCCTTCACTTACTTATTTGCAAAGTCTCTTCCCCAACGATCCACAATTGGAGCTGGTACAGCATATGTACGGGCATTTTGGTGACGAAGTGATGATGCATCTGGAGTTTATTCGCATGAATGGAATCGCAATTCCAGCCGCAATTCAGGTGGTACGCTATTCCACGCCAGAACGTCTAAATGAGATTATCCAATATCATGAAGAACATGGTGTATTAATTGCCAATCCTCACACCTATATACTTGAGGATGGTGGCATGAAATCGATTAACTACGAACAGCTAGAATTCAAACGCATGGTTGACCCTTACGGCTTGATGAATCCGGGTAAAATGCGAGCCTGGATGGAGGTGCGTTAGTTTGCAGAACGAAGATATATCTATAACTTGTGAGGATAGCGGATGGAAGTTTTTCAAGCTCGCCTTGAGCATCTTGAAGAAGTGTCAAAGTTGTTTGACCAATATCGCATTTTCTACAAATCTTCCTCGGATTTAGAAGCTGCTAGAAAATTTCTCCAAGAGCGTTTTCAAAAAGGTGACTCGATTATATTTGTGGTCAGTAATGACGGGCGTATTGTTGGATTTACTCAGCTTTATCCCAGTTTTTCCTCAGTGTCAATGAAGCGGGTTTGGATATTAAACGATTTGTTTGTAGAGGAAACCTATCGAGGAAAAGGCCTGGCAAAGTTGTTACTGAGTGCGGCGGAAAATTTTGCGCGAGAAACAGAAGCTATCCGAATCATTTTAGCAACGCAAATTTCCAATGTTGTAGCACAAGCTCTCTATGAATTACGTGGATATACCAAGGATGAAGATTTCTATCACTATACATTATGCTTGTAGTGGCGGTATAGCAAATTGCACGCACGCAGGCCATCGATAGTTAATCGATGATGGTGCAAAGGCTATCTCCACTGTGACGACGGACAAAGTTGATAAGCCCCCGGCTTTGCCGGAGGCGATCGCATTACCAGCGCAGGAGATTGAACTGTTCCATATCTACGGTGTCGCGACTGCGATAAATCGACAGTACGATCGCCAAACCTACAGCGGCTTCGGCGGCTGCTACCGTAATGACGAATACGGCAAATACTTGACCGCGAATATTAGTGGAGTCGAGGAAGTTAGAAAATGCAAGCAAGTTAATATTAACGGCATTCAGCATTAACTCAATTGACATCAGTACTCTCACCGCATTACGGCTGGAAATCAAGCCATAGATACCGATACAAAATAAGGCTGCGCCAATAATCAAAAAAGCTTCTAAAGACATGGTTGTATTAAGCGAAAGTACTATTTATACTATGACTCCGAGCTAGAAGCGGCTAGCTGCTCGCGCGGTCTTTCCAATAGTTCTAAGGATTCCTCAGTTGCAACTGTGCCAGGCTCCTGGATGTCAGGAATGAATTCGCGACGGGCGAGGATAATTGCACCGATGAGGGCAACCAAAAGCAGGATGGAAGCCAGCTCAAATGGTAGCAGGTAATCCGTAAAGAAGTGCTTGCCCAGCAACACCAGAGTTGAAGGCAAGACCGCAACTACCGGAGTTAATTGCCAACCCGTAGAGGTAATCATCACAGTCAGCAAAGTAAATAGTGCCAAGCATACAACCGCCGTTACCCCATTACGCAGCAGGCTAGACTTAACTTCTTTATAGGGCTGGCGCTTGTTCACCAACATAATGGCAAACAGAATCAGAACGTTCACTGCACCAACATAAATCAATACCTGTGCCGCAGCAACGAAATCAGCATTCAGCAGAACGTACATGCCAGAGATGCTAATAAACACTGCCCCCAGTAAAAAGGCAGAATAAACGATATTGGGTAGTAACACCACACCCATTGCTGCCGCAGTCATCATCGCCGACAACACGATCAGAGATACGACCTGGACTCCCTCACTTAGATTCATACACTAGCTCTCCGTGCCTGATAGCTCATCAATAATTTCTTCTGGACGCTTGCCTGCCCGCTTATCAGTATGCGATACGGCATGACCTTCCATGACACCCTTAGGTAAGTAGGCTAGCTCTCGGATAGGTGTCACCATCGGATCGTCCGTTACCTTAGTGGGGAGGCGACCGAGCGCTACATTATCAAAGTTCAACTCGTGGCGATCGTAGGTGGACAGATCGTATTCTTCGGTCATGGAAAGGCAATTCGTGGGGCAATACTCCACGCAGTTACCGCAGAAAATACATACCCCAAAATCAATACTGTAGCTCTTCAGTTCTTTCTTTTTGATTTCCGCATTAAACTCCCAGTCTACGACGGGTAAGTTAATTGGGCATACTCGCACGCAAACTTCGCAAGAGATACACTTGTCAAACTCAAAGTGAATGCGCCCGCGAAATCGTTCAGAGGGGATCAGCTTTTCGTAAGGATACTGCACGGTAATGGGACGACGGCGCATGTGGTCGAACGTAACCGACATCCCTTGACCGATATACTTGGCGGCTTGAACTGCATCCTTGGCGTAGTCGCCTACTTTATTGAGAAATTTCAGCATAATGCCTCTATTTGTGAATCTTATGAATCTTTTTTAGATCTATTAAGCAGAATATCCAGAATGCCTAAACTGGGAGGCTTAACCACCAAAGGCAGAGGGGAAACTGAGTTTCAAAGCTGCTGTGATTAATAAGTTCGCTAAGCCTACGGGAAGTAGAAACTTCCAACCTAAATCTAGTAGCTGATCGATCCGTACGCGCGGCACAGTCCAGCGCAACAGAACCGCCAGAAACACAAAGGCATATGCTTTTAGCAGCGTCATGGTAATCCCCAGGGAAGCGGCAATAATTTGCCACCAGGGCGTACCTTCACTCACTCCTAAATAATTGGCAATAGTATCGATGGGGAAAGGTAGTTCCCATCCGCCCAGATACAAAACTGCCACCAAAAGACCAGCCAGGAATAGATTGGCATAGGAGCTACCATAAAACAGCATGAAGTTAATGCCCGAATACTCAGTTTGATAGCCCGCCACCAGTTCTTCTTCTGCTTCTGGCAAGTCAAAGGGCAAGCGTTCGCATTCCGCCAGTGCCGCGATTAAAAAGATGACAAAGCCAATTGGTTGCCGCCACACATTCCACGACAAAATACCGAGATTTCCTTGCTGATTGACAATGTCAACCGTACTGAGAGAATTGGACATCATCACAACGGCGAGTACTGCCAGTGCTAGTGGAATTTCATAACTAATGGATTGTGCTGCCGCTCTTAGTCCGCCCAAGAGCGAGTACTTGTTGTTGGAGGAATAACCTGCCATTAACAAGCCAATGGGGGCAACACTGGAAATGGCAATCATGAAGAAGATGCCAGTGCCCAAATCTGAGATCAGCAGATTCTGACCAAAGGGAACGACCAAATAGCAGAGGAAGACGGATATAAATACAATTATCGGTGCCAAGCTAAATAGCAATGGATCGGCTTTGGCAGGAATTACATTCTCTTTAATGATGAGTTTGCCAACGTCAGCCAGGGGAACCAGCATCCCAAACGGCCCCATATATTCTGGTCCAATTCTTTGCTGGGCGGCGGCAGAAATTTTACGTTCCAGCCAGGTGCAAACTAAAGCGAAAATGGTTGTAACTAAGACTATAACAATCATGGGGATGGGAATCCAGATTGCCTTAGCTACCCCAGGGGTTAGCCCTAAACCAACTAAAACATCAATTAATGCTTGTTGGAGATCGATACCTGTACTCACTAGCGATCCACCTCACCCATAATAATGTCAACGCTACCTAAGATAGCCATAATATCTGCAATCTTCATGCCTCTTACCAGTTGTGGTAAAACCTGCAGGTTAATAAACCCAGGTGGACGAATCTTGAAACGCCAGGGGAAGACACTGTCTTCTCCAATCAGATAGACTCCTAGCTCGCCTTTGGGAGCTTCTACACGTACGTAGTGTTCGCCAGAGGGAACTTTAAAGGTAGGTGAGGGTTTTTTGCTAATAAACTGGTAGTCCATCGCATTCCACTCACTCTTTGGCCCAGCCAGTACGCGCTGTGCCTCCAAGTTTTCATAGGAGCCGCCTGGTAAAGCTTTTAGGGATTGCAGCACGATTTTTGTCGATTCGCGCATTTCCCGCACTCGTACAAAGTAGCGAGCTAGGCAATCGCCACCAGTGTCCCACTGTACTTCCCAATCCACTTCATGGTAAAGCTCGTAGCGATCGACCTTGCGCAGATCCCATTTCACGCCGGATGCTCTGAGCATTGGTCCTGAAAGCCCCCAATTAATCGCATCTTCGCGCGTAATCGTGCCTACACCTTCAACCCGCTTGCGGAAGATGGGGTTGTTCGTGATCAGGCGTTCGTATTCGTCAATTTTGGGAAGTACGTAATTGCAAAAATCTTCGCATTTTTCGACCCAACCATAGGGCAAGTCGGCTGCTACGCCACCGATGCGGAAGTAGTTGTGCATCATGCGCATACCAGTGGCAGCTTCAAACAGGTCGTAGATCATCTCCCGTTCTCTAAACACGTAGAAGAAGGGAGTTTGCGCGCCAATATCTGCCACAAACGTTCCCAACCAGAGCAGGTGGGAGGCAATCCGACTTAGTTCCAGCATAATCATGCGAATGTAGCTAGCGCGTCTGGGAATGGGTACGTCTGCCAGCTTTTCGGGGGCGTTGACGGTAATCGCCTCGGTAAACATAGTAGCGAGGTAGTCCCACCGCGTCACATAGGGCAGGTACTGCACGATCGTGCGGTTTTCGGCTATTTTCTCCATTGCTCTGTGCAAATAGCCCAAAACTGGCTCGCAATCCACGATATTTTCGCCGTCAAGCGTTACCAGGAGTCTAAGTACGCCGTGCATGGATGGGTGATGTGGCCCCATGTTAATTACCATGCGTTCGGCTTTGGTCTCGATCAACATATAAGCGCGATCGCCTCTCAACAGTTAATGTGCAGTTTGGAATACAGGTTTAATATGAAGGTCAAGAAATTCTCAAAAATGTTGATATTCCTTAACACTCTTTAGTATATCGTCATGGCGTAACTTCGCGTATATTCGATTTTGTAGACTGTGGTTTATTTTACCGATACTTAACATAGATGCAAATCTATAATGGCTTAAATACTCGCGATCGCTTAAACTGAGGAATTGAGTATTAATTTAGCGAAATAATTTAAGTTAACAAAATGGGCGAAATGACGAACGCGATGATCTTACCAATGGTTTTAACTTTGGTAGGTATTGGATTTGGCTACTTCTTGCTAAAGCTGCAAGGCGCAAAAGAGTAATGAATTTCTTTTCTTAAAAACCGCAAGGGCTTTGCCCTTGCGGTTTTTAAGTGGCTAAAGATTATTAATCCAATCGCGTATGAGGGCATTTACCTGTTCCGGCGACTCGTCATGGGGACAGTGTCCGGCAGGTAAGTAATGCTCCACGATCGCAGGATAATATTCACGGAACTTTGCCGATCTGGCTTTTGCATTCATCCAGGGGTCGCCCTCGCCCCAGATGCTCAGAAGCGGACAGGTCATGGCTTGCAATAACTCATCTACTTTTTTGCCCTGCGGTGTTGAAAACACGGATGCAAATACTTTCACTGCACCTGGGTCGCAGGAAGGGCGATAAATTTCTTCCACCAGGCGGTCCGTAACTGCTGTGCGATCGACATAAACCTTGCTGAGGGTTTTGCGGATTTGCGATCGCTGTCTTACGAATTGAAATAACAAAAAGTTAGCCCAGGACTGCTTCAGGATTGACTGTGCTAGCTTACCGATAGCTTTTTGCACGGGACTAACTTGCTTGGCTCCTAGAGGATTGGTGTTGGTGAAGGGGCCCGCACTATTGAGCAAAATAATACCTGCAACCGATTGGGAATATTCAGCCGCCACGCATAGACAGGCATAGCCTCCCAGAGAATTGCCAGCTAAAATTGCAGGCCGTTTAATTACGGTTTGGATAAAGTCGTGAAGCTGTTCGCGCCATAGATCGCCACTGTATTGCCAGTCCGGTTTAGCCGATCTACCAAACCCCAGTAAATCGATCGCCCACACGTCAAAATTTTGACTTAACTCGATAATATTCTTGCGCCAGTGATCGGTGGAAGCACCGAAGCCATGCACCAGGAGCAAGGGCGGATGCTTATGACTATCGCCGACACGGACGTAGTAAATATCTCGATCGCGCCATTGCCAGTATTGACCGGGAATAGAGGTTGTTGCAGTAGCAATCATGATACAAAGTTAATTTTTAGTCCTGTTACATATCTTTACATATATAATACTTGCTTATACCAATTTGTTCTGCAATACCAATTCTCTCAATTAAAACTACACATTAGCGAAAGGGGGCGTGGGGGACAACCTCCCCCATAAGGGGGCGCAGCCCCCTTAACCCCCATCCGTAGCCACAATTTTTAGATTTGGTATAACTTTAACTCTTTAAAATTGGTATTAGATTAGGATTGCGATCGCGTTCAGATTGTGACATATACAGAAATCCTTACGCAGACTAATAACTTAAATAATTGATATATATGAACCCCACCAAAAGAACTAGACCCAACACCCAGAGCTTAACCGTACAATTACTGCGTGAAGGGATAGTTGAGTCCGTACACTGCGCTCAAGCAGTGGTCGCAGATACAAAGGGGCGAATTTTGTCAGTGGCAGGAGATGCGCAAACAGCTACTTTTGCGCGATCGGCACTCAAGCCATTTCAAGCGATCGCCGTTTCCGTGACTGGTGCCCAGGAAAGATTTAACTTATCCGATGTGGACTTGGCTATTATTTGCAGTTCCCACCAGGGAACGATTCAACATGCACGGCAGGTATTTAATATCCTCTGGCGCTGTGATGTCGAGCCAAGTGCCTTGCAATGTCCAATTCCTCCCAATGGCAAGAGCGCGCTGCAATACAACTGTTCTGGCAAGCACGCAGGTGCGATCGCAGTTTGCGTGCAGCAGGGTTGGGAAATTTCCACTTACATGAATCGCCACCATCCCGTTCAGCAATTGATTCTGGAGAAAATCGCCGAGCTATTGCAAATGCCGCCTGCGGAATTTATTCACGCCCACGATGACTGTGGTGTTCCTACTTATTTGCTGGAAATAGGACAGATGGCGCATCTCTACGCCCAGTTATCCGCCCATAACCAACTACATTTAGAACGAATTGCTCGCGCCATGATTCGTCATCCTGAGATGGTAGCAGGAGATGGAGAATTTGATACGGAGTTGATGCGCTTGAGTCAAGGCGAACTGGTCAGTAAGTCTGGAGCTGAAGGAGTGCAGTGTATCGGTCGCATTGGGGAAGGAATGGGATTAACCATCAAGGTGATGGATGGGGCGAAGAGAGCAAAACATGCCGTGGCTATTCATTTACTCAGGCAACTGGGTTGGATTTCACCCGCGATCGCCGAAAGCCTTGCTGAATCTTTTACAGTCTTGGGACAATACAACCGCCTGGAAGTGCTGGGAGAGCTATCCATTCCATAGCATTCCTGCAAGTCTAAATGTGTGGTTCTTGACAAGGATTTATAGGTTTGTGATAGAGTGCCAGAAGCGTTCATCTAAGCGAAAATCATGATTTCATTCAAGAATTCTCGACTGGATAGCCTGAAGGCGAAGATTAAATCCTCAGTAAATAATATACTCTTTAGTCCTGCTAACCTTGAACGTCTGAATAAACTAGTTGAAGGGAAGATAGATCGCATAATCGAGCAAAAGATAGCGGATATCTTTGCACAAAACTTTACCACCTTAGTGCAAAACGAACCGTCATTAATTGGCAAATTCTTTTCCGCCCAAAAGGATTTAAATTACTACGTTCAGGAGAACCCTCAATCTTCGAGTCCGACAAACGATGGCCTCCCCATACCTCCATGGCACCTACGGGAAGGCTATGGCAATTCAGATGCAACTTATTTAGAATGGGGTAAGCAGCATATTGATAATATGGTCGGTATTCTTGCCAAGGATGGATTTGAGTTTACAGAGGGTCAAAGCATCATGGAATTTGGCTGTGCGGCAGGGCGCATGTTGCGGTGGCTTGTAGATCGATCGAACCATTCCGAACTCTGGGGGTGCGATCTCAGTGCCGAACATATTCTCTGGTGTCAGCAAAACCTATCGCCGCCTTTCAACTTTCTAACGACTACTGCCGCCCCTAGCCTGCCTTTCTCCGACTGCTACTTCGATTTGATCTATGCTGGTTCTGTATTTACGCATATTGGCGAACTCACAGATGCCTGGCTGTTAGAACTCAAGAGAATTCTCAAACCATCTGGCAGGCTCTACATCACCGTACATGACCAAAATACGATTCGGATTTTACAAGAGCAGCCAGATCGTGCACTTGCTCAGCTTCTCAGGGAATGGGATGCCAAAGTCAAATTAACCTCAACCAACTTTGAGGTCTTTTACATTAATAGCTCGCCTAGAGGAGGGCAAATTTTGCAAGTTTTCTACAATAATGATTATTTAAAGCAAAAACTCTCTCGTTTGTACGCTTTGAAGTCAGTCAATGAAGAAGCGTACGGCTATCAAACCGCCATCCTATTGCAAAAGCGATGAGAGGTGATAGCGATATTTACACCTATTTCCCTTTAGCAGCACCACCACGACGGGGATCGACTCCGCCAATAAGTCCTCGATCGCTCACAAGAATTGCATGGGAACCGCTAGTTTGCTTGGCTACGTCTATAGTATGACCCAGCGATTCTAAACCTGGTTTCAGCATGGTAAAATCCGTACCCTCTTCCAGTTCTGTGGCACTGTTACGGTTGCCAAAATTGGGCAGCGAAACTGCTTGCTGGCTGTCTAGTTTCCAATCCAGAACTGCCACTAATGCTTTAGCAACATAATTGATGATTCGCGAGCCACCAGCAGAGCCAACTACAAAGACTAACTTCCCTTGCCGATCGAACACCAGGGTTGGAGCCATGGAACTTCTGGGACGCTTTCGGGGTTCTACACGATTTGCGATCGCTTTACCATCATTTGTAGTGGGAGAAAAAGAGAAATCCGTCAGTTGATTGTTCAGTAGGAAACCTCGCACCATTAGCCGCGAACCGAAGTTATCTTCAATACTGCTGGTCATGGATATGGCATTACCAAAGCGATCGATAATTGCCATATGGCTAGTGGAAGGGAACTCTAAAGCATTGCCATATCCCCATACAGAGAGCGGTGTTGCAGGAATTTGCCCAGGTTGTACTACCATCATGGCTCGGTTTGGATCGATTAATTTGGCACGGTTATTCAGGTATGTGGGATTAATTAATTCATCGACTGGCACGGGGACAAAATCTGAGTCCGCGATATACAGTCCCCGATCCGCATAGACTAGCCGCCCTGCTTCGGCAAATAAATGCACGGCTTCTACCGATTGTGGTTTGAGCCGATCTAATCGGAAATTATTCAGTATTCCTAACATTTGCAAGACTGCGATTCCGCCAGAGCTAGGCGGCCCCATCCCACAGATTTTGTAAATTCGGTATGCTCCACATACGGGCGATCGCTCTTTGGCCTGGTAAGTTGCTAGATCGCTTAAGGTTAAATCGCCAGGTACGGTGGCGGTTTGGGTGGCAGCTACGATATCTTTCGCAATTTCACCTTCATAAAAAGCAACAGCTCCAGATTTGGAAATTTGGCTTAGAACTTCCGCATAGGGAAGATTGACCAGAATTTTCCCCACAGGCTTGGGAGTGCCATCCAGTTTGTAAAAGTAGTTTCGAGCTGCTTGCTGCTTTCGTAGATATTTATCCTCACTGAGTAGAGCGTTCAAACGGAGTGAGATGGGAAAGCCCTTTTGGGAGAGTTGGATTGCCGGTTGAAACAGTTGCCGCCAGGGTAACTTACCGTGTGACTGATGTGCCATTTCCAGCATACGTAATATGCCAGGGACACCTACAGATTTGCCTCCCACAACCGCGTCATAGAACTCTAATGGCTTGCCATTTTTATGCAGAAAACGGTTGGGTTGCGCTGTAGCGGGGGCAGTTTCTCGACCATCGAAGGTGTGAATCTGCTTGCTTTTGGCATCATAATAAACTAGGAAACCTCCACCCCCAATACCAGAGGCATTTGGCTCCACCAAGCCCAAGACTAATTGAACGGCGATTGCGGCATCAATCGCATTTCCGCCGCGTTTAAGAATATCGCTTCCTACTGATGCAGCGATTGGGTTGGCTGCTACTACCATATACTTCTGCGTATGAACGGCTTTGCGTTCGATGCGATCGCTCCCAGTCTCAGTTTCAACCTGAGCTTGCCCCATCCCTAAAGGCAAGATCGCAGTGAGAACCAGAACAAATATCAAAAAGAAATGTAAAAATCTGCGTCGAAACATAAGCGGTTCTCTCCATCCCTAATAATATCATTTCGATTCGCCATAATTTCTGTCGATCGCTTGTTTATGTCTGAATCTATGGGATGGCGATCGCCTATCTCCGTGCAGATTTATGGAAAGGCGATCGCTCTTTGACATTAGAATTCGATTACTGAGGCCATGCTGGCGATCGCCCTTTATAGGTAATCACCAACAGGATGTCTTCAAACTGCTCTTTGGTAAACAACTCCCGCATTTGGGGGTTGTCTGGGAAAGAGAGCTCCCATTCACCGAATGGAGATTTACCGATCGTTGCAGTCCAGCTACTGGCATTGCCGCGACGGGTGCTGATGATATCATCAATGGATGTCGCCGCTCCGCCCACTTTATCCGTACTGCCATCTGCAGTGAAGGAGAACCTGCTGACCTCGACCGTTTGGTAGGTTGCGTCGCGCGATCGCACAAAATACATCACAACCTGTTGGATGCTGAGATCATCGAGATTCGGTGGGAAGTCTTCACGCAGTGTCTTGAATTTGACCGTCAGAGGTGTGACAGTTTTATTGGGATTATGCAGGTCGTACCACTGGTCGGGGAATTGACTGCGGAGACTGATGGGGCGATCGGCACTGAAGTCTGGATTCAGAGACTTGATTACTTGCTGGCGATAGTCTAAACTACTCAATGCCGTGTACTCAATTGTGACCAGCACATCTGCAATCGTGCTGAAGTCGAATGGATTAGCAGCCTTGGGCATTTGCAGCTCCCAGGTCGTATCTACACCCATGCTCTCAAATGGTAGCAACATTTCTGTTTCTCGCTCCAGTTCAAATAGACCCGTAGCATTGCTGGGGGAGGTAAAGGCAATCTGTTCCGGATCGCGCCGCACCACAATTGTCTGGAACAAATCCCCACCCACAACCACGCGGGATAGACCGGAGGTGGTGAGAGTGGCACGAATTCCCCGAGTTGGCGGAGTGAGGGCAATCACCGATATGCGTATGCGCTTGATCAGGCGCAGGTAATGACCGGGGAAGTCGCGATCGAATAGCTCCATAGGCGTGGCAAACAAAAGCCGACCCGTCTCGCGAAAGCGCTGGAACTCGATGGGAGCCAATTGACTTAGGGAGAAGGTTTGTGTGAGTTGCAATTTGCGCCTGTTGGTCTCGAATGCATACTGATCCAACTGGAAGATATCCTGCAAGAGACGAGCGGAACCAGTTAAACCACGGCGATCGCGTTGATTCTCTGTTCCAGAGACTGTCCCTGACTCACCAGGAGTTTGCCAGTAATCAGCCTGGATGAATGCAGGTGGATTTTCCTGACGCTCAAAGGCGAGCTGGTTTTCGGCAAGCTGTGCCATCGCGGTTGCTTGCTGCAAGAAATAGCTGTAGACCCGCTCCAGAATGCCGCTCATCCACTCATAGAGTTCAGCATTGGTAAACTTGTTTGCCAGGAATGCCAGCGTGTCTTCGGCAAAGTCCGCTTGCATTCCAGCGATAAAGCTTTCCTGCTGCACAACGCGCACCTGATCCTGAGCGATCTCGATCTGCTGATCGCCAATAATTTCATCCTGCCGAGACAGATCTCGCTGGAAACGCCATTCCTGTTCGCGTCGTTCGTAGCTGGCATAGGTTTCCAGAATGGAAGCAGTAGTTGAAGCTGCTTGTGCTAGTGAAGAAGCCATTGCACCTAATGATGCACCCGGATCGCCGAATAAACCGAATGTAAAAGCCGCTTTCACTCCGTTCAAAATGGCATCACCACCATAAATAATGCCTGCTGAAGTATGTAAGACAGCCGCCGCAACCATGAAACCGATCGCTGTTTGTTCTAAACCTATCAGCCCTTCATCAATTAAGCCATCATAGTGGTTAGTCTGAATTTGCGATCGCTGCTGCTGTAGTTGGGCGAGTGTGACCCCGCCTTCTGCTTCTGTAATCCGCAAGTCTTGCAGCCTTACTCCCGCACGTGACAGTTGCATATCATGCCGAGCCTTGAGCAGGTTGTACGACTCAGCATCCAGTTTTTCAAGCGCCGCTAGGAAAGCTGCTTCGATTTGCTGGGCAATGGTCACCAGTTGTTTAGCTCGCTCAATCAACACCGCATAACGATAGGATGTTGGCCGCAGGGTGGTTGGTTTGGGAATGTTGAGTTGACCGTTGCTAGTGAGAACTGGCGAGCCGTTAAGTGTGCCAGCTTGGGTCACCAAAGTACCAGACTGGCGTTCTAGACCCGCGATGTTGCGACCATTACGCAGCTTGAACAGGTTCAATTCGGCATGGAGTTTCAACGACTGCAGGACTGGATTGGGTGGAAATGGGTTGGCTGGAGTGTTGGGGCTGCCGATCGGAGGTTGCATTTCTGGCTGGCTCAGCAACTCCAGGGCACTCACATAGAGGGAACGGGCGCGGGGAAGGGATTCATTCGTGCTGCGCGTGAACTCTGAGTCAGCGAAGTCTAGGAAGCAACGGATTAACGACATCAGCGAGAATCGTGTATAAACATTTGCCCGTTTGGAAGCAATATCATGGGGATTCAGTCCCTGGATTAACCAGTCATCAGCGCGGCTGAAGTCGGTGGTTAAGTTTCCTTCTAGGGTTAGACCGCGGTAAATTTTGCGCTGGTTGACTGGCAGGTTATAGGCATAAACCGTTTGTAACCAGTCCAGCGATGCCAGATACTGACTGGATTTCTGTAACTGTAGCCCTAATGCCATGGGAACGAAATAGAATACCTCCCACAGATATTTCGAAGCTTGGTAGGGATTGGTAACCATGCCAAAAAGACCTTGAATCAATGTTTGGCGCTGTATAAGCTCTGTTTCTGATAGCTGATCGGTAATTTTGAATGCTGTGTTTTTCAACTCGGCTGGCAGGTCTGAATGCTGAACCCGTAAGGTATCCAAGTAGGTTTGAGCTTCTGTGCGTGCCTGGGCAGGCGTAAGGCGCAGATTGTCCCGCAGATTAGTAATCAGGGTGTTGAACGCAGGAGTGCGGCTGAGAGCTTGATTAGGGTTTTGATTTTGACTAGGACGCAGACTAGGCAGCAAGTAGTTTTCGGGATAGCCAAAGACAAACATGGATGCCCGCCAGGTGGCATAGGCTCCCATCCATTGCCACTCCTCATCAAATTTGGACTCTGTATAGCCGTTGGCAGGATTGAGTACCCAACTGGCTGCTGGGTTAGTGGTTCCTAACACAGGCGGCGTATTAAATTGCCCCATGCGTGCGGAAAAGAGAATCGCTTGTGCGGTCTCAAGCGCCTGCTCAATGCGGGTAATCTTCTGGTTACCGCTACTTTTGCAGTCGATCGCTAATTCTTGTGACAATCGATTTGCCACTTCGTCCAAGGAGTCTAGCTTTGGATCGTTTGCATTTAGCAAATCATTCACCAGGGCATCCCGCAGTACGGGTAATGTGGCGGCTTCAGTGGCATCAACAGCCACTTGTAGTGCTTCGACAACGATCTGCTCTTGCTGCATACGGGCGGTGAGAACATCTTTCCAGGTTAGACGGGCTTGCTGGGTGGCTCTCCATTGCGGCAATGCTGTAGGAGGTGTGGCATCGGGTAGCTGGAAGTAATCCGGCCCCAGAGTAAGAGTTCCTTCCTGTTGCCGCCAGGTAGCAGACTGGCGCAGTTTCTGAACCTGCACCAGAATGGCATACACATCTGCCCATTCTTCATCCAAAATCGTGCCAGCAACAGCCAGATTCCGAACGTACATGAGATGGCGGAAGGGTTGGAGTGCGATTTGTTTTGCCTTGAGTTGAGCATCGATGTTATTGCCCCGCTTTTGCTCCTCGGCTAAAGCGACTAAGGCAGCAATGGGGCCTAATAGATCGGAGACAATGCGATCGAATCCAGCCAGAGGAGTTGCTTGTGCCTCACGGGTGGCTTCGATCGCTGCAAGTTGGTTGGCTAACTGCTGCTGTCTTGCTTTCCACAGATCGTAGGCCGGATTACCGGGAACCGGATCTTTGAGATCGCTCTCACCAATGACATCTGGATCAATGATGGGAAGGGGAGTTCCCACGTCAGACTGAGCAGTATTATCTTGCTGTTGCCACTGAGCGCGGAGATGTTCTTTCTGCCAAACAAGCAGCTCTGGCACTGGCAGCACACCAGTTGTTAAAGGGTCGCGAGTTGTATCCACTAAACCAAAGAGACGCTCTAGAACTGCTTCTGTAATTTGATTGGGTTGCAGCAGCAGCCGATCTAAACGGTCTGGGCGGACTGGGGTCAGTTCAATTCCCATGCGGCTAGCCAGCGCTTTACGAGTTTTCTCATCACCTATCCGTGTTAACCGCAGTTCTTCATAAGATGTACCCAGATTCCTTAAGAGAATTTTGTAGGCAGATTGACGGTAGTTAGTTTCTGCATTAGCGGGTGTGCTACGATTATTCCGAGCAAAGTAGCGACGCAGAACCTCAAGGCAAATCCGCACCTGATGCACAGACTGATTTGCGACTAAACGAGCGTTGGGGGTGGCCAGTACGTCAAGCGGTTGGAGGAAGGTTTGAGCCAACTGTGGCACGGTAATTAGGGGGCTAGCGGCAGCAGCAGCAGTTTTGATCCGACGGGTTGCGAATAGCAGCAGTTCATCCAAATACGTTGCTTGACTAAAGATTGCCAGAGGATCTTTGGGGATAAAGGGTAGAAGAATATTAACGGAGCGGGTTTTGACAGTCGGATTCCCAGTTTGTGTGGTTTTGTCCTTTGCCCGAAAGCTGACGGTGCGATTGCCCGCCGTTGTCATGGGAATTGACACGCGCCAGGTAGACCAATCATTCGCCGCCTTGGGAATAGCTGGTTTATACTGGTTCAGACCATCCACATCCCATTCCACAATCGATACGCCAGTTTGGGTATCTATTGCTGTGCCTTGGAACTCAACGGTTACGGTGCCATTTACCAACGTGAACTCCGCACCCTCCAACGGACTAACGATTTCTAGCACCGGCGGAGTTGAGTCAACCGCGACGATCGTGATGGTTTGGGTAGCGCTGAGATTTCCAGCTCTATCCCGTGCCCGTACCGATACGGTATAGGAACCCAGTCCTGGCACGGTTACGGTTGATGCCCATGTAGTTGTTCCGCTAGCCCGAACAAACGCGCTATTGCCAAGTTGCCACTCAACGAAGTCTACCCCTGATGCTGGATCGTTAGCCGTTCCTTGGATGATTGCCGTATTCGTAGATGTCGTGATGGTGGATGATTGCACGGTTAGGGTGGGTGGGGTGCGATCGATCGTTACAGTTTGGGTATCTGTGGCTGTACCGATCAGCGTGCCACGGGCTGCAGTTACCTGTGCTGTGATTATCTGCGTCCCCCCCAACGTCGTGCCGGTGGTAAAATCCCAACTGGTCCAACTGCCACCGGGGCCGGTGGGTGTGGCTTGTTGAAACGTGCCACTGTCCCCTACACGAACTGCAACATTAGTAATATCGCCGTCCGCAGGAAATTCTACTTCTTCATCAGACCCAGTATTCTTCTCTAAATAAATGCAACTCGCATTTCCGCTAACTGTAAAACTTGAGTCAATAACTGCATTACTGGCGGGTGATGTAATGTTAATTGACGGAATTAGGGATCTGATGATTCCGATTCGAGCAATTGGTGCAATGTTAATAGTGTTATCCATGATTTTCCTCTTATGTGATTGAATGTCTCGTTGATGTTTATGCCGTTTCAGGGAAGGGCGATCGCTCCTCACATTTTTTGCATAAATCACTTCGAGCATTGTTTGAGTATTGAGTAGAGCGATCGCTTTACCCTCTCAAGTAGGGTGGGCATTGCCCACCCTACTCTTACTCTACTGTTACTGTCTCAGAAGACGATCGATTATCTCTAGTCTTCTGTCGTACACTTCCAGTGATTGTCTGAGCTTCTCGGCAGTTAGCCTCGTTGTTATAAGCTTGGCTTCATATTCTTTCAGTGTTTCCTTCGTGATCCCTTTTGGCAGTGTGATTTTTTCGCCGCCCCTAAGACGATTTAAAGTCGCTTGTGCGCCTTCCTCACCTTGCCCCCAGATTGACAGTAACGCTTCCGACTCTTTTGACAGCCTATTTGCTCCCGGCGGCAGTTGCAGAGGCGGCTTCTTAAAAGGCAGCATTTTAATGAACTTGCCAAAACCCTTCTTAAACCATCCTCCTATTTTCTGAAATGCCTTTTTGATGGCTCCTCCAGCCACAGTGAAGGCTGCTAGTGCTATAGTTAATAACTTTGCCGCTGTACCAGTAATGAAGCCACTCTTACTTCCAATAGGAGAGCCGGAAGTATCTGAATCTTTACTGGGACTCTTTTTTGCCAGACTTTCTGGATCGAGAATCAAAGAAGCTACACTAGTAACAACGTCCAGCTCCGATCCAGATTTTTGCTTTGGACTACCAGTGATGCCAGATAAGTCGTTGTCTTTGAAAGCCTCTGATATAATTGCACGAGCTCCTAACTTTGCTATTTCTCTTTCTCCTTCTTTCCCAGGCGGAAGACGGCTTACAGTGCCATGTACAAACCATGACTGGCCAGTCCATTCAACAGATCCTTCAATAAACCATCCTTTCTGTGCTGCAATATATTTGACCTGATCTTGAGATTCCTTCCCTGTAAATTTGTATCTAAAGTAAGTAGTGAGTTGCGGTACATCACCTTCCGTGCCAGATGGATCGTTTAAACCAATGGGATTGTTGGACACATAGCTATATATATTCAGCCCATCCGCCATCCCTGAAGGATCGCAACTCACCCACCTCACCAACCACGGTGCGTAATATCTTGCTGCATGATAATTCAGCCCACTCTCCTCATCTCGTTCCTTCCCTGTATATCGATATCGCTTTCTCCCAAAGCTGCCAAAACTCGTCTCTCCGTAGGGTATATACTCCTCACGGTTAACCCACTCCCCATCACTTCCAACCACCACATTGCTACTCCCCAAATGGTCGCCCAAATGGTACTTCACTGCAGGAGTCGTATCGTCAGGGAAAGGATTGCCAATCCTCACTAAGGCAATGCGAGACTTGTCGTCTGGGATTGTTGGACACATAGCTATATATATTCAGCCCATCCGCCATCCCTGAAGGATCGCAACTCACCCACCTCACCAACCACGGTGCGTAATATCTTGCTGCATGATAATTCAGCCCACTCTCCTCATCTCGTTCCTTCCCTGTATATCGATATCGCTTTCTCCCAAAGCTGCCAAAACTCGTCTCTCCGTAGGGTATATACTCCTCCCGGTTAACCCACTCCCCATCACTTCCAACCACCACATTGCTACTCCCCAAATGGTCGCCCAAATGGTACTTCACTGCAGGAGTCGTATCGTCAGGGAAAGGATTGCCAATCCTCACTAAGGCAATGCGAGACTTGTCGTCCATAACGTGCAACGTATTGTTCTCATGCGTCGTACTCCCCTGCACTAATCGGTGATACTCAAACATGCCACCCACATAAACCGTCACCGTCACCTGTCCGCCCTGCTTCCGCACCAATTTCTTCACCCGCATTCCACTGGCATCGTAGAGATACTGCGCGTGAACCGAGGGTTCTGCTCCCGGCGTTTGGGTGCGAAACGCCTTGAGGCGATCGCCATAATCCCACTCAAACTGACGCGAGAGATTTTCCTGAATCAGATTGCCATTGGTGTCGTAAACATAGCGATAAACCGTTTGCCCGATCGTCACCGTATCCAAGCGATTATTGCCAGCTACCATGGCAAAATTGCGATTGCGATTCGATCCATTCATCTGATGCTGCAACTGCAACATATTTCCCATCGGGTCGTATTGATATCGCTCCGTATAGGCGCGGGTGCGCGTCAAATCCACACAACGCGGTTCGTCTGCCCAGGGTGGTGCTTCTTCGGGTGGGCGATCGCACTCCCTTCCCGTTGCCGCCAACAGCCGATAAATTGGGTCGTAATCAAATCGCCGGATTAAGGCATTCCCAGATGCCAGCAATTGCGCTAGTTGCGAATCGCTCGTCTGCGCCGCATCGGGATTGTTGAGAATCCCACTGGCAGGAGTGCGATCCTGGATATTGAGAATATTGCCGACCAAATCGTACTGGTAAGCGAAATCCTGTAATGGCGCTCCCACAGGCTGATAGCTGTCAGATCCTGGCTGAGTGTAGCTCTCCGATCGCAGCCGCAATAACCGGAAGGTGCGATCGTCATAGGCATAGCGCGTCATCACGCCATTCCCATAGGTCACCAGTACCCGTTGCCCCTTGGCACTATAGGCAATCTGCTCCACATAGATCTGACCGTTCAGCTTCACCTGAGCCAGCCCTCCTGCCCGGTTATAGACCGGCACCAGTTCCTGCCGCTGCCCCGTTACATCCTGGGGATAGCGCATCGTCTTAAAGCGGTTCAGCGCGTCGTAGGTCATCGATGTCACATAGGATGTGGCATCCAACAGCGTCTGAACGTAGATATCCAATGTCGTTCCCGTAGGCGGTTGCCAATCCACCCGAAATGCCGAGATTTCCCAGTTCCGTTGCTCTGCATTGTTAAATACAGATAGGAGAGAGGTATCACTAATTACCTGCCGCGTCTGACTCAGTGGATTGCCCTTAAAATCACAGGTAGGAACCGTTACTAATCCCGCCTCATCGTAATGCCGATATAACTTACCCAGCAGATTATTCTGCCGCGCTACCTGAGTTGTTAACCCAGACTCAGGGCGATCGCCATAGATCGAATACTCCCTTAGCGTCAAAGGTTGATTCAGCCCATCCCTGGCATAAAGACGAGTCGGGCGATGCCCTTCATCATAGGTATGCAGCACCAATGCCCCTTTACTATCCCGTTGTTCGATCGCATTGCCGATCGCATCCAACACCGTGCGCCGCACTCCGGCATCAATACTGTCCGTGCGCCAGGGGCGATTTGCCAGATCGTAAGCATAGCGAAACGCCACTCGCCCCAGCGCATCCGTTACTGCCAACAGATTGCCGCGAATGTCATAGGTCGATCGCGTCAGATACCAATCCGTTGCGGGATTGCTACCATTGCGAGCCGTCGCCTGAATTGTGCGCCCGAGGGCATCGATCGCAATGCTGGCAGGCGTATTCCAGTGCGGCTGATAGCTCGTTGCTTGTGCAGCATGGGTGCGCCCCGCATTATCATTGGCATCGTAGGTGTAGGCTTCCCAGGGAGTCGGCGTAAACTGTTCCGGCTGGGTTAAATCCGTAGGGATACCATAAATCACCCGTTGCTCCGAGCCATCAGGATTCAGCGTGCGAATTACCTGTCCGCGAGGATCGTAGTCCATCTCCGTTTTTTGTCCCATTTGCGATTCAGTGGGAGCCATATAGTTCCATCCCACTGAGTAGAAGGGTTCAAATTTCTCAATCACCCGCCCTTTGTTATCGTAAATTTGCCAACCGCTGACCGCGACATTAGGCTGGAGGCGATCTCCATTACGCTGTCCCACAAATGCCTGACGGGTAGACGCTTCATCCCCTTGGTTCGCTGGTAAAATTCCACCACCAAACACGGCATTGCCGAAACGGATTTCTTCCGATTGCGCGCGCGTTTGTAATAGCCTTCCAAATCCATCAGAATACTCGACCGTTTCGATAGTTTCATCCCTTTGTGGTAATGGGATGTCGGTTTCGGTGTCGTGGTGAATTTGCCGGATCGTCCGTACTGAAATCGGTTGCTTGCGTTCTACGAAAGCGAGGAAATCATATTCCATTCGCACGCTAGGACGCTGGCGATCGCCTTCCAGAACGTTGGACTTACCCTCGACAAACGTGGCACTCACCAACCCCAACGGCGTGAACTGGAACTTGGTGGCGTTGAAGTTCGGACCGACCACTGTTTCCGGTTGCAGCACCCTGTAGTTGTATATAGCCTGGGTCACAAGCCCCAGCGGATCGATGACGCGCTCCGGTAGCAACTCAAAGCGATCGTAGGCAATTATGGTTCTGAGTCCGAGCGGATCGTGTTGCTGCAAGACTAGCCCTCGCCCCTTGCCATTAGCACTAGTTGGTTGAAAGTCGTACAAACATGATTTCACCATCGCAAAATAACCCGTAGTCGAGATGACATTGGCACCACCCTGACGAAAGACATAACCCGCTTGGGTCGCTAGCTTGCGAAACTCCGCTGGATACTCATCCGTCCAGGCAGGTGCGCCCGGCTTGAGATAAAGCGGCTGTTCGGGAGGATTCAGAACTACCTCGCCACTGCGATAGAGATCTCGCAAGATTTCGTTGGTCATCACCAGACTGTCCGATCGCACCAGCGCCCCGTAATCGCCAAGCTGACCAAAAGGCAACCCTTGAAACGCCGCACCATCGTAAAAGTTCAGGGTTTGACCGATGATATTGCGCGCCAGCGCACCTCGCTTGACGGCATCCCAGAACTCAAACACGGAGGGATTGCCATCATTGAGAATTTCGTAGGTGGTTGTCCTGGCGACGCGATCGACCATATAGTGCCGATCGTCATCCCGTTGGGCATAGGTTGTTTCCGCGTAGGTCGCCAGGTAAGGTGATGTTGGCACACTCGTGCCTCGATAATCCCGACCCCTGGGAACGGCAACGCTCAGTTGCGATCGCAATTGACCGTAGCGATCGTAATCTTCCATGAAGCTCAGTTGCGCCATGGGGTCGTTCCCCCGTTCCCACTGGGTAGTGCGTTGCGCCAACCCAAAGGGAAAGAAGATCGATTGGCGATTTCCCTCGTCACTGGTGAGAGGAGATTCTTCTCTGACTCCTTGGAGCGATTCAGTCACTGTATAGGGGCGATCCTGAAGTTCCGAACCATCCAGGGCATAGAGTTCTGTGCGTAAGATGCTCCCCCGCAATGCTCTGATGGCATCCCGCTGTTTGCCTCGAGGTAATCCTTTGAGAAAATCGATCGTTGTTTGGGGACGAAACAGCGCCTGCGGGTCGCCCGACCAATACTCATTGCTGAAATCTAATTCTTCCCACTCACCAAACTCATCTCCTACTGGGCCTTGATGAAACCAGGTACGGGTTTCTAGGGGTGGAGAAAACTGTTTGGCTTGAACGATTTCAAAGGGGCGATCTCCATGCAATCCAACGGCATGAAAATCTGCAAAGACTTCTGTATCCCTTTGCTCGACTCGTCCAAAGCCGCGAAATTCCCGCTCTGCCCCATCCCAATAGCCATGATGATAGTGATATTCCGTCGTGAGTTTCCCTTGGGAAATCCGATCGAGTGCCTCTACCCTAGCCACCACCTGTGCCGGGAAAGGAAGCGGGGTTTTCCAGCGCGTCTGAGGCCGCTCCTCGTCCGCTAGATAAAACTGCGTGGAAGCGATATAAGCCACGCGAGTCAGAGAACCCATGTGGTTGTCCATCTCGCTTAATAAATAGGGCTTAACTCCTCCCGTGAAATCTAAAAAGAATAGATTAGAACGCGAAACTCCACTAGCATCGGCACTCCACAGGATGCCTCTAATCCCCACCCCGAACAGATCGACTAGACGCACGGCATCGATATCGGATACAGAAGGCGTACCCTTAATCTCAATCGGGTTGCTCCAGCCATTACCGCATTGGTTAATCCAAAGCGTTAACTTTCTGTTATCAACGTAAACAATATCGTCCAGACCATCGCCATCGATATCTCCAACCAGGATGCGCTTGGGATCGTAGCCATAGGGGAAGCGCGGACTATTTGTCATCACAATTTGCTTGCCCCAGTTGCCATAGCCGAGATTCGGCCAGTACTCGATTTTGCCATCATGGATTAACACAATGTTCTGCAATCCATCACCAGTCATATCCCCCAGTTTGACGCGCGGATCGGAAAAGTTAACGTTGGGGAATACTTCTAACGCTTGACGATCGACAAATCGAGTCTCATGCCAGCCCCGTTGAGGATGGTTGAAGAAGCATTCCATCCGACTGCCCGAACGAATCGCATCTGTCACGCCATCACCATTCATGTCTACTAATCTCACCTCTGGATCTTCGAGATTGAAACTAGGGGCGAATTCATAACGCTGAAAGGACTTGCGATCCCATAGTCCACCAAACCGTAATGGGAAGTAGCCAGCGGTGGTATCTGTAGTTACGAGCAGGTCAATGCGCCCATCGCCATCGGCATCGATCGTCTGCACGCCCGGATCTGCTAATTGCAAACCCGCTGGAGCGTCTCGCATCTCGCGAGGGCGATCGAATTTACCATTGCCGAGATTGCGCCAATAACGCACGGTGCCGTTCATCTCCAGAATGTCCGGCAGCCCATTACCAAACAGATCGGCCAGTTCTAGTTCTGGATTGGCAAGGGAACGAGTGGGTAAATCCTTTCCTAATACTGGAGAGAATTTACGTTCTTCCGGCTCAAACCGTGTGTAATTAAATTCTAGAGGTGGCAGAGATTCCTGTGCCTCGCCATTATGACCTGAAACCCTCACCTGACTGAGTAGAGAGACTCCATTCAATGGCAGTAATTGCCCCAAATTCCCTAGATCGCTGCGGCGATCTAGATAAATTAGTTGATAGGTGCGCACTAGCTGTTCGACCTCTGTATGGGTACGCACAACTATCTGCTGACAACGTCTACGGGTGCGGATCTCAAACCCAGCCCGATATTCCGAAAATGCATCCAGTCGGTCTTCATATTCAAACGTAACGGATATCAGAAACTTTGTTGTACCGCGATCGCTATAGTCAGCGTAGCGAATTCGCTTCAGATAAATTTGATCCCAGTGATGTGCCTCCTCTACAGCCGCATCGCGTTCGTACTCATACTCAATGCGATTGCCAAAGGGATCGATAGTTTGACTGAGCTTCCAAGCAAAGATCTTCTCGCGTTTGCTCGGATCGGCTATAACAGCAGGATCTCGCCAATCGGAATTAGCATCAATAGGACGTGGCGTACCATAAAAACTAAGCAGACCATCCTTGCTTGAGACTTGCCAAAAGTTATTATTGGCATCGTGATGGTGCTCAATGCGCGCAAACAATCCTTCCGTTCTGGGTCGATAGCGGGTAATGCCATCTGAAGTGCGAGCGATCGGGACAAGATCTTCTGCGCCCGAAAGGATAAAGATATCTTGCAAGTCATCGTAGCGAGGAATGCCCTTGGAAGTCTGACGACTGACCCCTGGTATGCTCAAGCCCCAACCAAGTCCAAACGCACCATTACCATTGCCAGTACTATAGCCAAGGCTTAACTGGGGTTGAAAGCCATTTCGGCCTGGTGGCAGAGCGATCGGAACCGTGAAGTTCCCGGTGCCCGTGTGTAGATCTGGAGAGAACTTCTCACCGATCCCCTGTAAAGCACCACCACCTTGGGGAGTTGAGATGATTTGACCGGATGTCCCTGATTTATTACTCATTTTATATTCCTTTTGAAATATCACACTTGGTAAAACCTACTCCTACCAAAGCTTTATATTGGTTCTCGAAAATCTCCTCAATTTCCTCATATAGTCAGGACTTACGCATCGTGAAAATAAAACCCAGATTTTAAGGGGTTTGGGGCAACGCCCCAATTGAGGGCGAAGCCCTCAAACTCCCCTCTATTGTTTTTTGTAGATTTGGCTGCGTAAGTCCTAATAGTCAAAGCATAGGAAATTTTATGGTCGCTGTCCGTCAGAAAAGTTCTGGAAAGTTCTGGAATAAAGATCGGAAATGATCGGATCTTAACCCTTGCGATCCTTAAGCTATAGCGGTTTTCAGATGAAAACGAGAAGGGGGTTTGGGGCGTTGCCCCCAAGAAGGGGTGGAACCCCTTCACCCCAAAAATAAAACCTGTTCTCAAGTGAAAACCGCTATATGACGGTACGATGACTATCAAGGCGGTGAACTTTTTAGAATTCAGATAGATCGATAGGTTGAGAGCAAATATCCACAGTTGTAAAATATCGCCATCATTCTTTTGGCAACGGAACCTTCTTTTTTAGCAGTGGTACGATCGCAGGTACGCACATCCGATAGTTCTCATAGGCTTCTCCGTGGACATCGATTAGATCCCTCTCCTCAAATCGAATAGCTATAAGGATGTAGGCTGTCGTCAGCACGGCAAAGACTAGATGAGCTACCGTCATCTTCGGTGTTGCCCAGAAGGCCAACAGCCAGCCCAGATAGAGTGGGTGACGCACATATTGATAAAGCCCAGGCGTATTGAACTGGATAGGAGTGTAGGCTCTGCCCCGTAAATAACGGTAGACCTGCCTCAAGCCAAATAAGTCGAAGTGGTTGATGAGAAATGTGCTGCCTAACACAATCAGCCATCCCATCCCACATATGGCTTCCAGAAATAGACGACCCCATGGATTATCTACTTCCCAGATGATGCCACCCATCGGTTGCCATTGCCAGAAGACCAAAAACAGCGCTAAACTCGAAGCCAATACATAAGTACTGCGTTCGGTCGGCTCTGGCACAACTTGCGTCCACACCTTTTTGAATGCTGGTCGCGCCATCAGGCTATGTTGGATCGCAAAAATTCCAAGCAGGATGGCGTTGATAAGTAAAGCCTGGACAATCGATCCTTCAGCACCTGAATCCATGCTCTTGGGAACTCCTAAGTTACCAACAAAGCCGATCGCGTACACAAAAGTTACTAAGAAGATTGAGTATGCAACTACACCATAAATAAAGGCAATGATTCTGACCATATTCGGTTTCTCCAAATTCCGTAAGGATTTGCTATAGCTGAAGTAACTCATGTTACGTGGATAAGCTTGAAGCCCTCACCCTAGCCCTCTCCCAGAACGGGAGAGGGGACAAGGAAAAACTTGACTTACTCCCCTTCTCCCCATGTGGGAGAAGGGGTTGGGGGATGAGGGGTAGTTCAGATTCTACGTAACATGAGTGAAGTAATAGAACCTCCTCTTGGAGTCATCACCCCCATCTTCCCTATTTGTTCCGAAACGGAAACTGCTATAGCAATCCTAAATCACTTGTGACTTTTGGGGCTTTGTGAAGCAAATTCCCGTAGGGAATTTGCTTCACAATCCAAATAGGATCGCTACATAAAATAATATGTCTGACTGCGACTTAGCTCTAAGATAGTCGATAGTTATTTGTAGTACATGCGATCGCGATCGCACTTAACATGCCAATTAATCACAAAGGATAAAGGCTGTTATGTCTTACTATCTCGCTCGCGTTGGTTGCGATTTTTGTAGCGGAGCCATAGCGTTTTTCAATTGAGAATGGGTTTTATTGACGGGGTGAAGGCGTTTCACACGGCAGTGGCTCTAGCGGGGAATCTCCAAGACCGCCCTGCCTCACCTTCTTGGGGGCAATGCCGCCAAACACCCTGCTCTTTCCGATCTGAAAACCGCCATAAATCGAAAAAAAATGTCTTGAGTAATTACGAAAAAACATAACAACTGCAGTTATGTTAAAAAGCTTGTGCAATAAAGTATAAATTTTCACCATCTATAAAGCTCGATTTGACAAGCACTCTTCAAAAAAACTAGCTTTTCCATAAACCTTTTACTTAGCTACCTACTATTGTGGATGTTTGCAAAAAACTCAAATACTCTCCAAAAACATAACTACTGTAGTTATGAATAAAAAAAAATACTCATCCACTTGAGTTATTCAGTTAAATAAACAAATATGAAAGGGGAGTGGTGCGAACGATAGTTTGTCCATTCCTGTCAAACTCTTTTGGAGAAATCGAAAAATGGCTACTATTGCAATTACTGAATTGCGTCCAGTTGGTTCTGCTCTCTTCTCTGATTCAGAAAGCTTCATGGATGTCCTAACGGAAAGTGAACTTGGCGGAGTAAATGGTGGACTTTCACCTATTGTAGTATACACTGTCGCAATTAACTCTTGGTGGTTCGTTGGAGCCAGTGCTGCTGGTCTCTCAATCGGATTTTGGACAAACGTGAAATAGACCTTCAATGTCACCAAGCAGTTACGTCAATACGCTCGCAACAATCATTACTAACTCAAAGGTAAATCATGGCAACTATTAATATCCAAGATCTCAAGGTAACAGGTTCGAATCTTTTTTCTGATGAAGAAAGTTTTTTAAACGAACTCACCTCAGAAGAACTCGACATTACCACAGGTAGATTTAGTCCTGTGGTTTATACCCTGGCTGTTGGCAGCGCTTTTGTCCTCAGCTATAACATCGGCAAAATCAGCGCTGAAATCTACAACAAGTTCTGGTAAGCATCTCAATGCTCGCAACCAATTACAAAGCTTAAGCGATTTTAAAACATCTCTTGCAAGGGTTTAACTTTGGTATAGTGGAAGTGGTAAATAATTTTTATCACTTCTGCTTGCCAGAGCGCTTTAGAACAGCAAAGCGAACTATTTCCCGAAGTTTTCGTCAGTAGAAAATAGTTACTAAGGTATATAAAATGATCGAAATTAATTCTCTGCGTCCAATTGCGATCGCAGCTATAGCACTTGGGGTTTCGTTCGCAATTGCTACAAATTATGTGGTAGCTGGAGTTTGGGTATGTTTTGGTATAACTATTCTTCTGATTGAGAAGGTGGGTATAGATAGTATGACTCGCCTCCTACAACCCGAAGTAATTTTCACTTGGATGTTTTTTCTAGCATTCATTAGCTTGTCTATTTATCAAGTAGTTAAGGATTTCGTCAGAACTTAAAGATTCACAACTTCAAGGTTTTAGCAGCGAAAAATATTCATAAACTTAACTAGCCATGACTTTTATGTTAAGCTCTCAAAATGCGTTCAATTACTTGCTCGAACAGGGTCTCTGTAGTCAAGAGACAGAAGATCGGAGTCAGGTTGAGCTAAAAGCTGCTAAGAACTTCAATTTGCTACTGAGTTGGTCAGATGGACGTAAAATTCTCATTAAACAAGAGCGTCATAACCAAGAAGGGAAAACTGCTGGTGAATTTTCTAATGAATGGCGAGTTCATGATTTTGTAAATCAATTTTCTGAAGTCAGCCATCTCCACCCACTGCTGTCAGAAGTATTACATTTCGATGCTAATGCTTCAATTATTGTTTTCAATTACCTTAGTGAATACCTAGATTTAGCAGATTTCTATACAAAGGAAAATTTCTTCCCAACTGCGATCGCCACTGAGATCGGCGCTAGCCTTGCTAAAATTCATCGCACTACCTTAGACTGTCAGGAATACCAGGAATTCTTTTGCAAAGAATCTGAAGATCGTAAAACAGCTCTTAATCCTATACTTAATCTTGGTCTAGAACGGATTGAGCCTGAAATCTTTGGTTTAATTCCCTCAGATGGGATTAAGTTCATTACACTATATCAGCGCTACGATAGCCTTGGGCAAGCACTATCCGATCTGGCCGCTAATTGCCATCCCTGCTGTCTAACTCATAATGACCTCAAGCTGAATAACATCCTGTTGCATAACAATTGGGAAGGTATTCTAAACAAAGCAGAACCAGAGCAATCAAATCACAGTTGCATTCGACTAATTGACTGGGAACGCAGTAACTGGGGCGACCCCGCATTTGATTTAGGCACTCTCATTGCTAGCTACTTGCAAATCTGGATAGGTAGTTTGGTGATTAGTAAATCCATCAGTATCGACGAATCTTTGCGCCTAGCAATGATCCCGCTCGATTTACTTCAACCTTCTATTGCAGCTTTAGCAAGAGGCTATTTGAATAGCTTTCCAGAAATTTCAGAGCAGCGCCCTGACTTTTTGATTCGAGTTATTCAGTTTGCCGGGTTTGGCTTAATTCAGCAAATCCAGGCAATGCTCCAGTATCAAAAATCCTTTGGAAATACGGGTATTTGTATGCTTCAAGTTGCCAAAAGTTTGTTAAGTCGCCCCCAACAATCTATTGAAACTGTTTTTGGAGTAACAGAATCTGAACTCACGCAGATCGACTATTACCTGGTTTAAGTCACTGGTTTAAGTCACTAATTTAATAAATTTAGTCGTACCCAAATCTATAATGCAAGTACTAGATTTCCTTCAAGGTCAACGGTCAACTTCAGCTTCGGCTTCAGACTCAGATCGAGTGTTGACTTCTCTTCAAGATATTGCCGATAACGTCCAAATTCAGTCGAACTTCTGTATTTGTCATCCAAACTATAAACCCCTAGAACTTCCAACTGAGGCGATCGCACGGTTTCAGCAACTACCTTTGGATCTACAAAACAAGTATATGAGTTTGCAACTGCAAAGTTTTCTATATGGCATCTATTACAACGGTTCCATGAAGGCTTCTCTTGCATTGGATATAGATGTAACTGACCGTTTACTTCACCAAAATCTCGAAAATAATTTATTCCTAGGTGTCGATCTAGATTTTTACGAGCGCCTGCACAAAAGTAACAGTGGAGAAGGTTATTTCGACCCAGATTGGTCAGTAGTGCGCCAAGAAAGTAAGGATTGTCTTGTTGTCACAAAGGGTGGTTTAACTTTACATATCGATCGCGATCGCCATCTAAAAGATCCAGAACAGTCTCCTTTAGTAGGGGAGTTTGTGGCAATCAGGATGCCCCGAAATCTAGTGCAAAATGGGTTTTACGTGGCGGTCGGTAATTCAGGTTTATCTCCTCAAACTAATATAGTAAGAGTTTACTTTAATCTCAGTCCCGACGGGGCGATCGCCGTGATGGGGAGCCTGACACAGCAGATGAATGAAACCAGGATTCCCTTCACGTTTAAAGTGCTTTACAACCCTTCTGACTACACTCGCTATGACTCAGGCGTTTTTTACTTTGAACGGAGCAAATATGAAGAAGTTCGGCAAGTGCTTCATAAAGTTTATGCAGAGCAGCGATCGCACTTTGGCTTAGAAGTACCCATGTTTACCAAAACCATTGCACCTGGGCTGGCATTGGCCGAAGAACCTGACAGCAAGTTTTCCGCTGTAGAAAGTTTTGGCATAAATCGCTGTCAAATAATTGTCAATGGTTTGCTAGAAGCTCGGCAAAGAGGTGATGAATCGGCGAATAGCCGTATGGAATATATTCAACGTCACTTTTCCTTGTTGGGAATTGACTGGGAACGGGCATATCTCAATGCTAACTCTGAAGATATTTATGAGCCGTTAGAGAATTGTTAGAATTATGAAATTAGTTGACCTTGCTCCTCTATCGAAGACCTCAACATCAGAGACCTCAAAAAGCGAGGTTGATAGTAAAGTTACGCAATCGACTGAGACAGATTTACCTTTCTATCGCAAGCTAGGACGAACTGATTTAACAGCTAGCTGTCTTGGTTTAGGTGGTGGCGGCGGGATTTCTAGTGAGGATACCCTATATGCATTCGATCTGGGAATTAATTACTTTTTTTACTCCAGCGATTTGCACCACCACATTTATAGTTCAATGACTGAGGCACTGCGCCAATTATGTGGTCGTGGTTCATCTGTGCGCGAGCAAGTAGTTTTAGCAACTGTGACCTATATTAAGAGTCCAGAAATGGCTCTCACAGCTTTATTCGATCAATTTTCCGAATTAGGGATTGATTATATAGACGTATTATTTTGGGGTTGGATTGGTTCCAATGATGGCTCGCTTTTACAGGATTGTTTGCAGATTGTGCCAGATGTGAAAGGCGCTAATTCAGTATATCAACGCGCGATTGAAAAAGTGTTTGGCACCTCCGAACGCCTGAAGAAAATGGGTGCTGTTCGCCATATAGGAGCATCTTTCCACGATGTCGATCTGGCTCAACAGTGGTCTCAGAGCGACCTACTAGATGTAGTAATGGTTAGACATAATGCCGCGCATCGCACTGTCCAGAGTCAGGTATTCAATCGGATGAACCCGCACGATCCGAGCCGGCCAGGAATTGTAACTTTTAAGTCTACCGGATCGCACTCAGGGCCTCTCTGGGATGCCCCCCCTGAGTTGCCAAAAAGTTGCTGGCAACCAACAGTACCCGATTTATATCGCTACTCGCTCGCTCAAAACTGCGTAGATGTTTGCTTGACTGGCTTGAGGACACACGAGGAAGTTGATGCCGCGATCGCAGGAGTTAGACAAGGTAAGCTCACTAAAGAGGAAATAGAATACCTCAATATATATGGCGATTTACATCGCAAAAAATTAGCTATTTCGGAGATTCCACCTGAAAAATTGCTTCATCGCTGCTAAGCAATTGTGTCAACAAATTGATTAAATTTTCAAGGAAATCGCAGACATGACAGAAACTTTAGAAAGAAACAATCTGGATTTTGCACAAAAACCAACGTTATTGGAAATTGCTCCAGCCTCACATGCAGAAGTCATTGCTTATCTAAACTATTCTCATAAAATAGCAGAATTTTCCGCTCTAGCCGAGCGAGATATTTTAATTTCAAATATCTGCAACCAGCTAAGCATCACAGCTTCTGATGAAGAATTACAACAGGCTGGAGATGCATTTCGCCAAGAGCACAAACTGTTCAGTACTGCTGAAACTTTGAGTTGGCTTCAACAACAACGAATTACAGTAGAAGATTGGACTCAAGGCATCAGAATAACTCTCCTAACAAAGAAACTAAAAGAGCATCTATTCGGCGATAGCGTTGACTCTCATTATCTAAACAACCGCAATGACTATAAAAGAGTTGCCCTATCTCAGATTTTGGTAGTCGATCTCACAAATGCTTTGCAAATCGTTCAGGCAATACAAAACGAAAATGCCTCCTTCTGTGCTATGGCAATTGAGCATTCAAGGGGAAAACATTCCAAGCAAAACGGCGGATTTGCAGGAATTAACTTCATGGCTGAGATAATGCCGGAAATTAAGCAGGCCATTGCCGAGTTAAAAGAAGGGGAGATTGCTGGCCCCATCCAAACCAAACTAGGTTATCACATTTTGAGGATTGAGAAGTGGTATCCTGCTGAACTTAGCGACTCAATCAGAGATGAAGTTTTAGATTCTCTTTTTATGACTTGGCTGAAGAATATTAGCGGTCCTAATCCTCAAGTAAATCCTTAAGCCCTATTGCGTATAGCGGGTTTCAGATGAAAACGAGAAGGGGGTTTGGGGGTGTTGCCCCCAAGAAGGCGAGGCAGGGCGGTCTTGGGGGTTCCCCGCTAGAGCCACTGCCGTGTTCCACCCCTTCACCCCGTCAATAAAACCCGTTCTCAATTGAAAAACGCTATAGTCTGCCTTGACAGTTCATTAATTCAAAAGATACATTATGAAAGAGATTGCGATTGAATTTGAATTTCCAGTTATTAGCACAAATGCTTGGATGCCACATTCGAGAGGACATTTCGCATGAGATGCTCTCTGTGTAAATGTTTCCCAAGCGATCGATGACAATATCTATTAACCCTCTAAAATCTATAATTGCGAGGAATTTATGTCAGAAAATACGTTCAACAAGCTCAAAGAATTTATCGTGCGATTGATTAAAGATCGAGAATTTCGCTCTGCTCTTGAGCGGACAGAAAGATCTAAACGAACTGGATTTTTGGCCGATCGAGGTTACGCATTTACTACTGAATCCTTTGAAACTGGTGCGATCGAATTGATGAGCGCTCGACAAAAAGGTGAGTTTACAGATGTTAGCGAAGAAGAACTTGCGGGTGTTTTTGGTGGTTATATCGGAAAGGCTCCAATTATTCAACCAATGTATGGAGTAATCTGGTGGCCCTGGCCAATTAGACCAATTCGTCCGATCGATCCTCAGCCCCTTTACGGTGTCGTTATTGACGACATGCTTGATAAATAGGGTTAGCGATCGCCCATGCTGGACACCTCAAATTTCTTATTTTGTTGTATTCAGCATAGGCTTTTCTCATCATGGTTATTTCTATTCAGAAGTAAAGTGGGACGATTTAAATGTCTTATAGTAGAAAAAGCTATGCGGTCTGGGAAATTACTTTAAATTGCAATCTGGCTTGCCAGCATTGTGGCTCAAGGGCTGGACATGCACGCAATGCAGAGTTGACTACATCCGAAGCCCTAGATCTTGTCCGACAAATGTCTGATATTGGCATTACAGAGGTGACGATTATTGGTGGTGAAGCCTTTATGCGTCCTGACTGGTTGGAGATTGCTCAGGTTATTTCGCAAGCCGGAATGGTTTGTAGTATGACTACCGGAGGATTTGGGATTTCCCTAGACATGGCTCGACGCATGAAAGATGCAGGAATTTCCGCAGTTTCCATCTCAGTAGATGGGCTAGAAGGTACTCACGATCGCCTGCGAGGTCGAGTAGGTTCTTGGGCATCCTGCTTTCGCACAATGGGACATTTTCGCGAAGTAGGGCTATTCTTTGGCTGTAATACTCAAATCAATCGCTATTCTGCGCCAGAATTACCACTCGTTTATGAGAAAATTCTTGAGGCGGGTGCAAAGGCGTGGCAAATTCAACTCACTGTTCCGATGGGAAATGCCGTGGATAATTCTGCGATGTTGCTTCAACCCTATGAACTTTTAGATCTCTATCCCATGCTGGCCGAAATAGCTAAAAAAGCTAAAAATGATGGCCTTTCACTTCAGCCTGGAAATAACATTGGCTACTACGGCCCCTATGAGAGGTTGTTGCGCGGTCGCGGTGATGCCTGGGGATTTTGGCAAGGATGCGCTGCAGGTCTTTCAACTTTAGGGATCGAAGCGGATGGTGCAATTAAGGGATGTCCGTCGCTGCCTACAAATGCTTACACAGGTGGTAACGTGCGCGATCGCACGCTACGCGAAATTGTAGAGAATTCCGCCGAACTCAGGTTTAATATTGGTGCAGATACAGATCGTCTTTGGGGGTTTTGTGAAACCTGTGAATTTGCAAAGCTTTGCCGTGGTGGATGCACCTGGACTTCCCATGTTTTCTTCGATCGCCGGGGCAATAATCCCTACTGTCATCACCGGGCACTAACCCAAGCCAGTCGGGGAATTCGCGAAAGAGTTGTTTTGAAAACTAAGGCTCCTGGATTGCCCTTTGATAACGGTATGTTTGAGATGGTTGCAGAACCAACATCAACAGAACTCAATTCGGACGATCCGCTTGCTTTTAGTAGCGATCGCATTCAGTGGCCAACAAATTGGCATCAAGAAGAAGTAATGACTAATTCCTGACATCCTATTCCAATTATGTTAAATCATACATAGGCATAAAACTATGGCTTCCTTTATACCACTGGAACCCGCCGAGCGATCGACATCAGATCTCACCTTACTTCCCCGTGACCCTTGGCCTAACCAATTGCAATACTTGCTATTAGTCTTTCAGGCCAAGCAGGCATTGGAGCGCGTGGAAAAAGCATTTATCCTAAATTAGAAGGTTGACTGGTGTATCAATGCTTTGTTTCAAAATCGATTTCAATATCAAATTGACTGATTTCATATTTTAGCCACTCCGTAAACATGTCAGAGAGAATTTTGAGGCGAAGTGGAGGATCTAATTGTGGCTGAATAATTTCCTCAACTAAAATTAAGTGTGTCCCTAGCGAAGTTAAAATCGGCTTAAGGATTTGAGGAGGGTTTGCAGCAAAGACCGCCGCAGAAATCTCAGGTTTTAAATCTTTGCGATTTAGGATTCCTCGATACCCACAAGAGCGCCGCAATTCCTTATCTTGAATGTATTGATGTGCAGCAGCATGGAAACTAATTTCATCTTCTTTGAGTGCATAAAAGAGTTCGATCGCAAGGTCTTCATCATCAAGGACTATTTCATACATCACAACCTGAGCATAATCAAGCTGGTGCTCAATGAAAAATTGCTCAATTTTTTTCTCAAAGAGATGCTGTGCTAGTTTCGATGAAATCACGTTTCCATAAACTATTTCTTCAAACTCATCAAGAGTTAAACCATATTTCTGCAACCACTGCCAGGTATCTTCAGTACGTCGCAGATTGTTGACTAATCTGATGCTATCAGCAGCTTGCTGAAGTTCTTCTGGTTCAACAGTAATACCTGCTTCCGCCGCAGTATATCGCAGAATCTTGCGGCCAACGATACCTTCAACAATTATTGGGATTTGGCAAGATAATTTGACTTGATTGAGAATATCAAGACTGGAAATGCTAAGAGGTTTTGACATACTAGTATTTTCGATATAACGAGTTGTAGTAAAAAGTTAAATTAGAATTTGTGCGAGTTCCAAAAATTTCCATATATAGCTATAGCCAACAGGCTTAGGACGGGGTGCAGGGGTTCCACCCCTGCGTGGGGGCGCAGCCCCCACACCCCCCTGTCCTAACAGATCTGGCTATGGCTATATTTCATTTTTATTCTCTATGGTTGAAAATAAATATTCATGTTTTTTAAATCACATATAGATAAAAATGCGGCGATCGCGTTGATTGGAGCTAAAGTTTTAGGCCACCTTCTTGGAGCTTCTTGAAGGGATCTAGAACAAAATCAATCAAACGGCGTTGCCGGACGATTACTTCTGCTGTTGCCGTTTGACCTGGCACCAAGGCTATAGGCTTATCTCGGTTTTGGATATATGCCTTATCGAGGGCAATTTCTAGCTCGAACATTTCTACTTGACCTTGCGGTGTTTGTATGGGTTTAGAATCTGGGGATATCTTTAGTAATTTTGCTTGTACTACTCCATAGTCCTGGAATGGATAAGCATCAAACTTAAGCTTAACAGGCATTCCCGGACGTAGAAAACCACTCTCAGGGATTGGCATTTGGGCTTTAAATATTAAAATCGATCCTTTTGGGGCGATCTGAGCGACCATCTGGCCTGGTTGAACTACGGTGCCAGCACGTTGGATGGGAAGCTGAAAAATTGTTCCTTCAGTTGGTGCGCGGAATGTTCGCTGAGCCAACTGAAATTCCAGGGATTTAATCTCGCTTTTGGATTGAGAAATTTCGGCTTGAAGGGATGCGATCTGCGTTTGCAAATCTTTAAGTTGTTGCTCGCTTTTCAGTACTGCTAATTTACCAGCCTGGATCAGACTTTGATAGCTACTATGCTGCTCCGTTAAGCGAGAATCAGCTTGTTGAATCTCAGCTAAAGCTGCTGAGAGCAACCTTCGACTTTCCTCTGCTGCGCGTTCCATCTCAACTACTTTAACTTCTGGCGTTACGTTCTGTTTCCATAGTTTGCGATAGCGTTCAACCTCTATTGTATCTTTGGTAAAACGATTTTCGGCTAAAGTATATGCAGTTTTGTTAGCACTGAGGTTTTGCTTGGCTTGATTTATCTGAGCCTGCTTTTCTAATTCTTGTGCTTGGTTTTGGAGTTCTTGGGCACTAATAGCGATCGCCAATTGATTTTTTATCACCTCTAACTGCGACAGCCGATTTAGTTGCCCCTCTAACTTCATCTTTGCCCGTTCGATATCGGTGCGAAGAACATTGGATTCCAATTCAATCATTACCTGACCAGCCTTAACTATTTGCCCTTCAGTTACTCGCACCTGGGCAACTGTTCCAGATGCCGAGGCATCGAGTCTTTGGGTAGCACCTTTTGGTTCCAGTCGTCCTCTAGCGCTACCAGTTTCATCAACTTTAGATAGCATGGCCCAGGGTAGAACAATCCCAACAATTGCAACTAGAAAATAAAGTAGTCCCCTTGTCCACACCCTCGGAAGAGTATCGATTAGCTCTTGAGTTAAGCTCGACCAATCGTTATCAGAAGTTTTAGATGATGTTACTTCAGTTAAAAGCGTTATTTGATTATGACTTGCTGAGTCCAATATTTCATCAGGAAGATCCGGATTTTTCTGGTAACTTCCGTTTCGATCGCTCTGATTTGGTGAGTTCAATGGGTTTGGCATAGTTAGTAAGCAAATTAATATCAACGATCGCATCGCAATTGGAAAAATCAAGCCAACTGATTTTGTTCAAACTGTTACAGCAAGTTGTTGCTGGTTAAGGTAGAAGTAGTGGCCGCATTTAGCCATTAGCTCATTGTGGTTACCGCTTTCGATTAATATGCCTCTGTCTAATACCAGGATTAAATCAGCATTCCTTACTGTTGAAAGACGATGGGCAATTACCAACGTCGTTCTATCCTTAAGGATTTTGTTCAAATTAGTTTGAATAATGCGTTCAGATTCAGCATCCAGGTTGCTGGTTGCTTCGTCTAAAATTAGCAATCTCGGATTTCCGAGAAGCGCACGGGCGATCGCAAGACGCTGTCGCTGTCCACCAGAAAGCATCCCCCCTCCCTCCCCAATTTGGGTTTCATAACCCATTGGTAGTTCCTTAATAAACTGATGCGCTCCAGCCTGTTCTGCAGCTTCAATAACTTCTTCCAGAGTTGCTTGGGGATGGCCTAAGCTTATATTTTCACGAATAGTACTACCAAACAAAAAGGTATCCTGGTCTACTACACCAATCTGCTGACGGAGCGATCGCAACGAAAGAGTAGAAACATCGTAGCCATCAATCAAAATCTTGCCACTAGTAGGTGGATATAGACCCAAAAGCAACTTGGAAATCGTCGTCTTTCCAGAACCACTGCGTCCCACTAGTGCCACCATTTGTCCTGGTTGAATATCAAAGCTAAGATTTTCCAGCGTATTAACATCACTTTCTGGATGGTATCGGAAAGTAACTGAGAGAAAACGAATAAATCCCTTAATTGGAGGGAGGAATTGCCGAGCCTGGTGATGCAAGTCTTCTTCTGGGTCAGCATCAATCACATCATTTATACGTTCAACAGCTATAATCACTTCCTGTAGTTCGTTCCATAGCACAATCAATCGCTTGAAGGGATTAATTACATTCCCGAGTAGCATATTGAAAGCAATTAATTGCCCAATTGTTAGTTCGTTCTGAATTACTTGCCAAGCACCAAACCACAGTAATATCGTTGTCATTACTGCTTCAATTGTAGAGCTAAAGATTTGCAATGTGTTACCGATCGACTGACCAGAGAAGTTTTTCAGTATAGATTTCCCAAAAAACTCTTCCCATCGCCATCTTACTGTCTGCTCTACTGCAAGAGCCTTAACTGTACGAATACCAGTTAAGGCTTGAATTAGATATCCAGTTTCTTCGTTGTAGGCAGAAAATATTTCTCGCGAAATGCGTTGCAAAAAAGGGGTAGCAAATAGGGCAAGCAATACAAATGGAGGGATAATTACTAGCACAAGCAGTCCCATTTTCCAACTGTACCAAAACATCAATCCTACGTAGATAAATACTGTCAACAGGTCGAGAATAATTGAGAGTGCTTCACCCGTTAAAAATCGCTGAATTTTACGATTTTCTTGGACGCGGGAAATGATATCTCCCACATAGCGAGACTCGAAATATTTTAAGGGCAATCTAAAGGTATGACTAATAAAACCGACAATTAGGGCTAAATCCACTCGATTTGCCGTCTGATCTAGAAAATATTGTCTCAAACCAGTCATAGCAACTCTAAATAAGCTAAAAATAAGTAATCCTATTCCTACAGCCGTTAGAGTTAAATCGCTCCGTTGCACTAGAACGCGATCTAGTAGTAATTGTGTAAATAACGGTGTGACTAGTCCAAAGATTTGGATGAGAATTGAAGCAATAAATACCTCTAACAGTATGAGTCGGTGGGGTTTTATCAACTCAAAGAATTGCCAGAAAGACTGTTTGGTTTCCTCAGTATTTCTCAATAGAGCTGTGGGCTGAAGTAACAATGTATAACCAGTCCAACCAGAGAGAAATTCTGTATGTGTTAGAACCCGTTGACCAATTGCAGGATCGCAAACAATTGCGCGATCGCGTGTCACCCTGTAGACCACGATATAGTGCCTTCCCTCCCAATGCACAATGGCGGGAAGATTCTGTTCTGCCAGTTTATTAAGACTGGCTTTTACTGGCCGTGTTGTGAAACCGACGCTTTCTGCTGCTGCTGCTAGTCCTCGCAATGATGCTCCATTACGGTCAACATTGGCAATTTCTCTCAATCGATTGACGCTAAAATGCTTACCCCAGTACCTGCTAACCATCACGAGGCAGGCCGCACCGCAGTCAGAGGCACTCTGTTGCTGAAAGAAAGGATAGCGTCGAATTACCCGTTGCCACAAATGGCCAACTTGCAATGTGGGATTAGGGAAGTAGGCTTTACCAAGCTTTTTTTGACTCTTTGGTTGAATCTCGGGTTCTGGTGTGGTTGTGAACTGCGGCTCTATCTCTTCTAAGTGAAAATTTTCCTTTAATCCTTTTGATAAGTTCCTCGATGAAACTAGACGATCGAACTGGGGACAATAATTTAGTGCTTCATCCCATCTATCGCTTGAGAGAATATAAAGTTCCGAAGCTTGAACTACTTGCCATGAAATTGCCTTCTGTTGAGAGGGTGCATAAATACATCCAATATGCAACTCTTGCCCTGAAGTATTGAGGAGTTGACCGCGTCGCATAAACCATAGTTTTTGATTTTGCAGTGCATCTGGTAATTGCCCATTCGGCAGCTCGTGTTTCTCCAGGAGTGATAGCGCTTTCATTAAACCTGGTAGTTTTTGCATCGCAGCAATTTCGGGACATAGTAGCAACCAATCGCGCAGTATTGCCTGATGCTTAATGTGTTCCTTAATGGTGGGATATTTGCCGATCAGATCCTTTAACAATGGAGCGGGAAGAAAAAGAAGTTTGACGTTGACAGAAGCTCTGGCGGAGTAAGGCTGAAAGGAGCTACTCGGGAACAGAGTATTTTCACCAAAGCACCCACCTGCTTCTATTGTTGCAATTAAGTTATCGGTGTGATGTAGAAGTCTTACCTTTCCCTCTATGACTATATGTATTCCTGGTTCGGATTTGTCTGTCTGCCAGAAAAGTTTACCTGCTGAGGGTTTCAGAACAGTAATTTGGGCAATATATCGATCGAACACTTGTTCTGAAAGTACTTGTCCTAGAGCATTTGTTAGATATTCGAAAAATAGAGAAGGTAATTCTTGCGCCATAGTTAGAAAATCTTAATGAATTGAATTAAATAGCCATAGTTCTCCTGGCTCTGGCACACTGGCAGATGTTAGATCGCGAATCTCAAGATTGGAACTATCAGTTGCTGCACTTTGGTCTAATTCCTCATTTGTGCGAGGTTTTGCTCGTGTCGAAAGACCCATTTGTTTTAGTAACCGATTGATATGACAATTACTAACTTTAATATCCAGTTCTTTTTCCAGGTGCTTCCCTAACCATTGAGCTGTCCAGCGTTGGAATGAATAGCCATATTCACGAGGACTATGGCTTACGAGTTCTTTCAAGCGATCGCAATATTGCTCGTTAACTGTCTTAGGGCGGCCAATTTGGCGATTTTTCCATTGGTGAGCTTGCCCCGTTTGTGCCATAGCCATCCAATATCGTGCCGTCTCGTGCGCGCAACCCAATTTTCCACAGATTTGTGTTTGAGATTGTCCTATATCTGCAAGCAGCATGATTTCTATGCGACGGCGGTATTCCGGTCGCAGTTCTGTTGGTAGAGTCTTCAGCAGCAGCTTGCGCTGAAATGGGGTTAAGCACTGACCTGAATTTTCCATAGGTTTCACTTTATACCCAAAACTTCTTTTAATGCAAATTTTAAGATTCCGTTAACCGTAACTTAAACAAAGAGAAGTGTTTGGGAATACAAAGAACACTTTAATGGGACTTGTGTTCTATATTGCCAGTTATCAATGTAGAAGCAGTAATCCGGCTCGATACCTCTTTCGATGGAAATGTCCATTGTAATTGGCGTAAAAGCCTCTTGTTTAAGGGTTTTGCTATCTAGTCAAGCCTTCACAATATTGGAAGCGGACTCATCGGATAATTTCACCATTTTGATATAGCGTTTTTCAATTGAGAACGGGTTTTATTTTTGGGGTGAAGGGGTGGAACACGGCAGTGGCTCTAGCGGGGAACCCCCAAGACCGCCCTGCCTCCCCTTCTTGGGGGCAACGCCCCCAACCCCCCTACTCCTTCCGATCTGAAAACCGCTATACTTAATGCGAGGAATGGAGCCATCGCCTCGGCTGTCGCGCAGGGCACAGTAGTCCTCCCAGGCTCTAGATATCCGCACTACAGTTCCAGAAGAAAGTTGAGTCTTTTGACAGGAAACGCGGACGTACATAGTACTACCTGGAATGGGAGTCTGTCGTTCTGCTTCTTCAAGCGATCGTACAGTCATAGCACTACAAAGTCATGTTAGGGCGGGGTGCAGGGGTGGAACGCGGCAGTGGCTCTAGGGGGTTCCCAGTCCCCTATATCAAAGTCAGATCGCGTAAGAGCTATAGAATACAATCGACTATATATAATTTCCTTTAAACTGGGGATCGTACGCAGTTTTAAATAACTTAGCAGTTATGCAGTTTGGTAAGTCGATTCGATCGCAATGGCTGTTAGAAGATAATTGCGTATTTCTCAATCATGGTTCGTTTGGAGCCACGCCTAAAGTCGTCCTTGAGGCACAGACACAGTGGCAGCAACGGCTAGAAAAACAACCAGTGCGCTTTATGACGCAAGAGCTACCCGAGGCGCTCAGACATGCTGCCGCCGAGTTAGCTACTTTTGTTGGCGCTAAAGGCGAAGATATCGTCTTCGTCGAAAACGCTACGGCTGGGATTAATGCAGTGGTGCGATCGCTGTCATTTCAGACGGGCGATGAAATTGTTATTACTAACCACGTTTACGGTGCGGTGCGTAAAACCTTGCAGTTTATCTGCCAACGTACAGGGGCGAAATTAATCGAGGTAGGGGTGCCTTTCCCGATTAGCAGCGAGTTAGAGATAACTAATGCGATCGCAGCCGCCCTCAGTCCTCAAGTTAAGTTGCTCGCGATCGATCACGTCACCTCTCCCACTGCCTTGATATTCCCCGTGGCAGCAATAATTCGCCTGGCCAAGCAGCATGGAGTTCCCGTTCTGGTCGATGGAGCGCACATGCCAGGCATGATGCCCCTGAATATCGAAGCGTTAGGTGCCGATTGGTATGTTGGCAACTGCCACAAGTGGCTATTTGCACCCAAAGGTTGCGGCTTTTTGTGGACGAGTCCCGCATGGCAAGCAGAAATGCACCCCACCGTAATTTCCCACGGCTTCGGCGAAGGTTATCTTGCAGAGTTTGATTGGACGGGCACGCGGGACTTTAGCGCCTGGTTAGCCATCACGGAGGCGATCGCCTTTGCCCGCAACCTTGGCGTGACGAGGATCTACGAACACAATCACAGCTTGGCAGTTTGGGCTGGTCAGGTACTCAACCACGCCTGGGGCGGACATACCCCTATAACTGCAAGTGCGATCGGTGCAATGACAGCAGTACAGGTACCGACAAAGAAAGCTCAATCAGGCGCTAAAGCCCTACATGACTATCTATGGGAAAAGCACCGCATTGAAGTCCCGGTGATTGACTTTGCCAATCGTGTGTGGGTCAGAATATCCGCCCAGGTTTATAACGAACCATCTGAGTACCGCCTGTTAGCCGAGGCTTTGTGGCTATAGGCTCAGCTATATACCAAACAGCAAACAGCAAACAGGTCGAACTACCTGAGTGAAAGATGGAAAACCTTTGTATTGTGGTTTGAATTCTCGGATCGAACTCTAGAAGCATCTGGTTATAGGCCTCCACGATTTCACGCTTGCGATCTAGCGAGATGCTGCGCGGATCGTTACCTAGCTCTACTTTGACATCGGCGATCGCAGGCTCTACAAAAGCTAATTGCGTAGTTTCTTTCCCGATTAACTTGGCTTGAGAAATAGCCTGCTCGACGCGATCCTGTAACTCGGACAGATCGTTAAACGTGACAAAACTCCAGCCACCATTGTGACAAGCACGAATACCGCCAGCCAGACCAAAACTGCGATCTACGGCATGAAGCTGCGGTCCTTGAAACGAAATACTGGTGGACTCGCTCTGTTCTAGCCGCACTTCTAAATAGTCAACTGACTTACAGTAGGGAGCGATCGCCGTTTGCAACTGGTCTTGCATAAGTCGTCAATACCTAATAATATGCTCGGTAGTATGTTGGCATTCTAACAAATTGCCATAGGGGAGTTTCTCCACCCAGCGAATTAGGCAAAAAAATAGCGCGGCAACTTCATACCTTTGCCACGCTATGAGGAATTATCCGAGACTTACTATAGAAATTACCCAGATTGTTAAACTTAGCCCTCAGCCATTTTGCCTATTCGCTGCCACAAAGCGGCTAGCTCCTAATAATATCCTCCCGATTTGCGATAGTGGACTGCGGTCAAACCGTTATCCTGTAGTACTTTGCCACCTTCGACTACCGCGTACACCAACCAGTGATCGCCGCATTCCATCCTCTGTGTAGCCTGACACTCCAAATAGGCGAGGGCATCGGTTAAAATTGGCGCTCCGTTTTGCGCCTCTTGGGTATTAAGTCCAGCGAAGCGATCTTCTCCCGGTGCAAACTTTTTCATGAAGCTTTTGCGTACCTGTTTGCCCTGATCCAAAATATTCAAAATAAAGCGATCGCCCTCATGCATGTGCGACTCTATCGCCCGTTCCTTTGCCACGGCGACGGTTAGCCCTGGTGGGTTAAAAGTAGCCTGAGACACCCACGAGGCCAGCATGGCATTTGTGACATCGCCTTTTTTGGTCGTCACGACGCAGAGAGAGCCAATCACCCGTCCCACTGCCTGCTCGACCGTACTGCCAGGATTGAGCGTATTCCTCACTTTTTTGGCAACCTTCAGGCTCTGGGCGAAATCCGTGCCTGTTTCCTCGCAGAACTGGAGCATGGCATCGGTGGGTTTGAATTTAGCGCGAATTGGCTCGAACGCGATCGTAAAGCCTGCATCTTTGAGTTTGTCGGTAATGATGTCAATGCCTTCGCCACTCCAACCAAAGGAGCCAAACACTCCAGCGGGCGAGCCTTTAGGTGCCGTGGAAATTACAATCCCCAGGGCAGTTTGCACTTGAGTAGGGAGGTGCCCGGCCAGGGTGGGCGAGCCGATCGCAAAGCCGGATGCCTTTTCCACCGCTGCCTTGATTTCATCTGGTGCCGCCGCTTCGCAATTGATTGCTTCCACCGTGACACCAGCTTTGGTAATGCCCCGCGCGATCGCGTCGGCAAGGGTAGTGGTATTGCCGTAGGCAGAGGCATAGAGCAATGCTACGGAAATATTTTGTTGCTTTTGAACTTCACTCCACTTGCGGTAAAGATTGACCAACTCATGAAGTCCGTAGCGGAGCATGGGGCCGTGTCCGGGCGCGTAGAAGCTAGCGGGTAGATCCGCGATCTTGTCGAGCGCAACTTCGACCTGCTTCGTTTGGTTTGCCATTAAGCAATCGAAATAGTAGCGGCGATCTGGCAAATAGTGCTGCCAGCCCTCATCAAATAGCTGATCGCCACAGACATGCGCGCCGAAAAGTTTATCGGTATAGAGGATTTTAGTTTTGCTGTCGTAGGTACAGAGAGCATCCGGCCAGCGCGGCGTGGAAGTAGAGATAAATTGCAGGACGTGTTCCTTGCCTAGCTCTAATAATTCCTCACCGCGCACTACTTTGATATTCAGTTCTCCATCGGGAATGGCGTTGCGCAGGGCGATCGCACCAGGATTGGTGCAAATAATCGTGATATGGTTTTTCAAGACCAGTAGAGCTTTAATCGTATCGATCCGGTTCGGGTTGACATGCCCTAAAATTACATAGTCGATCCGATCGATGGGACAGCGCTTCTGTAGTTCCTCTAAAAAAATCTCAGTGAACGTACCGCCAGGAGGATCGATCAGAGCAGTTTGTTCGGACTGGATCAGGAACGAATTAGCGGTCGTCCCTTTTTCAAGGGCATACTCAATTTCAAATCGCAGGCGATTCCAACTCCGCGATCGGATGGCAAGCGTATCCGCTCCGATTGGTAATACCTGAACATCACGAGGTTTAGTCGATGTCATCTGCTGTGTATCCTTAGATTGAATTGAATGGTTAGATTAGGCTTGGAAGCTCTCTCTCCTGACCTCTCTCCCTAAGGGAGAGGAGAATAGAACCAAAACCGGGGCTGCGCCCCTGCGCCCCTTGAGCGTATGAGAGTTAGACCTTTGGAAATCTCCTTAAACTAATTCTCTCAACTTTACTTGATACTCTTCCTGGGTAATCCGACCCGCTTCGAGATCGGCGCTGAGAGCCTGCATCTGTGGCTCCAGTTCTTTTTGCTTCGCGGCGATCGCCTCTTCGTTCTCCTTATATACTGTTTCTCCTTCTTTCTTCGCTGCCTTAAAGGCTTGCTTGAGGCTCATGGCATCCATTTGGCAACCGCTGGCAAAGTATTGGTTAGCAACCTTGCCAATTGCCCAGGTAGTGGTAAAAGCCGTAGCTGCACCGACAGCACTGCCAAATACGGGTACGAGTTTCGCCAGGTTGCTCACCGCAATGCGGGCACCCGTCCAACCAATACTGCCAAAGAAGGCTTTTTTGAGGTCGGCTTGCGTGCGATCGTAGCCCCAGCGCTCGCCAATATCCTGTACCATATCCAACTGGCTCCAGTAGATGTATAGATCGACGGCGATCGCGATCCCTGGGAATGGGAAAGCACCTAGTACGGCGTTGAGGAAGCAATAGTCTCTAATTTCGTTATCGACTTCAATCTCTCGTTTCTTGGCATCGGCAATCTGTTTAACCTGCTTGGAGAAAGAGGATCTTTCAGCCCTGCATTGCAAATCGTGAATTCTTTCCTCTTTCTGCCACAGATCGAATTTTGTGAAAGTGTTAGCGATTTTGTTTAAAAGCGCTTGCTCTTCAACGCTACAGTTCCCATCAATGTTAGCCATGGTATAGGCAGACTGGTAAACCAGTTCCTGCGCCGCCGTACTGCCAATTTGTGCGAGCAACTCATCTACATTCATTTCTTCGCTCAACAGGCTTTCGATCGTGACTCCCTCGGGTAATTCGATCTCCCCGAAAGCCTGAGCCAGACTGCTAGACTCTTCATCCAAAACCTGACCGTCCGCCTTCGCCATGTACACCAGTACCTTAAAGCATGATAGAACTTCTTGTTGATTGACAGACATAGATCGTGCTCCTTCATCTCAATTCCGTATATTTGTTTTTAACAGATCGCAAAAAACTTCGTCTGTCAAGAAACATACCCGTCATTTTAGCTATTTCAGAGCGTCATAAGCCAGGGTCGTGCGCGATCGGGGTTTGGCTCCCCTCTTCTTGGAGAGGAGGGAGAGAAGTAAGGTGGGCATTGCCCACCCTACGAATCTAAAAGGCTAATAGCTAATAGCTAATAGCTTTAATAGTGATTGCCTACCTTACGGCGGTGGGCAGCGGGCAAGGCATCTGGATCCGATACGCGTCCGGCTTCGGCGGTGGCGTAGACGATCCAGTGATCGCTGCATTCCATGCGGCTAACTACTTCGCATTCAATGAATGCCAGGGCATCAGCCAGAATGGGGGAACCATTTTGGGCTGGGTAATTTTTGATGCCCTCAAAGCGATCGGCACCGGGTGCAAACCGCTTCAAGAAATGCTGCATGATTTTGGAGTAATTGCCTTCTTCCAATACATTCAGGACAAAGGTATCTCCCACATGCATAAAAGATTCGATCGCTCTATCTTTAGCTACGGCGATCGATATGCCTAAAGGCTTGAAGCTCACCTGCGACACCCATGAGGCCAGCATGGCGCTGCTAATATCGCCTTTCTTAGCCGTAATGATATACAACCCACCTGCTATGCGCCCGAGTGCCTTATCCATGTCCACGTCTAGCGACTTCATGTGCTGGATCGTTTGTTTGCGGGTGAGGATTTGCCCCAAGTCCGTACCGGCTTCATCGCAGAGTTGATAGGTCGATTCGCTCGGAGCCTCGCGGACGCGAATCATGGGGAAAGCGGGAATTAGGCCCAAATCCTTAAATCTGTTATTAAGCAGGTCGATTGACTGGTCTTCACCGCCAAATGACTCGAATAAACCGATGTATTGCTTTTCATGGGCAGCAGCAAAAATTGCGCCGAGGGCGGTCTGGGCGGAAGCCAGCGATGCGGGCGGCACGCCAATTACCAGGGCTGCCGATTTTTCTACCAGTTCGCGCAATTCCTGCATGTCCGTTGCCTTGAGGTCGATCATCTCGACCCCAACCCCAGTTTTGGCAATACCCCTGGCTAGGACTTGCGACAGGCGATCGCTATAGCCGTAATCGGAGACATAAAATACCGCTACCATCGTTTCACCCTTGGTCTGAGCTTGGCTCCAGGTGCGATAGTTTTCGGTCATTTCCTTGAGGTTATAGCGCAGCAGAGGCCCGTGCCCAGTTGCCACCGTATCTAATGGTGGTAGCTCGTCCATGCGCTTCATGGCTGCCAGTACCGATCTGGCATTCGGCCCCATCAAGCAATCGTAATAAAAGCGGTAGTCCGGCGCGATCTTGTTTAAATCTTCGTCGTAGGTATGCTCGTCGCAGTAATGCATCCCGAATACGTCGCAGGTATAGAGGATGGAAGTTTTGAAGTCGAAGGTCAACATTGTGTCCGGCCAATGGAGATTGGGAGCCATCACAAACTGGAGGATATGACCGTTACCGAGATCGATCTGGTCGCCATTTTTGACGATTTTTTGCGTGAAAGGCTCGTGTATTAGATTTTCTAAAAATTGCATGGCGACTTTGGTACCAACCACCGTTGCTTGCGGTGCGAGTGCCAGCACGTCTTTAACTAAGCCACTATGGTCGGGTTCCGTGTGACTGATAACCAGATAGTCGATTTGGGCGGGATCGATTTGCCCGGCGAGCGTATCCATGTAAAGCTGGCGAAATTTGGCATGGGAGGTATCGATTAGTGCAGTTTGCTCGCCCTTAATAATGTAAGAGTTATATGTAGTGCCGTTCTGCAAGCCAAACTCAATGTCGAAGCGATCGCGATCCCAGTCCAGCGATCGCAAAGCAGTAGTATCAGAGGCAATTTCAACCGTTTGCATCGTCAACCTGCTCGTTTTAGTAGGGGCTGTGAGAGCTGCCATGATTTTGTCCTCCGGCGATCGCGAATAAATTAACTGTTTATTAAGTTTTCTTTCTTTTAGTTTAGTACTTGTAATAAACTTCGTCTAATCAACAATTGCAATGGTTTGTATTAGCTTTGGCAATTGCGTTATTCAATACTACTTGAGATATATTCTGTCATCTATCTTTGGTTATTTCTTAATAGAATGCACTGAAATAAATAAGAATTGTCATAGGAAATTGCCCTGAACCCTAAGGGTAGGAACAAGGCACTACCCCTACGGATAACAACATCGCACAATTAATAAAAATCTGGTCAATTCACTTGTAAACTTTACAAATGCTTGAATCTAAATTACCCGTATCAGAGCCTACGTCAGAAATTAGCGTTACCTGGCAGGAATATCATCAGAAAATCGAAACTCTTGCCTACAAGATCTATCAATCTGGGTGGGAATTTAATCAAATACTTTGCTTAGCACGAGGCGGTCTGCGTGTTGGCGATACGCTCTCTCGCCTGTACAAACTCCCCTTAGCAATTTTGTCCGTGTCATCCTATGGCGGTACGGGCGATCGCACTAGAGGCGCAATTACATTCTCTCCAACCATCTCCATGACCACCCAAAAATTGGGCAGTAGGGTGCTTTTAGTTGACGATCTGGTGGACTCGGGTACGACTCTAGCACAAACATTGCAATGGTTAAAACAGCATGACGTATATGAAATTGAAGCGATCGAGACAGCCGTAATTTGGTACAAAGCCTGTTCTGCAATTGCTCCAGATTTTTATGTAGATTACCTACCCGACTCGCCCTGGATCCATCAACCATTTGAGATCTACGAGCATATGGATTTATCGGAGATGGCGGATGACGGATAGCGGATGATGGATGGTGGACGGCGGACGGTGGACGGTGGACGCAGGGGACGCAGGGGACGCAGGGGACGCAGGGGTTTAGCATTTGTCAACAATGTTTGTGCTTGATGCGTAGACTGTCGGACAAATGCTAAACCCTTACTATCGGTTCCACGAGAGGAATAGGGCGAAGCAGGTGATGGACAGACGAGCGATCGCATCAGGAGCGATCGCATTGAGATTTGTCAGTAATGCTCGCGTTTGATGCGTAGACTGTCGGACAAATGCTAAACCCTTACTATCGGAGATTCCCAAACCAGATATTTCTACAGTCGTGGCTAGCGAGTAGAGTGTAGGCTTCGCCTTGAGAAACTTGCAGCCGAGTCTCCAGTAGCTGCACCGCCTGCATCCAATGGCTGTCTGCTTCGGGAGCGGTATCTATAAAAATCTCATCATCCAAGTACAAGCGGAACCAGAATACAACCGCCTGAGCTTCGCCATCCGCGATCGCTCTTACATCTATCGTCCGTTCTTCCGATTGGATATCCTCGCCCGCAAAGTCAAAATCGAATACTGCAAACACCTCCGATAATACTTTGTGGGGGTAGTGGTGGAGTTGTCTTTGCAGATAGGCTGGTGTTGATGAGAATGTATTGAAGAGACTGACATCAAAGCCAGTGACGGTCTGAACGCGGTCTTCATCAAGCAATTGTGGACTTTCGACCAGAACGCCATAGACCCTAGCGCGTTGAGGCAGAATTTTAGCATCGGGTTTTAATAGATGCGATCGCGCGTGTTTAATCGTAGCGATCGCGTCTTCGCCTAGCAAGCCCACATCAAAGATTTCACAAACCAGGAGATCGGCTTTGGTCGGCATATGAATACCTACAACCATATTGGTAGATTTCTTATTTACAATCGCAATGCGATCGCTCAGTCCATTAACGCGCACGATTTCTCTAGCGATATCCGCAATCGGCAGGACGACTTCGCAACTAATTACTTGCTGTGCCCCTGCTCTTGCTGCCATCATGGCAAGCAACCCCGATCCAGAACCAATATCGAGTACGACAGAGTTGGGTTCTACCAGCTTCGCAATTGAGCGATCGTAGCGATCGCTGCGCTGCCGATCGTTGAGCATGGCAAAGTGCCAGCGCGGTACTAGTTTCAGGTGCAACAGGCTAAGATTTTTTCGCACTTCCGGGTAGTCCGGTCGGAGCGCCAGCGCTTGCTGATAAGAAGCGATCGCGGGTTCCAATTTATGCACTTGTTCGAGGGTAAGTCCCAGGTTGCAGTAAGCTTCAGGATAATTCGGCTCGATGGCGATCGCATGTTCGTAGCAATTAATCGCATCGTCGTGGCGTTCCAAAATCCGCAATGTATTGCCCAGGTTGTACCAGGCAATATAAAAGTCCGGGTAAATAGCGATAGAGCGATCGTAAAACGCGATCGCTTCCTGGTGGCGATTTAGCCTTTCCAAGTTAATCCCTAAATTATTCCAAGCGTCGTAGAAATCTGGATTAAGGCCAATCACTTTGCGGTAACTGCCGATCGCTTGTTCGTATTGTCCTAACTTTTCTAATCCCAGGGCGCGGTTGTACCACGCTTCATAAAACCCCGGTCTGGAGGCTAAAGCTTTGTCATAGCTGGCGATCGCCTCCTCATGGCGATCGAGATAACTCAGCGCATTACCTCGGTTGTACCATGCCTGGGCGTATTCGGAGTTAGCCGCTAAGGCTTTGTCATAGCTGGCGATCGCGTCATCGTAACGACCTGACAACTCCAGGACAACACCGCGTTCGTTCCATACCTCGTACAGATACGAGTCCATGTCGAGAGCAACATCGAACTTAGCGATCGCTGCTTCTAATTGACGATCTTGACTTAATTGGATACCCTCCTGTATCAGTTGCTGAATCGATATCCGTTCCCCATTTTTCTGCACGTCCTCAGTTCCCAAATTTTTGGTCTCGCTCATTTTTCTGCCCCTCACGATTAAACTACAAACCAAATAAACCGATCAAACGCTGGCGCACCCACAGGAGTAGATTCTTACCATCTTCTGGCGCGTCTGCCAAACCGAGTTTTCTGAGTTGCTTTTGAGTCAAAGCCAATTCCTCCTGTCGCTTGCATATTTCCCGCGCGATCGACTCCGCTAGATTGGGATAGCTTTGCAGCAACCTGGTCAGCCCATTGCGGTTAACCGCGAATAGGGTAGTGTCCTCTAGCGCTTCTACAGTGGCGGTGCGGGGGATATCTAGCATGAGTGCCAACTCCCCCACAAAATCTCCCTTCTTGAGCGTAGCAAGCTGCTTATCTAGCTTTAGTAACTTTACATCTAAACTGCCGGAGAGGATAATATAAAAGTCATCCCCTGGCTCGTCTTCTCGAAACAGAATCTCTCCGGCTTTAATACTTCTGCGATAGCCAACTTCTATTAGTTGCCGTAGTTCCAGATCGCTAAAGTTCTGGAAGTAGGCAATCTGACGCAGCATATCCCTTAAATAGAGTGGCGATCCAGGTTGACTCTCGAATCCCTGAGCCTCCAGATTGTGGGTCTCCAGGCTTTGAGCTTCCAAGCCCCGCATTTTCAGCACATCTTCAACCTTACTCCCATAGGCCATGAGTTCTTCAGGATTTTTTAACCACATTTCTGTCTGTACAAATGGAACCTTAATGCGATTGAGACACAACTCGCGATTGATCCGAAAATATAACGAGCTTTTAATCTGCGCTTCGAGATCGATGCGTTTAATCCACACCCACAGTTCAAACTGCAACGAACTATCACCAAAACCCCTAAACAGAACTTCCGGTGGATAGGCATGAACGACATCGGGTTCGCTATGGGCAACCCTTGCCAGTATTTCCGTCACGAGTAGCGGATCTGTGTCGAACTCGACTCTCACAGGTATTCTAATTCGTCCCGCATAGTTATCGTAGCTCCAATTCACCAGTCGATTTTCCACCAGAAAGCTATTGGGAACGATTACATCGCTACCATCGAGAGTGCGCACTAACGTGGAACGGATCGATATCTCTTTTACATGCCCGGATAGTCCTTCAAATTCCACGAAATCGCCAACTTTGATCTTTCTCTCGAGCAATAATGTCAGGCCGCTGACAAAATTCTTAGTTAGATCCTGCAAACCAAAGCCAATCCCAACCCCCAAACCACCTGCCACCAATGCCAAAGAAGCTAAATTTAAGCCAATACTTTGCAAGACGATAATAAATCCCACCGTGCCAGCACTATAACTGACAATCGTGGCGATCGCGGCGCGGTTGCCCTCATCCATGCCTAACTTGACTAAGAGCTGCGATCGCAAAAAATTCTTGAAAATACTGACTAAGAAAACAATTACAAACAGCGCGATTAAAACACCTAAAGTCAGGCTCAGCGATACCGCCGTATCGCCAATATGAAACAGCGGCGCTGTAAAAAACTGCAATATCGCAGTCAGGAGTTGCTGTAGTTGAGTATCCACAATTCAGTCAATCTCAAGCAGGGTGTTACCATATTATCTAGGCATAGCCAATAAAAGATACTGCATATGACTGCTATTACTATTAACCTCAGCCCTAGTATCAAATTAACAGACGAGCAGTTCTTGCAGCTTTGTCAGAGCAATCCCGACCTCCGTCTCGAACGTACTGCCCAAGAGGAATTAATTGTCATGCCGCCAACTGGATGGGGAACCGGAAATCGCAATAGCAAACTGAACCAGCGTTTGGGTAATTGGGCGGATGCCGACGGTACGGGACTGGTTTTTGATTCTTCAACAGGGTTTACCTTGCCTAATGGCGCAGATCGTTCGCCTGATGCATCTTGGGTGAGACGAGAGCGATTGCTAGCACTGCAATGCGATCCGGCCAAGTTTCTCCCTATGGCTCCCGACTTTGTGGCGGAATTGCGCTCTGAGACGGATAATCTGGAGAAATTGCAGCGAAAAATGCAGGAATATATCAAGAATGGCGTGCGCTTGGGCTGGTTGCTCGATCCTAAAAATCAGCGCGCAGAAATCTATCGTCCTGGGAAAGATGTGGAAGTTTTATTTGCTCCTACCAGCTTATCGGGCGAGGATGTATTGCCTGGATTTGTCCTCGATCTGGCCCAAATCTTGAGTTGAAGTGATAGCAAAAATACTTGTCGCAATTTTTCAAAGTTATGGGCTTTAATCCCTTTGAGCAAGTCTCGCAATTTTTTAAAGATCGGTTCTGGGTCAGCGATGAGAAACTTGCCGAGATCTTAGCCAGCGTCAGAGACAGCCTATCGACTATAGAAGTGGTATTAGTTGGCAAAACGCAATCTGGGAAAAGCTCGATTATTCGCGGTCTAACTGGGGTCTCCGCCGACATAGTAGGGCAGGGTTTTCGACCCCACACCCAACACACCCAGCGCTACGATTACCCTTCTAGCGATCTCCCTATTCTGACGTTTATCGATACAGTCGGATTGGGCGATGCGGATCGAAATACGCAAAAAATAATCGAGGAACTCTGTACCGATCTAGAGCAAAGCCCCAGAGCCAGAGTTCTAATCTTAACCGTCAAAATTACGGATTTTGCTAACGATGCCCTGCTACAGGTCATTAAAGGACTGCGGCAACGGTTCCCTGCAATTCCCTGTATTTTAGCCGTCACCTGTTTGCATCTGTTGTATCCTCCAAACGCAGATCGTGCAGAATATCCACCTGCCTCGGAACCGATCGCTAGAGCATTTGCAGCTCTCAAGAAAGACTTTGGCTCGACAAAAAAGGAGCGCGTTCTGTACGATCGCGCGGTTTTAATTGACTTCACGCTGGAGGAGGATGGGTTCGATCCTGTCTTTTATGGTTTAGATGCATTACGAGATGCGATCGCCGATCTGCTACCTGAAGCAGAAGCCAAAATGCTTCGGGAACTGGTTGACCGCGAGCAAAATCTGCAAAAACAGTTGGGTCATCTCTACAAAGGCGTGGCACTGCGCTACTTATCAACCTATGCCGTGCTAGCAGCAACCATTGCTGCTGTACCCTTACCGTTTGCTACCATGCCAGTTCTCACCGCCACGCAAGTCTCAATGGTGGTGCTGTTAGGCAATTTATACGGTCAAACCCTCAGTCCATCGCAAGCGGGCGGACTGATCGCCTCCATCGGTGGCGGCTTTGTCGCGCAAACCTTGGGTCGAGAGCTAATCAAATTCGTGCCGGGGTTTGGCAGCGTTGTGGCAGCATCCTGGGCAGCGGCATATACCTGGGCGTTGGGAGAGGCCGCCTGTTTTTACTTTGGAGAGTTAATGCAGGGCAAGAAACCTAACCTGGAAAGGGTAAATGATGTCATGAAGGAGGCTTTCCGCACAAAACAGGAGCAGTATAAGAAATCTAACCTATCCCCATCGATCGCGCAGGTTGAGAAGGCATGATTGTATTAAAGCCCTGGCAAATTGCGCTACTGATTTTACCGCTTGCCGCGATCGCGTTGTTTTTGCTGTTTGCGGCTGGGGTTCAAATTCAGGCTTGGGGAATTTCCTGGATTTGGGGATTGGCGATCGTTCTATTCGTAGGATGGCTCTGGTTGTTGACAAAATGGACGGGCACCGCGATCGCGCAACGGGAAGAATTTTCCGTTGACTGGCAAGAATTTGCGGATAAATTACCCGTTCAGTCCGGTGATGGTGCCGATAAAGTCCGGCAAGTGGAAGTCATCTTAAAAAATGTCGTACAAGTGTCGCGTGCTGATAAGCCCGTATGGGAAGACATGCAAACCTTTTGGCAGCGCTGTCATGGCTTGGTTAGCGCGATCGCCCAGGTTTATTACCCCGACATCAAATATCCATTGCTCAATATTTATATTCCCCAAGCCTATGGCCTGATTCGAGGCACCGTTGACGATCTAGATCGTTGGATGCACGGTCTTTCACCGCTACTGAACAAGATATCTGTAGGTCAAGCCTATGAAGCTTACGAAAAATACGGACGATTCTCTCCCTGGTTGCAAAAAGCTCTCCAGGTCTGGGATTGGTCGTTATGGATAAGAAATCCCGCCGCAGCATTAGCCAAACAGGCCAGCCAGAGTACCAGCGATCGCGCCAAACAGCAGTTACTAGCAAATTTAGGCCAAGTAGCGCGAGAATATGCGTTCCAGCATCTCGCCCAGCGATCGGTTGCCCTGTATGGCAACGCCGATCTGCCATTGACAGATCGATTCTCTCCTTCCAGCCAGCAAACCCAGACTCTACGAGAGATTCTAGAACAGGCTCAACCCATCGATGAGATTCAGCAAAAGCCCGTAGAAATACTGCTGGTCGGGCGCACTGGGGCTGGCAAAAGTAGTTTGATTAATAGCTTGTTTCAGGAGCAACTGGCAGCAGTCGATCTATTACCCAACACCACCGAATGCCAAAAATTTACCTGGCAAGACGATATCGTACTGTGGGATGCCCCCGGTTACGAGCAGGTCGATCGCCCCGATCTGCGCGAACAGGTGTTGCATCTCGCCGCCAGCGTTGATGCATTGATTCTGGCTACCCCTGCTTTAGAGCCAGCCCTCCAAATGGATGCGGATTTTCTCAAGGCCGTGCAGACTAGAGTTGAGAATCTTCCCACGATGGTTGCGGTTACACAGGTCGATCGCTTGCGTCCGGTGCGAGAGTGGCAGACCCCCTACGATTGGCAATTTGGCACTCGCCCCAAAGAGATAGCTATCCGCGATGCCGTCCTTTATCGGGCTGAAGTGTTACGCGACCTGTGCGATCGGGTGATTCCAGTCGTTACCACCGATCCGACACTGGGTAGGGCGGAATGGAACGTCGAAGCACTATCAAATCTACTCATCGAAAATCTAGATCCGGCAAGACAAGCCCGCGTAGCGCGCTGGACGAACAGCGCAAACGTTCAAGCCACGGCAGCAGCTAAACTCATCGATCGCCGTGCTATGAATCTGTCCGTGGGGCAAGATGTCGCATCTATGCTTAAAAGTGCGGGCGCTGGGCTGCTGTTCCAATTGCGAGGGATGGCAGCGCTCTCAGTGTTGCTTGGGAATATCCCCGTGGAACAAGTTCCCGCAATTGTTGGGAAGGTATTGATGGTGTGCGACTTGTACAAACTCTTCAAACCAAATCTCAATTTCTTTCAAGACATCGACTGGAGTTCGCTATCTCCTCTCCTGATGAAATACTCGACTTCTCCTCAAGACGATGCCTGGGCGTTGGGACAAGCATTAGTGGAGTACTTGACTCAAGCTCGAAAACCAGAAGAACTTCAGCAACGATTTGATTTTTATCGGCAACAGCGCAGCTAGTATAGCTGTAGCCACTAGGCTTAGGACGGGGTGCAGGGGTAGAACCCCTGCGTGGGGGCTGTGCCCACACCCCCCCTGTCCTAACAGATCTGTCTATGGCTATATAGCCGTAATTTTTAGAATTGGTATAACCTAACTCTCCAGATCTTCCTTATGAGGGAAAGGGGAGTTCGGAAACCCTTCTCTGTTGCGGGGAGGGGTCAGATCGAGGTAACCCACAAAATCCGCCATAACTAGAAGCATTTGTAGCTAAACTCCCTCTCTAAAGATTAGATCGTCTAGTTCGCTGTAATCTGGCAAAGTAGAATCGACTAATTGCCCGGAACGGATAATCCTGCGATCGCTCTGGGGACGAGACAAAAGTTCGCTAAAATTTCTTGCTTTGCATATGACTAGATCGGCGGGTTGCCCAACGCCAATCTTGCCTGTATTTTCTAATCCCATCAATCGTGCTGGCGTAGATGTAATGGTTTGCAACCAATTGCCGTAGGGACTATCGAGATGAGCGATTTGAACTGACATCGCAAATACCTGCAACAAATCGCCATCGCCAAAACTATAGAAGGGATCTCGACAGTTATCCTGAGCGATCGCTACTTCTACTCCCATCGCTTTTAACTCTTGCATTAAGGTGACACCGCGCCATCTTGGTGTAATACCCGCCTTGCGATCTTGCAAGTATAAATTGCATGTGGGCAGACTGACAATGCCAATCCCCGCTTCCTTTACAAGCGCAATTGTCTCCTGAACGGCGATCGCATCTTGGACGGTGAGGCTGCAACAGTGTCCGCAGGTAATCCTGCCTGTAAATTCATGTCGCAACGCCGCTCGCGCCACTCTTAACAGGGTATCGGATTGCGGATTATCGTTCTCATCGGTGTGGAAGTCCAAGTCAAGCTGACGTTCTTTCGCCAGGCTAAATACTCGATCTAGTTGGATATCTATATCGGGATTCAAAAAAGCAACGCCACCCAGAACTGCACCTAGATCGGCAATGCGATCGGCTAGAGCTTTCCCCTCAGTTCCCATAAACCGATCGAGCGTGACGAGGGAAACAGCTTGCAGGGTCAGTCGATCTGCCCAGGTTTGGTGTAATGCCTTAAACACATCCAAACTGATGTCTGCTTGTGGGAACGGACAGTCTAAATGAGTGCGAATGGCTTTTGTCCCGTGGGCATAACTGCACTTCAGCCCGAATTCCATGCGTCGATATAGATCCTCAGAATTCCAGTAGCGATCGCGATCGACCTCCACCACCTGCAAAGCATTGACAAAAGTCCCATCGAGATTGGGAGTGCGATTCCAAATATGTCCCTTATCGAGATGGGTATGCATATCAATAAAGCAAGGTAAAACCATGCCTTGCCTTAGATCTATTTGTTCTATATGAGATGATGTGCGATGAGCTGAGTTAGTGGGAATCACCGTATGAATCTTGCCATCTAGAATTTCTAGATCGAAGGCGGCAATGCCTTCCCAACTAGCATTTACGTTAAATTCTCGGTCGAGCAAACACGTTGGGATATGGCAATTTGTTAACCAGTAGTGCGGAGATGCGATCGCGTGTAACATGCAGTTAGTTTATCTCCTTACGTGAAAGTTTGGAAACCCAAATCGATCTTATCCAGGTATAGGGCTGGCTGCTTTATACTAGATTAGTCCCTTACCAGAGAATCATCATGGTCACGCTTCAGCTTCGGCAATTGGTGGTGCATCCAGGTCAAAGAATCCAGCTTCAAGAGGTTAACTGGCAAGAATTTGAAGCCATTCTCGACGAGCTAGGGGACAAACGCGCTTGTAGAATTGCCTATAGTGATGGAGTGTTAGAAATTCGGATGCCTTTACCGAAACATGAAAAAGCTAAAGTCTTGATTGGGGATATGGTTAAAATCCTGCTGGAGGAACTTGACATTGATAATGAGTGTTTTGGTTCCAGTACCTTCAAGCGTCGGGACATGGCGAAAGGAATTGAGCCAGATGACTGCTTTTACATTAAAAATGCTGCCCAAATGATTGGCAAAGACCGACTAGATTTAACTGTAGATCCCCCTCCCGATCTGGCAATTGAGGTAGACGTTACTTCTAAAACTGGGCTGGATGCTTATCAAGCATTGGGAGTTCCCGAACTATGGCGGCTTGAGGACGGACAACTGCGAATTAGCTTGCTACAAAATGGGCAGTATCAGGATGCTAATTTCAGTCCTAACTTTCCCAACTTCGCGATCGTGGACGGTGTCGCTCAATTTCTAGAACGCAGTCAAACTGAAGGACGCAGTCAAACCCTGAAAGCATTTCGGCAATGGGTACGCAAATTGTTGTAATTGGGACAGTCCACCCGTAGTTATCCCAACTAGTAGCATGGGGCAGGCACGGGGGTACTGCCCCTACAGGCATTGGACTGATAATTAGCGAAATCGATTGCGCCAATTCCGCTGATATTTGGTATCGTTGAGACCGCCTTGTCCGTAGAGATTCTCGCGTTCAATTCGCTCGTTTAAAGCTGCAATTCTCTCATTCGCACCTGGGTGGGTACTGAGAAATCCAGGTACGCCATTACCCGATTTGCTAGCTAGTTTTTGCAAAAAGGCAGGCAGGGCTTGCGGTGCGTAGCCAGATCGGGCGATCGTCTCCAACCCACGGCGATCGGCATCAAATTCTGCTTCGCGGCTATTTGGCAAGCGCAAAGCTAGTTGAACGCCAATCTGAACAAACTGATCGCGATCCAACCCTGCGACAGAAGCGACTCCCTGTGCCAGTGCCATTTGCTTGATTTGTTCGAGGGCGTGGCGGCCAGAAATATGTCCCATTTCGTGAGCGATTACTGCTGCTAACTGGGCGCGATTATCGGCTGCGGCGATCGTACCAGTATTGACGTAAACGAATCCACCCATTGTGGCAAAAGCATTGATATTTTTATCCTCAACCACCTGAAACGTATAGGGAAGGTTGGGGCGATCGCTATTGCGCACCAGTCCTTCGCCAATGGCTCTAACTAGAGCGTTGGCGGCAGGATCTCGACTAATTCTCACCTCCGAAGCAAGCTGGCGATCCAATTGTCTGCCCAATTGCACTTCATCCTGGTCGGAAACGTTTGAGAGCTGCATCACCTGAATCACGGATGGCACGGCCCTAAACAGATCTGTCCAGTCCAGTGCCTCGGCGATCGCGGGGTTGAAATTAATTGCCAATACTGTGGTTAAAACACTTGCCAGTAGGAATCTTTGATAGCGTTTTAGATTCCTCCATGCGATCTGAAATAAGGATTTGTGCCATTGTGTGTCCTGTATCACCGCAGTTACCTCAAACAACCTTGACTCATTTTATGCTTATACCAATTTAAATTGTTGTGGTTACAGATGGGGGGTGGGGGCGTTGCCCCCACGAAGGGGTTCCACCCCTTCACCCCGCTCGATCTGTCGTGTTTACTGTTCAAATTGGTATTACTTTCCAAGACTAGGCTAGCCGTAAATATGTTGCACAATAAGCTACAATGCCAAATCCGCACGACTTGCATACCTTGAGCGATCGCCTGCTCCAACTCATCACTTCAGATATGGCTTCAAGATGGTTTGGATTTCAGCCTGTACTGCCTCGCTACTTTGGCTGCCATCAACGCGCACTATGCGATCTCCTTCTCTCATCGCCAATTCCCTAAATCCCCGCACAACCCGTTGATGAAATTCTAGATCCAAACGTTCCATGCGATCGGGATTACCGGAGACCTGTTTGGCTCTGGCTAATCCCACCGAAACTTCTAAATCCAGCCAGAGAGTAACGTCCGGTTGCAGTCCGTTGGTCGCAATGCCATTAATCCGAGCGATCGCATCTAAGTCCATGCCTCTGCCGTAACCCTGGTAGGCGATTGTGGAATCATAGTAGCGATCGCAGAGAACGATAAAACCCCGATCTAGATGTGGTTGAATGCAGGTTTCTACGTGATGCGCCCGATCCGCCATCAACAGCAATAACTCAGCGCGATTTGAAACTTCCCCACCCTGTAGTAATAATGCACGAATCTTCTGACCGAGTTCCGTGCCACCGGGTTCGCGGGTGGTTGTGACTGGATAGTCAAGCGATCGCAACCATGCCTCGGTCAGCTTAAGTTGAGTGGTCTTACCACCACCCTCCCCACCTTCAAACGTGACGAACAGGCCAGACATAGATAATTCCCGAAATCAGGGTAAGTGCCAGTGCCAACCAGAATAGCAGTAATGCTCCGGGCAATTGCACAATCAAAGCCGCTACTGCCACAATCTGCACTACGGTTTTAGCTTTTCCCCACAAGTTTGCGCCTACAATTGGCGATCGTTCCGATCTGTCCGCACTAGAATGGCCAGATTCGACGGAACTAATACTGGGAGCACCGCGCCAGCCAGTAATGACAATCTCCCTTGCCACAATCAAAAATACACCCCAGGCGGGAATCTGCCCCATTTCTACTAACATCAACATCGGTGCCAGAATTAACAGCTTATCCACTAAGGGATCGAGGAACTTGCCCAGATCGCTAACCTGTTGCAAGCGCCTTGCTAAATATCCATCCAGCCAGTCCGTCAGTGCTGCCACCAGGAAGGCACTGAGCGCGATCGCACGATTGACGCGATCGTCCCAACTCAAAGCCACCAGAATAATCGGTACCGCCGCCAGGCGGGATAGTGTGACCCAAGTAGGAATGGTAATTGTGGGGAAATACTGCAACATTAATGTTTTTCGTGGCGCTGCCTTGCTGTTTCAGGAGGTTCCCTACGATCGCGATCGCAGCCAGGATCACGGCTGGGATTGCGATCGTCGGAGTTAGAACCATTACTAGAGATGTAGTTAGTATCGGCGATCGCTTTCTGCTTAGTTCGCTTTTGCTTTTGTTGCTGGCGGATGCGCAGCCACACCTGCCAACAGGCATAAACCATCAACACCGTACTGACAGAAGCATAGGTGCCTCCGGCTGGTATGCCAACAAACGCCAGGGCAAGGCTGCCTACCCACAACGTGAGGGAATAGATAAACAGAACGGTACGCCGTTTAGAGATCCCAGCATTGACTAAGCGGTGGTGGAGGTGATGTTTGCCAGCTACCATAGGCGACTGCCCTTTGCGCAAACGTTGCAAGATTACCGCTGAAGCATCCAGAATGGGGACTGCCAGAATGATGTAGGGAAGTACCACTGCTACGGTTGTGACGCTTTTGGCTAAGCCGATTACACTTACTCCTGCCAGCGTGAAGCCCAAATAATAGGCTCCACCATCTCCCATAAAAATATCGGCTGGGCTGGACGGCTTGAAGTTGTAACGCAAAAAAGCGAGACATCCCCCCGCTAAGGCAGCAGCGATCAGAGCCGCAGCGGGCTGTTTCATAAATAGGCTCGTAATCAAAATTACGGCAGCAGCAATGGCCGAAACCCCAGATGCCAAGCCATCTAAGCCATCAATCCAGTTCACCGCATTTGCCATCCCTGCCAGCCAGGTGACGGTAATTGGCAAGCTGAATACGCCAAATTTGATGATGCCAACAAATGGGATGGAGATGAAATCGATGCGCACGCCAACTCGCCAGGCGGCAGCTGCGATCGCCAGTTGCGCGATCAACCTGCCCAGAGCTGGCAGATCGTAAAGATCGTCCAACAACCCGAGCAGAAAGAATGCTGCCCCACCAATCGTGACCCCCCAGACTTCATATTCTTTAAATGGTGGCAAAACCTCAAACCAGCCAATCCACCATACTAATAACAGGGCGGAAAGAGTACCTAAAAAAATCGATACGCCCCCAAGCCGCACCACGGGAACCGTATGCATCTTGCGAGCGTTGGGCTTGTCAGTTAAGCCAGCTTTTAAGCCGATTTTACGGATGATGGGAGTACTACACCACACAACCAATGCGGAGGCTATAAAAGCAAACAAATACGGAATAGCGTGTTGATGCAGCATGGACTCGCACTATCTATAGCTTGCCGATCGCAAGCATATCAAAGTTTGGTATTTTGCCAATGGTTTTGAGGATACGCTACTGCGATTCCTTTCTAGCTGTTGCTAATAGCTGTTAGCTATTAGCAACAGCTATTAGCTAGACAAGGCTCGGTACTTTTAGCAGTTCTGCTGTGTTTAACTCTGCATATAAAGGAAAGCGATCGCACAGATTCGCAACTCTTTGACGGCAGCTAGCGGCGATCGTTTCATCTTCAGGGTTGAGCAGGCGATCGGCAATGATATTGGCGATTTCCTGAAATTCGGCTGTCCCCAAGCCCCGCGTAGTCATGGCAGGGGAACCCAACCGCAGACCGCTAGTCACAAATGGCGACTCGGGATCGAAGGGAACAGTATTTTTATTAGCTGTGATATGGACTTCATCTACTAGCCGATCGGCTTGCTTGCCCGTCATACCGATACTGCGCAGATCGACCAGCATGAGATGGTTATCGGTGCCTCCAGAGACTAATTTAAAGCCGCGTTGCTGTAGCTGTGCGGCCATGGCTTGGGCGTTAGCAATGACCTGTGCCGAATAGGTTTTAAATTCGGGTTTGAGAGCCTCGCCAAAGGCGACAGCCTTGCCAGCAATGACGTGCTCTAGCGGCCCACCTTGAGAACCGGGGAACACGGCCTTATCTAACTTCTTGCCCAACTCTGGATCGCGGGTGAGGATCAAACCACCACGCGGGCCGCGCAGAGTCTTATGCGTAGTCGTCGTAACTACATCGCAGTGGGGAATGGGATTGGGATGATGTCCCGTTACCACCAGCCCCGCAATATGTGCCACATCGGCAAGGAGGTAAGCACCGATCTCGTCGGCGATCGCCCTAAACTTGTCGAACTGAATTACGCGCGGGTAGGCAGAATAACCGCAAATTAATAACTTGGGTTGATGTTGCAGCGCCAGATCGCGCACCATATCGTAATCTAGCTGCTCCGTTTCTGCGTTTACGCCATAATGCACGACTTTGAACCATTTGCCAGAAACGTTTACGGGAGAACCGTGGGTGAGGTGGCCGCCGTGGGATAGGTCCATCCCCATAATCGTATCGCCAGGTTCTAGTAACGATAAAAACACGGCAAAGTTAGCCTGCGCCCCCGAATGTGGTTGCACGTTGGCATGAGCCGCGCCAAATAGTTGCTTAGCGCGATCGATCGCGATCGTTTCAATTTCATCGATAAACTCGCAGCCTCCGTAATAGCGCTTGCCGGGCAAACCTTCAGCATATTTATTTGTCAGCACCGACCCCTGCGCCGCCATCACGGCCAGAGAAGTAAAATTCTCGCTCGCAATTAGTTCAATATTATGGCGTTGTCTGCCTATTTCCTTCCCGATCGCCTCTGCTACTAATGGATCTGCCTTAGCCACAAATGATAAGTCTGCCACGTCAACTATCTCCTAAAACGATGCTGGGTTGCATCAAAATCTTGCTAAGCCATGCTAACACGACCGACTTCCCAGAATTGCACCACAGTTATAGCAAGCCAACAGTCTTAGGATAGTTTGCAGGGGGTTCCACCCCTGCGTGGGGGCCGTGCCCCACAGCCCCTGTCCTAACAGATTGTCTATGGCTATAAAACCAAATCGAAGGGTCGATTCCTCAGAATAATTAGGGTATGCTAAGCCTAGAATTGCAGCCTCTAGGTGCAATCAATCTTTGAGCGATCTTCTTTGAGCGATCTTTAAGTATAACGATCCATGACTCCCAATCAAGCGCACGAACGCAATCCTGGGCTAAAGAAACCGGGTAGGCATCAGCCTGCCGAAGCGGCCTCAGGTAATTTTGCCAGTATAAAAGCCCGCTTTGCCAGCGATCGCGACGAGGACAAAATTGCAGCATTAACAGATGCCCTTAATTATGCAGACAAAGGTAGAGAACTCTTGACGCAGGCGCTAGAGCACGAGTCATTCAAAATTAAGCGGGCTGCCTATAAATTGTTATCAACCAAGCAAAAGCCAGATCGCTACAAGTTGAGCGCTGACGAATTACTTGAGTGGTATGAAGCAGGCGAGCGGGACTTTACTGGCGCGCACCTGAGCGGCACTATCTATCATGCCAAACTCATTGATATTGACTTTAGCTGCGCCTATATAAATGCCGATATCATCAGCACCAATCTCAAGGCAGCAAATCTCAGCGGGGCTAATCTATCTTCTGCTCATTTGAATTATTCCAACCTCAGTCGAGCCAATCTCAGTGAAGCGAACTTAATGGGAGCGGATCTCAGCGATACCAACCTGAGCGATGCTAATCTGAGCAACTGTACGCTTGCCAAGGCTAACTTCAGTAATGCCAACCTGAGCGATGCCAACCTCTGCCACGCCGCAACATGGGACTGGGATGGTTTACTAAACGGGTGGTATGCCACCAATATGGGAAATTTGGTGGAGTCTAGTATTAGTAATACGGACTTGAGAATAATTGCTGATGGCAATGGGGTCAACTTTAGCGGTGCTAACTTGACTGGTACTAACCTGGTGGGAGTGGATCTAAAGGGCGTACAAATCAGCGAAAGCACTCAATTCGATCCCAAATGGCAATTAGTATGGCAAATAGCCAACCAGTACCTCAAAGCAGAAACCGATCTGAGCGGTGCCGATCTCAGAGGAGCCAGCTTGCCGTTTGCCAAACTATCGGGTGCAAGCCTCAGCCAAGCCGATCTCAAAGGTGCAAATTTATATCGTGCCGATTTTCAAGATGCCGATCTCAAAGGTGCAAATTTAGGACGTACGGAATTGCAAGGTGCTAACCTCAGCGGTGCTAATCTCAGTGGTGCTAACCTCAAAGGCGCTCGACTCTGGCGTGCCGATCTATCTAACGCCAATTTGCGCAACGCTAATCTCAATATCGCCAATCTGGACGGTGCTAATTTGGCAGGCACCGAGCTTGAAGGAGCCAATCTAGAGGGAGCTAATTTGCAGAATACTACGCAACGCCAGCAGAGCCAGACTCAAGATAATTCACCTAACCAACAAAAAACATGGCAAGCTAGATTTAAATACTGGTTTAACCAATAACTTGCGATCGCCATGCATAGCTCCGATCGACCGCACGAATATGATGCTGTGCTTGGCGGACAGGCTCTGCCACCACTGGATGCACCTGTGCTGGGTGGTTTGGATCGAGCTAAGTTGCTGCGTCATAGGCTCTTGGAAATATACAGGTCAGGGCAGAGAAACTTTGCCGTTCGGGATTTAAGCGGCATCGATCTGAGCGGCACCAATTTGTATCAAGTTAATCTTTCAGAATCGAACTTAAGTCGATCTAAGTTAGTGGCCTCCAATCTGCGCAAGGCAAGTTTAATTAGAACTAATTTCTATGGAGCCGATCTAGGTAGCGCCAATTTTACTGATGCCATTCTCTTTAGCGCCAATTTACGGGATGCCAACCTCAGAAACGCCAGCTTGTTTGGTAGCGATCTCAGGGTAGCGGATTTGCAGAATGCCGATCTGCGAGATGCAGATTTATTTGGGGCAGATTTAAATAACGCGCTCAATCTCACAGTCAATCAAATTAAATCTGCCCGCAACTGGCAGCAAGCAAAATACGATGCCAACTGGCGCAGGCTGTTGCACTTGCCGCCTTCGCTCAAGTTCAACTGATAATCTCAATTCATCCAATTTAGAGGTTAGAGCGTGACAGCGATCGCAACCTGACTGTGACGAAGATCTCAGATCGCTCGTTACAGCGATCGCAGGCGGAACTAATCATAACCCTTACATTAGTCTCATGGGAAAGAAAGAAACCTAAATGACTACCAGGAAAGCTTCCTGAATTTAGGCCAACAAAACTTAGCTCCCTCACACACTATATCGAGACTAAACTCAAGGAATCCAGTCATGAAAAAGCTCTCATACGTTGCTATGGTAATAGCCGCCGCTGTCATTGGATTGATGCCCGCTAAACCAGCAGAAGCTAATCCCTCATACCACAGCTATAAGAAGTATTATGTAGTCTATAAACCACACTACCATAAGGTCGTCTATCGTTGGTACTACTATCCCAAGTACCATCATAAATACTACCGTTAATTAAGTAAGATGGGTGCAATTCACCTCTCCCTCCTAACTTCCATCTTCTTCGAGGAGAAGGATTGAGGGAGAGGTCACCCAATTCTATCTAAATTCTATCTAAACAATGGGTAGAATCAGCCGACTGAGCGTGCGATCGTCTTCCAATCTAAATAGCGATAGCTCGCCACCTGACTCTAGCATTAAATTCTGGCAAATAACCAAATGCAACCCTGGTGGTTCATCTAAGATCGAAGGTGCCAGTAAATCGCTAACTCTACCTTCTTGCAATGCCGCGAGTAAGTCTTCATCAACATCGCCATAGTCTGTAATTGAGAGTTCGATCAGGCGATCGTCAATTTGGCGACACCAGAGATCGACCCTGCCGCCCTGTTCGGAGCGTTCGCAGGCAAATAACAGTAGCTCGTACAGAACCATCTCGATTTTGCCAATATCCCCGCCGATCGTCACATTAGTTTGATTGTGAACCTGCGTCCAAATTTGGCGCTGTTTTACTAAGGCATCCACTCGTTCTAGCGATCGCTTCAACAATCCTGCTAGAGCAGCGGATTCCTGATTTGCAGACAGTTGCCACCGATCGTCCTCAATCATTTGGGGTAGTGGCGATAAAGATGATTGCACCTGCTTCAGCAAGCTTTGCAGCCGCATGCTTCCAAGCCCTTTATCCGCGCCCTGCGATTCAATTTCGATTAAGCGCTGCACTCCAGTACTCACAGAACGATAAATATCTTCAATACGGCGCTGTTTGTACCAATTTAAATGCATTAGCGCCTGACGATGTTGCTGGAGGCTCTCGATCGCAATTAGATGACGGCGCATCCACGCCAGTTGGCTTGTCAGCATCCTGAAAGCCTGCAAATGCCGATCGAACCAACGGCGATCCTGCTTATCTGCAACTAATAACATCCCAGTGGGATATTCATCCGGTGTAGTATTCAGGGCGATCGCCAGAATCTGACCGATCCCAGGCGCGTTTAGCCATTGCAGCGTAGGTTCCATGAGATCGTGTACGCTGACAGAGAGAACATCGCTGTCTTGCAGGCACCATTGCACTAAAGCGTCGTCTGCAATTACCACAGTCTCGTTCTGAGAAGTGATGCGGAAATCTTCATGATTGCTAGAGCTAGCGGCAATTTGCCCGCCCGATTGACCTGGCAGCCAGGTAACCAGCACTGCTAGCGGTGCCCCCATCACCTGCACCATCATCTGTGCCGCTAAGGAATGCAAATTCTCTAATGTTTCAGCCTGCTGCAACTTAACCAGGCCAGCCTGAACCGCTTGCTGCAATTTATTGCGTTCGTCCGCTTGTCTTTGCAGTTCGCCTTGATGCACGATCAATCCCACCTGCTGAGCTACCGCTTGTAGCATCTCGCGTTCGGGACGCGACCAGGTACGGGGCGATTCGTGGGCGATCGCCAGAATACTTTCCAATGGTTTGCCAATGGCAGTACTGCTAAGCATTAGCGATCGCACCTCCATATCCATTAACAGAGGCCGCCACGACAAAAATTTCAGATCGCTCTCCACATTTTCCACCGTTACGGTTTGAGAAGCATGTTCAACCATTTGCCAGTCCACATCTGAGAGTTGCCCTATACAACCAGGAATAGGACGGCGATTGACCGGATGATATTGATAGTAAACGTCGAAATCTTCAGTATCGTTGTTATAGCGGGCGATCCAAAATCTTTCGACACCAAGCCGATGGCAAAGCTGTTCGGCAGCCATTTGTAAAGATGTTTGCCAGTCAGTATCGGAATAGATAGCTTTAGCGATGCCCGCCATCAGCAATTGATCGGCGGCGATACGCTGCGCCGTATCTTCCATTGCCTCTAAAGGTGCTGTCAGCGCCACTAATTGCGCCGCACCCCTAACAAAATTGCGCTCCTCTTCAGTCCATAGGCGGGGCTGATTCCCTTCAACCGAGAGAAACCCCATAAGTTCTGATTGAAAAATAATGGGAGCGGCAACTAGCGAAGCGGCTCCAAACTGCTCCATTAAGCGATTGGTAACGTTGCCCTGGACGATCGCCTTGGCATCCACTACCGATATAAGCTGATCCTTAGAAAGCGCTTGATAAAAAGTCGGTGCATTTTGCACTGTAATACCGGCAGTGTCGTCAGTTCGCCCAGCCGGCACGCCTTTTTGGCGGTTGACAGTACGCCGCCAGAAGTAACGATGCTCGCGCTCGAACCAGTAGATACTGGTGCGCATTGGCATGACAAAGTTATGGGTTTGCTTGACGATTTCTTCTAAGCGTTCCGCCAGGGTGGACATGGAACGCAGCCGATCTAAAAGCACTAAAAGTGGCTCGTGGGGGAACTTGACATTTTGTTGATGCTTTTGAGTCTCAAGCCGATTTAACGCCGCACCCAAACTGCCCAGTAACAGAGCTAGATAAGCTTTTTCCTCAGGGCGCGGAGAGATATTCCACTGATGCGATCCGAGGATAGCAACGCCGTATGAAGTCTGTTTGTGATAGATCGGGAATAGCAGGGAACCCTGAATATCGTATTTTTGCGCTACCTTTTGCCATTCATTACTGCGTTTTTCTTGACGGAGATCGGTAATGGGTATGGGTTTGCGATGCAGGATTACCTGGTCGAGCAGATCGCCGGGGTTGAGTGGGATTTTTTCTTTTAAAAATTTGATTTCGCCAGACGGTGTCGTGCCACCTTTGCCAATCAGACGATTGTGCTCGCGATCGTAAAGACCGATCCAGAGCAGCTTATAGTCAAACGTATCGCGCAGGTGATCGAGCGTAGCCTTCACCAGGTTATCGACGTTATCTTCTTCGCGCAGAAGCTGCGAGATTTTTCCGAGGCTAACAAATTGTCGCTCCCACTGATTTCCCGCTTGACTCATAATCTTTATGCCCTACAAACCTGCTCGCAACGCTCCTGCATTAAACGGACAAACGCAATCTTGACATAGGTACCATAATACATACATATCCTTTTGGCTAGCGCTTTCCGAGTTTAATCTACCAGCCATTCTAGCGATCGCCCTCCCAACTGTAGCGGAATAGACACTACTTTGCCCAAACGCGGACGCGCTTTGGTGTTTTGAATAAAATCGCGTACTTGACCGACCACTCCCCAGTCATTCAAGTATGCCGCTACGTGTTCGAGATGCTGAAGATAGTCGGCTTCGCTGAGTGGGAAAGATAATTGTTCCTGATATCGCCACATAATTTGTGCCACGATCCGACCTTCAACTCGACGCAGTTGCACGTCGTAGGAGTAACCCCACTTAGCCTGGATAATTTGGCGCAGCTCTTGCCCAGTCATAGGCACGATTACCAATAATGCCGATCGCTAACTTACACAAATCATCATTGCGGATTGCTATATATAGCTATAGCCAACAGGCTTAGGACGGGGTGCAGGGGTTCCACCCCTGCGTGGGGGCGCAGCCCCCACACCCCCTGCCCTAACAGATCTGTCTATGGCTATATTATATGGTTTCTGCTCCCGGTTGCGCTCTTTGGGGGGTGATGGCGACGCGCACGCGCTGCCCGTCTTCTAGAACCACCAATTCTGCCCGATCGATTTCCAAGCGATCTCCTGCAATGGGCGAACGTTGCAACTCTTCTAGAAATAACCCAGCCAGGGTAGCGGCTTCGTCGCGGGGAAGCTGGGCGTTTAACTCGTTGTTTACGGTGGCAATGCTGGCGCGGATTTTAAATATACCTTCGCGATCGCTAATGCGTCGGAACTCTTTTTCCTCTTCGGCATCGTACTCATCTCGAATTTCACCGACAATTTCCTCCAGTACGTCCTCGATTGTAACCAGACCCGCCGTGCCGCCAAATTCATCCTGGACGATCGCGATGTGCAGCCGATTTTTTTGCATTTCCCGCAGCAGTGCCGTGGCGGGATAGTTTTCTGAGACGTAGCGCACGGGGCGAATTAGCTCTGCGATCGCGGGTTGACTGCCTATGAGTTCTGACACGGGGCGGATCAGGTCTTTGACATGCAGGATGCCGATAATGTTATCGAGATCCTCATTGCATACTGGTAGGCGTGTATGGGCGTTGTCCGCAGCAATTTTATATGCTTCCTCCAGGGTGGTACTGGCTTTGATATATTGAATTTGCACGCGCGGTACCATAATCGCCCTGGTTGTGATGTGGCTTAGTTCGACGGCTCCATAAATAATGCGCCGTTCTTGCTCGCCTACAGTGCCACCTATACGTGCGGCATCGACCATTGCTTTAATTTCTTCGACATTGATGGCAGGATCGTCTTCGCTGGCGGGATTGCCCGTGAGGAACAGAATAAAGTTAGTAGTTACGCTCAGGAATTTGACGAATGGCGCTGCAATTTTGCCCAGCCAGTGAATGGGCGAAATCGCGAACAGGGAAATTGCTTCGGCATGGCGCAGGGCTAATTTCTTGGGGACTAGCTCCCCCAAAATCAGACTGATCGTGGCGATCGCGATCGTAATCCCGATAAAGGCCATAGGTTTAGCTGACTTACCCAACACCGGAGCGATCGCTAACTCCAATGGTTCTGATAGTTCCGATGCTGCTGTGGCGGAGGTAAAAAAGCTCGCCAGGGTCAAACCTACTTGAATTGTAGCCAGGAACTTGGTACTGTCCTCAGTTACCTGTAGTACCCGCTTGGCCTGCTTATTGCCGCGATCCGCTAAGGTTTTGATCCGCACGTCGCTCACGGAAACAAGCGCGATCTCCGCCGCTGCAAAAAAGGCATTGATTCCGATGAGAAAAGCAATAACGATCAGTTGGTTCAGAATATTCATTGTGTTCGGGTAATTCCCACGCCAAGATGTACCTATAATCCTGCGGGCGTAGGGGCAGTGCCTTCTGCCCTGTGCTTCGTACCTGCGCCGTGCCCGCACCTGTGCCTGCCTTAAGCACCGAGCCTATTCGCCCTGGTCGTTGTAGGCTTGCCAGGAAATATCAATGAGGGCTTTTAAGATCGCAGCCGCAACAACGGCATTGCCCTTACGACCGTTAATAAAAATATGCGGGATAGTAGAGTTTTGCAACTTAGTCCTGGTCAGATCGATGTCGGTAAATTTGGGCGATGCGGCAATTACCAGTGCTGGTTTAAGTTCTCCAATTTCGACCAGATGAATCAGGGAATTAAGCGCCGATTGCGCCTCTCCGATTGTAAAAATAGCTTCTGGATATCGCTGGGCTAGCGTTTCGATGCCCCACGTTGCTTGAGATATATTTTTTTTAGGACGAGTAATAGCCTCGGTGGCGCAGTAGATAGGATTGGCAAATGTGGTCTGTACCTTAGTGGCGATCGCAGCTTGCACGGTCGGCACGTCAACCACTATGGTTGTCCGTGCTGCTAAAGCTGCTGCTCCTGCTTTGAGGGCTTTGGGGGAAAACTGAATCAGATTAATAAAGTCAAAATCGGCAGTGGCACAGATGACCTGACGGGCAATTTCATATTCGGCGGGAGAAAGGGTATGCTCTCCAACCTCGCGATCGATAATTGCCAGGTTTTGCACGTCAGCGGTGTACCATTCCATAGACTTCAGTTATTTTTAGTTGGTTAGCTTTTAGTTGTCAGTTTACAACCTTGTCTGTGAACTACAATACAGGATTCAGGCTTTATGGCGATCGCATGTTTTTGCCAGTTGGTATCGCTACTAGAATTTTATGCCAAAGTAAGCAGGATTACTGGTATGTCAGAGTCCAATCGACAATCTCGAACGCATCGCGCTGAGAGAGCTTTTTGAAAATGGCAAAAAAATCCCGCAGGCATGAAGCACCAAATAATTCCTCCTATTGGATATAGCGGTTTTCAGATGAAAACGAGAAGGGGGTTTGGGGGCGTTGCCCCCAAGAAGGGGTGGAACCCCTTCACCGTTATATAAATCGAGGTTTCTTTTACTACGAGGCTGGAGATGTGAAAGCTGCTAATCATGACTGGCGTAAGGCAATTTCCCTCAATGCCAAGGAACCTGAAGCATATATAGCTCTAGCAGTATCTTTGTACGCTCATGGTATCGATGGAGGCGATCGCAGTGAGAGCTTACAGCTAGTCGCAAAGGCAATCCAATTAGATAAACTTTACTCCAGTTTGCAATATCTCAAACAAGAAAAATTCTGGAGCGATCGCATATTGGAAGATGCCAAGCAACTCTGCAACGATCCTCAAATTAAAGAATTGACGCTGAAGTAAAGCCGAGTATCTCAAGGTTGCGCCTCATAATTTCACCCATCCTCACCCCTACCCTGGGGAGATGCCGGAGGTAGAGTCATAATGGCAAAACTTGAGATGACCTCAGATAAAGGCTTTTAGCACAATTCTAAATATTTTGTTAACTAAAAAACATGAGGTTGGGGCAAAATATACAAGCAACATCAAATCCGCAAATGTAACAAATGGCTAAACGAGTTTTTATCACTGGTGCTAGTGGCTGTGTAGGGCATTACATAGTTGAATCTTTGCTGCACAATACTGACTACGAGCTGTTTTTACTCCTGCGGAATCGTCAAAAGCTTAAGGTCGATACCCAAACTCGCCCCGGCGTTACGGTAATTGAGGGGGGGATGCAGGATATGGCTTATTTTAAGGAATTGCTGCCAACCATGAATTATGCCATCAGTGCCGCCGCCGCCTGGGGCGGCACTGTAGAAGTGTTTGAAACTAATGTCTATAGAACCGTTGAGTTATTTGAATCTCTCGACCCGCAGGTGTGCGAGCGGGCGATCTACTTTTCCACTGCTAGCATTCTCGACGATCGCAATCAAATCCTGAAAGAGGCAGAAACCATTGGTACGGACTATATTCGCTCCAAACATGCCTGCCTGCAAAAGCTAGAGAAATCTCCGATTAGCGATCGCCTGATTACCGTATTTCCAACTCTAGTCTTTGGCGGCGATGGCAAAACTAAACCCTATTCGCACCTATCGTCAGGTCTAAAGCAGGTCGCTGGTTATATTAACTTGATTAAATGCCTCAAGGCTGATGGTAGCTTCCACTTCGTACATGGGGCGGATATTGCTCAGGTGATAACTTATCTCCTGACCACCGAGCAGCCTTTGCTGTGCGATCGCCTTCCCGCTCGGCTGGTGTTGGGCGCGCCGCGCCTCACGGTCAACCAGGCGGTGCGCGAAGCCTGCGACTACCTGAACAAGAAAGTTGGCTGGCAAATCGATCTCACGCCAGGCTTAGTTAATATCCTGCTTAAAGTATTCAACATCAAGGTTGCGGCCTGGGATATGTTTTGCATTAAACAGCGTCACTTTACCTATGATGTGGTCAATCCCGAAAGCTTTGGACTTACCTCTAAGTATCCACGCATAGCCAATCTATTAGCAGAGATGTAGTTGCGATCCACTCGTCCTGACAACACTTAGCGTTTAAGCACTAATCCCTGCCCTGTAGGCAGTTCGAGAATTTTGTAACCGCGATCGTTCATAAATTTTATTTCTGCTAAGGCTTGATCCTGATGTGCTAGCCAACCAAAGTCATCTAAGATCAGCATTCCACCTGGTGAAATTTTGTCGAATAACGCTTCTAATGCCAGAATCTCAGCCTTAGTCGAGTTCATGTCGATATGCAGATAAGCAATTTTCTCCGGTACTGCCTTTTCAAAAGAGTGAGGCACTATCCCTCTAATAACTTTAACATTTGGATAGGCTGAGAAAGTACTTTGAACTTGCTGGAAGAGAAGATCGCTATCAAAACTTTTATAGTAAAGGTTTCGACTTTCTCTTTCTTTTTCAGTGGAGGTCTCCTCCGCCAGCCCGGAAAAGGTATCGTATAAATAAAATTGTTTGGGTATGGTGGCAAAGTTCAAATATTTACAGATTACTGCAGATGAAAACCCTTGGAATACGCCGCATTCTACAAAGTCTCCTTCAACGTGCAAAGCATGGCTGGCAGCCCAAGTCAGCGTATGGAGCCTCCAGGCCAGGCTCTTTTCTTGATTGTCTCGCGCAGTTGAGAGAAAGCTATTTTCAAATCCGGGCTCTGTCCAAAAGGTAAGATTTCTGTGCAGTGCAATTAACATATCCGATGCAAACATTTGCCCAAAAATATCTTTTATATTCCCAAGGGCTTGTTTAAATTCTTCTATTCTGCTATCGGGAACGCCGTAAAACATTTTACAATCTCTATATTCTATAATTATGTCAATGCAACTTTTCTCATCAAGCTAGGAATATAACACGATCTTTACTATTTACAGCGGTTTTCAACTGAGAACAGGTTTTATTGACAGTGTGAAGGGGGTTCCACCCCTTACTTGGGGGCAAAACCCCCAAACCCCTTCTCGTTTTTATCTGAAAACCGCTATATGATTACTGTCACAGAAGCAGAGACATGCATTCTCAACCTGGTTCAACCTTTTGAGCCAGATCGCGATCGCGATCGCATCGCACTTACCGATGCTTTAGGTAGAGTACTTGCCCGCGATGTGGCGAGCGCAATGGATTTCCCTCACTTTGACAATTCGGCAATGGATGGCTATGCCCTGCGCTATGAGGATTTAGCGCAGACAACAAAACTGAGTATTGTTGATGCAGATATTCCGGCTGGAACTGGTGTTCCTAAGCCCTTAGAACGCGGTCAGTGCGCTCGGATTTTTACGGGTGGGATGCTGCCGGAGGGAGCGGATACGGTTGTGATGCAGGAGGACGCTGAAAGAGATGGGAATTCGCTTAATCTCAAGATCGAACCGCAACAAGGCGACTACGTAAGGCGTAGGGGCGAATTTTACCGTGCTGGTTCTACTCTCATACCGTCCGGCGCGAGAATCTCTGCTTCAGAGCTAGGCGTGCTGGCAGCGGCGCAATGTAAGATAGTGGATGTCTACCGCCAGCCCGTTGTGGCAATTTTATCTACAGGTAGCGAGCTTGTCGATCTTTACGCAGATCGTTCCTTGACCCCAGGTCAAATTATTGATTCCAATCAATACGCTCTCACTGCCTTAGTTAAACAAGCAGGTGCGATCGCTTACCCAATCGGCATAGTACCAGATCGTCAGGAAGAATTATTGGCGGCTATAACACGGGCGATCGCCGTTGCCGATGTAGTTATCTCCTCGGGTGGCGTTTCTGTAGGTGATTATGACTATGTCGATCGCTTGCTAGATCGGATTGGGGCAGATATTTGTATCCGCGCTTGTGCGATTAAACCTGGCAAACCACTTACTGTTGCTACGATCCCCGCTCGGTCTCAAGCTGAGGCACCAGATAGAAAATCGCAAAGATCGAAACTATACTTCGGCGTACCGGGCAATCCTGCCTCGGCAATGGTTTGCTTTTGGCGGTTTGTGCGAGGGGCGATCGCAAAGCTCGGTGGAGCGGAGAAATCACACTGGCATCCCAAATTTATCAAAGCGATCGCGCTAGGCGATCTACATGCACAGGGTAGACGAGAAACCTATCTATGGGGCAATCTTAGCTTGTCAGATGGATATTGGCAATTTACACCTGCTAGCAACTATAGCTCTGGGAACCCAGTCAGTTTGGCCGGTACAAACGGACTAGCGGTATTGCGAGTCAATCAAACCTACGTGCCAGCGGGTGATGAAGTCCTGGTTATGTCCGTATGAGTTCCATCCTAACTCCCATCTAATTTAGGGCGCTTGATGCGACAGATGGGTGGATAAGGCTACAGACTTCGTGGAAAGCTGTCTTTGGGGCTTTGGCAAAAAGGTGGGACATCTTGTTGAGAATTTCTTTGTAAACGTCAGTTTGGTTTGCCTCGATGTCTTCCATGTTTTCCCAAAAGATAATCGCAACTCCCTTATCAGTCCCTGGTTCTTGGAGTAAATAAGCTCCTTTGAATCCTTGTGAGTAAGTGGCGATCGCCTGTTCAAAAAGCTGTTTGGCTTCAGCAAATTTACCGGGCTTAAATTCTCCGACTGCGACGTAGGCAAATCGATGTCTCAAAAAATCAGAAAACTCGGTCATATCTCCTACCCTCCTAATCTCCCTTGGATTGAATAAATAATAGATAAGTAATAGTTACGAAATATTTAATAGTATCCCACGCTACAAAGTTTATACTTCCAAAATCTAAAGATTAATTAAGATTCGCATTAAACTTGGCACTTTCCCAAGCAAAATAAACGTCAAGTACTGTCAGCAAGGTGTTCGTTACGTGGAGTAAAACTAGAGATGCAACCTAAAATTCTATACGCTGCCATTTGTGGCAGTATGATGGCGGTTTTTACTGTATTTGTGCCATCGAGCTTGGATGCGCAAATAGCAATCGGGTCAAACGGCTCCAGTAGCAATAGCGTGCCATTATCGCACCAAACATTACAGGAAATGCGCCCAACTAGCGCTCCTCTGAGCGGTAGCAGCATGGAATTTTTGCGGTTTGGCAAAGAGGTTACAGTTACTCCAGTAGAAAGCGTTAAATCTGCAATCGACTGGCTCTCAGGTGGCACGACAACAGATCGACAAACAGTTAAAGTCGATCCCGACCAAGCATTCGAGCGAGCGATCGCTAACTTTAAAGAGCAGCAGAAACTAGAAATAGGAGCATCAACCCCTATTTCTATAGAAAAACTCTCTCAAGAAAAAAATACCCGCAACTAATATAGCAAAGGAACGATTAAGGAAATTGTATGAAAGTCGTTGGAACTGACTCAGTTAACCAAACGCCATTATCTGACAGATAGAACGATCGCCCAGATTCATACATTTGCAATGCCTTTACAATTAAAACTATCGGTTTGCCATGTCGTTGTCCCACTTTAGCAGCCGTTTCAATGTCAAATGAAAGATGAACGTGCTGTCTGGAGCCAGGGATCAAACCATGTAACTTAATTGACTCGATAAAACGGGTTGCTGTGCCGTGGTACAGAAGCTCGGGAGGTACAGCAATAGCTAAACCCAAATTAACCTTAACCGAATGTCCCTGATTGGCACGAATAGACGAGCTATCCGCACTAAGAGAAAATCGCTTTTTATCATTTTTAGCGACAATTTCTTCTATTAGTTCGCGGGATAGTGGGTGTTTATGCTTTGTTGCTAGCTCGATCAGGCTCTCAACATTGGCCCAACCTGCCTCGTCTAAGGCAAGCCCGATTGTCTCAGGTCGATGTCGGAGAACCAGGCTTAAAAACTTACTGGTTGACTCTAAGTTCTTGCTCATGGCACCCTCTAGTTTAAAAAATCAGGTTTCCTTGCAGTTCATACACCAATATAGCTATAGCCAACAGGCTTAGGACGGGGTGTAGGGAGGGGTGAAACCCCTGCGTGGGGGCTGCGCCCCCACGCCCCCTGTCCTAACAGATCTGTCCATGGCTATATAATGACTGTTGGCAGTAAGGCAAGCTTGGGTCAAGTTTTGGAAATTATGGGCGATCGCAGATTGCTAAAAAGAATAGGTGTAATTGGCGGCGGTCAGCTTGCGTGGATGATGGCGATCGCTGCCAAACAACTAGGCTTAGCTTTAGTCGTTCAGGCAGCGAATAAAGATGAACCGGCGGCAGCAGCGTCGGATCGCATGGTAATTGGTGAAATTGATGACTTTGCTGCCACCAGGGCGATCGCTCAAATGAGCGATGCGATCACGTTTGAAAATGAATTTGTCAATCTGAAACAACTGGCAGAGCTAGAGCGCGTAGGGGTTAAGTTTTTGCCAACACTAGAGATGCTGGGCATGTTGGTAGATAAATATACCCAGCGGCAGCATCTCAAAAAAAATCATATTCCCACTCCTAATTTCCTATCGATCTCCGACGAGTCAGATCTGCTAGAAGCAGCCCAGATCCTGGGTTACCCATCCGTCCTGAAGGCACGGCGACATGGCTATGACGGCAAGGGCACCAGCATTGTGAAATCTGAGAGCGAATTACTAATAGCATGGGAGGCTATGGGGAAAGCCCCCGCCTTGCTAGAGGCATACGTGAATTTCAAAGCAGAGTTGGCCGTGATGGTGGCACGGTCTGAGTCAGGAGCGCGTGCCATCTATCCGGTTGTGGAAACGCAGCAAGTAGACCAGGTCTGTCGTCGCACGATCGCCCCCGCCCGAGTGGCCCCAGAAGTAACAATTAGGGCAGAGGCGATCGCTAAAAATATCGTCTCTAGCTTGAATCTGGTTGGTATATTTGGAATCGAGCTATTCCTGTCTGGCGATGACGAGGTCAGCGTCAATGAAATTGCGCCGCGCACCCATAATTCCGGACATTACACCATCGAAGCTTGCCCCACATCTCAATTTGCGCAGTTGTTACGAGTTGTCAGCGGTATGCCCCTGGGCGACACGCACATGACCAGCCCAGTCGCAATTATGGTGAATTTACTGGGCTATGAAATTAGCAATAGTACCTATAACAGCAAACGGCAACAAATTGCCCAAATACCCAACACATTCCTACACTGGTACGGCAAACTCAACTCCAAGCCAGGACGCAAGCTCGGTCACGCCACAGTTTTAGCCGACGACTATGCAGAGGCAGAGGCGATCGCCGATCGGATCGAGCAAATCTGGTACGAGTAAGGATAGCTGGGGCTATCCCTATCCCTTCAGCTATGCCGATCGATCAATTTGTCAACAGTTTTCGCCTGTTTAGCGGCTATTTCTGCTAACTGCTCTATGAGTTGCCGATCTTTTGCTTGACTTTCCACAACGCGATCGAGAGTCTGGTTAACTTTGTCCAGAGTCTGCTCTTGCCGAATCTGGCTTTCAATGATGCGATCCAGAGCCTGCTCTTGCCGAATTTGGCTTTCAATAGACCTCTTGCAGATTAGGTTGAGGTTGAGTTGCCAAAGAACCCCAAGATAGGAAAATATCAGGACATAGCAATAACGAAAAAGCGTCCTGATGATGAACTATATAATAGCGCAAACCCTACCTGCTGCACACTTTAAGCGTCGATTTGGTATCGAGACTAATACGTTCAAAGCAATTGTGAAAGTGCTTAAACCAGAGTGGCGAGCAACGCCAACACCTGGAGCCAAGCCTAAACTCGGACTAGAAGACCGCATATTGGTTGCCTTCGAGTATTGGCGGGAATATCGCACCTACTTTCACATCGCCACTAGTTGGGGCATCAGCGAGTCTACAGTTTGTCGAATAGTGCATTGGGTAGAGGAGACTTTAATCCGCTCACGTCGCTTTCGACTACCTGGGAAGCGCCAGTTGGTGCGGGGCTTTGGGATACCTACAGTCGCGATCGTTGATGTGACTGAAACTCGCATTGAGCGTCCTAAGCGGCACCAACGTGCCTTTTATAGCGGCAAACAGAAAGGGCACACGCTCAAATGTCAACTCATAATTGACGCTCTTACTGGGCAGATTATCTGTACGTTTTTCGGCAAGGGGCGACGGCATGATTTCAAGCTGTTCAAAGCTTCTGGCATCCATTTCCATCCTCAAACCGAGAGTTTGCAGGACAAGGGTTATCAAGGCATCCAGAAACTGCATCTCTACTGCCGCTTACCCCACAAGAAACCGAAAGGTGGTCAGCTTACGCCCGAGCAGAAAGCGTTCAACCGCCAACTTGCGCGCCAACGGGTTGGCATTGAGCATGTTAATCGCCGCTTGAAGATCTTCCGCATCTTATCTGGACGCTATCGCAATCGTCGTCACCGCTTTGGTTTGCGTTGCAATCTAATTGCTGGTCTCTACAATTTTGAACGCTCTCAAGGCTCCTCAGTTGGCTAATTTGCAAGAGGTCTAATGATGCGATCGAGAACCTGCTCATGCCGAGCCTGGCTCTCTGCAACGCGATCGAGGGTTTTATTGATTTTAGCTAATGCTGCGTCGTGATTGTGGGCAGACTCGACTACATGGACTGCTAGATCGGAAATTTGATTGGTTAATCGTTGAAATGCTGCCTCAAGATTTGGTGATTCGGTTGTCATAGGTGATTTCCACATGGATACTTTTTAGGGACTTGGGGTTAAATAATATCCCAATCGCAGGCTGTGTTAGGTGCTAGCCGTAGTACATCGCGGATATCTTATTTTCCTGCCAGTCCCTTAAAAACAACCGCCTTATTTTGCCTTGGTAGTAGTGGTAGCGAGCGCATAGTACAGCTTATTCAGCGCGTTGATATAAGCCCGTGCCGAAGCCACGATGATATCGGTATTTGCCGCATGACCGGAGAAAATACCCATATCGTGCTTGAGCCGAATCGTCACTTCGCCCAAAGCATCGATCCCCGCCGTCACTGACTGCACCGAAAACTCAATCAGTTGATTGGGCACGTTCACGAGGCGGTTAATGGCTTTGTAAACCGCATCCACGGGGCCAGTGCCCACTGCCGCATCTGTCAGTTCCTCTCCATTGGGCGTGAGGATGGTAACCGTAGCAGTGGGAGTAGCGCGATCGCCGCAGCTTACCTGCACGTGCTCCAACTTGAAGGCATCGGGCACCTGACGGATTTCATCGCTGACGATCGCTTCTAGATCCCAATCGCTAATGTCTTTCTTTTTGTCGGCTAGATCCTTAAACCGCACAAACGCCTTATTTAATTCCTGCTCGCTCAAATCGAAGCCCAGCTCGCGCAGGCGGGTGCCAAAGGCATTGCGACCGGAAAGCTTGCCCAGAACAATCTGGTTGTCGGTTAAGCCAATCGACTGGGCATCCATAATCTCGTAGGTAAGCTTGTTCTTCAAGACCCCATCCTGGTGAATCCCCGATTCGTGGGCAAAGGCATTCGCACCCACGATCGCTTTATTCGGCTGTACGAGCATACCCGTAAGGCTAGACACCATGCGCGAGGTTTTGTAAATCTGCTTCGTGTCGATATTGCAAAGTGGGGCAGTGGAGTCCGTCGGTCTACCCAAGAATGGGTTGAAGTACTGGCGGCGGACGTGCATTGCCATCACCAACTCTTCAAGCGCAGCATTACCCGCCCGTTCGCCAATGCCATTGATCGTGCATTCCAACTGGCGCGCCCCATTTTTCACAGCTTCTAGGAAATTAGCCACCGCTAGACCCAGATCGTTGTGTCCGTGAACGGAAATAATCGCCCGATCGATATTCCGCACGTTGTCCTTAATGCCCTTGATCAAAGCTCCAAATTCCGCTGGCGTAGTGTAGCCCACCGTATCGGGAATATTTACCGTAGTGGCTCCCGCCGCGATCGCGGCTTCGAGTACCTGATACAAGAAATCCGGATCGCTGCGTCCGGCATCTTCGGGTGAAAACTCCACATCCGCCACCTTAGATTTGGCATGAGCGACCATCTCCGGCACAATTTGCAATACCTCAGCGCGGGTTTTCTTGAGCTTGTACTCTAAATGAATGTCGGAGGTCGCCAAGAAAGTGTGGATGCGAGCTTTAGCAGCGGGCTTGAGCGCTTCGGCTGCCGCGTCGATATCCTTGGCTGTAGCGCGGGCTAAACCGCAAATAATGGGGCCGGTTTCCGTGCCAACCGCTTTGGCAATTTGTTGAACGGCAGTAAAGTCGCCAGGGCTAGCGAAGGGAAACCCCGCTTCAATTACGTCAACACCCAGTCGTGCCAGTTGATGCGCGATGGTTAGTTTCTGATCCACGTTCAGGGTAGCGCCGGGCGACTGTTCGCCATCGCGCAGGGTGGTATCAAAAATAATCACGCGATCGGAGCTGACATGCGATTGTGATGGTGATGTAGACATAATCTGTTGGCTCAGTTAGTTTACGATTGAGGTTTACTAGAGTTTACAAGCGAACATTCGACCAGACATTAAGTAATTATAGCTACGCCAATTCGTTTGCGAACGGGGTGCAGGGGTTCTACACCCTGCGTGGGGCTGCGCCCCACACCCCCTTTTTCACAAATCATTTGCGATCGATATAGTTAACAATTCGTAATGAGACTTTTTGCAATTTAAGGTACTAATAACTACAGTTTAAGACCTGTTAGCAACAACCGACCTGCAACTACGACTTAACATTGTGGCTTACAATGTCAAGATTCCGGCAGGATTCAATTTAGCTTGAGGCCGACCGCAGTTTTTGAACTGTTTCGGCTTGGTGCTTTTGCTTTAATTAATGCTTCGATCTTAACGCATGGAAATACAGCTAAAAGACGATCGCAATAATAACGACTATAACGATTCCCACCCTGACGTTCAAGAGGATCTTGGGGCGGCGATCGACATGAGTAAATTAATCCTACCCTTATCTATGCTCGTGCTAGGCGGGTTAACCTATTTGGGCATTCAGCTCGTCACTAATCCCGCTGCCATGCCCTGGTTTTATCCGCGTGATGGGCGATCGCTACCACTTGCCAGTGTAAACCCACCCAAAACGATCGCTGAAATCAATGTCGAACTGGCCAGATCCGATCTGCGTCTAGGGGAAAAGCTGCCAATTAACATCAACGATAGTATTTACCCAGTTTTACTGACCAGGAGCAACGAGATTCAGGAAATTCGGGTTTATCAGCCTTTAACGAGTACGAATGGAGAGGAAAAATTTCAGCTAGTTAGAAAAATAGATATCACTCCCCCAGACGAGTACTTTGTCAGAGCGCCCGTGTTTAAGTACAAAACGGAGCAGCTCAAACCAGGTAAAGCGAATAACCAGATGCCCCTGACAAAATTAGAGCCGATTGAGGGGACTTCACCCAGTCGCGGTATCTGGTTTATGGCAACTGGCAAGGCGGATAACATTACTTACGGGCAGGTGTTTTACTATATCGCCCAACCTCAACCCAGCTTGAATTGGGCGATCGACTGGACTAGTCCAGCCTCTAAATCGCCGCAGTGGCAAGATTTTACCGATGTTAGTTTTACTCGCAATAGTCCTGACTCCAATTCCGAAAATGCTCCGCAGCAAGACCTGCCTGCACTGGTGCCCAATGAGCCAGAGTTAGTTGTAGAGCGATCGCAGGCTTTTGAACCCAGTCTTGCGGTGTATAGCGTGGAGGCATCTCGCAATCCTATCAATCCCCTGCAGTTGAGAGAAATAAATCTCAACGAAGGTTTAAAAATGCCCAAACCCTATAGCGATGCTCTATTATTCGCCAGTGGCGGGCTGTGGTCATCGGCACTGCAAAAGTTAGAAGCCTGGAAATCGGAACTTCAGTCTAAGGGTACCGCATGGTCTCCGTTTGTACAGGAGCAATATCAACTGATCGCTTGGCACGCCAAAGCCCTTAAGGAGCAGGCAGATAAAACTATTGCCGATCCTGGCGAACAGGCACTAGTTCTAGCATTAGATGGGCGTTGGAAAGCGGCTCTAGATGCTGCATCCAGTTCGGAAATTACCGCAAAAAGCACGGGTGAGATGCTCAAACTCTATGGCGTTCACATTTGGCATCGAGTCAATGTAGCGCTCAAGCTAGCACCACAGTCAGAGGTTTTTACTTGGGGTGCATTAATAGTGCTGGAACGCGATGGGCTTGCCGCTGCCCAGAACTGGTTGCAAGCTCAAACAGGAGATGTAAAAAATGCGATCGCCCTCCTGCAAAAGTTTGATGTTTCTCCCCTGGGCATTCAGCCAGATCGGATGCTGGGCACGATTACCTCGCTGGGCAAAACTCCTGGCAATGGCTGGCTGATTCCGCCACCACCATTACCTGCTGGGCAAGCCTGGTACGCAGTTAATGTTACCGTCATTCAAGATGCCGACACATGGCGCAACAGTCCATTTCCCAGTTTGGCAGGGCGATCGCCTCTCTTTCTATGGGAAGCCTTGGGTATGGAGCGCAACCCCAGCTTATCTGTATCCCTTCCTAACACAAGCGGGCAGAACGATCTGAACTATCTCACAGCCCACTCGCTTTCAGTCACTGGCAGTGGTGAATTAAGATTGCTAGCCAGCGGGCCAGAGGAACTAACAGGTTTGTTGAATAGCTCGCCCCTGACAGCAGTAGTCGCAGGTGGGAATAACGCGTTTGTCGGAGCAAATGGCGTAGAAACTTCCCTGAGTACTGTAGATGAGGAGATCGAAGATAGAATTGTCAGGGTAATCTACGGGGAGTTACAGGGGCTAGGTAGTGTTTCTCTGGAACAAGAAGAATTCAAACAACAACTTAGAAGTTGGTCTTTTCAATCAGTTGATATTACCGGCGACGGTCAAAACGATTTGCTCCTGGAACTATCGCGACAACAGATTGATGTTGGAGATCGCCACTATCCGATGGTAATTGCGTTTGATAGTAAGGGAGGATTAATTTTTAGCGATATTGCTGCTAATGCCCGTCGGCGCTGGATTGTATTGTTGCCTAGCCAAAAGCCGCATCAGATTTTGACTGAAATCGACGGTCAGCTTGAGGTAATTTCTTTAAAGTAGCAGAGTTAATGTTTGTGATGGAAGAACAAGTAATTTTGGTGGACGAACGCGATCGCCCCATTGGCATAGCAGAGAAGATGCAGGCGCATCGGGATGGTTTATTGCACCGCGCCTTCTCGATTTTTGTCACTAATACTAAGGGCGAACTTCTCCTGCAAAAGCGATCGCGCTCTAAGTATCATTCCGGCGGACTCTGGACGAATACCTGTTGCAGCCATCCCAGACCGGGGGAATCTACTGAGGCGGCAGCCCGGCGCAGACTTCAGGAGGAAATGGGATTTAGCTGCGACCTCCACGAAATCTTCAATTTTACCTACCAGGCAAACCTGGACAACGGATTGATCGAACACGAGTTCGATCGCGTATTTGTGGGAGAATTCAATGGCAAACCGATTTTAAATCCAGAAGAAGCGGAAGACTGGTGCTGGATCGAGATTAATGACCTGAGAGACGATATTCAAGCGCACCCCGATCGCTACACTTTCTGGCTGAAAGTCTGCTTTAAGAAGTTTGTTAGTTACATGGATACGGTAGTTAGACAAAATGTTTAACCTTTCCTGATGATACGACTATGGATGTACTGCCTGACACATGGGGAGTAGTAATATGCATCAGCATAGACTCTTAGTCCTTATGCAACTTTTTTGCTATCTTTTGCGGATGATTCGACCAGCATTGGGTCGATGTCGTGACATTTATCTCGCTGGAGAAACTCATCTAGTAATTGAAAGAAGTATTCAAATGCGGCTTGTTCGTTAATACAGGTTAGTAAAATGAGTTTGTCCCAAGCATTAACAGTACGGATTGACAGGCGTTTTTGTAACCATGGTTGAAAGTTTTTATGGAAGTCAGTTTCTGCTTCAGTATTGACAATATTCAACTCCGATCTCGCAAAACGATAGCCAAGGACGAACATTCTTAGGTTAGTAATGGAGGGATTGCCAATATACAGGGCGGGTTTGTTTTTAATTTTTTCAAGCAGATCGAATAATGCATTCATTGTGAATTAGCTCCACCAAGTTGACTTTTTAAAACTCTTCAATTACTACAACTTCAAACTCATTAGATAGAGAAATGAAATCACTACCCCAATCTTCTGGTGAAAGTCCTTGCTTAGAAAGATTATCAAAGATTTTCCCAAAGACTTCCACACCATAGTGAACGCCATTTTCAGTAATGGTCTCCAAGCAGCCTTGTTGCTCAAGGCGCTTACTGAGGATAAAGTCTTCCGTATCATACTGAGTCGAAAGTCGCCAAAGTTTGCCAGGGATTGCACGTTGTTTTAGCCGCTGTTTAAGCGCGTTAGCACATTCTTCACAATGAAGCAGTGGAAATCGGATGGCAAGGTTACCGATTTCTTCGTAAAGCTCTATAATAGCGGGATCGTCCAGACGATCTGTCAGAAAACTTGCCTCCTGAACAAAAGTTTGATGTCATTGTAGCGCTAGTGCAATCGGACTACGTATGAAATAGGACTTACGCTAAATGCGTAAGTCCTATCCTTAAATGATGGAGCTAGCTACCTAAGTACTTAGGTACTGCTGCAAAGATTAGAGAATGCCTGCCATTCTAACATCGCTGGTGTTGATAATTTCCTGTAGCTCTTCGGCATCGACGGTTTCGCGCTCGATCAGCAATTGGGCAATTGTGTCCAGGATGTGACGGTTCTGCGTCAAAATCAGCTTAGCGCAATTATAGGCAGATGATACTAGATCGCTCACTTCAGCATCGATGACAGCGGCGGTTTCTTCGGAGAAATCGCGCTCGGACATAATATCGCGACCGAGGAACATGTTACCGCTAGAACGACCGAGGGCAATGGGGCCGAGCTTATCGCTCATGCCAAAGCGCATGATCATTTGACGCGCGATCGCTGCCACTTGCTGTAAATCGCTGGACGCACCTGTGGTGACTTCCTCCTCACCAAATACGATTTCTTCAGCCAAACGGCCACCCAGCGCTACTGCCATTTGATTTTGCAGGTAAGCGCGACTTTGCATCCGATCCTCGGTAGGCAGAAACCAGGTCAAGCCGCCAGCGCGACCGCGTGGAATAATTGTCACTTTCTGGACGGCATCGTAGTCGGGTAACAGCGCCCCTACCAGAGCATGTCCGGCTTCATGATAAGCGACCAATTTCTTGCGGTTGTCGCTCATGACGCGATCCTTCTTCTCTGGGCCTGCCAAAACGCGATCCACAGCATCGTTAATCTCATCCATTGATATTTCGGTGAGATTGCGGCGAGCCGCCAGGATTGCGGCTTCATTCAGCAAATTGGAGAGATCCGCACCTGTAAATCCTGGCGTACGACGGGCTATTTTCTCGAGATCGACATCCTGACCGAGCGTCTTGCCACGAGCGTGCACGCCCAGAATTTCTAGACGGCCAGCAAAGTCAGGACGATCTACTACCACCTGGCGATCAAAGCGACCTGGGCGCAAGAGTGCGGCATCCAGTACGTCGGGACGGTTAGTTGCCGCGATGATGATGATACCAGTGTTGCCCTCGAAGCCATCCATTTCAGTCAGTAACTGGTTGAGGGTTTGCTCGCGCTCGTCGTTGCCGCCGCCCAGACCAGCGCCGCGCTGACGACCTACAGCATCAATTTCATCGATAAAGACTATGCAAGGAGCGTTAGATTTTGCCTGCTCGAATAAGTCGCGCACCCTAGACGCACCAACACCCACGAACATTTCCACAAACTCAGAGCCAGAGATGCTAAAGAAAGGTACGCCTGCTTCCCCAGCTACTGCACGGGCCAAGAGAGTTTTACCCGTACCAGGAGGACCTACCAAAAGTACGCCCTTAGGGATCTTGGCTCCTACGGCTGTGAAGCGATCTGAATTTTTGAGGAAGTCTACCACTTCAGTCAGTTCTAATTTGGCTTGCTCGATCCCTGCCACATCGCCAAATGTGACTTGGGTTTGCGGCTCCATTTGTACTCTGGCTTTGGACTTACCAAAGTTCATAGCCTGACTGCCAGGCCCGACCTGGGCGCGGCGGAGTAGGAAAAATAAACCAACCAGGATCAAAATCGGGAATATGAAGTTGCTGAGAGTTTGCCACACAGCCGTGTCGTTGCGCCTGTTTACAACGTCAAACTCGACTTTGTTTTCTCGAAGTATATTCACAAACTCTGGATCGTTAGGTAGATAAACTCGTACCTTTTTGCTGCCAGTTGTACCCCCAGCAATTATCGCTTCGGCTGTAGTGCGATCCGAACCAACAATTACTCTAGATACGGTGGGAGGTTTGCTCTTCACTGCCTCTAGCAATCGGCTGTAGCGCCATTCTTCCAGGGCTTTATTTTGGCCACTGTCGATTAAGGTGGCACCTAACGTAATCGCCACGATTCCGAGCAGTGCATATAGCCCAAAAGTTCTCCAATTCTTATTCTTCACTGCTTAACGCTCCATCGGGATATATAGCTATTAGCTTAGTAGCAGTCAGCGATCGGCATCTTAAAACCTCTATATTTCAAGATGTGTCTGGACATTGACTGCTATATCTAAATTTTAGATGTTTTGCAAATTATTAAATAATATTAACTTACCAGCCCCGATTGTGGTCATTCTGGCGCTATATCTAAAGAGTGAAAGCCAAATTTGCGAGTCTATCTCCTCAGGATTGGAGACCAGCAATTAAGTCGCATTCAGGGTGATGCCTTGCAGTAACTTTTCTTGCTCTTCTATGGTTCTGATGCTGAGACGAAAATAGCGATCGCCCAGTTCCGGAAAGCTCTGACAGTCGCGAATGAGGATGCGATGTTCGGACAGTAAACGATCGCGCAACGGCAACACGGGGCGCTCCGAGCGTACTAGTAAAAAATTTGCCGCTCCCGTCATGGGGCTTATACTAGGAATGCGTTCGAGCTGTTTGTAAAGATACGTTCTGGCAGTTGGCAGCCACTGCCATGTTTTGCTTTGAAATTCCCGATCCGCAAGAGCAGCGATCGCCGCTTCCATTGCCAAACAATTTACGCTCCAGGGGTCGCGCCAGGTTTGCCAAGCGCGCAGGCGATCTGGATGGGCGAGCGCATAACCAATACGCAAGCCGGGCAAAGCATAAAATTTGGTGAGCGATCGCAAAATGACGAGATTGGGGTGTTGTTCGACTAAATCGATCGCGCTCTGTGACTCCGATGGTGGCAGAAAGTCCATAAATGCCTCGTCTATGACTACGAGGTCATAGTGCTCCAACAGGGGAATAAACTGATGTCGTTGATACAGCCTACCTGTGGGATTATGGGGATTATTCAGAAGAATGCCAATGGATTGGCGATTGGATTGGCGATTGGAACCTCCCCGATCTTCCATCTCATTTCCTATTTCTAAGGGGATCTTCTCAAAGTTAGCACTCGCTGCCCTCAAAGCTCTAAGATAGTCGGCAAAGGCGGGGACGGGAAGCCTCACCAGATCCAGTACCGCGAGATCTCGACATGCCCAGGTGAGAAGTTCTGCTGCCCCATTACCTGGCATAATCCAATCGGGTGAAATCTGGTGATAATTAGCGATCGCCTGGCGAAGGCGGGTGTAATTTGGATCGGGGTAGTGATGGATTTGTGCGAGTATATGGGGAGATTGCAGCACCTGCCTCACGCTAGCGGGCATGCCGAGGGGATTGATACTAGCCGAAAAATCTAGAATCTCCGAGGGCATGCATCCCGCGATCGCGGCTGCCCATTCTACGTTCCCACCATGAGATGGCTGATATGACGACAAGTGTTTTTGCTCCATAAATGTTCCCAATTCGTCTTAGGGCAGAGTGCTGGAACGCAGACACCAGGCCACCATATCAAACCAGATCCCGTAGAGTTATATCATCGCCACTCACTTCATCTTTGAGTTCTTCATTAAGTTCAGAAAGTTTGTCTACAATAGCAACAAACTTTTCACCAATGGGGGTTAAGTAATATTCAACCCGAGGTGGGATCTCCGGATAGGCATGGCGTTGGAGAATCTTGTAGCGCGTTAGTTTGCGCAAGCGCTCGTTTAGAACCTTGGTCGTTAATCCTTCCACACTACGTTCCATGACACCAGGTCGACAGATTCCTTGCCTTACCAGTTGCAGAATTGTCAGCGACCATTTACAGCCAAAGATATCCTCAGCCATTTCGATCGCAGATGAATGCTTAACAAAAGTACTCAAATTTTCTGGCTCGACCATCTGCTTAATCCGTACTGAAAAGTACCTACCTTACCAAATCGTAACTCCTTTCGCAGCTTTAGTGACTTTGATAGGGTGATGTTGCCATCCAAGTGCAGGAGAACGAATCAATGAAATCAAAAGCAACCTTCTACCATGCTGGCTGTCCAGTTTGCCTCAGCGCCGAGCAGAATGTGGCTCGTGCCCTCGATCCCGGTCGCTACGAACTAGAGATCGTCCACCTGGGCGATCGCAAGGACAAAATTGCAGAAGCAAAAGCACGAGGGGTTCAATCCGTACCAGCACTGGTACTGGATAACCAGCCTTTTCACATCAACTTTGGCGCGGCTCTTTCCGATCTGGAATAAGCCACATCGTTAGTAAGGGTTTAGCATTTGTTCGATAGTCTGCGCATCAAACGCAAGCATTCGTCACAACAGATCCCAATCCCCGGTAAGGGTTTAGCATTTGTTCGATAGTCTGCGCATCAAACGCAAGCATTCGCCACAAATGCTAAACCCCTGCGTTCCGCCCCCGAGTCCCCAACCCCCAACATCCATCACCCATCGCCCATCACCCAACCCCAACAACCCGTATAATGTTCGAGATTGCTCAGAAGGGACACAAAACATTATGGCGAAGCAACCGGCAATTCTTGTATTGGCTGATGGTACTACATACAAAGGTTATGGCTTTGGCGCGTCTGGAACGGCGATCGGTGAAGTTGTGTTTAATACCGGCATGACAGGCTATCAGGAAGTGTTGACCGATCCGAGCTATTGTCAGCAAATCGTTACATTTACTTGTCCGGAATTGGGCAATACGGGCGTTACCCCTGAAGATGAGGAATCTGACCATCCACAGGTCAAAGGGGCGATCGCGCGCAACGTTACCTTTACCCCTAGCAACTGGCGATCGCGGCAATCCTTACCCGACTATTTAAAAGCACATAATATTGTCAGTATTGCGGGGGTTGATACGCGGGCGCTAACGCGCAAGATCCGCTCTCAGGGTGCGATGAATGGCGGCATTTCCACAGAAATACTCGACCCCCAGGAATTATTAGATCGGGTTTTAGCTGCTCCTTCAATGCAGGGGTTAAATCTGGCTAAGGAAGTGACGACATCGACAATTTATGAGTGGCAGGAACCAACGCCACCAGCATGGGAGTTTATAGAAGCTCCCCCTGAAACTAGCAAACCTCTGACTGTGGTAGCGATCGACTTTGGGATTAAACGCAATATTTTGCGCCGCTTGGTTAGCTATGGTTGTCGCGTCATAGTTGTACCGGCCGATACAACCATTGAGAAAATCCTGTCATACAACCCCGATGGCATATTCCTCTCTAATGGCCCTGGCGATCCTGCTGCGGTAACGGAAGGAATTGAAACCGCAAAAGCCTTACTAAATGCTGATAAACCCTTATTTGGCATTTGTTTAGGCCATCAGATTCTGGGGCTATCTATGGGTGGGGATACGTTTAAGCTCAAGTTCGGACATCGCGGTCTCAATCAACCCGCCAAAAATCAGCTCCCTACTTCCGATCGGCAAGTGGAAATCACCAGTCAAAATCATGGGTTCGCGATCGATGGTACATCTCTAGACAATTCCTCCGCTCAGGTGACGCACCTCAATCTCAACGATCGCACCGTAGCTGGTCTAGAACATAAATCCTTACCGATTTTCTCAGTCCAATACCATCCCGAAGCCAGCCCTGGCCCGCACGATGCTGATTATCTATTCCAGCGCTTTGTAAATTCCATGCGCGCAGCGAAATAGATGTTAAACAAGAATTTATAGATTTGATAGGAGTAGATAATAATGAATGTTTTTTTAACAAGTGCGACAGGTTATATTGGTGGTGCAGTGGCAGAGGCGCTGCAAGCAGCAGGACATCAGGTAATTGGCTTAGCCCGTTCCGATGAATCTCAAGCAAAACTAGAGGCAAAGGGCATGCGCGCCCATCGCGGTAGCATTACCGATCCCAATAGTTTTATGCAAGTTGCCAGCGAGGCAGATGCCATAATTCACACGGCTTCAACTAACGGCCCCGATACACCGCAAAGCGATCGCATGACCGTTGAGGCCGTTCTAGCTGCCTTTGCCGGTACCAATAAGACTTTTATCTACACCAGCGGCACCTGGATCTATGGCAATACGGGCGATGCGATCGCGACGGAAGCAAGCCCCCTCGCTCCGACACCCATAGTGGCATTTCGTCCCGCGATCGAGCAGCACATCCTGGCAGCAGCGCAACAGGGGATACGGACGATTATATTGCGCAATGCGCTCGTTTATGGTCGTGGTGGCGGCGTGGTTTCGAGCTTTGTCAAATCAGCCAAAGAGAAAGGCGGGGTGCAATTTATTGGCACGGGAGAAAATCGCTGGCAAATGGTCAACGTCAACGATCTGGCCGATCTGTACGTACTGGCACTGGAGAAAGCCCCTGCCGGAACGGTGTTAAACGCCGCTAGCGGTGAAGCCGTAAAGGTACGCGATGCTGCTGCCGCTGCTATGCGCGGTGCGGGCGTGGCGGGCGAACCGCAATCGTGGCCGTTAGAAGCAGCACGCCAGGTCATGGGGCCGCTTGCAGATGCTTTGGTGCTCGATCAGCAGATTTCAGGAGCCAGGGCAAAGGAGCTATTGGGATGGAATCCCCAATTGCCATCGGTATTGGAGGACTTGGAACGTGGTTCGTATGTCTAATCGCATCCAAAACAGCTAGAGGCTTGACTGCGACCTGAGACGAAGATCGTCACTCTCCTGCGATCGCGATCGCAGCTAGTTAGATAGATGTCGCCCATGATGATATCTATACCTAGCGGAGAGTGACTATGGAGATTTTTCAAATCGATCGAGATGGCAAGCTATTTATCTCACCTGACATTGATGATTGGATGCCAATATTTGAACGCAACATCACAGCTATTTTCGACCTGGATGGAGGTATCGATCTTGGTATCCCTACTGTACCGAATCAAATGCTTTATATTTATTTCCAGTTTGATGACAGGCAAGAATTGCCAGACTTACAAAAATTGCATCAAACCGCAAAATTCGGCGCTAATCTGATTGAAAACGGCTATAAGGTTCTCTCGCATTGCGCGATGGGATACAATCGCTCGGCGCTACTAGCTGGTGTTATTCTCACGTATTTAGGCATGACCGGAGCAGAGGCAGTTACCTTGTTACGCCAAAAGCGGCAAGGCGCTCTCTTCAATCCAGTTTTTGCCTCATACCTGCAAACATTACCTAGTGCCAAGCAGATGCCAAAGGCTTTAGCTTTAGCTTGCTGATACACTTGATGGCTGAGTAGTAATACAGACTATAATCACTACTTGTTGCTAGTGGTTGTGGATGCTCAGAGCTATGACTAAGTTTATATTTGTGACTGGCGGAGTCGTTTCTAGCATTGGGAAAGGCATTGTCGCTGCTAGCTTGGGCAGGCTGCTCAAATCGCGCAATTATTCGGTGGCGATTTTAAAGCTCGATCCTTATATCAACGTCGATCCGGGCACAATGAGCCCATTTCAGCACGGTGAGGTATTTGTAACTGAGGATGGTGCCGAAACAGACTTAGATCTAGGTCATTACGAACGGTTTACCGACACCTCTACCTCCAAACTCAGCAATGTCACGACTGGGGCTATTTATCAAGCTGTAATTAATAAAGAACGACGCGGAGATTACGAGGGCGGTACCGTCCAGGTGATTCCTCACATTACCAACGAGATTAAAGAACGAATTCGCCGAGTTGCCAGCAACACTAGCCCCGATATCGTGATTACGGAAATCGGCGGCACGGTTGGGGATATTGAGTCGTTGCCGTTTATTGAAGCAATTCGCCAGTTTCGCAAAGATGCGGGGCGCGACAACGTCATGTACCTGCACGTCACGCTCGTACCCTGGATTCCCTCAGCAGGAGAAATGAAAACCAAGCCCACCCAACACTCGGTCAAGGAGTTGCAAGCAGTGGGGATTCAGCCGGATATGCTGGTGTGTCGCAGCGATCGCCCCCTACCACAAGGCATTAAGGAAAAGATCGCAGAATTCTGTAACGTCTCGCCGGAATGCGTCATCACAGGTCAGGATGTCAAGACAATTTACGAAGTGCCCTTGACTTTGGAGCGCGAAGGCTTAGCAGAGCAAGCCCTCAAACTTTTACATCTCGAACAGCGACAGCCGGATCTGCGCAGTTGGCAAACCTTAGTAGAGCGCCTGTATCGTGCCGAACATTCCGTTGAAGTGGCGATCGTTGGTAAGTACGTCCGCCTCACTGATGCTTATCTCTCAGTAATCGAGGCATTACGTCACGGTGCGGCTGCCCTCAACAGTGCCATCAACGTGCGCTGGATTAATTCGGAAGATATCGAGACATTTGGCGCGGAGCGATTTTTAAAAGATGCCAGCGCGATCGTGGTTCCTGGCGGCTTTGGCATTCGGGGTGTGGATGGCAAAGTGGCAGCAGTGAAGTACGCCCGCGAACATCAGATTCCTTTTTTGGGTTTGTGTTTGGGGATGCAGTGCGCTGTGATCGAGTGGGGGCGTAACATAGCTCACCTTGAAGCTGCCAACAGTGCTGAGTTCGATCCCGAAACTCCCAATCCCGTAATTAACTTGTTACCAGAACAACACGATGTTGTGAATCTGGGCGGTACCATGCGTTTGGGACTTTACGCCTGTAGGGTTATGCCTGACACGCTAGCTAGTCGGCTATACGGCGATTCGGTAATTTACGAACGCCATCGCCACCGCTATGAGTTCAACAATGCCTATCGCAATCAATTCCTAGATTCCGGTTATGCGATCGGCGGCACTTCTCCTGATGGTAGATTAGTGGAGATGATCGAGTTGCCCAGCCATCCCTATTTCATCGCTACCCAATTTCACCCCGAGTTCCAATCTCGTCCCAGCCATCCCCATCCTCTGTTTCAAGGGCTGATTCAAGCAGCGCTCAAATTTAGCAAGCAAGATGTTCCTTCGCCCATCCAGATACAGGAGAACATCGGAGAGAACGGTTCTAGCTCCAAACAAGATGACAAGCAGCTATTAGTCAGCTAGTTATCTCAACCACCTTTGGGCAACACTGCGAGCTTTAATCGCGTCGGCAAAATCCGATCGCTCGGCGATCGCTCGATCGAATGAAGCTACTGCCTCTTGATAGCGTTTAAGCGCAAACAGGGCAACACCGCGCCCATACCAGGAGTCAGCTATGGTGAGATTGACAAATTCTGAGAAGTAGTCATTCAATTGGATGGCTTTATCGAAGGCAGAGATCGCCTCCTGGTAGCGCTTTAGATTATTGAGCGTAATCCCTTTATTGTGCCAAGGCATAGAAACAATGTTGGCAGTAGCGATCCTGAGCGCGCGATCGTAGGCTTGCAGAGCTTCTTCATAGCGCTTGAGTTCGTCTAAGACATAACCGCGATAGTACCAACCATCGAAGCTTTCGGGATTTAATTGAATAGATTTATCAAAGTCAGCTAGTGCCTCCTGCGGGCGCTTTAATCGCAAGTGTATGTTGCCGCGACCGCTCCAGGCCGGAGCTAAATCGGGTTGCAGTTGGATGGCTTTATTCGCTGCGACTAATGCCTCTTGATAGCGCTGCAAGCCATACAGTGCCGTACCTCTACCAATCCAAGCATAGGGAAAGTCAGATTTTAATTTCAACACTTCATCGCTAAATGCCAGCAGTTCTTGATAGTGCTTAAGAGAGTACAACGTGCCGATCAGCCCATCCCAAGAATCCACAAATTCCGGCTTCAGCTGAATCGACTTCGCATAGGCGACCAGAGCCTCCTGGGGGCGTTTGAGACGAGCCAGCGCTCGCCCCTGGCCGTACCAGGCTTCTGCCAATTCGGGATCGAGTTGGGTTGCCTGTTTAAAAGCCGCTAGCGCTTCTTGAAAGCGATTGCGCTCGAATAATAGCGCCCCTTGTATAGTTAGAGCTTGGGATTGGGTTTGAGCTAATAGAATTGGCTGCGATCGCTCTAGTTGTCTATCCTGGCTCATCTTTGCTTGAACGAAGCCACCAGAATAGACCAAAATTGCAGCAGTGGAGATCGCGGCTGACAGGGCCAGGCAATAAAACTGAGAGGATTTCTTTATAGAGTTTGTAGTTTGACGCATTACATTTGATTTATGGAACCTGCTTATGGAAATAGATTAATCTCTATCTTTTTACTAGATACCTTAATTTGTCAGAAATTCTTTAAAACTACTATAGCTAAGGAATCGGGCAATTGCTTGAACCAAACCAAACTTAAGCTAGTCTAAAATCGTTGCTAGTTAAGGCTTAAATTTAAGCTTGAGGAAAGGAGCCTTTCACAATAGGCTGGTGATGCCAATTACTTACCTCAGGGTGACAGAGTTCTAAACTGACTGAAGCACAAGGCAAACTAGAGTCGCGATCATGAAAGAAGTAAACTCGCCACAAGATCGAGAAGTCGAGTCGGATTCACTGACACTAGGCGATCGCGCTGAGGCTAACGGCGATCGTCCCGATAAATGGCAAGATCGTAATTTCAGCCAAAGTACTACTCAACTCCCCGAACCGGAATGGGAACTAGATCGACCTAAGCGCCGCCGATTTAAACCAATCCGATGGCTGATTGTGTTGGTGGTGTTGGGGGCGATCGCGGCTGGTGGCTATTTAATTTACCAAAACTATACTGCCAGTCAAAATCGCGAAAGTAGGCGCAGGGCACGCACTGTCAAAGTCGAAAGGGTATCGTTGCCGATTACTGTATCCGCTAACGGCACCATACAGCCGGAAATGCTGATTAATGTCAGCCCTAAAACCGCAGGTCGGCTCAAACAACTGCTGGTCAAACAAGGCGATCGCGTCGAAGCAGGTCAGGTCCTGGCTTACATGGACGACTCCAACTTCAGGGGCCAACTGATCCAGGCGCAAGGACAAGTAGCATCGGCGGAGGCAAACCTGCAAAAACTACTGGCGGGCAATCGCCAGCAAGAAATTGCCCAGGCTCAGGCGAATCTGAATAGCGATCGCGCCAATTTGCAGAAGGAAGAATTTACGTTCAACCAGAACCAGAAGCTCTTTAACGACGGCGCAATTTCCGAAAGGGAACTGGCAAACTCTCGTTCTGCCTATAATGCAGCTAAAGCCAAGGTAGCGCAAACAGAACAAGCCCTATCCCTGCAACAGGCTGGCTCGCGCCCAGAGGATATTGCCCAGGCCAGAGCGCAGGTAATCTCAGCTCAAGGCTCTATGCAAGTAATCCAGGCGCAAATCGAAGATACGGTTATCCGCGCTCCCTTTAGCGGCATTGTGACCCGCAAGTACGCCGATCCAGGTGCCTTCGTTACACCAACTACTTCCGGCAGCACTGTCTCGTCGGCCACAGCGTCATCTATCCTTTCACTTGCCAGTACAAATCGCGTCATCGCTAATGTGGCGGAAGTAAATATTGCACTCGTAAAACTAGGACAGGAAGTGAAGATTCAAGCTGATGCCTATCCAGGAGAGAGCTTTAAAGGCAAAGTCATCGAAATCTCGCCCCAGTCTACCGTGCAGCAGAACGTAACTAGCTTTGAAGTGAAAGTAGCAATTCTCTCGGACTCCAAGCAGCAGTTGCGCGCCGGGATGAATGTCAATGTAGACTTTAAGGTAGGTAGACTGGAAAATGCACTGGTAGTACCTACGGTGGCGATCGCGCGGCAAGCAGGCGGTACGGGCGTATTTGTACGCAAAGAAGGAGAACCGCCCGTATTCACAACAATTACAACTGGCGTGACCGTAAATGATAAAACTGAGGTTAAGTCGGGCTTAAATGGCGATGAAAAAATCTTTATTTCCTTCCCTGAAGGAACCCGACCGCAAAGCACCATCCCTGGCGGCATCCCTGGCCTGCAACCGCGCGTTAGATAGTGTTTCAATTGTAGGGACAGCACCTCGGTGCCTGCCCTCAACCGATTGAGATTATGAGGGGGGAGACCTCCAAAGGCATTTTATTTTCGAGAGACTTTCCTATGTCTACCCAAGTCACTAAACCTGACAAGATCGCCAAGCCGAAACCAATTACACCTTCCCGGAGACGGCGATCGCGCGCTACTGTCATCCCAATCTCCGAAGTAATTTCGATGGCTTTGGAATCTCTATGGAGCAATCGCTTGCGCACCAGCCTGACCATGCTGGGTGTGATTATCGGCATTGCCTCTGTCATTGCCATTACTTCGGTGGGGCAGGGCGTGCAGAAAGCCACCGAACAGCAGATCCAATCTCTCGGCACGAACTTGCTTAATATCCAGTCCGGTGCATCCCGCACGGGAGGGATTAGTCTAGGTGGAGGATCGGCTTCTACACTTACCCTGGATGATGCCAAGGCGATCGCGACCCAAGCCCCTGCCGTACAGCAGGTTGCACCTTATCTGACTCGACAGCGGCAAGCTGCATACGGCAATACGAATACATTAACTTTATTAAATGGCGTGGATTTGAATTTTCCGGTTGTGAGAAATCTCACGCCACAACAGGGAAGATATTTCACTCAAGAGGAAGTGGATACGGCCAAGTCGGTTGTAGTGTTGGGTTCTAAGGTATGCAAGGATTTGTTTGAAAGCCCTAAGTCTGCCGATCCCAATTGCAGTGCTAATCCTATTGGGCAGGGCGTTCGCTTGCAGGGTAATCTTTATCAAGTAATTGGCGTGATGGAGTCCAAGGGCACTACGGGAGGTTTCGATCAAGACGATCAGGTATATATTCCCTTGCTAAATATGTCATCGCGCATTGTCGGCACCAACGCACTCCAGGGTATCTCAATCAGCGGTTTTTGGGTTAAGGTCGCCAGCGAAGATGAGATGGAGGCCGCCCAGTTTCAGGTGACTAATCTGCTGCGCCTGCGTCACAACATCTATCCACCCCAATTAGACGATTTTCGCATCACCAATCAAGCGGATATCATCAGCACGTTTGGCAACGTAGTGGGACTGATGACGCTCATGGTCGGCGCGATCGCGGCGATCTCTCTTGTAGTCGGAGGCATCGGCATTGCCAATATCATGCTGGTATCGGTTGTGGAGCGCACTCGCGAGATTGGCATTCGTAAAGCCGTAGGCGCGACTAAAAGTGCAATTCTCAGTCAATTTCTCACGGAAGCAATTATTGTGTCAATTGTGGGAGGAGGCATCGGCATTGCGCTTGGTATAGCGATCGCCTTTGGTGCTGCCAATGCCTTCAAGTTTCCCTTTATTATCTCCGCGTTATCTGTTATTGCGGGGTTTGGTTTATCGGCGATCGTGGGACTGGTGGCTGGCGTAATTCCAGCCCGCAATGCCGCTAAACTCGATCCGATTGCAGCCCTAAGAAGCGATTAACAATTAAGCGGAATTCCCCATCCGTCTACACGGTGGGGATGGATAGCGCAGCTAATGAGCGGGGTTCGATGCCCCCGAATTAGCCAACCTCCCACCGGACTGCTCCTGAATGTATTGTTTGACGATTTCCAAGGGAGCGCCACCACACGAAACAATGCATTTCGAGTCATGCCAAAGCTTTGCTTTTCCCCAATAAACCTTGTCTATTTCTTCTTTGAATTCTTGGCGCAATACCCGACTAGAAGCTGATTTGAGAGACGCTACTAAGTCAGAGATATTGTTGTTTGGGTGTAGGTCAACTAAGAAATGAACGTGGTCAGCTTCACCGTTGAAGTCAGTCAAGATGCATTGATTTGCTTCTAGCACTCGTTCAAATACGGGTTTCATTGTGTCAAACATAGGTTGAGTCAGCACTTTACGCCGATACTTGGTCACGAAGACGATATGCAGGTGAATCCTAAAAATAACATGAGAACCCCTTCTAAGTTGAGACATAAGGATATCTAGTCAATTCCGCAATTTAGGTTATACTGATTGTAGTTCTAAATATCGAGTCAAGCAATCAATAGAGGTAACTGTAAGGTGGCTGTGAGACGTATTACATTTCGACTGTATCCAAGTGACGCTCAGGAGCGCAAGCTTCGTGAGTGGCGACGGATGCACAAGGATTTGTATAACGCGGCTTTAGCCAACCGTAAAATCCAATATCAAAAGTTTGGGCACTCGGTTGATTACTTCGAGCAACAGAATAGCTTGCCAGATTTCAAAGAAGTCTGGACAGAGTATAAAAAACTAGGTTCACAAGCCTTGCAAGCAACTTTGAAGCGTGTAGATTTAGCGTTTCAACGGTTCTTCAAAGGCTTGGGCGGGTATCCCAAATTCAAATCAATTCGCCACTATTCAGGGTGGACTTATCCCGCTAAATCTGGCTGGAATGCTGATACGGATGGGGAAAACGGTCATCTTGACCTTTCTAATCTAGGAAGGATTCAAATGAGAGGACAGGCAAGAACTTGGGGTACGCCCACCACTTGCACCATCGTTTTTAGAAACGAGAAATGGTATGCCTCTATTACGATCAATTGTGAGCCAGTAAGAACCACGGGTGATGGTGCGGTAGGGATTGATTTGGGTTGCAAGGAAGCAATCACGTTATCTACGGCAGAGCAGGCTTCCAAACCTGACTTCATCAAAGCAGGACAACTTAAAGTCAAAGCAGCATCTAAAAATCTGCGACGCAAACGCGCACCCAACCGAAACAAGAAAATCAAAGCTTCACGCAGATGGAAGAAACAGCGCAAAGTAGTGTCCAAACTGCAACGCAAGGTCAAACGTCAGCGTGAGGATTGGCTACACAAAACAACCAGCAGCATAGTCAGCGGTAATAGCCTAGTTGCTGGAGAAGAACTAAACGTCAAAGGAATGACTCGCAAAGTTAAAAAGGGTGACAAGCGATCGGCTCAGAAGTCTGGGCTAAATCGCTCTATTCTTGACGTTGGCTTTGGGATGATTGGCAAGATGTTTGAGTACAAATTAGCGGAAGCTGGTGGGTTCTATCTTGAATCCCCCACCCAAAAGCTCAAACCTTCTCAGCGTTGCGCCAAGTGTTGGGAATTGACACCTAAAACACTCAAAGACAGGGTGCATGTCTGCTCCAATCCTCAGTGTGGTCATACCGAAGATCGAGACGTAAATGCTGCCCAAGTCAACTTGATTTGGGCAAAGGGGGCAGGAACTGTCCTCTTAGACGCAGAGCCGCCAAGCTCTACCTCATGCGGAAGTATGCGGCAACTTGGGGTGAAGAAGCGTCAGAAATCTCAGCAAGTAGGTGGGTCGGGTGAAACCCCATCCGCCTATGCGGTGGGGTAGTTCATAAGCTGCATACCATGTTATACGTAACGATATCGCTGATTGAGTCCGTTAAGGTTGTCTGAGTGCATCCGCAGACAAATAATTGTTAAGCGATTGGTGTATAACGCATCATTAGGAGAGGATAATATTGAGACATTGCGGTGTTGAGTTGGGGGCGATCGCTTACCACTCAATTTAGCCGTTAGATCCTCTGAGTCCCATTCACCATCAACACTAGGAGGTTCACATGTCTCTAGGTTTTTATCGCCTGATCAAAGGTCACCTCACTGTTCGTCAGCGGCAGTCACCAGACGGCGACAGTATGCGGTTCGTGGCGAACGACATGTCTTTGTTTGAAGCGCTTCCTCGATTTTCGCCTCCAAGTGAGGCTGGTGGCGTGGAGAGCTACCAGCTACGATTCCAAGCCATCGATACACCTGAACTTCACTACGGCGGGGCTGCACAGCCACATGGTATTGACAGCCGAAATGGCCTCCTTCAATGGCTCGGAGTGGATCCATCCGATTGGGACTGGGCAGTCGCGCCAAGCGGATTCGAGTGGGAGAAGGAGGCGGTGATTCTCTGTGACGGGTTTGAGGGCCATGGGCGACCGATTGCGTTCGTTCTCCGTGACCTCGATGACAAAGACGGTTCAGATGTCAAGCTAACCAAGTCTTTGCTAGCTAAGACCTACAACTACCACGCAGCCGACACCGGGTTAGCCTACTTGGGTCTCTACTCGGGCGGACTCTCCTTCGAGATTCAATCAAGTCTCATCGCTGCCTACAAGCAGGCCAAAGCTGCCAATCTGGGTATCTGGAAACTCGACAGAACTAGACGGTTCACGGTGAACACACTCGATGACATCGGACCGGAGCGGGGAAGTCTCATCTATCCAAAGATCTTCCGTCGATGCGTTGACGCACTGCGTTGGGCTGGTGGCGAATTCGAGCCTGGTCGCGACGTGGATGACTTTCTCGTGGACTCCCCAGACGATAACGACAAGTTTGTCGTTCATGCCAGGCAAGGAGGTCAACTCAAGAGCAGGCTCAGCGACGTGTTGGAACAGGTCAACAATCAGATCAGGATTCAAATCGACTTCAATACGGTTGAGTTTGTTTCGAAGTAGCTGTGGGTCGCAGTTGGAGCATACACTTCATGGACGGATCCAACTCTTCCATATGAAGGCTATCCGTATTTTATTTAGCAGACGTTCTCCAAATGCAAAGATCTACGGTATTCCTCAAACACCGGAAGAATGGCAGTAACAGGAGGAAACTATTCGACAAAGGATCGAGCAACAGAAATCGTAGGCGCGTAGTTGAGACAACATCATGAAATCACTAATGTTCTTTCAGACTATACGTGCTGCGTTTGTTTTCTATACTTGTTTGCCTCTCAGCAAGGGTGGCAATAGTGCAGCTTTAGATTTTCGCGGTATTGCCGTCTATGCTCCTTTGGTAGGAGCGGCGATCGGTGCGATTTTAGGAGGGTGCGATCTGGGTTTGGCACTGCTGTTGCACGATCGAGCACCCCTGCTTGTAGCAGGGCTGATCGTACTGTTAGGGGTATGGCTTACAGGTGGGTTGCACCTGGATGGAGCCATGGATACGGCTGATGGGCTGGCGGTGACCGATCCAGAGCGTCGTCTAGAAGTCATGGCGGATAGTACTACTGGGGCTTACGGCGTAATGGCGGCGATCGCGATCCTATTTCTCAAAACAGCATCGCTAGCTGCAATCGACCGTCACCGCCTCTGGATTTTAATTGCCGCCTGTACCTGGAGTCGCTGGGGACAACTGCGGGCGATCGCCGCCTATCCTTACCTCAAGTCCGCTGGCAAAGGTAAATTTCACCGCGATTACGTGCGATCTTGGCAAGTTTGGCTGGTATTTGGCGCGATCGCGATCGTTAGTGGGGTAACTGGTGTTGCAAGTCAACGGATTAACTTATCAGTGGCGATCTCTTTAGCTGGCACAATATGTGCCTGGGGGACGGGAGCGTGGTTGAACTATAAACTGGGAGGTCAAACAGGAGATACGTATGGAGCGATAGTTGAGTGGTCGGAATCCTTTTTCTTCTTAGTACTTGTACCGATCGCATCCCAAATTTAAGGATTAATTGAGCCAAAATTCTTTAGAAAACATTATGAAACTAATAGGGGAATGCGAAGATCCCGAGTTCTTTACTTTTTAGCTGTAAATTGAAATGTCGCAGGTTTGATTTAACAGGCTAAATGGAGAAAATGAGGGATTTTGAGATAAATGCGGGGGCATTTATTTTTGGTAGGTGCTTGGGGGTACCTACTATCAAAAGCCCAAGTTAGTGAGACAGTGAGGGGAATTGTGGTATCTAGCAGCTACAGTTTCTGAGTACTGTTCTTGCGCTCTTTTCAAGAAGAAAAACTTTAGCTTGTTTAACTCAAACCTTTTTGTATTTGCTTCATCTCGAATAGAGCACCCAGGGTGTCATTGACTTAAGTCGTAGGTTAATGTTCCCGACTCAGGATCTAGTTGAGCGATCGCACCTGCGATCAGTGGGGCATTAGCACCGTCATGGCCAAATGGCAGCTCTGCCACGATCGCAATTCCTAAATCGGCAAGGCGATCGCTCCATACCTCAGCCATAGAAAAGCTGGGGCGGTCTTTGGGCGGTTCTGCCTGACTAAAGCGCCCTAGGGCAATGCCTTTTACCTTATGTAAATTTCCCGACCACCGCCAGTGGGTGAGCATGCGGTCTACTTTGTAGGGAGGCTCCGCCACATCCTCAAATGCCAGAATGACACCGTCGAGATCGGGACATAAAGGCGTACCGATCAGATGAGTTGCCACATTTAAATTTCCGGGTAGTAATATACCTTCGGCTGTGTTTTTGCATCCGCCTAATCCACGACCGCTCAACGTCACCTTAGTTAATTTCCCTTCTAACACGCTAAATAACTGCTGGATAGACCAATCGGGTTCGGTAGCTAGGGTAGTCAGCACGGGGCCGTGGAGTCCGGCAATTTTTTTATGAGCGGCAATTCCCCATAACAAAGCCGTGATATCGGAAAATCCGATCGGCCATTTAGGGTGGGAGTCCAGAGTTTGCCAGTCCAATCCTTCTAACAGGCGTGCGGAACCATAGCCCCCCCGCGCGCAGAGAATTGCCGCGCAGTCCGGATCGTTCCATGCCTCTATTAATTGTTGGCGGCGATGGCGATCGCTACCAGCCAGGTAGCCCCAGGATACGCCCAGATCTTCAGGAAGATAAACTTCATAGCCGCGATCGCGCCAGATTTGCACGCCCTTTTCCAGGCGCTCCCATTCCCGCACTGCGCCGCTGGTGGCGACTACGCGCACTTTTTGGCCGGGAACGAGGTAAGGCGGGATCGCAAGCTTGTGCATAATTAATATAGTTACGTGAGGTTATTGTAATGGCAGTCGAACACTGGACAGATGAAATGGTGGACAAACTGGCAGAGTCAGTCAAGGAATTGCGAGAGGAGTCTAAGGAATTTCGAGAGGAACTTAAGGAGTTAAACATTCGCTTTAGTGCCTACCAACAAGCGTCACAATGGGTAGTCAACCTCGCTTTTGGCTTGCTGGCGACTGCCACAATTACAACGATAATTACTGCTGTTTTTCGCAAATAAACACGGGAGAAAATATTGCAAATCACAGTAACTGGTAGCAAAAATAGGTGACAAGAAAGTATAGGCAGATTGGTGTAGCAATTGTGTGGAATCAAGAGCGCGATCGCATCCTCATCGATCGCCGCTTGCCCAAAGGCAGATTTGCCAGTTACTGGGAATTTCCTGGTGGTAAGGTGGAGGCAGGGGAAGATATTGCTGCTTGCATTCGCCGCGAAATCAGGGAAGAACTGGGTATTGAGATCTTTGTAGAGGACTACCTGATCGCCATTAACCACGATTATGATGAGGATCTCTCTGTTGCCCTGATCGTGCATAACTGCCTGCACATCAGTGGGGAACCACAGCCGCTAGAATGTGCTGAGGTGCGGTGGGTAACTTTGGAGGAGTTAGATCGCTTTCAGTTGCCGCCCGCTAATTACGAGATCGTCCAAGCATTGCGCAAAATGAATCATGACAGATAATCCAGGTTCAACCGAAAAACCAGATCGGGAGTTATATCAGGAGTTATATCAGGCAGGCGTGCGAAGCTTTGAACGCGGGAACTATCAGCAGGCGATCGCGCAATTCCAACAAGCTCTAGATGGTGTAAATGCTAAGACAAAAATTGGGGGCGAGATTCAGGTTTGGCTAGCCAATGCCTACGATGCCGCTGGCAATTCAACGGAAGCAATTGCCCTCTGTCGCAGTCTGAAAACCCATAGCGATCGCGATGTGCGTAAATCTGCCAATTATGTCCTGGGGATCCTATCCGCACCCAAACTAAGTAATCTCAAGGATGCAACTTCTAAGATTCCCAGCTTAAAAGGGTTGGACGACCAAATTTCATCCCGACCGCTAGGGGTGTCCGGTTCTAAACTCCCTCAAGCAAAACCCGAAAACCAGTTGCCGACAGGATCGAGCCTAGATACACAGACATCGCAACAGGAACAGAATCGTTTTCTGTGGATTGCGATCGTAATTACTCTGGCAGGCTTGGTTGTCTGGGCAATTGCCTAATGCCAAGCCCTAAACGCCATCAAAGAAGATCTTCCGCCGATAAAATCAGGCGCAGTTTGAGGTGAATTAAATTTAGCTGCGCCAGACCAATCTGCACGTCTCCCTCTAAGACAATGCCAGTGTTAATCAAGCGATCTAGCAATTCCAAGATCGATGCTTCGTTGGAAGGGAGATCGGGATAATAGTGCCCCCGACGCGGCAATAGCTTACCCGCATCCCCCAAATCTAAGTTCAGATCTTCGGGATCGATTTCCAGAACATCACATAGGGTCAAAATTTGCTTTTCCAGGGCTTGCAAGCTATCAGCCGCCCGCTCTATTTCTGTTTCCGCCAATGCACCGGATTCCATGCGACGAATTACCTGCGCTTCCATTAACTGGCGTAATAATTCCACCAAAGTCAGGACTAAAGGAGCTAGCCCTGATTTGTTTGCCTTAACTTGATGAATTGGTAAATTTTCTTCAGGCATGACTGAGAATTACTCTCTAGGTAGGCAATTTCTAGCAAATAAAATACCTGTAAGGGGAATTCCCAGTTACCCTGAGGCTTAGGGCAGAAGTCTCTGCCCCTACAATATATTGGGTGTATTTTCTAGTGGGAATTGCCTTATTATTATCTGCCCTAATAACATGCGATCGATTGCGATCGATGTCAAGTTGCCTCTTAGCAGGCGATACTGGTATAAACCCGATCGGTAAAGCCATCAATACGATGTTATGAGTCTCTGTATTAACCCTAACTGTCAAGCGCCCGAAAATCCCGACGAGCTAGTATTTTGTCAAGCTTGCGGCTCGGAGTTACTTCTAGAAGGGCGCTATCGTGTTGTTAAACTGCTCGGCGGCGGTGGGTTTGGTAAAACCTACGAGATTAGGCAAGCATTGCGAACTACGGGCGGTGTGACTAGCGGCTTGCCCCAGGTGCTGAAGGTTTTGATTAACAATCAGCCGAAAGCGGTGGAACTATTTCTACGAGAAAAGGACGTTTTAAGCAGGCTCCATCACCCCGGCATACCCAGGATTGAGGCGGATGGCTACTTTGCTTTTTACCCGGCAAACAGTAAAGAACCATTACACTGCATGGTGATGGAGAAGGTTGAAGGGCTAGATTTGCAACAATATATGGCGCAGCGCAACTATCGCCCCATCAGCCAGCAACTGGCACTGGAATGGCTGAATCAAACATTCACGATTTTGCATGAAGTACATCAGCAACAGTTCTTTCATCGCGATATCAAGCCCGCTAATATTATGCTCAGGGCCGATGGGCAACTGGTACTCATCGACTTTGGGGCGGCGCGGGAAATGACAGGCACTTATATGGCTAAACAGGAAGGGGGGCAGGTTACGGGTATTCACTCCTTGGGCTATACGCCACCAGAGCAAATGAACGGACAGGCAGTACCGCAGTCTGATTTCTTTGCTCTGGGACGGACGTTTGCCTTTTTGCTGACGGGCAGACCGCCGAATGATATGTACGATCCCTATACAGACCAGTGTCATTGGCGCGAACATTCTGTTAATCTGTCGCCGGCGATCGCCGATCTGATCGATCGCTTAATGGCACGTCTACCCAGCCAGCGATCGCAAAATACGCAAGCAGTTTTACAGGAATTGGCAGAAATCGATCGGACCTTACAACGTTCAAGGGCAACACCGCCGCCAACCGTGCCGATGCCATATCAAACAGAACCCGTAGTATCGGGAAACTCTCCCCATGCCCCAACACCTGCGTCCCAATCCAATCCCACACTAGTAAATCCGGCTACCACACCTTTACCGACTGGCCAGCCGTTGCCAGAAACGGTCGTCAATCCGGCTGCTCCACCTTCACCTAGTGGCAATCCCATTCCCGAAACACTGGTTAATCCTGCTGCGGTCAATCCTGCGGCTCAGACATATCAAGCCCAAGATCGAGTTTCGCCACCAGTCAGTTACAGCTCTAACGATGATTTTGAGAAGGCAAAAACAGCATTAAAGAGTGCCTGGAGTGAGGGTATTGTACCGGGCACGATCGCTCTGCTTAGTTCTCTAACTCTAGACAAAGCCCAAACGGCGATTAGGAATGGTGCGATCGCAGGAGCAGTCCAAGGAGCCTTATTGGTTGTAATCACTCTAGCTTCACTTGGCAGCAGCATTTCAGCACGGTCGGCAAATAATCTGGCTGGCAATTTAATTGATATTCTCCTGATTTTTGGTCTAGCGTTTGGAGTTTATCAAAAGAATAGAATTTGTGCCGTTGCCCTATTCGCTTATTTTGTCTTTGGCAAGCTATTGCAACTCTTTACAAATCAACTGCCGATCGCAGCATTGATCCTGGCACTAGTATTCGGATACTTTTATTTTGAAGGGATGCGTGGCACGTTTAGCTACTATAAACTGACTCGATCGCGGAATTAAGACAATTTCTCGTAGGGGCAGCGCCTCCTGGCCTGCCCTAGCAATCACAAATCGGCGAAGTGATAGGGTGGCAGTGGAGCGGCGATCGCAACCTGCCAGGATACGCGATCTCTCAGCCATTCATTAATAGCTGTTTGTAGCAAATCTACTTGATCTGATTTGAGCAGCATAAAAGCTCGCAACTCATCGCGATTCTGTTGTTCGCTAATGCGCGGCGCAGCAGGATGTTTCATTTCTAATGAGATAGAGTTAAGAAGATTGACTAAGTCAGTATATTCCTGTTGTTGTAGCGATCGCGTTTCCTGTTGTTGGATATAGAAATCCCGTTTCGCAAGCAAATATTCCTTGCCCTTCAATTCAGGCTTCGTATCTGTCTGTTCAGAATCTTGCTGCGACGATCGTGATAAGAACTTGGCTTTGATGGGATATTCAGCGTAGTTTTGTAGCTTTTGCAGGCGATCGCTTAATTCCCGATTGTGGGAGTGCAAATAATCCCTTAATGCCACCTCAGAGACGAAAGCCGTCCCGAAGCGCAGTGGTAGTAGAGTTCTATCCTGAAATAGTTCGCAAATGACGCGATCGTGGCTCAGAACGGCCTTGAGCAACACCTCTTCAGCCACTTCCTTCAAGCCTTGAACGTCCAGGTCAGGCTCGATCGCGGCGACTAGATTATCCACATGCAGATATCTAACGTTGCCATTAATTCCTGGTGGATTGACTGGCGGCACTGGCTCGGTAAAAAAGGCAAAAGTGTAAAGGGGCATTACGATTTCATCAAAGTAAGTCAGGTAATCTGCAAAAGTAACCCTAGTTTTAGTGGTGGCAGTCGTCATAGAACTGCTTTAATACCCTAACAACACAATCATGGCACACGACTTGGTAAGTTAGCGATCGTAGCAAAGCAAAAAGGACTTCCAGTGGAAGAGTTGCCAACCACTGAAGTTCCGATCGCGATATTTGATTTGCCCCGCTTACATTCCCCCTGAAGTAAGCCCCCGCCCCTTGGGTAATTCCTTTGGCTCTTTAAGATCGAGCTGTAAAAATCGAGAAACCTGACCTACAACTTTGCAGCTAGCTAACAGCTAATTGCCGATCGCTTTACTTACGACTTTCTGCGTTTTTTGGGCACGATCGCGCCAATTGTCTTGTGGAAGTCAGCCTGGACTTTTGCAGTCAAAGTTTGGGAGATGCTCTTCACCACATGGGCGAGGACGGTATCGCCAGTTTTTTGAAGTACGTGCTGAGAAAACACCTGCACGAAACGCGGTAGTTGAATAGATACCGTTAGATCTAATTGCCATTCCACGCTAGTCATGACCGTACCGTTTTCATCGGCTGGTTGCTCCTTGAGGATCATTACAGCTTGAAAGTCTACGTCATATACCTGCGGTTCCTGATCGGGTAAAGGAATGCTGCGAATGCGGTAAACCCCCTCTTTTTGGGGTAGTAGATCCAAGCCAATGCGGGGATCGACTTTATAGCCCAACGCACCTACATGACCGATTCCCAGGGCGTAAGCATTGCTGCTAATTGCTTTGACCTTGAGGGGATGGGCGCAACGGCAAAACCAACCCTGATGAGCGTCGAGGTAGGCGATCGCCTTAGCAGCGTCAGCATACATGTCCATGTAGCCGACAAAGTGATTGCTAAACTTGGCAGGAGCAGAGGCTTTAGAGTCAGTAGCGCTATTTTCAGCACCATCTAAAATAATGTTTTCGTCGATTGCGTTCTCTATACCCAATAGAGATTCATCCAACATCAAATCCATACCCTCACAGAGCGGTTCGGGGCTAGATTGGTTCAGGTCTGGAACCATGACAACTGAGTTGTTTTGCGATCTTGCTTGTGTCTGCATTATCAGTTACGTCTACTTTAGAGTGGTTTTCGGACTCGATATCGGACTCAATAATCGACGGTTGGTCTATCCTAAGGTTGCCACACTCAAATTTAGTTCTTAACAAGCCTGAGGAAAGCTTAACAAATTTTTTACTTCGCTGTGGGTGCCTCTATCGATAGAAAGAACTTACCCTCATAGCGAGTAATAGCGATCGGCCAAATGTCGAATGTTTCATCAGAAGAATGCGGGAAGTTGGGAAACCCAGTGGCTTTAGCCCTGGGAAGAACGACGACACGAGCGGTTTTAATCGCCTACGACTTTCTTGTATCCCCCCTAGCTTTCGCCGTATAATAGGATATGTAGCGAAAGTTGTATGATGTACCTAACTCAAAAGAACCAAATTCGCAATCTAAATAAGTCTGAGTTTTTGGCTCTGCGAGAATTGTGTCGTCTCAGCAAAAACCTCTACAACGTAGGGTTGTACGCTGTGCGGCAATACTACTTTCAGGAACACAAACACTTGCGTTACGAATCTGCTTACCATCTGTGCAAAGAAAACGAGAATTACCGTCTGTTGAATACAGACATCGCTCAACAAACTTTGAAGGTGATAGACAGAACGTTTCACAGCTTCTACGGCTTGATTAGTGCAGTAAAAGCGGGTAGCTATCAGCCAAAGATAAGCCTGCCTCACTACTTGCCCAAAGATGGCTATTTTGTCTTGATAATCCCTCGAATTAAAGTCAAAGATGGACGGTTTAATGTGCCGATGTCCTTTGCTTTTAAGCAGCAATTTGGCTTGGTATCCTTGCCTTTCCCAGACAGACTCGACCCAGAGACGATTAAAGAGGTGAGGATTCACCCGAAATACGACGCTCGATTCTTTGAAATTGAGTTTGTCTCTAAGGTTGAAGCTGAACCTGTAGAGACTGTTGAAGATAGTGCTATTTCGATTGATTTTGGCTTGGACAACCTGGCAACTTGTGTTGATACCAATGGGGCATCCTTTATCATGGATGGTCGCAAACTTAAATCTATTAACCAATGGTTTAACAAGGAAAATGCTCGGTTGCAGTCTATTAAAGATAAACAAAAGATTGAACGGCTCACAGAGCGTCAAGCAAGGCTGTTTGTCAACCGAAACGCTAAGGTCAGAGACTACCTCAACAAAACCGCAAGGTTGATTATCGACCACTGCATCGCCAACAAAATCAGCAAGGTGATTGTTGGTTTTAATCTGGGGATGAAGCAAGAAATCAATATCGGTAGCCGAAACAATCAGAACTTTGTCCAGATTCCCTTTTACTCTTTGAGAGCCAAGCTGAAAGCATTGTGTGAACGCTACGGATTGATCTATCAGGAACAAGAGGAATCGTATACCAGCAAGGCAAGTGCTTTGGATGGAGATGATTTGCCCACCTACAACGCCGACAAACCTGCCGCTTACCAGTTTGCGGGTTCGCGGGTTAAACGAGGTTTGTATCGAAGTAAGGATGGACATTTGATTAACGCTGATTGTAATGGGGCTGCAAATATTGGGCGTAAAAGTAAGCAGAATGGTTTTACCGGACTGTCTAGAGGCTGTTTGGCTCAGCCGTTACGAATCAAGATCTACTAAGGTCAAGGTTCTTAAGAATCCCCACCTCTTTAGAGCGGGGAGTGTCAAAATGGATTTTAGGCGCACCTACTAGCAGAAGAAGTGACACAAGTCACACAGCAGTCAGTAAATCTGCACTTGATTTCAGACTCATTTAATGAAGGTAGAAAAACGATGACCCGTGAAGCTGTGATGAAAGCAGTAGAAAAGCTGAACTATCGCGTCACTGTTGGCGATGTGGCAGCACACTCAGGGTTGAGTTTAGCTACAGCCTCAATCCAACTAATGAGCTTAGCAACTGACAGCGGCGGGCACCTTCAGGTGTCCCAGTCGGGCGATCTTGCCTACGTGTTTTCGCGTAATTTCCGCAATATTTTACTGAATCGCTCGTTTAAACTGCGGATGCAAGCATGGCTCCAGTCAGCATGGAAATGGGCATTTTTCCTGATCCGTATCTCTTTCGGTATTGTCTTGATAATTTCGATCGCTATTGTCGTTATTGCCATTATTATCGCCTTGATAGCTTTGCAAAACAGCAACAACAGCGATAGCAGCAGTAGCAGTAGCAGCAGTAGCGATCGCTCCTACGACAGTCGTGGCGGCGGCGTATTCGTATCGAATACTGGGTGGGGCAATCCCTTTATTTGGTGGGGCGATCCTTTTGCAGTATTTACGCCCAACTATTACGAGGACAAGAAACAACTTCAAAAAAGTCAGGAGCCTGACGCTAAGCAGATGGGTTTTCTGGAAAGCGTCTTCTCATTCCTGTTTGGAGATGGCAACCCCAACGCCGATCTAGAAGAACGCCGCTGGAAGGCGATCGCGAAAGTAATTCGCGCTAATGGCGGTGTGGTGGCAGCGGAGCAGATCGCTCCATATTTAGACGATCTGGGTAATACCTCTGAAGGTTATGAGGACTACGTGCTGCCTGTTTTAGTGAAGTTTAACGGCCAACCTGAAGTCAGCGATCTCGGTAGCATAGTCTATCGTTTTCCGGAATTACAGACTGTGGGAGCCGATCGCAAGCAAAAAAAGGTTCCTACATATTTAGAAGAGAAACTCTGGCAATTTAGCCAGGCAGGTGCGGGTAAGGTGACGCTGTCAGCCGGTTTGGGCATATTTTATCTGGTGGCATCTCTGTTTTTGGGTAGCCTGCTGCGATCGCCAGCTTTAGCTGGAAAACTAACGGGTTTCCTGGGTTTTGTTTCAGGTGCATACTGGTTCCTGCTCGGCTATGCGATTTTATTCTTAGCCGTGCCCGTAGTGCGCTATTTTGTCTTGCAAGGCTTGAATGCCAAGATTGCTGCCAATAATCAGGAACGCATAAAAAGAGCCAATGACTTACGCAAGCCTACTGCTGAAATCGAGCAAAAGCTAGAATTTGCCCGCCAGTTCGCCACTGCCCAAAATGTAATTAGCGCTGACGACCTGGCTTATTCTACAGAGAGCGATCTAGTGGAACAGGAATATGCCAAGATGCTAAAGGAAATGGATACCAAGCCAGAAGATTAACGCAAAGATTAATGAGCAATAAGATCGAAAAACAAGTCATCCGCACCGATGCCGCCCCTGCACCCGTCGGCCCATACAATCAGGCGATCGCCACCCCCACTGGCTCTAGACTGCTGTTCTTAGCGGGACAAGTTCCCCTAGATCCTGCGACAGGCAAACTAATTGAAGGCACAGTTGCACAGCAAACCGAGCGAGTATTGCAAAATATTCAAGCTGTTTTGGGTGCTGCTGGCGCTGACTTTAGTAATGTGGTAAAGACTACAGTGTTTTTAGCCGATATGGCCGATTTTGCGGAAATGAATGGCGTATACGGTCAGTATTTTCAAGATCCCGCACCTGCTCGCTCTACTGTACAGGTAGCGCGTCTGCCATTGGATGCGCGGGTGGAAATTGAATGCACCGCTGCGATTTAGCTAGTTTAGCTATCAAATGCGTTACTTACCTTTAATTGTTGGCATCATCGGTGGCCTGGCTCTCCTGCTCAATCGCCTCACTACCCCACTACTGACTGCTAATCAATCCCGTTCCGATGCTCTCGGTATAATTTTAAGTGCTTTGCTCATTCTGGTCGGGTTACTCTGGCAGCAGATTCAGCCGAAAGCACCGGAATCCGTCACTTTACTTGGGGAAGAAGGCTTTGAGTTGGACGAATCGTTATCTGAGTCTGTAAAAGCGGAATTAGCCTGGGCATCCCACATACTGCTCACTAATACAGCCACAAAGACTTTGGTAGTTTGGTACGAGCAAAAAATATTATTAAGACGCGGCATTTTAAGTCCGGTCAAGCAATTTAATCCCGGTCAAATCGTCCAACGGGTGCTAAAAACTCAAAAACCTACCTATCTGGTCAAACTGTCTCTCTATCCTGGCAAAATTGAGTTTGACTACCTGCCCGAAAATACACAGGGTTTAATCGTGCAGCCCCTCGGCGATCGCGGCGTAATCGTATTAGGCGCAAACGCACCGCGCAGCTACACCAAACAGGACGAGAATTGGGTAGAAGCGATCGCGGCAAAACTAACCTATAGCCTGGAGCAAAGCAGAAGTTAAAGACTTTGGATAAATTCTCGCAAACTATTGTCGCGATTTAGCCATCCATTCAGAAATATGCCTTGACTGGGAGCGTCAACTACTCTTTGATGGCGATAGGCAATTCTGCCAGTAATAATCTTGTTGGCCGTCGCCACATTGTTATTCGCTTGAAAAAGCGCCATAGTTCTGGGGCCGAAAATACCATCGGCGGCTACACCTAAAGCTTCCTGCAAAAACATAACTGCACCCGCTACGCCAAAGTTTACCGCCGTATCAAAATGTACTACTGCTAAAGGTAAAACCATCAAGTCGCACTGAGCTGGTTTCCAATACATGTTGGCGTAAATTTCGCTGACCTCAGCATCTGAAATATTTAGCACGTCATTTAAAGGCAATCCCTTACGCCTTCTATAGGAGTCGTAAACCGACTGAATAATTCCCTTGTTAGTCCTCCCTCCTGGATCTAAAGGATTATCTACAAAACCCCCTTCAGCAGGTAGAGTGAACTCAAGTGCTTTCGAGAATGCAGTTGTGGTGCTGACCCCATCCGTAACATCAATCGGATTAGTAATTTCCGTAGGTAATCCACGCGCTTCGATTAACTTTTTCGCGAATGTAGGGCCAAGTTTGCGAGTAGCGGTAACGTTGAGCGAGAGTGCGTCAGAAAACCTCGCGATCGCAGCTTCTGTAACCGGGCCAAATTCACCATCAACATCCGACGGTCGTAATAGACCTAAAGCATTGAGTCGTAGCTGAATTTGTCTGGTCATACCTGGCTGCCGCTTGAGATCGTCTAAATCGATCGCCCGATCTTTCTCGATCAGGTCTTGCAGATTGAGTTGCCCATCTGGCAAATCGACTGTCTTAAATTGTTCCAGTTTAGAACGAGTTGCAGGGCCGACTTTGCCATCAGCACTCAATCTATTTGCTGTCTGGAATTGCTTAACTGCCTGCTCGGTTGCGGAGTCAAAGATGCCATTAATCGGTGTATCAATTCCAGCCTTGTTCAAAGTTGTTTGCAAGTCGCGAACATCATCACCTTGCATCTGCGGTTGGGTTAGCTGCAGCACTCTTACTGGCTCGGGGGGTTGGATATCTGGAGTCTTTTCCCCCTTTGCAAAACCTTCCATCGGTGATTCTGCCAGACATGCATCTGTAGCAGGCCCAAAGCGACCATCTTCGGCAATCCGATTTTGAGGATTATTCTCATTCCACAGTTTTTGAAATGCCAGGACTGAGATAGAGCTAATATCCTTAGTTCCTCCTCCCACAAAATCGAAATGCATGGGATCGAAATCGCCGAGCTTTTGCCACCCATATCTTTCCAGAAAAGGCTTCCATCCATCGGCATCTTCTATATCTAGAGCTAAACCGCTTTGATGATTGCTGCCACCTGGAGGCGCAGCCGCAACAATGCCACAACGACCTTTTTTGAAATGATTGAAAAGGATAAGTTGCTGGGCGATAGTCCGATAGGCTGAATTAACCTGCAACTGGATCCCGCGATCGCTAATTGCTTTACCGAGCGCAATTTTAGCTGAGGACTGGAGGTAAGGCCAAACCACTTTGTCAAAAGACACGTTCAAATCGGCAAAGCTAACCAGGGAGCCTGGTTCTATGCTGTTCATCTCAAAGATGAGTTGCCGATCTAGCTCGTGCACGACGCTAGTCGAGCAAGCAGTATTATCTTCAATTTTCATAAACAATCTCTCTCGCTAGATAGTCAGGTTTGGATCTGGCGATTGGCTCCACCACGCAAGAAGTAACACCTCACAACCTCAACTAACACGATTGCATTATGGAAACCCTTTCCCCAGTTTGCCAAACCAGTTGAACCTATGTATCTAAAGCTACAACATTTACCTGAATCTGACAGTGCAAAAATGTGAGATTTTGAGGTCGAGTAGTTTGCTTCGTGTGTCAAAATGTGAGATCTTTGGTTACTCAAGTTTTGATGAAAGCAATCCATGAGCAACACGCCACTAGTCAGCATTATTATGGGCAGCGATTCCGATCTGCCGACAATGCAGGCAGCGATCGCCATTTGCCAGCAGTTTAACGTCCCTCACGAAGTCTCGATCGTCTCAGCCCACCGCACGCCAGATCGCATGGTGGAGTTTGCCAAACATGCCCACACCCGAGGTATTCGCGTGATTATCGCTGGTGCGGGCGGTGCGGCGCATTTACCTGGGATGGTGGCATCTCTTACACCGCTACCAGTCATTGGCGTTCCGGTTGCGACCAAACAACTTAATGGAGTGGACTCCCTCTATTCGATCGTGCAAATGCCAAAGGGTATTCCCGTCGCGACCGTGGCGATCGGCAATGCGGAAAATGCTGGGCTACTGGCCATCCAAATTTTGGCAACATCCCACCCGGAATTGTTAGATCGAATACAGATATATCGTCAAGAGCTTGCTAGGACAGTACTAGCCAAGCAGGAACAATTGGAAGCTATGGGCGCGATCGCTTATATCAAAGATAAATTCCCAGGCTCTAGACAATAAAAATTTTTGTGGTATTTTCGCCATATAAAGTTAAATAATTCCGCAATCTGGCGACTTTGGGAATTCTTTAATTAACATATACAGAACCTAGGAAATAATATCTCTATGGAACATCTGCAAAAACAACTCTTGGAACTCAGCCAGCAGGTGCAGAATCTGAGCAAAATTGTTGAGGGACTGCCACAGCAGTTACTAAAAGATACTAAAGGTTTGTCTACGCCTACAGATCCCTATTGGCAAATCGTTGACTCTGACAATTTAGAACATAAGGATATTTTGCTCGACCGAGGCCAATCCCACTGGCACGATCGCTTTGATGACAAAGAAATATCCAGTGAGTGGCAAGTGCGCAGGCTGACAGCGCAACTAACTATGGCTTACAACCGCATCGCTGAATTGGAAGAAGAACTATGCAATCGCCGTATTACTAGCCGTTAATCTTTGATTGACTGTACGTCTTTGGCTGAAAACCCATGTTTGCTTAGTTCTTTGTTCAAAGCGATCGCATTTTGCGCTCGATCTACAAACATGACCCCGTTGAGGTGATCCATTTCATGCTGGATTACTCTAGCTAGCAAACCGTTGGTAGATAGTTTTTGCGGTCTACCTTCTTCGTCGCGGTAGGTAACTGTCACCTCATCCGGTCTTTGCACGTCAAGAAATACCTCCGGTACGCTGAGACATCCCTCCTCGCCTAAAACAATTGCACCGCCTAAAGATATAATTTCCGGATTGATCATCACCAGTGGTGGCTTGGATTCGTCTTTGAGTTCGATATCGATCACGATTAGCTGCTTATTTACCCCTACCTGCGGTGCCGCTAAGCCAATACCGTCATTGCTATACATGGTTTGCAGCATTTTTACTGCTAAGCTGCGGATTTCGTCATTTACTTTGCTAATTTTCTTAGCTGGTTGACGTAAAACCCGATCGCCCAGCTTATTCACCTTTAAGGGCGGATTCTTTAACTTTTTCTTAGGAACTGCGATCGAATAGGTGGTGGGCATTGCAATATATAGACGATACTTAATTAATCTTATTTTGACATAAGTTACAGTTTAGCGATCGAGGGAGTATCATCGATCGCCATCTGTATGCATAGATTGATTTTGGGGTAAATTAAATTGTAGAGTTACGATTTAAGGCTGTTAGTCGCAGTCGAGTCTAATTGTAGAAAATACCCTAAGCCGACCGTTCGGTTTCCCCCCTTCGATAATTAGCCTGCGGCAGTGTAAAAATGAATTAAGTCACAAAATATTCGTTTAGGGAGTGACAAGCATGTTTGACTTAGGGGACATTGATGCCAACAACAATACTCTGCTTGCATATTTGCAAGGGCAGTCACCTGAGACTTTGGCTAAAGTGGCCCAGTCGGTGAGTCCTGAAGTAAGGCAGATTATTTCTCAGAATATTCAAAACCTGGTAGGCATGTTGCCACCACAAAACTTTAGCGTTCAGATTACAACAGATCGCGAAAACCTAGCAGGATTGCTAGGTTCAGCGATGATGACTGGCTACTTTCTCAAACAGATGGAAACTCGCATGCAGCTAGACCGCAGTCTTTCAGGCGCATCAAGCTTGGATGAAGAAGCTTAATTTTTGCTAGATTTAGCTTCTGGCAGAGCATCTGACTTCGTGTGACTATGAAAGCGGATGCCTAAAAATATGTCATAGACAAAACTGCCGAAATCAGGGAACTGTAACAACCCTAAAGTTTGGTGCGCGCCTTTTTCATCCAAAAGCGGCTTCATCAGATAGTAAGCCGGTTGGTAGTTATACCAGGGAATAGAAGGCCACAGGTGATGAATGAGGTGGTAGTTTTGCCCCAGCAGCATTACGTTCAGGAACCAACCAGGGTAAACCCTGGCGTTCTTCCAGCGGCTAGTTTCCTTGAAAGGGCGGTGCGGTAAATAGTCAAAGAAGAGCCCTAATGCTAAGCCCATAATTCCGGCTGGTACGAACCAGTAGCCTAATATGTAACTCAAAAAGCCAAACTGATAGCCAGCAATCAGGGTAAGTACCAGGATCGAACGACTGATCGCCCATTCCAGCAGCTCATAATTACGCCATAGCCGCCTCTGGAAGAAGAAGACTTCGTGGTAAAAAAATCGGACGGCAATTAACCACAGAGGCCCACCAGTAGAGACAAAGTGATCTGGATCGTTCTCCGGATCGTTCACGTGGGCGTGATGCTGCATGTGTACTCTGGTAAATACTGGGTAGACAAATCCCTGTAAAACGGCTGATACATGCCCCACTGCAGCATTGATGATGCGATTGCGATGTGCTACTCCATGGGATGCGTCGTGAATAACTGTGCCGAGCACGTACATTGCTACAAAGTTAGCAATAAATACGCACCAATGCGGCCAATTCCAAGCCCAATAGCCTGAGGTTGAGGCGATCCCCAAAATAACAGAGCCAAAAAACAAGATTAGCGTTGGATTAAATGCTCCAGGTGCTCCCATTAAATCCAGCGGAACAGTCAGGGCTTTCCCTGTCTGCTGCATTGCACACACTCCTTGGTAACCAGACAACAAACGTAAGTCAGTAGTTTAACAACCTTTCGTAGTATACGTTACATGGTGGATATTGTATAGTTTTATTACAGCCTAATTAAGTACAACTACCCAGGGTCGGACTTTGATAGTCCTGAAGAAGTAATGAAATTTAACGATTGGGGGGTTGGGGGCAAGTCCCCAAGTAGGGGCTGCGCCCCTACAACCCCACTGTAAGCATTACTTGTATACCACTACCTGGACTTTTAGTTGCTGGGCGGATCGAAATCGAGTTCCTCATCCAGAGACAAGTTTGGTGGTGTTACCGATCTAGGAATGCTCGTTTTCCGGCTTTCTCTCTGAGTTTGCATTTCAATTGTAATTGCCTCAAACATTACTTCCATCACATCTAGAGGTAGCGTAATCGTTGTGCTCAGGGTCAGATAATCGGGGTCGCTGCCCCACTGGAAATCGACTAACCAACGCGGCCCGTCAATAATGTTTCTAGTTTGGCAGTCCTTAACCCAGAGTTTCACAAATAGCTTTGACTGCACGATCGGTAATTTCACCAGAACTGGCAAAGGGAACCCAGCGATCGCTTCGCTTTCAGGTATTTCCAGGATGGGGGCGGGTACTGGTTCGTTAGCGGGCCAAGTTGGTAACACCTGCCGATCGCTCGCAGCGGATTTGTTAATCGCTTCAGAAGCAGCTACTACCTCCTGCAAAGCTTCGATCGCCACCAACTCCTGTTCGGAATAATGCGGTTCGTCTTCTGGCTCATTTGGATCGCTGGCGCAATTGCTTAAATCCGTGGGTGGGGCATTGCCTAAATCTACGGCTGCTTCTGTCTCCGTTGCGATCGGGCTGGTAACGCGCTCGGACACAGGTTCATCTCCAGATGGTTCTCGATCCAGATCTTGAACGGCTAATAACTCATCATTCAGCAGCATTTGCTCGAACTCGCTCCCCAGATCTTCAAGATCTAGATCTTCAAGATCGAGGGATTGTTCTATTTCAGACTCTAGCTTTCCGACCTCAGCCTCAATCAGTTCGCTAACTTTCTGACTGAGCAGGCTCTCAGCGATCGATTCCTTAGTAAGCGATCGCAACTTATCTAAGAAGCTATCATTTGTTTGGAGAGATTTCAAAATATCCCTGGACTTTGGATCGACCTCTGGCGCTGAAGGCAGTTCAGCCGACACCTTCTCAGCAGATCCTGCAAGTTCATATTGTCCCAATTCCAATATATTCTCATCTCGATCGAGTTCCGACAACTGCTCTCGCCGCATGTCAGAATCATCTAGATCGCGATCGCGCTGTCCATCTCCCGAGTGCATCTTAGGCAATGGTGATATTTTAGGTAACTCGGGGAGCTTAGTTGATTTGTCTAATTTCGTTGCCAAATGTTTATTTACAGGTCGATCCGAGTTTGCTTTAAGAGGTAGTTGCAGCGATTTAGTACTCGGTACATTGGAGATGCTATCTGTTGAGTTAGTCGATTTGGAAGCGATCGCATCGGCTCCAGCATTGGGCAATGCTTCTAGCGGTTGAGGCTGGGCGGCAGTGGTTAATTCCCGAGCTGTCTCGGACAGAATATTCTGCGACTGAAAAGTAATGGCGATCGCCTGGTAGTAGATATGCGTGCGATCGTCTATTAGCGATAGATCGGGAGAAGGGTGCAATCTTACTTCACCGATCGTCACTTGAGATGTGTGCGCGGGGATTTGCAGTTCAAAACTAAATTCGATTGGAGCATTTGAGGCTTTAGGAGGTTCCAGAGCAAATCTAGAATACATGACTATTTCAAGATTTTGAGGGCTTTTCAAAATCACTTCCAACTCCCCTGGCAAGTAGGATATCCCAGACAAAATGGGAAATTGTGTTTCAGAAACTAGATATTGAGATTGATGGAGCACAATTAGGTTCAGGGGCAGCGTTGATGTTTCCAGACCTATTGTTCCTGCATCTCCAGAGCGATCGTTTAGTCGATCTGGCTCCGCTAAAGATATACTGTCCGAAGCTGAGACTAAATCTGACTCTGAGTTATAAACTTTAGATTGTTTAGCAACTGGCTCCGCTTCGCCTGCTAACCCTTCTGACTCTGTCTCAGTCTCTATTTGCTTTATCTCTGAGCCGATCTCTTCAAAATCTTTAGTTTTTTGGGACGTGATACTATGCCGATCGCTAAGCCCAGCGCCTGACTCTCGCAGATCGATGGAGGTATCAATTTGGGTATCGATTTGGGGGAAGTTTAGCTGCCAATCGCTTGCCAGATCTGCCGATATTGGCTGTACCTCAAAGCATACGATCGCCGATCTAAGGCTGCTCTTTTGCGGTTCTTGCTCTAAATTAATACATTCAATCTGCCACGTACCAGCCGTAAAGTGCGTGTAGGGCATCACGATCAGCAAGCCTTCTGAGTCGATCCGCTTAGAAAATTTTTGTCGGCTGGGTATCTGCAGATCGGAACTAGGTATATAGCTCAATTGAATCCCAACTAATACATTAGCCAGCTTGGTTCTAGAGGCAAGGCGATAGTGCCCCTCCAGAATTTCAACAGTTGGGGATTCTAGAGGTAACCAGGACTTGTCACCTTGTTTTTGCAACAAAAATTCCCAGTTTTCCATAGGGCCAAGTACCAAA